>WVZY01000076.1 GCA_011772205.1 Candidatus Latescibacterota bacterium
CAACCGAACACCGGAGCAAAGCGAATTGGAAGCCCAGGACGAGACGGGGCTTGAACCGATTAACGTGGGGCGGGATAAGATCCGGAGAGAAATTCTCGAGAAAGCACAGCAGCGCACGGAGGATCTCGGGATCGAAATCCTCGATGTTCAATTCAAGCGAATCAACTATGTGGAAGAGGTCAGGCGTAAGGTTTACGAGCGGATGATCGCCGAGCGGCAGCGAATTGCCGACCGGTTCCGCTCGGAAGGAGANNGAAATCATGGGTAATGCCGACGCAGTGGCAACGAAGATTTATGCTGCCGCGTACGATCGCTCCGCTGCATCACGAGCTTTCTATGAATTTTTGAAAACGATGGAGACCTACCAGAACACTCTGGATGCGGAAACCTCCCTCATACTCTCTACCGACGGCGAGTTTTACAAATTTATCAAGGAATCGCAGAGCCGCTAGGTACCCGTTCTCGAGATCCCATCAACTTGACGTAGAAGCGCATCTTTGTTGCGCTATCTTACAAGAATCATCTTGCGACTGGATGTATGATCTCCGGATTGGAGCCTGCAGAAATAAACGCCGCTTGCCACCTGTTTCCCGCGATTATCGTTACCATCCCAGTAGAGCTTGTGCATACCAGGCGGAAGCTCGCCTCTGAAAAGTGTCCTGACCACTTTTCCTCGAACGTCGTAGATGGCAAGGCTTGTTTGCGTCACTTCGGCCTGTGACATGGAGCTTGGAAGTTTCGCACTAGCATCGGAGAAGGGGAGAGAGAACTCTATGGTCGTGCCTAGTGAAAATGGATTTGGGGTATTCTGCTTCAGGAGAAGCTCGTGTGTAAAGGCCGCCGGCCGGTGATGTTCGACGTGAGTTGCAATACCGGCGAGCGATGCGTAATACTCCCGCGCCCAAGCTAACTCATTAAACGCGCGGGAGGCAGCCGAGGAATCTGGCCATTCACCTTCCTCCTCAGCCAGAGATTCAAGATCTTCGATCCATTCGACAAAAAACTCGGCATCTTCCTGCTTCACTATTCGGGCTTCTCCGATGCGGAAATAGACCGGGCTCGTATGGGCGAAGAGCGTGTCGCCAACCAGGTGCCATGATGTATCCACGCCGGTCACTCTGGCAGCTACCCACATGCTACTATCTATGTGAAGAGCGAACGGAGTACTGATACTGCGTTGATCTCCTCCAGGAATAAATGTATGCAAGACCTCGCCATTTGTTATGATCTCGGCTTTGTCGATTGGATGAGCACTTTGGACCGACAGCCAGCCGAGGATTCGCCAGGAAGCTTCGGGCAAGGAGAGGCTGTCGCCGGGCATGAGCCCCTTGAGATCGAACCGTGTAATCAAGGGGCCGTTCGTAACGAAGGTTTTCCCCTTTGCTAATTGGGCCGCCCAGTTTTCGAAATTGAACTCTCCATCCGGTATGTGAACGTAGGTTCTGAATGCCCCAAGAGGACGATCATGAGCACGGTTTACGCCGGCGTCCGTTCCGGCGCAAGCGGGAAGCTTGAAACCGCAGTTTAGGAGACGATACCACATCTCGAGTTCTATCCCGCCGGAAAGGTAATTGCTGTAGCTCATCACTTCGAACGCATCGACTTCTCCTCGGGCGACATCGACGGGAAGCTCGAGGGCCAGGCCGGTTCCGGGCCATTGATCGATTTGTGAAAAATCGTCCGTAGTCACCGGATGGGCCGGGATCACCAGGCCACCGGCTTGCATATGAATGGCTTCGGCGACATGCAGATTCATTGGCCACCAATGCGACCATTGAGGGAACCATAGTTGCTTCAAACCAAGCAGGCCCATGTGCCCATAAGTTCCGCTCCTGTATTCTTCCGACATGTAAACGATGCATTCGGTGGAGCTGGAGGAATCCGGCGCTCCGGTAAAGTAGTAATCCTGATCGAGGCAATTCACGACGTTGATGTCTTCGGCGCGTCCCAATAAGTGAGCATCCTCGGGCTCGAGCGTGTAGGTACCTCCCGAGTGATTGATGTGTACATGGCAGTCCCCCGAATACCAGTTGAGGTCGCTCATGTCGGCCACTCCGTTGAGAGAGTACACTAATGTGGTGTCTCCCAGCACCTGAACGCTATCGATGATCGGTTCATATTCGGGGCCACGACCTATTCGAATGAGCGTGGTCCCGACTGGAATGAAAAGATCAAAAGTCCCGCTGGTATAAAAATATCCTCCTTCAGCAGTATGGTAGAGGGCAGCCGTCAAGGGACGACGCGAGTATCCCCATGTGTCGATGACGCTGCACCGGGCTGGTAGTTCCTCGCCGGTAGAGCTATCCAATACGGTAACGGTTATTGTTGCCCCCTGAATACACGGCATTCCTTCCGGCTTCGAATGCCACGAACCAGCGGCTTTGGAGGCGGCCTCGCATTGCGATGCTTCGAGTTTCCGGGGATGTCTATTTCCTTTGGCGGCCGCTGCGGGTGTGAGTAGTAGCGGCCAAATGATTGAAAATAGGACAATCCAGAGACAATCTCTCATAGCCAGCTCTCTCGACGGAAGGAAAAGCTGCATTCGAGTCGGATCATCACATATCGGCTATGGCTTCAGAAGTCAGGGGGGAAGGGTCTTGAAAGTACTTCCCGGCGGGGAGCTCCTGGGGGATCGAGAACAAGCCGAAGTCACCTTACAAGAGCAGTTCTGGGCGTGCCTCGAAGAGCCGGTCTTTTGGAATCCGAATCCCCCAGCGGGTGGATTCGGGACAAAAGAGGTTCATGTGGTAATCTCGTGAGCGATGACCAACCTTTGGATTTCGTTTGTCCCTTCATAAATCTGCAAAAGCTTTGCGTCCCTCATCAGTTTTTCCACCGGGTAATCCTTCATGTACCCATAGCCCCCTAGAATTTGAACGGCATCAACAGTTGTTCTCATGGCGACGTCGGACGCATAAGCTTTTGCCATGGCGGATTCTTTTGCCCCTTTTGCTCCATTGTCGATTAACCAGGCCGCATGCCAAACCAGGAACCTAGCGGCATCTATCTCCGTGGCTATGTCCGCTAATTTGAAAGCAATGTGCTGAAAAGAAGCGATGGGTTTTCCAAATTGCTGCCTCGTCTTCGCGTACTCCAAAGCGTACTCGTACGCCGCCCTGGCAACGCCAACTCCGGCGGCTCCCACGCTTGCCCGGGCTTTGTCGAGAGTTTTCATAGCGACAACGAATCCCATACCTTCTTTCGCCAGAAGATTTTCAGCCGAAACTCTCACATCGTCAAAAAATAGCTCGGTCGTGTTCGAAGCCCTCTGCCCCATCTTGTCCTCTTCTTTGCCGATCTGAATTCCGGGTGTGTCGGCCGGAACGATGAAGGCAGCCATTCCACGGCTTCCCTTTGCTCTAGCAGTGTTCGCAAATACAACATACAGCTTGGCCACTCCACCATTCGAAATAAAACACTTTTCACCGTTAATAACATACTCCGAGCCGACCTTTTCAGCTGCGGTAATCACTTTGCCCGCATCCGAGCCGGCTTCCCTCTCTGTAAGGCAGAATGCAGCCAGTCCCATCTCTTTGGTAAAAGGTGTAAGAAATTTCTGTTTTTGTTCGTGTGTCCCGAAAAGTATGATAGGAGTAAATGCGAGAGAATTTACCATGATGGTGGTAAACATACCCGGGCAACCCATAACCAATTCCTCGCTCACGATCGCGGTATCCAAAGCAGAGAGGCCCCCACCACCGTACTCTTCCGGGATTGTGCAGGATAAAAAGCCCGCTTCGAACGCCTTCTGCATTACGTCCCAAGGAAATTCTTTCCCTTGGTCATATTTTGCCGCCACAGGTTTCATTTCTCTCTCAGCAAATCTTCTTGCCGTTTCCTGAAGGGCTAATTGCTCTTCAGTCAATCTAAAATCTATCACCACGGACCTCCTTTTTTCCTGCGGTGTTATTCTCTTTATACCCTCATCCGCCTTCCCTGTCAATCGTGACGGCGCTCTCTTTGGCAGCTGAGAAGGACAAATTTAAACGGTGAAAACTTGATTTTTTGCGGCAATAATGTCGGGAATGTTGGGATAATCACTTGCAAAAAGTGTTTTATTCTGCCGGGGTAAGAGACGGATATTACCTACCGCCATCTCCAACCGCGGTCTCTGGGAAGCCTTGTTCTCGGTTCGTAATCCATCGGTTCGGCCCATTCATCGGGCTCCTCATGCACTTCTTGAGCAGATTCAGCTGGCCTGCCGTCCTCCTTTACGATTTGAAAAGATCGCTCGGCTGCCTCAATAATTTCTTGTTTCAGTCCTTCAGCAGATACTTGCTCCGTAAACTTCCGTCTGCCCGAAACAATGTCTTTCAAATATTGCTGGATCTGATCTTCTGAATAGAAGTTCTTCGGGTCGTAAGGCGATAGGTCGAATTCATCCACATGCACGATCTCTTTTGTTCCGAAACGGCCTCGTTCGTAACGGTTGGTATCGCGGAAGTCGCCGCGTTGCAAGGCGGCCATTAGGTTGATGGGCACTCGGGTCACTTTGTGAACCTGGCGTTTCTTCTTGATGCCGCCTTCTGGGTATGTCTCGATGATCTCGCCTACGCCGCCCGTATTGTATTGGTAGAATTTTATCTTATCCGGATAACGCTCGAAGAGATCCATCACGATATCGTGGAATTGGTTCGTTTTCTTCGCTCTCGAGCCGATGATGAAGGGATCGGTCCCAACGATCCGGACGGATTCCCCGGCGCGGAGGGGTTGGGACGCGTAGCTGTGGGTGGACTCTCCCCACAGGTAGGCCAGCACTCCCTGCTCGGGTGTGAGCTCCTGAGCGAAGGGCATTATTGTGTTGCGGCGCGTGATAAAGGCGAACATTAATCCGTCGAGCTCATCAGCTGGGGGAAGATCGATGCTTTTCGCACTGATCCCGACCATTCGGCGGCCGCGCCGGATCTTTAGTTCGTCCTTTTGTATCACCGCACGCCCGTTTGCGCATAGAACTTCGTCCAGGAAGTCCGGGTTTCCTTTCGAATCGACCATCACGTTTTCAAAGAGCGCTGATTTATGTACCAGGGCGTTGTACATCGCTTCCTGAAGCGTCTTGTCGACGTCTGTTTTCACAAAGAAACCAACTTCGGTCCCCAAGGCGGAGCCGTCTCTTTTCAGAAAAACGATGTCGTCTTGGATGACTTCGGTTTTTTCTCCATCCCTATGGTTCAAACCCAGCTGATGGCATGACCAGGTCGACTTCCCTGTGGCGGAGAGGCCGAAAATGAGAACACCATAGCGCTTCAGTTTACCGTCCTTCGAATCGCGAGCGGTGACGATCTTCGTCCCCGCGTGGAGTCCCAGCATTCCCTGCTTATCCGCTGAGTACATGGCCTGTCTCAAAAAGCCTTTCTTGTCCTCTCCCATGTAATCCGTACCCAGCGCAATGTTGAGATTGTACTCGGGAATTGTGAGCACCTGCTGCCTGATGTGGTGCTCATCGGGAATATGAAACATGATGAACTCGGGCCCCGGCTTCCTTTTGTTCGGTTCGCGCAACGTATGTCCCCACATGTAGGCGAGGCGGATATTCTTTGGGTCTGCCACGGAAATGTACAGGTTGCAGATCGGATTGAATTCATTGTTGTCTCCCATTTGGCGTCGGATGTGAACTAATGGGAGGGTGCGAATCATATGGAGGACGTTGTGAAGTTCTTCAGGTGCCTTTTCAATAATCTCTCTTTGTAGGTCAGTGACGCTCGGTAAGCGGACCGGTTCACTGCCCAGGTAAACCGTCCTCGGAGCTACGCGGCTCGATACAGCCGAACGCCATGCGAAAGACCCGAACCGTGTGGGAGTTGCCGTCCGAATCGCGCGTTCCTTTAGTTCCTTGAGTTTTGCGTGCTCGATATTGCGCCCATTCAGGAAGGGCTGCAGGTTATCATAAAACCTGTTATAAACCGATTCGTCATAGATGTCTTGGCTCATGGTTTCTGGATTCACCTCACGTCGTGCAGCCTATTCTCTGCTGGATCGTTCGATTATCAAATTATTTTAGTCCAGAAGCGGGGGCGAAGCAATCGGTTTCGAGGCACAGGGATTGGATATTCTGAGACACGGAGCCGATGAAGGTATGGCTGGAGAGCAGTGGCGCGGGCCATGGATAGGTCGGGGAAGAGCAATCACGAACAGCTCCGAATTCGATTGCATTTCCAAGACTTCCGGGATAAACTTGTTTTTTTGATTTCCCTTCAGCGGGCTTCAATCCGAGAAAGGCAACTTACATTCGAACCGGCGGCTCCTCGGCATGGCGTGTTCCGGGGCGGAAATCGGCCGAGCGGTCGGACATGCATATCTAATACACAAGGAGGCGTGGAAATGGTGGGTTGGTTGATCTGGCTGATAATCGGCGTAGCGGTCTTGGGCCTGTTCCTGCTGGCCATGTGGAAACAGTACCGCAAAGTAGGTCCAAACGAAGTCCTGATCATCTCCGGAGGTCGACGTCATACCGTTGTCGATCCAGACGGCACGAAACGCAAGATCGGTTACCGGATGCAAATTGGCGGTGGTACGTTCGTGCTACCCTTTATAGAGAGCTGTCAGGTGCTGTCGCTCGAAATTTTCACTGTGGGCTTCAAGACTCCCGAAGTCCTCACGACCACAGGCGTTCCGGTAATCACAGAAGGCCTTGCACAGATCAAGATCAAGGGAGACGAATACTCTATCCGCCTTGCTTCCGAGCAATTTCTCGGCAAGGATCCGGGAGCCATACGGGACATCTCCCAGCAGATCCTCGAAGGCCACATGCGGTCCACAATCGGATCTTTTACAGTGGAAGAGATGTATCAGAACCGGGATGGATTCGCCCTGAAAGTGAGAGAAGCCGCAACGAAAGATTTCGATCGAATGGGACTCCAGCTCATATCGTTCTCGCTCAAAGATCTCACTGATACCCAGGGGTATCTCGAAGCTCTGGGCCGCCCGCGCATCGCAGAGGTCAAGAGAGATGCTGCCGTCGCACAGGCCGAAACGGACAAGGATGCCACGATCAAAGCGGCAATCGCACGGAAAGAAGGGGACATCGCGAAATTTCAGGCCGATACCGAGATCGCTCAGGCCCACAGGGATTTCGAGTCCAAACGAGCCGAATTCCAGGCTGTAATCAATCAAAAGAAAGCAACTGCAGACCTTGCGTACGATCTCGAAAAGCTGCGAGTGAGCGAGGAACTCAAGGCGCAGGAATACCAGGTCAGGCTCATTGAAAAAGAAAAGTCCATCGAAATAGAACAGAAGGAAATCGCGCGTAGAGAACTCGAGCTCGAATCGACCGTCAAGAAAGAAGCCGACGCCAGGAAGTATCAGGCACAATCAGAGGCGGAAGCGGAAAGCTATCGTGTCGAGGCCGAGGCAAAGGCGAAAGCGGAAGCAATGAAGGTGGAAGGCGCTGCTGAAGTGGAAGTGATGAGGGCCAAAGGAGCAGCGCAGTCGGTGGGCATGAAGCAAAAAGCGGAGGCATGGCGGGAATACAACGAGGCGGCTGTTTATCAGATGTTTATCGATGTTCTCCCACAGCTCGCCAAGAATGTCTCCGAACCTCTTTCCAAGGTGGAAAAGATCGTGCTCATCGGCGACGGCAAAGGAGCGGGAGCTTCGAGAATCACGAATGAGGTGGCAAGCGTGCTCGCGCAGATGCCGGAGGTTCTGGAATCATTGACGGGCGTCGATATCAAGAAGCTGTTGCAGAACCTCCCCGAGATTGCAAAAAGGCAAAAAGCGGAGACCGATGTAGCCACTCCGCCTCCTGATAATCCTTCCAAGGGTCAGCCGAAGGCTCCTGGGAAAAAGGCGTAATGACAAGAAGAGGGGAATGACATGGCAACCAAAATAGAATCCCAAGAGCCCAGGCCCACCCTTCCGAAATCACCTCCGGAATCCGCTAAGGAACCGGCCCGTCAGGCAACGGGCACCGTGGCGGAACGGGTCAGCCGCGTGGCAACCTCTCCCACATTGAGAATCACCGGGAAAGCGAAGGCAATGGCTGCCGAAGGTATCGATGTAATCGATCTCAGCGTGGGCGAGCCTGATTTTTCTACACCGGATAACATCAAGCTGGCGGGGAAACAGGCGATCGACGATAACTTCACTCACTACACGGCGAACGACGGGATACCGGAACTCAAACGGGCGATCTCGGATCGGCTCAAGGAGGAGCACGGCCTCGAATACGGTCCAGGTGAAATCATCGTCTCGTCGGGGGCGAAGAACTGCCTCTACAACCTGTCCGTGGCTCTTTTCAACAAAGGGGAGGAAGCCATCATCCCAGCGCCTTACTGGGTGTCATATCCGGCCCAGGTGGCGTTGGCCAAGGCGATTCCGGTAATCGTTCCGACGAAAGAGGAGAATGGATTTCGGCTCACACCGGATGAGCTGCAATCCGCTTTGACCTTCAACACCAAAGCGTTAATACTCAACAATCCATGCAATCCTACTGGAACCGCATACACCAGGGAAGAGCTCGAGCCGATTGCCGAGATTGCAGCCGATGAAGGCATCTTCATCATCGCTGACGAAATTTATGAAAAACTCGTCTATGACGGATTCCGGTTCGCCAGCATTGCCTCGATAAGTCCCAAGGTCAAACAACGCGCGATCATCATCCATGGAGTTTCGAAGTCCTACGCAATGACCGGATGGCGGATCGGCTACGCCGCCGGACCGCGGGAAATCATCGCCGCGATGGACAAAGTGCAGAGCCACAACACGTCGAATGCGTCGTCCATTTCCCAAATGGCCGCGCTCGAAGCCCTCAAAGGGCCTCAGATGGACATATCGATGATGGTATCCGAGTTTCAGAAACGCCGGAACTTCATGCTTCAGAAACTCGGCTCGATCCCTGGTGTTTCATGCATGGAACCCAAGGGTGCCTTTTACCTTTTTCCGAATATGTCGGCCTATTACGAAAAGGAATACGAGGGGATGCAGATACGGAACTCGTACGGGCTTGCATACTTCCTCTTGAAAACGGCACGTGTCGCGGTGGTGCCGGGCGACGCGTTCGGTGCGGACGATTTTATCCGGCTGTCCTATGCGTCGTCGATGGAGCGGATCGAGGAAGCGATGGATCGGATAGGTGAAGCGATGTCCAAACTCGAGGTGGCCAAGAAGATCGCCCGCGTCCAGCTGAACAATACGGTAACGAAAGTGAAAGCTTACGCGGAAACCGAGCCGGAACTCAGCTTGGCGTTACGCAACGCACTGGTGGCTGAGGTCGAAACCCATATGGGCCACGACAATTATTATGAGTGGAACGCCAACATCAGCGGCATGGTGATACAGCTTCGCACCAACAGCCCGCATCTGAATGATTTCTGGATGGAAAACTGGTACCCATCACAGCTCGAAGCCGATCTGGAACCCCACGGAATTCTGTACGGGGCAAAAGCCATTCCGGGGCGCGAACCCAGGGCGTTTTACAATTCCGAATCGCGGACAGGCGTGCTGGTAAACTCCGCCTTCTACGGACAGCTGAGGTCCCTTGCTCTGGGAATGGTAACAGACGTGGGCGAACGGCTGTTCGATCTGCACGGCATCAACGGAGCGTGTCTCGATTTTAGAGGCATGGGCATCGTGCTGATCGGATCTCCGGGGACCGGCCGAAAGGGTCTCTTTGCCGCGCTGGCGCGCAGCGATAAGGCGCGCATTCATTCGAACGACTATTTCTTCGTCCGGTACGTTGGCGGAGAGGCGTTCGCCGACATTTCCGAACGCAAGTTTTATGTGAAAACCAAGGTGGTCGAAGACAATACCGATTGGGTGCCTTTTCTCGACCGCAGCAAGTGCGAGAATGTGGTAACGCGGAAGGAGGACTGCACACACCCGAACTGCGAGCGGGTGGAGAGGTGCCGTCTCGACCGCGGCGCGACTCATTGTTTTTCGGCCTCGAATATATCTCGCGCGATGCTGGATCCTTATTGGCTCGGGGGACCGAAGAAGTACGTAAAACGAGCTTCGTTGAAGTACGTCTTCCTCCTGAGGAAGGATCCGCTGGCTGAGCCGTTAACCAGGACGAGCGCGGAAGAAGCTATTCGGTTTTTGGAGGAAGGGAAGGTGGAAACGGCGATGGGACCGGGTCCGCTTCTTTCGACCTACCGGAGCCAGCCGTTTTTCAATCCGCATTTGCTGGTAAAAACGCCGGACCGGATCGAGCTGCAAAAGCGTCAATTCGAGAGACTGTTCCTGGCGGCGGAATGCTTCCTCGTGAACACCGATCGGGTCGCGCGTGCGGAGATCGAGAGGCAGATCCTGGACGTCGTTGGCGTCCGTTAGTAGTTTTTTCCTGTTTGTTATTGAAGGACCGGGTGTGGGGCACTCGCCTCCGGCCGGTCCTTTACATTAAGTCACAAGGGGGAGGACAGCATGATGGGACGACGAGACTTTGCGAGGATGTGCGTTGGGAGGCTCTGCGGGGGTGACGAATCGTTACGCGGAGCGAGCGAGGATCCTCCGCCGGAGGCGGATAGCCGAAGCGGGAGCGTGGTGAGGAAGCCCGCAGAGCCTCCCGCAAAGAGTCTCACCAGCCGGATGCGGATAACCGAGCGAAGTGGGCGCATGTGAAGAACTCCCACGGAGCCTCCTTACCCACCTCTACTCGATGGATGCCACCCTCGTTACGCAGCACTCCCACCATCATGATCCATCGCTAGCAAATAATATTCTCTACGCCGCGAGTTTCTTCCTGAGAATCAAGATACCGGTTATCAACGTCAGCAGCACCAGCACCACCAGACCCCAGCTGCTCAAGGCAGGCACATCGGCGGGAGTGTATTGTATCTCGAAATCAGCCTCACTCGTATCCGCTGCACAGTTGTTGTCTGGGTCATAAGCGACCACCATGATCCTCGAGTAGATCGAAGGCGGGCCGGTGACCGGCCAGAGATAACTTCCGTCGTTTGGCTCCGCAGTGGTGAGTGTTTCCGGATAAGATGCTCCACCGTCACGAGAAAGCAAAATATCGATCAAACACGTGCCCGAGTTATCCGAAGCGGTCCACTGAACGTCTTCGTCGTCTCCGATTAGCCAAAGTTCGGCTCCAGTCGTGGGTCTGTCCAGGCTTATGATCGGTGGATCGGTATCAGGTAATGCGCCCATGGCCAGCCAATCAACCGCTCGTTGCATCAGAAGATCACGGTCAGCCGAAGTGTTTATGGCTTCGAAGCCAAAGGCGAGATAGACGATTCGATGCGGTGATTCGCATTTGATGCCGCCTGCGGAACCCGAGACATACTCGAACACTTCCGTGGCTCCAATCCGTGCATTGATCTCGCTCGGCCAATCCTGGTTGTTCGACCCATCCCCTCCGCCGATGTCGAAGCTCATGCCGTTTCCCACGGGGTCCCCGGAGACACCGGTGAGTGAGCGGTATCCGGAGTCATCGAGGATGTAGTCGGCATGAAGATAGTTATTATAGAAAACAACGTCGCCGGGAGTGTGGCCCGAATAATCGTTTAGGTACCAGCCAATGTCCTGGCCCGTAAACAGCGCGCGGCCCCCGCCGTCGAGGTAGCTCGATATAGCAGCCTGGTTGGTGGAGACGATGCGCCCGGCAGTACCGGTTTCCCAGATGACGATGAAATAGGGAGCTAAATCGGAAGAGCTGGGGCTGCCTCTGTCTTTCTCGTTCCAGACATCGTAGAGGTACTGGTTGTTATCGAGCGCCTGCATGAAATAGCTCTCGTATGTCGCACCATCGTCGTCATCCACCAGGAGAATCGGCATATCTCCTATCTTCACATAGAACGTATCCATCCGGGAACATCCGCCGTCGGCACTGATGTTCAGAGTGAACTCGATTAGATCGCCGACGGTGAGCAACCGATTGAATGACATCTGATATGGCGTATGAGAATCGCCTTCCTCTCCAGCGTCCAGGTCGGGATAGGTGGAAGTGTCGCTGCTGATTTCCACCCAAGGATGTGAGCAGCCGATTGTTGCCGATATGCCTGTTTTGAGGTTTGCGAGTATTTCGTTTTTCAATGTGACGGTTAGATTTACGGATTCGCCGGCATCGACGCGTCCGTCACCATCTCCGCTGCTGTCGTCTACGGTCTGGTCCTCGTATGCGATATCCGTTGCCTCGAAATAATAAACTGCCTGTGTTGCATAACCAATGTTGCACGAACCGTACTTGATCCAGAAATAACCATCCATGCCCCAATCCGTCCCCCAGCTGTTCTTAACGAGCCATGCTCCTTCTCCATCGCATAGGTTATCGTTCCAGCCGATAATGACAACAGCGTGGTTAATGGGATCATCTCCCTCGTGCTCGTAACAGCCTTCAGTGTAGTAGCGGAAATCATCGTACACATGAAATGTGGTCGCAACAGGGCCATGGTTCATCACCTTTTCCTTGATTGCTTCCACAATATTGGGGATATCTTCCCAACCATTTGTCGCAGCGTATTTCTCGCATGTTTCTTCGGTGCAGGGCTCAGTATCAGTCGCCACATACGGCATGCAGCTCTCCAGCGCGGCTCCGTATTGTTTGAAATGGTTCCATGCGGTACTCATCCATCCGCCGCTGCATCCGTAACCGAACGTCGCGCATCAAAGCACCTGTTGCTCGGAAAGATCGTATTCGAATCCACTGTTTATGAGGACCATCGATTCCAAAGCACCCACTGCGGCGAAATCCCAGCAGCTGCCGCAGCCGTCTTGGTCCTTGACCGGTGTTACGCCGGCATAGTCGCGCCAATCGAAACTGGACGGGAATTGCAGGTTTCGCATGTTGTAGGCTGATGTGATTTTCTCGAAACGATCCACTGCCTCCGGTGGGATTCGCAAACCGAGAAGTCGTTGGAACTGCTCGGACGAAAGCTCGGAGACAGATGTTCTGCCGGCCGTCCACTGGTAGCCTTTTTCTGCAATTCGCTGTTGCACTTGTGACAGCGTCTCGAATGGCTGATCGATAGTGATTTGTGTGTTGCCCTTCTGCTTGGTTTCTACGGAGCCAGCATTTTCAGATAAGCCGGATACGGGGATCAGAGAAAGTGCCAGAATGGATGCAATGACGGCAGCGGTTTTCATGTTCCGCCTCCTGTTCGAGCCACGTGCTTGAGATACTTTATGTTATGCGTCGTTGAACTCCCTGCGAGCATTTAGGACACTTGAAGTCCTTATTATACAATAAATTAGTCGTTTCGTCAATCACGTAGTCGTGATTGTTTCTTCATGAATGCATTGATGGTGTGAGACCGACTCCAGCGGAGGATCAAGGAAAAAGCAAAATCGAGCCTTGTGTCATTTGCAGCAGTCGGCTCTCTGTTTGACGATAGCAGATTTTTATGGTAAAATTACTAACGATTCATCAGGCGAGGTGACTGTGGAGAAAGGAAGTAAGCAACTCACTGTTGTTGTAGCATTACTGCTGATCGCAACTCTTCCTAATGCTGCCTTATCCGTGACGTTCCAGATCGAGGCAGAGAATTACGTAGACTCTCTTGACCTTGCTTTCGAGTTGATTCGCCCCGTAGATGGGGGAACCGGTTGCAGCGGTGGTTACTATCTTGCTGGACTCGATGCGCCGGGTGAGTGGACACTGTATGATCTCAATGTCAGCGCCTCTGGGGTCTACGCCGTCAAAATGAAAATTAGAGGAGATGAAGGTATTAGCTATCAGTTCCAGTTGATTTTCACAGGCAACGAATCAGGAGAGACTCAAACAATTACCTGCACATTTGTGGCCCCGCGACCTACTTGAGCTGCCCAGTGGTATTATCCCGCCGGGAGCGGTTCCTTCAGATTAACCGAGTCCTCATACACCGTCAAGTTGCTTTACATTTACGGGAGCTGGATTCATATCGATAACTTCACGTTCATGTCCATGGTGCCGACTCGCGATCACTCCTGGGGGATGATCAAGAGCATTTACCGACAATAGCAATTGTTGCAGCAAAACGTGGTGATTGTCAGAATCGCCCGGTTAGGTAAACGCTGAAGAGATTTGTGAGAGATTCGCTATCCTGATCACTCCAAGTAATCCTGCCATCGATCCGCTGATATTGCAATTGTACAGAACTGTTTTTATTGAGACCGTATCGGGTGGTTACTACAAGTGCTTTTCGAACTTCATCGAAGGGACTGACGCTTCCTTTTCTCCATTTCCCGTGATCCAGCCACCCTACACCTCCGCCCAATCCATTCGGCAGTTCAACATCGATCGATGCACCCAATAATGATGCTTTCTCCCTGTCAGCTCCAGTTACGAGGACTTCCAACTCGCGAAGCCTTTTGTAGAAAAGTGAGACGACGGCAACATCCCTGAAGACCGGAATATCAGTGGAGAACCGGACACCCTCTCTATCCGGCTCGTATGAGAGGGCAGCGAATGGCGAGTAAAAGTTCGCGGTCAAGTAGAGATAATCCGCTCGGAATCTCCAGACAGGTAACCGTTCGAAAACGACGCCCGCAATGCCGCCTCTGCCCTCAACTTTGAGAAGATCATCGCAGCAACTCACACCGAAACCATGGCTCTTTGCCTGATTCCACACTATCCACTCGCCTCTCAAATCGACAGAACGAACAATTGGGACGTTCCAGGTAGCCGTTATGAGTATCGATTCATTCCAGGGATACACAACTGGATAGCCCAGCCGGATGAAATCCACCGAATGGCGGTTTTCCCAGCTTCCTACTAGATGGAGTCCGGCTTTCCAAGAGGAGCCCGTGCGCGAATCGAATTTTTTCCAAAGAGATTCGAATCCATATATCTCGAGGGAGTAATCTGCCCTCTCTGCACCCGTGGAACGAACTTCCAGATAGGTTGTCTCCGTTGCCCTCCGGGGAATTGCATAGAAAGCGCGTGTCTCTATATTGGGACTCCGGTAAAAAGTGATGCCTCCCTCGAACGTGAGCTCGGGATTCAGCTCTTCCAGGCTCTTCACGAGAAGAATGCCCGCCGTTGCACCACAGCCGCAGCTTGCGTTGCCTCCAACTCGTGGATTATCGTCCCAATCCCAGCGCATCAATGTGAGAGGTGTCATGAAGATTTCATAATAGCCGAGCCTCAAAAGGAATCTTCTAGCCGTTATTTCAGCGTAGGCGCTCCCCCATTCGGATCCCAAATATTTCGGTCCCGCTTCGAGGACTTCTTTGCCTTCGTTGCTGATCCGGAGGAGGCCGCCGATTCTCACGTGCCTTCCGAGCCTACGGGACATTTCGAGTTCGAACCTGAAGAGGAGATTGTTGCCGGGATGCACCTCTTCACCGTAGGGTCCTGCTGCGTCCATTCCTCGAGCATCTATACCGAGAAAACGGATCCTCTGATCCCCTCGAAACACGATTCCTCCAAGATAGCGCACACCCTCGTCTGCTTCTTCGCCGCCCGGCACTGCGACTTCTTCCACCTCCCGACCGGCGATACTTACCTTCTCGGCTGCGAGCATCTCTTTCATGATCGCTTGGATGTCGCCTTCCGGATCGGGCTTGCGGGCGATGATCTCTCCGCGCTGATCCACGAGGAACAGTGTGAACGTCCCGAGTGGCGCGTTATAGTTCTGTGCAGCTTCGCCACCGGTGTCCCAGGCTTGGGGGAAGGTAATGCCGTTGGCTTCGATCAGCTGGCTGACTTCGAACAGATTCCCTTCATCGAGGTGGATTCCAAATACGCCGATGTTTTCGGTTGCGTGATCCTGGTAGAAAAGTTCGCAGCCCGTGAGCAGTTCGACACAATGGGGACAACCGCTCTCCCAGAACACCAGAAACGTATATGCGTGTGAGGAGAAAAGTTCGCGGGAGTTCATGTAACCGTCACCGCTCAAAAGGGGCATATCGAATAACGGCGCCCTGCTGCCGGGTACAGCGGATTGAGGATTCTCAGCGGCGACCGGAGCCGGTACGGTCTGAGGCAAAAGGAAAAGGGCGAACGTAAGTATGCTGGGAACTGCTTTCATTGATATCAGTATGATTGAGTACGCGTCCCAAGATGCCCGCAGCTCAAGATTGTACACCGAGTGCAAGCGCGACACAGCGGAAATCGCACCATTGTCTCAGCAAATTTCTCGCATTTCGCCGAGATATTTACTGAGACAGAGAGGCGAAGATGTAGTATCATCAAGGCTCTATGTAAACGTAACGATCTCGAAACACTAGATTTTGGAGCGGTGATGCAAAATTTCCTGGCACAATGCGAAGAGGCCGTTTTAAAAGGCGAAAAAGCGCGAGCGGTGGATCTCGCCGCATCCGCCCTGGATAAAGGCTATGATCTCCTGGAGGTCATCGAAGGCGGTTTTTCAAAAGGAATCCGGAAGGCCGGAGAGCTGTGGGAAAAGGGTGAGTACTTCCTCCCGGAGCTTGCCTTCAGCGCGGAAGCGATGAAGGACGCTATGGAAGTGCTCCAACCCGGTCTGCTCGAGAGTAGCGAGCAGAGTCGCACAAAAGGGAAAGTGGTCATTGGAACCATCCAGGGCGACATACACGACATTGGCAAGACGCTGGTCGCAACCATGCTGGCGGCAAATGGTTACAACGTCATCGATTTGGGAGCGGACGTCGCTTATTCGAGATTCATCGAAGAAGTGAAGAATCAAAAACCGGAGCTTCTTTGTATGTCCGCCTTGCTCACCACGACAATGGCCGGGCAGGGACATGTCATCTCCCAGCTCGAAGAAGGGGGACTGAGGTCGCAAGTAAAGGTAATGGTTGGAGGGGCGCCGACGACTGCGGCCTGGGCGGAGGAAATCGGCGCAGATGGTTACGCGGAGAATGCAGTCGAAGCGGTTCAGAAGGCGAACTCGCTTCTAATATAAAAAAGTGTCCCGCAAGAGACCGACCAACGGCGTGCTGCACCTGATGGCTTCGAGTGCTGGCCAACCTTCTTGGAATGATCGATGTCTTTTTTGACGAAGCGGAGACACGCTGAGTGGAATCGGACTTAGTGATACTAAAAACTATTTGAGGATCATTAGAAACGATAGGACGCAGGAAAACGATGACAGGCAAAATTGACCTTATCGAGCATTTTCGTAAAGGCAATGTTCTTTTTGATGGCGCGATGGGTAGCATGCTGATTGCCAAGGGGCTCCAGACAGGAAAACCTCCTGAAGAGTGGAACCGGTCCAAACCGTCCATCGTGCTTCAGATTCACAAATCTTATTTGGAGGCCGGCGCGCACATTATCGAAACGAACACCTTCGGCAGTACGCCTTCCCGTATGGCAAGCTTTGGCCTCGGTGACGAAGCGGGAGAATTGAACGTTGCTGCCGTCCGGTTAGCGAGGGAAGCCATCGCCGGTTTCAACCACGATCGTTCGGGGAAAAAAGGCGTTGCAAAATCCAATAACGAGATTGTACCTGGTTCTGCCGGCAGGTTCGTAGCATTCTCCATCGGTCCAACCGGCAAGATGCTCCCTCCGGTGGGGAACGCGAGCGAAGAGGAAATCAGAGCAGAATTTACCCATCAGATAGAAAGCATCCGGAATGATGTCGATCTCTTCCTCATCGAGACGATCTTCGACACGAGAGAAGGGATCATAGCACTGGATGCCGCGAAAGCGCTCACGACCGTTCCCGTCGCCGTGACTCTTACTTTCAGCAAGAATCCTCGCGGATTCTTCACGATTATGGGAGACGAAGCAAAAGATGCGATCGGGAAGCTCGAAAGAACCGGAGCGGATATAGTCGGCGCAAACTGTACGATCGCCAGCAAGGACATGGTGGAACTCGCACGGATACTGAGGGACAGCACATCCCTCCCGATACTTTGCCAGCCTAACGCCGGAAGTCCAACTGTGAAGGGAGGGATCCCTGTTTACGAGCAGCGACCGGAAGAATTCGCTGACGACGCCATACGGATTTTGGCCGAGGGGATTAACGCGGTTGGCGGTTGTTGCGGGACGACTCCTGAATTCATTCGCGAGGCTGCCGACAGGATGATCCGCCGGTGAGTGGAGAACGGAACGCACTAGCGGCCAAGGAAGCATCAGGCTGTGAGTAAGCTGCATCGATCAAGAGGATTCCAAATCGCAGTTAATAGAGTAGAAATCGCGCGGGTTCTCGGATACAGGCGCAGTCGGATCCCCAAACGTGTGCGCGTGGTCCTTGACGAGATAGAGCCCACGGCCCGGGAGTTCGTCTCCCCTGCCTGTGTTTATCGTTATATGGTTCATGAAGAGCTATCTCAATCGGAGTACCTGCGCTGTTTGGATCAGGTGGTCCTCTGTCTCGTTACAATCGGCGGCCGCCTGGAGGAGGAAGTGGAACGGTACAAGCATGAAGGGGACCTGAGTCGGGCGCTGATCCTGGATACGTACGGATCTGCGGCGGCTGAGGCGGCAGCGGATGCAGCTGAAATGATGATCCAAAGGGAAATCAGTTGCAAAGAACTGAAGTGCAGTTCCAGGTTCAGCCCGGGTTACGGCGAGTGGGATGTGGTGGAGCAGAGATGGATCCTTCCCGCCCTTCAAAGCGAATCCCTTGGTGTTCATCTTACCGAGGGCTGCATGATGGTTCCGAGAAAATCGATCACGTTCGCCGTCACCTATGGTGAGACTCCTGTCTCGCTTCGCGACGAGGGGATGTGCGAGGTTTGCGGGATGGTGAATTGTAGGTTCAAACGCATGGGTGGAGAGCACCCTGAAACAAGGAAAGAGAAATGAAAGACGTTCATCGGCCCAAGATCAAGATGCTCTCGGAAGAAAATGTAAGGCAAATCGTCGGAGAAGCGCTCAAGACGCTTGCGGAAGTGGGTGTCTTCGTCGAAAACGATGAGGCAATCGAGCTCCTCGCGAGCGCCGGGGCGAAAGTCGCTGATGATCGAAAGAGGGTGTTCATCCCCGAGGAACTGTGCAATAAGTGCATAAAAACAGTTCCCAGCTCCTACTCACTATACGATAGGGAGGGAAATGAAGTCGCCCGGATAGGTGGAGACGACGTGTTGTTCGACCCCGGTTCGGCAGCAATTTATATCTATGATTTTCCAGAACAGAGGATTAGGAAGCCAGCAACCCAGGATGTCGTCGAATTCGTTATTCTCTCCGATGCGCTTCCGGCATTCAAAGCCCAAAGCACCGGCGTCGTGCCCGACGACCTGCCCGAAGACCTCGCAGACAGGTACCGGCTGTTCCTCGCTCTCATTTATGGGAATAAGCCCGTCGTTACCGGGACGTTCACAAAAGAGGCATTTCCGACGATGCTCGCATTTCTCGTATCCGTGCGCGGTGGGAAGGAAGCATTGAAAGAAAAGCCGCTCGCCATATTCGACTGCTGTCCATCACCGCCCCTCATGTGGAGTGATCTTACGTGCCAGGCGCTGATCGACTGTGCCAGGAACGGCATACCCGCAGAACTCGTTTCCATGCCCCTTACGGGCGCCACCTCTCCGGTGACCCTGGCGGGTGCTCTCGTCCAACACACGGCTGAGGATCTGAGCGGCATCGTGATTCATCAGCTGGCAAATCCGGGGGCACCGATCAACTATGGCGGCTCACCCGCGTGTTTCGATATGCGGAAAGGCACCACGCCCATGGGAGCAGTGGAGACGATGATGATCGATGCCGCCTACGCCCAGATTGGAAAGTCATTCGGATTCCCCGTTCACGCATACATGGGACTGAGTGATGCAAAGCTTCCCGACTACCAGGCGGGATTCGAAACGGCCATGGGAGCAACGATCGCTGCGCTGGCGGGAGTCAATGTGATATCGGGTCCCGGAATGCTCAATTTCGAGAGCTGCCAGAGTCTCGAAAAACTGGTCATTGACAATGAGATTTGTGCGATGGCCGACAGGTTGATCGACGGCATCGCATTCCGCGAGGATGTGGTGGGATTCAATATTCTTCGCGAATTCGCCGACAGCAAATCCTTCCTTACCTCGGAGCACACGAGGCGCTTCTTCAGAGAGGAAGTCTACTACCCTTCCAATGTGGTCGACCGTTCGACGGAGGGTGAGTGGGAAAAGGACGGATCACTCTGCACGGCGGAAAGAGCGCACAGAAAAGTGCGCGAGGTTCTGGACAAGCCGGAAATCGTACCGCCTGGCAAAGCCGTCGTCGATGAGCTCGAATCGGTCATGAAAGCGGACGCGAAGAAATACGGAATCGACGAACTTCCCGATTGGAGATGCTACTTGGGCTCCGGTTGATGAATCCTATCAAAACCTCATTCTTAACCCTCATGCGTCGAAAACGATCCTCGAGCGTCCCTTGAGTACCCCTCGGCTCATGGTCCTCGCGCGCGTCTAAAGTTGTAGAGCGCTACGGAAATCGCCTCAGGGCAACCAAGGCATGCTGATTATTGTGGACCCTATCATATCGCACCGCATTGCGCTGACGTCAGGGGCATTTTTTTAAAGCATTAAGGCCGATATCGTCTGGAAATCTAAGGGGACATCAATCGAGATTCAAGATGCATTCAAATGACGCCCCTGGCTTTCAAGGTATCGATAAACTCCTGCACAACACCTTCCATGAATAGCTGATAATTGGGGTATTTCGTCTTCTCATCCATAACTTTGATATAGGGTCCGGCCTCCTGTGTCAGACTATCCAGCGTTCGCCATGCAAGATGTACAGGGCTTCCCCAATCTGCAGAAGATAAATATTCATATCCAACCTGCAACGTATCATTGAAGCCATCCAGGTTCAATTCCGTGGAATCATTTTGACTGAGGCGCAAAATGAAGCGAATGTCTTCTTGTAAATGGACGTTATTCGACTCGAAAACTCGATTGATGATTTGGCGAGCTTCGTTTTCCGTTACCATGTCCGCCATCACCGGCGGTGGACCTACGGTACCGGCACTGTCGCAAGACTCGATTAGAGCAATCATTGCCAATGTCATGGCTCCACGTTTTAAAAGGTTCCCCGGGAAGGAGGGAGGCTTTCGAAAATAGAGTCCCTCCGGGTATTTAGCTAGATCATAATTCTTGGTCTTTTGAATCTGCAGCATCTCGTCTCCCCTTTCTGACCATGCAATCTTCTATGTATGATGAGATCGGGAATGTTTTCTCGTAGAATTTGCGCTTGAACAGCTCAGAATTCTTGCTCCAGAGTTTGTTTGCCAACCGATCGACGATAGGCATTAGCATCCGTTCGTGCTCGCAAATGATTGGAGGGATATGATTTAATTGCCCTGTTGCGCGCCAGTTGACGCATCCGCAGTACGTAGCGCAGCGACCTTCGAGAGCACATCCAGAACATGATTTCTTCTCCGAATAATTCTGTTCTATGTAATAACGTCGACGCGAGTCGTCGAATCCGTTGAATACATCGCCTATTGAGTGCTTCTGATGCCATTGATTGTCGGTACCGATGAACTGAACACATGGGTAGATACGTCCGGAGGCTGCTATGGCGATCTGGGAATTTGCCAGGTCGCACAGATCGCCATTGTCGTACCGTTTTTGTGCGTGGGTTTTTATTCGTTCATCAAACGGGCTGTAATAGATCTTTACCCCATTCAATATCTTTTCATAGTAGTGATGAGATAGTTTCTTGTACTGCTCTCTCAAAAGCTTGATGTGTTTTTCCCGCCATTGAGCTGAATAATCAAGTGTTTGCAAGATATAATGAAAGCCTTTCGTGAGTAAATCTTGGACACCTGACGCTAAGTATATTGCGGTTTCCGGCACGACAACAGATACAGCGGGCGTGTAGGGATTGAATTCGAAAATTTCATCCAGGAGTCTGACTGCTGAACGGTAGGAGCCTGTGTCGCAGAGATAACGCCTGGTTTTATTATGTTGCTCTTCGCTTCCGTCTATGCTCAAGACGAAATAGATCTCTTTTTCTTTCAGATAAGCGAGAGTATCCTGGTTGAGCAGCGTTCCATTGGTGCTCATTCGGAATTTGATTTTTCCTTTGTGCTCGAGATGGCAGTACGCCACTATCTCCTTCATCAAATCGAAAGCCAGAAGGGGCTCACCTCCGAAAAATGTGACGATGCAGGAACGATCTGAGTTATCACAGAGAAAATCAACTGCTCGCCTTGCTGTCTCAAAATTCATGCTTTTTTTCAGCTTCTTGCCGGTGTAGCAATAGGTGCAGCGAAGATTACAGTTATGCGTCAAGCACAACGCCGCAAATTTTATTTTGGAAAACTCCATGGAAGTGCACCGGATTTGAATAAGTCCAGATATGGGTGGGGATTTGCTCAGGGGGCAGCGCCAGCTTCAAGCTTAAATATGCTTGAGGTCGCATAGAACGTCAACATGATTGGAGACCGAGGCCGCTAAGTTTTTTCTGGCTGCCACGGCATGTAGCCACCCGAGCTAATTGGGTTGAAGAAGCTAACCAAAGATGTTATAATAAATTATGCTGCGCCGGCCTCCGGAGGCGTAGCATAGGGCGAATGGAGCCGATAACGTTCCCTCGCCGCTCAATCGCCTTATAAATTAATAGAGACTGCTTGGTTCAGCATTCGCCCACTCTGTTCATTTCTGTGCTTTGCTATCGAATCCATCATATGAGCTTCTTTCCCTAACCTTGGTGACTCTTATATAACTGGGGGTGTGACAATGTCCGCAAAGGGCAAGAGCTTGTTTTTTCGCAAAAAAATTTTTCGCGACTGCTTTATTGCCATAGTTCTTTCGGTCGCCGCGATTCCTTTTTCATCATTCGCGCAGAAGGAGCCGCCTCAGGACTTCAGACGGGAACTATCGAAAGCGAAAGCGGAGAGATTCGCCCTCATGTATCTCGCCGAAGCATCCCAGACCCAAAACCAGACATTGTACGACGTGATCTATTATGACCTCGATCTGGACATCGATCCAACGGCGGAAACCGTTTCGGGTTCGGTAACAATGACCGCGGAAGTTGTCTCCGACTCGCTGGCGGAGGCGGAACTCAACCTGCTGAACAACATGACGGTGAGCCAGGTGACATGGGCTGGAGGACCGCTTGGCTATGCTCATTCGAATGACATCCTCACGGTGACACTCCCAATGACCTACTACCTGGGAGAGACATTCACGATTGTCATTTATTATAGCGGTACCCCGAGCATTTCGTACGGCGCATTTGGATTTGACACGTATGGCGGTGACCCGATGATATGGAGCTTGAGTGAGCCATATGGATCGAGGAGCTGGTGGCCGTGCAAGGATATCCCCTCGGATAAAGCAGATTCGGTTGATATCCGGATAACCGTTCCGGACACGCTCATCGTGGCTTCCAATGGAACTCTGAGGAGCGAAACGGACAACGGCTCGACAAAGACGTACTGGTGGCACGAAGAGTACCCGATAACAACTTACCTGGTATCCGTGGCCATCCATCCTTACACCGTTTTCTCTCACTGGTACCATTATTCGCTCACGGACTCGATGGAAGTCCGGTATTACGTCTTTCCCGATCACTACGATGCAGTTCAGGAAAACTACGGGAAGACCGTCGGTATGATGGAGCTCTTTTCGGATCTCTTTGGAGAATATCCGTTTATCAACGAAAAATATGGGCATGCGGAATTCATCTGGGGTGGGGGAATGGAACATCAAACCATTACGAGCTTGGGTTGGTGGGGTGAATATTTGATCGCCCACGAGCTGGCCCACCAGTGGTGGGGTGACATGGTTACCTGCAACAGCTTCCATCACATCTGGATGAATGAGGGATTCGCCACATACTCCGAAGCATTGTATTCAGAGTTCACCTACAGTATGGCGCGGTACCATTCGGACATGGCGGCCGCGAAGTACCTCGGAGGAGGTACCATCTACGTGCCCGATCCGAGCGATTGGGCAAGGGTCTTTCATAGCGGACTTTCATACAACAAAGGTTCCTGGGTGCTGCACATGCTGAGACACGTAGTGGGTGACAGCACATTTTTCCAAATATTGAAAACCTACTACGCCGACGCCCGCTATCAGTACGGCACGGCGACAACAGAACAGTTCAGAGATGTGTGCGAGGATGAGTCCGGCATGGATTTGGACTTTTTCTTCCACCAGTGGATCTATGAAGAATACTACCCGACGTATAAGTATAACTGGAGCTATTTGGAAAACGGCGGGCAGTACGAGGTCAGCCTCGATATTGAACAGCTCCAATCCAACTACATCTTCAAAATGCCGATCGACATCACCTTCGAAGCGGCTTTCGGTGAGACGACGCTCGTCGTGTGGGACAGTCTGGCGACTCAGAGCTTCAACCTCGTTATCGGAGAAGAGCCCCTTGCCATATTCATAGATAAAGACGAGTGGATCTTGAGAGATGTCGTAGAGCCGATCACGAATCCGACATTTGCAAGAGGGATTCTCCTGGTCAATGGGGTGGATTTCAATACATATGGTTCGTCGATCTGGACGGCCTATGAAGACAGCGCATTTTGGGGAAGTTACGACATCAGTTTCTGGGATTGTTTCGATGAAACAGGCTTGGGCTATCCATCGAACCTGCCGCCACCACTGGGCCATGGGTCGGTGCCGCCTGATACGATCAAACAGTTTTCAACCGTAATCTGGGTCGGAAACAACTACCTCGGCGACCTCAGTGAGTGGTACGACACACCGATCATGGCCTATCTCCAGGCTGGAGGTAACGTGCTTCTCATGGGTCGGGACGGGCAAAGCTTCGTGCTCGAGCCGCTGAGAACGTACCTGGGAATAACTTGGCGGGAGGAATCCGTCAACACGATCAACGATTGCATTTCCGCATATCCCGGGTTGGTGGACATTGGCCTTATCGGCACTCAGAGTTACTGCGCCGTGTTCGATACGTCGCTGGCTACAATGGAAAGTGCGCTTCTTTTCAGCGAAACAACCACTTTCTCCACTCACCGGGGCCTTGGTGTGTGGCGCAAGCCAGCAGATGGCGGCACGCACAGGCTGGACGGCGCTCAATTCGTGTTTATAAGCGGTAGACCCTACCGGTACGATCACGATGCCCTGCGCTCGAATGTAGAATTCATATTGGGTGACTTCTTTGGCGAGCCGTACGATCCGCTGACAGGTGCGGCGAAAAAGCTTCCGAAGCTAGCGTTTCATCTCGAGCAGAACTACCCGAATCCTTTCAACCCGGTCACGAATATCTGCTTCACTATTCCCGAGAAAAGCCACGTCAGCTTGAAAGTGTTCGACGTAACGGGACGACTTATAGATACCATCGTTGCGAAAGAAATGAAGGCTGGCACCCACACGGTTACATGGGATGGTACTGACCGTAGGGAACAGACGGTGGCATCGGGAGTTTATTTCTACAAAATCGTTGCAGGATCACACATAGACACGAAAAAAATGGTGCTAATTCGCTAGTATCGACTGATTCCCCATATCGCAGCTCCACCGAGAGACATATTTTGACGCAAGCTATCTGTCGTCGCTCCTGCTTTTACGCGGGAGCGATGTTTTAATTCAGCTTAGAATGAATGGGGCTAAGGGAAGGTGGCTTCGATTGGCTAATGTTTTGGCTTCAGCAGGGCTTTTTAGCGAGACCGTGAGTGGCCCTTGGGATACGCCTGGCAAGGGGATCGACGACAGGCTGGAGCGCTTCTTTTTCAACGACCAGTACGAGATCGCTGCCGAAATACCGAACGAACGGAATCGAACCGAAGAATCTCTCCTTACGCCTGAAAAGATCGCGTCTTCCGCTGATCAGGAACTTTGGAAATAGAAAACCGCTGCTCCGAAGTTCCAGAATTCTGGCGCCCTGACTTCTGATCATGCGTTGATAGTCCTGTAACGAGAAATCCCAGTGGTAAGTGGTGGCGTTATGCCATGTATTCTCATGGACGGTTTTTTTCTGCAATATGTGGTCCGTGAATAAACTGATGAATAGGGTGATGATGTGAAAAAGATTAAGATTCCGGATTCGATGCGCGTTCGGGCTCTGGATCATCATCCATCCGCCGGGTTTCAGAACCCTGAGGAACTCATGGACCGCTTCATCCGGATTGGTGAAGTGCTCGAGCGTTTCGGCGCAGAATAGAAAATCGACGCCGTCATCTTTCAGTGGCAGGCATCCACCGTCCGCTTGAATGGCCGTCTGATCAGGATTTTTCTTTTTAAACTCTTCGAGCAGCAGGCGGCTCACATCGATCCCAATGAAAGTCCTGCCCTTGCCAATCCCGAATTCGTAGCAAGCCCTGCCGTCGTTTGCCCCCACATCGACGACGACCTCCGGAGGTAGCGCTCGCTCACGGTAAACCCTCAGGATATCCAGATAACGTTCATCGTCTGGAATATCCGACTCGCCCCCTCTCCAGCTCCCTCCAGTGGCTTCGCGCGAAAGCTGTACCCAGTCGGACATGGTTGGCTGTGTCATCCCTTCCCGCCGGTAAAGCTCATCCACAGCATAGTGATCAGCGATCGTTCGGAGCCTGAGCGGATTCCTGACAAAGCGATCCAAAGTGATGCTTCTCTTTCTTCGGAATGCGATCCAGTCCACGAAGAAGCCGAGAAGGAGGAGCATCGCACCCCAATAGAATTTGAAAACGAGAAAGACAACGAGCAGAAAATAGGCAAGATAGTAACTCCGAGGTTGTTTGACGAGTCCATTGTCCAAGCTGCTCATGTCATTTATGGTCCGGATGGCATCCGATTTCGTTTTTGTCCGGAGATTTTCCGGATTGACGGTGAGCTGGCTGGAAGCGGGAAATAGAATGGGTATTCCACCGATTATCGGATACTCCTTGTTACATCGTACACATCTAAGCGCGTGTTCTTCGCGATACAGATCCAACTTGCACGATGGACAGGCAATGACATCTGCAACTGTCGGCGTTATCATTTTCTCAACCGCCCGGTTTTGGCCGGATTCCCACGGTTGCCAAAGGGGCCTTGGCCAAGTATAATCAGCATGACGTGAAAAAGGCAAGCTCATCAGTCGCTATGGCACATGGCACGATAGTCTCGGCTGAAGGTTGTGATATAGAGCAGATTACTCAGATAGTCATTTCTTGCCAACGAGGAGGGTCTACTGATGGGAAAGAAAATAGTCTCTGGACTCGCACTTTGCGCTTTCTTGATTCTTACCCCGCTCCTGGCCTTCGCGAAAGCCCCACTCGCCGTAATGCTTTCTTGCCGGGGTGATGTGGTTGTCATCAAGGGCGGTGAGGGATCGATCAAAGGCTCGTTTGGCCTGGCGCTGGAAGCCGGGGACAAAATCAAAACAGGAGAAGCCTCGCACGCCGAAATTCTATTTGATAACGGCAACTGGATCGAGGTCGGTCCCAGCAGCAGCATGCAGTTGAAGGACTCCAAGATAAAAGAATCCTCGAGCACCGGCATGGGAGGGAAAAGCTTTCAAACTGTCCAGAATTTTCTCAAGCTAAAGGATGCGAAAGGGACCAGTTTCTTGGCCGACCTTCGATCGGACCAGAAAAGCCCCCAGCTCAGGCCAACCTCACCGTGCCAGACCAAGATCCGTGGGGATAAGCCTACGTTTCGTTGGGCGGCATTCGATCCGTCAGCCGCACTCCGTCTCACCCTTTATAACGAGGAAGACATTCATTGGCAGCACGACATTAAAGGCGTGGCGAGCCTGAGCTATCCGGACGATGCCCCTCCCCTGGTATCAGGCGTAGCATATTCCTGGGCGCTGGAAACCACCGATCCGCGAATATTTCCTCCGCTGCGCAGCCAGGTGGTCTTTTTCGAAGTTCTCCCTTCTGAAGAAAATGCAAAGGTCGAGACCATATTGGTCGAGATCGAGAAGCATAAGAAACCCAGCGCTTCGGCTTATCACCTCCTTCGGGCCAGCCTGTTTTTCGGTCATGGCTTGATGGAAGCTGCGATTGATGAGACTCTGAAAGCGCTCGAATACGATGCCAGGAATCCCGCTCTGCATTCCATCCTTGCCCGCTTGTATGCGGAAGTCGGCCGCACTGAAGAAGCTCTTGGCGAATACGATCGACTTCTCGAAGAGCGCTGATCCAGGTATTCTCGGCAGCACCCTTGCGGTGAGCTATGGAGGGAAAAACCCTAGCAGGTTATGAAATTCAAGAGGCGCTTGGTGAGGGGGGGATGGGTGTGGTGTATCGTGCCAGGGATGTCACCCTCGATCGGCCCGCAGCGGTAAAAGTCATTCGCCCAGAAAGCCTGGATGAGATAGGTAGAGCACGGTTCATTCGTGAAGCACAAGCCTGCTCCAAGATCAATCACCCGAACATTGTCACTGTTTATGCTGCCGGAGAGGAGGACGGACGTCCGTACCTCGCCATGGAGCTCCTCGAGGGCAGGACTCTTCGCGAGGTGATCAACGAAGGCCCTGTACCCTGGGCAAAGGCTCTTCAGTGGATGGCGGACATCCTGGATGCACTCAATCGTCTTCATCAAGCTGGCATCGTGCACCGAGATTTGAAACCGGAGAACATCATGTTCACCACGGACGGAGTGATCAAGTTGATGGATTTCGGGATCGCGTCATTGATATCCAGCGCAACCATTACCAGGGAGCACACAACGGTGGGAACGGTGCTGTACATGTCGCCCGAGCGGATATCGGGGGATAAAGGTGATGCGAGAAGCGATATCTTTGCGCTGGGAGTCATTCTCTACGAGATGCTGGCCCGGAAACATCCATTTCGGGGAGCGCATCCCATGGCAATAATGTACTCCATAACGAACGATGTTCCCACTCCGATAGATGAAATCACCAAGGAGCTGCCAAATGGACTGAGAGCCGTTCTCGACCGGGCACTGGAAAAGGATCCAGCCAATCGTTTTCCCGATGCGGGTTCATTCCGTAGCGTGCTCAGCGACCTCCTGAAAGGCACTGAGTTTTCTACCGCTCAGGTGCTGGCGGTGGGACGAAAAAAGCGGCTGGTGATGGGCGTCGTCGTACCCGGTGTTTTGTTGATAGCCTTGGTGATCGTCATTCTCTCCGTTGTCTCGAGGGAACGCAGTCCGGTAGGTGATCGGGCTGTCGCCGTCAATCATAATGAAATGGGACAGAACTACCAGTCGGAGGGGGACATTGACGCGGCCCAAGCTGAGTATCGAAAGGCGATTGCTGCCGATCAGGAGTACGCAGTGCCCTGGAACAATCTTGCGGTGATCGCTTTTGATCAAGGAAACCTGGACGAGGCCGACTCGCTTCTCCATATGGCAATCTCTATGGAACCGAAATACGCCGCGGCCCTCTTCAACCTCGGTTCGGTATGCAGAGGAAGGAACGACCTCGAAGGGGCGGAGAAATACTATCGCGCGTCGATAGAAGCGGATTCTTCCCAAGCCGGCGGCTTCAATAATCTCGGCGATCTGCTTTTGGAGCGGGGGCGAGTGGAGGGAGCCGCGAGCGTTCTCGATGCCGGCTTGTTGAGAAACCCGACTCATCCGTTTCTGCTGAAGAATAGGGGGCGTGTGGCGTTGCAGCAGGGACAGGATGAAAAAGCACTGGATTATTGGAAGCGAGCTCTCGAAGGGCTTCCCGGGAATACCGAGCTTCACCGTCTTCTGGCGGAGTGGTATGAACGAAAAGGAATGAGCGAGGAAGCGAAGTTGCACTGGCAAGAAGTTGCCAAGTCTGACGATGAGGAAGAGAGAGAAAGAGCTCAGCGGGCACTCAAGCGTCCGGTCCGAAGCAGACAATGAGCAGGTTATGAGGGAGATATCCATCAGGATGCCGGCAAGCTACAATGAATCGAGAGGGGGATTCGGCCTATCTATCGCTTCGCGAATGCGGCCTCGTCCCCCTCTCGACTGATCTTCTTGAGATGGAACAAGCGAGGGGCATTCCGCGCTTGGGATGATTCCCCTTCTTCTTGTCGGTCTCACCATGGAGACCGATCCGTTCCAATCACGATGAATGGAGACCAGTAAAATGGATGGGAATAATTCGGATTTTTTATCAAGGCCATGCGTGCCGTGTTTAGTGCGCTGCACGCCGGCTCCTTTTTTTTCACCATCGTTTCGTAAAATGTTTTCATGAGTTCCGAAGTTGATTCATCGGAAACAGCCCAGAGACTGGCAACGATACCGCGCGCGCCGGCAGCTATGAATGCGCGGCTCAAGCCCACCACGCCTTCACCCCGACCCACCTTGCCCCGGGCCGATTCGCATGCGGACAGCACGACCAAATCCACGTCGAGGGGCAGGGATAAGATTTCAAGTGTGTGAAGATATCCGTCCTCTCCAGACACGGAGTCTGGACAGAGGGCTATGCTGGACGACGCCGGATCCAACGGGTCGACCAGTCCGTGCGTTGCGAAGTGAAGCAGCCTGGGATGACCCTCGCGCAACTTATCTTTTAATGTTGCTTCTGTCGCTTCACTCCCCAGGAATATAGCTTTGCGTTTTTCTGCGACGTGCAAGCCGATGTTCTGCACTTCCGAGCGTGTGTGCGGAAGCGGTCGAAGCGCCGCTTTATTGCCACTCGATTTCTCCGCGAGCAGCGAGAAATCAGGATCGCCCATGGCGAGCAGATCCAGGTCGTAATCCTCGGACCGCTTCATGTTACGGAGCTTGAGATAGATCGAGGCGGAAGGAGCGTAAACGGGAGCTAATGAAAGGGCGAGGAAAGGTTGTTCTTCCCACCCGGCGTTTTCGTTTGGTTCTTTTGTTAGTAGAACCTCGAAGGGAACTTCGAAAAGCAATCCATCCGGTACGATGATCACATCTTTGGCCTTGGATAGCCGCTTTTCAGCGGGTAGAAGGAGAGTCTCGTAGAGGCTGCGTGCCGCTTTGCGAAGCACTGGATCTCCTGCGCCGGGCTTGCTGATCGCATCCCGTAGCCGTTGCACCGAAAAACGCAACTTTTTTCGATCCGGCAATCGATGAAGTTCAACGTCATCTCGATCGATGACCCATAAGAGCGACGTCGTATCGCCCAAAGCATACTCGAGGAGCACTGTCCGTTTCGGCAGTGCTTTTTGAATTTGGTGCAAGTCCGCGACGGCATTCAACGCTCCGGACGACCCGATGATCTTTTCGACCCGCTTGTCCCTCAGCTCGAGGTAGCGCTCCTCGATGTGCCTTTGTGTTTCTTTGTTTTCGGGATCATCTGCCTTGAGCTGGTAAAGCGAATCGAGCACAGCTTCCTCCGCAGGGTGGCTCTCCATTAAAACGGAGGATTCGAGAAGATCGAGCAGGCCCCGGGCTTTTGCTCTCTCGATCGTTCGAAAAGCGCGCGCGGTCCATCCACCGCTCTTATCGGTATCATCCAGCGTCGCGTAGTAGCGCGCCACCTCTTCATAGTAATAACGCTTTTCTCCGGAGAGGAATCCCGTTCGAATTTCCGCCCCGCCGAGACCGGCACGTGATTGCTCGACGCGCTCGAGCGCTTTTTCATAATAGAATGCGGCGCTATCCGGATCTTCCTTTTCGTACGTATGAGCGATTCCCAGATAGAGGGCCCATTCCAATTCATTTTGACCCGATTCCAGCACGCGAGAGCGGAGCCTCTCAAAGTCTCTACGCGCCTCACCCATTCTCCCCATTGCAGCAAGAGTGCTTGCGATGCTCATTTCGCCCCAAAGGACCTGTCCTTCGGCTCCGGCCGGCCGGTATATTTCAAGGGAACGCTTTCGGTGTGCCAAGGCCTCTTGATATCGCCCACGTGCACGCTCTATCGCATAGGCAAGCACCATAGCGGCGGCGATGTTCCTCGAGTCCTGGGATTGCCTTGCTAATGTTTCCGCTTCCCCTGCAATGGAAAGCCCGTTCTCGTAGGTACCCATCGCGAGGTAGAGATAGCCGAGGTCAATAAGACCTCTGGTCTTGAAAGATGGGTCGTTGATGTTCTCCGATAATTCTGCGAATGCAAGTAAATCTTCCCGAGCCTTGTCCAGCTCGCCTATCTCGAGATACGCAGTGCCCCGAACACGGTAGGCTAGGGCCGTCTTTTCGGGCACAGGCCGTCGCTCGAGCAAGTCGAAGGCAATGTCCAGATGATCCAGAGCCTCACCGTAACGGTTTCGTTTGAGGAGATTGTCTGCGAGGTTGATCCGACAGGAAGCCTCGTCCTGGGGCTGATCGACGGTACCAGCAATTTCGATCGCCCTTTGATAAGCCTCATTCGCCCGTTGTATTCGCCCCATGCCGGTGTAGAGATTCGCAATGCTGTTGAGGATTTGGATCATTAGTGCTGGATTTTCGACTTTCTCGAGGATTGGCAGAGCCTCTTCGAACTTGTCCCGCGCTCTTACCAGGTTGTTCATCATGTAGTAAGTATTTCCGAGGTAGGTCAGCGAGATCCCCAGACCCCCCAAGTCGCCCGTCCGGCGTCTAAGCTCGATGGCCTGGCTGTAAAAGCTGATGGCGATGATGTAGTTGCCCAGCCGGAGATTGGCAGAGCCGAGACCGTTTAGAGTTTTTCCTTCGAGGATGCGGTCCTCGATTCCCCTTCGCGCATCCAAAGCCTTCTGGTAGCTCTCGAACACGGCACTCATATCGCCTCGATACCAGTGGACCACACCCAGGCTGCCCCAAATGACGGCTTGTGAGCGAAGGTCGGTGATGTCTCTGTACATGGACATGGCTTGGTGGAGAAGTTCGACGGCACGGTCGAGCTCGCCGGAATTGCGGGCGGTGGTTGCCTCTTCTTCGACGGCTTTGGCGTTCTTGCGGAGGGCGCGTTGTTGAGGCGTCCATTTTCGGTGGGTCTCGACCAGTTCGAGCAGGATACCCGATCCTGTGTTCTTTTTATATGAGCGAGCCAGCCGCTCGGCAAAGTCGACGTTTTCTTTTTCAGCCGCTTGGTCCCCGCCTTCACCGAGCTGAAAAGCGGTATCCAGGAGCTGGCCGACGGCAGCTCCGACGAGGATGGACCGCTCGGATAGAAAAGCGGTTAGTTGCTCGGTGTCCGCTCGTGCGAGCGAGTCGGCTTTGATGATGAATGTGTGAACAGGATCGACGGGTGCAGAAACGCTCCTTGAGGAAGAGAACGCTAACAGCGAGACGAAGATGAACGGATAGGCCCTTAGCTTCCAGCGTTTGGATGGAATCCGCCTGGAGGGCAGCATGGTGACCACAGGCTCCTCCGATGTCTGCCGTTATCAATGGTAGATCTTCCCAGACCCGAAATGTCTCAGGTGAGGTTGGAGAAGCCGTATTCACTTTGCAATAAATGAAGCAGGGGAGAACTCACACCCTCGTTGGGCACGATCGTCTCCCCTTTGATCTTGCGGCCCTCAGCGCCTCTTCCTGTCGGATTCCAAGTATTGTACTCTAAAATAAGAGCTTTCGTAAACAAAATTGTTCGGTTTCTGGCATAAGAATGGGATAAAAAGGTCGAATTGCAGCGGGATTTCGATACCCCGGACGGAGAGAGCCGGGCGTCTTTGCAAGCGAATTATCTTTTGATGGTTCTCAAAAACTCCTGGACTTCCGGAATCGCTCCCTGGTAGATGAGATACCCGTTGTAGGGCTCGCGATCGGTAATCTCTCCGTTGACCGGGGTGAGCATGATTTTCTCCACTTTCTCCCGATCGTCCGTTTGTCCAAGGGCCCAGCAGAGCTTCATGTAAGCGACTTCAGGCAGCATGTTGCAGGCGGGAACCACGCCGAGTTCCATGATTTCCCGACCGGTTTCGTAAACATACATCTGCACATAGCCCCATAACGTTTGAACGGTCATATAAATGTGCACGCCTTTGTCGCACGCTCTTTTCACCGCGGGGTAGAGAGGCTTGTTGACGTGGCCGAGGCCGGTGCCCGCGATCACGATGCCGCGGTAGTTATTGTCCACGCATGCGTCCACGATATCAGGGAGCATGTTGGGGTAATAGTAGAGAATAGTCACTTTTTCTTCGAAGGCCGTATTTATCTTGGCGTTTCTATCGGAGCGGCGGCGTTTGTAGTCGTCCCTCAGATGGATCAATCCCTTGCGGTTGATCATAGCCAATGGTATATCCCCGATGGTTCTGAATGTGGAACGGTAGCTCGAGTGCATTTTTCGCACGCGCGTCCCTCTATGGAGGAGGCCGTATTGATCCGAAGTCGGACCAAACATGCATACCAGAACTTCAGCGATATCACCCTCCGCTGCGGCCTTTACCGCGTTGATGAGGTTCAGCGCCGCGTCCGATGAAGGCCTGTCTGATGATCGCTGCGATCCAACCATCACGATAGGGATTGGTGAATCCTGCACCATAAAGCTCAAGATCGCTGCCGTGTGGTGCATCGTATCTGTTCCATGGCCGATCACAATGCCGTCCGCCCCTTTCTCTATCTCCTCGCCGATCCTTTTCGCGGTTTTTATGTATTGCTCGGGTCCCATGTTTTCACTGAATACTCCGAAGAGCTTCTCTGTGGTAAGATTGCAAATGTCGGCGAGCTCCGGAACCGAGCCGTACAGCTCTCCCGGTGAGAAAGCCGGGATCACGGCACCTGTTCGGTAATCCAGTCGGCTGGCGATTGTTCCACCGGTACCGAAAAGCTTGACATTCGGCTTCTTGGAATCGTAGGGAAAATCCTTTTCAGGAATCTTGTAATGGGCTTCCCTCCGACCCATTTCTTTCAAGGAAATGATCGTGTCGGCGGTAAGACCGACGTTGTAACCGTTGTTCAGCTTGAGAACGATGTGGTTTTCATCCGCAGTCTCCGACCGCGGAAGAATGATGCCTCGAAAGCGGCCGCTCTCCGCCACGACATCCACATCGCTCCATACCGAAACGCCATGTTCTTTCAAAACAGCGAGGCCTTTGCCTCGGTATCCTTTGTACTTGTCGCTACTCATGATTCAACCCATTCGTTCTTCGCCGTTGCTATTCGGATCATTTCGCTTTTCTTCGCGCCTTGCGCTCTTGCACTTCATCCAGTGCGTCCAGCTCTTCGTTCAGAATTCCGGAAACGATTTGCCCTTCCACGCACCCGCGTAACCTTTCCATGAGAATGCCCATCAGGTAACGGTGCTTTTTATCGCGTGTGTTCACGGTGCGCGGAAAGTCAGTCCGGTGAACGGCATTTTCGACCATTTTTCTCAAGTCATCGTCCGGTACCGGATTGATGCCAAGCTCATCGAGAGCGCTCCGGATACTTTCATCTGGATCATTTGGCGCTCCCCCATTTCTTGCAGTGTCGTATTCATTTCTCGTAATGAGGTGGCGGACGACTTCCACAATGCCCTCGCGCGCAAGGCGCCCGCTCCGATGAGCTTTAAAGAGACTGATGAACTCCTCATCGGAAAGGTTTTCCAAAGAGAGGCCTTCCCGATCGAGCGCTTTGGCATGCTGGTAAAGGGTCACGCCGGCAAGCATGGGATTTACTTCGAGTTCGTCCACCAAGCGGTCGAACAATAGTGCCCTCGGGGAATAGGAAAGCATCCTGATGACATCGTCGGGGAGGTTTAATTTTCTGTACTGTTTCTCGCGTTTCCACGGAGGGTCGGGCAGGTTTGCACGCGCTCTTTCGACTCTGTCGGAGGTGAGGGCCAGCGGCGGAAGGTCCGTGTCGGGATACATCCTATCCGGACCTGGAAGGATCCGCTCGAAACCATTGGTGCCATCATTCAAGGCCTGGCGCGTCTCATTCGGTATCCCCTCGGTGGCCTCCCTGGCACGGATGGCGATTTCATTGCACCCGCATTCGGCATCCTCCTTGTTTCCCCACACCAGTACGAGAGCGTCGTTGGGATTGGCCTGTACTCGCTGTCGTATGAGCTTCCAAAATTTTGCAGAGAGTGTTTCCGATGCCGCATCCGAATGCACGATGTTTGGAAGTCTGGTGAGACAGGCGACGACTCTGACTCTGTCCGAGATTTCTTTGGCGAAAGTGGTGTCGGTCTGGGTCTTCTCGTTGAGGATTCCTGCGAAATTGTCGAGCCTCACGCAGTGTATTTCCTCGCCCCGGTCGATTGCCTGCTGGATCGGAGCATATTGAGTCTTCGACACGATTCGCGTTACGTCCTCGCTGCCGGAGGCGAATGTCGATGGGGTGATGCCTCTCTGTTTGAGGAGCTCACGGATCCTCAATAGATTCCACTGGCGCATCGCTTCGTTGTAAATCAGCATCGGAATCCGTGAAAGGCTCGGCACACCCTTGATCTCGACCCTCGTGCCGCCATCGATACTCACATTGACGTCTTCCCGGGCCGCTCCGTGTCCCGTGCGCACATTGCCCGTTGCCCGGACGAGCCTTCGCAGAATTTCACCGACTTCGGCGGCTTCTTGGGGAGTCTTCATGTCCGGGTAGGTGACTGTTTCGATGAGCGGCATCCCAAGGCGGTCCGTGAGGAAAACACGCTGATGGCCGATGTCCGACACCTCGCGGCATGCGTCTTCCTCCAGCCCGAGTTGGGCAATACGTATTCTCCTACCCTTGAACGGAATCCATCCATCGACACCGAGAATAGTCGTTCTCTGAAAGCCGGTCGGAATGCTTCCGTCGAGATACTGCTTGCGGGCGATATGGAGCTCGTTAACCAGGTTGAGATTCAACAGGATGGCGACTTTCAGAGCGATATCCAAGGAAGCTTCATCCATCATGAACGGGGGTGTGTCGTCCATTTCATACGTGCACACCGTGTCACTGTGTATCCGGTAGATGATCTCCTTCTTCGTCTTGAATTCCATCAAAGCGGTTCCGTCGTACTCACCCAATTCAGATAGCGTTGGCCTCATGTGCCGAAGGATCTCTGCATCGTACGTTTTGCTGTAGTGACCGGCAGGGCAACGGCAAAACAGCTTCTTTTCGGTAAGAAGCTGCTGGTGGATTTCGAGGCCGGCCTTTAGGCCGATCGACTCGTAATCCGCCGGCGTCATCTCGTCAAACGGCTTGAACTCGAAACGCATTGCAATGCTCCTCTCGCCACTTGAGGGGAGGGAACCTCGGAGAAGGCCTCGGAGGAAACCTCGGAGAAGGCCCCGGAGCAAGTCCCGGGACGAGCCCCTGAGGAGGGCCCAGGATGAAAGCTCAGCAGGAAAGCCTATAAAATTACAATTATTACCCTTCTCTTGATGCGACTTCAATATAATAATATTGGATCATATGCGGATACAAGCGACGAGAGTTCTGTTAATACGCATGAATAGAACCGAAATCAGACGGGTTCGCTGCCGCCTTCATGATGGGAGGTAATCTATAAGAACATCAGTCGAGGGAAACCATCAGGACACTCATTGTGACCGGTGACGGCGACTCGAAGGCACGTAGATTTGGGGTGCATCGATTGAGCGGGCCCGTTATTGTGGAGGTAGACATGGCGCTCCGCGCGGAAGGCCGGAAGAAATGAGATGAGCGGAAAGCCGAAGGTCGCTACATCTTCAACCTGTTGAAAAATATACGCTTAACATTCTTTAAGTCTTTCTGACGGGGATGTTGTGTCTGAGAGACAACTGCCCATTATTTGGCCGAAAGTTGTGAAATTAATCACAAGCCAATGGGAGCAAATATCTTACTGAATCGGGTCAAGGATCCTGTTTGGTAACCGTCTCCTTGCTGGTTCCGCGCCCGGATCTTTGAACCTCTCCGGTCTGGGAACACTTCTGAGGTGCTGTCTGCAGCGCCCTATTATATTTAAAGAATGCAAGAAACGATGAAAATTGCAGGTGTCATCCTTGCTGGTGGGAAGGCCAGCCGTTATAATAGTCAACCTAAAGGGCTTTTGGAACTGCCCAGTGGGGAAACGATCATCGAGCGGCTTCTATCCGAGATGGAAGCTGTCGGCGTGAGACCTCGCGTGATCTGTGCGGACGACGAGCGGCTCTATGCACACCTGGGCGTGCCTGTCATCCCCGATATCACAAAGGATATTGGCCCTCTGGGAGGGATAGAGGCGGCGCTGAGACATTTCAAAGATCTCGTTGATGCGGTGCTCTTCCTTCCATGTGATACGCCCAATATCACGGCCGTTGAGCTCCGGGAGCTGTGTGATCGATTCAAGTCCCAAGCCAGCGAGATCTTGGTTGCGGAAACGGATGAGGGGACGTGGCACCCACTGTGCAGCGTAGTGCACGTAGGGATGTACGAAGAGGTAGCTCGTGCCGTCCGCGAGAGGTGCCTGGCGGTGGCCAGGTTGTGGCGGGAGCTCGGGGCCGCAAGTACCCGCTTCGAAGATGCGGTGCGATTCGCAAACATCAACGTGCTTGGAGATTTTGCCCAAGCTCTCGAGGCGGCCGAAGAAATCGACGGCCCCGTTCATCGTAAAGCCCGTTACAATTCAATCGAACAAGGAAAGGGAGAAAACTCGATGCCGGTTTCTTCTATTGACGTACCAGAAACGATGCGTGGGGATCTTGTCGCTTTCTTATCCAAGGAGGGCATTGGACTGGCGGTATCTGCTGGTGGAGAAAATGAAATCACGGTTATTTCCAGCGAAGAGCGCAGGGAATGCACTATTTCGGAGCTGTACCCGGGCGGTTGGATAACATGCGAAGTGGCACGAGCGATAGCTGAAAAGCTCAACGTCAGGTACAGGGATGTCGGCAAGATTCTCAATTTCTACGAAATTAAAATACGCGAGTGCGGATTGGGGTGCTTTTGACGCGGACATGGTACATTAGCGGTGCCCGCCGGGGCGTTGGCAAGACTTACCTTGCAAAACATTTGTGTGCGGTGTTGCCCACATCGATTTACGTGAAGTGCGGCCGCGGAAGACCGAGGAGCGGAAAGTCAGCGAATTATTTTAGGACCAAGGGTGAATTGAATGCCTTCATCGCTAAATGCGATGGCTCGTATGAAAATGTGGTCATCGAAGCGAACACGTACACCCAGAGAAAGCCTGGAAATATCAACATATTCCTGGATGCCAGGTCGACCGCGAACGACATTCGCACGGATGCCGACAATCTGAAAAAGAATGCTGATATCTGCGTGAGCAGTGGAGAATCTCGCTCGGATTGGGAAGCCGTGCTCGAAGCGCATGTCAACAATCCTGCCTTGATCGATGCCGTTCTGGATATCCTATCGGAACAACAACGCTGGATCAGCAGCAGCTCTTTGAAAGTTCGCAGCAAAATCTGGTTCGTGAATTCCGAAGGCGACCATGTTTTTGGCTCTGGGTTGGCTCAACTGCTCGTCGAAGTCGAGCATCTAGGTTCGTTGAATGCAGCGGCGAAGCGGATAAAAATCTCCAACCAGAATGCCAAGCAAGCGGTCGAGAAGGCGGAGAAGCATTTCGGACATCAGCTGATCCATCCGGGCCCTGGTGGTGACGAAGCCGGTGGTTCGAAGCTGACACCTGCAGGGAAGCGAATGGTGGCCCTGTATATAAGGTTGAGTGAAAAAACGGCTGCGTTTGTGGATGAAGTGTTTGACGAAGCCATCGCCGAGGAGCTCGGCAATATAAAGGAGCTGCCGTGATTCCTCTAAAAACGGCCATATCGATTGTGGACGAAAAAATCGGCGGCCGGCGGGTGCCCACGGAAAAGATCCCTGTCAGGGAAGCGGTGGGCCGCATTCTGGCTGCAGATCAGTTTTCCAAAGTGGATCTGCCTCCGTTCGACAAGTCCGCCATGGATGGGTATGCCGTGCTCGAAGGGGATCAACACAGTCGGTTGCGGATTGAGGGCGTTGTAACCGCCGGTGATCCCGGCACGGATAAACTCCTCCCTGGAACGACTGTGAAGGTGATGACAGGAGCTCCCGTTCCGCCCGGGACCGCCAGAGTGGTCATAGTTGAGGAAGCCGTCGAAGAAGACGGGCACGTTCGATTCGAAAATCCTTCGCCGGCCAGCAACATATGCAAAAAAGCGGAAGATGTGGCGGTGGGCGACAGGATATTGAAAGCCGGGGTCAGGCTCGGGGCTCTGGAGATCTCGAACCTCATCAGCTGTGGCATCGGCGACATTGACGTCGCAAGACCGGTTAGCGTCGCCGTGATATCCACGGGCGATGAACTCGTCGATTCCTTTTCGAATTTGAGCCGCGGAAAGATCATGAATTCGAACGGCCCAATGCTGCAGGAACTGGCTCGCAAGTTCAGCATGACGGTTACCAGCGAAGTCTCGGTGACGGATGAGCCGTCCAAACTTACCGCCGTAATTCAACAGGCGCTGCGTGAAGCCGATATGGTTGTGTTGTCCGGAGGGGTCTCCGCGGGTGATTTTGACTTCGTCCCCCAGGCAATCGAGGAGGCCGGATTGCAGATCCATTTCTCTCGTGTGGCTATCAAACCGGGAAAGCCCGTTACGTTCGCTACTAACGAAAACGGTATCTTGTTTGGCCTGCCGGGCAATCCCGTTTCGGTATTCTTGACGTTTCATCTGTTCGTCCTCCACGCGGCGGCGCGTCTTTCAGGCGCTTCATACGAACCAAAGACGTTCAACATTCGACTTGCCAACGACTATACCCGCCGTTCAGGTGAACGTATGGTCTATGTTCCCTGCCGCATCACAAGCGATGGTTTTGCGGAGCCCGTCATCTACCACGGCTCGGCACACCTGGCGGCATTGATGCAAGCCGAAGGATTTCTTATAATTCCCATCGGTGTCAGGTCGATGACTTCTGGTGCCGAAGTCCCCCTGGTCATGTTTGGTTCGAGGTTCGGTTAAATGCGCGATCCCTTTGGGCGTACCATCACTTATCTCAGGATATCGGTGACGGATCGTTGTAACCTGAGATGTCGTTACTGCATGCCCGATGAATGCGCGGAACTGCTTCCGCGTGAGCGGTTGCTTTCCTACGAGGAGATCACCGATGTTGCGCGAGCCGCAGCGGATCTGGGATTCAACAAGGTGCGCCTTACCGGCGGAGAGCCGCTGGTCCGCTCCGGTATTGTGGATCTCGTAAAAATGCTGAGCGGCATCGGTGGGATCGATGACCTGTCCATGACGACCAACGGCGTGCTTCTGGAAGCGTACGCCGCACCCCTGGCCGAAGCCGGGCTCGGTCGGGTCAACATCAGCCTCGATACGGTGAATCCGGAGCGGTACCGCGAATTGACCTTCGGGGGTGACCTCAGTAGAGTACTCGCCGGCATTCGGGCGGCAATGCAGGTGGGATTCAATCCAATCAAGCTGAACTGTGTTGTTGAAAAGTCTTCCGACGAGACGGATGCCCGTGAGGTTGCCGCCTACGCCTTGCGGGAGGGTCTCGAAGTGCGCTTCATTCGGAACATGAACTTGGAGCAAGGCGAGTTTTGGGTGGTGCAGGGGGGAATAGGAGGGAATTGCGAGCTGTGCAACCGCTTGCGGCTGAGCAGCGACGGCCTGGTGAGACCATGTTTGTTCAGCGACGTAGGCTTCAGCGTGCGCGAACTTGGTGCACGGCAGGCAATCATTCGAGCCATCGATGCGAAGCCGGAATCCGGAGAGCAGTGCCGTACAACGACGTTCCGTCGGATTGGAGGGTAGCGTGGCCGAATTTTCCCATGTGGATGAAGAAGGACGCGCGTCGATGGTCGATGTAGGCGGTAAACCGGTGCAGCGCCGTGTGGCGAAAGCGATGGGATTTATAGAAATGGCCGATTCGACCATCAAATTGATCGCGGAGAACAATGTGAAAAAGGGCGATGTTCTCGGAGTGGCCGAAGTGGCGGGCATTCAGGCGGCGAAGCGAACGAGCGAGTTGATACCGCTTTGCCATCCGCTTCAGCTCAGCCAGATCCAGGTGAAAGCCAAGCTGGAGAAAGACGGGGTCCAGGTAACGGCTGCGGTGAGCTGCGTCGATCGTACAGGCGTTGAAATGGAGGCACTGACTGCGGTGAGTGTAGCACTGCTGACTGTTTATGATATGTGCAAAGCGGTGGATGAGAAGATGAAAATCCGGGACATCGCTCTCGTTGAGAAGCAAAAGCGCGACGTATGAAAAAAATGCAAATCGTCTCCGTGAATATTTCCGAACAAAAGGGCACGATCAAGCATGCCGTACCCGAAGTTACGATCGATTTGAACGGCATCGTCGGGGATGCCCACGCAGGAACGACCAACCGGCTGGTGAGCCTGCTTGCCCGGGAGACGGTCGAGCGCTTCGCCAAAGGAATCGGCCGGGAAATCGCATTCGGGGAGTTTGCGGAAAACCTGACGACGCGGGGCTTGGATCCGGAGAGAGTGTGGCTGCTGGATAAGCTTAGAATCGGTGACGTCGAGCTGGAAGTGACACAGATTGGGAAAAAATGTCACGGCAACTTTTGCGCGATCTTTCGGGAGGTGGGGCGCTGCGTGATGCCCGATGAAGGCATTTTCAGCCGGGTAATTCATGGCGGGAAGGTTAAACCTGGAGACGCTCTGCAGCATCTACCGAAACAGCTCGAATTCAAGATCATTACGTTGAGCGATCGCGCGAGCCGCGGTGAATACGAGGACCGTAGTGGGCCGCGAATAAAGGAGCTCGTAGAAGAATACATGCAGGGCAAGCGGTGGTCTTCGATCGTTGATTCAACCATAATCCCCGATGATCCTGAGATTCTGGCGAGCGAACTGCGGGGTGCCTGCGACACCGGTTACGATGTGGTGATTACGACCGGTGGAACGGGCGTGGGCAGGCGGGATATTACCCCCGATGTGGTGGAAAAGGAATGCAGCAAACTGATTCCTGGTATCATGGAGCACATTCGAGCGAAGTACGGGGCAAACAATCCCGCTGCCCTTTTGAGTCGCAGCGTCGCAGGAGTATTGGGCTCAGGTCTGGTATATACCCTCCCGGGCAGCGTCAAGGCTGTTGAAGAATACATGAGCGAGATTTTGAAAACGCTCGAGCACCTCATCATCATGCTCCACGGACTGGACTTTCACAGCCACAGATAGAGCTGTCAAGCGCATTGCACCGCCAACCCAAGGAATCCCAGACATGAAAAAAGCATGCCGCATCGCTCTTCGCATGATGACCATATTCTTGGCTGCCTTTGCATTCTTCGTTGGGCTTGCGTTCTCCCGGGATAGAGGGAGCAAAGATGTTAGGGGCGAACTGATAATCTTCCATGCTGGAAGCCTGTCCGTCCCGTTTCGTGAAGTGTCGAAGAAATTCAACGAAATATACCCCGACGTCTCGATAAAAGCCGAAGCCGCGGGAAGCCGCGACACGGCAAGAAAAGTGAGCGACCTCGGCAGGTACTGCGACGTGTTGGGCAGCGCTGATTATGAGGTGATCGATAACCTTCTCATTCCTCAGCATGCAACCTTCAGTATCCGCTTTGCCGCCAACGAAATGGTGATCGCTTATACCAAGCAATCCAGACAATGCGCTTTGATCAATGCAGAAAACTGGCCGGATGTTTTGCTGTCCGAGAATGTGGCCTTTGGGCGATCCGATCCAAACCGCGATCCGTGCGGGTATCGAACGGAAATGACCTTCCAGCTGGCCGAGAAGCATTACGAGATGCCTGGGCTCGCAAATAGATTAATTGAAAAAGGCGGAAGGAAGTACATCCGCCCCAAAGAAACGGATCTACTTGCCCTGCTGGAGGCGGGCGAAATCGATTATCTCTTTATTTACCGGTCCGTGGCAACGCAGCATGGCCTCGAGTTTATTTTGCTGCCCGATGCGGTGAACCTCAAGTTGTTCGAGCAGAAGGATTTATATGCAACGGCATCCGTCAGGGTGACGGGCCGGCAGCCAGGTGAGTTCATCGAGCGCAAGGGAGCGCCGATGGTGTATGGAGTGACCATTCCAATAAATTGCAGGCACCGGGAATTGGCCGAAGCGTGGGTGGCGTTACTCCTTTCGCCCACGGGCCAGAAAATCATGGAACGAAGTGGGCAACCCGTCATTGCACCAGCTCTCACTGCTCAGTACGATGAGCTGCCTGACGTCCTCAAACCGCTTTGCAAGCCAATGGGGGAGGCTCGATAGATCTCGTTTATTTTCGCAAGGGGAGTGCGGCGGATGGCCCGCATCTTTGAATATCGGCTCGACCTCAAAGATTGCAGGAGTGAGATGTGTTTTTAGAAACCAGGCCAACGGTATTTCATCTGATATTGCTTCTGCTGGGTTCGCTGCTGCTCCTCTTCATCATAGCACCGCTTGCGCGGCTCATGCTTGCTACGTCATCTTCCGAATTGTCCGGTGCATTCGGAGACGAAGAGCTCTGGTCATCGATCTGGCTGACGCTTCGGGCGGCCGGAATCGCCACGCTCATTGGCTCGATGTTCGGGATACCTCTGGCTTACCTGCTCGCACGGGCACGGTTTCCAGGCAGGGCCTTGGTGCTGGGCATTATCGATCTCCCGATCATGATTCCTCACTCCGCGGCGGGGATCGCATTGCTCGCTGTGATCGGACGCCATTCGCTTGCACAAAAAGTGTCAGGGCCTCTCGGAATTCAATTTGTCGGAGAGGAAGCGGGAATTGCGGTGGCAATGGCGTTCGTATCCGTGCCGTTTCTGGCGAACGCAGCGCGGGAAGGATTTGCAGCCGTGCCGGAACGTCTCGAGAAAGTGGCGAGGACACTCGGCGCCACTCCTTCACGGGTGTTTTTCACCATCTCGCTGCCGTTGGCGTGGCGGCCGATCCTATCCGGAATGGTGCTGATGTGGGCGCGGGGCATTAGCGAGTTCGGCGCCGTGATCATTATCGCGTATCATCCGATGACCACGCCTGTTCTCGTGTTCCAGAGATTCAATGACTATGGGCTGACGTATGCACGCGTCGCTGCCGTGGTGCTCATACTCGTTTGTGTCGTGGGCTTCACGATACTGAGGTTTCTGACCCGACCGGCACGGAGGGAAGCAAAATGACGCTCGTGCTGGAATCAATCCAAAAGCGGATGGGCTCTTTTACGCTTCCCAATCTGGATCTGGAGGTGAAGGAAGGCGAGTACCTCGTGCTGGTAGGCCCCTCCGGCGTCGGTAAAACCGTGCTGCTCGAGATCATTGCCGGCTTGTTGAATCCGGATTCAGGCAACATCTTCTGGCGCAATCGCAATGTCACGTCATGTGCGCCTGAGCGCCGCGGTTTCGGGATCATGTACCAAGACTACGCGCTGTTCCCTCATTTGACCGTTTTTCAAAACATAGTGTATGGACTGAACTCGAGAGGGTTACCCAGAATCGATGTGAAGGAACGGGCGATCAGCGCCGCCGAAATGGTCAACATTGTCCCATTTCTGGAGCGCCTTCCGGATGAGCTGTCGGGTGGCGAAAAGCAGCGTGTAGCTCTAGCACGGGCACTCGTTGTTGCACCCGAACTCCTGCTGTTGGATGAGCCGCTTTCAGCGGTGGACATGCATCTCAGGCGGCGGCTGCAGAGGGAGCTAAAACGAATTCAAGAGCAAACAGGCACCACTTTCGTTCATGTAACGCACAATGTGGACGAAGCCCTAACGCTGGGTCATCGCATCGGTGTCATGCTCGATGGCCACCTGCGCCAAATCGGGCCGCCGGAGGAAATTTTTCGCAAACCGACGGATAGAGAAGTTGCCAGATTTCTCGGTATGCGCAATATCTTTGCAGTCCGAGTAGGTGGGCAAGGGTTCTGCGAAGCCAATGGAGTGAAGATTCATGTCGGAGAGCGGCCCGTTCCCTACCGGCACATATGGATCAGGCCGGAGGAGATCATCCTCTCCCGGGAGGCGTTCGAATCGAGCGCCAGGAACCAATTTCGTTGCGTTGTAGAAGATTGGGATTATCAGGACATACTCGTCAGGGTGGTGGTGGCGTTGGAAAACCTTAGGCTGAGTGTGATGATTACTTACAAGTCATTCGATAAACTTGGGATCGACCGCGGCGTTGAGCTCATGGCAACGTTCAAGAGTTCGGCGGTGCATTGTTTTTAATGTCTTTGTTGAAGGAAGGGCGTCATGGGATCGGACACACCACTGGGTACCTCGGTGGAATATGAAGTTATCAAGTATAAAAGTGGAAGCGCGGAGCCTGCTAAGGTGCAGGTGGCTACGGAAGTCCCTTTTACGATAATGGTTAACGAGACGGAAGTCGTGACGTTGATGTGCACGCCGGAGAATTTGGAGGAGTTGTGCTATGGGTTTCTTTTTACGAGCGGCATTATAGAGAGCAGGGATGATGTCGTCTCTTATCTCTGCGATGAATCGAGGTGGATGGCACAAGTAACCATAGAAGAGATGCCCGATCTCTCCATGCTCAGCAAGCGCCTGTACACATCGGGTTGTGGGAAAGGTGTGATGTATTCTTCCTTGGTGGAAATCACGTCACGCCATCCGTTGAAAACTGCTTTCAAGGTCGACAAGGATGCTCTCATCGAGCTGATGCGATGGCTGCAGAAGTCCTCGGACTTGTTCAAGAAAAGCGGGGGCGTTCACTCGGCCGCGCTGAGCGAAAACGGGAAAACTCCAAAAATTGCCATAGACGACGTCGGGCGGCACAATGCGGTGGATAAGGCGATCGGCGATGGGTTGATCCGTGGCGTCGATTTTTCCCAGTGCGTGCTCGTATGTTCCGGACGAACATCGGCGGATATGCTTCACAAGGCGAGGAGGAGCGGTATTCCTGTTACGATTTCCCGTGGAGCCCCTACGCATCAAACGATCCTTCTGGCAAGGGAAATGGGTGTGACGGTAGTAGGATTTGCGCGGGGCGGGGGATTCACCATTTATACGCACCCGGGGCGGATCGTATTCTGATCCGTTATTGTACTATTGAACCGGCGGTTTTATGCGGTTATTATTAGCTTTGACCCTTCATTCTTCCCCACGCGCTCTTTTTTAAATGACGGATCGAGCTCAAAAGTGGTTATGGGACGAGGAGGTCGCAATTTGCCAAGGATGAGTCAAACGAGCTTGATGGGCGCTGCCATGGTCTTGGTCGTGCTTGTGCTCGTATTTCCTCAAGTGGTGTCTGCGGATTCATTCCTATCCAGGATACGGCCTTTCGTAGAAACGGGCGCCCAGGGTGGAGGCGCAATCGGTGTGGAAGGTCCGACGTTCTCTCATTTCAAAGCCGTCAGCGAAATCGGTGTCATGTTCGACAAATACCGGGATGGGGTAGCCCCGAAAAGCGCTTTCGGTTTCGCATTTTACGCAGGAATGGGCAAAGAGGATTTTCGTATCGGCTTCAAACCCCGCGTTCGGTATCGATTCAACCGTGACTGGGCGGTGGATGTCTCGGCAGGTGCCTTGTTCGCGAGCTTGGAGGGGGATCCCTACGTCTCCGACATTGGATTCGTTGGTGGTGTTTCGCTGAACTACAGCAGCTGGCTGACATTGAAAACCGATGTCAATGTAGTAAAAGTTGAAGATAGACCTATGCTCGAAGGCGGCAAACAAGTTGGCATTGTCGACGGCGGTCAGGAAATATCACTCTATGGCGGCGTTTCCTTGCGCAACAAGGCCGGCTGGATTGCTACTTTCGCCGGCACATTGACTTTTATCGGGGTCTCTATCGTGCTCATCGCGGGTGGATCCACGTCTTGAAACCTCCTCTCCCAATTCGAGAATAATTGAGAGTTGATCAAGAAATCGGAACGTTCCCCGAGGTAACGTGTGAGAAAGATCAATGTGAGCAATGAAAGCGTTGCGGCTGTGCTCAAAGGGCTCGGACGGCTCATTGGTAACTGCCCGCTTCTCGCGATTAATTTCACGTTTGAAGGTGAAAAGCGAACGATTTTCGCCAAGTCCGAGCAGTTGAACATGACGGGAAGCATCAAGGATCGGATGGCGCTCCACATTTTGGAAGATGCCTACGAAAAGGAGCTTATAAAACCGGGCGATACCATTGTAGAGGCAACCAGTGGCAACACGGGGATTTCTTTTGCCGCTATCGGTCGGGCGCTTGGCCACCCCGTGACTATTTTCATGCCCGATTGGATGAGCAGGGAAAGGGTGGACCTAATTCAGAGTCTGGGCGCCGCGATCGTACCCGTGACACGTGAAAATGGCGGTTTTCTTGGCAGCATCCGGATGGCGGAGAAGCTGGCAGCAAAGGGAAAAAACATTTTCTTGCCAAGCCAGTTCTCGAACGAGGCGAACATAAGAGCGCACGAGCTGACGACCGGCCCGGAAATCTGGTGGCAGCTTCAGTTCAGTTCTCTCACTCCCGACGCCTTCGTGGCCGGAGTGGGGACGGGTGGGACAGTTATGGGCGTGGGACGCTACCTTCGATCGAGGAATCCGAGCGCGAAAATACACCCACTCGAACCGGCGGAATCTCCCACACTATCCACTGGGCGCAAGATCGGCCAACACAGGATTCAAGGTATTTCGGACGAATTTATCCCTGCCATAGTGGATCTCGAAGAGTTGGACGAGGTAGTGAGTGTTTCTGACGGCGATTCGATTTTGATGGCCAAGGAGCTCGCTTCGAAGCTCGGAATCGGCGTGGGAATTTCATCAGGAGCGAATTTCCTCGGCGCGCTGAAAATTCAAAATGAACTCGGGCCGAAAGCGATCGTCGTCACGGTATTTCCGGACGACAATAAAAAATATCTCAGCACGAATCTTCTCCAAGGGGAACCGGCAAAGGATGATTACCTGACGCCGCACGTAGAACTGCTCGATTTCCGCGCCTGCAAACGAGTGTGTCACACCTGCTGCGACATGTACGAATGCACGCAGCGCTTTCCCGTCGAGAAGTTCGAAGAAAGCTGATGTCGGCAATCCAATCACTTGATACGCACCTACCTTCGCTCCCCGGGCGAATTCCTCTAGTCATCATTTCATGAGGATTGGAAGTGAGTGAAAGCAACACGAAATCTCTTTTCCATGATCGACCTGTCGTCATAGGGTTTCTTGCCCTTATTCCTCCATCTTTTATACTATTGCTGCATCTCCTGTGGTGGGCCGTGAGTCCCAAGCTCTTCGACATCCTCACCAAGCCGCTAAGGCCCATCGAAGATACGTTCCTCGAAGTGGTGATCGTCGTGGGCAGCGCCCTCGTCTGTCCTCTTCTGGCTGTGATATGCGGGGCCGTTCTGATCAGCAAAGGACGCAACCGATCGGTGGGCTATCTTCTCGTCCTCGGTGGGTGTTTCTTCATTCTGGCGCTCATGGCTTCGCGCCCGTCGTGAGCCGTCAGGAGCGCATGTGCCAGTAAGTCTTGGTGCAGCAAAAATAATAGCGAGGCAGCCTTGATTGCCCCGGGGCCGTTTCCGAGAACCTGATAAAAGCCCACTCCGGACACGCCGGCGGGAGCATCCAATTGAAAAGATCGCGATACTCACACGGTGCGATCCTTGGGCGCTGGGATACTGGTCGCGGAAGTCTATATTCGGTAGCAATTCTTTGAATGGCGGACCCTGGATTTTTTGTTATAATGCACAGCAGGAGGAAATGTCATGTCCAGGATTGGTATCGGTCTGCTGCTCATGGTCGTGATGTTGGGAACCGCGAATGTCGCTCGATCCCAAAATTCAACAGGGGTGGTAGTCGAGCTGGGTGTCGGCGAGTCCAAGCTAGTCGGGGAAGAAGATCTCGAAGTGGGTTTCGTCGAGATCCTGCGCGATAACCGCTGTCCCGCTGATGTCATTTGTATTTGGGAGGGGGACGCAGTTGCACAGATTTGGGCGATCCAACCCAGCCATGAAAAGAAGGACGCTGAGCTGCATACGCATTACGACTTCCCGCGCGAATTCACGTTTGGACGCTACCGAATCGGGCTTCTCAAGGTAGATCGATATCCTGGAATCGACACGCCGATCGACCCGAACGATTACGTGGTTGCCATCCTTGTTACAATGGATTTGACGCCCGTCGAAACCATGACCTGGAGCAGGATCAAAGCGCTTTACCGTTAAATTGTAGAGGAATCTGCTCCAAGGCCGCATCAGAGCCGCATCGAAGCCGTCTTTGTAGTTGGATTTTCGAACAGGGAGCGACTTCGCTCCCTGTTTGTGTGCTGATCACCGGACAGATGAAATGGTGCGGCTTCATGAAGTGCCGTGAAACGGAGCTATCTTGGAGCAGGCTAATCCACCCTCGACCATCTTAAACGTCTGTTACAGTCTTGTTGCGGACCGGCGGCAAATCGTCTAAAATGACCGGAAGATTTTTCGCGAGTATGAAACAACCTATGACATGTACGCTCAAGCAGATCCCTCTTTTTGCATTGGCAATCATTGCGGTTGCCGCACTCGGCCTTTTCTCAGCTTCTTGTTCTGATAACGGGTCCAAACCCAAATCCAACAATGGCGGTGTTATTCATGGCGTGCCAACGGTCCTCAGGATGATCCCACATGATACAAATGCTTACACCCAGGGGCTTCTTTATGCGGACTCGCTTCTCTATGAGAGCACGGGCAAGCAGATGAATCAGTCGAGACTTCGCAGAATCGATCCCTACCCGCCTGAGGAAGGAAAGGTTCTCGACACGGTCATCGCCCCCGGCTATCTCACCTTCGCCGAGGGGCTGGCGCTAAAAGACAGCCAGTTCGTGCAGCTTACATGGGTGCAGAAAATAGCGTTCGTCTACACGTATCCTGGGATGGAAGTAATAGATACCCTCACCTATGGCGGCCAGGGCTGGGGCCTTACCAACGATGCCACGCGCTTTATTATGAGCAATGGCAGCGACACGTTGTATTTCCGGGACGATAGCTTCGATATCATTCGAAAGGTGAACGTCACCCTGGAGGGTGAAGCGGTTTCTATGCTGAACGAACTGGAGTACGTGAACGGCAAGGTGTGGGCAAACAAATATGGCGATGATTCGATCTACGAAATAAATCCTCAAACGGGAGACGTGACCAAAGTCATCGACTGCTCCGAACTGGTTGCACTCTCGGCGCCTCATGCGGGCGATGAAGTGCTGAACGGCATCGCATACAACTCCGACGCGACCACGTATTTTCTTACGGGGAAAAACTGGAGATATATATTCGAGGTGACGATCCCTTAGAGCAGCTTTACCGCTCCTCAACAATCTTTGCCAGATTCTGCATCCTTTTCCAGATGCAAGCGGATTTCCTTCTCCAGCTCGTCGACGAGATCCTTCTCGCGCACCTTGCGCAGGATCTTTCCTTTGGCAAAAATGAGCCCCTCACCGTCACCGCCTGCGATGCCGAAGTCCGCCTCCCGAGCCTCTCCCGGACCGTTTACCGCGCAGCCCATCACGGCGATGCTGATGGGGATTTTGAGATCGGAGGTTCGCCGCTCTACCTCTTCGGCGAGCGAGAAGAGGTCCAAGCAATTCCTGGCGCACGTGGGGCACGAGATCACTCGAGGCATCGACGATTGGATCTCGAGCGCGGCGAGAATCCGCTTGGCGACCTTTACTTCTTCTTCAACATTGGCGGTGAGCGAAACGCGCATCGTATCACCGATCCCTTCGCTCAACAGGATACCCAATCCGACTGAAGAGTAGATAACGCCGCTTTGTTCCGGACCTGCCTCGGAAATGCCGATGTGGAGCGGATAGTCGCACGCCTTTACGACCAATCGATAAGCGCTGACGGTGAGCGGGACTGCAGAAGATTTGAGAGAAAGAACGATATCCGTGAAATCGAGCGCTTCCAGTATCGCGACGTGCCGCATGGCGCTCTCGACAAGAGCTTCAGGTGTGGGGAATCCGTGCTTTTCGAGGAGATCCTTCTCGAGTGATCCAGCGTTGACGCCGATCCGGATGGGGACATTGCGCTCTTTCGCTTTTGCAACGACCTTTTCGACGCGTTCGCGGGCGCCTATGTTGCCGGGATTGATCCGGAGTTTGGCAATTCCCGTATCGAGCGCTGCCAGTGCGATCCGGTAGTCGAAGTGAATGTCGGCGACGATCGGGATGTTTGCCTGGGAAATGATTTTTTCGACAGCACGGGCGCTGTCCATATCGGGGACGCTCACGCGGACGATGTCGCACCCGACATCCTCCAGCCGCTTGATTTCATCGCGCGTCGCGGAAATGTTCGTCGTGGGCGTGGTCGTCATCGACTGGATGGAGATCGGCGCGCAGCCCCCGATGGGGACGTTTCCGACCATGACTCGTCTTCGTTTCGATCGGTCGATCATAGGACTATCGGTCTTGTTGTGCGGTGGTCGATGCGACGAGAACTCCTCGCATGATCCATAACATACTAACATACAAATAGCTTACGCGCAATCGAACCCGGCATCAGAATTGGCCCACTGGTATTGACACCATCCGGCGTCATCCAAGGCGCCTCCGGATATCGAGCAGATACTCGAGCGCTGCAAGTGTCCGCGACCCAAACCATGTCAGATGACTACCCATTAATAGCAGTATCATAGCGGAAACGCCCCGCTCGTTGACAAAATCCTCCACGAAGCTTTTGTCGCCTTCATCGAATTCGTAGGGTTCATTGGGCAAGAGGATCACATCCGGACGACGCTCGGCGAGCTCCTCGAGCGAAGTCACCGGGTAACGATCCTTCCTGCTGCCGTACACGTTCTCAAACCCGAGGGCTTTCAATAAATCGCTCGCGTATGTATTCGGCCCCACAGCCATCCAGGGATCCCGCCAGATCATGCATGCGGTCCGAAGCGGCTTCGAAACGGTCACATCCTGCGCAATCGAGCGCATCATCCCCTCGCATTCCTCTGTGAATTTCGCCGCCTCATCCTCGGCGTTGAGGAGCGTCCCGAGATCCCGCACGGTCTTCAATGACTCTCGAACTGTCGTGGGATAGGTCACAAATACGGGAACCTGTTTCTCCAGCGCCTCCACGTCTCTCTTCCGGTTTTCTTCCTTATTGGCGAGCACGACGTCCGGCTCGAGTGAGAGGATATCCGGAACGTCCGGATTCTTCGTGCCTCCGACGCGCGGGATGTCTGCGAGGGCATCTTCGGGATGCACGCAATAATCCGTGATCCCAACGAGCCGCTGGTCGGCGCCGAGAAGCACCACCGTCTCGGTAATGCTGGGCACGAGCGAAACAATTCGCCCGGGTGGCGACTGAAAGACATGCCTCCGTCGGAGATCGTCCTCGATCACGATTCTGTTTGGGTGGCCCGACATGAGCATCCTCGGACGGTGCGGCCAGCCCGGGCACCGCATATCTACGGTGAAGAATAGCACCTTACGACTTTTGGTTTTCAGCTTCTGAAGCCTTCGCTATGTTATATATGGCTATGTTATATATAATAGAAGGAGCGCCGTGTGTAACGAGCGAATTACGCTATGCAACGCCGGCTCTCGGTAGCGAGGTGCGGCGGGCGATTGGAGCAGGCGCCGTCCCATCGCAGCTCGATACCCCCTTACTCGATCTCCCCCTAGGGGATCTACCGAATCTATGTGAACCAAAATGATTTCTCCAACGACCGCACAACGGATCAAGGACCAGATCGAGCGCCTCCCGCACAGCCCGGGCGTGTACCTCTTCAAGGACAAGAACGGGGAGGTGATCTATGTGGGCAAGGCGAGAGATCTGAAGAACCGCGTCAGGAGCTACCTCCGTGAGGGAGGGGACTCGCGGCATCACATCCAGTTTCTAATGGTGCGAGCGTCCGAAGTGGACTCCATCGTCACAGAGACCGAGCAAGAAGCCCTCATTCTGGAGAACAACCTGATCAAGAAACACCGGCCGCGCTATAACATTTTTCTCAAAGATGACAAGACCTATGTCAACCTCCGTATGAACATCAACCACCCGTATCCAAGACTCACTGTTGTCCGAAATCCGAGATCGGATGGGGCCCTCTACTTCGGTCCCTTTGCTTCTGCCGGGGCTGTACGCGCCACGCTGCGCACGATTGGGCGCATTTTCCCACTGAGAACATGCACCGATGCGGAACTCAAAATCCGGAAACGTGCCTGTCTCTATTATCACATCGAACGCTGTCCAGGTCCCTGTGTGGATCTCATCGATCCGCAAGAATACAGGGAGACGGTCAACAAAGTGGTGATGTTCCTGAAAGGTAAGGGGAACGAGCTGATGAGGTCGCTGAAGAAGAGAATGGAGCTTCAGTCGGCAGAGCGCCGCTACGAGGAAGCGGCGAGAACACGCGATCAAATCTGGGCGATTCAGAGAACAGTCGAGAAGCAGCGTATCACCTCCCCGCAGAAGGCCGAGCGGGATGTCTTCGGCGCGTACCACGAGAACGAGCGGATGGTAATCCAGGGATTGTACGTGAGGGATGGGAAGCTCTCGGGTGGTGATGTTTTTACATTCAACAATGCAAACCTCTCAACGGGCGAGCACTTCTCTTCCTTTTTGAGCCAGTACTACCAGCGGGGCGCTGTGATCCCTTCGGAGGTCATTGTTTCAAACGATGTGCCTGAGAAGGATACTCTGGAAGCATTCCTGAGTTCGCGTAAGAAGGAAAAAGTGAAAATTCTTTTTCCAAAGCGTGGGGAGAGGCGGGCGCTCCTGAAGCTTGCATTGAAAAATGCCAAGGTGGTGGCAAAAGAGAAAGGCCCGTCGAGTCGCAATAGAGACCTCCTCGAAGACCTGAAGGAACTCTTGGGTCTCCAGAAGTTTCCCAGGCGGATCGAATGCTTCGATGTGTCCAACATACGCGGGCGGCACGCCGTGGCTTCGCGTGTCACTTTTATCGACGGTGAGCCCGCAAAAAGTCTTTATAGACATTACCGCATCAAAACTGTCGAAGGGGCCGACGACTACCGCATGATGGGGGAGACCCTCGAGCGGCGCGTATCACGGGGTCTCAAGGAAGGAGACCTCCCCGATCTTCTGCTGCTCGATGGGGGGCGGGGCCAGCTCAACGTGGCAATCAAGATTCTCGAGCGTCTCGGGGCGGTCGAGGTCGACGCGGTAGGGATTGCGAAGGTTCGAGAAGGAAGCAAGCGGGCAGCCAGCGGCGGGACCGGCACCGCACGCCGACGCGCCAGGGACAAGGAGCGGATCTACATTCGGGGCCTGTCAAAGCCTTTGCTTCTCGAAGGCAATTCAACGGCTCTGTTTCTTCTCCAGCGAATCCGCGATGAAGCGCACCGATTTGCCATTGGCTACCACAAAAAGCTCCGGTCGAAGAAGATGGGTGCTTCGGCGTTGGACGATGTGCCCGGCGTAGGCCCGGTCCTCAAGAGCCGGATTCTTGCTGAATTCGGGAGCATCGCCCGCCTCCAGAAAGCCACCACCGACCAGATCGCATCGGTCCCCGGAGTGTCAAAGAAGCTTGCAATAGATATAAAGGAATATTTCGAATAATTCTCAAGTATGGATCCACGATCCCGTTTAGAAAATGGCCTAAAAATTGCCTTCGAGTGCATTCGTGTTCCCCGAGGGTGCAAAAAATTCGTCTATCCCTCTCAATCCTCTGAATAGAGGGAAATCAGCTAATAACCAGATAAAAAACAAGTAAGCAGCAGATAAACAGCAAAAATAGGGTTGACAGAAATCGTCGATCCCTCTAAAGTATTTAAAGTGGTTAAATAGTAAAGGGGTTAATATTATGCCCGAGAAAGAAAATCCGGATCATTCCAAGCGAAGCCCAAAGGAAGGCGATGGGCCGCAGCCGGCAAGGGATTTCTTTCGTCTTCTCAGATATAGCCACATCTTTGCTTCAGCAGTACGGGAAATCCTGGAACTCAAGCTACTCCGCGAAGTTAGCCCGCTACCGCTTACGCTGTCACAATTTCATCTCCTCAAGCTCATGTCCGTCAATGGGCAGCACCAAATGGGCCAGCTGGCCGATTTTCTCGGTGTGAGCCCACCCGCGGCTACCAAGAACATTGACAAGCTGGAGCGCCTGAAGCTGGTCGTCCGCACTCCCTCCAAAGGGGATCGACGAGCGACGCTGCTCTCGGTAAGCCCGAAGGGACGGCGGCTCGTGCGCAAGTATGAAGAGCTCAAGACGGAGAGGTTGACACCAGTATTGGATGAGTTTCAGCCACAGGAAGTGGAGAAACTATCCGAACTCCTCGAGAGATTTTCAGTGTCCTTGCTCAGAATCGAGCATCCGGGAGAGGAATTCTGTTTGCGCTGCGCGGCTTACATTGCGGATGACTGTCCGGTGGGTCCGTTCTGCGGCGGGTGTCCTTACCAAAAGGGCCGCGCAATGACCTCGAACAGAGGTGCCGCTAAGGAGACACCATGAGCTTAACCCTTATGGGGAGTGTTCAATGAAGTATTGGAGAAAACCTTTAGATATCGATCAAGTAACGATCCCCCACGGCGAGGTGCACATTATTAAGGACCGGTGCAAGGGCTGCGGTTTCTGCGTTGAGTATTGCCCGAAAGACGTGCTGGTGATGTCCGACGAGTTCAATAAAAAAGGATATCATCCACCGAAAGTGGTCAAACATGGTGAATGCGTTAACTGCAACCTGTGCGAAATGATCTGTCCTGATTACGCCATTTACAGTGTATCTGAGCCCGTAGGCGTGGCCGCGGCGGAGTCTGAGAAGCCGATTGAGAAAATCTAAGAATCAGGTGCCCGCGAGCTGCGGAGCAGCAAAGGAGGATGGCAATTGAAAGCTGACCCTGCGGGCGTCTTGACCGGCGCCCACTATCTCGATGGTGACTTTGCCTGCGGCGAGGGGGCCATGGCCGCGGGCTGCCGATTCGTGGCTGGCTACCCCATCACTCCCTCGACGGAGGTCGTTGAACGTATCTCACGCCGATTTCCTATGATGGGTGGTATATTCATCCAGATGGAAGACGAGCTAGCCAGCATGGCCGCAGTTGTGGGCGCGTCCTGGACGGGAACAAAATCTATGACTGTTACCAGCGGCCCCGGTTTCAGCCTGATGATGGAGAACATCGGCCTGGGGGCCATGATGGAAGCGCCATGCGTTGTGGTAAACGTGCAGCGCGGCGGACCCTCCACCGGGCTTCCGACCATGGTCGGGCAGGCGGATATCATGCAGGCCCGGTGGGGTTCACACGGCGATTATGAATTGATTGCACTGAGCCCGCAATCCCCCCAGGAGGCGTTTGACCTGACGATAGACGCGTTCAATCTCTCAGAAATCTACCGAGTCCCAGTGATGTTCATGATGGATGAATGTGTCGGTCACATGACGGAGAAAGTCGTGATTCCCCCGGCGGAAGAGATCGAGGTGGTGCCTCGCAAACTTTCCAAACTCAAACCCGAGGAATATTGGCCGTATAGCGTTAATGGTGGCGATATCCCGGAAATGGTCCGGGCCGGCGATGGGTATCGATTTCACACGACCGGCCTCACGCACGACCACCGCGGCTATCCTGACATGAGCGCGGAGTGCCAGGAGTTGTGTGTCAGGCGTCTCGTTGAAAAGATCAAGCACAACGCAGATAAGATTGTTCGATTCGAGGAAGAAGAAACGGACGGAGCCGATGTGGTGGTGGTCACATATGGAATCACTGCCCGGGTTGCTCGCATGGGGATTGAAATGGCGAGGAAGAAGGGTGTCAAGGTAGGGGTCATCAGATTGATCGTGATCTGGCCGTTTCCCGAAAAGCGCATCCGGGAGCTAGCCGGTATGGTCAAAGCCTTCGTAGTGCCAGAGATCAATTACGGTCAAATCGTTCTCGAAGTGGAGCGCTGCGCCGCAGGGAAGGCCGCGGCGGTGCCCGTGTCTCACGGCGGAGGCGGCGTTCATGATCCGAATGATGTTTGCCAAGCAATATTGGGGGCAGCGAAATGAGCAAAATTACAACCGATGAAACCGAAATTCTTGCCCAGCAGCACCCGATCGCTCCCTATCTCCGCATGGACCGGATGCCGCATATTTGGTGTCCCACATGCGGGATCGGAACGGTGGTCAAGTGCTATGCTACAGCACTGGAGCAGTCGGGAGTTGACCTGGACAAGGTGGCGGTCGTCTCCGGCATCGGCTGCACCGGCCGGGTGGCAGGATATATGAAACTGGACGCGTTCCACACCACACACGGTCGGGCGATCCCGTTCGCTACCGGATTGAAGCTGGGTCGGCCGGAGATGCTGGTGACGGTGTTTTCGGGTGACGGAGACCTGGCGGGTATCGGGGGAAATCATCTCATCCATACCGGACGGCGCAACATCGACATGTTGGTCATCCTGGTAAATAACTTCATTTACGGCATGACGGGGGGACAGAACGCGCCCACTACACCGATTCCGGCCAGGTCATCGACGATGCCGTACGGGAATTTCGAACCGCCGTTCAATCTGCCACACCTGGTGGCTAGCTGTGGTGCAACTTACGTGGCCCGATGGACATCGTTGCACATCCGGCGGTTGACGAAATCGTTCAACGAGGCGATTCACCGGAAGGGATTCCGCTTCATAGAGGTGATCGCACCGTGTTCGACGTTGTACGCACGTTTGAACAAACTGGGCACGGGCTTCCACCTGATGCAGTTTTACCACGATCACGCGGAGATCCATCACGGGATAGACACGCGAGAGGTGGGCATTGGGTACCAGGATACCATCATCTGTGGAAAGTTCATCGACGAGGAGAAGCCAACCTTCCTCGAGCTGATGAACAACCACTACCGAAAAGTCCTCGGCGACAAGTTTGTCCCGATGCCGCTGGAGGGAGGGATGATCCGTGAGCAGGACTGAGATCCGCATTACCGGCTTCGGCGGCCAGGGCGTAGTTCTGTCCGGCTATATCATCGGTCGCGCTTGCTCGATCAATTCGAACAAGCACGCCACGATGATCCAGAGTTTTGGCCCGGAAGCAAGGGGCTCCGCCTGCAGTGCGACGCTTGCCGTATCGGAAACCGAAGTGCTGTATCCATACATCGCCCGGCCGGATATCTTTATCGTTATGTCGGCGGAGGGCTACGACAAGTTTGGCGACGAGCTCAAAGACGACGGAACCCTTATCTACGAGAAGGACCTGGTCCACCCCACTCTGAAAGAGGGTCAGCCTTCGTTCGGGATACCCTCTACCCGGATCGCCGAAAATCTGGGAAGGACGATCATTCAGAACATCGTGATGCTGGGTTTCTTCACGGGGGTGACGGGACTCATTACCCGCGAGGCAATGCGCGATGCGGTGAAGGCATCGGTACCGGCGGGCACGGAGGAGTTGAATCTAAAAGCATTCGACGCAGGCTATGCGTATTACGAGGAAGAGTACAGCAGAGGGAAGCAGAGCGAGGAAAAAGGAGCTGTCGCGGCCGAAACGGCTGAGAAAAGTCAATCAGAGTGATAGCAACTTCAATATGGGAGCGAAAGCTTGGACAAGCAGCCTAAAGAGTCACGCGAAGTCCAAGGCGATGATTCGGAAGAGATGCTGCAGCGGAATCACCCCCAAGATCCAAAGGAAGATGCCGCCCAGCGTATTGCGAAAGCGCTCGAGCCGACAACGGACAAGAGGGCCCTTGTCATAGGCGGCGGGATCGCCGGTATCCAAGCGGCCCTGGATCTCGCCGACGCCCGTATTGGCGTAACCATGGTGGAGAAATCGCCGTCGCTGGGCGGCCGCATGGCCCAGCTCGACAAGACGTTTCCCACCATGGACTGCTCGATATGAATCCTCGGGCCCAAGGCCATGGATGCCGGTCGGCATCCACTGATCGATGTCGTAACGAACGCGGAAGTGATTGGCTGCGAGGGTGAGCCGGGGAACTTCCGTGTGCGTGTCAAGAAGCATCCTCGCTTTGTGCGCGAAGACAAGTGCGTCGCCTGCGGATTGTGCGTGGATGTCTGCCCGATGATTGGAGGAAACGAATTCGACGTCGGGCTGAAAGCACGTAAGGCGATCTACAGGCCCTTTCCGCAATCGGTGCCCGCAGCATACGTGATCGACCCGCTTGCCTGCCTCAACTTTTTGGGTTACCTGAGCGAGAAGCAACGGAGAAGACTCGAAAAGGTGAAGAGGGCAAAAGAGCGGAAGGGTGATGAGTTCATAGCGAATATGCTGGTTTGCGGGCATTGCAGCAGCGTTTGCGAGGTCGATGCTATCGACTTCGACATGCGCGCCAAGGAATTCGATGTTGATGCCGGCGCCATTCTCGTTGCCGTTGGATTCCAGGAATTCGACGCGCGAAAGCTCGGTAACTACGGATACGGCCGGTTTCCCAACGTGGTGACCAGTCTGGAATTCGAGAGAATGCTCAATGCATCCGGCGTCACGCAGGGTCACGTGGTGAGGCCGTCTGACATGAAGACGCCGAAGCGGATCGTGTTCGTCCAGTGCGTCGGCGCGCGAGGCGAGGGGGGTAGACCGTACTGCAGCCGTTTCTGCTGCATGAACGCAGTGAAAGATTCGATGCTGGTGCGCCAGCACGATCCCGAGGTCGAAGATGTCACCATTCTCTTTACCGACCTGCGGGCGTTCGGCAAGGGGTTCGACGATTTTCTGCAGCGGTCGCGCGAAGAAAAGAGCGCCAATTATGTGCGCGGCCGTCCCGCCAAAGTGGAATTGGTGCCCGAGGACGACAGCCTCGAGGTTTTCGTGGAAGATACCCTGGAGCACAAACAAAAACGCATTCCCGCCGATCTGGTGGTATTGTCCGTCGCAGCAGCGCCAAACGACGGGGCGATCAAGCTTGCGGAGACTCTGGACATCGAAACGGATAAGTATGGGTTCATCGCCAGGCGTGATGCCGCCGTGTCCGCTGTAGAAAGCACCCGCGAGGGGATCTTTGTCTGCGGCAGTGCCGTCGGCCCCCAGGTGATACCGGATTGCGTCGCGCAGGCATCTGCTGTGGCCGCACGAGCCCAGCTGTTTCTTACCGGGCATCGAATCGAGGAGGAAGAGAAAACCGTTGAGCCGCTCGACTTGTCGGGACCGCCGAGGATCGGCGTTCTCGTTTGTCACTGTGGCATAAATATAGCCGGAGTGCTCGATGTGGAAGAACTCACCAATTACGCGGCTAGCATCCCCAATGTCGTGGTGTCGAAAAATAACATGTTTGCCTGTTCGTCAACTGGGCAGGACGAAATGGTCGAGCTGATCGAAGAGCACAAGCTGAACCGCCTGGTGGTTGCCGCATGCACGCCGCGTACGCATGAGCCGATTTTCCGTGAGACTTGCGCTCGGATTGGCTTCAATCCATATATGCTCGAAATGGTCAACATCCGTGACCAGTGTTCATGGGTGCATTCGAAGCAACCCGCTGAAGCCCAAGAAAAAGCGCGTGCACTTCTCCGCATGGGCGTGGCCAGGGCCCGGCATCTAGAGCCGCTTTATGAAGGAGAGGTGTCGATGACGCGCGCTGCCGTGGTAATCGGAGGAGGAATCGGCGGGATCCAAGCGGCAACCGATCTGGCCGTTCAAGGTTTCCCCGTAACCCTCGTAGAGAAAACAGGACGACCGGGGGGACGGCTAGTAAGCCCAAACCTCAAATATCTCTATCCCAACCTTCGGCCGGCGGCCGATGTGCTCAAGGAGAAGCTCCAGAGGCTGGAAAGGAGCGGTGCGCGCATTTGCCTCAACACGGAAGTTGAAAACATCACCGGGTACGTGGGCAATTTCGAAGTTACGTTGAAGGGGGACACAAACGAAACGATTCCAGCTGGAGCCATCATCCTCGCCTTTGGTGCGGATCTTTATGACCCCAAGGGAGAATTCGGCTACGGGAAACTGCCGAACGTAATTACCAGCGAAGAACTGGAACGAGCATTTTTCAAAGACGAATCCAAAATCACCGCCGACAATCGCAAACCGAAAAACGCTTCATTCATCCTATGTGTGGGCTCGCGCGATCCGGAGGGTTTTACCGGGTGCTCGCGGTATTGCTGCCCAACGGCGATCAAGCAGGCGATAGAGCTCGCCAAGCAGGATATCGACACAACAGTTTTCTTCAGGGACATCCGAACCATCTCCACCGGAGCCGAAGAGATGTATCGTGAAGCGAGGGGGATGGGAGTGTTGTTCGTCCGTATACCGCCGGGCCGTAAACCCGAAGTGGTTGGTAAAGAGCGGGCGGAAGCCATCCAATGCTATGATGATCTACTCGCACGGAATCTCGAGGTTCCAACCGATCTGGTAGTGCTGAGTGTCGGGATGCGGCCGCTCAAGGAGGAAACGGCGAAATTCCACGACATGCTCAAGGCCAGCCTCGGGCTCGACGGATTCTTTCTCGAGCGCCATCCTGAATTGGCGCCGGTGGAGACAGCTGTGGAGGGAGTGCTTCTTGCCGGCACAGTGCAAGGGCCGAAAGATATCGTGGACACGGTGGCTCAGGCCTCGGCGGCTGCGGCGAAAGCGTCCGTATTCCTTGCCTATGATACGGTGAAATTGGACCCCACGGTAGCGGTGGTTGGCGAAGGAAAATGCCGTGCATGCGGCACGTGCGTCGATATCTGCCAATTCCGGGCGCCACAGCTCGTAGAAGCCGATGACGGCACGTATACGGCGGTGATCAATGCATCGCTTTGCAAAGGCTGCGGCACCTGTGCGAGCTGGTGCCCTTCGGGCGCGATTGTTTCGAAGCATTTCACGGACAAACAGGTGCACGCCATGATCGATGCGTTTTTTGCCGAAGAGGTCTCGGGATGACAGCCTCTAAGGAACAACGGGAAGCGGATAAGTCCCGGACGGGCACACGAGCCAAGAAGTCACCGAAGACAGGAGCAAAAGCGAAGACAAAAGCCCCTGCAAAGAAGACCTCCAAGAAGATTACACAGGAGACGGTGAAAGAAGCTCCAGCGAAAACGGCGGATAAATCACCGAAGACAACACCTGATGCGGCTCCGAAAGCGCCGGCCGAAATCCCTGGTGCGTGGAATCCTCGCATCGTTGTGTTCGCATGCAACTGGTGCTCGTATGCGGGGGCTGATACCGCGGGAGTATCTCGAATTCAACACCAACCGCATTTTCGAATGATCCGGGTGATGTGTTCCGGTCGTATCCAGGCCGGTTTCGTTTTGCACGCGTTCGAGAAAGGGGCCGATGGGGTGCTGGTGTCGGGCTGCCACTTTGGGGACTGCCACTACATCTTTGGGAATCATCGTGCGGTCGAACAATTCGAAAAGACGATGAACGTGGTCAAACTCTTGGGTATTGAAGAAGGCCGTCTCCGCCTGGAATGGATTAGTGCGGCAGAGGGCGTCCGATTTGCGGCGGTCATCAACGAGTTCACCGACCAGGTCCGCAAACTGGGTCCGAGCCCGCTGACCAGTAGACAAGAGGCAGCATGACGATAAACGGAGTTGATGCCGATGCGGGAATTAGCGGATGCAGCCAAGCAGACAAAAGCTTGGGCCTGTTATGACTGCGGGAAATGTACCGCCACATGCCCGATTTCGAGGGTAGGGGGAGATTATACCCCTCGCCGGCACGTACTGGCGACAAACCTGGGGCAACGTAAAGAGCTTGTCGAGAATGGCAGCCTGAACAGCTGTCTGACATGCAGCCTGTGTGACCAGCGCTGCCCGGCCGAGGTCGCCTATACCACCTTGGTTCAAAAGCTCAGGGAAATCACGCATGTGGATGGGAAAGAACCGGAGTGCCCGCACGGCGGTGCGCTTCAGTCGATGATGCGGGTGATGGCGAAGGGCGGGACGAAGCAAAACCGCATGGAATGGCTGACGGATGACTTAAGGACCGAATCGAAGACGGGAGAGGCGCTCTACTGGACCGGGTGCACGATGTATTATGACGCCTTCTTCCCGGAATTCAAGATCTCAACGTTGGAAGGCACTCGCGCTGCAGTACGGCTCATGAACCGTGTGAATGTTACTCCTGTTGTATCTCCCGAGGAACGTTGCTGCGGGCACGACCTGCTGTGGAACGGTGACAGGGAACATTTTGAGCTGCTCGCCAAGCATAATGTAAAGCTCGTTGCTGACAGCGGTGCCAAGACGCTGGTTACCTCCTGCGCCGAGTGTCTCCGTACCTGGAAGATTGACTACGCACCGTTTTTCGAAAGTGCCCCGCCCCGGATACTCCACATCACCGAATTTCTCTCGGACTACCTATCGGCTCTCGAGTTCAAGGCGAACGGCAAGCGCAAGGTCGTCTTTCAAGATCCATGTCGGCTGGGCCGTCACTTGGGAATTTACGATCCCCCGCGGAGGGCGTTGTCCGCACTGCCCGGGATCGAGCTCGTGGAGATGCGCCGTTCGGGACCGGGAGCGGTCTGCTGCGCCGGAGGGACATGGTCGAACTGCGACCGATTTGCAAAGAAGATTCAGGTTGAACGCCTGCGGGAAGCGCGGGCGACAGGAGCGGAAGTGCTTGCGACGGCATGTCCAAAATGCCAGGTCCACTTCCGTTGTACAATGCAGGACCCCAATCTTGCTGGCGAGATCGAAATAAAAATGAGCGATGTCGCCCAGCTGGTAGTGGACTCCCTCTCCCAGGGGATCAAAAGTGAGAGGGATGGGTCTGAATAGATGATTGCTGGAACAGGAAGGGCTTCGAATGGCTTCCAACCCAAAAGATGACGAGATTCGCGTTGGTGTGTTCGTCTGCGATTGCGGGCTCAACATCGCCGGAGCCGTGGACTGCGGCGCGGTGGCCGAGTACGCTGAGACGCTGCCCGATGTGGCATGCGTCGTTCGGAACAAGTACACCTGCGCAGATCCAGGCCAGAACGAGATCAAAGATGCGATCCGCCAGCACCGTTTGAACCGCGTGGTGGTTGCCTCCTGTACTCCAAGGCAGCACGAACCCACGTTCCGACAGTGCGTGCGGGAAGCCGGCATGAATCCGTACCTCATGGAAATGGCGAACCTGCGCGAGCACTGCTCGTGGGTGCATCCCGGAGAATGGGAGGCCGCGACGGGAAAGGCAAAGGATTTGGTGGCTAGCGCTGTGGCACGGGCTCGACTGCTGCAGCCTCAGGAGGAACTTTCCGTTCCTGTTACTAAGCGCGCGCTGGTGATCGGTGGCGGCGTGGCAGGGATCGAAGCTGCGCTCGAGCTCGGCGATGCGGGACACCAGGTCGTCCTCGTTGAAAAACAACCGTCCATCGGTGGGATCATGGCGCAGCTGGACAAAACGTATCCCACGATGGACTGCTCGATATGAATTCTCGGCCCCAAGGCCATCGATGCCGGTCGGCATCCCAACATCGAGCTTCTCACCTTCAGCGAGGTCGAAGAGGTCTCCGGATACATCGGAAACTTCACGGTGAAGATCCGGAAAAAAGCCCGTTACGTAGACCCGGGTCTATGCAACGCGTGCGAGGAGTGCGCCAAAGTTTGTCCGGTAGTCAAACCTGACGAGTTCCAAATGGGGCTGTCCTCGCGCAAAGCGATTTACATCCCCTTCCCACAAGCCGTTCCCTGTTCCTATATCCTTAATATGGATGATTGTTTAGGCAACAATCCGATTGCCTGCGGAAAATGTGCCGATGTCTGCGAGAAGAAGGCGATCGATTACGACGACCAGGACGAAATCATCGAGCGCGAAGTCGGAGCGATCATCGTGGCCATCGGCATGGACGTCTATGATCCCACCGAGATGGATGAATACGGGTACACCCGTTTCGAGAATGTTATCACCTCGATGGAGTTCGAGCGGCTGATCTGCGCGGGAGGACCAACGGCTGGGCACTTCGTGCGGCCCAGTGATCACGAGCGGCCCAAGCGCATCGGATTCATACAATGTGTCGGCTCGAGAAACCCAAAGATCGGCAGGCCTTACTGCTCGAACATCTGTTGCATGAATACGGTGAAGGATACTCTCCTCCTGGCCGATCATTACCCGGATACGGATAATTACGTCTTCTACCAGGATATTCGTGCATTCGGAAAATCGTTCGAAGACATGTTCCAGCGATCCAAAGAGGCAGGGACAAAATTCATTCGGGGACTTCCAGGAGATATCGAGGAGGATCCCGAAACGCGCAAGCTCACCATCACCGTTGAAAACACAACCAGCGGGAGACTGGAACGGCACGAGCTCGATATGGTAGTGCTCTCGGTTGGCGTCGTACCACCCAAAGATCGTGACAAGGTTTCCGGATTGCTCACTCTGTCCAAGACCTCCGATGGATTTTTCATGGAGTCGCATCCGAAGCTCAAACCGGTGGACGCGCCGACGCGGGGCGTCTTTTTCGCCGGTTTCTGCGAGGCCCCCAAGGATATCAAGGATTCCGTCTGTCAAGCCGGAGCAACTGCCTCCCGCGCCGGTGCACTGTTGAATGCCGGCGAGATATCTGTTGAGGCGATCACCAGCAGGATCGACGAGGAAGCCTGCACGCAGTGCGGGCTGTGCGCCGCGGTGTGCCCCTACGGAGCGATCATTTGGAGGAAGGGGGAGCCGGCCGTCGTCGTGGAAGCTGCCTGTGCCGGTTGCGGAGCGTGTGGCGCCACATGTCAATTTGGAGCGATTACCATGCGTCACTTTACGGACGAGCAGCTAATCGCTCAAGTCCGCGCCGTGCTTGCGGAGAACCCGCAGGATAAGGTGTTCGTCTTTGCGTGCAATTGGTGCTCGTATGCGGGCGGCGACATGGCCGGGATATCCCGAATGCAATACCCCACTACCAACCGCGTTATCAGAACGATGTGCTCCGCGCGAGTGTCGGAGGAGATGGTTCTCGAAGCGTTCCGTTGCGGTGCACCGGCCGTTCTGGTATCAGGATGCCATTATGCGGACTGCCACTACATCAACGCCAACAGACAGACGGTCAAGCGCATGCAGCGTCTGTGGAATAAGCTCGACAAGGCCGGTGTGCGGCCCGAGCGGCTGCAGCTTGAGTGGATCAGTGCTGCAGAGGGGCAGAAATTCGCCAAAGTGATGCGCCAGATGGAGGAGATTCGAGAAACTGTCACGATGGAGGAGATCGAACACACGAAGCAAGCGCTCAAGCCGAAGCCCAAGAAGAAGGCTCCAAAGAGCAAGGAAGCGGCAGCTGCGGCAAGCTAAATAGAAAATGACCGGAGGGTCATATGGCAGAAGTAACGACAGAAACGTTTCGATGCATGATGTGCGGCCATGAATATCAGGAAAAAGTGGAAAAAGGGGAGGACAAGGAGCGCTCCTGTCCAAAGTGTCGCTCGAACAGCATCTGGCATCTCAAGAAAAAACGACCGGCGAAGGAGTAATTGAAATGCCCCAGAAGCCGAAAGATTCGCCGAGTGGCAAAAACAAAGTCGCACGCATCGATTTTCGATTTCGCCGTGAGCTTGCGGAAAAGATCGAAGGCGACCTGGCAAGCTTTTGTTATCAGTGTGGTGCCTGCGTTGGAGACTGCCCGGCGACGACTTACGGAAGTGATTTCAATCCCCGGGACATCATGCTCAAAGTGCTTTACGGCCTGGGAGATGAGCTCCTGGGTGAGAATTCGATCCTTTGGGAATGCACCAATTGTTACAACTGCCACGAGCGCTGCCCGCAGGATGTCAAGCCCGTTGAAGTGATTATTTCGCTCAAGAACATGTTGGCAGATCTCGGCATTTACCCGCCGGCGGTCGAAAAAGTCATCCAAACATTCGAAAAAACCGGCCGAACCGTTCCCTTGAGCGATGCGGTTAACCGCCAGCGAGAAAAATTCGGTTTGCCACCCTTGCCGGAGGTGCCGATGGAAGAGATTCAAAAGCTCATCGAACCGGATTCGGAAGAAGGAGAAAAGGATTGAAACGCTTTGCGTTTTTCCCCGGCTGCTTGATTCCCGCGCGCCATCCCGCCATGGAGTTCGCCATCAGGGAAGCCCTTCCCAGGCTCGGAATAGAGATCGTGGATCTCGATAATGCATCGTGCTGTCCGGATCCGATCTATTTCAAATCGAAAGACAAGCTTTCATGGCTTGCTGTGGCAGCGCGCAACCTTTGCCTCGCCGAAGATCTAGGCCTGGACATCTTTACCAACTGTTCCGGTTGCACGGCCACCCTTTCGGAAACGTACCATCTCCTGCAAAACGAGGTGCTCAGAGAAAAGGTGAACAAACGCTTGAAAAGAATCGGACGGGAGTACAAGGGGACTTCCAGGGTAAGGCACATCGTAACCCTGTTGAGAGATTTCGCCGGATACGAGGCGATCAAGGATTCTGTCGAACGTCCGTTGGAAGGCCTCAAAATGGCGATCCACTACGGCTGCCATCTCCTGAAACCCAGCCGGATCATGCAGGTCGATGATCCAAACGATCCGAGCGTGATGGAGAATCTTGTCACAGCTCTCGGTGCAACACCGGTGAGGCACCGCAACTGGTACCTTTGCTGCGGTAAAGCTTGCCAATCGGACGAAGTCCCCTCGAACATGATGCACGATTTGTTGGGTACAGTGAATGATGAGCATGCGGACATTCTGTGCATGATTTGCCCTACCTGTTTTGGCCAGTTCGATTTCGGACAGATGAAAGTGTCCAAGCAGTTTGGGGAGGATTTCCACACGCCGCCCGTCTATTATTTCCAGCTCCTCGCTTTTGCCCAAGGCGTGCCTTATGACAAGCTTGGACTGGAGAGACAGCGGTTCAAACCGGATTGCCTCCGCCGTTTCGAAACCACCACGATCCCTGAAGGGTAATTTTCTTAGAAAATTGGAGTACGCGCATGACGCGTTCCCGGCGACGTGTTTTTCGAGGCGCGGAGCCGACGCATATTGGGGCTCGGCATAGCCGCTATCGCGATCCGCACAACCCGGCTGCCAAATACCCGCGAGCTTCGTAATTGCTTGGATTTTAGATGATTTTCGAGTAAATTGGGATTGACCCCGCGCAGTATAAGTGTCAATGTAATAATGTGTGGAGATGGGGGACGCTGGGATAGGATATCTGCAGACACCCCAATAAGTTGTAAGGATGCAAATTGTCCGGTGCATGCCCGCCGGGCGGATACCCCAAAGTACTGCCATCAGCTGAATCTCAATTCGGATTCCGTCTAGAGGCAAGAGGAGTTACCACTCCTCTGCTTGTTTAGTAGATGGAAAACAAATTGAGCCGGTTCATGAGGAGGCCGGTGATGCCGAAGAAAAATCCTGTGATAGAAATAAAAATGGAATGGTGCAAAGGGTGCGCGTTTTGTGTTGAATTCTGCCCCAAGGAAGTGCTGCAAATGAAGGGCATATATCCGGTAGTTGCAAAAATAGAAGACTGCACGGCCTGTGGCTTGTGCGAAGTTTTGTGTCCTGATTTCGCTATCGAGGTAATTGCGGAGGACGAGGCGGTGAAGAAATAGAAGACGTGATGTGTGTGAAAGGAATTTTCAATGCAGTCGAATCAGAAGGATAAAGTGCAGGTTATCACTGGCAATGAAGCGTGCGCCGAAGGAGCGTTAGCGGCCGGTCTGAAATTTTTTGCCGGCTATCCAATCACACCCTCTTCCGAAATTGCGGAGATCTTATCGTTGCGGCTTCCCAGGGTGGATGGGCGGTTCATTCAGATGGAAGATGAAATAGCCGCTATGGGAGCTATTATCGGCGCATCGCTGGCAGGGGCGAAAGCCATGACCGCAACCAGCGGTCCCGGCTTTTCGCTGAAGCAAGAAAATATCGGCTACGCGGCCATGGCGGAAGTCCCCTGTGTGGTGGTCAATGTTCAAAGGGGAGGACCTAGCACTGGCCTGCCAACCCTACCTGCCCAAGGGGATGTCATGCAGTCCCGCTGGGGCACGCACGGTGATCATCCTATTATTGCGCTCGCGCCGCACAGCGTAAGAGAAACGTTCGAGCTGACAATCCGCGCGTTCAACCTTTCCGAAATGTATCGCACACCTGTGATTTTGCTAATGGACGAGGTTATAGGGCATGTGAATGAAAAGGTGATCTTACCCGGACCGGATGAGTATGAAATCATCCAGAGAAAAAAACCAGATGTGCCACCGGAAGAGTTTTTACCCTATAAGCACACAGAATCCTGTGTACCCCCTATGGTGAGCTTCGGCGAAGGCTACCGCTATCATGTGACGGGTCTCTGCCACGATGAAACGGGTTTCCCCACGAACGATCCGGTCGAGATCGACCGTCTCCTGCGGCGACTGAACGGCAAAATCGAGGTCCATCGTGATGAGATCATCGATGTGAAAGAAGACTTTCTGGACGATGCGAAGATAGGGATTTTCGCCTACGGCTCTACCGCCCGATCCGCCCGGCGGGCAATGCTGCTGGCGCGGGAAAAGGGAATCAAAGTTGGTATGCTTCGTCCGACCGTGCTGTGGCCCTTCCCGGAGAAGTTCGTTCGTCCCATGGGCGAAACATGCAGCCATGTCATCGTTCCGGAAATGAACCTCGGCCAGATGGCTCACGAAGTGGAATGGGCCACCTGCCGGAATGCTGAGGTAGTGAAGATAAACAGGGTTGACGGCGAGCCGATCAGCCCCCAGCAAATATTGGATAAGATCTTGGAGGTCGCATCGTAGGTTCGTCGCTGCGAACCCAAGGAGGACAGAATGTTCGAGTATGCCAAATATCTTCGTTTGAATAAATTCCCATTGATCTGGTGCGCTGGGTGTGGTGACGGGATCGTACTGAAAGCGATGCTTCGGGCAATAGATAAAATTGGCTTGTCGAACGATGAGATCACCATGGTGTCCGGTATTGGGTGTTCCAGCCGCCTCCCAGGCTATGTGGATTTCAACACCCTGCACACAACGCACGGCCGGGCCATCGCATTCGCAACCGGCGTGAAAATCGCCAAACCTGAAATGACCGTTATCGTCGTCACAGGCGATGGAGATGCCACGGCGATCGGTGGCAACCACTACATTCACGCGGCCAGGCGTAACCTGGATCTGACCGTGATTCTTTTCAATAACAATATTTATGGGATGACCGGAGGGCAGGTTTCTCCGACTACGCCTGTTGGAAAGAAAGCCAGCACTTCTCCGTATGGCAACCTGGAGCCTTCGTTCAATATTAGTGGATTGGCTCAAGCCGCCGGCGCAAGTTTTGTTGCGCGGGGTACGGTGCATGGCGCCCACATGTTGGAGAAGTTCATCGAAAAAGCGATCAGGAAAAAGGGTTTTTCTGTTGTGGAAGTTATCACGCCTTGTCCGACGGCTTATGGGCGCAGGAATAGAATGGGAACGGCAGTGAATATGATCCAGGATCTGAAGGAAAATGCGGTGACGCTCAAGAAGGCGGCCAAGATGTCACCCGAAGAACTCGAGGGAAAAGTCGTAACCGGCGTATTGGTCGATATAGACAAACCCGAATACACCGAAGAATATGCGAAGCTCAGTGAGCAGCTGAAAAATAAAGTTGGTGTGGATTGAGCAACATTACAGGGGATAAATAAAAGGAGGCTTCAATGGGAATGCGATATGAAGTACGCCTTAGTGGAGAAGGAGGGCAGGGTTTGGTTCTGGCGGGGAAGATCCTAGCTGAAGCCGCGGCCATCTACGACGGGAAAAACGCCACCCAAAGCCAATCCTACGGTCCCGAAGCTCGAGGCGGCGCTAGCAGATCGGAAGTCATCATATCCGACGAGGATATCGATTATCCGAAAGCCACGAATATCGACTTGTTGCTCGCATTGACTCAGGAATCCTCTGACAAGTACTCCAAGGATCTCAAGGAAAACGGCATCTTACTGGTGGATTCGGAAGCTGTGACCAAGCTCCCCGAAGGCAATTTCAATGTTTACAAGGTGCCCATTAGTGAAATTGCTCGGAGCAAAATCGGCAAAGTGGTCGTGGCGAACATCGTGGCGCTGGGCATTATCGCAGAGCTGTCCACCATCGTATCGATCGACTCTTTGGAATCTGCAGTGCTGGCCAGAGTGCCAAAAGGGACTGAGGAACTCAATTTGAAAGCATTCAGAACGGGCATGGAGGTGGCCCAGGAATTACTCAAATAGGGGCCTTCCGATATGCAAATCCAATTCGACAGATTGGTCGAAAACGTTCGTCTCCTTGGTAATCACCACCTCAAGTATCTCCGCAACATCGAAGCGAACAAGGACCATTTGATCGAGAGCCTGGAAGCGAAGGGCAAGATCGACCAGGTCCATTTGTGGAAGTCCGCCCAGGACATTTCGGGTGAAATGGATGTCATCCTGGAGGTGGGGGATTCATTGCAGGAAAAGCTCTATTTCCTCGGGTGTTATTTCGCTCTGCAGTTCTTGCATATGAACTTGATGGTCAAAGACGTCCTGGTCCTGGATCTTACGTCGAGTGTCAACCGGAACCGAGCATATAGGGATTTCATGTTTCAATCCGGGTTAAAGTTTCGCAGTCTCAGCACCTGTTATATGAAACGGCTTCTCGACCTCTTCATTCCTGATGAAGAGAGACCGGAGTTCGTGATGTGCGCCGTTGGAACCCGCGCCGATCAGGACGATATTGATATCGGCATCGTGGATGACGGCTCGGAGAAGAGGGGGAACTTCACTAAAGCTATAGGCAAACTGAGAGCAGAAATGCTGAAGTATGCCAGCTGCTTGCATTTCTACCTTTCCGAGCATGTGGGCACGCAAGGTTATTCCGCTTCTATTTACGAATACCGCCAGCTCCTCGATAAGGAAATCCATGACTTCATCATTATCACCGAAATGCTCGGCGCCGCGCCTGTGCTAGGCAGCGAGGCGCTGTTCGATCAATTCAAGAGGGAGATTACCTGGCGCTACCATTACGACAGGAAGCAAGACAACAAATATCACGAAGGATATCTTCGCGGTATTCTCGGGGAAATTCGTTCACTTCTCATACGCCAGGTGAAACCCGACAGCCTGCATCTCAAAGACGACGGTCTCCGCATGCTGAAAAGCATGATTTATGTCGAGAAGACGATTTTTCAAATAGACAAGGTGAATTTCTGGGAAATCATTAATGAATTGAGAATGAAGGACCCCATCCGCAGGGAAACCTACGATCGCATGGAAAGAGCGTTGACATTCTTGGAGATTTTCAGGCACCTGACGCAGCTTTTCGTCATCCAGGAGGAAGAGATAATCCTGGGTGAAACGGCCACGGCCGATAATATGGCACCGGTCGCAGAGTGCATGGGCTATAAGGATGTTGGGGGTATAAAGGCCTGGGATCATTTGCTGATCCATTACTATGAGCATGTTCAGTTGGCCAAGGATATCGTTGGCACACTCCTCAAGTTCGCAACGGAACATCTTGAATCCATCAGCGTGTTTTCCATCCTCGCTCGATACAGCAAAGACAGCGAGGAGTGGGCATCGGAGAAGCGTAACCTCGCTGTTGATTTTAGCAACACATCGCGTTTCTTCCGCGGCACGAAGTTTTGGGATGATATCCTCGAAGCTCTCGAAGCTGATGACGGAGAGCTTTTGGAAAGGTTCGTTACCGATTTCAATTCTCTCGAGGAGCGATATCGCAAAAATCTGGTCGAGAGGTATGGAGCCTGCAGCACTTATACCTTCTACGCTTTTATTTCGTTTTTGGTCATTTTGTCGGAAAACCAGCGAAGACTCAAATGCCAGGGGCTCTGTGAGGACCTCAACATGGCCTTTTTGAATACCGCCGAAAAGACCGAAGACAGGATCTCCAAACTGGCCAAGCTTTTCTATCAATACCCGAAGCTGATCAACGAGTATTTGATGACGCTGGACGATGAAAAGTTGATAAGAGTCGAAAAAATACTCGAACAGGATGTGTGGGAAACAGAAATCGCAGTTTCCAAAGAGAAGCTAAAAAGACTATGTCAGCTGCATTACCGCAACAGCCGCTACTTTAAGCGATTCTTCATTCGCGTGGTTCGAAAATACCCCAAATACGTGCAATACCTGGATCAAACAGAGAAATTGCGGCAGATTGCAAAGGGGCTCCTGGGCATGGTGGATAATTTGAATGATTGTGACGAAAAGATCAAAGCTTTGGGAGACTATTATGATCTTGAGTTTCTTAGGGTGGGACTGGAGACCTTGCAAGGCGTCCCCATTGGCGTGACCAATACAGAATTTACAGAGTTTTCGGACACGTACCTTCAAGTGTTGTTCGATGTCTGCAAACAGTGCGTTGATGAAGAGATTGGAGAAAAGGTAGCTACCCGGGATCTCCTTGCCGTTTTTGCTGCAGGAGGCCATGCCAGGGAGCAAGCCTACGATGATGATTACGATATCATTATATTGTTGAACTCCCGAGACGAAGACATGCGGAAATACTGTAATCGCATCGTTACACGAATGAACTCGGAGATCATCAAGCGCGGTACGCTCCCTCATTATCGCTTCGCAGATCACTTCGGGCACTTCGTGACGCTAATAGATGACCTCGATGTTCTGCTATCGCAGGATCATGCCGAAGCTTTTATCGATAAATCTCAGATACTTGGTTCGCGAATGGTCATTGGTAGCCGAAAATTCGAGAAGGATTTCATAGAGAGGATTATTCATCCTCACATTTTCAGCAAGAGCCGCGAGTACATTTCGCAAATGATCGCTGAGATCGAGTCCCGCCACCGCGACAGACGGAATATGATCGTTCGGGATATCAACGTCAAAGAGGGTATCGGCGGATTGCGGGACATCGAAATGATCCTTTTAATATACAAGGCCAAATTCGGTCTCCGGGAGCCGATAAATCGCAAGCTGATGGCGACCCTGGCCGAAATCGATATGCGTCGCGGAGAGGATTTCAGGATTTTGGCAGACGCTTTCGATTTTCTCAAGAATGTGAGGGATATTTACCGGTTAACGGTGTCTGCCGGGGATGTGCTGCGTCCGGAATATCTCGGGCGGGCGGCTGAGATCCTGGGATTCAAGCATAAGAACAAGAGCACGCCGATAGAACAGCTCCTTGCTGATTATCATAAATGCTCCACTCAAGTGGCCCGAATCGTGGACAGGATGCTCATGTATTGGGAAAAGTAAATTCGAGCCGCCGGGAGGCCGCCTAAGGGGCGCCGGATGGGTATTGCCCGCCATCTCTTGCCAGAACCCTAGGTAAGGCTCTTGACATCCTTCACTTATATCTTTATCATGCCCTTGGTAACGGAAGAATGCTCTGTCCTCGGGAAGGGGCCTTCCGTATCTACCTCCCCACCAAAGTCACGTGAAGGCATCTCTGTGACTGGATCCAGAAAGATCCGGGTAGTCAGTTTTTGATGAAAGTATACATTCCATCCTGCAGGAGGTCTGTCTTGAAAGCCTTGAAACATATTGGGATTTTTACTCTATTGCTCCTCCCGGTGGCATTGATTGGGTGTGGGGACGAAGATGGAGTCGCTCCGCCACCACCTCCTCCGCAATTGGAACTTGTGACTTTTAGCGTTCCGGATTTGCCTGATAATGATGTTTACGACATCCTGGTGGACAGCCAAGACCGAATATGGGTCTGCACGCAGAACGGGGTAGGCTTGCGAATCGGAAACCAGTGGTACAAAATCGATCAAGGCGATGGGCTGCCGAATCCGAGAACCCGCAGAGCTGTAGAGTTCAACGGGAAAATATGGATAGCCACCTGGGGAGGTGGCATTGGAATCTTCAAGAATAACGCATGGATCACGATCACCGAAGCCCATGGTCTGCCGGATGGAGCAGTATTCGACATCGCAGTCGATGATACATCTATTTGGTTTGGCACAGTAAATGGTGTCGTCCAATATCGTGATAATGATGCGATCCCAATGGCAAATCGGTGGATCGATCACACTAGCAAAGCAACTGGTCCTGAGGTGGCGGATATCGAAATCGCCGAGGCGACGTCGCGTGGTTCGGAGGTTTGGTTCGGATCCAAATTCGATTGGGTGGGTGTGTGGCGCCCCGTTTCCTTGGAGCGGGTGACATACACTCGAAACAATTCAGGCATTCCGGGAACCGGCGTAAACACCATTGCATATAATCCGCTGGATGGTATTTTCTGGGTTGGATTCTTTTCGGAAGGTCTGGCTTCGGTTGATGTGGACATCAGCACCTGGAGGCATTATACAACTATGGACGGGCTTCCGAGCATGGTCATCCACTCCGTGGCTGTCGACGATGATGGAGTTGTTTGGGTTGGGACGCAAGGTGGTCTTGGAAAGCTGAAGGGGGACAGGTTCATTGCATTTACGAAGGGAAGCGGCATTCCTGCAGAGCGCGTTCGGAGAGTATACGTTGATGAGCAGAACCGCGTCTGGCTTGCCTTCATAGACGGTGGAGTGGGCCGCATCACCAGGTAGGTCGGATTAAGCGATCTCGAGATATTTGGGAAACCGGGTCAGGTTTTTGATGCCCGTCTTCGTGACCAGCACGGTATCTTCTATCCGCACGCCACCCGTAGGATAATAATACAAGCCGGGTTCCACCGTTACCACCATCCCCTTTAGCAGCACGATTTCGTTTATTGCGATCCTTGGTGGCTCGTGGATCTCCAATCCAAGTCCGTGTCCCGTGCCGTGGAAGAATCCCTGCATCCGCCCTTCGATCTCACCCGTAGGGAATCCTCGCTTATCGAAGAGGTCCAGAATCGTTCGATGAATCTCTTTCGCTTTCGCTCCATGTCGAATTGACTGAAGCGCCCATTTTTGCCCTTCGAAAACGGCGCGGAACATTTTCTTAACCCTATCGGAAGCCTTTCCTTTGACGAATGTGCGAGTGATGTCGCCGTAGTATCCGCTCTTATCCGAACGGGGAAAGATATCGACGATGATCGGTGAATGAGCTGGGATCGGGCCGCATCCTTCATCATGAGGGTCGCAGCCGTGCTTGCCGGCGGCCACTATCGTGCGGCTCGGCAGATAGCCTAGGTCGAAAACGATGGAGTTGATCTGTCGTTTCAGCAGTTCGGCCGTCAGGCGTTTCCCTTGAAATTCGACAAGGCCTTTTCGGATTTTGCTTTTCCTTAGTATGTCGACGGCCGATTGCATTCCGGCCTCACAGGCGCGCATGGCTTTTCGTATCTCCTGGATTTCCATTGCGGTTTTGAAAAGCCGTTCGGGAAAGAACGGATCCGGCTGGGATGAGACGCGGATGCGATGTTTCCGCAGCCGATCGGCAACGCTCAAGGGGAAAGACTCAGGGACCGTTACGCTCCGAATCCCCAAGTCGCGACATACCTCAGAGATCACGTCGGAGATGTGTGTTGATTTGCGTCCCAAGCGCTTCTTGGCAAGCTCTGTATAGCGGGTCAGCGAGAGGACACTGTGGGCATTTGAAGTTGCTTTCGCACGGTCTATTTCTAGATCACTCATAACGAGCACTCGTTTCCCTTGAGCCGTTTTGATGAAGATGAAGGGATCGGGCGCATGGAAGTTCGTCGCATAGAGCATGTTCGCGTCGATTTCGCTGGCGGCGTAGAGAAGTATCGTGCGCTTTTTCTTTTTTCTCTTATCACTGAAAGTCATCGGACGGCCTCCCATTTCCCGGACCGAAGGTCGATCTCTTGGGCTGTGACGAAGTTTTCGTATTGGAGAAGAGTTTCACTAAAGGAATAATGGCCCATGATGACAAGTTTCTCTTCGCTTGTAAAGCTAAAACAAACCTTGTGTAGGCTGGGAGACGGCATTCCAGCGGGCAATGATGTTTGGTTGGAAGAGCCGCGTCCCGGATGCGGCGCCGAGAAACCACTCCACCATAGACGAAGGACTTGCGAAACTGCGGGAAGGCGCTTATTCTAATAGGCTAAGGAGAACGATCGGATGATAGCCGATGAGCACTTCGCTCATCCCATTCTGAAGTATCTACCTTCGTGCGAGAGAGACTCTTCACGCCAAAAAGAAGACCGTCACGACGATTAACCAGCGCCAAGGAGCCAGATGAAAATAGACCTGCACGTTCATTCGACCTATTCCGACGGCATCCACCCACCCAGGAAGCTGGTTGAAATGGCTATTGGGCTCGGCCTTGCCGCTATCAGCATCACCGACCATGACTGCCTCGATGGCACCGAGGAGTGCGCAACAGCTGCATATCAAAATGGCCTGGAAGTTATTTCAGGTGTGGAATTGAGCTGCGAATTCAAAGAAAGGGATCTCCATGTCCTTGGCTACGGGGTGGATCCGGATGATCAGCGCCTTCAGGGAATGCTCAAGCGTTTCAGGGACACGCGACTGGAAAGAGGATTCAAAATCATCGAAAAGTTGAGGAGCCTTGGGGTGCATCTCGATACCGAGGAGGTGCTGGCGAAGAGCCGGGACGGCGCTCTGGGCCGCCCCCATATCGCCAAAGCACTTTTGGAAAATGGCTACGTTGATAACTACTCAGAGGCGTTCGAGAGATACATCGGCGAAGACGGACCCGCTTATATAAAAAAATACAAGCTGCATCCAAGAGAAGCTGTCTCGTACATCCGTTCGGCGGGCGGACTCGCTTTTATCGCTCACCCCACCAACTCCCTCAAGGATGCAAATGAGCTTCTCGAATTGATTGCGATTGGCTTCGATGGGCTTGAAGTGGCTCATCCGAACCAAACCGAAGGCGAGCGTGCCGAGCTCGAAGCAATAGCCAAAGACTACGACTTGCTTGCCTCCGGCGGATCCGATTATCACGGGTTCGCAGGCAAGGATATCCCAATGGGCGTGCCTGAAATACCGTATGAATTCTTGGAAAGAATCAAACAGCGCCTTGGATAAGTAAATGATCGAAAGCTAACGATCCAAAATGATCAGTCAAGGGATGCATCGGCAGGTTGGCCGTATAAAAAGAATATGAAGGGAACATGAAATGAGCGTCATTTCAACACGGCCGTTTCCGCCAATTCTTCCGGATAGGATCCTCGGCATGACCGAGGAGGAGCAAATCGACCGGATCCGAGGACACAAGGCGAGGCTGGGGAAAAAGTTAGTCATACTGGGGCATCACTACCAGCGAGAATCGATCATAGGAGTATCGGACTTCGTTGGGGACAGCTTTGGGCTCTCAGCGAGTGCCGCATCCCAGAAGAATGCGAAGCACATTATTTTTTGTGGAGTTCACTTCATGGCAGAGAGCGCGCGGGTGCTCGCATCGCCAAGCCAACGTGTTTTTCAACCGAATTTGACAGCCGGTTGCCCCATGGCGGATATGGCGGATATCGATGACGTGGAGGTTGCATGGGAATCGATACAGCAAGTGCTAGGATCCGATGCGGTGATTCCCATTACATATATGAATTCATCAGCCGATATAAAGGCTTTTTGCGGGCGTAATGGCGGGGCTGTTTGTACCTCATCGAACGCAGGTCGGGTTTTCGAGTGGGCGCTGGATAAGGGCAGGAAAATCATTTTCTTCCCCGATGAACATCTAGGTCGAAACACAGCCAACGCGCTCGGCATACCCAAGCGCCAGCAAATCTTATGGAATCCTAACTTGCCAAATGGCGGAAACTCGATTGAAGATATTCGGAACGCCGTCGTCACTTTGTGGAAAGGATTTTGCCACGTCCATACTCACTACACTGTCGAGCATATCCGAGAAGCGAGGAAGCGATATCCGAATTGTAAAATCGTCGTTCATCCCGAATGCAAAGATGACGTCGTTGCCGAAGCCGATGAGGCAGGATCGACCAGTTTCATATGCAGCTACGTGGAACAAGCCGCCTCTGGAGCGACGATCCTGATCGCCACGGAGGTTAATCTGACAACGAGACTGGCCCATGAGTATCCGGATAAGACGATCCTGCCGGTATCCCGATCCCTCTGTCACAATATGTACAGGATCAATCCTGGCAATCTTCTCTACACACTGGACAATCTTGGAAAAGTCAACGAAGTGTTCGTCGATCCTGAAGTTTTGGAAGGAGCCAGGCTGGCTCTGCAGAAGATGCTGGAGCTTGCTCAACCCATCGATTAACCTTCAAAATAAACCGGATCACTCTTTGCAGGCAACGGCACAGGGCGACTGCAGTTGGCCGTTAGTTGTTCCTGACCCGGTATCTCAGAAAGACCTCCTGGCCGACCTTTTTTGCGGAGATAAGCGCAAGTGTCGGATGAAATGCCTTGAGAAATCCTGCCCCATCAACCACGGTAGGTGCATGAGCACCTCCAATGATCCGGGGAGTTACCGTTAGGTAGATTTCGTTCACGTACCCCCCCTTGAAAAATGAAAAGTTCAGTGCACCTCCGCCCTCCACGAGAATGCGCTCGAAACCCCGTCCATGCAAATCTTCGAGTACCCTTCCGAGAAAAGACCCGCGGCGGGGAAGCACTATTACCTCCGCGTATTTGGCAAAACGCTTCCTTTCGTTCTCCCTCGCTGTCTTCGTGGTGTAAAGTATCTTTTGCGTGTCGGGATGCTTGAAGAAGGGGCGCCGTATTGGAATTCCCAGGGACCTGCTGAGCAGCACGTTGACAGGATGCAGGGTGAGCCTTCTTTTTTCCCGAAGTCTTCTAATTTTGGGATCTCTGATGATGAGCGGGTGTCCGTCCACCCGGAGCGTCCCGGCACCGATAATCACAGCGTCCACGCGTGATCTCAACACATCCATCATATAACGGTCGTTCTTGGAGCCAAGGGTGATCTGCTCCCTCCGGTGGGTGGAGATCTTTCCATCGGCGCTCATGGCCATGTTCATGATGACGTAAGGCCTCAAAGCTGATTTCAACATATTCACATCCTTTTCAACAGCAACTTCGCGCTGATTATATCAATGTTAGCGTGCCATCGAAACCGTTTCATCCATTGGAAATTTTGTCAAAGCACCTTTTGCCGGCTTCACGATGATTTCGCTGGAGTCCAGCCTATTAATTGGGTATCCGATTGCAAAATAATAAATAAGCTAAATAGCTCGTTCGCATGCCAGTTGGAATAATCTATGCGAGTTGCAGAGAAGAGATGATCGATGAAGTGATAAGGGGTTTGCGTTCGTGAAAGTGCTCATCCTTGGTTTGGGAAACACCCACTTGTCTGATGATGGAGTCGGAGTTCACATCGCCCGGCGCCTCAAGACCCTCCTCGGTAATTCCGATATTTCCATTGAAGACTCAGACCTTTCGGGAGCCGGTCTATTGCAAATTATCGGAGGCTATGATTGTGTCTTTTTGATCGATGCGATCGAAACGATGGACGGAGTTCCCGGCCACATCTACCGCTTCAATCTATCCGACGAAGCGGTTCTTCAAGATCCTCCACCGGCCGCGCATGTGGATTTCGGCGAGTTCTCGAACGGTTCAACCGCACATCTCCTTATGCCAAAAGATGTTATCCTTTACGCGGTTGAAACGAAAGATCGAGTAACGTTTTCCAAAGGTTGCACTCCTGAAGTCCGCGAGTCTATCACCCGGGTCACTGAGTTGGTTCTGGACGAGCTGCAGCGGGAACTTTTTACCGGCCGGCGATTACAATGAGTTGAATACGCGAAGACAGCCAGTGTCCTGAAATCTGGTGACTCTCATCCGGCGTACTCCAACACCGGACTCATTTGGGGCTCAGAGCACTTCGGGGTTGTAAACGTAGCACCCCCCTACCTGTCCCAAACGCTCTGGGCCCTTATGATTTTTATGTAAAGCGGATTGTCATCTTGTCCATCGGTCTGCAGGTCGATTTGATATTTTGGCAAAACTCTTCTGGAGGTGGCAGGATGAGCTAATATGGATTGCATCGCGATCTCGCTAACGTATCTTACATCAAGAAGTTATCTTGCGGCAGGAGGTTCAGTCGACCCGAAATCAAGTGGTACAGAATTTGCCCTTTGGTCGGTCGGCAGGAGTGGTATCAAGCACGGGGGTTGAGCGGCGACGGAAGGTCGTCTGCTCCAATCGCCTTGTTCCGCGGCGCCCGAAGGTCGGCATCGCATTATTGCTCCTCCTGCAACGCATCCAGGCCCGCGAGGGCCGAAAAAAAGCCCGGAACTTGCTGGTGGACGAGCCCATAGCCGTGAGTGGGTTCGCCGTATCGAGAATCACTGGGTTTCATTGACCTGCGGGGAAAAGCAAAGAGCGGTTTCTGGGCCGTGATGGTTTGGGTGGATGGCCTCTTAAGCCGCAGCAAAAGCCCGAGAGGGATGGGGCTCAACTCCCGGAAACCGTCTGCTTTTGGTCAAAGGGAAGCCGAAGGGTGGGATTCTTTAGAAGCTCGTTGCCGGGCTTTTTCTTTTTGCGTAGCAACGCCGCTTTGTGATCGTCTCTCTCTCGATCCACAACACGTTTTGAAACTGATAATCATTTGTAATTTTTGAACTTGACGATTCTTTGGTCCTTATCTATCTTTGAATATGAAGTTTCGGATTTAAAGGGGTTTATTTCCATTATTAGGATACTTTTTACATCGGGCGAATTCCAATGGAATGGGGAAAGCCCGAAGATGTGTTTAGATGAGGCTAGTTGTTTTTCTTCACGGTTCCCGGTACGACCGACTCTATCAGGCGGTGAATCTCATTGTGACGGCCGCAGCAATGGGGTGGAAATGTCACCTCTTTCTGTTTTTTGGGGCGCTCGCCTCGTTTATGAGCGGGAGTTGGGACGACGTTAATGTATCAGCTGCGGGGGAAGGGGACCGACCTGATGTGAAGCGCTCCGGCCCGTCGGCAGAAGATCCTTGTGGAGCCGAGGAGCTCCAGCGTGGATTCGAGCGCGCTAATATTCCATCGCTCTACGGGTTGCTGGAGAAAGCCCGCCGGGAGTCGGGAGGCGTGACGGTTTGCGCGTGCAGTACGTCGGTAAGGCTCCTGAATCTCGATCCCGCCTCCGTCAAAGCGCGCGTTGATGAAATCGTCGGTCTTTCCACGATGCTTCAGATCGCATCCGAAGCGGAACACGCAATCTATATATAAATTACCTAACTCAAATGCTGAACGCCTCAATGAATTTCTATATGGAAATCGCTCCCTTCTACGATGACCTGTTCCCCCTCGACGAGCGCAAGAACAAGTTTTTCCGCGATCTATTCGTCGCGAACAATGCGCAGACTGTTCTGGATCTTGGATGCGGCACTGGGAGCCTCGCCAACGCGTTGGCGAACGAGGGATTTTCAGTTATCGGAATCGACAGCAGCGAGGGGCTCGTCGCAGTAGGCATGGCAAACGCCACCGGGAACGCCCAAATATCTTTTATCGTTTCGGAGATGAATGCGCTATCTCTTCGTGAATCGCATGCATTCGATGCGATCATTTGCATCGGAAACTCGCTCCCTCATTTAAGAAGTAAGGAAGAAGTCAGAAAAGCTCTGGATGCGTGGACAAAGCTGATTCGGGAAAAAGGGTTGCTCGTCATTCAAATGCTGAATTTCAAACGGCTGCATGAGATAGGGTGTGTCGAGTTGCCGGAGCTCACAGCTCCTCCTCGGGACGGTAATGCCGGCTTGAGCTTGAGACGCGTTTACCAATGGAGCGATGGTTACGCGATTTTCAAGCCGGAGGTGGTCAGACGTGCATCTGCACGCGGATTCGCGATCCCCATGACAGCCGTTTCTCATGATGAACTTTGGAGCATTCTCGAGGAATGCGGAATTGCAAGCTGTGGCACATATGAGAACTTCAGCATGAAGGAGTGGAGCGAATCTTCGACTTCATTTGTCACGGTTGGGCGAAAAATGCGCGAACCCTTGGCTAATAGATAGTCTGGTGTTTCTTAAATCGTTGGGCTACAAAATGGAATTCGAACGAAAGGCAGCTCATGGATCGTTATATGAAAGGTTTCATCGTTTCGTCACTTATTTATTTTCTGCTTGGAGCGATAATAGGGCTCCTGATGGGAATTAGCCCGCAGTTCTTCCATCTGCAGTTCACACATGTGCATTTCAATCTTCTTGGCTTTATGGCGATGATGATCTATGGGGTGGGCTATTTCATATTGCCGAGATTCAATGCAAAGCCCCTCAAGTGGCCTAGATTGGTACCGCTCCATTTCTACCTGGCGAATACGGGGCTTATCGGCATGTGCTTGTTCCACTATCTAAATCTGTTCTCCAGCAGTGAGGTAATGGCCTCCCTCTTTGTTTTTTTTGCTGTCGTCGAAGCATTCTCCGTGTTTCTCTTTGTGGTCAATGTGATAACGGTCCTGACTGGAAGAGTGGCAGCGGCTACTGCAACTGAGGGCAGGTCGAGCGGGGCGGGGGCGGTATCTGTTGCGCAGGGGAGCCGTGCAAAGGGCCAAACCAAACCTGCGGGCGGCGTGAGGCCACCGGCTTCGCAAAATATGCATTTGGAAGGTCGGAAGACCATCTCGCCGAACACGCGGGTGGGAGAAATCCTGGAACGTTACCCAGGATCGGAACGTGTATTGGGAGAAGCTGGCATCCGCGCGCTTCTAAACCCAGCGCACGCGGAGCAGGTGAAAAAGCTTCCTGTGACTCTGCGAGCCGCCTGCGAGAGGCATGGCGTTGATCTCGACGCGCTGATCAATGAGCTGGAAGCTTTTGTCACAGCCGGGGAACCGGAGGCGGCAGAATCAGTGAGGAAGACAGCTGGAACCGCCCATGATGAAGGTGGTTACTCTGATTCGGAGGGGAGCGCCTCGGGGCCGATAACGGCCGGGATGCTGATCGGGGAAACTCTCCAGCATTTTCCACAAACGGAGGCCGTCTTCAAGAAGTACTTCGGGAATGGGTGTTTTGACTGTCCGGGGCAGGTAACGGAAAGTATCGCCCAGGGAGCGCTGTTGCACAACGTCGATCCGGACGCGTTGGTCCGGGAGCTCAACGATGTGATGCGTCGGGGATAAAAACGGGCGAAAGATCATGCACGTCTCAAGGCATCTTTGATCGCTTTCCGGAGATGCCTCTTGACATGGTGGATTCTCCTGCGGTATAGCGCCGCTTCTTTGTATTCCTTGCGAGCGAGCGCATCGCCGCGCTTCGTCTTGAGTTCTCGGATTTTCTTCTTTAAAGCTTCTCTGTCAGCTGGAATTTTCTCCAGCCTTACATGGGTATCAATGCCTAATTTCTCGCAAAGGAGCTCTATGAGTTGCTCCTTTTTCATTCCGGAGACGCCCTTGACGTCGGGGAATTTCTGTGCTTCTTCGCGGAGCTTTACAACAGTCATTTTACGAAGCTGATCATAATCCATCTCCGGGCCTCCTTTCAGTCCGCCGGAAGTTTCTGATGATCACCATGTTACGAGAGTTTCTCTCATTCTGCAAGGGCTGATAAGTGTTTTCAGCCTGTTTTGCGCATCATCGCCTCGTTGAATGTGCATCAGTCATTCCAGTGGAGGATGGCGTTATACACAAAGGCGAAATTTGCATGGGTCATGTAGCGGTGAAGAGGATTGAAACTGAAGAGAATCACCCGCCCGTTGCCCGTGGGTATGTCGAGGATCGCCGGCTGCCCGTCGAGGTGTTTTTCTCCTTTCACGATTCCGCTCACACAAAGCGGCTCTTCTGGCTTTACTTTTTTCTCTCGATTCTCTTCTTCTCCTTCATCCGCACCCCCCATGTCTTCCTCTTCGGATGTGTCTTCGTCCTCTTTCTGAATCTTTGTTCCATATTGGAGTGCCGTTAAGTGTTTGTATTTTTTGGAGACGGTCAGCAGTGGACTCGAACCGCGGAACACAGTGGTGACGGTATCGTAACCGCACACGATGTGGCTCTTTGGATTTGTCACTCGAACTCGTATCAGCGATCCTGGATTCATGAAATCCTTTGGTGACACTCTATCCACGTGGCGGACGAGACCCATTTCAACCGGGATCAGGCTGCCATAGCCCAATGTCACCAGCGTTCCGCCGGAATGGATGAACTTTTCGAGATTGACGAGCCCAACGAATCCCATGCCCCCCGTCATATCAGGCGTCTGATCGATCTCCCCGATGTTGCCGAACTTCGCCGAGGATTCATAAGGAAGCGGGCTCCATTTGGTATCGACGCCGTGGACAAGCCGTTTCGGTTTGAAAAATCCTCCCAAATTTGGGATGAGAATCACCTCATAGAGTGCCCGCAGGTTTCCTTCTCTGAGATCGTCCTTGTCGATCAGTGTATAGGGGATGCCCGCCCTATCGAGGGTGTATCGAACCCATCCGGAATCCTGCGTATAGGTCCAAGTGTGAAAAACGGCGATTCTGGGAATATCTAAAGAATGCATGGGGACATCCGGGACACGGCGGGATGAGTAAACATCGAGCGATAGGGAATCGGCGACTCGCCCCACCGCCTCGTGGAGATCATCTTCTCGAGCTTCGGCGGTGATGATCCAGCTGCCCCTCGGGAAGAAACGCTTATCTACCGAAAAACTCGTTTCCGCCGCGAAGACGTCGAATCCCCTCAGGAGCAACCTCGCTTCCAGGAATTTCTGCGAGCGGGACGCTGGGATGAGATAGCAGGCGCTTTTTTTACCCGGTCGAGTGCCGGGGATACGAATGGCTTCTTCTACGGGAGACATCGGCGCATCGAGGATTTGCTTTGTGTCGATTCTGCGCGCTTCGACACCGTAGAGAATCGGTAGCGTCCATGCGACGTCGTCGTATGGTCTGTATTGTGCGTCTTCTGGGAAACGCTGTATTTCGAACAGGCTCTTGGCAAAATCCCGGTATGGCTGGTCCATTCGGACGACAAAGGAGCCTTTCGGGAATCTCTCGCCCTCGATAGTGACAGACGCTTCGAGCGCTTGCACCTCGATGCGCTGCATCAAGAAGTTGTTGATGAAGTAGGAAAGTTCGAATTTGTTCTGATTCTCTCTGGGGATTATCCAAGCGTAAGGTGCTTCGTTTAGACCGCGTTCGACCGCGTTGTTACCCTTTTTCCAGAAATTGAAAAGAAGGGTTTTGGCATTCTGAGCCGCGAAGTTCAAGGCGATGAGAATTCCCGTTTCCATGTAATTCGTGTTGTTCCTGAAGGCCCACTTGATCTTTTTTTCGGGAGGCAGAGGTCGGTACCACTCCCTCCGGGTTACCTTCCTCTCGGCGAAAGACTGCTCGAGTTTGCGCTCGAACGTGGAGGCGCCGGCGTTCCCGAATGTCTCGTAGAAGCGCCCAATGCTGTTATGGTTGTTTGCAAACCATAAAAGATAGCCGGGATACCATCCAGTATAGAAACCCCAGGTCCAAACACCGGGCATTCCAAACTTCGTGAGCTCCGTTACTTCATAGATGGAGATCCACTGCCACTCGCTCGTAACGATCGGGTCCAGCGCTTCGTTGTAAGGACCTGTCCCAGAGGAGACATATAGAAGTGGAAGCGATTCATGAAGGTCGTGCATCACTTGAGGATGGTATTTGAAGAATGTGCGTACGAGGTTCCTCGATAGCGGTTGGGACAGCTGGATCCCATCCCGGTTGTTGTCATGGAAGATGTATTTCCCCCAATAGGGAGGGCCTTTCGGAGGCATATCTTCCCAATCGGTGTGGTCGACGGTGTATTTGTAATACCAATCCACCACCCTCTCGCGCCCGTCCGTTTCGAGAACGGGAGTAATCATCGTAATCACATTCTCCCGGATTCGCTTTATAAGTGGACTCTCACCAGTGGCAAGTCGGTAGGCGAGTTCCATTAACATGTCCGGACTCCCCGTCTCGGTGGAATGCAAGCCGCCGGTCACGTAATAAAACGGCTTTGCCAGCTGAATGATGTCCTGGGCTTCCAGTTCATTCGTCGCCCTCGGATCGGCGAGCTGAGCCGTATAAGCAGCGTAGCGGTCCAGGTCGTTCAGCGTCCGCTCGTCCGCAACGAACACGACGATCATTTCTCTTCCCTCGTTGCTGCGGCCGATAGATGTTGTCGTTACTCGGGGCGATGAATTATCGAGCGCTTCCATATAGGCTTTGATGTCCCGGTAGTAAGTGAGCTTTTTGGGGGCTCCCACGATGTAGCCGAGAAACTCCCTGGGAGAGGGAACAGTAGGGTGATCGGGGAGCTGGGCGACGAGGGGTGATAGATACCGGGCGTCCGATGTGTATTGTCGGACCAGAGTGGAATACAGCGTGTCGACCCTCGGCTCGACGTAGTCCGGTGGAACCGTTCCGGCCTCGAGAAGGTGGGTGGATCCCACCATGAACACGCCTGCAACGAGTACCAGGGAGGTAATCCGGATGAAGATTTTGCTAGGATTCGTGGAGATAGGGAAGCGCTTCATTCACGCTCCTTTCGTTGGATGTGCTTTCGGACAGTCGGAAATCAGCCAATGACGCCTTTTTGAGAAGGTCCAAGGAGGCTGGTCGATTCAACGCACAAGTATATGAAAAATATAAGATTTAATCAATGCTGGTGGTGCTGATTCCAGCCGCTGGCTGCGGAATTTTCGGGGGAAAACAAAAAAACGCTTTTTGCATAAAAAGTACTGGACATTTAGGGCCATGAATAGTAATTTAATGTCGACAGCCACAGAAAGCGCCGGTATCGTGGATACCTCCCTTCCTGGAATGAGTAGTTAATTCTACTCTTCTCCACTTCGTGCCCATGTGCCGAGTTACCTCCCTGGTTGGATGCGATGCCGGCGCGCTCCTTTATCGTCCCTTTCGAGAGGGATTTTTTTTGCTGAGAAATCGCTGGTATTGCGGATACTTTCCCTCCTGGCGCGGTTCTTTTTGGGCATTGTGAAATCTCCTTATCCGTATCTCCTCTCATGCTCGATGTCCAAGGATCTATCCGTTCATCCGGGAGATGATCGTATCGATCAATGCGCATAAGGGTACGATTGCATAGGAACGTGCGAAAATGGCGTTGATTTCGGTTTGGATTGTGCTAAGATAGATACAAGGAAGGACGACCCTCGGTGGCGTTGCATAGAGTGATTGGAGCGGATGAAGGTCCGCCATTGTTCAATCGTCATATTTTCAGAGAAAGTCCTCGGGCAGATGGCTTGCGGGGCTTTCCAAGAGATTAATATCAGCATCGGTTGAAAGCTAACAGCAGATTCTCCGCAACCGACGCTTGTGATTGAAAGCCCTTCTTGGGTGTTCGCCGTTTAGTAGCCACTGCATCTTGGATCGCTGTCTCTCCCCGCAGCATCCATTTGCTCGGCGATGCCTGAAGGGCTTTCATTTTGCTGATCCTCAAGAGATCCATCCGAGGGAAGAACATCAAAGAAGGGTCCAGGAGGAAGAGAGATGAAAATGGTTCTCCTTTTCTTGACCGTTTTATGCACTGGTATTTCGTGCAAGGACAGCGCTGAAACAGCGCAGAAAGAGGAGGCTCCAACAATGGAGATCAAGCTAGAAAGTGCCGCATTCGAGCACGGTGGCATGATTCCATCCAAATATACCTGTGATGGTGCGGATGTCTCACCTCCGCTCGTTTGGTCGGGTCTGCCCGAAGGCACGAAAAGCGTGGCGCTGATATGCGACGATCCGGATGCTCCGATGGGGACCTGGGTGCACTGGGTGATCTATAACATTCCCCCCGACACGACCTCACTCGATGAAGGGATCCCCAGCAAAGAGAACATCGAGCTCGGCGCGCGCCAGGGGAAGAACGATTTCAGAAAAATCGGGTATGGTGGCCCATGCCCTCCCGGAGGGACCCATCGGTATTTCTTCAAGTTGTATGCCCTCGATACGGTCCTCGATCTAGAGCCGGGCGCCACGAAAAGAGAACTGCTGAAGAGCATGGAAGGCCACATCTCAGCTCAAGGGGAGCTGATGGGCCGGTACAAGCGCTGAGCCCCAAATTCGGCGGAATCCCGCGGTTGACCGTCTCCACGACGAGCCGATAACCCAGCTCGCGCATGATGGGTATTCCATCCTCTGCGCCCCGTCCATAGGTATCGGCTCTGCATGATTTATTGCGAAAGGGGCTTTACTGAAGCGCTTCAAATGTGTATCATATTACAAGTTAAAGCGTTCCATCGCACCGGCGATCTTATCTGCAGAAATCAATCACTTTTTTGTCCAAAATGGATAATATCAATGAGCATGCATCAGCGAAAATGGCATCCCTGCGGCCGGTGTTCCTGAGAGGCATCGGAAGAAAAGTTTTACTTTGGCTCACCTTTTTCTCTCTGGTTCCCCTTCTGGTTTCCAGCGTTCGGTCTTATCAGCATTATCGAGAGGCGATCAAAGTTGCGGTTCTCGAACATCTCACTTCCGTCGTCAACATGAAAAAGAACGCGGTGCTCAAGTTCATCGAGTATAGCAAATTCACTGTGGAATCCATGGCTGAGGGAGATCAGCAGCTTTTCGATACGATAGCCCGAGCTGAAGGATATCCAAGGGATTCCGACGCTTATTATGAAGCATTCAACAATCTCAGCCCTCATCTTGCCGTGAAGAAGAGAGACAACAAGAACCTTCTGGAACTTTTTGTGATCAATCCTGATGGAAAGGAAGTCTGTTCATCCGATCCAGGGCATATGGATCATACATTCCTTGAGGGGACTTTCTTGGAAAAAGCGAAAGCTGGGACGACCGTTTTACCTGTGCGGGAGGAAAAAGATCTTGAGCGGGTGGCATTAATCGTGGCAACTCCGCTCATTGGCGACGAAGGGCGAGTGCTCGGCATTCTCGGCCTGAAGATCAACGTGAAGGAGCTCCAGAGTATCGTCGGCGATAGGACGGGCATGAGGGAAACTGGACAGTCCTATCTCGTGAACAGCTCTGGTCAAGTCATCGCTGGCGCGCTTGGCGTGGGTGAGGGAAGTGCAGGTCAATTCCGAAGATCGGATAATGTCGCCCAATGTCTCTCCGGGCTGAATGTGAGCGGGATATACCAGAACCATGAGGGTGTCGACGTAGTTGGAGCCTGCCGCTGGATCCCGGATTTGGGATGGGGACTCCTGGCAGAAATCGAAGCTGAGGAAGCTTTTGCGCCGGCTGCACTTATGAGAGATCGAACGATCCTTCTCGCAATGGTTATCTATGCCGCCGCCTTGCTGGCTGCATTCATCATTACGCATGGCATCGTTGGACCGCTCAATGTCCTATTGCGGGCGGCACGCCGAATGGGGAAGGGTGCGTTCGACGAGGGGATCGATATCCTATTGAAGGATGAGTTCGGGGAGCTTGCCGTAGAGTTCAATGCAATGGCGAAAAATCTCAAGCGCTCCAGGGAGGAATGCGAAAAATGGAATCTAACGCTCGCCGAAGAAGTTGAAAAACGCACACAAGAACTCAATAGTAGCGAAGAGCGGTACCTGAACCTTATCGAGTCTTCTGTCGATGCGATCATCGTATCGGATCTTCATGGCGTGGTGACGCTTTTCAACAGGGGTGCTGAGGAGATCCTGGGATATGAGGCGGAGGAAGTTTTGGGAAAACGCTTCCACGATTACTACGCGGGGGGCGTTGAAGAAGCGGCGAAGTTCACAAAGCTCCTCTACGAAAAGGAGCGGGTCCAGAACTATGAGGTTCTCCTTAAAACGAAAAATAGGGGCGTGATAACTCTTAGTGTGTCTTCTTCTCTGCTGAAGGATCGGCAGGGCAATTACAGTGGAATACTGGGTGTTGGAAAGGACATGACGGCCAGACGGGAGCTGCAAAAACAGCTCATGCAGGCGGAGAGACTCGCAACGATTGGCAGGATGTCCTCCCAGGTTGCCCACGAAATTCGGAATCCACTTTCGAGCATCAGCCTTCATGTTGAACTACTCGAGGAAGAAATCCTAGAGCGTATGCAGATAAGAGGGCAGGAGGTAGCAGAAATCCTGAATGCAATCCATCGGGAGATCAAGCGTCTGTATGAGATCACCGAAGATTACCTGCAGTTTGCTCGTCTGCCAAAACCGGAACTCGAAGTCGGTGATGTGAACGGTGTTTTCGCCGCCTTACTCGATTTCTATTCGGAGGAGCTCGCTTCGAGAAACCTAACGGTCAGGAAAGACTTCGCTTCGGGGAAGCTTGCCGCTCTCGTGGATGAGAGCCAGCTGAGGCGTGCGATACTGAATCTTCTCAAGAATGCAGCCGATGCCAGCAACCCCGGAGGAGAGATCCAGGTGAAAACAGAGAACAACGACGGCCATGTAGAAATTGTTGTTTGCGACTCCGGAGGCGGAATCTCGGAGGCGGATATGGATAAAATCTTCGAGCCTTTCTATAGCACCAAGGAGATGGGAACTGGCTTGGGACTTCCGCTGACCGAGCAGATCGTACGCGAGCATCACGGCACTATTCATTGTGAAAGCAAGCTGGGGGAGGGATCACGATTCGTAATCTCGCTTCCGCAATACATAGAACGACAGTAGAAGTTTCTTTGCACGTGGCCGGCACCTCCGTGGGCCTGGAGGAGAATGGAATTGCAGCAGAAGTCGATCCTTGTTGTAGACGATGAAAAGGGAATACGGGATACCCTGGAAAAATCCCTGAAAAAAGAGAACTATAATGTCCTTCTCGCAAAGGATGGTCACGAGGGTCTCGATATTATCAATCATGATTCTGTCGATGTTGTTCTCACCGATCTGAAAATGCCGAGCCTCGATGGCATCACCTTCCTCAAAGCCGTAAAACAAATCGATCCGGATATCGAGGTCGTCGTAATGACGGGGTATGGCACCATCGATTCCGCGGTCGAGTCCCTGAAGGCCGGCGCATACGATTTCATTCAGAAACCTTTCAAAAAAATTACGATCATGCGGGCTGTCAGGAAGGCTGTCGAGAAACAATCGCTCATTACTGAAAACAAGTACTTGAAGCGCAAATTAGAAGAGCTTTATGGTTTCAAGAATATTATCGGCCAAAGTCAGGGCATCAGGAAAATCATCGAGATAATCCAGCAGGTAGCCCCGTCCCATGCTGCTGTTCTTATTCAAGGGGAAAGCGGAACCGGTAAAGAAGTTATCGCGCATGCAATCCATTATTCCGGAGAACGTAGACAGAAACCCTTCATTAAGGTCAGTTGCGCGGCTATCCCCGAAACGCTTCTCGAAGCAGAAATATTCGGCTATGAAAGAGGAGCTTTTACTGGCGCCGTTGCGCAAAAGCGTGGGCGGTTCGAACTGGCGCACGGCGGTTCGCTGTTTCTCGATGAAATCGGCGAGGTGAGCCCTTTTATACAAGTAAAGCTGCTTCGAGTACTGCAATCCGGAGAGTTCGAAAGGCTGGGTGGTACCGAAACATTAAAGTCGAATGTTCGCCTGATCGCAGCGACCAACGCTAATCTTCAGGAGTTGATTGCCCAGAAGAAGTTCCGCGAAGACCTTTATTACCGGTTGAATGTCATCAACATCAATATTCCACCGCTTCGTGAACGAAAGGAGGATATTCCTCTTCTTGTCGCCCATTTCACCGACTTTTTTTGCAAGCAGAACAAGAAGCCAATTAAAGGTATTTCCGAGGGTGCAATGGAATTGCTCAAGGCTCATTACTGGCCGGGAAATATCCGCGAGCTGGAAAATGCAATCGCTCGGGCAGTGGTGCTCACGAAAAATGATGTGCTCCAGCCGGAGGATTTTCCGATTGCAATCACAAAGAAAGAAGATCCCAGGTCGTTCGTTGAAATTCCTTTCGGAATGGGTATGGAAGACATCGAGAAGCTCGTCATCCGTGAGACCTTGAAGCGCACGAGAGGCGATAAGAATATGGCGGCCAAGTTGCTGGGGATAGCGTCCAGAACGATCTATCGGAAGCTGAAAAACGATAAGTAATATTATAATAATTGTGATAAATTAATTGACAATCTGACAAATTCTTTAAGCCTTTTTATTTAAATTAAATCCATACTTTTGGGGGATTGAGACGCCGATTTCACTCTGTCATGAGTTGAATATTTGTCTAAGAAGATGGATCTCAAACCCGCTCAGGCACATCGTAAGCCCGAGGGGACGGGAGTGAAAACAAGATAACTAATTACATTTGAACGTCTTACGAAATCCAGAATCAGCCAATTTTTGCATCTGAGAAAACAGTCGTTGGCACGACTCTTTCTGTTGTGTAATTTACAATTAGTCTTCAGCCTTTTCGGCTCTTGATTGCGGGGGAGTGATACACCCCTTATTTACGCCTTTGCAGGTTTTAAGAGACCGCAAAAAGAGGCACCGAAACGGCCGGACCCGGCGACTGAAAGCGAGGTCACTATGATACTGACGAAACGGGTGAACTACGGTGTCAAGGGGTTGCTCAACTTGGCCAGGAACAACAACCAGTCGTTCCTAAAGAAGATCTCCCAGGAAGAGGAAATTCCTGAGAGCTATCTTGCCAAGATTTTTCAGGTGTTCGTGCAACGAGGGATACTGGATTCCAAGAAGGGTCCGAATGGAGGATTTTATCTTGCGTCGGAATTGAAGGACATCTCGATTGGGAAAATAGTCGAATGCCTTGAAGGCGAGCCAAACCTCGATCGGTGTCCATTGAACAGCGTCTATTGTGAGAACAAAGAAACATGCGCTATTTTCTCTACGTGGCGGAAGCATGAAGAGGCCAAGAACAACATGCTCAAAACAATTACTATCGCTGACATCATGAGCACGTGCACCGAGATCTAATTTTTCCCTCTCTGTTGATAAGATATTTAGAAAGTTCTCGGAAAGAATATATTCGTTCTCGTATTTGAGATATGATTCATTACGATATTATTCCTCGAAGTCTTATCGGATCGCTACTCCTTGCAGCCACCTCAAAAGGTCTCGCGGCCGTCGTCGTTGGTAAAGGCTCCGAGAGCAGCCGTTTTAGAGATCTTGAACCTCTATTTCCAGACCACGAACTCAAACTGGATCGGTCGAAGCTCTCGCCTTATCGGAAAGAGTTCGAGGCGTACCTCGCTGGAAGCAAAGAACAGTTTTCTCTCCCCCTCGACTACTCCGCCGTCAGTAGTCCTTTTCATAAAAAGGTTCTCTTGCACTGCCGCAAGATTCCTTTCGGACGCGTTGCGAGCTACGGTGAACTAGCCAAAAGAGTCGGCTCGCCAAACGGTGCCCGGGCGGTTGGAAATGCGTTGGGAGCAAATCCATTGCCGATCGTCGTTCCATGTCACCGCGTTGTCACTTCCAATGGAGATTTGGGGGGGTACTCCGGCGGGCTGCAGATCAAGAAAAAACTTCTCTCGCACGAGGGGATCTCCACCCATCGCTCAAATCTCAGAGCGCTTCTCAAGGATTCGACTCGTCGTAGATAGCCATATCGATCCGAGATGGTAGCGCGACAAGGAGCTTCACTACTTTTGTTTCATCCTCTGTAATATCGTCTGGGAGCGGTGTTCCTCTGTACATGATAAAATCCGAGAAATCGAGGTGGCCGAGACGGATGGTGTGGCCGAGTTCGTGCATGAAGATTTTATATAGCTTGGTTGCAGAAGGCATATCATTTACCAGATCGATGTCATCCCGGATCGGATGCCCGTCGGCACCATCAGTATGACGTGTAATGCCGATTTGTATGCCCATTTGAGATCTGGACTTGTAATGAACCGTAACGCCCGTATCGGGTGGCGAGTCGACGAATGTAAAAAGCTCGAAACCAGCCACATCCATCCATCTTTGGGCAGCGGCGCGTCCCTCAGCCTCATAATCTATGCCGTTTACATTAACATAAGACGGGATATAGCATTTGACAGGCCGGTGAGTCCATGTAGCGAGCACTGTTGACATATCGACCGAGCTCGTCCGTGTGAGCGCTTTGAACAACGTCAGAATGTTCCTATATAGCTCTTCATGCAACTGCATCTCTTGAAAGGGAATCATGAGATATTTCTGCTCCAGGTCATCTACGATATCGAATCTCTTTTTGACGGCGTGATAAAGAACACTCGATGCACCCGTGGAAATCGTTGCAACCGCGGCGCCGGGGGACACGTCTATCAAGGAAAACCGGCCGTCCGAGTTTGTTGTCAGGTTGTAAATAGCGCTCGCTGCAATGCGGATGGCCAGTCCCTCGATTGGCGTCCCTGTGAGTACATCAACGCAGCGCCCAGAGAGGGTGTAGCCGAGAATATGCACCGATGCAACACTGTCGACCGAAGAACGGTTACCAGCTTCGTCGACGCTCCTGATCGCTGCGTATAAGGTCCTACCTCGGAGGGGATAACGTAAGATATGCCGTTGTCTTTCTCCTGGTGCCAAAGGAACGGGTGGATCTGGAATTACTATGCCAATGTCCCAAGCTGCTTTGAACGCGTGGGTATAGGAGAACCGCATCTCATAGTGGTGTACGGTCTCCTGGGGGGAGTCGTCCCAGGGAGCGGTCCATTCGATGTACGCTTCCATCGCTGTGTCCGAGTATGTAAGCACAGGGTCGATGACCGGTTGGGGGGGGAGGCTGTCTTTCGCAGGCCCTCCTATGGTATCGCGGCCTCCGGAATCAACGCTGCCAAGGGGACTTTCCTTGCCGCAGCTCATCAGGCCGCTCAGCGAGACCGATAGCGCCAAGGCCGTTACCATTCCGAATATGCGTCGAGAAACGATCATTTCAGTCTTTGAGGATTTTCGGCGCTTTAAAATACAAATGTGTGGGGGGATATTTGAAATATAGACCTGCTGAGCGGTTGAGACAAGCGGATTCCACATCTCATCCCGGAACTGAGTGCGGGGCACTACTCGTCCAATTGCGAGGCATCATGAAGTAACTCTATCATGGACAGCTGCATTCTCACGTGGTACGATCACTTTTCGCGATTGACGCCACCTGAACTTGAATCTAAGCCTCCACACAGTGGCCAGATGAGCACTTATCGGTATAAGATTCTGTCCCTCATATTGCTCCTCGCCTGTGGAACGGCGAGCGCGCAGACGGATTACTCGCTCCGGATACGGTCGCTCAGCGAACATCTGGCTGGTTTGGTGGATGATCCGCTGACGGATGTATTTTTGAACCCTGCACGATTAGGCGCGTTCGAACGGTTCGAGCTGTATGGGACCCGGCTTCCCGGTAAATCCATCGAGTTTCCCTTCAGGATTCCTTCATCGGCATATTTCCATGATGAACTCCAAGAGAGTTATTCGCTGTCGACTGGCTATGAACCGATTGTCTTGAGCTCGTTCATCCCCGGAAATGAACGAGCATTATCTATCGGAGTAGAGGTGGATTGGGAAGGATATGACCAAGCGGATCGTCAATTCCGCTATAGACCTGAGACTGATCCTGTAGATGGCATCGAGCGATCCTCGTATGCCTGGGAGCGTGCCTCGGATACCAAACATGTTCTGCTCGATCTGAGCGGAGCCACATTTGGGAAAGCACACTATGGATTCCGAGTAACCGCTTCACACGATAGCTACCAGAGGACCGAATTGAACACCGATATCAGTGCGCTGGTTGAAATTGGGCCACAGCTGAACGTATCTTCGAACGTAGCGGCGATAATCTATTTCCCGGAAGCGGAGAGAACGAATATCCAAGCTGCCCTCGGAATGGTTCGGCCGGAGAAACGGATTACGGACATTGTAGTTGGCGGTGGGCTATGCAGGCAGTTAATTTCGGTTCTCGCAGTTGCCAGCCATGTTAGTGACAATGACGCCGATCGCAATGGGATTGGGTATGGAGGCGAGCCTGTTAGATACTATTACAGGGAGTACAGATACGATTCGAATCGTGATTACCTTGGCTATCGCTTGTTCTCGAGGGTGCATTGGCAAATTATGAAGGGGCTCCGAGCCACTCATTTTGCATCCTGGGAGCGACTCGAAGGCGATGGGCAGGCTGCTTATACATTCGATAAGAAACAGTACTTGGCGGGGAACTTTAGTGAGATCACCGGAGAACGGCTGAGCTATTCATACGATGGTACTGTTTCGTGGCTGCATGCCAACACTTCCTTCGGTTATATGGAAAAGATCCACGAAAATTTCCATGTTATATTTGGCATCAGGGGCGTTTATGCATGGAGGAGATTCGAAGAAGGAAATGGAGGAGATGCGTCGCTGTTTCTATTCGAGTATCAATCTGGGGGATCGCCGGATTCTGTGTCGCTTGCATCGGTTTATATGCAGAAACATGATGCTGTTAGAGAAGTATACAAGCTGTTTCTGCCAGTTGCCTGCGAATGGAAGGTTCACAAATTCGTCACGCTCAGGGCCGGTATCGTCTTTGTAGCGACCCGGGATGATAATAAGGTAAATACACACAGATCCCTCGAAGCCGTCGATATTGAATCCCTATTTCCCGGGGCAACCTTCGAAATGGACTATGACATCACCCACGAAACCTTCGCTCACTTCAATAACGGTATCGAGGTAAACATAAGCGAAAAGCTCATACTGGACCTGTTAGCGACCACATATTACAAAAGCTCTATACATCTCGCTGATTATGCTTATTTATCGGTAAGATATCGTTTTTAGCCTTCCTCTCTCTTCTTTTCGGATTGGCCGGTGATTCTTACGATTCCTTCGTGCCCGCCCCTTGACAAACGCTTCATTTCTTTTATCCTTCATGGGTAATCCCCTTTGACAGCGCCTCGATTCCATTGCTGTTCTGAAAGGATGCCTCGATATGGAGATGACGAAGGATCGTTTCCAGAAGCGCGGCGCGCTGAATGAAGCTGGGTGTAAAAATCCAAATCACAACTTCCCGTCAAACGTCCAGCAGGGAAAACCACTTCCCGCGCTGGCACTGAGAAGGAGAAAAAAGAAATGCCGGAAACGGTCAGAAAAGTGGTCATACTGGGCTCGGGTCCCGCGGGTCTCACGGCGGCCATTTATGCAGCCAGAGCCAACCTGGAACCGCTCGTTATCGAAGGAATGCAGCCTGGCGGCCAGCTGACGATCACCACTGATGTGGAGAATTACCCCGGGTTTCCGGAAGCGATCATGGGACCGAAACTGATGGAGGACATGAAAAAGCAAGCGGAGCGCTTCGGGACCCAGTTCGAGCTAGCAACCGTAGACTGCGTTGATCTCAAAAGCAATCCCAAGCGCCTGTGGGCAGGGAAGAAGGAGTATCAGGCCAGAGCGGTGGTTATCAGCACTGGTGCCACAGCGAAATGGCTCAACCTTGAAAGCGAGCAAAAGCTCATGGGGCGCGGCGTTTCCGCCTGTGCCACTTGTGATGGATTTTTCTTCAAAAATAAAGTGATCGCCGTCGTGGGCGGCGGCGACACGGCAATGGAAGAAGCAACCTTTCTCACGAAGTTTGGAAGCAAGGTTTATGTGATCCACCGAAGGGATGCGCTCCGCGCCTCGAAGGCTATGCAAGAACGGGCGATGCGAAATGAAAAAATCGAGTTTGTCTGGAACTCGATCGTTACCGGAGTATTGGGCGAGACGGAGACCGGGCTCAAAGGTGTCCGCCTCGAAAACACGAAGACGGGAGAAGAAAGTACCCTTGAGTGCCAGGGTCTCTTCATCGCAATCGGGCATAAGCCGAACACCGAAATCTTCAGAGGCCAGTTAGAAATGGATGAGGCGGGATACATCATCACGGAACTCACGAGCACAAAAACGAGCGTTGAGGGTGTTTTCGCCGCTGGTGATGTCACAGATCATGTTTATCGGCAGGCGGTCACAGCGGCAGGGATGGGTTGCATGGCGGCAATCGATACGGAACGGTACTTGGGAGAGTAAATAGCTTTTGGATCCCGGGCAGAATACGCTCACAACCGAGACTAGAGTGATCGTACTGTAAAAAAGAGAGAGTGAATGCGCCCTCTTTTTCTCTCTGGCAATATAGTCGATTATGGATATGGGATAACGTCGTCGGCGGATTTCTGTTCAACGGTCGAAGGAGCACCTCATGACTCTGCAAGGCAAATACGCGGTCATCACTGGAGGCGGGACGGGAATCGGCCTCGCCACAGCGCGCCTGCTTGGCAAGAAAGACGCAAGGATTTGCATCATAGGCAGACGCAAGAATGTCCTTGATCAGGCTGTGGAGTCTTTGAGAGAAGAGGGTATCAATGCAATCAACTATAAGGTTGATGTAACCAATGCTGTGCTAACACAGCAGCTGCAAGATGTATTGAAAACCGAGATCGAGTACATCGATATTCTTGTTAACAGTGCAGGCGTCTACAGTGGATCCGCATTTTCGGAGATGGAAGAAGAAATGTGGGATGAAACCTTCGATATCAACGTGAAGGGCATCTACTTGATGTCGAAATCGCTTCTCCCGCTGATGCCTCGATCGGGCGCCAGCATCATCAATATTTCTTCCACGCTGGCCTTTCAGGTGGTTCCTGGCGCTTCCGCTTACTCGGCTTCAAAAGCTGCCGTGGCTTCGCTTACTAAGTCGATGGCGCTCGAGCTTGCGAAGAGAAACATCCGTGTCAACTGCATTAGTCCCGGTATCATCGACACTCCGATACAAGATCCCTACATGGGCAAAGGAGAACAGCGGGAAAAGAAAGTCAAAGAAGTTGGGCAAATGTTCCCCCTCGGAAGGATCGGCACGAGCGAAGACATTGCCAACGCAGTTCTCTTTTTGGCAAGCGACGCCGCTTCCTGGATAACGGGATCGGTTCTAACTGTTGATGGAGGCCTCTCGCTTCTGGCGAAGTAATGACAAACCATTGCGAGGATTCGAGCAAGGAGTGCTGCGTGATAGGGATTACGAACCATTGCGCGGAGCGAGCAGGATGGCTGTGGGGGTGACGAACCGTTACGCGGAGCGAGCAAGGATCCTCAGCCGGAGGCGGATATCCGAGCGAACCGGGCGCAGGTGAGGAACTCCCATCAAGCAGCAACCAACAGGGATCGCCGCCGGAGGCGGGAGTGACGCCAGCATAATTTATTAAAGAACTCCATGACGTCTGCATCACCCAATCAGTCCGTGCAGACCGTAGACTTCGAGAAGGCCTACAAGCTGCCGAAGCAGGCGCGGTACTTCAATATGAGCGTCCTTTGGATTTTCTATTATCCACTACTCCTTCGATTGCTTTACCACATAAAGATCCGACATGAGGTTGTAACCCTCGTCTCTTTCCTTTTCGGTATACTTGCAGGCTTGTTGTTATTGAGGGAAGGATATCTCGCGCTCATCCTTGCGGCCCTTTTTGTCCATCTAAAAGATGTATTCGATGCATGCGACGGGAGTCTTGCGCGTCTAAGAAACCAGACAAATCGAATAGCGCGCTTTCTCGATTCGCTCTGCGATTTTCTGGCAATCAACTGGATTGTGGTAGCGCTCGCTATTCGGCTGTATCCGTCATTCGGCAGCGTGGTGATCGGACTTGCGGTGGGAACGCTGGTATCACTGTTCCTTCAATGTTCGTATTTCAATTACTATCTCATCGCCTATACGAAAATCCACGGAGATACAAACGTGCGGCATGATGAGCGTTTAACAGAATCGGACAAGAAATTTTATGCTGCATCGTGGAAACGATTTCTGCTAATCTTTCTTCAGAGCATCTACAGGGTAACATATGGATGGCAAGACAAATTGGTTGGATTTCTCGACCGAGGCAGCGTTAAAACAGTTTACGGAAAAGCACGCGATAGCTTGGCAGCAGGAGAGTGTAGCGCGTGGTACGGAGATAAAACCCTCCTCATTCTCAATACACCTCTTTGCTTCGGCACGCATCTTTTTATATTGATCCTTTCCATGCTTCTTTCGCGTCCAGAGTTCTTTTATTATATTGTGCTGATACCCGGTAACTGTTATCTGCTTTTCAATTACGCATATCGGCAGCGCCGCTTTGCTCGAAGGATTGCACGATAGGGATTTGCCAGCTAATTTCACTGGCGGTGAAGATCCTGAAAGGGCATTTGTCACTCGACGCCGGGGTGAATGCCCGCATTTCAATTGATTCAAAAAGCAGGAAGATCATGGTGTATGTAACAAGGAGAGCGTTCTTCTGTGCCGCTCATCGTTATTATGACCAATCACTATCCAGTGAAAAGAACCGCGAACAGTTTGGCCCTTGTGTGAACACGCACGGACACAATTATGAACTCGAGGTTACGGTAGTAGGCGAACCTGACGAGAAGACAGGCATGGTCGTGAACCTTACGTCCCTCGACGCGATTGTGAAGAAACGTGTGATCGATATCCTAGACCATAAGAATCTCAATGTTGACATCGAGGAGTTCAAGAGCGTGGTACCCACAACAGAGATGATTGCGAGGTATGCTTGGATGCGTCTTGAAAACTGCATCGAGGGAGCCACCCTTTACCGGGTGCGTCTGTACGAAGACCCGACACTTTTTGTGGACTACTATGGAGAGGGAGAACACGCCGGATGACCCATTTGACGTTTGTATCGGAGTTCAACTCTTATCACAGAATGAGGAGCGAAGCTCTCGATGATGCCGAGAACACCCGGATCTTCGGCAAATGTGCCAATCCGTCCGGACATGGTCACCGATACCGCATCGAAGTGACGCTGGCCGCGAAAGTTACGGAGAAACGTCCATATGTCCTGCCGCGAACCGAGATTAGTCGGCTGGTCGAGGAAATCCTTGCGCCAAAGCTTCGGCATCGAAACGTCGATGAAGTTTTTGGCCCGGGATTCGTTTCGAGTGGAGAAAACCTTGCGAAAGCAATCTGGAACCTCATTGAAACCGAACTTACAACTGAAGTCTCGCTGATCTCGGTAAAAGTGGTCGAGACACGTAAAAACGCATTTGTATACAGGGAAGAATCGAAGAACTCATCCCGACAGTTGCTCATATGATGAATCGAAGCCCATTGAAAGCCCGCTGAGCGGGATCATCCACACTTATTGATTTGAACAGAAAGGGAAAGCGGAGATGAAAGAAGGAGATACTATGGATGATGTTGAATCCAAAGAGGACAAAACCGCCGCGCTGGTCCGCGAAATGCTGGCGGAATTGGGCGAGAATCCCAACCGGGAAGGGCTTCTCGAAACACCTGGCCGCGTAAGCCGGGCATTCAAGTATTTTACCCGTGGATACCAAATGAGCGTTGAAGATGTGATTGCAAATGCGGTGTTCAAAGAGCATCAGGAGGAAATGGTGGTGCTCAGGGATGTCGATTTCTACAGCCTCTGCGAACACCATATGGTGCCTTTCTTCGGGAAATGCCATATAGCGTACCTGCCGAAGGAACACATCATAGGCTTGAGCAAGCTTGCGAGGATCGTGGAGGTGTATGCGCGGCGGCTTCAGGTGCAGGAGCGGATGACCCGTGAAATCGCATATGCGATCAACGACCATTTGGACCCACATGGCGTCGCGGTGGTGATCGAGGCCCAGCACCTTTGCATGATGATGCGCGGCGTGGAGAAACAGAATTCGGTCGCCACCACGAGCACGATGCTCGGGACTTTCAAAGAGAACGAAGCCTCTCGCCTGGAATTCCTGAGCTTCATTAAAAGGTCGGGCGGATCAATTTAAGTTTATTCAAAAAGGTTTTCCCACTTGTTACATTGATGGGCAGATGGACAGGATTCCAGATTCGTAGAGGTGGCAGCCCGATGGAAGAAATTTACATGGACTACAATTCGACTGCGCCTATTAGGGCTGAAGTCTGCGACGTGGTCGAAAAGACCATCAGGGACTGTCATGCGAATCCCAGCAGCCTCCATCTTCCGGGGAGAAGAGCAAAGGCCGTGCTCGATGATGCGAGGGAAAAGGTCGCCGAAGCGCTGGGTGCAAGATCCTCGGAAATCATTTTCGTCAGCGGGGGCTCGGAAAGCAATAACGCCGCGATCAAAGGCATTGCCTGGGGGCGGCGCGGCGGTCACATCATCACCTCTGCTATCGAACATCCCGCCGTTTTGGAAACCTGCAGGTTTTTGGAATCTCGAGGTTTTTCGGTCACGTACGTCGGCGTCGGCTCCTCAGGGCGCGTCGACCCTGAAGCAGTCGCAGAAGCGGTCAGGGACGATACATGTTTGATCACCATCATGTGGGCGAACAACGAAACAGGCGTGATCCAGCCGGTCGATGAAATTGCCCGGATCGCTTCCGAGCACGGGATTGTGATTCACACCGATGCAGTCCAGGCATTTGGTAAAGTTCCGGTGGACGTGAGCGGCATACCTGTCGGTCTGCTTTCGATTTCCGGCCATAAGGTCTACGCGCCCAAGGGCGTCGGAGTCCTCTATGTCCGCAGGGGGATCGTCTGCGAAGCGCTCGTTCACGGGGGGGGCCAGGAACGGGGGATGAGAAGCGGAACTGAAAACCTGCCGGGCATTGCCGGTATGGGTGAGGCGGCAAGTCTCGCCGTTCGAGAGATCAAGAAGGAGGCTCCGAGGTTGGCCAAACTCAGGAAAAAGCTGGAGACAGGAATTCTCAAAAAGATATCGGGGTCGCGTATTAACGGCGATCATCCGGAGAGACTTCCCAACACCACCAATGCAGCGTTTCCCGGAGCCGAAGGGGAAGCTGTTCTCATTAGTCTCGATGAACTCGGAATCGCCGCATCGAGCGCATCCGCTTGCGCGGCCAACCACGCGGATGCCTCACATGTTCTTCTTGCAATGGGTCTCTCGAGGGAAGATGCCGAGGCATCGATGCGCTTCAGCCTGGGCAAGTTCTCGGAATCCCGCCACATAGAAAAGCTCCTCGACCTGCTGCCGGGGATCGTTGAGCGGCTCCGCTCGCTGACGCAAGGTGGCTGAGAGAATCGTAGCTCGTGCCAACCAGATCATCGGAAGCCCAACCTGAAGCCGTGAATTCACTGGCAGGTATGACGATCGAACGGTGATGGAACGCCGTCCGCTCCAATCGCCGTACACGTCACCGCCGACGGACGGCGTTTCATTGTTTATTTGAGGATGCCTGCCGGTTTCACGATCATCTTCATATCCTCCCTTTCGGAATTATTTTCTTAAGAAGCATCTCATTATCGGGCGTGTTTCCGACCGCCTGGCCACTTCTTCGAAGCCTGCCTTTGAAAATGCGGCCGCCAGACCCGTCCAAGCGAATGCATCGGGCATATGCGATTTCTTTGGGGAGATGGGGTACCCTTCGACGATCTTTGCGCCGTGTTTCCTCGCATGCTTGACCGCAGCCTCGAGGAGCTTGGAAGAGACACCTTTTTGGCGAAAAGGCTTGGCGATGAAGAAGCAGACAACGGACCAGACCGGCTGGTCGTCCACCTGTTTCAATATTCGGGAGCGCTCGAGGGTGGGGAAGTTTTCTCTAGGGCCTATCGAGCACCAGGCGACAGGTTCTCGACCGGCGTAGGCGATGATTCCCGGAATCTCTCCAGATTCAACGATTTTTTTCATAGCCCTTTTGTTTTTCTCGCCCTTTTGCTTGTCGAATTTCGATCGCGCCAGCCTCCACCACATGCACCAGCATCCGCCGCATGCGCCCCGCTCGCCGAACAGCTTTTCCAAATCCGTCCAGCGCTCGGACGTAACAGGACGAAATTTGAGGCCGGAAACTTCCAGAGATGCCCTTTTCAAATCCGGCCCTCCTTTGCCATCGAGACAGTGACGAAATAATCGCGGTTTATTTTTTCGAGATGGATCTTCTGATATCCCGTACCCTCGAACAGGTCGTACAGCTGACCCAGATCATACATGAACAGGTCACACCGCTTCCTGTAGCGAAGCCTTCGCTGCCACGCGAGGAATCCGCTTGCGGAGGGAAAGCTGAAGAATGCCTTGTGACTGGTAAGCGATAATACTCTCTCGATCAATTCTCTTGGATCCTCGATGTAATCCATAAAGCCCATAACGATCGCGTAATCGAACTTCTCTTCGGCGGGATAATCCCAGAAATCACCGAGGAAAAAACTACAGCGATCTGCAACGCCGGACCGCACAGCACGAGATTTCGCCAAATCTATCATGGACTCTGCAAAGTCTATCCCGCAGACCCGGGCGGCGCCTTTTTTCGCAAGCGCAACTCCGTAATGGCCCGGACCACACCCGATATCGATGACACTGCGACCTTCGATAGGCTCGCATCCCTCAATGGTCCTGATGTATCTGACCCTCATGCTCTTTCTAAACAGCTTGTTGATCAAGTTATTGAGCAGGGTGTTCCGATTGCCATAGATTGCATTGAAATCGCTTGCGTAAGAATCAAAAAAATCTGAGACGTCTCGTTTTGGCATTATTCCCCTTGTGTCAGCTCGGGATGGTCGTTGACAAAGCTCTCGAAGGTGGCGAACTCGAAGTCATCTAATATCTGTGAAATCTTTCCTTTGGTTGTGGATAAGTTCACATACGATTTGAATCGCCTGATAATATTCATCGGTAATCGCGGGTGTGCCGGATCGATTTCTCTCGGGTGGACGTAGAATACGGCGGGACGCCCCTCGGATAATACTTTCAAGGTCATGTTCCGGATCAGGAAATAAGGGAAAAGCCTCAGGTAACCGCCACCGAAAAAGCAGAGAGGCTTCCCGAACAGCTTTGTGACGGTTATCGGGAACTCGATGATTCCTCGTTCGTTACCTTTGACGAAATAAGGGGCGAAGTCATTCGTTTTCAATCCGCCGTGCCCTCTCGGTGCGGGGAAGACAGAGGAATCATATTGGTATCCCGCTTCGATGAGCTTTTCGAAGAACCACGGTGTGCTTACCGTCGTCGAGAAGCCTGCTGAGCGATAGCCCGATACGGGCCGGCCCACGATATTCTCTATGATGTGGCGCGATTTAACGGCGTCGTTGAAAAATTCTTCCGCCGTCATCTGATAGACCAGCTTATGGGAATACCCATGGGAGGCAATCTCGTGCCCCCGGTCGCTCGCCTCCTTCACGAGATCCGGGTATTTTTCAGCGATCCATCCGAGGAAGAAACAGCTCGCGCTCACCTTTTTTTCGCTGAAAAGATCGAGTAATCTTCTGAAGTTTTTTTCGACGTGCGACGGAAGTGATTCCCATTCGGACAGCTCAGGCGTGGATTGGACGTCCAGTATGTGAAACCAGTCTTCAACGTCCACTGAAAATATGCATTTTATGGGTGATTTCTGGGACATGCTACATATGGGCCGTCTGGACTCCTAAAGCGAATTATCAACTCAGATCGAGCTCGAGATACATAGCGCCTTCTATGGGATTCTCCCGGTATGGTGGGATCTCTTTGAATCCCAGCGAAAGGTAAAGCTGAATGGCTTCCTTCATGACCGGGATAGTGTCCAGCCGCATTCGAGAATAACCGATTTCTCGAGCTCGGTTGATGATGGCAATGGCAAGTGCTCTTCCGATCCCTTTTCCTCTGAGGCTCGGCCGAACATACAACCTCTTCATTTCACAAATTCCTTCATCGAATTTTCTCAATCCGACGCACCCTGCCACTTCTTCGTCTTCGATGGCGAGGAGCAGCCGGCCGTTCGGCGGGGCGTATTCCCCGGGGAAGTTTTGAAGCTCCTGCTTGAAATTCTGGAAGCACAGATCAAATCCAAGCGAGTCTGCGTATTCCAGGAACAGCATGCGAATCTGGTCAAAGTCCTTTTTCGATTTGGCTTGCAAGAGTGATGTCATGTTGAACCAGGATTATCGCGGATCGATGATTACCATGCGAAGCCAGCGAGAAAGAGAACTGCCTGGGTTTTCCAATCGGTGAGCCATCTGCCTCTTTTCCCGTTTCCAACCAAGCCGAACTGGTAGCGTATCTCTCCAATCACCTTATGGATGCCCAGTGCTTGTTCGAAACCCAGCCCGATATTCCCGAAAACATTGGTCGATCTGAGACCATCGGAAACGTCTTCATCTTCGGTAACGATGAGTACCGAGTCTGGAGCGATTTCGGTAATGAGAGTCGACTGGCCGTTTGCGGAGATCAAAATGCCGATCTCCGACCCGACTGTCAGGAAAAGTCCGGTAGATCTTACCGGCTTGACCTTTAACAAGACGGGAATCGTAATGTAATCCTGAGAAAGCTCGGCCTCACCAAAGATGGCATATGGATTGATTACTGTTACGGGAAAGGTAATGTCGCGATGATCCGCCAGGCGGAGGTATCCGACTCCCGGGACAATGCTTATTGTCCTCTTTAGCGATATTTCCAAGAAAACGCCGCCTGCAAATCCTCCCCTCCATCCTGGATCCCAAAAATCGGGCGTGTCATCGTACCGAAATGAGGAATATACGAACCCACCACTGATTCCGGGGCGCAGATGGACCTGGGTGAATCCAAGGGTGGCATTGAGGCACACCGTGCAGAAGATACAAAAAAGAATAGTTCTTTTGAACATAACGCGTGCCCTTCATCGGAGCGGGTCAATCCCGCCGCCAAGAAGCCATCGGAAATCGACAACATGTCTTAGACGTGGCTGGATAGAATAGCAGTCAGGACACCCTGCTCTCAGGGGAACGCTTTGAACGTTCCACTGGAATGCGGTCGAATCGGTTGCAAACCACCAGCGTATCCTAAAACCGAGTGGCTGTCAACTTGGGGCCGTTGTACTGTACGGCCAATTGTGACGCGTTAAAAATAAACAGCGACGGTGCCTCGATCGCCACTCAGCTCATGGTCCTTGAATGCATCGGGTGATTGAGCGCCAAAGCTTTTGACAAACGTGCACCGTTGTCGTATTCTGCCCGTTGCGTTTCTGATCCCGGTAAGAAAGCCATTCGATGCGGCGAACAATCTTTCGCATTCACGGCCGCCGAGGAGGTGAGGTTGTGATAGCATTTTTTTCAGTCGTCCCAATGGGGAAAGAATCCCTCAGCGAAGACGTCTCGAAGGTCATCGATGTCATCGACAAGAGCGGCATCGAGTACCGGCTCACATCGATGGGCACCATTGTGGAAGGGTCGCCCGACGACGTGTGGGATCTCATCCGGAAGTGCCACGATAAAATGAGGGAGCTCTCCCGCCGGGTGATCACCCATGTTGCCGTCGATGACCGCGAAAGTGCCGTAGATTCCATTCGGACCAAGGTGAACGATATCGAGAAGCACCTGTCGAGGAAGCTCAAGACGTAATCCAGAGATGCTCCCGCGCGGGATCTCATGCCAATGCCCGGAGAAGGCTGGGACGCCGGTTATCGGGATCCTCGGGAGGCCGGCCGGGGCAATTCAGTCATTGAGATTTCTTCGAGCTGGAAACAGGAAGGGTAAGACATGATAAAGCCTGACAAATGGATTCGTCGGATGGTGCAGGAGCATCGCATGATCAGTCCCTTCGTCGATCGGCAGGAAAGGGATGGAAAAATCTCCTACGGGATTTCGTCATACGGTTACGATATCCGCATCTCGGATGAGTTCAAGATTTTCACGAACATCAATTCGACCGTCGTGGATCCCAAGACGTTCGATCCAAATGCATTCGAGGATTTCAAGGGGGATGTCTGCATCATCCCTCCGAACTCGTTCGCTCTGGGGCGGAGCGTGGAGTACTTCCGCATTCCTCGAAACGTCATGACGATCTGTGTCGGCAAGTCCACTTACGCTCGCTGCGGAATTATTACGAACGTTACCCCTTTCGAGCCCGAGTGGGAAGGATTCGTTACGCTGGAAATCTCGAACACAACCCCCCTGCCCGCGAAAGTGTACGCGAATGAAGGGATTGCGCAGGTTCTGTTCTTCGAAAGCGACGAGGAGTGCCAGTTCTCCTACGAGGATAAGAAAGGCAAATACCAGGCTCAGGACGGCATAATCCTGCCCAAGGTGTAGGCGTCCGCGGCCGGCGGCGAGCCGGGCGGCACCGGACCGACACTCCCCAATCGGCCTCCAGACCTCGAAAAAAGGCACCTTGGCGCTATTTTCCCTTTGACAGGATTTGCGAATTAGGGTATTCAAGTTATGACTTTAATGTTTATGTCGTCTCTTGGTCTTCCTTTTCAAAACAGGAGGGGTTACATGGCTAAGATGAAGAAGAAGGCGAAAGCGGCTGATCTCATCATCTCTAAGGCGCGAACAAAAGGCGCCGTGAAGAACGCCAACGTCGCCGGCGAGTTCTACGGAGCTCTGGACAAGAGGGTTCGCGAGATAATCAAAGGCGCCGAGATACGCGCCAAAGCGAACAAGAGGAAAACCCTGAAGGCGTGTGATCTCTAAACCTCGTGTGATCCCACATGCACTTCACTGAATTCTGAATGTACCGGGGGTTCTGGTGCAAAGCCTGAACCCCCGTTTTGTTTTACTACGCCCCGCTTCGCCGGTCTTATGACGAAAACTCGAATCCGAATCCGACGCGCCGCATCCGATGCGGCTCCCAAATCGTCGGATCGTTCACAGGAATGAAACTCCCTTATTCCGTCATTCACCAGCCGATTGAGCGCAGAGCTCTACCGGCATAATTCACGAAGCGCCTGGAAATTTTATCCGAAGAAAAGACTGGCCGAGTGACTGACCCAACGGGCGATGGGTCCCCAGAAAATGCCCGATACCGCCGTTCCTACGGCAAGTATGGTGAGAAGCGTGATGGTCGTGGGGGAGGAGACGAATCCGCCGAGATCCTCCGCGTCGATTCCGCGGAGGAACATCACCTTGATGATCCTGGCATAGTAGTAGAGCGATATGACGCTGTTCGCGATGGCAACTATGGCCAGCCAGATGAAGCGTTCTCCTTGGATGATCGATGCGAACAGATAGACTTTTCCGATGAAACCGCCAAACGGGGGAATGCCGGTGAGAGAGAAGAGAAAGATCGCCATCGAAACGGCAACAAAAGCGCCAATCGGTGACCGCCATGCAAGACCCGTGTAATCACCAATCTGCTCGCTTCGGGTCTGGCTCCGGAAATTCAGCACCACGAGGAAGGCACCAAGATTCATGAGTAGGTACACGACGAAATAAAATAGCAGCGCCTGAGTTCCGAGCTGGGACAACGCAACGACTCCCATGAGGAGGTACCCTGCGTGCGCGATGCTCGAATATGCGAGAAGTCGCTTGATGTTCGATTGATTGATGGCGAGGAGGTTTCCAATTGTCATCGTGGCGGCGGAGATGATGGCGACCAGAAACGGCCAGTCCACGCTCGAGATATCTGTGAGATAGGCGGCGGCACCGTCTGATGAGGAGAATGCGACGTGGAGCATACGGACCAGAACGGCGAATCCCGCAGCTTTCGGTCCAACGGACAGGAATGCGGTTATCGGTGTCGGCGCGCCTTCGTATACATCCGGGCACCACATGTGGAACGGAAACACGGCGATTTTGTAGCCCAAACCCGCAAGGATGAAAATCAAAGAGATGAGCACGATGATCTCTCCAGGATTCCCGGCCGAGAGCGCGTCACGGATGCCTTCGAAGGAAAGCGAGCCCGTCACCCCGAAGAGCAGCGAAATGCCATAGACCATGAGCCCGCTCGATGCGGCGCCGAATATTACGTACTTGAGACTCGCCTCGCTCGAGCGCCTGCTGCGGCTGATATAACCGGCCAGCACATAGCATGGAACACTTACCAGCTCGAGGGTCAGGAAAGCCATGAGCATGTGGTTCGAGGATGCGAGCAGCACGGCACCCAGTGTCGTTGCGGCGATGAATCCCATATACTCCCCGAAGTTTTTTTCTTCCACTTCGTCGGATTCCATCGAGAAAAGCGTCACAAGGACGGCCGTCACGATAAAAATGACCTTGAAAAACACGGAGAAGGGATCCAGCGATACCATTCCGAGAAACAGGGTCACGCCTTCGGCGCCCGGGGTTTTGAGGACGGCGTAGAGGGATACGAGAAGCCCAACGACCATCAAGGTGGCGATCGGGACTTTCTTCCTTTTAAGACCCAGGTCGACGAGGAAGACGGCGAGTACGAGCGCCGTTAGGAGCAGCTCCGGCAAGAAATATCTAAGACTCTCGACATTGGCCATCTCAGCAGGTCCTTCTTATCCTCCCGTTACGAGCTTGTTGAGGTGGTCGAGGGAGGTTTTGATGAGGTTCAGCACTGGCATTGGATAAACTCCGACGAAGAAGACGATGACGGCAAGCGGGACGAGCGTGAACAGCTCCCGCCCGTTGATCTCCGGGAGGGCTTTGTATTTTTCCTTCAGGCTACCGAGGAACATTCGCTGCATCGTCCACAGTATGTAGCCTGCTGTGAGGACTACTCCTATGGCGGATACTATGGTGAGCATCCGGTAGGTTTGGAAAGCCCCGATGAACACGAGCGCTTCACTGATGAAGCCGCTCAAGCCGGGCAGTCCCAAAGCGGCGAAAAACGCGATCGCCGTAATCACGCTGTAGCGGGGCATCTGGTGGGCTAGGCCGCCGAATCCCTCGATATCACGATGGTGGGCGCGATCGTAAATCACGCCTACGATAAGAAAGAGCATGGCCGTGATCGTTCCGTGGTTGAACATCTGGAGGACGGCGCCGTTGATCCCTTCGCTGGTGAAGCTGGACATCCCCAGGAGCACGAAGCCCATGTGGCTGATGCTCGAGTAGGCGACGAGCCTTTTCACATCTTTCTGAGCCATGGCGCAGAGCGCGCCGTAGATGATGTTGATCATCCCCATGACGGCGAGGAACAGGGCGAAGTGTCGTGTCGCGTCGGGAAGCAGCGGATAGCTGATCCTCAATATCCCATAGGTCCCCATCTTCAGGAGGATGCCGGCGAGAATCACGCTGATTGGCGTCGGGGCTTCCACGTGGGCGTCGGGAAGCCATGTATGGAACGGAAATACCGGTACTTTTATCGCGAATCCAATATAAAGGGCTATCCAGCAGACGTTGCGGAGCGTCATGCTGGTTAGAGGACCAATGTGGACGTTTTGTTGTTGGAGAAGGACCAGGTCGAACGTGTGCTTGCCCGTCAAGGGGTCCCGGCTGAAGAAGTAGAAAGCGAGCATCACGAGAAGCATCAGTACGGAGCCGAGGAGTGTATAGAGAAAGAACTTGATCGCTGCATATTCTCGCCTCGGGCCGCCCCAGATCCCGATCAAGAAGTACATGGGAAGGAGCATGACTTCCCAGAAAACGTAGAAAAGGAAAAAGTCGAGGGCGCAAAAAACACCCATCATTCCCGTATCGAGGAGCAGGAACAGGACGAAGAAGCCTTTCACTCCCTTGGTGATTCCCCACGAAGCAAAGATGCAGAGGAAACAAAGGAGGGCTGTTAGAAGAACCATTGTCACGCTGACCCCGTCGATCCCCAAGTAGTAGTGGATGTTGAACGCCCTGATCCACTCGGTTCTCTCGACGAACTGGAAGCCAGATGTCGTCCTGTCGAACGAGACGAACACCTTGATTGCGAGTGCCAACGGAAGCGCCGTGGCACCCGCTGAGATCCAACGGATAAGGTTGTGCTGATGTCTCGGCACGATGGCCACGATCGCCGCTCCGATGAGCGGGAAAAATATCAACCACGATAAGATGTGGCTAACCATTTGAGTAAACCCTCCACTGAGTTGAATTCATCAAAATCAAATTCCGACCCCTTCCTCTGTGCCCGAAGGGCTGGTGGATGCAGGATATGTATCTCGAAACGAAATCGAATGCGCTGCAGTTAACGGATGATTTCCTATAACAGCCATTTCAAACAGATGATCAAGACTGTAATGCTGAACACAAAATACAAGTATCCCTGGATTTGGCCGGACTGGATCACGCGGAGTCGTTGCCCGGTCGCTGTAACAATATTCGCCACGGCATTGACGAGACCGTCTATGAACGAGTTGTCAAATAGGCCGGTAACGAAGGAGAAAATCTTGGTGAAAAATGCGGTCCCGTTTACCAGTCCATCGATCACCAGGTTGTCGAATATACCGCATCCCTTCACCGTTCTCAGGAGATTGTCGACGAAAGCTGCCTGATAGATCTCGTCCACGTAGTATTTGTTCTCTATGACACGATGAATCAAGCCCCCGGCTATTCCCTTCAAGCGGTTAACGATATCAATTCTCTTGGTGTAGAACCTGAACCCGAGAAATCCACAGAGAATTACCCAAAGCACGGAAATCACGGCAAAGAAGCGCTCCAAACCGTGATCTTCTGCATCCCCGTTGTGAGCGCCGCCATGCTGTGTCTCCAGCTCGGAACTTCCAATCGCCGCACGTGCCTCCTCGACGGGCGCGATCAGGCCGTCCGCCGCGGTATCGTGGGAGGCGTCGGCATCCGGCAAGGTAGCAACAAACGATTCGCCCGAAGCTGAGAAAGTCGCGTGGAGGTCTTCGCCACCGGGTTCGTGCGAGGCATGCGAAAATACCGGTTCCAGCCAGTGGTGAAATGCATCATTTCCGCCAAGCCCCTTCGGGATTCCAATCCACCCGCCAACAAAGGAGAGTACGGCCAGTATCACGAGGGGCCAGAGCATGACCTTGGGGGACTCGTGAATGTGATGCTGCGTTTCGGCATCGGCACGGTTCTTTCCGAAAAACGTGAGGGCGACGAGGCGGAACATATAGAACGCAGTCACTCCCGCGCCAATGAACCCGATTACCCACAGGCCGTAATGGCCGCTTGCCCACGTTTTCCATAGGATCTCGTCCTTGGAGAAAAATCCTGCAAACGGGAAGATTCCCACGATGGCAAGAGTTGCCGTCATGAATGTGATATACGTGACACGGAGCGGGCTCCTGAGGCCCCCCATTTCCCGCATGTCCTGCCGGTTGCTCATTGCATGAATCACCGAGCCGGCACCGAGAAAGAGAAGGCCTTTGAAAAATGCGTGCGTCATCAAGTGAAAGATCCCTGCAGCGTACGCGGCCACGCCCACGCCGAGAAACATGTACCCCAGCTGGCTGACCGTGGAGTACGCGAGTACTCTTTTGATGTCGTTCTGGGCGAGTCCGATACTTCCCGCATACAGCGCGGTGACGGCTCCCACGGTGGCGACAACGGCAAGAGCGGCCGGGGATGCGGTGTAAATAAAATTCATCCTCGCGATCATATAAACGCCGGCAGTAACCATTGTAGCGGCATGAATCAAAGCGCTGACCGGTGTGGGGCCGGCCATCGCATCGGGGAGCCATGTATAGAGCGGGATTTGAGCGGATTTACCGGTTGCTCCGACGAACAGGCAAAGGGCGATCGCAGTGACGACGCCTCCCCTACCCAGGAGATAAGAGTGTTCGGAGAGCTCCGAAAAGGTCAGCGTCCAGTGACCTTTCAGTCCCAAGCTCACAAAGAGTAGCAGTATACCTATGAGAAATCCAAAATCGCCGATTCGGTTGACGATGAAGGCTTTCATTCCCGCAACGGCGTTTGGCTTGTGATCGAACCAGAAGCCGATCAATAGATAGGAACAGAGCCCGACGCCTTCCCAGCCGACGAACATCAGCAGAAGGTTGTTGCCAAGGACCAGGAGGAGCATCGAGAAGGTGAAGAGGTTCATGTACGAAAAGTATCTGGAATAACCGGAATCATGTCCCATGTATCCGATCGAATAGACGTGGATGAGGAAGCCAACACCGGTGACGACGAGGGCCATTACGCAGCTCAGTTGATCAAAGAGAAAGCCGGCGTCGAGGTGTACGTTACCGACTTCGATCCACGTGTAGACGATGCTTTCGATAGCGCGATCGGCTGGCGGCAGGGAGCGGAGATAGAACAATCCTCTGATTGAGATGAGGAGAGGGATGAAAACAGCGCCGCATGCGATCCATCCCACCCATCGCTTGGGCATCCGGTTACCCAGGAATGAATTCAAGCCGTTGATGAACGAGCCGATAAAAGGGATCAGCACGATGAGGTATATATGCTCTTCGAACCACATTTTGATTTATCGCCTCAACGAGTCTGCTCTGTCCGCATAGACCGAAGCATAGGTCTGGAAATAGGAGAGAATGATTCCCAGCGCCACAGCGGCTTCGCTGGCTGCGAGGACAATGATGAAAATCGTGAACACCTGACCGTCAATCGAAAGCTCCACGAATCGCGACACGGCGACGAAATTGAGCCCGGCGCTATTGAGTATCAGCTCCACCCCCATGAGGATTCCCACGGCGTTTCTCCGGCTGACGACGGTGTAAATGCCGAGGACAAGGAGAATCGCTCCGATGATGAGATATGTCTGGAGGCTGATCATTTTCTTCGCACCTCTTTTCTCCCTGCAATGATCGCCCCGATGAGAGCGACGAGAAGGAGCACGGAAGCGATTTCGAATGGGAGAAGATAGCGGGTGAGAAAAGCATTTCCCAGCTCGCCGGTCGTGGGAGTCGGGGGCAGCGGAGCTTTTGTAATCCAATTTGTTTTGACGATGGCGGCAATCAGGATCCCCCCCGACACAATGAGAAGAATCCAGGCGCGGAATGGTTTCAGCGCTTGGTTGGAAATGTTGACCTTCTCGATCTTCTCGGTGAGCATTACGCCGAAAAGTATCAACACGAGTATTCCGCCGATATATACGATGACCTGAGTGGCCGCAACGAAATCAGCCGCCAGGAAAACGTACAGGCCGGCGACGCAGAAAAAGCTCAAGAGGAGCGCGAACGCTGAGTAAACGATGTTTTTGGAAAACGCGACGACTCCGGCTCCGACTGTCGTGCCGACCGCCAAGGCGATGAAGACGATTTCTCCCATAATGATTCTATTCCTCGACCCAACTTGCCGCCAGCTGCCCACGGCAGGAAGTGCTCTTTGCCGTTGGCCCACCCGAGTGGTTGGAGGGGCTCGAGCGAGCACTCGAATACCGCGAGGGGTGCGGAATTATTGCTACAACGAGAATTGATGAGAATAAGAAGGCCTGAGAATAGCTTCGGCCAACCATCGTTTCAAGGGGAAACAACTCTCTCGATACGACTAGCTGCCCTCCGCCCCGGCTTCCTCTTTTTCTTTCTTTTTGGGTTTGGCGGGCTCGATTCGTTCGCCTGGTGGAACAAAACGCCTTACGAGATACTGGACATCGCTCGTGCTGCCTTCGAATTCATTCGTATGTCGGATCGCTCCACCCGGACATGGATCCACGCACAAACCGCAGTACATACATTTTGCGATATCTATATCGAAACGCGTTATGTAGCGCTTCTTGGTCTCTTTGTCCTTGACGACCTCGATCTTGATGCACCCGATGGGACAGGCCCTCTCGCATGCCAGGCAGGCCGTGCAGGTTTTCATATCCAGTTCGAGGATCCCGCGATATCTCTCCGGTAGCGTATCCTTGACCGGCTTGGGGGTCCGGTCGGGATACTGAATGGTGATCGGTCGTTGGAGGAGATAACCCAGAGTGACGCTCATCCCTTCCATGATCGAAATGATGGCGTTTTTGATGCGTCCGAAATAGGTGCCTCTAAAGCCGGGGACGGCGTCTGTGGATGCTGTGGTTGCCATTCGAAGCTCCTTTTATCATATAAACGGATTCAGATGGATTTCACTCTTGGCAAGTCGGAAATTCCTTGTGATTTTCATCGCAATGGCGAGTGGAACCATTAGTCCCACAACAAACAAGATGTAGCGCACGTAACCCAGCACGGGAGCTGCATCGGCCAGAACCATCCAGATAATTGTTCCGACAATGTTTGCAAATGAGAACGGAACGAAATACTTCCAGCAAACGTCCATCATCTGATCGACCCTGAGTCGTGGCAGCGTCCACCGTATCCAGATGATGACGAATACGAGGAAAAGAGATTTGAGGATGAAAACGAACGTTCCTGCGACATCCACGGAGCGGTGGAGGAGACCGAACAAATTCGTGTACAGATGCGCCGGCGTATTCCAGCCACCGAGAAACAGCGTCACCGTCAGAGCGGCGATAATGTAAAGATTCGCCCACTCGGCAAAGAAGAAGAAAACAAATCGCATTCCGCTGTATTCGGTATTGTATCCCGCGACCAGTTCGCTCTCTGCTTCGGGTATATCGAAGGGCGTCCGATTACCCTCGGCAAGGGCGCCGATAAAGAAAATGAAAAATGCGATGAATGTAAATGGATTGTGGAAGGCGAACCACTGCCAGGGATACGGTCCTTGAGCCCGGATGATGTCCTGCATCCCCAAGCTGCCGGTGAGCAGGATCACAGGAAGAATAGCGAGGCTTACAGGTATTTCATAGCTCACGATTTGTGCCGCCGAGCGCATCCCGCCGAGGAGCGACCATTTGTTGTTCGAGCTCCAACCGCTCATCAGTATTCCAACGACAACGAGAGACGATATGGCAAGGACGTAGAAAATACCGATGTTCAGGTTGCTGATGATGAGGCCGTCGCCGAACGGGACGACGACGAAAACGGCGAACATCCCGGCAAATACGATGTATGGGGCAAGGAGGAACAGCTTTTTATCGGCGGCAGCGGGGACGAAATCTTCCTTGAGGAAGCATTTCAAGCCGTCGGCGATCCACTGGAGAAATCCCTGAGGACCAACCCGGTTCGGCCCGATCCGGGATTGGATTCTTCCTGCGACTCGCCGTTCCACCCAGCTGGTTATTCCTGCGAACAGGGCCACCCAGAACAGCAGCATGCAGGTGGCAAAAAAAAGCATGATGATCAGGTCGACGATCACCCGAGGTATCTGCTGAAGAAACGGGAGATTGTACACAATATAATCAGCAAGTCTTTCCATTGAAGCTCCTCACCATGCACTTCATCTGTCGATTTCCGGAGCGATAACATCCAGGCTCGAGATGAGCGCCACCATGTCGGCAATCATGATACCTTTGGAGACTTCCTCCATAATGGCCATCGCGCTGAAGGAACCCGTGCGAATCTTGACCCTCTCGGGATTGAGCCCGCCGTTCGAGACGAGGTAATAACCCATTTCTCCCCTTGCGCTCTCGCTGCGGACATACACCTCGCCTTTCGGGGGTTTGAGCTGTCTTGGCAGCTTCGACTGAATCTCTCCCTCAGGCATTTTATCGAGGCATTGGCGGATGATTTTCGATGATTCTCTCATCTCGTCCACCCGCACGATGAAGCGATCGAAACAATCCCCTACTGTTCCGACCTCCCCTTTGCCGACGGGAATGTCGAACTCCACTTGCGGGTAGATCGAATAGGGTTCGTCCTTGCGAAGATCCCATTTGACACCGGATGCCCTGAGGTTTGGCCCGACGAGCGCCCATGCGATCGCTTGTTCTCTAGGGATGATGACGATGTTCGCAAGACGATTGACGAAGATCTCGTTGTATGTAATGAGCCGGTTGAACTCGTCGATGATAGGCTCGAAGTGATCGAGGAATCGCAATGCTCTATCGCGGAATCCGTCGGGCAGGTCGGATGAAACCCCGCCGATTCGAATGTAGTTGTAGGTGAGCCTGGCGCCGCAGAGCTCTTCCAAAAGATCGTTGATCGTCTCCCTCTCCCTCAAGAAGTAAGGAAACGGCGTCACCGCGCCAATATCCATCGCCATCACGCCGAGCATGATCAGGTGGCTCGAAATCCTGTTGAGCTCGGCGGCGATCACTCTCAGGTACTCGGCCCGTTCGGGTACTTGATAGCCGCCCAGCTTCTCGACGGTCAGTGCCCAGGCGAAATTCGAGTTCATTGCTGCAACGTAGTCCACTCGGTCGGTGTAAGGCATGAAACCGTGGTAGGTGACCTTTTCGGCGATTTTTTCAATGCTCCGGTGCAGATAGCCCACGTCGGGCTTGACGCTATGGATCACTTCACCATCGCTGGTAAGCTGAAACCGAAGAACGCCGTGCGTGCTTGGGTGCTGCGGACCCATATTCAGGGTCATTTCTTCGGTGATGAACTCAGTCACTCTGTTTCTCCTTCTCCGGAGCGTCCGCCAGCGGTAATACATCCATCGGTTCGTTGCGCGATGTCCCCATTCCATGGTATTCTTCCTGTTCTACCCAGTCTTTTCTGAGTGGATGCCCCACCCAATCATCAGGAAGCATGATACGCCGCAGATCATTGTGGCCCATAAAGTTGATTCCCATCAAATCATACGCCTCTCTCTCGAACCAGCCGGCGCCGGGCCACACTGTTTGGACAGTCGGCACATCGGGCGCCCCCCTGGGGACGCGAACTTTTAGGACGGAGTAATGCCGGTGCTCGTAGGAGAAGAGGTGATAGACCACCGTGAGGATTTCTCCCTCGTCCACGCTGCTCAGATTGGACAGCGCATCTAAGCGGAGGTCGGGATCGTCTCTCAAGAAACGGCAAATACCGGCGGTCCTTTCCGCCGGAATGACGAGATAGGGATGGTCCGTATTTTCTTCGATCAATTCGAAAGCGACGCCGGGAAATTCCGCCATCACCTTTTCGAGAATATTTTTTTCGTTCATATCGCTAATAGAGTATGTGCGCTCAAGTGATGATCTTCGTGTCCTCGTGCTTCTGTCTGAGCGGCCTGGACCTCTTTATTTGCCGCTGGACGTGTATGAGAGCCTCTGTCAACGCTTCGGGCCTTGGAGGGCAGCCCGGCAGGTAGACATCGACGGGTATGATTTTGTCGACGCCTTTGAGCACCGAATAACCGGGTGAAAACAGCCCCCCGCAGGTCGCGCAGCTGCCCATTGCTATGACAAACTTGGGTTCGGTCATCTGTTCGTAGAGCAGTTTCGTCCGGATCGCCATCTTATATGTCAATGTTCCGGCAACGAGCATGAGATCGGACTGCCTCGGTGTCGGCCTCGGAACCGCACCAAACCGATCGAGGTCCGCCCGGGGTCCACCTGTCTGCATCATTTCGATGGCGCAGCAGGCAAGGCCGAAAAGCATGTACCAAAGGGAGTTGGCTCTACCCCAGTTCAATACGTCGTCGACCCGGGTGGTGATGACGGTTGCTCCCGGTTCTCCGCTGGGGACCAATGACATTGGCTTATACATCTTTCGCTCCTCTAGCCTCGCTCGGTGTCGGTTTGATCCAATCGAGGTCGCCTTTGGCCCACGCATAAATAAGCCCTACAAACAGGATGAGCACGAAAACGAGGATCTCGACGAGGGCCACCATACCCAGTTTCTGCGCAATCCAATTGCGGAAAACCACCGCAACGGGAAAAATGAAAACGACCTCGACTTCGAAGATTAGAAAGATCAGAGCGATCAAAAAGAAGCGGGAGTTGTAGTTGATCCAAGCGGATCCAACGGGCTCTTCGCCGCATTCGTAGGTTGTGCTCTTGACCGAATCATAGCTGGATGGCCGGAAGAGCCGCCCGATGAATAGGACGACTCCGACGAAAGCCATGCCGACGAGCAGGAAAACGATAACGTTGGCGAACTGGAAATACATAGTTCACATGCGGCATTCGCCGCGATTACCCTTTCGTGAATGATCCCATACAGTCGGCAGATAATTTGACCGGCATGCGGCATTGATATCGTTGCAATATACACCAGGCGGGGGGGCGAATAAAGTAAAAAATTCACAATTTGGAGAGAACAGAGGTCCTGTAACCCCTTATTCACAAAAAAGATGAGACATATCAAATGAGATGTGCCGATCAGTAATCCAGAAGGACTTCGACACCTTCGAGCGCATGGACGCTTTCCACGAAGGAGGTGTGTTTTGCTTCCGGGCCGATGTACTCCATGTCGATCAGGATGGCATTTGCGTCTCTCTCGAGAGAGATGTTCTCGGGTGCAACCCGGTGCTCCGAGATAATGCTCTTGAACTGCTGCATGGCCCCCCGCGTCGCCTCAATCCGGAACCTGAGGAAATGGAGCCGCTGCGTCACCTCGAGTCGTCTCTCGAAGCGGCCGAGGGCAGTTAGGGTGAGAATGATGAGGAATGCTGCCACAACCGCTAATAGAAAGTCACCGTGGCCGATCACGAGACCCAGCGCTGCAACGAACCATAACGTTGCGGCGGTGGTCAGACCTGCTACAGAGACGCGTGATCGTATGATCGTCCCCGCTCCGAGAAAACCGATCCCCGTCACTACCTGGGCGGCGATCCTCCCCGGGTCAGCCGTGCTGCCTCCAGCGCGGGCAACTTCGGTGGAGAGAATCATGAGGAGACAGGAACCGAGGCACATGAGCATGTTGGTTCTCATGCCCGCCGGTTTCCCTTTTGTCTCCCGCTCGACTCCGATCAGCCCCCCTATGACGAGCGCGAAGATCAGGCGGAAAATATATTGGGAGAATACGGGGTCCATGCCGGGAATGATCGGCCTGGGCCGTACGCATTGTCAAGGAAATGTATCGGGCGTCCCAGGCAGCGGTGTTTCGGAGGCTTTGTGCAGAACTCCCCTTGCAATTCAGGAATAACGGTGATAAATTTCACAAATTAAGCCAAAAATTGGGGGTTCTTCATGCCTGAGAAGATATTGGGAATGGGTATTACGTTTGACGATGTGCTTCTGATTCCTGGCAAATCGTCCGTTCAGCCATCGGAAGTGAACGTCAGCACACGACTTACAAAGGACATTGCACTCAATATTCCAATTGTCTCCGCTGCAATGGATACTGTCACAGAAGCGGAATTTGCCATCGCGCTCGCCCGGGAAGGTGGGATTGGGATCATCCACAGAAACATGAGCCCTGAGGCTCAGGCGGGGCAGGTGGATATGGTGAAGCGCAGCGAGAGCGGAGTCGTCAGCAATCCCATCACACTGGGACCGGACCAGCTTGTGAGAGACGCCAGGGCGGTGATGCGAAAATACAACATCTCAGGTGTTCCGATTACGGATATGGGGATACTCGTCGGTATGCTCACTACTCGGGACTTGCGCTTCGTCGAGGACGATTCGGTTCCCATTAGAGAATTGATGACATCCGAAGGGCTCATAACCGCCGCGGAGGGAATCTCGATGGAGGAAGCAAAAAGAATCCTCCACGAGCACAGGATCGAAAAGCTGCCGGTCGTTGATTCGAAAAAGAGAATGAAAGGCCTCATTACGTTCAAAGACATAAAAAAGAGCACGGATTATCCGAACGCGTGCAAGGATGAGGAAGGCAGGCTTCGAGTAGGCGCTGCTGTGGGTGTTGGAAAAGACGCAGCACGGCGCGTGGATCTCCTCGTCGAGAGTCATGTAGATGTGATCGCGATCGACACGGCCCATGGGCATTCGGAAAATGTGATCGACACACTAACGAAAGTCAAGACACGGCACAGAAACCTTCAGGTAATTGCGGGAAACATTGCAACAGCAGCTGCGGCGAGAGATCTCATCAAAGCGGGCGCGGACGGAATCAAGGTCGGCGTGGGGCCGGGAGCGATCTGCACGACGCGGGTGATTGCAGGCATCGGGGTTCCTCAGATCACCGCTATCATGGAATGTGCCGCCGTTGCTGGAAAAGTTGGGGTGCCGCTCATCGCCGACGGAGGCGTGAAATACAGCGGGGACATCGTCAAGGCAATCGCTGCCGGTGGGGATACGGTAATGATTGGAAGCCTGTTCGCAGGCGCCGACGAGACGCCGGGAGAAATCGTCCTTTATGAGGGCCGGAGCTTCAAGATTTATCGTGGAATGGGATCTGTGGAGGCGATGAGGCAGGGAAGCCGGGATCGTTACGCACAGGAGGATGTGGCGGAAGAGACCAAGCTTGTCGCAGAGGGAATCGAGGGACGAGTACCCTACAAAGGAAAGCTCTCGGAATCCGTGTTCCAGCTCGTCGGTGGATTGCGTGCCGGTATGGGATATTGCGGAGTCCGGACCATAGATGAGCTCAAAAGGAAAGGCAGCTTCATCCAGGTCACTGCGGCTGGGCTTAGAGAAAGCCATCCGCATGATGTCATTATCACCAAAGAAGCCCCTAACTATCGTCTCAGCCAGATCGACAATCGTCGCTAGAGAGATTTATTGCCCTCCGGTATTCCCCTGGATTGGGAAAGCAATCTCAACCAGCCGGAACGAATGAACCAAAACTCATCTGTCCACCATGACGTGGCACGGCCAAATCAACCGAACCCTCTGGGAGATTGAAGCTCTTCTCGAAAAGGATCCGAAGCGCTTCGTCCTGCGGCGAGAACTGCTTCGGACTCATTTTCTCCAACGTTACGAGTTCGATCGGAACCTTCATATTCCGAGAGATGATCGCTCGTTCCTTTTTCTGCAACAGGAGCCCGCGGCTGTCTGCTTGCTGTTCCACGGCGGCAACGGCACACCGGCGGAAATGAGGGATCTCGGCAATTGTCTGTACGCGAAAGGCTATACAGCTTATTGTCCGCGATTTTTCAGGATGGATTCCAAAGACCGGATGGTTTCCTGGGAATCGTGGTTGACGTATGCCCAAAACGCTCTTCAGGTCTCCAGGCGATACTCGGAAGAAGTATATATCATCGGACTGAGCATTGGCGGAACGCTCGCTTTGATATTGAACAAAATGCACGAGGTGAACGCTTTCGTGCTCCTCTCTCCCGCACTTTTCCCCCGGTACACCATGAAGGAACGGGCAGCCGAAGTGGGGAGGCGTGTTGCACCGACGTTTTTTTATCGAGTAGCCGGCTGGAACGGCGAACTCGCCAAAGCGATGGAACACGCTAGAGAACATCCGGCGGAAGTCAGAGCACCCATGTTAGTGCTCCAGGCAAGGGACGATAAAAGGCTATCCACCCGCGGGCTAAAATTTCTCCGGCGTTTGGCTGTACATCCGATGAGCCAGGTCAGGCTCCTGCCATTTGGATCGCACATTCTCACTCGCGGCAAAGCAAGGGAAGAAGCCTTTGAGCGGATAAGCGATTTCCTGCAGGCGGTTCAGTCTCAAGGAAACCACCGAACGGGGACCGGCAGGCGATCTTCGTAAGGGTGCTGGGTGATGGGGATTCCTCACCTGCGCTCACTATGAAGAATGACGGATCAAGACGCGCTAGCGGAGGCGACTCCCTTTTGGACGCGAGGCTTTATGGCTCAATCCAGGTGTTTTTTGAGTGGGATTAAATAGTGCAAGGATCGATTAATCGTCGATCTTGAAATAGAACGACTCATCGATTAGCTGAATGGCTTTGACGAGTTTTTCGAGCTCGATTCTCAGCTCGGGATCTTTGGATTTCCGGTACGCCGAGTAAAGATCGAGGAAGCGATCGCGGAGTTCTTTGAGCTCTTCGCTTTCTTGGTACTTGTCGATTGATCTTTCAAGGTGATAGATGTCTCCGTTTCCCAACCTCTCTAGTATGTTGAAGTATTCGCCCCGCATGTGGCTGAGGATCTCCACGTAGTTTTCGAATCCCCGGGATAGCTTTTCGAGAACCTCACTGATCGCCGTCGGTTTCCGGAACATCGACTGGCTGTAAGAATAGGCAAACTGATAATATGCTTTTCCTTTCCCCATGTGGGCTTCTTCCGTGTGTTTGAACAGCGGTGAAGAAACGCCCCTGCCATCTGGATTTCGAAAGATGCCAATTGATATGAGAAGAAAATCTGCATTGGTCTTGTAAATAGTGTATTTCAGCCGAACATCCGACGAGTCCTTTATCTTTTCGAACAGGCTCTGGTCATAAGGGGAGAGGTATTTTTTCGCCCTGCGGTGATATTCGGGATTCATGAACGAGCACAACAAGTTTGCGAGATATACGTTTACGTCTTCATCGTAGAAATCATGATTTGAAGGATAGCCTGTCTCCATCCGGCTGTAGAGGAGACAGTTCATCATGAAGAAGAAATCGGGTTCGATCTCTCTTTTGCTGTTCGATCCAAAGTTGATGTGAGATTCGAGTTCCACTGGTGTCTTTCTGTTGATGATAAGTGTTCATTCCCCCAATTCTTTGACCACGAAAAACAGCAAGCATTATGCCACCACGCAGTATCTGCTGTTTCTGCAGGTAATCTTGGGGACCACTCCCTTTCGCTGATTTCCAGTCCCTGAGGCTGATCTGGGACCCCTGCCTAAAATTTGATCGTGGAGAAATTATCGAAAAAGGCGGAGTGGAGAGCAGATGTGCTGCAAGCTACATTATATAATTGTGAATTATTATGATATAGCAAATCCAAAAGGCGTTTAGAGTGCCCATCAAATCTGATTAATTAAGATCGCTTTGGTATTTTCAACCTTCGAAAAATCCGCTATAATGAAGCTCGTGAAACCGCCCAAAGGCGCTTAACTCCTTTAGAGAGTGCTAGTTTCTCAGCCTGCTTTGCACCAGCCCTCTTTACTGCTGGGTCGCCGCGCCAAAAATGGAAGGCGCGCCATAACAGGGGGTGAACATTGAAAATCGGTTTCCTGCAACTCAGGCCAAAATTCGGCGAAGTCAAGGAAAACGTAAGAAGTGCCTTGTCGCTTCTGAAAAACGTCTCTGACGCGACGATCGTCCTGCCCGAGCTGTTCAATACGGGTTATTTGTTCCGCAACCTCGAGGAACTCAAGGAATTAGCAGAGCCGATCAACCGCGGATATACGGTGCCTGCTCTCAAGAAGGTCGCGAAACAGCGGGGACTCAACTTGGCCTTTGGGATGGCAGAAGTGAAGAATAGAAAGTACTACAATTCGTCCGTCCTGATCACCGCCAAAGGAAAAGTATACAGCTATCAGAAGACTCATCTTTTCGACAGAGAGAAGCTCTTCTTTCAACCTGGGACCAAGGCCTACCAGATCTACCCGGTTGACGGCACGAAACTGGGGATGATGGTCTGTTTCGATTGGATTTTCCCGGAGGTCACCAGAATCCTTGCATTGAAAGGCGCTCAGATTATTCTTCATCCCGCAAATCTCATTCTTCCATGGGGCCAGGATGCGATGCGAACCAGATCGATAGAGAACAGGGTATTTTCCATTACTGCGAATCGGATCGGCACCGAGAAACGAGGCAACCTCTCGCTGTCGTTCAGCGGTAGAAGCCAGATTGTCGATCCGAAGGGTAATATTCTGGCAAGTGCTGGAGAGCGGAGCGAATCGCTCAAGATCGTCGAGATCGATGCGCGCGAGGCCCAGGACAAGATGGTGACCGCCAACAACGATCTATTCAAGGATCGAAAAGTATCGCTCTACAAGTCTCTCGTTGGCAGGAATACCGGTTAGGCATGACGGCTCCGTTAGCTCAACAATGACACGTTAAAAGCAACGCTGTTCCCACCCGGCTCTTGCAAACTGCAAAGGTCACTCACTCCTACAGTACGTATTTGCTGCTTCAGAACCGATTTAATCATAAAGAGTTAAGCACGTACCGGGTCTGTATTACACGGCCGGGTGCTGGCATAGTACTTGCGATCCAACCCACGAAACACCCAGTTTTTTCAATACGTTCGAAAGTAACGTCTCGCTCAAAAAGGAGATAAGCTGTGGATGCAAAGCGACCTCCAGCGCTGACTTCGCCTTGGAAAATCGGCTTTCTCGTTTCACTGCTACTTATTTTTCTAAGCGTCGGCGTGAACTACATGCTTTTTAGAATATTTCACCTATCGTGGAGCTGGATTGGATTAGAGGAAGGGAATTGGTTCTTCAACAAGGATCGATTTGTTCGTGAAATGTTCCCGCTCATGGCCCTCATTGCCCTCGCCTCACTCATCGCTTATTTTGCGATTACGTCGGCGGTTCGAAGGTACAAAGCTTATTTGGATTCCGGACATGATTATCGGAATCTCATAACAATGGTCAAAGGGATCAGAGATCTCGACGACGAGAATGTTATCAGAAAATTAAGCAAGTATCCGGAGCTTCGTGATTTTCTTAGAAACGTGCGAGAGCAAGCCAAGGAAAGAGATCTAGCGCTTGCCGAACGTGAAGATGCTGTTGCCGAAAGAGAGCAGCAAAATGTTTCCTCTGATCTCATCAGAAGAGAAAGCGAATCGCTTGCGCGGGCGATTTTGGAGTTGTCGGATGGCGGATTAATCGGAGACGTGAAAACTACCGTTCCGGATCTCATGCCAATTGAGAAAGCAATCCACGGGCTTGCAAACTCGGGTGGTGCCCAACCTGGAGCCGTTGACCTAGGAAAACTTCATGGCGTGCGTAAGGACGTCGATGAAGCGATCAAGTATTTGAAAAGCCGCTTGGCCGAAAGCTCAAAAGAGCACAAAGCGAGCTGCAGCGTTGCTCAGGAGATCGAAAATCAGTTATCCCAGCTGAATGCAGTTCTGGCCAGCACGGGCGGGGTAACTCCCGCGGGAGCGGGCGGTACCGATTTCACTGGACTGGTCCAGTCGATGGATACGATAGAGCGGCTGTCCCTGGTTCTTGCAGATCTTGGCGAAGAAGCCAAGGGCATCGCAATCAATACGGCGCTGCAAGCCGGGTCGGGCGAGGGGGCGGTGGCAGATCTCATACAGTTGGCTGAAGATGTCCGCGGTGTCGCGTTGAAGTTTACGGACATGGCCCAATCCTATCAGGAAGCAATCGAACAAATGCGCAAGTCGATGGCGGGCGTGGAAGCTTCACGAGCAACGCCCGCTGGGGAATGCGAAGAGGGCCGGAATGTCGCACAGGTAGCTTCCGCGCTCAAAAGTAAAGTCTCACTGTGGGTCGAGCGCATGGTAGTCCTTTCGGATCAGATCAAGAACGTCGAGAAAAGCTTGGGACTAACGTTTGGGCCGCTCCAAGAAAAACTGGCCAACCTCAGAGAAGAGGGTGCGAAGCTGAGCGTGGAACCGACTGGCAAAGAAAGAGCGGCTAAGGGTCTCCAAGTGGAGACAGCTGGAGGCGGCTCGCCTGAGGAAGATCTGCAGGTAGAGACGAGCGCACCGCCGGGACTCGAACAAACAAAATCCGCTTCTACGGTGTTTTCCCAAATGGGAGCTCCCTCTCAAGACATACCAGGCCTCGAGAGCAATACGGGTCAGGTTTTCGACCAAGAGCCTAAAGAAGGGGAGATGTTCGCCGAACTCTCGAAGGCGGATTCAATCGAGAAAGATGAAGACGTAACGTTCGAAGAAATCTCGTCGGAGAAGCTGGAAAAGCAGCGGGGAACGCCTTTGCGGCGTAAACGGCAGGACCCATCTGAGAGTGAACCGCCAGAAGAGACGATTGCAATAGAGCCTCCCAGCTCAGGATCCCCACTTGGAGGTCCTGCGGGCGAGGATACTGCGAGCGCTGATACATTCGAGGGAAAGATTGCTTTTGATCTGAGCAAAGCTACTGGATCCGAAGCCCAAGATTCTGAGGACTCGGAAGGCATGTACGACCACAACGCATTCTCATTTGAGGACATGAAAACAGCGGGGCGGCAGCAGATCCCAGCACAGAAGGCCGATTGGAAAGGTGCATTAGATGGTGCAACGGATGAAGAAGAAGTCATCGATCTTTACGAGCTCGGCGCTGTGGATTTCGTTTAGATTTGAGCTGATAAGCTTTTGGAGGAGTACATGAAACCCGCCCTAGACAGCCTCGGATTGTTTATCGCGCAGGTTAAGCAGCATGCAGCAGCGCTCACCGAACTCTTGACGAAGGGCTCGAGTGTCGACCAGGCAAGCGACCTGATGGAAAGGTGTATCGTCTCGACCACTATGCTTGCGGGCAGCACATCGGTCATGGGATTAGAAAGCTGGCAGGATTGCTTATCTGCTTGCGAAGCCCTGCTATCTCGCTACCGCAGTCTTTCGCTCCCGTGGGATGAGAAAATCGCCCAAGTGCTTTCCGAGTTGATCGAGAAAGAGGATCTGCTTGTGTCAGCCCACGCTGGCGGCGAGATTGGTGACCTGTCCTCCATCGTGTCCGCAGAAGAGATTCAGGCGTTGCTGGAGGAGGCCAACGTATTGCTCGATACCGAACCGGTTACTGTAGCTCCCGAGGCGGATTCGAAGCCGGAAGGGGGATCGGCGGGGGGCGGGCGGAAATCCACGGGAACCGGGATTGCAGCGGAAATGAGTGGGGAGGCAGGCGCAGCGGAGAAAGCTGCAGGAATTGATGCGAGTCAGAGGGCATTCCTAGCTGGAACGACAGCGTCTCTCAAGAAAGCCGCCAATTCTCTGTTCGATGGATTGTCGGTCATTCAGGGCGACAGGGGCGAAATATTGGATGGCTCGCTCATGGACATTCGCAAGCAGCTTTGTCTCCTTAGTTTTTTTGCACGCTCAATGGGTGGGATATTGAGGCAAGACTCAGGCGAAAATCTCCACACGGTCACATCATCGCTCGAGCCTGCAAAAGTGGCGCTTAAAGATTACGCGGGCGGTCTCTGCAGGAGCGGGGAGAGACATGTTGATATTGCTTTCGGGGGCACTCAAAATGAAGTGGATGCAGGTCTACTTTTCCATATCGAGCGAGTGCTTCAGTGGATGATTCACGATGTATACGTTCGATGCGAAGAACCTCATCTCAAAATCGATGTCGAGGTCAGTGAGAAAAACGGGGCGCTGTGGTGGAAAGTGAGAGATAACGGGGAGAACTTCATAACAAACTCGAGAGTAGACCATGATGAGTTACTGGCATTCTATCCCTCCCTCAAGGAGGTTCGCAAAACACTCCAACATCTAGAAGGCGTCTTATGGGTTGAGCCCGATGAAAACCACGACACCCGTTTTGCATTCTCGACGCCTCTGTCCAAGGAGCAGATTAGATTCTTGGTCTGGGGTAAAGGGGAGAAAAGCTTCGCAGTTCTTTCAACACAATTCTGCACGACTTTGCAGGTAGAGTCTACTTCGGTCGAGTGTGATTCGAGAGGAGAACATTTGGTAATAGACGACCGCAGAGTTCCGTTAGTGAGATTGGAACTCGTCTACCCCGAGGCGCCTGGAGAAGGGAATGAGATCGCAGTCATAGGGGCTGTTGAAAAGAGAGTTGCATTTTACGTGGAGGGTGAAGGGCGACACGAGGAAGGTCTCTGGTTGAAGGACGCCATACCGTTGTGGAAAGGGCTTCCCAGTGGGGTGGCTCAAGTGGGACGCCGGAGAATCCCGCTCATTGAAGCAAAGGATCTGTTGGAGAGATATCTATATGCCTCGGAAGAAGCTGTTGAAGCGGAAGTTTCTGGAGGAGTGGTACAAGAAGACAAGGATCTTTCCCAAGCTCAGGCAACGCTGGAGAAAGGTTCTCCATCTCCTCCAGAACTAAATACAGAGGGAAAAGAGGTCGATGTGCTCGTGGTGGAGAGAAGTGATGCCGTGAAGGAGGCGTTCGAGTCTGTATTAGCAAGAGGGAATTACAGAGCGAAAGTCGTGGGTAAGCTTGATGAGGCGATGGAGATCATAGAAAACAGCACTCCGCGTCTCATCATTAGCGAGTTCCGAATGCCTTCGATGGCGGCGAAGAAACTAACACAGGCCTTAAGGAAGGAAGGCAAAAACATCCCCGTGCTGGTGACGACATCTCACTCAGGGGCCAATGCCGAGCTCCTCGTAGAGAAACTGGGTGTTTCAGGCTACCTCAGCAAGCCCCTCGATGACGACGCCGTTTATGCGAAGGTCACTGACATTCTGCGAGAGGAAAACGGTTCCGGCGAATGACCCGGATCCAAGATTGGCTGGTTGCGGGGCCTAATAAGCTAAGACGTTTAATCATAAGCGCTTCCATTGGGTGAATATCCATTGGCATTGAGGCCGCTTTTCCAATAGTGGCGGTGGTTTTGGTACAGATCGTGCAACCGCTTGAAATGGGTGAGATACTCAGAATACGATCGGCAAGCAAAAGGATGGAAAGTTATGAGCAAGTGGAGAGAATCTGATTATTCCAGCATTATCATCGGCGGCGAGGATGCGGATGTCGTGATGACTTCGGTGGAAGCAGCAGAGTATCTCAAGATGCATGTCAAAACGGTTTGTAGGCTTGCAAAAGAGAAGAAAATTCCTGCGAAGAAGGTGGGCAGTGAGTGGAGGTTCCTCAAGAGCGTTTTGGATAAATGGCTTGCCCAGGAGGTGGTCTAGAGAGGCGTCGCCCGTGAGATTTCACCTCTCTGCTTTCCCCCCAATGCCGGACCGATCACCACCATACCACGAGAGTGCCAATGGCCAAAACGGTCATAGAGAAAGTCCCTTCAAAAAGCTCCGGTGTAACAGTATTTAAAATCACCGGCACTCTCGGTTTCCACGAAAAAGAGAACCTTATCAAGCTGTTTGATGAGTGCGAGAAGCACGGGATTAGCAAGCTCGTAATGGATTTTTCCGAGTTGACATCACTTGGAGGAGGGTGCGCCAAAATCATTCGCGAAAAGGCCGATTCGGGGGATTTCTTCATCGGTGTGGCAGGTGCATCGAAGACGACTCTGAAATTCCTACGTAATGAAGATGAGCCAGGGCGTGTTCGCTTCGCATCGACTGTAGAGGAAGCGATGGAAGAGATCGGAAGCGGATCTGGCGAGGAAGTCGTTGTGGAGCACCCCGCGAAAAAATCCGCTTCAACCTCCGCGGCTAAGAAACAGAAAGCCAAGAAGCTCCAAGCGAAGGAAAAAGAACCCAAGGTGTCGGCTCGTGTGGAAGCTGATCACGCGAAAGAGGATGAGATTGAAAAGCATGAAACCGATGGAGCCAGATCCGAGGCACAAAATCGCACCGCACCTGATACCGGCGACAATGGACTACCGAACGTGATCTGTCTCGGCCACGACGCCAACGGCGTCGTGAGCGAAGAAAGCACGGGAGAGCCCGTCGACGAGTGGTACGCTGATGCGCCTGTGCCGGGTCTGGAGGGGGCGCCGATCGAGGAGAAATCGGCGGATCTCGAAAAATCATCGGATAGGAAGCTCAAGAGAAGGTTGGTGCAATATAGCTCGCTTCTCTCGATCAGCTCGGATTTCAACCGAATCATGGAGAAATCGAAGCTTCTGGACACGATTCTTCTTACCACGATCGCCCAGGTTGGCGTGGAATCTGCAGCCTTCTTCGAATACCGGGAGGATGGGCTCGAGCCGATCGCGGCGAAGGGGATCGAACTCGAACAGTGCACCCCGCTGGTTCTCGAAGGGACAGGGGATGGACGCATCTGGGAAGGTGATGAAATCTTGGAGATGTCTGATTCTCCGATCGAGGAAGAGTCCAAAAAGAAAGCCCTGTCATCGGGATTTGCTTGGGCGGCTCCTGTGATCATTTATAACGAATTCAGAGGGCTTGTTCTGATCGGCAAGCCAATCAAAAAAACATTAAACGAGGATTCGCTCGAAGTTCTGAACATAATTGTCCGGCAAGCCGCAGTTGCTTATGAAAACACCCGCCGTTTCGAGGAAGAAAGTGAGCGAATCCTTGGTCTGGTCCAGAGTCTTATCTCGCTCATCGAGGAGAGAACCCTTGCGAGGGGCAACACGTCGCTCATCGCAGGTCACTCGTATATGCTCGCAAAAAAGATGCACTACCCGGACGAGCTCATCAAGGATCTGATGTTCGGCGTGGTACTTCGAGACATTGGGATGATCAAGGTGAGCGACCTCATTGTAAGGAGTCCCAGGGAGCTCGGTAAGGAGGAGTGGGAGATTATCAAGAGGCACCCAATCGACGGTGCCGACATGCTTAGGAAGATGAAGTTCTCGGACCACGCCGTCAAGATTGTCCTGTGCCATCATGAGCGGTATAACGGCGAGGGTTATCCGAATCAATTAAGGGGCGGTGAGATTCCTCTCGGCGCCAGAATCGTCTCGGTCGTAGAGAGTTATGGGGCGATGTTGCAGGACCGTCCGACAAGACCTGCGCTGACGCGCGAAGAGGCTTTGAACACTTTGAAGGAAAATTGGGGGATGCGATACGACCCTGAGGTCGTCGAACAATTCGTCGAGATCATCGAAGAAGAAATACGCACGGGAGAAAACAAACAATACATGAGCAGCGAATTTTTCAGCGTCTAGAGGTGAATAGTCATGCAAGAAGATATCCTCGTCGTCGATGACGATCCGGATGTTCTGGACATTCTAAGCGAAACGCTCAATAAGCGGGGTTATAACGTTGTGGTTGCCCTGGATGCGCAGTCTGCGCTCCGGTCTTTCAAGCGGAAGCAACCCAGCCTCGTGATCCTGGATATCATGCTGCCGGATATGGACGGCTTGGAGGTCTTCAAGCGGATGCGCGCAGACCAAGCGGATCGCTACATTCCGATCCTCTTCCTCTCGTCTAACGGCGATCTGGAGACAAAGCTAAGCGGATTCGATATGGGGGCGGAAGATTACCTGGTAAAGCCGGTTTCGCTGAAGGAATTGAATGCTAAGATCGGGAAGATTCTAAAACGCACGTCCCAGGCCCAGGCGCTCTGGGAAGAGCGCGAAGCGTTGGAAACGGAAGTAACGAAGGAGCATGAGAATTACATTCATATCAATAAGCAGCTAAAGAAGCAGGTCCTCGCTATGAAGACGCTTTTTTCCATATCGCAGGACCTGACCCGCATCCTCGAACTGGATGAATTGATCAATGCCTTTGCACTCACGATTGTTGGAGAGCTGAGAATCTCGAGTATGGCGTTTTTCGCCCTGGTGAGCGAGAACAGCAAGATCCTCAGCCTACGGGGAGTCAAAGGTTTCCGAAAGGAGAAATTCGCAGGTCTTGAAATACCCAGAGACTGTGCCTTCGTTGAATGGCTGGGAACCCGGGCCAAGCCCAAAAAGATAGTGAGGAGCAACGACCGCACGTGGGTCAAGCGACTTCCAGACATCCGGTTGGCTGCTTTCGAGTACGCAACGCCAATCATGATCAAGGACAAGATGAGAGGAATCGTTTTCACAGGGCCAAAGCTGAGCAGGGATGATTACACACCATATGACCTCGATATGCTGCAGTTCATTTGCAACTCCGCTGGAGTCGGTATGGAGAATGCACGATTGTTTAAAGAGCTTCAGACAACGTATCTATCAACGGTAAAAACGCTTGTTTCCATTATCGAAGCGAAGGATAGCTATACGAGGGGCCATACGGAACGGGTTGCGGAGTACGCCATAGCGATCGCAGAAAGAATGAATCTTCCCCAAGAGGAGCAAAGGCGGATCGCATTCGGTGCGGTCCTTCATGATATCGGTAAACTCGGGGTCCTGGAAAAAGTCCTCAATAAAAAGGAGCAGTTGGATACTGAGGAATGGAAGATATTGAAAGCCCACCCCGAAGTCGGAGCCAGCATCATCGAGAATATGGAGTTCCTTACGGGAACGGTAGAACTGGTGCGGCATCACCATGAAAACTGGAATGGGAAAGGTTACCCGGATGGGTTGAAAGGAGAGGAGATCCCAATTGGATCGAGAATCATTGCAGTCGCAGATGGCTTCGATGCAATGACAACAGATCGTCCCTACCGTAAAGCGCTAAAATGGACCGAAGCCCTCTCGACAATCAAGGAAGGCTCCGGCATCCAATACGATCCCGAAGTTGTGCGGAGCTTCGAGGAGATTATCAGAGACAAGAACTTCAGAAAACGAATGAGAGAAAAGCATTCCAATCCATAACTCTCCCTCCACTCGTCTATAACAGATATTGTCGGTTCCCGTGCACATGCATGGGATATCGTCAACTGCGTTTCCGATGGCATATATGTCCTTACGCTCCATTTCCTCTTACATTTGACCGACTCGGCGACCTGCTGAACTGCCGGTTGCTGTAAATCCAGTGGACGGACCGGGCAGCAGCCGGTGAGCTCAATTGGAAAATACCGCACGGAGAATTTCATAATCCGTATCGCTGCAATGAGATATATAAACCTTTAATGATGATTCTGGCGGTTGCTTGGCACTTGTTTTGCGATGACGAGAAGCTGGCAATGCGAGACTTGGAGAGATGAGGGGTAAGCATGTGTGAAGTGTTGGGTTTGGGATGATGTGGTGCAACGCATAGAGTGCTTCTCATCTCCTAATGGAAAAAGAGGGAGTCGGATCAAGCGTGGATTGGGAGGAACCACGTTGCGGTCCTTGGAAAGCCAGCTTTTAGCGGCCGGACACTTCGAACGAGGCACCTAACGGAGCAGTTAGGTAATCTTAACTTCGCGGCTAGCAACTGCAGAGGGTGTTGCTAAATGACCCGCCAATCGGGCGGGCTGTTCCGACGTGCTTCAGAGAGGAACACCATCGCTTGCAGGTCTTTTCAAAAGAGCTCCCTCTTTTTTCATTGCTCGTGCAGATGCTGGCTCAATCCGGTATTGAGTGGAAGAACGCGTCCCCGGGTTCCAAGCCTTTCCGACCGGCACGGCTCCTTCGAAGATAAGGGCATGCGCAGGACTCATCATATTCTGCACTTAGAAATGCCTTGTAACGCCTGAGCCAGATCCCTATCATTAGCATAACTCGAATGCTTAAGAGCGGTTACCGCGCCGGCTAAGTATGGCTTGTTTTGCGGATAACTGCTTGCGCTTCTCCCTCTTCATGGCGGTGTGCTCATGCCTCATCGGCAGGTGGATAACAGCGTAGTCAAGAGAACTTTGCCCAATGGGCTTACTGTTTTGGTAAAGGAAGACCACTCCAGCCCCGTAGTCGCTATTAATGTGTGGATGAATGTCGGATCAGTTAATGAGGCTGAAGAAATGAGCGGTTTGGCCCATTTCCAAGAGCATATGGTTTTCAAAGGGACCGAAAAGTACGGGGTTGGAGAGATTGCCAACCTCATCAAATCGGCCGGAGGGAATTTGAATGCCGGAACGAGCTATTCCTACACGATGTACTATGTCGTGCTGCCTTCCCGAGCTTTCTCTCTCGGTCTTGCCGTTCAAGCGGATGCAATGATGCACTCCACCTTCGATCCAGATGAGTTCAGGAAGGAAAGGATCGTCGTTTTGGACGAAGCCAGGATGTATGATGATCAACCGGATGCGTACACTTTCTATCGGACCATGGAACTGGGTTTCAATGTCCACAACTACAGACGGCCGATTGCCGGTTATGAAAGCGTGTTGGAAAAAATAAGCAGAGATCAACTGCTCGATTTCTACCGAACATATTACAGGCCGTCGAACGCTATCATCACTGTAGTAGGGGATGTGGACCTCAATAGAGCTTTCGATAAAATCGAGGAAGTCTACGGCGAATGGCAGGATCGCTCCTCACAGATTTATGAGTCACCTGAAGAGCCGGAGCAGAAGGAATTCCGCTTCAAGTCGTTCAGGGGTAGTATCGATCATGCATATATGGGTCTAGGCTTCCATATTCCAGATATACTTCACGACGATTATCCCGCACTCGAAATGCTGACAGAACTCCTTGCCGCCGGACGGAGTTCCAGGCTTTATCTGAATGTACTGGAGAAAAAGCGCCTGCTAACGACGTTCCACGCAGAGGTGCTGGCGGAGAAGTGGCCGGGATTTTTCCAGATTTACGCATCGATGCCTGCGGAAAAATGGAATGCGGCAAGGAATGCAATCTTTGATGAGCTGCAGCGTTTCAAGAACGAAGCCGTGAGCGAGGAAGAGCTTATTAAAGCAAGGCGCCAGCTTCAGAAATCGATTTACTCCGAGCTGGAAACGATGGAAGGGCAAGCATCAAATCTCGGCTATTACGAAACGTTGGGGGATTATAGGCTGGCTGAAAGGCATCGCGAGGCGATCAGCAAAGTTACAGCAGATGAAATCGTCGCCGTTGCGAACAAGTATTTCAATCTGAAGAACTGTTCGGTGGTTGCCTATTTGCCGACGGACGATACAGTGCCGGAACCAGACGCCGGCGATGTGGAGAAGGTGTTGGAGCAGAGGCTTTCACGCCCCCCGGCGCCGGTGTCTTTTCAAACACCCAGGCCAGGGGAAAAAGGTCCTGCGCGCGCCAGCAAATCCAAGGCTGCTACCGTGAAGACCCGGCAAGCAGAGAAGACGCAAATAGAAATGCTGCGGCTGGCAAACGGCGTCCGCGTTCTCGTCAAAAGGAGGACTTCTGTCCCGCTCGTTGCGTTGATCACGATGGTTCAAGGCGGACCTCGCCTGGAGCCGAAAGGAAAGGCTGGCCTCTCCCTGCTCACCTTCCGTTCGCTCCTCAAGGGGACCGCATCCTTTTCTGCTGAGGACATCGCCAAGACGGTTGAGGGATTCGGGGGAAGCATCGAGAGCTTCTCCGGTTTCGACTCGGGAGGTGTTTTCGTCAACGTTTTATCGGATAATGCAGAGGCGGTTCTCCCCGTGTACAAGGAGATTGTTCGCAGCCCGGATTTTTCCAAGAAAACGGTGGAAAAGGAAAAGGAAAAGCTTTTAGAGGAACTCGCGAAACGGCGTGATAACCCCATTCAGTTCGGAATCGACAATCTCTTTCTGAACGTCTTCGGTGATCATCCATATTCTCGTCCCTTTCTTGGTGAAGAATCCCAGGTTAAGCGGCTTGCAGCGGAAGACTGCAAGAAATGGTACGAGCGAATCCTCGTTCCCGACAATATCGTGCTGTGCTTCGTAGGGGATATTCCGAGGGACAGGGCTGTAGACATCGCCGAGCAGCTATGCGGGGACCTGGAGATAAGCGAGGTACCGGAGCCCGAGATCGAAGCTCCTCAATATCCTGTGCATCCAGGCTTACATGAGCTCAGGCGCCCGCAGATCAAGCAAGCCGTTGCGTTGGCAGGATTCACCGCGCCGCCGATGATGAGCAAAGAAGCGATTAGTCTCGAGGTGCTGAACGGGATTCTCACGGGTCTCGGCGGAAGACTTTTCGTGGAGCTCAGGGATAAGCGCTCGCTCGGTTATATGACGGGATCCGCGCTTGTTTCACTGAAGGAACGTTCCTTGTTTTTTGGCTACGCGAATCCAACTCCGGACAGAGTAAATGAAGCCTTGGAGATTATCATCAATGAGCTGGTGAAGATGGGGGCAGAAACGGTGAGTGATGAAGAGTTCGAGCGGGCCAAGGAATGGCTGCTCGGCACCCAGATCATGAGGCTTCAGAGAAACCTGGCTCAGGCAGTTGCCTATGGGACATACGAGGTTCTCGGCTTCGGGTATGATGTTGTGGACCGGACGCGGGAGATCATCCAGGAAATTACCAAGGCAGATATCATGAAATCAGCTGCTGCTGTCTTCGATGAGAATAAGGCCGCGCTTGTTGCACTTCTTCCCGGTGAAGGATCTTCTGACGAATGATTGTTCACCAAATTCCCTTCATCATCTCACGTAGCGGAGGCAGGGCTCGGGACGGTTTCTTCCGTTCCCAAGCCGAAGTTCTTGAGCAAGTCGTTCCTGAGGGTTTTCGTATCGATCTTCCGCTTTAGCTTTCCTCCCTGTGCATATGCGATGGTTCGTGTTTCTTCCGAGACCACGATGATGATTGCATCGGTCTCTTCGGATAAACCGAGGGCGGCGCGGTGACGTGTGCCGAGGGTTGCGGATAGCCGCTGGTCTTGTGTCAAGGGGAGAATACATCCCGCTGCGACAACCCGATCGTTCTGTATGATCACGGCGCCGTCGTGCAGGGGGCTTGGGGGGGTGAAAATCGTTTCTAGAAGCTCCGCGCCCACTTTAGCGTCGATTTTGGTGCCGGTTTCCACGTAGTTTTTCAAACCCATATCCTTTTCCAAAACGATGAGCGCGCCAAGCCCTTTCTCGGTCAGGTGGGTGCACGCTTTGATGATTTCGGGGATGATCCCGGTCTCTTCCACTCTAAAGTATCGGCGAAGAAAGCTGTGCTGCCCGATGGAAGCGAGGGCCCGGCGCAATTCGGGCTGAAAAATGATGACGAAAGCGATGACCCAAACCGTCTTGAGGCTCGAAATGATCCAGTTCAGCGCGATGAGGTTGATCCATTGGGCAGCTACGGAGAGGACGAAGAGGATAATGAGCCCGATGAACATGTGCACCGCTCGGGTTCCCTTCATCAGAATGAAAAGCCTGTAGAGCAGATAGGACACGACCAGGATGTCGAGTATGTCGATTATTAGATCTGTAGAAATGAAGCCCATCGAAATCCCATCGTAAGGGTGAGGATTCTAGCTGTCTATAGAGTATGCACTCCCATCGGCCATCGCGTCCAGCACCTTCAGCAGCTCGACCGTTTCCTTTACATCATGCACCCTGATGATCTCAACGCTTTCGGACCAGCAACGAGCAGCTACTGCGAGACTTCCGGAAAGCCTATGATCAGCGTCCGCATCGAGGAGTTTTCCTAGAAAGCTCTTACGAGACCCTCCAACGAGAACGGGATACCCGAGGGACCTGATTTTTCCGATGTTGTCGAGTAGTGCGAGATTGTCACAAAGGCGCTTGCCAAATCCAATTCCCGGATCGACAACGATGGAATCCCCAGCGATGCCTTTTCCCCTTAGTTGGTGGGCACGTTCAGATAGAAAGTCTGTGACTTCGCGGACAACATTGGAGTAAGTCGGATCGTCCTGCATTGTCTTTGGATCGCCTTTCATGTGCATGATGACTACCGGCGCCTTGTACCTCAGGAGCACTTCGACCATCCTCGGATCGCGGCAAGCACAAACGGCGTTGATCATATGGCAGCCGAGCCTGAGGGCTTCCTCCGCGATGAAGGGTTTCTGCGTGTCCACTGAGATAGGAATCTGAATCTTCCCAATAATGGCTTCAAGAACCGGCCCGATCCTGTCGAGCTCGGTCTCCTCCGAGACAGGATCGGACCCGGGGCGGGTGGATTCACCGCCGATATCGAGGATATCAGCCCCATCTTCCGCGAGCTCGAATGCCCTCTCGATTGCTCTTTCGCTATCGATGTATCGTCCGCCATCGGAAAAAGAGTCGGGGGTCACGTTGAGGATCCCCATAACGAGAGGAGTCCGAACGAACGAGAGGCTCACATCACGACAGCGCAATGAACGGATTCTTTCGTGGTTAGAGAATTGTTTCATGCCGGGAATCATTCGGCCAGGCTGGTGTCGGGCTCGGCAAATGGAGGCGGTTTTTTCGGGAGCGCGTCCTTGTCTGCCTCGGTTGCAGCATCTTTTGGTTTCTCACCCGGATGCTCTTTATCGGCGGATTTTATCTTCAATGGAGGCAGCTCACCGCCTTTTAGAAGGATATCGATCTCCTCCCTGTCCAATGTCTCTCTTTCGAGGAGCGCGTCGGCAACGGCGTGCAGCTGGTCCATATTTTCCTCGAGGATCTTTTTGGCCCGGTCGTAACATTCTGTGATGATTCTGCTGACCTCTTCGTCGATCGCTTGGGCCGTTGTTTCACTGTAGTCCTGGTGTTGAGCAATCTCCCGACCCAAGAAGATCTGCTCCTCTCTCTCACCAAAGGAGATCGGTCCGAGATTTGAGCTCATACCCCAGCGCATAACCATTTTTCGAACGAGCTTCGTGGCCATTTCGATATCCTGCTGAGCGCCGCTTCCCATGCGATTCAAGATGAGCTGCTCAGCCACCCTGCCGCCGAGGGACTGGGTAATAGTGTCGAGGCACCAATCTTTTGACACCTCTGTCCGGTCATCCTCCGGGAGGAAAAACGTGACCCCTCCCGCCCGACCGCGTGGGATTATGGTCACCTTATGAATCGGGTCGGAGTATTTTAGCTGCGCGCCCACCACGGCATGACCGGCCTCGTGGTATGCGGTGAGGCGTTTGACATCTTCTTTGATAATACGACTCTTTTTCTCCGGTCCGAGCAGAATCTTATCCTTGGCTTCTTCGAATTCCTCCATCGACACCTTGTTCTTGTCGTACCGTGCTGCCAGAAGGGCCGCTTCGTTTACCATATTGGCCAGATCGGCACCGCTCATCCCTGGAGTTCCTCTGGCAAGCACATGCAGGTCAACATCTTCAGCAAGCGGGATTTTTCTCGTGTGCACTTTGAAAATCCCCTCGCGCCCGTGGACGTCAGGCATGTCAACGATGATTCTCCTGTCGAAACGACCGGGTCTCAGGAGTGCCGGGTCGAGAACGTCAGGGCGGTTTGTCGCCGCAAGCAGGATCACGCCTTCATTACTCTCAAACCCATCCATCTCGACGAGGAGCTGGTTCAATGTCTGTTCCCGCTCGTCGTGCCCTCCACCGAGTCCGGCACCGCGATGGCGTCCCACAGCGTCGAGCTCATCGATGAAAAGGATGCAGGGCGCATGTTTTTTCCCTTGATCGAAAAGATCCCTTACACGGGAGGCGCCGACACCGACGAACATTTCGACGAAATCCGAGCCGCTCATCGAGAAGAACGGAACATTTGCCTCGCCGGCTACGGCTCTGGCGAGAAGCGTCTTTCCGGTGCCGGGCGGACCCAGAAGCAGAGCTCCCTTGGGAATTCGGCCGCCGAGTTTTTGAAACTTCTTGGGGTCTTTGAGGAACTCAATGATTTCCTGAAGCTCTTCTTTCGCCTCGTCAGTCCCGGCCACGTCCTCAAACGTTATGCGCGGGCGGTCGCCACCGAACATTCTCGCGCGGCTCTTCCCAAAACTGAAAGCGCGGTTCCCGCCCGCCTGCATTTGTCGCATGATCAGGAGCCACAATCCCACGATCAACAGGAGGGGAAGGCCCGAAGTGAGGAGTTTCACCCAAAGGCTTCCGCCAGGGATCTCGCCCTCGATGATGGCATTCTCGTTTTTCTCGAGAATCCTTTGAGGGATGTCCTTGTCCTCTGCCGGAAGAATGAGAGAGAAATTCTCTACCCGCAGTTCCCGCTGCTTTCCTTCGGATGCATCGGGAGGGCCAACGGGAATGATGGTCGGGGCGAGCAGCGTTCCGTGAACTTCCAAACCCTTAATGACGATTTTCTTGATATTGCCCGTTTCAACCTGCCTGATGAACTCGGAATAGGAGATCCGGTACTCCGGCGTTTTTCCCATCTCGAACATCTGGAAAGCGATGAGCAAGATCAGGACGAGAATTACCCAGAAGACCATTGCCTTGAATGGCTTGCCGGGCTTTGCCAGGCCGGGTTTCTTGGGAGCGCCGGGTTTCCTGGGTCCTTCTTCGTACTCAGGCATGTGGGATCCGCCTCTCTCTTTCAAGGCTATAAGTTTTTATAATGCAATAGCTTAGCAATATAAGGGAGGTTACGGAAATTTTCTTGATAATCCAGCCCGTACCCGACGACAAATACGCTTGGAATGTCCTTCCCTACATATTTCATTGAAATGCCGCTTTTTAGGGCGGGTGGCTTCCGTAATAGGGCGCAGACTTCAAGCGATTTCGGGGATCGGAGCCTCAACATATTAAAAATATAAGTCAGAGTCCTTCCACTGTCTATGACATCTTCCACGACGAGCACATGCCGTCCCTCTATATTGCTGCTGAGATCTTGGACGATTCTCACCACTCCGCTCGAGCTGGTGTTGTTTCCATAGCTCGAAACGTTGAGGAAATCAATGTGATGTGGAATGGTCATCTGTCGCATGAGGTCGGCAAGAAAAACCACTCCGCCTTTCAATAGGTTCACCAGCACCGGTTGCTTTCTTTCATAGTCGGCGCAAATCTCGCGCCCGAGACGGCCGACGACTTCAGCGATTTCCTCAGCGCTGAGCAAAATCTCGCCAAGCTCATATTGTGACGATGTATGGCTCATACAACTCGTAGCTTATTTTATTCCCGTTCGATGGTAATTTTTAGAATTTTTTCCGTATTTTTTTCGATCCGTCCTCTCTCGCTCGTCGTCACGCCTATGAGCCAGAGAATACCACTGGCGTCTGAGACGACCAACGCACGTGATCTTTCTCTACCTGGTATTTTCTTGTCGATGAAAATATCGCTGAGTTTCTTGGATCCGCGCATTCCGAAAGGCTGCATTCTATCTCCTGGTCGGGGCCTTCGAATCGTAACCGGTGGGGAAATCAGATCCAGAGCAAAATACGCCGAATCGCCAACCGATTGGAAAGAATTGCCTGTCAATTTGGATTCCTCATGCACTTCCGTTTTGATGATCATTCCGGCCGCAGAAGCCTGTCCAGGAATGGGAAGCGTCAGGTCGATGGGACTCGGTTCTCGCGGCTTTGATGTTTTTGTCTGAAGGGTGAAGATGAGATTTTCGAACTCCCTTTTAGCGGACAGTCCGGGAAGCGAAAGTTTTTTCCCAGACACGGAGCTATCTTTGGCAAAACGGACTAGCTGCTCGTAGTGGGATCGGGTGAAATCCATATCGAGTTGCATCACCTCTGCGAACAAATCTCCGAACAAGATGACGAGCGATGTTTCGTCGAGTCCCGATAGCTTTGCCACATTCAGCATCCATTCGTTTTCGGACACCTGCCTTGAATGCCGTTTGAGAAGCGGTCCGGTGCGTTCGCGGATGGAAGTGATGAGCGCCTTGGCGTTCTCGGAAACACGGAGGATATTCTCATCGATTGAAGGGTGGAGCTTTCTCAAGGAAGGTAGGAGCTGGAGCCGGATTTTGTTTCTGAAAAACTGGGGATCCGTGTTCGAAGGATCGGTGACAAAGAGAATATTCAGAGCGTTGCAATAGGTCAGCGTCTCGTTTCTCTCCAACTGGATCAGCGGGCGAATGAGTTTGCCCCGTTGCGTGGGGATTCCGGCAAGCCCGCGAACGCCAGAGCCCCTTAGAAAGCGCATGATGACCGTCTCCACTTGGTCGTTTTTGGTATGACCCGTGGCAATTCGGTCCGCTCCAATTTCATTTGCAGTGTGCAAGAAGAATCGGTATCGCGCTTTTCTTGCGGCTTCCTCGATAGGCTCCCGGGCGGATTCGGCCAGGGAGCGCACATCTTCTGATTCCGCGTACACATCGAGCGCGCAGGATCTTGCAAAGTCCTCTACGACCTTGCGGTCTAGCTTGCTGGATTCTCTCAGACTGTGGTCGAAATGCGCCACGGCCAGCTGGAAATGGAGCTCCTCGGATAACCGGTGGAGGATTGACAGCATGGCCATGGAATCTTGACCGCCCGATACGGCAGCGAGGATGAGAGCATCCTTCGGGATCAACTCCTCGGATACAATGAACCACTTGACCGTTTCTTCGAGTCTCCTCGCATGCTCCGCCGGATCAGCGGGATTCCGCGGGGAGTACCGCTTTTTCGATTCGAGGATCAAGGGGATCTCCTTGGCAGATGGCGTCTGCGCAGATAGGGAAGGATCCAGACAGTAAGCTTCAAAGTATGAAGGAAATGGTGGCGGTGCAGGGATTCGAACCCCGGACACGAAGATTATGATTCTCCTGCTCTGACCAGCTGAGCTACACCGCCTAACCTTTAATTAACGCTCCCTTAATCTATCCGACGATCCCCTAGTTGTCAATAGGCTGCTATTTGATGGCCATATCGGGTGGTCCAACTGCATGCCTCCGTTTGCTGTATGTCCGCAGCCGGAAGTGTACGGAGTGATCCTGGCAGCAGAAAAAAGCGCTTGCCCGGGAATCGGAGGAGAAAAAGTGGGACGGGCATTCTGCTTTTATAGTAGAATACAGGATTGCTGTACAATCAGTTGCATGCACAATAGGCAGGAATTTCGATGAAGATTTATCGGCAAGCAGATCTTTCGCGGAACCTCCTTCTCGACCAAACCATAGCTGTTCTGGGATACGGCAATCAGGGACACGCCCATGCGCTGAACCTGAAGGAAAGCGGGATTCATGTCGTCGTAGGAGCCCGTCCTGGCGGGAGCGCCTGGCGTCGCGCGCAAATGGATGGGTTTGAACCGGGCACCATCCAAGGGGCAACGGAAACCGCCGATTGCATAGCGATTCTGCTCCCCGATGAAGTTCAAAGCGCCGTGTTCCAAAACGAGGTTGCGCCGTTTCTCAAAGCGGATGCAACGCTTGTTTTTGCTCATGGATTTACAATTACATTTGGCTTGATCAAGCCGCCGGAAGACCGCGATGTGGTTCTCGTTGCCCCGAAGGGGCAGGGGCACTATCTGCGCAAGCTGTTCAGCGAGGGAAAGAGCCTGCCATGCCTCGTTGGGGTCGAGCAGGATGTGTCGGGATCCGCGCTGGAGAAAGCGCTATCTTACGCGTCTCTCATTGGTTGCCTGCCCGCCGGAGCGATCGAGACAAGTTTCAAAGAGGAGGCGGTCACCGATTTGTTCGGCGAGCAGGTGGTATTGTGTGGGGGCGTACCTGAGTTGGTGAAGGCAGCGTTCGAAATTCTCGTGGATAACGGCTACCGTCCTGAAGTCGCGTATCTCGAGTGTCTCCACGAGCTTAAGATCATTACTGACCTCATGCACAAGGGGGGTATTGCATCTATGAAGGAGCATATCAGCCGGACTGCCGCTTGGGGAAGTTTTGAAACGGGGAGGAGCGTTATCTCTTCGCATACACGGGCCAAATTGGAAGAAGTTCTCAAAACCATCGAGTCCGGCGAGTTCGCGCGCAAATGGGAGGCGGAAGCGGCTGGCGGACAAAAGCGATTGAAAGCCGCTCTCGAAGAGGAACGATCTCACTCTGTCGAGTCAGCGGGAAAACGGATTCGTGCGCTCATGCCGTATCTGGATGACAACGATTGAGCGCAAGCTGTTGTGGGAAAAAAGGTTCAGCTGTTGCTGAACCGGGTTGCCCAACTCGGGCTGATCCATTACGGATCTCGGAGGTGGACGCTATGTGGATAAAAGAATTCATCCTGCCCGCGTGGCTCGCCCTTGTCGTTATCGCATGGGGTGTGCTTCCAGGGTGTAGGGAGGAATCGTCACCAGAGAAAGCCGGAAGCAAGGAAGGTGAAGAACATAAACATCAGCTACAGGTCACCAAGATTCCTCCTGCGGTCATGGACTCGTTGCTCTTGAAAAAGAAACGATTTCGAATTACGCGCGATGAATACTGGGACAAGGAGGGCGGAGTCCTTGGGAGCGAATACCTCGAAGTCTGGTACCCTCCAGGCCAGCTCACCGTCACTCACGGGATGCATGCATTCGAGCAAATCGTTTTGGCGAGGAGGGTGTGTCAGGAGTTTTTCGGAAGAGTCCCTCATGAGAAGCTTCGTGTGGTGTGTTCCGCTGATATCGACACTTACAAGGAAAAAACCAAACGGGATTGGTGGTATTACGCAGAGATAGAGAGTGACCAAATCGTTTTCCAGCCGATATACGTACTTGCACAGAGAGGACTGGGAGAGGTCGCCATTGCGCATGAATATTGCCAATGGGCGGTCAGGAAACTCTCGGCCAACGGAGCCCCAAGGTGGTTGGAGGAGGGCCTTGCATCGCATCTCTCAGGAGAAGAGGAGTTGCTGCGAGCTCAAATGAAGGAGTTTTCGACTCGGGAACAGAAAGTCGAGTGGACAGCCGATGAAATAGAGAACGCCCTCAAGAGAGAGTCCCGGAGGGATCTCGCGCGGATCGCGTACTATCATGCCCACCAAATGACGAAAACGCTCATATTCCGGTACGGCGAGACAGCGCTGAAAATGACGGTGATCCGTATGGGAGAGGGACTCAAGACAGATGCGGCGTTCGCGGCGGTGTTCAAGAAACCGTACGACGACGTCATCACAGAGGCAATGGATTACAAAATAGAAATCTAATCATGATCGGTTCGCAAGTACGCGTTCGTTTTGCACCCAGCCCCACTGGTTATCTCCATATCGGGGGAGCCCGAACGGCTCTGTATAACTGGCTGTACGCTAGAAAAACGGGTGGTGTGTTTATCCTCCGAATCGAGGATACGGACGTAACTCGGTCGACAAAGGAGTCTTACGAGGCGATTCTGGATGCTCTCAATTGGCTTGGACTCGATTGGGATGAAGGTCCGGAAAAGGGGGGGCAGTACGGGCCGTACCTCCAATCTGCAAGACAGGTGCTTTACCACACCGAGGCGCAAAAGCTTCTCGAGAGCGGCGATGCGTATCGCTGTTTCTGTACCCAAAAAGAGCTCGAGGAGATGCGTGAAGAAGCGGCTGAAAAGGGAGAACCAACCCGGTACGACGGGCGATGCAGGAACCTGCCGACGGATGAAGCCCAACGCCGGCTGGCAATGAATGTCCCGCATGTCGTGCGGATTCGGATCCCCGAAGGTGAGACACATTTCCGGGATATTATCAGAGGTCAGGTCAGGTTTCAGAATACTGAACTGGATGATTTTGTTCTCATCAAGTCGGATGGGAGACCGACATACAATTTTGCCGTGGTGGTAGATGATGCCCGGATGGCGATCACTCATGTGATTCGCGGTGATGATCATCTTTCCAACATGCCCAAGCAGGTAATCTTGTACAAGGCGTTGGGGTATTCCCTTCCAAAGTTCGCGCATCTTCCGATGATTCTTGGGAGCGACCGAAGCCGTCTTTCCAAGCGGCACGGAGCCAGCTCCGTGCAGGAGTTCCGACGCATGGGTTACATGAGCGACTCCCTGGTCAATTATCTGGCTTTGCTCGGCTGGTCGCTAGACGGTGTGACTGAATTTTTTACTAGAAAGAGCTTGATCGAAAAGTTTTCTCTCAAGCGCGTAAGCAAGAATCCCGCGGCCTTCGACATCGGCAAGCTGGACTTTATCAATGGAGAGCATTTCAAGCGGCTGGATTCAATGGAAAAGGTGTCGATTGTTTTCGAGAAGCTCGAAGAAGAAAAGCTGATACCCCCTGACTTCCGGGTGAAGGAATGGGGATCCGCCGATGCTGCAAGGAGTCCAGACGCAAAGAAAGAGAACAGAGAGGCTTACTTCAAAGAAGAGCGGCCACGGCTGGCGTTTATTTTGAAAGTGATGGGTCACCGGCTGAAGAACTTGAAAGATGTGCGATCGAAGCTCTGCTATTTCTATAAGGATGATTACCGCAAAGTCGAGGAAGCATATAAGGAACATCTTGCCAATCCGGAAATTGGCCCTCATCTCCTTCAGATGGCCGATATGATCGAGCACCTGGAACCGTTCGAACGATCGAAGATCGAAGGAGCAGTGAGGAATCTCGCCGATGATCTAGAAGTTTCAGCGGGAACTCTCATACACGCCTCCCGGGTGGCGCTGACGGGTGACAGCGTCTCGCCGGATATCTTTTCGGTAATGCATCTGTTGGGCAGAGCGAAATGCATCGAGCGCCTGCGTCAAGCCGCATCGCACGTGATCTCCAAGAAGTCATGATCAATAGCCCCGTCCTCTCGTGATTTTTGCCGACGCCGATGGTTCATCAGGTGGCATAGAAATCGCTTGATTTTATCCGATAATAGCTGCTAACTTGAGTATTCACTGGCGAGTCGTCCAGCGGCAGGACAGCTGGCTCTGGACCAGCCGACGGGGGTTCGAATCCTCCCTCGCCAACCATCAATGGCCCCTTCGTCTAGTGGTTAGGACGTATGGTTCTCAGCCATAAAACAGGGGTTCGACTCCCCTAGGGGCTACCAAAAGACCTGTTTGAGAGCAGGTCTTTTGCTTCTAATTAGCGAATACAGCTTCTGCAGAATCGAGCGTGCAAGAGCACATGGAAAGCTCCGGCTGCTGCAGCTCGTGTCACTTTCCCAATTGTCCCACTTGCGATCAGAATTCTCCGCCCCAGAGGTAGCGCGTGAAGCGATAAACGGATCCTCCTATGAGGAGTATGCCGGCGAGGATCATGATCAGGATGCCGCCCGCAGGCGTCGAGGCAAACTTGACCGACACGGTTTTCGTAACGCTGAACTCACCGCTGTCACCGGCTGTTCGGGTGGCCGAGAGCGTCACGATGCCGGCGCTTTGGGGGATCCAGTCGACGCTGCCCGCATCATCCGTCATGCCGATTTCAGATTCAGTGGAGACGCGGCTTCCAGGCCTGTAGGTTGCCCTCACAACCGCCCCTATCACGGGTGTCCCATCTTCTGACACCACGAGTATCCGTGTCTTCTCTTGATGAACCGGGTAGTCGCTTTGCAGGGAAATGGTAACCTGTGATGCGGCCGTGTGGATGTTCGTTCCATAGAGAACGGCTATCAAAATCGAAGGCAAAAGAATCTTATTAGCTCGATTCATATTTACCCTTTCGGGTGAGCCTCAAGGATAGAAGCGTGCTCGATAAGAGCCAAAAGGCCAGGACGATGCCCGGAAAGTACCGCATGAAGCGATAAGGCTCGTTGTAGTTTTCAGAAAATGCCGTCCCGTAAAGTCCGTCTGTAATCTCGTTTTTGATCGAGTATCCCAGAACGAAAAGCAGGGCCAGCGGAATAATGTACTTGATCAGCGCGTCGAACCATATTCCCAAGCGCATTCGGGAATGGCTGTTCAGATGCGCCCTGATCGTATCCGCTCCCATAATCCAGCCCACGAGAATACACTCGAACAGCCCAATTATGAGAAGCCCGTACGAGAAGGCCCAGTGATCTACGAAGTCCAGGATCGTAAAGCCAAGAGTCCCGTTATCCTGGAGGCCGGGATTCACGATCTGCGGGAGTGCAAACACCGCACTGCCTATGAATCCAAAACACCCCGCAACGGTGATTGTTTTCCAGCGTGACCACCCGAATTTGTCGCGCATGGAAGATACGAGCGCTTCGACGAGGGAGACAGAAGATGTAAGCCCGGCGAGCAGAAGAAGGATGAAGAACATCGTTCCAAACGGTATCACCGCCTGGAGACCGCCGGGGAGCTGGCTGATCCCCTTGGGCAGTATGAAGAACATCATAGCAAGCGTGCTCGCCCTCGGAACCATGGCAAAGGCGAACAGGATCGAGAAGACGGCGAGGCCCGCTATGTACTCGAATCCGCAGTTGAGAAAAGAGGTGATAAAAGCGTTCTGCGTCAGGTCGCTCTTTTTCGGGAGGTAAGAAGCGTATGCGGTCATGATGCCGAAGCCGAGCGACAGTGTGAAGAAGATCTGGCTGAAAGCCCCCTGCCAAACGGCGGAATCCTTCATCACTGAAAAGTCCGGCGTGAACAGAAGCATGACTCCTTCGAATCCATTAGTCAGCGTGACGCCGCGAATGATCAAGACGATCATGAAAATCCACATCAGGGGCACGAATATCCGTGTAGCCTGCTCGATTGTTTCAGGGCCCCTTCGGACGATGATTACGTTGAAAATCCAGACGAGAAGCACGAAAAGAACCGGTTGCCACGTTGACAGCATGCGGAAGAAGTATGCGTAGGGATTGTCAAGCACACCCTCTTCCAGGCCGAAAGCGGGGACTGGAAGGGATTCCTTCCAGAGGTCTCCAAAAGCGCCTGTTAGCATTCCGAACACCCAGCCGAGTATTGTGATGTAGTACATCGTGATGAAGAAGGCGTTGAAAATCGCCCACCATCCTACGAATTCGCCTTTTTTGCCGGCGATACGATAGAGTGATTCGGGGAATGCACGTCCCGTAAAGTTGCCCAGCCCGAATTCGAGGATCATCACGGGGATGCCCATTGCAAACAGGGCAATAAGGTAAGGAAGGTAGAAAGCACCGCCGCCGAATCGATAAGCATTTGCCGAGAAGAAAACAATATTGCCCAGGCCGATGGCGGATCCCGAAGCTGCAAGAATAAAGCCGAGCCGTGTTTTCCACTGGCCACGCGAGACGCCGTCCGGTGCCAAATACATCCCTTTCTGATAAAGGAAGCGTGAAACGAAGGATTGAATGAGCCACTATAATCATTGCAACGCTTTATTGTCAAGAAATTTAGCGTGATGCGGCTGGAAACGAAAAACGAGTTATTGCAATCGGACAACTCCTGGCCGCTGTTGGGGGCTTCTTATTCGGCTTGCAATTTCACTGGTCTTTGTTGATACTAAATTGTTGGGAGGGTTGATATAAAAACGGGAGGCGGTTCGGAAAGGGCAGCGTTTTACCAAGCCGAGGAAGGTTTGAGATGCGCATCGTCGTATTTGGGGCGGGCGCTGTGGGGAGTACTCTCGGCGGACTCCTTGCCCTGAACAATCGGGATGTCCTTCTTGTCAGCAGAAAAAGCCATTCCGAGGCAATTCGGAGCCAGAAAGGTCTCCGGATAAAGTCCGGAACGGGCGATTATTTCGCCTCCTTGAAATCCACGGATAAGCTGAACGCGAAGCTGCTCGAGGGAGATTGCTGCATATTTTTTACTCCCAAGTCGAACGATACGAGAAAATGCGTAGAAAAGCTTTCGAAAGTCGCTCCAAAGGATATTCCCGTAATCAGCTTCCAAAACGGGATTGCCAACGAGGATATTATCGCCGAAAAATTCTCCAACGTTTACGGCGGCGTCTGCAAAATGACATGCTCATTTCTTCAGCCGGGGCATGTTTCCTTCCGAAGGATCGGAAGGCTCATCATCGGTAAGCACCCGAAGGGCAGCGATGCTTTCACCCGGCTTCTCCTGAATATGCTGAGTGAAGCGGGCTTTCGTGCTGCTGTTTCGAGAAGCATCGCATGCGACAAGTGGCTGAAGCTTGCAGCAAACCTGCAGAGTACGATTCACGCGATCATCGACAACCGTGATCACGATTCCCCTGAATTCACCGCTTTGAAACTGGGGCTGGTTGAGGAAGCAAAAAAGGTATTCAAGCTGCACAAGATCAAAGCGAAACCTTGTGACGCGCAGGAGATGTCCCTTGACGAGATGATCAGCGAGCTCAAAAAGCCAAAGGCACCGAGAGCTGGCCCTGCTGTGAGGGTGCACAACTCCACGTGGCAGAACCTCTATCTCAAAAGGAAACAAATCGAGAATGGCTTTTTTCACGGGCCTGTCATTTACCTCGCACGCGAAAGCGGGACGCCCGTGCCGTTCAACGAGGTTGCTTTGGAAATGGTGACCAAATCTCATACGGAGGAATTGGGACCCGAAGCATTTCGCGCGGCCGAGGTGCTTGAAATGGTGAAAAACCGCGTGGATAAAAAATGAAAGCGCTCTTTTATACGCTGCTGCTAAGTGCGCTTCTCGTAGGCGCAATTTTTATTCTTCGGTCCATCGAGGAACGTGAAGGTCCTTCCCCCCGACGTTTGATCTCTCATCCAGTTGTCAGCAGCGAACCTGCTCCTATGGGGACGTTCGACCTAAAGGGCACGGAGGCTGTTGAAACCGGAGAAATCTATGCGACGGGCGCGATCCTCATGGATCTCTGGCACGTGAAGGAAGCGATGGAGACGTTCGAGGAGGCGGCGAGGAGGGATTCCAGTTATCTCGACGTTTACATAAGGCTCGTTGAGTGTTATTCGCATCCGCTCATATGCAGGGAAGACAAAGCAAAGTCCTCTTGGAGCTGTGCTCAGCGGATCGCAGCTATGGAAGGGCTGGAGGACACGCTGTTCGTTTCGGCTTTGGGAAGCCTGTATCTTGAAGCTGACTTCGAATCTGCTGCCGAAGGATTCGAAAGGTTTATCACAACTCCTGACAGGGAGGATGATTCGCGATATTTTCTCGCAACGGCTCTTTTCCACCTGGGTCGGTTGGATGAAGCGGAACGTCATCTGAGAAAGCTGCTGGAAAAGGACGAGAGCAGCGGCAAAGCCCGTGAGTTCCTCGTCCGGTGCGCTGCTGCCAGAGGGGACTTGGAGGAAGCGAGAGCGCGAGCAAAGGAACTCGCTGCGTTGTATTCAGAAGAACCTTTCCCTTACGTGCTGCTCTCCCAGACGGAGATGCTTGGCAGGGATTTCGAGGAAGCATTATCGTTTTGCAACAGTGCGCTTGCAATCGACCCGAAATATATCCCAGCGATATTATGCAAAGGAAATCTTTTTGCTATTCAAGGGAAGCGGGAAGCAGCGCGGGCCACTTTCGAAAAACTTCTTTTGTTCGATGATCCAATCCTAGTCTCGATCGGTTCCGAGTCCATCGCTTTCGTCGATTTTCTTTGGGGGCAATTCGATGACGGAGGCGACATGATGGATGACGCAATCCGCAGCGCCATGCTCGCCGGTTCGGTGAGGAGGGGGCTTTTCTATGCGTTGCGGCTCGTGGAATACTTCTGCCAGCTTGGGCGAGGTGACAAAGCAGAGGCCATCGTCGAACGGTGGTTCAGCGGTTTTGGGGCAATTCCGGCACGGCTGGGAACTCTGAGGCTCGATATCTGCAATGGGGATCTACTGAGCGCGAGACATCTCCTTGAGGAAATGACGGGGAAACTCGAGTGGCGCTCGTGGATGCGCTTGCTTGGCTTGGATTACGAAAAAGTCGTAGCTCTTGCCCACATAAAAAACCAGGAGTACGTGCGCGCACTCGAGCTACTAGATGGAGGTGGCGCGGTTGTTATGGTCGATGAAGAGCGCTCATATCTCAGAGGGTATGCAGCGTTCGAAAGTGGAGAAGCAGAACTCGCCGCCGCCGCCTTCCGAGAGGTGCTGGCGTACCCTCGTGGCCTTGAGTTCCCCTACCACCATGATCCCGTCCTCCACGTTCAGGCACTTTTCTATCTGGCGGAAACCGAAATCGCCCGCGGTGATCAAAGGGAAGCTGCAAAGCATTACGCGGCGTTTCTCGAGCACTGGGGGGAGGCGGAGTGGGATATGCAGGCTGTGGATCGGGCTCGAGAAAAGTTGAACACGCTTTCGAATACGTTTGAGGGCGGCCAGCCTTGATACGTCGTTCTTCAACCAGCTTCACGTAAGAGCTTCTGACAAAGGATGAACTGTTTTCGGCCCGTTGCGCTGATCCAAGTAGGTGCGCTTCGTGGGGGTGATGAACCATTGTGCGGAGCCTTCTGTGATATCACCGATATAGAAAAACGGTGCATCGAGTCTAGTGAACCTTGAATCTCAAGATGTAGGCGCATTCCTTTTCGAGGACCAACGTGGTAAGCTGCGGGCGAACCACACGGATCGATTGCTCCACCCTCACCTCACCTTCCAGCGGAAATCCACTCTCGACCTCCAGCAACAGCGTTCCTCCCAAGTGAATGTCATTGTTGAGGATCATCGCGCTTTCGCCGTTTGGCAGCGTTATTCGGATCTCCTTGACGGTAGTGTCCGACGACAACACTGCGGTGGCCGCACCATTGGATATATGCACGACCCTGCCGGCAATGGGCATAGCGGGCCGGAATCCAAGGCCTTCGTAACTGGGCAAATCCTTGTTTTCGGTCCAGCGGAAGCCTTCCTCCAGAATGGGAACCGGTGCGCTTGTGAAGAACGTGCCAAGTGCAAAGGGCAAATCCAACCTGGTATATTCACCGCTTTTGCATTTTTCTTTTAAAGGGGTGATCTCGTAACGAGGGGGATTGGATAGAAATCGAATCTCGACGGCTGGACCAGTGAACAAACATGCCAGCATCGTGTCGTAAGCCTGATAGTGCCCCCTGTCGACGACGTTCGGGCCTGACTGTGATGAGTAGTACATGGTGTCGCGGGACATAAACGTTTCGAAGCGGAGCGGGGAGAAGCTCCGAAACAGCAGCGAATCGTTAAAGGCCAGCGAGGGATTCGTATCCCTAACGCTAACCGCGTACAGATGACCATACAAGATGAGTTTCGATTCGAGCTCGATCTTCATGGGCTCGGCGTTCACCGCGGAAGCCCGGTCTTCGAGCCGGTGCTCAAGAACCTCCAGGGAAAACGATCGTCCCCTGACATCCTCCGCGCTCACCAGATCTCAGGAATCAGCGGTGAGCACGCACATAATCAGACTTGGAGAAAGAAAACGGCGAAGAATCCGGAAGAAGATCGCCTCTCCAACACCTGTGTTTTTATCAGTGCCCATCGGTTTCGTTAGGTTTTCCAAAGAGCATCACCATCCCGACAACAGCTGCCGCACCCACTAGGAGAACGATGGGGGATGGGATGCGGTAAGCCGCGGGGAAGTACCCTAGGAAGATAGCGATGAGGGCGACTGCCAATGCGTAAGGCAGCTGTGTCCTCACATGGTCGATGTGATCGGCGGCGCTGGCCATCGATGACATAATCGTCGTATCCGAAATCGGGGAGCAGTGATCACCGAACACGCTTCCAGCGAGAATCGCTGCGATACCCGATAGGAGAATCGCCTCCTGAGCGGGGCCGCTAACAGCGTTCTGCTGAGTTACTTGAAACACTAAGGGAATGCTGATTGGTGTCAGGATCGTCATTGTGGCCCATGAGGTTCCGGTGGCGAAGCTGACCAGGGCTGCGATCAGAAATATCAGCGCCGGCAATAGATGGGGGGATAGGACCCCGGAAACCTTGCTTACTAGATAATCAGCTGTGTGAAGATCGACGCATACGGAGCCAATGCTCCAGGCGAGCAGGAGGATGATGAACGCCATGAACATGGATTTCATGCCGGCAACCCAAGCATTCATGGCTTCAGAAACCGTTAAGAGGCGTTGGCCGACGGCGAGAAGGAAGGCGACCACGCACCCGCTGAGCGAGCTCCACAACAGGGCGTCGAACGAGTTGCTAGCGCGGAATGCTTCCATGAGGCTCCAACTCGTTTGTCCCGATCCCATTAAAGCGCTTCTGCCGGTAATGACAAGCCCAATGATCGTTCCGAAAACGACCGTGGCTACCGGCAGAGCAGCGTTGTACCATCGCGGGATAACTCCCTTGGCGGGCGTGATATCTCTATCAATATTGGAAATCGGAACGGCCTTCTCCGACAGAACGTCTCCCTTTCGCCTGGCCCGGCGTTCCGCTTTGAGCATCGGGCCGAAATCCCTCCTGGTCGAGGCGATCATCAGCACGAACAAAATGGTGAGTATTGGATAATAGCTGTAGCGAATCGAGGAAACGAAAGTGGTAAGGGGGTTTCGATCGACATTCAGCGAGTCGAAGGCGTCCTTGATCAAACTGATCTCGAAGCCAATCCAGCTGCTGATGACACCGATGGCTGCAACTGGGGCGGCTGTAGAGTCGACGATATAAGAGAGCTTTTCCCGGGAGATTCGCAATTTGTCCGTTAGTGGTCGCATGGTGTTCCCGACAATGAGCGTGTTCGTGTAGTCATCGAAGAAGATCGCAATTCCCATGAGCCAGGTCGACAGCTGGCCCCGTCTGGGAGTCGTTGCAATCGTCGCAATCTTGTTCACGATTCCCTGGGTACCTCCCATTTTCGAAAAAATCCCCACCATTCCACCGAGGAGAAGTGTGAAAACCGACACAGCAACGTGATCGGCTCCGCTTTCCCCGGCCAGAGCATCGACAGTGTAATGGTCGACAACGTAGAAAAATCCCCGAACCAGCTGAAAGTCATTCACGAAAAATGCTCCCATCCAGACTCCCATGAAAAGGGCGATAATGACCTGGCGGAAGATCAGTGCTACAAGGATCGCCATAATCGGGGGAAGCAATGTAAGAACACCGGGAAGTGATCTGATTATGTGCACCCTGGTATCGCCAGCAGCTTTGAGGGTGACGGTATGTCTACCTGCGGAAGGGATTTTCACTCCTTGGATCGTCTCTGGGAGTGTTCCTTCGTGGGTGAAAACGACCTCTCCGTGTTTTGTTATTTCCAACGTGTAAGGGATTCTCTCCCCCGAAGGGTGAGCCAGGTCGATCTCAAAAGGGACTCCAGACGCTGCCACTTTAGGGAGCGCAGAGGCGTGCCAGTTCCCGTCCGCTCCGCGCCCCTCATGCGGATAGACTGAAACGGCGAAGAGCGAGATGGCGAAGAATATGGGTTTCCATGAGTGGCGACGAGTTGCACCAGCGGTTTTTGGATTGTGGCATTCATGGTGCCGGGTGCAGCGTCCAGCGATAGAAGTCCACTTGAGCATTGTGTCCATCGGATCAGTCGAATTCTCCAGCAAGGCTACCTCGCTCGGGGATTAGCAAAAAACGAGATGAGTGAGTGTGCCAGGAAGGCGCTTAGGTTACCAGAATAGCGACTTTTTCGCAAGCGGCATCGATGTGAGGATGGGTGCATTCATTCTCTCCATCCATACCAAGGAGACGATGGGCGCTGCGTCATCGGCAGGAGGATCCAATTGGTATGCAGCTTGCAGTTTTCTGTACGGCGCTTTCAACCGGCGTGGTTTGGAAAATTTCTATTCAACTCAAAGGGAATTGTGACGAATATGTTTCCAGTTGCAGAGCACGCTGATATTTTTAGTCGAGCACCACGAGTCGGCGTGTATCGGGAGAAAAAAATTTTCGCAGCTGCGATGTTTTTTCTTGACACCTTGTCTTACAAATGACTAAAACATCAAAAAAAGCTGTTATCGCAACAGTGTTCTGCTTTTTCGTTGTGTGATTGCGAGCTCTTAACCCATGAAGGAGGTGAAACGAGAAGGTCGTTAATTCCTCTTTCACCCTTACCGAAAGGAAGAAGTAATGGCAGTAAAGAAGAGGAGAGCCAAAGCCAAAACCAAAGCCAAGCGCAAAGTGAGGCGTAAAGCCAAGGCCAAGACCAAAGGCAAGCGCAAAGTGAAGCGCAAAGCCAAGGCCAAAACCAAAGCCAAGCGCAAAGTGAAACGCAGAAAAGCCAAAACCAAGGCCAAGGCAAAGCGCAAAGCCAGGCGCAAAGCCAAAAAGAAATAATAGCGCAATATGAGCAACCGGTATAGCTGATTGCTCAATGCTAGGCTTTGGGAATACAACAATTTAAACCAAGAAAAGGGAGAGCTAACATAGGCTCTCCCTTTTCTTGTCACCACTTAGTATACTCGCTCTATTGTGCGCGCCGGAAGGCACAACATCATGCTAAAGTCTTTTGTGGCTTGACATTTCACAACAATTCCTCTATATCTTTCCCGCTAGGTACGCATGGATTCGTCGAATGGGCGCTCCGGTCGGATTAGCATTCAATTCGATCGTAGAGGATCGTTTATGAACGAGCATCTCAGGAGGTCTTCAATGCACTATGCTCCCTCAAATATGTTTCTGACCAGGGGAATGGGTAGACACCGTGAGAAGCTCACGAGTTTCGAGCTGGCCTTGAGAGCAGCTGGGATCGCCTCATACAATCTTGTTTCGGTATCGAGTATTCTCCCACCACACTGCAAGCTGATTCCAAAATCGAAGGGCATTGGCTTGCTGCAGGATGGAGAAATTGTCTACTGCGTGCTCAGCCGCAATTCCACCAACGAGCCGCATCGATTGATCGGCGCATCCATCGGGGTGGCTATTCCCGCTGATCAAGGCCGCTATGGGTACCTGTCGGAACACCACAGCTACGGGCAAAAACAGAAGACGGAGGGGGAATACGCAGAAGATCTCGCCGCCACAATGCTGGCGCACACCCTGGGAATCGAGATAGATCCGGACCAAGCTTGGGATGAGCGGAAAGAATACTGGAAAATCGCAGGGCGGATAGTGAAGACGACGAACATTACCCAAACTGCCGTTGGCAAAGACAAGTTATGGACATCGGTGGTCGCTGCAGCCGTCTTCTGCGGATAGATTCAAAGCATCAAATAGCAAGGACTGGATGGGAGTGCGAGGCGGCTTTTCGGCACTCGAACTCCTCTTCGGGAAAGGCGATCGAGCTGCTGCAGAAAGTCGTGCTCCCCAGTCGCCCTATGCTGCGCCGGAGAAAGACGGCGTTGCATAGATTGGCTCGTGTTCGGCTCATCGTCGACTCTCAGCTGGTGATCAAATGAAAGAAAAGAAAGATGGATTCCTCGAGGACAAAATTGAGCCGGTGGCCGTCGTGCGGGAGCACAACAGCTATGTGCTGTCCCTCATACCCTATGAGGAAACCACTACCTATATAAAAGGAACAGCTGGTGCTCCGGAGGCAGTCGTTGAGGCTTCGAGTCACATGGAGCTGATAGATGAGTCACTGGGGATCGATGCTTCGAAACACGGCATTCTTACGCTCAGACCCACTATAACTAGTTTGAAATCAATTAGTTCCCATGTCAGGGGAGTTATAGCAGATTATCCCGATGCGTTCCATGGATTCATTGGGGGCGAGCATTCTATTACACCCGCTATAATAGAAGGACTGGGGGAAGAATCACTGGGGATCATCTGGATCGATGCCCATGCGGACCTCCGGGAAGCCTACGGCGGAAGGCGCGATAACCATGCGTGCGCAGGCTTTAATAGCGCATTGTTCGGTCCGATAGTCCAGGTGGGGGTGAGGACGCTGGCCGAGGAAGAGCTGGAGTACCTCGGGAAATCGGATAGGGTGGCTGCTCACCGCCGGTGGGGCGAGGCAGCAGAAAAAGCAATTATGGCGCTTCCGCAGAGAGTGTATCTCAGCGTTGATGCGGATGGATTATCACCGGAATTAGTGCGCTCTGTGGGAACGCCGGAGCCTGGGGGGCTTTCCTGGGGAGAAATGATGGAAATCCTCGAAATCGTCTTCAAAAACAAGGAGGTCTGCGCCTTTGACGTGGTGGAACTGTGTCCGCAGCCGTCAGACGTTGTCTCCAACTTTACGATTGCGAAGCTGATCTATAAGATCCTCTCCTATCACGCGCTTCATAAGATCGAAAAGCGCGCTCCCCGACCTGTTCTATGACTCCTTCTGGAAACCGACCAAGCGGAATGCTCGAGTTAAAACGCGAGAGGACTCTTCTCCGCTACCTCTCCTGGTTTTCGCATCCTGGCTATTCAGGGTATTTCCTGAAAATGAGGTACAAGCCAAATATGATGAGCAGGATTGGGGGAACGGGATGCCCAAATACGCCGAGGGTGTAGAGCAGCCAGAGGATGCCGACGCCGACGATGATCAGCCCCCCAGATGGTGAAATGGCCAGGGCTTTCCACCTCTTGCCAGCTTCTGGATCCTCCCTCAGGCGCTGCTTCCCCTTGTCGAGGCTTTCTTCCACGCGCTTGACACCTTCCGAGACAGTTTTGGAGATCTTCTCCGTCACTTCATCCAGCTTCTTCTCGAATCCTTTTTGCTCCATGCCGCTCCTTTCTATGTCTCGTTCATCATACACCAATCGGGTGTATTGGACATACTGTTTTTCGAGATAAGCTCTCCCAGCAGGTGCCCCCAAGCAAGGCATACATGCCTGTGGATAATGGGCTTCGGGCTCGCGGCACCCAGGGGAACGTCCCGCCGCCAAAAAATGCAGTTAGTTGCGCACATGCTTCAATTGTCTGCTCGCGACGATCAGTACGACGACGCTCGAGACGATTAGGAAGGCGAAACCGGCGAGAAACATATAAACGATCTCGAGGGAGTAGGCCTGCTTCACTGCTCCGATGAGGTAGACCACGGTCGCGCCCACGCCGAAATTCAGGATGAATTTGACTGCGAAGCTCGTGCTGCGCCATTTAACTGGAGTGAATGCGGCGATCAAGCTGTTCTCGATCGGCTGCATGCCGAGGCTGAAGAACACATAAGCCGCCGCACAAAAGGCGAGAAGATAATTGGTGACGAAAGCCATCGCCAGGAGAAAGGGGACGCTCGCCAAATGCACGAAAAGATAAGCGTAGCGAAGATCCTTGCGGTCTGCAAGTCGCCCACCCGTGATCTGCCCGAATATGCCGCTCAGGAGAATAGCGGATGTGAGAACCGTGGCTGCCAATGTAGCCGTTCCCTGGGTCTTTGTGACGGGGAATGCTTCTATCAACCGCAGGAAAAAGGTCGTTTTCAACTCCAAATAGGCGGGGAGAAGCAACATGTTGCCGCGGTAGCTGAGACCCCCGAAAATCATAGCAAAGCAAAGGATCACGAAATATCTAGTGTAATTTATCTCTTTGCTCGTCGACCGGTGCACTTCCGTTCTTGGAGATTCGTCGATCTTGAGTGTGCTCAGCAGAAAGGCGATGAAAATGCATACGGTGCCTAGGATGATAAATGTCAACTGCCAGGAGAGGAGCCAAGTGAGCAGGCCTGTAACCAAAGGGGCAGCTGAGATTCCCAGGTTCCCAAACACTCCGTTGATCCCGAGAGCGTGACCGCGCTGCCTCACGGTGCGGGAGATCAAAGACAGCCCCGTAGGATGGTAAGTGCTTGCACCGATTCCAACTAGCGCAAGGGTGTAGGGCATCAGCGATGAGTTGGGATAGATCCCGCTCGACGCGAGACCGACTCCCATAGTGATCTGGCCGATGACAAGCATCCCTTTTGCTTGCCATTTATCTACGATTACGCCGACGGGTAGTGCGCACAGTCCGTAGAAAAGGTACATGAAAAAACTGATTTTCACGACCTCTTCCAAGGGAAGCCCGAGCGTGTTGACGAGCGGCATTGCAACCGCGGGAAATACGAGGATGAACATGTGGCTCGTGAAATGCGCGGGGCACGTCAGCATGAGGATCCGCTTCTCGAGCCCGCTGAACTCACCGAGGAATCCGCGGCCATGGTTTTTGGTGTGTCCCGTCATCTCATCATCCTTCTGCAAAACGCCTCCAGATTGATCGGCATGCTTCTGGGGTGGACCATCCTGCTTTGAGCGCTTGCCAGTTGCCAAGGATGCGAGTTTATGCTATGAAGATGTCTGTAACCACCCCTTTTCCTTTCCTCCCCGGTCTCTTTCATCCGAATCCGTGTGTTAAATGGTGGGTGGGTTGTGAGGAGGTGGAATCGTGCACACGACTTTTTATTCCGGTGCCATACTGGGTGTTGAGGGATTTCTCGTCGAAGTAGAGGTGGATATTTCAAGAGGAATCCCATGTTTTTCTCTCGTCGGGCTCGCGAATACGGCCGTCCGTGAAAGCCGGGAGCGGGTCACTGCGGCAATCAAGAATTCTGATTTGGAATTTCCGCTCGAAAGAATAACCGTGAACCTCGCACCGGCGGACATCAAAAAAGAAGGGGCGGCTTTTGACCTTGCCATTGCGCTGGGCATTATCGCTGCTTCGGGTCAGCTCGAAAGGGCGGACGCGTCGCCGCCAATGGATGTCTCCGCTGCAGGAGGGCCTATCCAAGCTGGCCACTCTCAAGCACATGAGAAGCACCGCCGGCGCATGTTCACATTGGATGAAAAGGTCATGCGGCGAGCTCGGAAAACTATTTTTCTCGGCGAGCTGGCGCTGGATGGAAACCTGCGTCGTGTGAAAGGGGCCTTACCCATCTTATTGCATGCCAGGGAGGCTGGATTTGAGCGGGGCATTGTTCCTGAGGAGAACTTTGGCGAAGCGCTGGTCGCCAAAGGGATCGAAGTATTTGGGTGCCAGCGGCTCCGTGATGCCGTTCGCGTCGTTCTGGGACGAGGGTTCATGGATGTGGATGATGGAAAACTCATTGTGGATGTGGATGAGGGCATTCGCCGTAAAGCAAGAGACACTGCCTGCCGTCGAACCGAAGATTTTCCCGCGGAAGAGGGGCTGGATATGGGGGAGGTGATTGGACAGGAATCCGCAAAACGGGCGCTAACAGTCGCGGCTGCAGGCGGGCACCACGTGCTTATGGTCGGTCCCCCCGGGGCGGGGAAGACGATGCTGGCAAGGCGACTGCCGTCGATCCTGCCCCCTCTCGATGACCGGGCTGCCCTGGAGACGACCATGATCTATAGTATCGTCGGCCTGCTCGATGGAACGGGCCTCATCTGGAATGGCCCGTTTCGAGCACCTCACCACAACGCAAGCGATGCCGGGCTGATCGGAGGCGGAAACATCCCCCGCCCCGGAGAAGTGACCCTCGCTCACAACGGGATTTTGTTTCTCGACGAGCTCCCAGAGTTCAAACGGCACGTGCTCGAGACGCTCAGGGAGCCTTTGGAGGCGGGGAAAATCACGATTTCGCGTGCGAAGCAAGCGGTGACATTTCCAGCGAGATTCCAGCTCGTTGCCGCCATGAATCCTTGTCCGTGCGGGTATCTGGGGAGCCGGGAGCAGCAGTGCCGGTGCAGCCCTCTCCGGGTGGAAAAGTATTTGGGGAAAATATCTGGGCCGCTTTTGGATCGCATATCGATCCACGTATTCGTTCGGCCCGTAGAAACGGCCGCTTTCAGGAAACCTCAAGCTCGCCACGAGAGTCCTTCGATCCGCGAGGCTGTAATCGAGGCCCGCGAGATTCAGCAGCGTCGATCAAGAAAATCGCCCGTTGCTGCATGCAATGCCCGGCTGCCGGAAGGTCTCTTCAAAGCGGTTTGCCGGATGGAAGCGTCAGCCGAGGAACTGTTGTACAAGGCCCAGAAACAACTCAGAATCAGCGCTCGGGGCCGGAGCCATGTGATTCGGATGGCGAGAACGATCGCGGACCTCGAAGGAGCAGACAGGATTGCTGCGCATCATCTCGCTGAGGCGGTCCAGTACAGGCTCAGAGAACTTCCTGTCTAGGCAAAGGCAGAAGCCCAAAAATTCGCTTTGATGTGGTAGAATAAGAACCGCTGAACGCCGCTATAGATCTCCCTCGAAAGGCAGCGGGAAATGCGTGGACGGATTCTGAATCGGCTGGCTTCGAACGTCGCTCTGAGCCTCACGGTAATTGCTGCGCTTCTCATTGCGACTGAAATCATCGTTCGATTCGTCTATCACCCCGAAAACCTCGGGACGGTCATCCAGTTCGACGCGAAACTCGGGTGGTTGCTAAAACCCGGCTCCTATCTTCACAGCGTCGACCGCGGTCGAGGTTTGGACTATCGAATACGCATCAATTCTCTCGGCCTCAGAGAGCGCAGCATCTCCATGCAAAAGCCCGCCGGAAAAAAGAGGGTCCTGATTCTGGGAGATTCGATCGCTTTCGGGACTGGCGTCGAAATCGGAGAGCGCTTCTCCGACCTTCTTGGCAATCATTTGGGGGAGGGGATAGAAGTGGTGAATGGTTCGATTTGTGGGTGGGGAAACGACCAGGAATTGCTATTTTACGAAACGTTCGCCCGGCGCTTGAATCCGGATATCGTGGTCCTAACACTGACTCTCAACAATGACATCCTAAACAACATGCTGGACCATCTCTATCTCGAAACGGCCCCGAAACCGCGATTTTTATTAAGGAGCGATTCTCTAATCCTGGATGAGGGCCACCTGGTTCCACCCAAGCTTCCCCTGAGCTTGAAGATCCGGCGCCTGTTCAGAAAGAGCCGGTTTCTCGTTTATATCAAGAGACGGCTCGATATGAGGCGCTACCAGCAGATTACCGATGCGCTCACCCATATACCTACCAGAGGATTCGAGAAAAAACGGTTGGAAGAGGATTGTTCATACTGGTCTGTTTACAGAAAAGGCTACGGGCAGAGGTTTGAGCAAGGGTGGAATGTAACGGAGGCTATACTGTCGCGGTTCATATCGCGATGTAACGAGCATGGTACAAAGCCGATCATCTTTGCGTTCCCACTGAAAATCGAGGTGGACGATACTTGGAGGAGCCAGCTGTTCGACCGGGCAAATGTCGATTCGATGCTTTTCGATTTTAGAAAGCCCTACGATCGGCTATCCAGCTTCTGTGCGGCCAAGCAGACAGTATTCGTCTATCCTCTGGAGGATTTCAGGGAAGCCTCCAGGCGCGTTCCTCTCTATTTCGAGAGAGACAGCCACCCGAACCGCAACGGCCACGCCCAAGCCGCAGCCGCGCTGCATGCTGTTCTCGAGGATCGCCTTTGATCTTTTCGCCGTTGTTGGATCGGATGTCTGTGGTAGGGAGTCGCTGTTTTCCTACCACGCGTCAGATCAGGGGGGCAGCTTTGGCTTCTTGGCCCGTCTCGATATAGCAAGCAAGAATTTCTTGGGATCGAGATGCTTCCGGGCAAGGTCCAGTTCTGCAGTGTCGATATAGATTCCGAAGCAATCCCTGCACACCTCAAAATAGATATCCAGGGATTTTTGCTCGAACATATCCCCACCACATTTTGGACATAGATTCCAGAAATGCGCCCATTGTGTCTCGAACCTTCGGAGATTTCGTTTTTCTGCTAGGCGTTTGCGGGATCGCTGGAACACCGGATCCTGCCCGCCCGACGTGGATTTTGGCTTTGATTTAGGCTTCTTCCGGCGTATATTACCCGACGTCATATTTTCTCCCTCGTGTTGGAAACTAGTGGGATTTGATGCTAGCGGGGTATCGGCCGGTCTGTCAAGTTTCTCGGGATGAATGATCCCTGGGCGATCAAAAGGAGACAGGTCGTGAAAACGAAGCTGCAACAGGGACAAGCGCATCCTGCTAACTCCCGCTTTGCTCTTCGGGTCATAGAGGATATTGGCAAAGCCTTGGGCGGGGAAAAACTACCGTCCGTGTCCCGGCTCGCGCGCAAAAAGCGGGATCCCTTCAAAACTCTGATTTCGACCATGCTGAGCCTCCGGACCAAGGATGATGTGACATCGGAAGCATCGAAAAAGCTGTTCGCAGTCGCTAGCTCTCCTGAAGAGCTTTCCCGGACGCCGGTGAGGGTGATCGAGAAGGCCATTTACCCTATTGGCTTCTACAAAACCAAAGCACGCTCGATAAAAGAGATTTCCAGGCGTCTCATCAAGGAATATGACGGTGTCGTTCCGGACACGATCGAAGAGCTCCTCCGCTTCAAGGGAGTAGGTCGCAAAACGGCGAACTTGGTCGTGACGCTGGGTTATGGAAAACCGGGGATTTGCGTGGACACCCATGTCCATCGCGTCTCCAACCGTCTCGGAATCGTTGGGACAAGCTCACCGGAAAAGACCGAGTTTGCCCTCATGGAGGTTCTTCCGAAGGAATACTGGATCGGTTACAACGAGCTTCTAGTGAGCTTCGGCCAGCAAATTTGCAAGCCTATCTCCCCTCATTGTTCGAAGTGTCCTCTGGAAAGCGGATGTCCGAAAGTTGGAGTTGGCAAGCGGCGCTAGAGCGTCCTGGAGCGTGTTTTGGAAATGTCTTTGAACAGTATGATGCGGTCCAGCCCCGTATCGTAATAGTTTTGCTCCACACCAATCGATTGGAATCCCCGGTGATAATAAAACGCTCTGACCTTTTCGTACGGCTCGTAAGGCACGGTGTAGGAGAGTGTGGAGGTTACGAGCTTATAGATTCCCTTTTCATCAAGAATGGTTTCGAGCGATTGTAGAAGGAGCGTCCCGAGCCCGAGACCATGGTAGTCTTCGTCCACACCCATCCAAAGGATTTCGGCCGTTTCACGGTCCCTCAGCGTGTAGACGAGAAATCCGATGACATTCTTCCCTGTCGTGCCGATGATCGTAGGCTGCGTTTTGAGAAGGGCTTCGAGAACCGGGAGCGAGTTCTTTGGAAAGAATTTCTCCAGCGATTCGGCAAGCAGAAGGACATCTTGGCGGTCCTTCGCCTCCATCGGCTGGATTTGGAATTGCTCGATCGGTTGGGATGTCATGAACACCGTACTTGCGAGTCAATCGTTTAATTGATGGGCCTCTTGGAATCTGGTACTATTTTACTCCGAATTGCGGGATAATTCAAGCTGGATGGAAGCAAGCGAACCAGCTTGAAAATGCTGGCAAGAGAGTGGATTGGCCTTGAACTCCATAAATCGAGAGAGGTTGGGATGAAACGGCTACAGGCGGTATCTCTGTTTGTTGTGATTCTTTCGTTATGGTTATTGGGGTGCTCGGGAAAAAACGGGCGACAATCGAAAGTCTCCTTTCCGGACAGTATCGTGGATTCAGAGCTGCTTGCGACGGTGAACAACTACCCAATCCGGGGCAGTGACGTGAGGGTCTTCGCGGCTATGTCCAGCTCCGGGAAGTGGGAGTCGGAATCTATCAGGGAGTATAACGAAAGATTGTTGGAGCAATTCATCCGGCGGATCCTGCTTTGGCAGGAGGCCGTGGCAATGAGCATATCCGTTGAGGACTCCACCGTTCAGACAGTGTTCATGAATTTGATGCGGTCCATGGGTGGGGGAGAGGCGCTTTTGAGAATGCTTAACGAATCCGGCATCGAGAGGGAGGATCTGCTTCAAAGCATCCAGCGCGATCTGGTAATAAGGGAGTTCTTGGAAACGCGGTTCTCACCTGGTGCAGCGGTGGGGGAGGAGGAGGCACGTAGGTTTCACGAGGTGAACAGAGGCAGGTTTTATACGCCTGATAGCGTTCGAGCGCGGCATATTTTGGTACAAGTCAGCCCGTCAGACAATGATTCGATCCAAAGGGTGAAGAGAGGCAGAATCGAGAAGATCCTGGAGGAGGTGCAAGCAGGCGGCGATTTTGCAACTCTGGCCGAGCAGCATTCGGAGGGTCCCTCCAGAGTCCGTGGAGGGGATTTGGGATACTTTGTAAGAGGAACAATGGTGCAGCCTTTCGACAGCGTCGCTTTCGCTCTGGCACCTGGAGAGGTCAGCGATGTCATTCTAACGAGGTTCGGCTACCACATTATCAAAGTCGAAGATAAAAGGGGAGGGAGGTTTCTTGCTTTCGAAGAAATCAAGGACTCGCTGATCGTTACTCTTCGACAGCAGAAGCTTGCTTATAACGTTCAAAACCACTTGAAGGAGATCTACGACCTCGCCATAATAGAGAGAAATTATTAGACAGAAGTGGGGGCTTAACTCAGCGGGAGAGTGCTACCTTCACACGGTAGAAGTCACTGGTTCAAATCCAGTAGCCCCCACCATTTTTTCTCATGTTCCCTGGTAAATCACCATCCGTTTAGGCGCTGTTTTCACACGTGCGTCTCGCAATCATCGTGCTTCGGCCTCGCCGGGTCCCTCAGAGCCGCCCACTTGTGAGTTCTGATTGGAGATCGTCGAGTTCGAGTCGGTCCCAATGGGTGCGTCGATCGGTATTCCCTCATCAATGAACCACTTGAGCAGTTTGGCCTTCCGGATGATTTCCGCTTCGCCCGTGGAGGATAACAGGATGCTTACAAATCCTTCCGCCCTCGCCGTCTCACCTAATCGCGCCAGGGTGAGCGCGGTACCGTAAAGCGCTTCAGGATTGTCGGGAGCGTAACCGACGATGGTCATGTAGACGTCCCTTGCATCCTCCAGACGGCCTAGACGCGTGAGGCTCGTTGCCTGCCCGAGCCGTGCAGCGGTGAAATGCGGTGCCTGGTTGACGCACGCGTTGAAGAGACCGAGCGCCGTCGAGTCGTTGCCTGCTTCGTGTTCGTTTCTGGCGTTCCCGTACAATAGCATGAGGTTAGTGATTCGTTCGTGAAAAAGCTCGAGGCTATCGTTATTCCGCACGAGAATCTCGTACTGGTAAATTGGTGGATGGTCGGTGGAAAAGATCGGCTTGATGTGGTCCGTAACCTCGAACAAGCGGTGCCCGTCGTTCTCGTAGACAAGAGCGAACCGCTTGAGCGCTTCAGGGAAAAAGTGCATCTTGTAAGCCACCGAAGCAGGAATAAGCTGTTTTCGGCCGCAAAGATAACGGGGAGAGAATGTTGTTCCGTCGAGTGCCAATTCGACCGAGTATAAGACATATTCAACCCCGTTTGCCCGGCAGGTTCTATAGAGCTCTTCTTCGCTTCCGTAATATTTTCCAAGCATCTCGACGGTTTTTTCGATCGTCTCCCTGGATGTTCCCCCCGAAAACAACAGCGTCGTTCGTCCTCCGAAGGTGGAGAGAAGGGATGAAATAGCCGGGAGACCCAATATTGGATCTCTCACGGATGTTCGGGTGAGCAGGAAGCGAACGAGGTTCCTGTCAGGATTCCCAATGCTTACCCGAAGGAAATCTCCGCCGATCGGATTTAACCCGGCCCGCCGCGCGATCCACCGGGATAGGTCCAGTCTACCGTCAGGCGATAACGTCTGCGCCAGAATGAGGATCGCTCCCAACGCTATGAACGCACTCCGTTTCTTCAAGTGTCGACCGATGGCGTAAAAGGACAGGGCGACCAGAGGAAATGCTCCAATCACAGAAAGCGGAAGCCCGCTTCTGTCGAAAAAGTAGAGCCCCCAGATAAGAAGAGCCGCGACAACGGCTGGAATCAAGATGTTTGGGGGCTTCCTTCGAGTTGCAGTGACGCTGGTGGGGGGCGGCGTTGGGAGTGACGTTTCTTTTTGGAAAGACAGCGCGCCGGAGACCATCGCGGGAATCAAGAACAGAAAGGGGAAAAGAGCGATGAAGATATTGAATTCGGAAGGCGCTGCATGCTCTTTTGACCAAACGTAGCGAACTGCATCGGGGAGAGTCGAGGGATCGATCGGTTTAGCCGCCAGGTAACGGAGCCTGTAATAGACGTACTGAAGAGCGGGAAAAGATCTCGACGCACCGAATTGGAGCGGTCGAAATATCGCTGAAAGGATCAGCGCTCCCACGATCACGTAGAGCATTCCTGGCCAAAAGCGTCTTTCCTTCAGAGGCAGCTTTCCAGCGAAGAAGGCGTAAAGCACTGCAGAATAGACGAGTGACGCCGGCACTGCAAATGCAACTCGATGGGCGCTGAGGTACGGGAGCAGCAAGGCTCCGGCAACGAAAAAAACTCCATGAAGGGAGAGCAGGATGCGTTTGTTTCTAAGGTTTTCTTCAGGCCATATGGCATAGAGGAGAGCGAATATGGCGATGTAATAGACCGAGGCTTCCCACATGGTAAGGAGAACAAAGAAAGACAGGGCAGCGGTTACCGCAACGGGGATCGTAAATCGATTTTTCAAGCGGAGGATGAGGAAAAGGTGCAGGCTCACTAGAACGGCGGCGTATTGGACGTGGAGAAAAGTAGTTCCGTTTGTGTCATCTATGAGGGGACTGGAAAGCGCGACGAGGAAACCGGCGAAAAGCGCTCCAGCCTGGCTTCGCCACAAAGTGTACGAGAGAGCGTACAGGGTGAAAACGAGAAGCGACGAAAACAGCCTTGTGAATTGCCTTACGAATTGTCGCTCATCTGCTTCACTGAAATACCTGACCAGTCTGTATACGTAGCCGGTGAAATACTCTACTCCAAGGGGCCTTTCCAAAGCAGGCCGTACTCCTTCCGGCCAGGCTGCTTTCTGATCCAGAACGGGGGCGGATCCCGTCTGGCTGATGCTGACCATGTACCTGTAGTTGGTCGCGGAGACGCCGTCGAAATAGGGGTATTTCGATTTGTCGGCACTGGCAACACGTATGATGACGGACACTGCGTACAGCAGGACTAGGGAAGCTATAATGAAGTACTTGGGCAGTTTCATTCCGGATCGATTCGTTTGATGTGACGTTTCATTAATATCCGGTGGGGGCGGAAATGAATTTGCAGACTATCGGAAATCGCTCTCGAATATGTCTCGCCAGCGCTTTCAGGCCCACGGTTTCGCTCGCATAATGCCCCGCGTAGATCACGTTGACGCGCGCCTCCTTGGCGAAATGATACACTACGTGCGATGTCTCACCCGTGATCAGCGTATCACAACCTTCTTCCTTTGCATTGGTGGCGAGAAAACCGGCATCACCCGACACGATGCCGACCTTTTTCACCCCCCGAGGACCAAAGGGAAGCATCTCCACCTGTGCTTCAAGCTTTTTCTCTAATCTCTTCACAAGTTCTTCTCGACGCAAGACTTTTTCAGGTCTGGCAATCACGCCGATTTTGGTTCCTTTGTAAGAACCGAATTTTCCGAGATTCTCGAAGCCGAGGATTCTCGAGAGCTCGACGTTGTTTCCCACCACGTCGTGACCGTCCAGGGGCAAATGTGACGCGTAAAGTGAGATCCCGTTCGCCAGGAGAGCAAGAATGCGTTCGCGCATCACACCGATTATGCGTTGATGAGTTCCGCTCCAGAACAAACCGTGGTGCACGATGAGAATGTTAGCCCGATTTCGAGCAGCAGCACGAATCGTTTTGAGGCAGGCATCTACCGCAAAAGATGCTCTTGAGATTCTGGCGGAACCCTCCACCTGCAGGCCGTTAACCGAGTCATCCGTGATGGAAGTAACGGACAAGTACTCGTTGAGATAGCGGATCAAGCGATCTCGCGAAACGGATTTTTCCTTTGCCATGTTCTGCCCCTTTGATGGAGTTCATGCACTCCGGCGGAAAACATGTCGCACTGCTCCCCCAGAGTGTGCACGTCTTTACCGGAACGGATTCCGGCTATTGCATTCTGTCGTAATCTCTTAAACGCACATACAGCGTTGGCTTGGTGATACCGAGAAGCTCGGCTGCCTTGGTCTTTCCTCCCACAAAATCGACCATTTTTTTGGCGAGAATGGGCTCGACTTGCTGAAGCAACGGGTTGGCTTTGGAGTAGGTGCTTCGCTCGATGATCTGCTGGATGAGCGCCTCGAGGCTTTTGTGCGGCTGGCCTCCCGATTCGGATACCTTTTCCAGGAAGTCCTCAGGCAGTGAACCGGGATGAATCACGTCGTCATCGGATAGCAACACGATTTGTTCGATTAAGTGCTGGAGCTCCCGCACGTTTCCTTCCCATGGGGCTTTCTGGAGAATCCTTATTGCGTCCGGAGCAATTGTCTTTCGGAGTACTCCGCTTTCAGAGCATCGTTTTTCCAAATAATCCAGCGCGATGGCAACGATGTCTTCTTTTCTATCGCGCAGAGGTGGTATCCGGATTTGAAGGACGTTCAACCGGTAATATAAATCCTTTCTGAACTTTCCCTGCTCGCAGAGTTCTTCCAGGTCTTCATTGCTGGCCGCGATGATGCGAACATTCGAATGGATCTTTTTCGTTCCACCGACGCGATTGAAGCTCTTGCTTTCGAGGAAGTTCAGTAGCTTTGTCTGTATCGTCATCGGAATGACATTGACATCGTCGAGAAAAACCGTCCCCCCGTCCGCTTTCTCGCACAAACCGAGTTTGCGCGCCACTGCGCCGGTGAAGGCACCTTTTTCGTGTCCGAAGAGCTCACTTTCGAGAAGGCTTTCGGGGATCTGAGCACAGTGGATGTCCTGGAACACCTTGTGGGATCTGGGGCTGTTGTAATGAATTGCCCGCGCAAGCTCCGTTTTGCCCGTGCCGCTTTCGCCGATGATGAGGATACCGGTGTCTATGTCCTTGACTTTTTCGATGGTCCGGAAAATTTTTCTCATCGATTCACTCTTGCCGATGAGGTTCTCGAAGCGGTACTGATCTTCGACCTGCGCTTTGAGGGCCACGACTTCCTCCACCAAGCGTTCCTCTTTGTGAACGTGCTCTTCGAGATGGAACATCAGCGTCAAGATCCCGGAAATATGTCGACCAAGGGCTGTGAAAAAGTTCAAGTTGTCTTTTGAAACGGGGAGCGAATCCTGAGGCATATAGAAGAGGAGGCACCCCAAATCTTCCCTTATTGCTTTGAGCGGGATACACACAAATCCTCCCCCTCCCACATCAATCTGGGGTGCGAGATCCAACGCGTCTGGTGAGCTGCTTTCCAAAACGCGACCCAGAAGGAGCGTTCTGTTCATTAGTTCCGTCAGGCCCTCATCCTGAAGAGATTTCTCCCTGCCTCCCGCGTCGATAACAGCGAATCGACCGTCTTCTCTCTTGAGAATGAGGCGGCATTCGTCGGGACCAATGATATTCCGGGTGAGGTCCAGAATTCGTCTGAAGCACTCATTCCTGTCGAAGGGGGGTTCGAAGAGCAGGCTGAGCTCGTAAAAGGCTTTGAGGAGATTCTGGGTTTGGCTCCCTGCGATGTAGGTCCGCGCAGGATGCGCCCTGATCTCCTCACGAAGAGTGATGATCTCCTCCGGAACCTCATGACCGAAGTCTGAGTGGATCTGGCGCTCTGCCCTGTCCAGGTATTGCATCGCGTCGAATGTGTTGGCGCCGCGAGCGTGAAGGAGCCCAATCTTCGCGAGCGCCGCTGCAGCGAGACGGTTGTTCGATAATGTTGTAAAGGCGCTCGCAGCTTTTTCATAGTATTCCAGCGCCTCCATCAGCTTGTTCTGCTCTGTTTCCAGGTCTCCCAATATCATGTTGATTTGCGCGCTCTCGTATTTTGAGCCGATCAGCGTGGCGAGCTCCGATGCTTTTTCAACGTGCTCTCGTGATTTGGCATACATTTTCTGCGTGAGGTAGAGGGTGGAAAGCCGCCTGTGAGAGCCAAGCTCTACGTTTGTCGATCCGAGTTCGCGCGATATTCGTAGGGAGTCCAGAAAGTATTTTTCGGCTTCCAGATATTGATCCCGGACGGTGGCAATAGCTCCCAGCGTGTTGTAAATCTCTGCTGTGAGCATGGCTATGCCCAGCTTGGAGCTGATTGCCATGCTGTCCATGCACCGTTTTTCCGCTTCCTCATAATCGTGCATTTCATAAGAGAGAAGGGCGAGATTTAGGTAAGCGGCGGCTATTCCCACCCGATTGTTTTGCCGCTGTTTGATCTCGAGGCTCTTTTTATAATATTCGAGAGCTTTATCGTATTCACCTTTGGTTTGATAGGCGAGGGCAAGGTTGTTGTAGCTGCCCGAGAGCGCATTGATGTCGCCGGCGTTCTCTCGGAGCATGGCGCTCCTGTTGTAGTATCGGATTGCCTCGTCATAACGGCTCGTGTTGAATTGGACCACTCCTGTCAGGTTGAGTGCCTGGGCAACGATGAGCGGGTATTGACTCGGATTGAGAGTTGTGAGACTGAGCTTGCAGCACTCGAGGGAATTTTCATAGTTGCCAAGGCGGTAATGGAACCAGCCGATATCATTTAGAAGCTGCGCCTGCTCTGGCAGCGGGAGCGCTGACTGAAGCTCTTCCCTGACGGCACTGAGAAGGTCGAGGGATCTCTTGTATTCTCCTCTGGACTCCCAGGTATCGGCCAGCAAACGGCATATGCTGCTTGCGATCTCTGCGTTCTCGCGCCTACCCTCGATTCCCACCTCATCGAGGTTTTGCTTGGCAGTGAGCAGCAAGTTTTCGGCCTCCCCTGACCGTCCCTTGTCGATCAGATCGATGCTCGCCTCGCGGAGAATAAAGAGCTTGTCGGCTATGGCAAGCGCCTTGTGAAGTCCTCGGTGAATGAGTTTCATGCAGTGCTCGAGAATGAGCGCATCCCTGTTGTCACGCCTCGTCTCTCTCAGATAGGACACGCAGTGCTCCGCGGCAAGATGTGTTTCCTCCCCTTCCAAAAGGTGGTGGACGAGGAATAGCGCAGGGAAAGCGCTGCGCTCTTCAACATGAAGAGCCACAGTGCGGTGGAGGTTTCTTCTTCTCTCCGGGGGAATGCTCCGATAGACCAGACGCCGAATCGAAGCGCTTTTCGGGCTGAGCAGGATCGAGACACCTATGCCCGTCCCGTTGGAACGGTATGAAATGCATATCAAATCCAGCGCTGCAAGGCGGTGGATGCACCTGTGGATTTTGCCATCAGATCCAGGAAAAATCGAAAGGGCAATCTGCAGTGGTATCGCAAACTGTGCAACTGAAACGAATTCCAGGAGTTGCCGTTCTTCTTCCATGAGGCAACCGAGGACTTCTTCGGTCAACCGCTCGAGGGAAGAGGATTTGAATGGACGGTGGTCGGGTTCGAGGTAACGGACAATACCATTCAAGTATGCTTGCAGCCGGACGGACGGGTGCTCTGCTCTCGTCGTGGTTACGCCGGGCGGGTGCTTGTGGTGCTCCGGGACGGGCGTCTCTAGCTTATCTGCTGAATCGGATTCATGATACTCGGCAGGCAGATGGAATTCGTGAACTCGCTCTCCGAATTTCCCTTTCAAGTGATCGATAAAAGCGCTCGACTCCTTCGAAACTCGTGCTGGGTCGATCGTCAGGAGCAGGAGCGTTTCGGAAAGACTGATGTCCTCCTCTAATCTTTTGGAGATACGGGAGCAGGTCAACGCCCGATCCGTTGCATCGTCAATGATCCACAGGAATTTCGAAGAAGCAGCTCCTTTGGGAACCGTTTTCTTTCTGGTCTTCCCGGTTATATTCCACTCGTCGGGCCAAAGAACCGTCCAACCACCGTTTTCCGGCAGCGATAGTTTTTCAGCCGCCAATTCAACGATCGTGCTCTTGCCGGAAAAAGCTTCCCCCTTCAGTACGATGAGGCGGTGACCTTCGGAGACGGCATCGAGCGCATCCTGCACCAAGATTTCCGCCTGCAATGCCGGAAACATTTCGGCACGAGAAACGGAGAACGGTATGAGCTGCTGCGGCAAGGGTTCACCGAAGAGTTTCTCGTGCAGAGCCGATAGCGTAACGGTGCTGCCGGATTCGATACTGGATCCGGATTCCATAATGATATTCATGAACTCGTCTTCTTGCTGCAATGCCGCGATTGCACCCTTCTTGCGGAGCGGTGCCAGCAAATGTATGAAACGGGAAATGGCGCGCGGGTGGATGGAAATGGTGGCAGGCAACGTGAGTGCAGTGCTTTTCGATAGTTGAGCCTGGGTGTCGGCTTCGACCTTCGCTGGATCGTGCCCACCAGATAACGCAAAAGGAAGTATATAGGCGTTGGGGAGGATGAAAATTCTATTATCCTCGTCAACTCCGATAGAGGCAGGGGACAAGTGGGGAGCGAAGAAATTGTAGTTTTCCAAATGGGCCAGCGTTTCGATGAGCGTTCTGATCATTTCCTCAAGCGGCAGAAAATCTTGTGGAATGTTTTGGAGCAGCCGCAAATAGGGCGTGAAAAGTTCGATGCCTCCGTCCGCACTCGTCGCGAAAAGAATTTGCGGGCAATTCGATGGAGAGATTGCCGAAGCGCTGCTGCCCAGGAATTCGAGGACACCGGGATCAACTGTCGTTCGGTTGATCGTTTGGGTGCGGAGTCGGAGGAATTTTCTTTCGCTGACCAGATCGACAAAAGCGGCGATTCGCCAAATTCCGGCCTGGATCTCTTCTTCGATTTGTTCGAGGTTTTTCTGGTAGGGATGGGTGGAACGCATCTCCATGATCGGCCTCCTCGCTGGCGTGGACGCTGGCCAGATGAGGTAAAGAAATTTTACAGGGTAAAAATATTTTACGAGAACAGAGATATTTGTAAAGTCTTTTTTGTTGGGAAGGGAGCTTGCAACTTGGCTCCAGCTATGTGTTTAAAAGAGAAGGTATTACGGAAAGTAAAGAATTCTTCCGCAGCTCTCGCAGGTCAAGATCTGGTTTTTATTTTGGAGCGATTGATAGGAGGTTGGAAGCGTTACAAAGCACCCCAAACAGAAATTGTCTGTGACCGGGACGATGGCCCTGTCATAACTGCGGGCGACCCTTTCATAGCGGTTGAGGAGTTGAGGGTCGATTCTCTTGGCCAACTTGTCTCGGGCTTCTTGGAGTTTGGCGACGCCATCGAGCTTGAATCCCATTTCTTTCAGCTCGGTGGAAGTATCACTGTCTCGGGCTTCCTTGATCAACAAGTCAAGGTCTTGCAGCGCAACGAGTAGTTTTGCCTGATCTTCCATGGCTCTCACGAGTCGAAAATCGCCTGGAGCTCGGGAAAGCTGGTGACTTCCATGAGCTTTCTCCGCTTGCTGGCGTTCTTAATGAGCTCCACTACGCACCCGAGCACCTGGAGGTAGAGGTTTTCCTTGTCCTGTGGTGGGGCGATGATGAGGAAAAAGAGGTGCGTGGGCTTTTTATCGAGTGAATCGAAGTTGACTCCGTCAGCGGACCGAGCAAACAGTACGGTAAGCTCCTGGATCGCAAGTGTGCGTCCGTGAGGAAAGGCAACACCCTTCCCAATGGCGGTGCTCCCGAGACTTTCACGGTTCAGCAGCATTTCGAGGATAATATCCCTGTCTTTTAACCGGCACTCCCTGCTGATGCGGTCCACCATTTCTTCCAATGCGCTCTTTTTGTCCCGGGCTTGGAGGTTGAAAATGCAGAGGGATTCCTGAAAATACTCTCTGAGTTCTTCTGTTTTCATTGGCCTGGAAATGGTTGTTCGCGAGCGCATTTGAGAAATACCAGCTGGAAAATATCAGAAAATGCGATTATCCTCAACCCCAAAGTGAGCGAAATCTGCTCGCTCTTGATACCGACATTACCACCAATGCCGAAGTCTAAGAGAGAAGGCCGGGTTATCCGCGTGACCGGCGGTGATGTGTGGGTGGAAGTCGAAGATCGGCTTTTGTCCTGCGTCCTCCGGGGACGCTTTCGACAGCGGGGACGGGGCGTCCAGATTGCCGCCGGTGATCGCGTGCTCGTTTCCACCGCCGGCCCCGATAGCGACGTTGGGGCCATCGAGGAAGTGCTTCCCAGAGAATCAAGTCTTTCCCGATTCATCGAGGGTCGGGATTCAGGCGAGAAGCTGATCGTGGCCAACATTGATATGTTATTTGCTGTGACGACCTTGCGTGCGCCGTCAGTGAATTATAATTTCATCGACCGTGTGCTGGTATCCGCGGAATGGGGAGAGGCGAATGCATGTGTATGTCTTAATAAAATCGACCTCGTGGAGGACCGGAGCGAAATCGAGCGGTTGGCGGCAATATACACCTCTTGCGGCTACAGGACGATTCGGACGAGCGCAAAAACGGGCGAAGGAGTGGATGAGCTCGAAAAAATGCTCCAAGGAGGCATATATGCGTTTGTCGGCGAATCCGGCGTAGGTAAGAGTTCACTTCTCATGAAGATGGATCAAGAACTGGACTTAAAAGTACGCTCCCTCGGGGAAAAATCCAAAAAGGGGAGGCACACCACCGCTTATTCCCAGCTTTTCCCCATCCGGGGTGGGTATATGGCGGATACTCCGGGGATCCAAACGTTCGGATTCCCGGGGACGGAGTTGGAATCCATATCGAACTGTTTTCCAGAGTTCAGGGATATGGAAAGCGACTGTCATTTCCACCGATGCACCCACTCCCATGAGCCCGATTGCGCTGTGAAGGCAGCATTGGAACAGGGGCGGGTTCACCGCAGCCGGTACGACAGCTATCTGAGCATTCTTTCCGAGGTGGAGGCTCGCATCAAGAAGAAGGCATATTAGGCTCAATTGCAGCATGTGTCTCACGCAGAATCATCGGCCGAGTGGCGGTTGGGAACAAAACCAATGGGAAACCTCAAGAGCATCGAGCGGTCATCGAAGCGCGCACTGATGCGCGCCATGGGGAAGATCATCCGAACGCAAAAGCTATCCCCGGAGGAGATCCTCCGGCGTCATCCGGAGCGGATCCTCATCATCCGGCAGCATAATCAAATGGGCGATATGGTTCTAGCCATTCCCGCGCTTCGCGCCGTGAAAGAATCGTTTCCCAGGTCAGAAGTCGGTATCGTCACCTCAACCATCAATAGAGATGTAATGCTCAACAATCCGTACGTGGATCACCTCTTTGTTTACGAGAAACAAAGAGTCCACAGCCTTCCTGGTTTTGTCATGGCAATCCGCCGGAAGCGGTTCGATTTAGTGATTGTTCTCAACACAGTATCGTTCTCTTTCACAAGCGCTGTTCTCGCCCTTCTTTCCGGAGCAAAGATCCGTGTTGGGTCTTCCTCTTTGCCGTTCGGCAGTGAAATCGGCGGCTCGTTCTACCATTTGGAACTGCCGCTTCCTGGTGAAGCGGAGCTGCGGGAAATGAGCGAGACAGAACACAATCTTTACCCCCTGAGGATGCTGGGCATCAGTACGAACGATCTTTCGCCCCTTCTGGTTCCTTCCCTGGAAAGCGAGGTTTGGGCGCAGGATTTCTCATCGGAGTGCTGGAGATCCGATCAACTCAAACTCGTCGTGCACCCCGGGGCAGGCAAGAAAGAGAATATATGGGCGCCGGAAAAGTTCGCCGCCGTTGTTAATCGATTGAATTCCGTTAGACCCGTGGGGCTCGTCGTCGTTTCGGGACCGAGGGATGCAAAACCAGTAGCTGCATTCCTGCAAAACGTATCCGTGCCGGGCAAGGTACTCGAAGCACGATCGATTGGCGATGTTGCGGCCGTTATGAAAAAATCCGATCTCGTTATTTGCAATGACACGGGTACAATGCACGTCGCATGCGCCGCTGGAGCACGTACCCTGGGCGTGTTCGGACCAACCGATCCGAAACGCTGGGCACCGAGGTCCCCAAACCTTTGCACAATCCAAGCGCCGGAAAAGCGTTTGGATCTGCTGACTTGGGAAATGGTTTTCGAGAAAGCGCTGGAAGCACTGCAGCTAGTATCTCGGACTCAATATGATCTTTAGCGGAAGCACCTTGTTCGCCGGTACATCGATTTCGGAGCTCCACATATGAAATCCCACCTTTTTGAGCGACAGCTGGTGGGGGCCCGCTTCTACTGATATAGGAGTCTTGATTGGCGTTATGCCAATGAATTTTCCGTCGATATAGAACTCCGCTCCTTCGGTCGCTGCGAGAGAGATCTGGCCTTTTAGCTTTTTCAGAACAATCTCTCGCCGTGACAATTCTCCGGAAACGATCCTTACTACTTCCACATACGGCTCGTAATGCGGATTCTTGCACTCGAGTTTATGGCGGCCCTTTACTAGCTCGACGGAGATGGAGGGCGGCGTATCACCCACGTACTTGCCGTCAATATGAACTTCGGCATGTGGGTATGCCGACACTGACAGCCACCCTTTTTTGACGGCGGGTTTGGATTCGGATTTGCTTGTCTCGATCTCCGGATCGCCGACGGCTTGGTCACTTCCGGGGGAAGCTGCGGAATCACTTTCGGCTTTCCCTCCCTCAGCCGCTGAATAAGCCGTCTTCGATCCATCACGCGCCTTACTCCTCGGTGGCACCGGATTCTCTGAAGGCATCGAATCTGACAGCGCTGAACGCGAAGTATCGACCGCTGCGCCCAACAATCTTTCCAGAGAATCCACCGATGCCGCTTTGCCGTTGTTTGGAACGCCCAGGGAAGTACCTTCTTCCATGCTGCCTGCCATTACTTGATTCTCTCCCGGGTTTGGCGAATGGGATGCATTGAAGAGATTCGAAATTTTATTCCGCGCACCCGGCGCCAAAGCGATAAGCGCTGCAGCCGCAACGGCTGCGGCAAGCGCTCCGAAAGTTGCGATGCGTTGCCTGGAAGATTTTCTCCTGACGAGTCCCGCTGCCGACGTCGATTGCAGTGCAATAGTCGATGAGTTGGTCAACAAAAGGGACTTCAGATTGTCTTGAGTTTCTTTGAGCCGTGACGGTCCGAGGAATTCTTCGACAGCGATCCTAAACTGCGACGCCGTCTGAAATCTGGCATCGCGGTTCTTGCTCAGCGCGCGGGAAAGGATCGCTTCGACCTTCGGGGGAATTTCGCAATTCATACGTTTGGGAGAAGGGACACTCCTGTTGATGATATTCTGAATGACTCCCATGTAGTTCTCGCTTGCGAACGGTTGTTTGCCGGTAATCATCTCGTACATCATCGTTCCCAGAGAGAACAGGTCGCTCCGGCAGTCTACGCTCTCCCCAAAAGCCTGTTCCGGGGACATATATAGGGGGGTTCCAAGGATCGAGTTCGCTGCTGTGTCTTGGGTTTTGCTCTGAGTAAGCTTGGCCAGCCCGAAATCGGTGATTTTCACCTTTCCGTATCGGGTCAGGAGAACATTTCCCGGTTTTATATCTCTGTGGACTATTCCTTTGGCATGAGCGTGTTCCAAACCCAGCAGAATCTGATGCACCACGGCGAGGGCGAATTCGAGAGGCATGGGAGACCACTGCTCCATGACCCGTTTGAGACTTTGTCCTTCCACGTACTCCATGACGATCTGATAAGAGTCGTCTTCGACCCCGAAGTCGATGACATGAACGATATTTTCGTGATCAAGAGAAGCGGCCGCTTTGGCCTCCAGTATGAATCTGCGGGTGAAGTTATGATCGCTGGTGAGGTGGGGATGGAGTTTTTTTACCGCAACGGCGCGGTCGAGAGACGTCTGTACCGCTTTATACAGAACGGCCGTACCGCCCGAGGCGATGGTCTCGATGATCTGGTAACTTTTTTCATCAGCCAACTTCCTCACCTCGCGAGGGTCAGACGTTCGGCCAGGTATGAGGGGAGTCCCTCTGAAATGATCTTGTCTCTAGAGGTTGTTATATCGTAGGGGACGCGAATGAATTCGAGCGTCTGGTATTCCTCGTCGAACAATACCATGCAGGCATCGGGATTGCTATCTCTGGGCTGTCCAATGCTGCCTACGTTCACAAAATAGCGGAATTCGTCAAGGAGATCAGTACGGGTCTCCCTCACGATATCCAATTTTCCATTCTCCATGCTTATCCGGGCGATCACGGGCAAATGGGTATGACCGATGAAACAAAATCGCTGCCCGATCGCCGAGAATACTTCTTCCACGTCTTCGACAGTTCGGACGTAATGGAAGTTCATCGGTTCGATCGGAGAAGCATGAGTGAAGCAGTAATCACCATCGATGTATTGTAGAGGTAGGTTGGCAAGCAGTTCCTTTTCCTCATCACTCAAAATCCCTTCTGTCCATTTGAGCGATTCCAGGGCGATGGGATTGAAGTCTTCGGAGGAAATGATACCTGCCACGGCAAGGTCATGATTGCCCGCGAGAACTAGATTTGCTTTCTCTCCCATGATGTCAATACAAGCTTTGGGATCTGCTCCGTAACCCACAATGTCTCCGAGACAGACCAGCTGATATGGCTTGAATTTATCGGCCAACTCGAGAGCTGCTTGAAGAGCTTCCAAATTGCCATGAATGTCGGAGATCATGAGGTAGCGCATGCTCAATTCCTCTCTGCTGGAGTAATGTCATTCCTGAAAGATGAATTCTTCACTCCCGATTCGAATCACATCGTTGTTTTTTAGAACATGCTCACGGACAGGTTTTCCTGAGACGGTAACTTTCCGGAGACCGTGAAGGTGCCGGAGGATAAAGGCCCCGTTCTCCCTGGCGATTTCCGCATGCTCCTTGGCGACGAGGAATCCGCCGATTTCGATATCTGCAGCGAAATCTTTACCGATGGTTACGGTCGCCCGCTTGAGCTCGAAAACCCGGTCACCGTCGGGCGTTTTTTGAACGAGAGAAGGCGCCACGTGTTCCGGCTTTGGCGCCACTGATTGTTTGGGGGGCACCTTATGGGGCGTTATGACGACGGTCTGATCGAATTGCTCGATAGTTTCTCCCGCGGGTTCAACGCAACCTTCCTGCCTGTGGAAAATGATTTTGTGTTTCCCTATGAATATCTCGTCCCCTTCCACAAGCTTTGCGCGTCCTACCCTCTTTCCGTTCAGTAACGTCCCATTCAGACTGTCGCAGTCTTTGATATAGAAGTTGCCCTTGTCCTCTTCGATTATCGAATGAAGCCTCGAAACAGCAAGATTGTCTATCGCGATGTCGTTATCCTGCGTTCTTCCGATTTTGACCGTGGGCTTGTCCAGGACCAGGCGCTTGATCTCTCTTCCCTTGAACTCGAGTGTGATAAAGGGTGGTTTTGACAAGTAGTGGGATATTAGATCTCCATGGAACGATTCATCGATCATCTTTGCATCTTCCGCGTATGTGACGAGTAGATCTTCGTATAGCGTGATCGCCATCGGCTTCTGTGCGCATAGTGTGTAAATCTTTATGAGGAAATCTTCACGGTAGCTGCTCTCCTTCGGTGTCGTACAGGACAGCTGATGGCAAAGGGCGGTGACCTTACCCTTCTCGTAACGGAGGATGGCCAAGAAATCATCCTGAGTGGCGCAGACGATACAGCTTTTTCCCTCGCTTTCGATCTTATCTAAAAGCTCATCCAGATCGATGAGAGAGGTGAGAGTTTTTAAGGCAGGTTTCTTTTGAAATAAAATCAAAATTGAATGGAGGATCTTATCGTTTACCTCGTAACATTTCGCTTGGGGAAAACTCATTTTTGAGGCGGCGAGCAGGAATTCTTTGATCGTAGTGTTTGTAAACTGCATGTCTTGAATTCTGCCGGCAGCATATATTTGCCTTTGCCTAAAGAAGAGATGACGCTGCTCGGCGCCATCGCTCAGCTCCAGATAGCACGGTTTTTCCCGGCTCATCTTGAGGCAGTTGAACATGATGTCATTCATCTTGCCGGGAGAAAACTCGTTGATAGCTGACGCGACGTGCAAATGCGGAAGCGTTACTACCATGGGTTTCGATACCCCCTTGTCGGGTGCCAGATCCAAGGTTCTCTGTACGCTTTCTAATGGGCAAAAACTATGCCAGGGTAGGTAAGCTGGGGAGGGTCCTGGGGCTCACATTTGGCTGAAAATAAATGAGTTAGAAGGACGCCGCCCGACAGCCTGTGGGGTGCTTTGCAATCTGCATTGAGGGAAAGAAGGGGAGTAGCTTGCTGCTGCGATTCGCCTGTTTCTCCGCCGCATTGGCAAGTCAACGGAGTTGTTGGAGCAGTTGGATCGCTCGGCTCCACATGGGGATTTGACGATTCTTTGCGATTTCGATAATGTTGGCATGCGTAGCAACATTATCAGTTTAGGGACGGTCTGAATGGGACGAGCCAATAAGACGTTTTGTCGTGCCGATCCGTAAAGCGCCTTTTCGTCTCAAACCGCAACCTGTGCGTTCCGAGGAGCCGCAACGAGGAGATCATAACTTTGCGCATCACCGGTAGAGTCAAGTGGTTCGACGAGAACAAAGGCTTCGGGATCATCAAGGAAGATTCCGGTCGGGAGGTTTCTGTCCACTACTCCGATATAGAGGAGGATGGCTACCGGAGCCTTTCCGAGGGTGAGCGCGTTGAATTCGAGCTGGCCAAAAGCTTCGGCAGCCTTCGTGCTGCGAAAGTGAAGAGACTTGATCCCTTCCAATAACTTGTATTCTTCAATGTAATGGTGTTTGCTTCAATCCTTTTCCGCTTTGAGTTTATTTAAAAATCGTTTCGCTTTATCGTTACCGGGATCGAGGTCAAGGGATCTGTTCCACGCCTCCCGTGCCTCCTTGAGTTTTCCAAGTTTGTAGTAGGCGTTTCCGAGATTGGTGTAGGCCGAACTATTATCGGAACTCCTTCCAAGAGCCTCGTTGTACATTTCGATTGCCTGCTCATAACTTCCCTGTTTGTAAAAAACGTACCCGAGGTTGGAATATGCAGCCGAAAGGCAAGGATTAAGCTTTATGGCTTTCTCAAATGCTTCTGTTGCGTTCTCTTCCTCCCCAAGCTCCGTGCAAACGAGGCCCAGGTTGTTGTAAGCTTCTGCGAAGCCCTCATCGAGTTCAACGGCCCGCAGGAACTGGTCCTTTGCCATTTCATATGCGCCGTTATGGAAGCTCGTCACTCCGAGGTTGTTGTGCTTCTTCGCTTCCTTTTGCCTGACTCGCTCGTCGGCCGCGTCGTGCCGTTTTCTGTCATTTTCGAAAAAATCCATTAGCTGTTCTTGATGTTTCTTCAAAGATGTGAAATCCCGATCCCACTGAGACTGTTGCGCGGACAGGTCATTGACCTTTGCATCCAGTTCCTTCTGCCATGGCGAGAGATCTTCTTCTGTGCCCTTGAGTTTCTCGATCTCCTTCGAGGCCCGATCGACTTTTTCGCCCAGCTCTGAAAGATTCTCTTCGATATTCACTACCAGCTCGGAAAGGGTTGTCGAGAAGTTCTCGACCACTTCTTCCCTTGCTTCGAGCGCTTGGTGCAGCTTTTCGACGTCCTCCTTGACCTTGCGCGTTATATCCCCACGATCCTGAAGCGCTTGGTGCAGCTTTTCGATGTCGCCTTTGATCTGATGCGCTGTACCCCCACCGTCTCGCGACAAAAGGGATTCGATCTTATCGCTCATTTCATTTTTGAATCTATCCAGGGATTCCTTTTGATGTTTTTCTGTTTCACCAATACTCGCGATCATTTCCGCGACGCTTTTCGTTTGCAGTCTCCAGACTTTTTCGATTTCTTTCGTGATTTTTGCCTCGCTGATATCCGGTATTTCCCCCCACTTTTCATCCGCTTTTGCCTGCTCCTTCAAAAGGTCGAACATCTGGTCGAAAATACATTCGCCCGACTGTTTTCTGTAGAATCGGCAGGGCTCCTTGAGACAGAAAAGGTGTGAAGGCACCCCTGCCCTTGTGGATGTTTCGGGAATTGTCTCCGTCTGGACGCCGCCCTGATCGTGCTCATCACAGCCGAGAATGACTACGTTTTTGTCGTCGCCTTTGCTTTTACCCTTCTGCTCAGGTTGCTTTTTTCTTCTTGCGACGCTATCTGCAGTGAGGGTGTTAGCGCTGTCTTCTCCCAGCATGTGCGAAATAAATGGACAGATCTTCATTGTTACACTCCTCCTCGGTACTTATCGATTGAGAAGACTCACTTTCTCGAGAACCGGCGCTCCTTCACAACACTCGTTGAGGTAATCTTGATAATTCCTTCTAGCAAGTTTTTCGATGTCAGGACACGACGGATACTCGTTCATCAGTTGCAAGCAGACGCTGTGCGCGGCGTCATACATCTTGAGCTCTCTATAACAGGATGCAATTTTCGTTAAGAATTCACGCTTTTCCTTATAGGGTAGTATTGTCAAATCTATGGATTTAAGTGCAACAAGGGCCGGGAGCGGTTTGTCCAGGTATGAGTAATAATCAGCGAGACGGAGAATTCGCTTCGCCGCCTCCTCGCGCGTTTTTGGGCTCATTGTAAGAAGGGCTTTGGCCTCCTTGAACCTCCCGAGATCGATTGCAGTCTCGGCGAGGTCGAGTATGGTGGTATTGTCCAAGCTGCCTTCGAGGAAGAGCTTGTATGTCGAATCGAATGTCGCGGTGCGATCCAGTATTTCCGAATCATGAGATGGCGCAGCTTCAGCAGGCACTTCTGCGGTTTTCTCTCTGGCGAGATCTTTCTGAGAGGAAGTCTTTGGCATGGTACGCGCCGCTTCGGACGATTGGGATGTACGGGCTTCGGGTCGTTCTGGGATTTTGTCCGCAGGCTCCTCTGGTGTTGATGGACGCGCTTCCAATGCGGATTCGGAAGTCTCACCGGTGGTCGGCTCAGCGGCGTCTTTGGCCTCGTCGTCGGCTGAATAAGACAATATGATAACTTGATCAGATTTAGGGTCCAATTCCTCGGTCGGTTCTGTTTTTGTATCCGCTTGGTCTTCGATCTGTGGTTTTCCTGTCGAACTGTCGGGTGGATCCATGGGAGTGCATTCTTGATCATCGACTTGCAATCCTTCTGCTCGGTCTTCTTGAAATGCGTCGATCGGCTCGGTTGCTTGGTCTCGAATCGAATCGGCTCCGGGGGCGCGGGAGCGTTCCGAGGGCTCCTCCTCCGGCGGTGAGTATCTTGTCTGCTCGAAAAGCGGTTCATGTTCGGGTGTCTTAATCGAAGTTTTTTCAGGCTCCGGCGAAGCTTCTTCTGGCGCGTCAAACGAGATTTCTCTGAGTGTGAAGCTGGGCGAAGCCGGCATTGGCTTTTGCTCCGGAGATTCGACCCCCTGATCGAAGCTCGAAAAACTGAACTCGGATTTTTCGAATTGCTGAACATCAAAACCGTCGCTATTTTGGGCAGAAGCGCTTTCCGCATCGAGTTCCCGATAAAGCTCTCCGATCTTTGGGTCGACCTTGAGATACTTCTCCAGAATGTGTGCGATCGATGGTGCATCGTTGGGGTAGGAGGAGGCGGTCTCGCGGAATATGTCGATCGCCCAATCCACGCGGCCGTCTTCGAGCACCTCTTTACCGAAGAAAAGCTGGATTTCGACAGACAGAGCGCCATCCTTCAACTGAACGTCCAGCCACTCGAGGATGTCCCGTCTTGTGCTCGGATTTTCACACATATTCTTGAGGTGGCCGAGGATTCTCTGGTTTTGTCCGGAACTCAGCGCCAAGTCGAGATAGAATTTTTGGAGTTCCAAGTTCTCAGGATCTTTCCCCAGAGATGAATTGATTGAATCCAGAATCAGCTGGGCGCTGTGCGGTCTCTTGTCCAAGATGGACTGAGCGTGTGCCGAGACTTTTTTGGCATCTCCCTGCATCAGATACGTTTCCAAAAGTGCGATCTCGAGGCTCTCGGGGGGAGAGTCATTTTGGCTTTTTATCGTTTCGAGTATTTCGGCGCTTTTATCAGCAAGAGATGCATTCAATTTGACCGCCTGGGCGATCTTTTTTACGCCTTTCTCGATTTGATTGGACAGAAGGAGACAGCTGCCGAGCGCGTACCGGACTGTGCCTTTCTGGGGGTAAGATTTCTCGAGTTCTTGGAAGAAGGGTTCGAAGTCCCTGCACTCCTCTGGTTTTCTATCCAAATGCAAGACGAAACACTCAATAGCTTCCGATACCCTCCCGGTGCGGAGATTGAGAAGCGCTTCCGATAACTCGTTGATGAGAAGCTCGCCTGAGAGGGCTTGGCCGCCCCGCGCAGCGGACGAAAGCGTCTGCTTTTTCATTTGAGTCCGGCTTAAGAGATCCCTTGCAGCTCGCTCGTCGAGATACTGAACCACACGGAGACCAGCTATCAGGTCGCGCTTCTTGATGGATTGATCCAATAGATATTTCCCGAGGATCGGCTCGCTGTATTTCTTCACCTGGGTCAAGGCGAATTCCCACAGCATTTCGCGCTCTCCGGCGAATTTGAGCATAGATTTTTTGAGGAACTGGATGGACCGGAGCTGCTCGCCCGCCTCGAGACCGAGTTCGATGCCGTCTTTGTACAGCTGGATCTCTCCTGGAAACTTTTCGATCGCCTCCGAGAGACGCTTCAAGGCCTTGGAGTGGTTCCCTTTGGACCTCTCCCGACCGATCTTTTCCAGAATCGATGCGATTTTAGGATCCATCTCTAATGTTTTGTTCGGATTTCCGCCGTGCTCGAATGAAACGCAACCAGCCATGGTTAAGCGAATCGCATACCAGCACTTCTGCGAATCCGTAGACTGAATGGATTCTTTGTATATTTTTTAATATCAACAAGTTAGGGAAGCATCCAAATATCATTGGCATTGTCTATCGCACGGCGGATCAAAGCGTCATGCAAATTGCACATTTCGAGGTGCGACAGCGATCCGCGTATTGGATTGAAGCGATAAGGGTTGCTTTGACGAAGAGGAATCATTAAAGTAGAGGCATGAAGGTAAGTTTGCAGCTGGCTTGGACTTTGTTGATTCAATTCCCGATCCCATAGTGAGCGAGCGTTACGTTTTATCGGTCGAAGGTTACTTTTCGGCATCACACACGCTGCCGGATTGCCCTCCCTGCGACAGACTCCACGGTCACACATGGAAGGTCCGCGCCTCATGGGCGTTCACCGAGCTGGACGATCAGGGGATGGGGAAGAATTTCGTCGTCCTGAAAGAGGCATTGAGCACTCACATCCTGGAAACTTACGACCACGGCCATCTCAATGACCTCGAGCCGTTCGACCGGACCAGCCCGACGGCCGAAAACCTTGCCAGGGAGTTTTTCTTTATTTTGAAGAAAAACTTCGATCCGGGAACCTCGGGTTCGATGGAGAGAGTGGAGGTGTGGGAAGGATCCGGAAGCTGCGCGGCATTCGAAGGCTAATCGCCCGGTCTCAATCACGAGGAGTCCCTCCGATTGTCAGAATCCAATAAAGAACGAGCAGTGGTGCTGCTGAGCGGCGGACTCGACTCGGTTGTCTCCCTCGCCAGAGCGGATAGGGAAATGGACGTCCGACTCGCCCTTTTTTTCGACTACGGACAGCGGGCCGTTGACAGAGAACGAGAGGCAGCCTTGGGTGCGGTGGGCTACTTCGGCATTCCGTATCGTGAGATCGATCTCCGCTGGCTCGGCCTTCTTGCACCGAGTGGAATGCGGAAGAGTAATCAATCCTTGGAAATTGGGGGAGCGTCTGAGTTGGATACGCTGGACGCCGTCTGGGTTCCGAACCGCAACGGTGTGTTTCTGAATGTTGCAGCCGCCTATGCGGAGAGTTATGGGTGCGATGTCATCGTAGCAGGATTCAACAAAGAAGAGGCGGTGGAGTTTCCGGATAACCAAGCTGAATACGTCGACCAGGTGAACGCATGTTTCCGTTTCTCCACGCGAAGCGATATCCGGGTAGTTAGCTTCACGCAGGATTTGACGAAGCGGGAAATATTGCTGCTGGGAGTGGAGCTGGGGGCACCACTGTCGATAATATGGAGCTGCTATGCGGGAGGGGAGATGATGTGCGGGGGGTGCATGTCCTGCAAAAGGCTCCTGGCAGCAATGAATTCGCTTGCAGACGACAAGCGGCCCCGTCTTCGATTCCGGCTTGATACAGAATGAAGGATACATGGACTATCGGATCCTCAATGAATCAATTCCATACACTGGAAGGGAGCTCTGTAGCGGGTGGGTTGCCGGGAGAACGGGCCTTTCGGGTGATGCGGCCGTTGCCTTCGTAGGGCGTTGCGATGTTGCTGCGGAAGATCTCGTCGATGTGGACGACGCGAAAGCCGGTGCAGTAATCCGGAGCGAGCAAATGGCCCACATTATTGTGGAACACCCCTCGTGTCCACTACAAACAGCGATCCTGAGACAAAGGCTTCTTGTGTGCATCCTGTGTGAGATCCTCGGCGGGAAAGGGCATCCTCTGAGGAGGGAAGGGGATGACGTATATGTTGAGGATCGGAAACTGACTGTTTCCATCGCTGCTCCTTCGTCTAGTGGTGCGTTGATCCACCTGGGCATCAACGTGAGGCCCGAAGGCGCTCCGGTACCAGCAATTGGACTCGAAGAGATGGGTGTGATGGCGCTGCCGCTTCTCCGGGACCTCCTGGATCGCTACAAGAAGGAAGTAGCATCCTGTGAGTATGCGGAAACAAAAGTTCGGTATGTTCCGTAGATGATGGGCCGTACCAGTCAGAAGTGGAGCGCATGAGGTGAAGGAATGTCATCTTGTTCCCGTGAACAGGATCACATACGAGTACCTAACGACGAAGCTCGGGTAAATGGATACCTCTCGGAGATCTTCTGCTCGATCCAGGGAGAAGGATTGTTTGTGGGTAAGAAGATGATATTTCTTCGAACCGCCGGCTGCACCACGTGTTGTTCGTATTGTGACACGGGTTACAGCCAGAAGCAGACTCCTCAATGCGTTATTTTTGCACGGGAAAAAAGAGCAGTTCCCAATCCCATCGGGGTGGATGAGGTCGTCCGGGAAGTATTCGATATTGCGAGAGATTCTGCCCCGGTGCGGACGGTGAGCATCACGGGGGGTGAGCCTCTCGAGCAGAGCCGTTTTGTAGCATCAGCGGCTGCAGTGCTCAAACAAAGCTGCATGGAGGTCTATCTCGAAACAAATGGTATCGAGGTCGACGGCCTTGCCAAGGTTCTGCCGTTCGTCGATGTCATTTCTATGGACATCAAACTTCCATCTGCCATCGGATGTTCCCGCTGGTCAGAGCACAGGGAATTCTTGAGACAGGCTACACAGGCCGGCGGCGATAAAACGGTGTTTGCAAAAGTTGTGATCGGCGATCATACCCCGGCAAGCGAGGTTGAAATGGCCGTCGATCTCATATCCGGGGTGGGCAGAAATATACCTTTGGTGCTCCAGCCAGAAAGCAAGGTATTTTCTGGACGAAACACATCCACCAATAACAAAAATGCGCTGAAGCACCTGCTCGTGGAGTGCCAGAAGCTGGCGCTGGAACGTCTCTCGGATGTCCGCGTGATTCCGCAGTGGCATAAAATTATGGGAGTCATGTAGAGAAGCCGACAGCGGAAGGGACTTCTGAACCTCGTAGGAGCAGATATGCGTTTGCAGTCGTGGCGATCCGGTCTGGATAAGGAGTAACATGTCAGCTGAAGAAGTATTGGCCGGCCTGGTAGGCTTGATCGTCTTGATCTTCTCGGTCGTGGTTCACGAGAATGCCCACGGTATCACAGCGGAACGTTTCGGTGATCCAACAGCGAGGTACAGCGGTCGTATTACGTTGAATCCGCTCCCTCATATCGATCCCATTGGCAGCATCATCGTTCCACTAATTGCCATCCTCGGTAAAATACCTCCCATCGGCTGGGCAAGGCCGGTACCCGTCAATCCTGCGAACTTGAGAAATCCCGGCGTCCACAATGCTTATGTTGCCGCCGCCGGCCCGATGTCGAATCTGCTGCTCGCGATAGCCGCGGCGCTTCTCTGGATCCTGATTCGTGTGTTCTTCAAACACGTTTCCTTATTGGAAGCAACTGGTGGAAACACACTGCTCTTTTTCGGGATCCTCTGCGACAGCCTCATCAAGATCAACTGCGTGCTGATGGTGTTCAATCTCATCCCGATACCACCGCTCGACGGTCACTGGATCCTCATGCGCTTTCTTCCCCCGAGTGGAAAAGCGGTACTCGCAGCGATTGGACCTTATGGATTCTTTATCCTCATCATCCTGCTTTGGACGGGAGTGCTCGGCATGATTATTTCTCTCCCGCTCCGCTTCCTGTATTACAACTTGAGATTATTCGTCGAAATCGTGGTGAATGCGCTATAGGGCAGCTTGGGGCAAAAAAAGCCCTTCCTCCATGAAAGAAAGAAGGGCTGCCACGTACATCATGTGCCGCCCAGCGCCAGGCACCGCGGGCGGGGGTGGGGTCTATATCTCAAAAATCTCTGCCCTCTGGCTGATCGCCCCCACCTTTGGTGTACGTCTGGCCGTTAAAGATGTCGATGAAGCCGAACCCACTTTCTGAGTCCTTTGTACTCACAGCCGTGACACGATACGCATAGTGAACGTCTAGTTGAGCCGTCGCATCGGTGAAGCAGTTCTTGGTGATGGGGTTGGTGTTGAGCTTCGTGAATATCGCCTCACCATAAATAGAGCGGTATACGTTGTACCCCTTGAGATTTGACTGCGTGCTCATATCCCACATAATGAGAATATCGCCGTCTATGGACCGCATGGCCACAACATTTGTCGGAGGCAGTAGCGGAGCTTCCGTCACTTCCCCCGGGCTAACGCTGCTACCGCAGCCTGCGATCACTGCAGCGGCACAGAGGAGCACGACCATTGTCACTAAGCACTTTCTGATAGCCATGTCCTTTGCCTCCTTCCCTGGTGGATCTCGGGTGCCTTGCTTGCAATGCGCCACGAGACGGTGCGGTGCAGATGCCACAGGTGATGATACGGTTACCGCCTCGCAGCACCGCGGGGCTCAGCAAAGCGTATACCAACTCCGGGTGAAGGGATTGGAAAATCCGATTTCTACGCATATTCTTGCGGGTTTTCTCATGTCTTCGCGGGGGATGTAACCATCGGAGATTACCGGATCTTTCCCAACACAGGAGAGTTGTTTCTTAATGTACCCGGGAATATTCTATGTTGGATTCGCTAAATGCATCCGGCATGCAAAATGATTGAATAAAGTATCAGAGCAAGGAGAAGAGACTCCGCAAGCTCAAAAATGACTTGACTTTCCATCGGTCAAGATGTAAATGTTGCTGGATAGCATTTCGCACCAGTCTTTAGATAAGGAGGATGGCGATGACGAAGGCCGAGATCGTTGAGGACATCGCCAGCAAAACCGGTCTAACGAAGAAAGACGTGGCAACGGCCATGGACCAGTTTTTGGAATCTATTTCCAAAGCTCTCGCCGAGGGCAAGCACTATGAGATCCGCGGTTTTGGCACATTCAAAGTGAAAGCAAGAAAGGCGCGGATGGCCCGCAACCCAAGGACCGGCGAAGCAGTTCCCGTTCCGGACCGGAAAGTTCCCATTTTTAAAGTGTCCAAAGAACTCAAGGACATGGTCTCCAACGCCTGACCATTTCGTTTCCGCCATCATTTAGGCGTTCCTGCCTTTTGCTCTAATTCTTAAGCTCGCCGCTTGAGGGAGGGTATCGGCATGTCCAAATTCGTGGACCTGCGAAGCGACACGGTAACTCGTCCGGTTCCTGAAATGCGGAAAGCAATCGCCGAGGCTGAGGTTGGAGATGATGTTTTCGGAGATGATCCCACCGTTAACGCGCTCGAGGCACGTGTTGCTGGAGAGTTCGGCAGGGAAGCAGCGCTGTTTGTTCCCAGCGGAACAATGGCCAATCAAGTCGCCCTTGCCGCGCTGACCCAGCCAGGCGATGAAGTCATCCTCGACAGGCAATCCCACATTTTCAATTACGAAGTAGCGGCTGCCTCTGCAATATCGGGGATTCAATTCAACGCCCTTGACGGTGATCGAGGCGTGATCACGACCCGTGATATCGCCCCCTGCATTCGGGAGCCCAATGTTCATTGTCCGGAAACGCGAGTCATCTCGCTGGAGAATACGCACAACCGCGCTGGGGGACGGATTTTCCCGCTTGAAGAAATGATAAGCATCAAAGCGCTTGCCGATCGTCACCATCTCAAGGTCCATTTGGATGGAGCACGAATCGCAAATGCGTCCGTCGCCACGGGGATTTCGTTTGCTGCATATGCGTCCTGTGCGGACACGGTGAGCATGTGCTTTTCGAAAGGATTGGGAGCTCCAATCGGGTCGATCGTCGTGTCGGATCACGAGACGATCGAGCGGGCGCGAAAGAAACGGAAAATGTTCGGCGGGGGAATGCGGCAAGTGGGCATTCTAGCGGCCGCGGCGAACTACTCACTGGACCATCACGTCGGTAGGCTCAGGGACGACCACGAGAATGCAGCGCGGCTCGGCGAAATTATTTCATCGATAGATGGAATGACACTCCTGTACCCCGTAGAAACCAACATCGTCGTCTTCCGCTTGGACGAAAGGGCATACACGCTCGACGGCTTCCTCTCATCTTTGAAAGAACACAGAGTTCTTGCGGTTCCATTTGGACCCCGGACCGTGCGGATGGTGACTCATCTTGATGTCGGTGCTGATGACATCAGCTATGTGGAAAGCGTGCTGCGCGATCTGAAGCCGAATTGATAACCACCTGTTGCTATCGGGCTTTCGAGGGATCATGCACGGGGACTCGCTGCGTGAGGTTACATCATAATGGATCCCGGTGGGATTCGGCTTATCTATCGCTTCGCGAATACGGCCTCATCCCACTGGACTCATCTTCCAGCAATAAGTCATTTGGGGGAAGCGAGGATCCGCTATAATTGAAGAACGGTACAAAGAACCTGTCGGGACGCTTGCACTAGTGAGCACTCCCATCGGCAACTTGGGAGATATGACGTTTCGTGGGCTGGAGACGCTAAAGCAAGCTCAGGCGATCCTTGCGGAGGATACCCGGCATACCAGAAAGCTCCTCGGTCATTTCGGAATCCAGAAGAGACTTGTTTCGTATCACGATTTCAACAAGGAGAGGGTTACCCCTTCGCTTATACGGCGTCTCAAAAAGGGAGAAAACCTCGCACTTGTTACGGATGCTGGCACGCCCGGCATTTCCGATCCAGGATTCTATATCGTCCGCGCGGCATTAGCAGAACACATCCCCGTGAGAATCATCCCGGGTGCAAACGCAATCCTTCCCGCGCTCGTGCTTTCTGGCTTCCCGACTGATTCCTTCTGCTTCGAGGGCTTTTTCCCTAAGAAACGTGGGGAGGTCGAAGGCGTCTTGCAGGCGCTCGGTAAGGAGAGCCGGACGGCAATATTCTTCGTGTCTCCGCATCGGCTTCTCAAAGTGCTCGAGGCGTTCAGCAAGAGCCTCCCAAGCCGCAAGCTCGCCATCGCGCGGGAGCTAACAAAACTCCATGAAGAAATTTGTCGGGGAACCGCATCCGAGCTGCTCGAGATATTCAGTGGGAGACGAGTGCGGGGTGAAATTGTGCTGGTCGTCAAAGGAAAGCCGCGCAAAGACTCACCCTAACGTATCGAATGCAAGTCTGCATCCGATAAATAAACGAACAATGGAGCGGAGGGACAAAAGCGCTTGACTAGGCGGAAATCGGGGTGGTAGATGGAAAACAGCTATGGCGATGGATAAGCAGGGAATAAAAACAAAAGCTCGTGGACTGCTCAATCCAATTGTGTCCGCGTTGGCCGCTCTCGGCGTGCCGCCGCTTTTGATCTCATGCCTGGGGCTTGCGCTGAGCATCTACGGCGCCGTTCTCCTTGCGGGAGGTTCTCTCTTCCGGGCGGGGATTCTGCTGATCGTTGCGGGCTTTTGTGACGTTATCGATGGCGCGCTTGCCCGGAGCCGCAATATCGAGAGTCGCTTTGGAGCATTTATCGACTCCACCTTCGACCGGATCACTGAATTCGCCTATTTCGGAGGGATCCTTCTCTATTTCATCGATGGACCTGGGGGGTTCAACTTCCTTGCCGTCGCCTCAGCGTTTATCGCTCTGGCTGGATCGGTTTTGACGAGCTACGCTCGCGCTCGCGCCGAAGGTCTCGGTCTATCCTGCACCGTTGGGGCCTTCGAGCGTCCGGAGCGGATTGCGCTACTCGTACTCGGTTTGCTGTTAGGCCGTCATGTTCTTATCGCAGTCCTCTTGATTCTCAGCGTTGTAACCCTCTTTACCTTTCTCCAGCGGATTTTCCATATTTACAGGCTCACTAGGGAAGATGCAGGTCCTCGTGGCAGCAGCGTTTCCAGCTGATCAGCCACTCCGGGGACATTTGGAACGAAGCGTGAAGCGCCTCTTCATAACCCTCCACAAGCTTTGATCTTGATGCATTGAGAATGTATGTCGACGCTGCTCTGGTCTCCGCGAAGCTAGACAATTAGGGAGGGGAAATTCCTTGGCTCAAGACGGGAACGTCGATTCGATTTCGGCAATGACTGCTTTATGAGTTTTTTCAATTGCTCCTCTCCCATCGATACGACGAACCGGGCCGAAGTGTTTCTCGTACACCGGTAGCGCCCGCTTATAGTTTTTACGGATTGCTTCGAGGAGCGATTTCTTCTCGTAAACGGTAGGCCGGTTTTTGCGGTCTTTGAGGCGGATCAGGCATTCATCTACCGCGACGTCCAAAAAGATCGTGAGGTCCGGAACAAAGCAGCCGCTATTGACTTCGATGACCCATTCAGGTGGGATCGAACTATCGAGCATTTGATAGGCAATAGATGAGAGGATGTATCTGTCGCAAATCACATTCACGCCGTTCGAGAGGACCTTGGCAATAGAAAGCGAGTGCTCCTGACGGTCGGCGGCGAAAAGAAGGCAGCGCGCTTTTTCGGAAAAGGTGATCTTCTTTCCGGTACCCGGAGAAGAAAGCCTTCCGGTGAGCGCGTCACGGAGAAGTTTCCCTACGGGTTCATCCGTGGGTTCGCAAGTGAAGTAGCTTTTCTTTCCCCGGCTCAAGAAGTATTCGTGAAGCATCATCGCTTGGGTGGTAGTTCCCGCCCCATCAAGGCCCTCGAGCACAATAAGGTTGCCGCTCCGTTTCATCATGTCCCTATCTCCTCCCGTGAAGACTCATTCGCCTTTCGAGCCATTGTGTTTGGCGTCCCGCCGGTTGTCAACCGAAAGCTATGCACGATGGTAAAATCGAAGAAAAGCAAGTTGCACCGCGTTCCGCGGCCGCTGGAAATCCGGGGGTGAACGCTCTTTTGGGGCCGCAACACTCCTTATCGCCTGGGAAATCAGATATGACAAATGGTTGCGAGGGGGTTGCTTTGGCCGTTCGGAGGGGTTATATTGTCAACGCGACAATATGGAATATCTTATGCTATTCAACCTCGGATCAGGCCATATGGGCCCGAGATGGCATCCCCACATCCTTAATCTGGAGGCTGGTCCCATGAAACTGCTACCCGCCCGCAAGACGATCTTCTCAGCTATTCTGCTCACCGCGATTTGCGTCGCGCTCATTGCGTGGGGAGGTAGCAGGTATCAAGGGGATAAGCACATTCTGCATGACCTTGAGATTTTCGCAAAAGTTGTCGAGAAGATCCGCTCCTATTATGTAGACGAAGTCGATACGCATGAGCTGGTTAATGAAGCAATCGAGAACATGCTTCGTGACTTGGATCCCCACAGCCAGTTCCTCCAGGGACTCGAGTATGAAGACCTCATGGTCAGCACGCGAGGAGAATTTGGGGGCGTCGGAATGTTGATTTCTTTCCGGGACAATTATCCGACCGTGATAACTCCCATTGAAGGCACGCCAGCTTACAGGGCAGGCTTGAGAGGCGGCGATCAAATCGTAGAAATCGAAGGCCAGGCCACCCACGGATGGAGCACACAGAAAGCGGTGAAGTTGCTCAGGGGCGATCCTGGAACTGATGTGACATTCATGGTGAGCCGTCCGGGTCTGAAAGAACCAGTCGAATATCAGCTCACGCGCGAAATCATTGTAGTCAAAAGCGTGCCTTTCCATGGAATGTTCGGGGACTATGGTTACATCAAGATTTCGAATTTTTCGAAGCAAACACGGGACGAGCTCAAAGAGACACTGGAGGAACTCGAGGGGAGACAAATGAAGGGACTCGTTATCGATGTCCGTTCGAATCCGGGCGGGCTGCTCCAAGCGGCCACGGAGGTCTCCGAGTTATTCCTCGATCGCGACAAGCTCATTGTCTATACCAAAGGCCGTCTTTCCAACAGCAATCAAAAATATTTCTCGACGAATTCCCGAACGCATAAAGGATACCCAATTGTGGTAATGCTGAATATGGCGAGTGCGAGTGCATCCGAGATTTTCGCCGGCGCGCTTCAGGATTGGGACTTGGGTTTTGTTGTAGGGCAAACCAGCTTCGGCAAAGGAACTGTCCAGACCGTCTTCAGTTTGAGCGACACCGAGGCGATCAAACTCACAACGGCGAAGTACTATACCCCATCCGGGCGGAATATACACCGCGATCACGGCAAATTCGATTCAAGCAGGAGAACTTTAACCCAGGCGGGATCTGACACATTGAGCGATGATATAGCAAGCCTAAGACCTTCGCGTACTGGCGAAGAGAGTGACGCCAGCGCTCCAGAGGAAAAGCCCATTTTTTATACAGCGAGCGGAAGGATTGTTTATGGTGGAGGGGGCATTACCCCCGACCTGGAGTTCGAACCCGAAATGTACACGGAACTTCAACGAAATCTCGAAAAAGACGCGCTCTTCTTCTCCTTCGCGGTCAAGTACGCCACAGAGAATAAAGTGACCGAAGACTTCGAAGCAACAGAGAAGATATTGGAAGATTTTAAGACGTTTCTCACTGAGAGGGAATTCGAACTGGATGAGGAAGAGTTCTCCAAAGCAGAGAACCGTGAATATATCACAATGGCGATCGAGCGTGAGATCTTTTCGAGCAATTTTGGAAGAGACGCGATGTACCGGGTTGTTCTCGAGAAGGATCCGGAGTTTCAAAGAGTGCTGGAACTGTTGAACAAATATCCTACTCTTGAGAAACTCTTTGCCTACGCCGAGGAGCAGAAAAGTCTCAAAGCAGCGAGGATTGAAGCTGAATGAGGGATATTGCAATATTATGTGACTTCGACGGCACCGTTGCTCGGGAGGACGTCGGCCATCTCCTCTTCAGGAAATTCTCGGAACCCAACGGCACCACTGAGGTGGTGAGTAAATGGAAGAGGGGGGAGATCTCATCCAAAGAGTGTCTCGAGCGCGAGGCGGAACTTGCCCGGGTTTCGCAAGAGGAGCTCGACGAGTTCATTTTGCTCAGGAAACTCGATCCATACTTCAAAGACTTCCTGGATTTCGCGCTGAAACGCGGTATGGAAGTCGCAATCGTAAGCGATGGATTGGACTATTACATAGAGAAGATGCTCCTCCGATCCGGCGCCGCGCACGTGGATTTTTACGCAAACTGTTTAAGTCTCACTAACCATTCGCTCAAACTCTCGTTTCCTTTTTACGATCTTCTCGAGTGCACGAGCTGTGCGAACTGCAAAACATATCACCTCGAACAGTACCGCGAGAAAGGTTTCTACATCGTTTATGTTGGAAACGGTTTGTCCGACAAGTGCCCATGTCAGTCGGCGGATCTCGTGTTTGCCAAGGGGGACTTGCTCGAGTTCTGCAGGGAAAACGAAATTCAGCACATCGCTTTCAGCAATTTCCGGGATGTCGAAAGAGAGGTGCTTAAACGGCTCGTTATCGATGATGATTTCAGCAGCTCCCGGGACAGCCGCATTTGAGAAGATCAAACACCACCCGCTATAATCAGCCTACTTTGCGATTGTTTTTGTCACACTAAGGTTAGCTTTCCGGATTCAACAATGGATGATCGATCTCACCACCTGGTAGATTGGCTTCCGGATCCGCCCTGTAAGTGATATAGCTGACCTTTGCCATGAAGTACTCGAGCTCCCTCTTGCTTATCTCGCCACCTCGAATGTATGCGATGAGGTCTCCTCTGATAAGCTCTTGATCCGTCTTTTCTACTTTGCCTTCGCTGACCATGATTGCAAAACGTTCGAGGATACCCGAGACTTCGTCGCGCTGCGCGTCTGTCAGCTGGTCGGGAAGAAGGGACAGGAACTCGCGACTGAGCTTTTCGAATGACGTTGAGTCCGAACCGGTGGGAAACTGTAAAAGGCCGATCGTAGCGATGATAAGCGCCAGGAAAACTACAACGAAGATAATGCCCCGTCTCATTCGATCACGCTCCCAACTCTAAATGGTCTTCGAACCAGCGGACGGTGGCCTCGCTTGCCACTTCGAAGGCGCTGGATGGTTTGAAGAAGGTGTTTGCCATTCCGAAGGTGTGACCAGTCTTGAGGATCAACAGTCTTTTGTTCTCGAGCTCCCTCTCTGCGTGGAGGAGGGCCTTTGAAGAATCGGCGGGCACTGCCAGGTCCATCGATCCATGAACAAGGAGGTGGGGAACGCGCAGACGGTGAATCCGTCCCGTCAAACGGTACCGTTCGGCGTTTGCCTCTAGGTCGTCAAGATACCTGGTGTCGATAGCCAGAGAATAGCCTGTCTTCGAGTCGACGAAAGCATGATGGCCTTCCTGTCGCCATCGTTGTTTCTGGCGCTCTGTGAAGTGATTCGGATTCGCGATAGCCGCCCATGTGCAAATCGCGTCGACACCTTTTCTCTCGAGCGCGTAGAGAATGGCTACAAAGCCACCCCTGCTGTGGCCGTACACGCCGATCGGTAAATCATCCGGAAAGGTGGCGTTCAGGCGGTTCTCTGAAATGTACTGGACCATTGAGGTGAGATCCTCGAATTCTCTCGTTACCGTGTTCTTTCTGAACACATCGCCGATTGGGTGAGAGGGGAGGTCTTTTGATTTTTCAGTGTTTTCAACGATCCATCCATTATGCGAGAAGTCGAAAGGGATCGCTGCAAGCCCTGATCTGCTCAATCGGCTGGCGAGCTCCGGGAAAAATCCCCACTTCCGATGTCCTTTGAAGCCGTGGCACATGACCACGACTCCTTTGATGTGCCCTTCGGTCGGCGGATACAAATCCGCCCGGATCAAGTGCCCGTCGCTCGTACGTATGTCGAAAGTCCTGGTCCCGCCTGCTGACATCGCTGGTTCTCATTTCTGGCTCAAGATGAGGTTGAAGGATTTCATGGGCCAACCACCCTTATGCAAAATAGGCCAAATCCGCGCCAAGAGCAAGCGTTACGCCTTGAAAGACTTGATATTAGACATTATCATTTAGTCATGCCTCGTAGATCCGCAATCGAACGCTCTGGTATCGCAGCGATCGCCGCAACAGGCATCCCTGTTGCAGCACCGCTTTCCTCTCCGTCTTCCACTGCCAGGGGGCCGGCGTCGGGAAGCGTGCTTACGGGGATCGATCTCGTGCTCGCACCACTATGCGGTATTACAGATGCGATATTCAGAAGGATTTGTCTGCAGCATGGGGCTGATATGGTGGTTACTGAAATGATCAGCTCAGATGCGCTCACTCGAAATAAAGGCCCGATTCGAGCAATGCGGAAGCTGCGCACCGCTGAGGGACCGCTGGCCGTCCAAATCTTTGGAGCGGATCCGCAGCGGATGGGGAGTGCGGCGGAGATTCTTTCCGCACTTGCACCAAGGTTCATCGATTTGAATTTCGGCTGTCCCGTGCGCAAGGTTGTCAGGAGCAACGGGGGTGCTGCCGTGCTCCGAAATCTTGGACTCTTGAGCCGCATTTGTCGCACCGTCGTTCGCAAGAGCCGGGTTCCTGTCTCGGCCAAGATCCGTTCGGGTTGGGACAAGTCTACTTCGGAGGGGCTTTTGGAAGTTGCCCGCGTTATTGAAGATTCGGGTGTTTCGGTGATCACCGTTCATGCGAGAACAAAGATGCAGGCGTTTTCAGGGAGCGCAGAATGGTGTCTCATTGAGGCGGTGAAGAAAAGCGTCTCGATCCCCGTCATCGGAAACGGAGATGTCCGTTGCCCCGGCGACTATGTTACCATGCGCGGGCGGACCGGTTGCGATGCGGTCATGATCGGCCGGGCGGCCATCGGGAATCCTTGGATCTTTGCCGGAATTGACGCATATCGGAAGGGCATTGACTTTGTACCGCCCACGCCTCGCGAACGAATCGAGATTCTGAGAGGTCAATTGCGGGAATCGGTAGGTGAATACGGGTCATATCTGGGGATCATTTCTACTCGCCGGATAAGCGCCGCTTACTTGAGACACCTGCCCGGTGCAAGGAACCTGCGCGGAAAATTGATGTCTCTGGATTGCCTCGCAGACATCGAAAAAGCGTTGGATCAATATCTTGAAAAGAACAACTTCTGAGGCGATACGACCGAATATGGCATGAAACTTGTCGCGTATCGCAAAAGAATCGGGAAAGGAATAATTGCAGCGAGCCCCATCAATAAAACATCAGGGGAAGGCTATGGACATAGAAAAGCTCAAGCAACTGTTGGATAAATTCAAACGAGGCGATCTGGGTGAAGAGGCGCTTCTCGAAGAACTCCGATTTCTGCCGTTCGAGGACCTCGGGTTTGCAAAGGTGGATCACCACAGACACCTCAGAACAGGCTTTCCCGAAGTTGTATTTGGGGAGGGGAAGAGCGAAGAACAGATCCTTTCGATCGCAGACCGAATCGTCAAAAAAGGCAACAACTTTCTCGTTACCCGGTGCGATAAGTCGATAGGGGATGCGCTCTTTGCCCGCTACCCCGACGGGGTGTACTACAGTGATGGAAAAGTTTTTGCGCTGGCGGTGAATGAGAAGGAAAAATTTGGCTACGTCCTCGTCATCACCGCTGGGACTTCCGATATCCCGGCGGCCGAAGAAGCGGCAGTGACGGCCTCGCTATTTGGGTGCAACGTCGACCGGATTTACGACGTGGGCGTGGCGGGCATTCACAGGCTGCTCGCGTATCGGAGTATGATCGAAGCGGCAGATGTAGTCGTTGTCGCCGCGGGAATGGAAGGTGCCCTGGCAAGCGTCGTAGGCAGCATTACGCAGGCTCCCGTAATCGCGCTGCCTACCAGTGTCGGCTATGGGGCAAGCTTTGAAGGCCTTGCTGCGCTGCTGGGAATGCTGAACAGCTGTGCGGCAGGGGTGTGCGTCGTTAATATCGACAACGGCTTCGGGGCCGGCTGTACGGCAGCGCTCATCTGCGCCAGGGCACGCGAGCTGGCAAAAGCGATTGCCAGAGAAAAGTAAATGGTTCGCAATCGGCAGCGTTCTATCGCTGGCGATGGGTCCGCTTTTGCGCGGTCCGTTAG
>WVZY01000056.1:0-148 GCA_011772205.1 Candidatus Latescibacterota bacterium
TTATTATCTTTATCAGGGACGGCGTCATTGCTCAGCGCGAGCGCGTGCATCAGAACGGAGTTTTGAGAGGCGGGATTGAACTCCCTGTCCCCGGGATGCACTGCCAGATCCCCGGCTTTCATTATTTTTCCGTCCATCTGGAGCTCTT
>WVZY01000056.1:272-453 GCA_011772205.1 Candidatus Latescibacterota bacterium
CGGGAATCGCGGCAACAGCAAGGCTTATGGCTGTAAGAAACATTAAAAGGGGGGCTTCGCCTCGAATGAGTCCGGCGGTAAAAACAATAGCACATATGGCGAGCACAACGATTCCAAGACGCTGTCCGAATTTCGCGAGTCTCTTTTGCAGCGGGGTTTTCACTTCTGATTCTTCCTGAAT
>WVZY01000056.1:566-1094 GCA_011772205.1 Candidatus Latescibacterota bacterium
TTTCCTGTCACCGAGAGGAATCGATTGTTCGTGAAGGACACCGACGGATTTTTCGGAGGGCACGGACTCTCCGGTCAGTGCCGCTTCTTCAACTTTTAACTGGGCGGACTCCATGAGCCTGATATCCGCAGGCACTATTTTTCCTGCCTCAAGCAGAACGGCGTCTCCGGGAACCAGTTCGGATGCCGGGATGGTCGACAGTTTTTTATCTCTCATCGCGACGGCCGAGGGGGATGCCATTTCCTTCAGGGCCCGCATCGCTTTTTCCGCGCGATACTCCTGGACAAATCCTATAATTGCGTTCAGGATTACGATCACAATAATCGCGACGGTATCGACGGCTTCACCGATCATCCCGGAGATAACAGCTGCCGCTATCAGGATCATGATCATGAAATCCCTGAACTGGTCGAGGAACATGACAAGCAGTGTCCGCCTTTTCGTCTCCCGTAACTCATTGGGGCCGTATTGTTGCAGTCTCTCCGCGGCTTCTCGCGAAGACAGACCGGTTGATGATGAACTCAGGGT
>WVZY01000004.1 GCA_011772205.1 Candidatus Latescibacterota bacterium
GCCAACGACCTCGATGCCCGGATACTGCCACCTAGAAAGCTCAAGAACGGCAAAGATCGCCCTCATGAGATTCTGCCCATACATGTCCAGCCCGTGGGATTGCACCCAGCACCCGGCACGATCCTCACGCGTGAGTACCGTGGTGAAGTCCATCAGGTCATTGTTTTGGAAAAGGGATTCGAGTACGACGGAAAGGTATACCGTTCGTTGAGCGGCATCGCCCGGGCGATCACGGGCACTCAGTGGAACGGCTACTTGTTTTTTGGTCTGAAGAAAAGAGGCAATGGCAATGGCCGTTGAAGCTGGAACCATCCGCTGCGCCATTTACACGCGGGTCTCAACCCCCGAGCAGGCTGAGGGTGACTTCACTTCCCTAGACAACCAGCGGGAAATGGCCGAAGCATATATCCAGTCACAGGCGGGCCAAGGTTGGGTTGCTTTAGATGGACGATACGATGACCGAGGATTCTCCGGTGGCACAATGGATCGACCGGCGCTGGATCGACTCTTGAAGGATGCTCAAGATGGAATGGTCGATTGCATCGTCGTTACCAAGATTGACCGACTCTCCCGCTCCCTGCTTGACTTTGCCCGCATCGTCGACATCCTCGATCGCCATGGCGTGAGCTTCGTCTCCGTGACTCAACAATTTGACACCTCGAACTCAATGGGCAAGCTGACGTTGAACATCCTCCTTTCCTTCGCTCAGTTCGAGCGGGAGATGATCGCTGAGCGCACAAGAGAGAAGATGGTGGCAGCGAGACGGAAAGGGAAATGGACAGGTGGCATTCCACCGCTGGGATACGACACTTTAGACGGAAAGCTTATCATCAACCGTGACGAGGCGGTTCGTGTCCGGACCATATTCGATTTATACCTGAAGCACGAATCCCTCACAGCGACGCTGTCTAAAATGACTGAATGGACTTGGACAAATAAATCCTGGACCACCAAGCGAGGTTTCTATCGCAAAGGCAAGCCGTTCCAGAAGGCTTCCCTTCGCCGGTTGCTTACAAACCCTGTCTACATTGGGAAGGTTTTCCACCAAGGCCAGATATATGATGGCGAACACGAAGGGATCGTTGATCTTGATATCTATGAGCGGACCCAACGAATCCTCAAAAGGAACGGCTCTAACGGTGGACGGGATGTCCGCAATCGTCACGGTGCACTTCTCAAGGGTATCCTCCGCTGCGCCCCCTGTAACGCTGCAATGGTCCACACATTCATTAAGAAGAACGGCCGGAGCTACCGGTACTACGTTTGCGGCAAGGCCCAGAGAACAGGCTGGGCGAGCTGTCCCACAAAATCGATACCAGCTGAAGAAATTGAGCGGTGCATATACGAGCGCATCAGGGCTATCGGATCTGATCCCGCACTTGTGGAGGAGACGATCGGGGCTGCTCGAACACATATCGCCGAACAAATCACCCATCTCAAGGCTGAGATCCGGATTACAAAGCGGCAGCTGAGTCGATTTCAAGAGGAGAAACAANNTACGAGCGCATCAGGGCTATCGGGTCCGACCCTGCTCTTGTGATGGACACAATTCGGGCTGCCAAGAAACAGATCGCAGAACAAACAATCCAGCTTGAGGCCGAGATCCGGATCACAAAACAACAGCTGAACGGACTTCAGGAAGAGAAACAAACTCTACTGGAATCCATTTCTCAGGGAGGCTCAGTTGCATCGAAGGCTGCTGAGCGGTTGGATCAGGTGGCGGAAGAAATGGAATCGGCAAGCTCACGCCTTTCTTTGCTTCAGCGTCAGCTCTCCGATCTTCAGGATCAGGAAATCGACGCCGAGGACCTAACAACCGCCGTCGCTAAATTCGATCCTATTTGGGACGTCCTTCTCCCTCGTGAAAGGACAAGAGTTGTCCGCCTGCTCATTCAACAAGTGGACTTTAATGGGGAATCGGGAACTATGGGGATTACTTTCCAACCGTCAGGGATCAAAGCTCTAGTAGCTGAGGCCACAACCATAAACGAGAATAAGAAATGAGTCAGCAGATTGGCGGTCAGAACCTTCCACGCGTTGAATTTCAGGTCCATTTCCGGACAGGTCAACGTGGACGTAAGCATTTGAGAAAAGGGGCTAGCTCTAAAGAACCGGTTTGTCCTAATGAGGACCTACCCAGACTCACACGACTACTTGCTCTAGCGCATCGCTGGAACCGCTTGATCGATGAAGGTGTCGTCGGTAGCTACTCAGAGATCGCGTCTTTGATGGGAATCAGCCGGGCACGGGTCAGCCAGATAACGGACCTTCTTTACTTGGCTCCTGAAATCCAGGAACACATTCTCGTCTTGTCGAACCGCCGAGCACAGGTAGACGTGCCAGAGCGCGCAGTCCGGTCACTCACCAAGCTCCCTATTTGGAAGGAGCAGTACAAGTTATGGAAGGAAACGATAAGAGATGATTAGTAATACGCTTTCCCAGCCTACAGATATTCAGCGAGGAGACTTGGGGATTGCTAGTTGGATATCGGCTGAATTAATTCACCCTACGGGAATTTTTAGAAAGGACAAGCATCTCGCGCCCTGGGAAATCTGATGACCGAATTGCTTCGGGGTGAATAACAGATTTTTGTTTCAGCGCAAAAGAACAACCTTGCACCGGGCGGTATAAGCACTCGTGACCAGGCGCGCGAAATAGATTCCAGATCCTACCGACTCTCCCCGGCTGTTCCTGCCGTCCCACAATACCTCGAATTCTCCCTGCGGATAGATTCGGTTGGTGAGGGTGCGAATCCGCCGGCCGGAAACGTCATATAAATCGATCCGAACCAATCCCCGTTGGGCGATTGTGAACCGAAGTGTGGTGAAGGGATTGAATGGATTTGGGTAATTTACCAGCCGGCGAGATATTGGAATGTCGGCTGAGTTTAATTCTATCCCGGTCATTTCATCGTAACGGTTGATCAGAATTGAAATGTTATGGCCATAGTAATTTGCCGCTACTATATCTAAATCGTTGTCACCATCTAGATCAGAACAACAGACCGCACTCGGGTAATAACCCGAACTATAGTTCGCGTCGGCAATGAAAGTGCCATCGCCGTTCCCAAGAAGGATTGAGATATAAAAATTGCCATAGTTACCGATGGTGAGATCTAAGTTGCTGTCTCCGTCCAGGTCCCCAACACAGACGGAAATGGGGCTATCACCAACATCGTAATTCACAGCAGGCACAAATGTGCCGTCTCCGTGGTTAAGGAGAATCGAAACACTTCGGGCCTGATTCGCCACTATGAGGTCTAAATCATCATCTCCGTCAAGATCTTTCGCGACGACTGCTGAGGAAATATAATCCGTACCATAAATCACGGGGGGCGCAAAGGTGCCGTCTCCGTAGTTCAGAAAAACAAAAACGTTAAAAGTCAAAGCATTCGCAACTGCGAAATCCAGGTCATTATCACCGTCCAAATCCCCTGAGCATACTGAAAGTGGCATGTCTCCGACGCTGTAATTCGCAACATGTGTGAAGATTCCGATACCGTTGTTTTGAAGAACGGAAACATCATCACCATCCCCGTTTGCGACTAAGAGATCAATATCGTTGTCGCTGTCTAAATCCCCAGAACATACTGCAGTGGGGCCATCACCAGCGCCGCAAGTATCCTCCGGGAAAAAAGTGCCGTCTCCTCGGCCAATAAAGATTGAAATATTGTCTTCATAATAGTTTACTACCACTAGATCCATGTCATCGTCAGCGTTTAAATAATCCATGCATACTGCAGATGGCCCGACACCCGTACTGCAGTGTACTGCTGACGCAAAGCTGCCGTCGCCATTGCCAAACAGAATCGAAATCGTATCATCTCCATAGTTCGCAGTTACGATATCCTGATTGTCATCTCCATTTAGATCACCAGTGCATATGGAACGGGGCTCCTCACCGGAAGAATAGCTCATTACGCTTATATATGTGCCGTCTCCTTTTCCAATCAGAACGGTAGCTGTTTCGCCCCACTCGTTCGTAACTGCAATATCCAGGTCATTGTCACTGTCGAGGTCTCCCGCGCATATGGAACTAGGACCACTTCCCGCTGTGTAATGTTCGGTGGTCGTAAACGAGCCATCACCGTTCCCAATCAGGATAGCAACACTCTTATCGAACCAATTCGCAACCGCGACATCCGGTATGTTGTCACTGTTCACATCTCCAATACTGGCTGAAACAGGTCCATCACCTGTACTGTAATTCTCGGCAGAAGTAAAAGATCCATCTCCGTTACCCAGAAGAATCGCAACGCTTTCGATGTAATATTCTGTCACCACAAGGTCGATATCATTGTCAGCGTCTAGATCCCCAGCACAGATTGATGTGGGTTGATCAACAACACCATAATCCACTGCGGCTGCAAAATTGCCGGTACCATTGCCCAGAAGAATAGAAATCGCGGAATGACGTGCATTTACAATGGCAAGATCCAGGTTGTCATCGCCGTTAACATCCGTAGCGCACATCGAGTGGGTAGGGAAGCCAAGATCATGGTTTGTAGCGGGTGTGAAGGTACCGTCGCCGGTACCTAGAAGAGTAAGAATATTAAAACCATATTCATCCGCTACTGCTAGATCCAAATCATAATCGCCGTCGAAGTCTCCAATGCATACTGCACCCGGTTCTCTGCCCGTACTGTAGTGAGTGGCCGCTGCGAATGTACCATCTCCATTGTTTAAAAGGATGCTAATATTGTCATCGTCCCAATTAGCGACAACCAGATCCAAGTCGCCATCATCATCGAAATCACCCGCGCAAACAGACCGAGCTTTATCTCCAGTAGCGTAGTACCCGCCTGTGGTGAAAGTTCCATCTCCGCTATTTAGAAGGATGGTAACATTGTCATCGGCGGAATTTGCAGTTACCAGATCCAGGTCATTATCACCATCAAAATCACCTGAACAAATTGAATTTGGATAACTTCCAGTGTCGAATGATAGGGAAGCATAAAATAGCGGCTCAAAGGCGGGAGCTACGGACGGCAGGAGCAGAAAAAACGCCACGACAAAAACGACAGCTTTTCTCATAGCACGCCTCCCGTTTAGAGGTAAAATCGAAACAGTTCCCTTGAGCATAGAAAGGATGATTGCTCCGATAGATTTGTCATGGAATGTACAATATATTATAACATAATCACTTATTATTTACAACAACTATGGGGAATCGGGGGAATCGGGTTATGTAACATAGAGTGCGCAAATTTGAGAAGAAGGTGAGGGAAAAAGAAATAGGGTGTATTCTCCCCGGAACACTAAAACCCTAAAGGAGGATACACCCATGCACGAATTAAATTTCGATACGGATCAAAGCTTACACAAAGCATGGAAAGAAATCCAGAGGAATTTTTCCGAGGATTTGGAGAAAGAAGTAGAGGGTCAAATCAGCCATTATCTCAACAAAGTCCTTCGGATTGAGGCAGATATGCAGTGTTAACCGGATTAACCATTGATGCTCCGAATCTGAGACTCTGAGACTGTGCTGTGCCTATTCGAGGCTGAAAACCGGGCCCCGTTTGACACCCTCTTCAAAACAGAGAACACCGCCAATTCGCTGAGCTCGCAAATCCCTTGAATTCTTGCACATATACAAAGCCCAAAACGCATCTGAGGACAAGAAACCTGTTAACCGAAGGGCCCCAGTTCCCACCCCAAAACATCTGGCTCCCCAGGTAGGACTCGAACCTACAACCCTGCGGTTAACAGCCGCATGCTCTACCAATTGAGCTACTGAGGAGCGTGGATAACAAGAACTCTGTATATCGCTGTGCGCAATGTTTATCGCGGTTTCCAAAAACCGCACGAAACCGACACCCGGAGGCCTGAAGGCTTCACAGCCTCCAAGCCCCCGCGTATCAATTAAGTATATTAATCGCATTTTTGCCTCTTGTCAACCGCGAAACTATCTTTTATTTCAATCTGTTACAGTTAACCTTCGAGTTCCTGCCCTTCTAAATCCAGAGCAAATCCAGCCAACACCACGTTCTCCAGAATCCCAATGACACTCATCCAGCAGCCCGCTCGCATGATCCCCGCCACCGGCGACTCCACAGGCCCCGCAGGGCCCACTATTCCCCACTTTACTGAGATACCAATTTGACGCATAATTGCTGGCGTGGTTGCATCAGACCAACCGGACATCCGCCCTGCACGGCCTGGATAAACTGCTCTGCACCGATCGGGGCTGCAAATCTTCGTTTCCCCATTAAGCCAAAGCAAAAGGAGCCTTTATCATGTTGCGAAGAACCACTTTCCCTGCGAAATTGGCCGCCATCTCATTCATCGTCCTAATCCTCGCAATCATCTCAACGCCCTTCATCTCATACGCTCAGATAGAAATGGCACAGAAATCAGACCTACCTCCCGGTGCCATCTCACACGAAAAGCTAAAAAAATGTCTCGAGATGTATGCCCCGGTGGAGGCTTCATACGATGAATCGATCTTGAGCGAACCCGAAAAAGCCGCTCTGAAAAAGCTCGTCCAGGCCGCGCACATAATGGATGAGCTTTTCTTGAAACAGGTATGGGAGAAAAATCCCGAGACACGCGAGATGCTAAGAGCAGCACTCAAACAAGTCCAAGAGCCCGGCGTATCGGAAAAGCAGCTGGAATACATGCAGGACCTCTATCATTTCTACCGCATCAATTTCGGTCCCTGGGACCGGATCAATGACGATGAGATCTTTTTCGGCTCAACAGTAAAGCCAAAAGGCGCCGGTTACTACCCAACAGACATCACCAAGGAAGAATTCGAAAAGCATCTCGAAGCAAATCCCGGCGACGCCGAAGCCTTTCGCGGCTATTTTACCAAGATCGAGCGAGAAGGAGGCCGGCTCAAAGCCGTTCCCTACAGCACAGCGTACAAATCACTGCTCGCAAAAGCGGCAAAGCTTCAAAAAGAAGCCGCCGATATCCTCACGGATCCCGCGAACAAAAGCAAGCTTCCAAAAGGCGTGGACTACACAACGCTCGCAAAGTTCCTGAACAGTCGTGCCGATGCCTACGCATCAAACGATTACTTCCAAAGCGACATGGATTGGATGGATGTGGAGAACAACATCATCGACGTCACCATCGGCCCATACGAGGTGTACGAAGACGTCCTCTTCGGCTACAAAGCCGCTTTTGAAGCGTTCATCGCCATCCGCCATCCCGCGGACAGCAAGAAGCTGGATGGGCTCAAGGGGTATCTACAGGCGATGGAGAACAATCTTCCGATCCCGGACGAGCACAAAAATCCGAACCGCGGGAGCGAGTCGCCTATCAGCGTCGTCGATGTGGTCTTCGCCGCCGGTGATACCAAAGCCGGCGTGCAAACGATCGCCTTCAACCTTCCGAATGACGAGCGGGTGCGCGAAGCAAAGGGCAGCAAGAAAGTCATGCTCAAGAACATCTCGAAGGCAAAATTCGACAAGATACTGATGCCCATTGCGAAGATCGTTCTCGATCCCACTCAACTGGACAACGTCGAATTCGAATCGTTCTTCAACAACACGCTGATGCACGAATTTGCCCACGGCCTCGGTCCCGGCAAGATCACGCTCCCCGACGGCCGCGAAACGACGGTCAGCTTGGAATTGCAAGAAGCGTACTCCGCCATCGAGGAGACGAAAGCGGACATCACCGGTCTCTATAATACGGCGCTCCTTGCCAAAGAGGGATTTTTCCAGAAAGACCAGCTGGTAAAGGCGTACGTGACAAAACTCCCGGGATGTTTCCGGGCGATCCGCTTCGGCGTTCACGCAGCGCACGGCCGGGCGAACATGATCCAGTTCAACTTCATGAAAGAAAAAGGTGCCATCACCTTCGATCCCGCGACGGAGACCTATCACGTGCACCTGGACAAAATGCCTGCTGCGGTAAAAGCGCTCACGAGCCAAGTATTGATGATCCAAGCGCTCGGGGATTACGAGGCTGCAAAGAAGATGATCGAGACATACGGCACCATGCCTCCGGAGGTGGAGAAAATCCTGAAAAAATTCGAAACGCTTCCGATTGACATCGAACCGCTATATGCGGCGGAGAAATTTATAGAAGGATAGGATCAATACCCGATCGCCCGCCCGCTTCCGCGAGGGTCAGACGCACCTATAAAGTGTCCACGATCGATGTGGATAGCTTGGATAATGCCTATAGGTTTCTTAATCACCACATTGTGACCCATCGCTTCGAGCGCCGCAATCACTTCCGGGCTGAGTGCGCCTTTCTCGATCCGTATCTCATCGGGCAGGTACTGCGCGTGCACCCTCGGTGCTGCAACAGCCTCATCGAGGGGCATACCGAAATCGATCACATTCGATATCACCTGGAACACGCTCGTTGGAATGCGGGATCCACCGGGTGTGCCGAGCACGAGAAACAGCCGCCCGCGATCGAGAACGATCGTTGGGGACATCGAGCTCAGCATCCGCTTCCCCGGCTCGATCGCATTCGCCTCACCCCCCACAAGCCCGTAAATATTGGGATGCCCCGGTTTAATTCTGAAATCATCCATCTCGTTATTCAATAAAAAACCGGCACCCGGCACGGTCACTCCCGAACCGTAACTGTCGTTCAGCGTGTACGTGTTCGCAACGGCATTCCCCCATCGATCGACAATCGAGAAATGAGTCGTATGATCATGTTCATAGTACCGCGACACCTCTGTAGAGGGAGCCTGATCGTAGCCGCGCCCACCCGTGGGCTCGTGCCCGCCTTCTATCATTCGCCCCGGTTCCCGTTGACCTTCTTCCATGCGCTCCGGTTCCCTCCAGTTGGGAGGCACCAAGTCCAACGATTCAATCTCCGATACCGTGAGAGCCTTCGAGGGCGATATCATTTTCTGAAGCCTCTGGATGTACGGCCATTCGATCAGTGACCGCCACGGAGTTGGATAAAAATCGCTGTCACCGAGGAAAACCGCCCGTATGCGGTAAACGATTTTTTCTGCTTCGGCCATCGAGTGAACATGTTCGGGAGAATGAAACGATAACTCGGACAGCTTGAGCGGTTCCAACGACTGCAGCACTTGAGCAATCATGATCCCGCCCGAGGACGGAAGCGGCGCACCGATCAATTCATATCCACGGTACATGAACTTGACCGGCTTCCTGAATACCGCCTGATAAGCGGAAAGATCGTCTTCTGTAATAAGTCCGCCGTTTGCTTCCATTTCCGAAACGATGTACCGTGCTGTTTCTCCATGATAGAAGCCCGCCGGGCCCTCGGCGCGGATTCGTTCGAGGGTAGCGGCCAGTTCCGATTGAACAAACAGATCACCGGGTTCCAACAAGGGCTCGAGAAAAATGCGCCTGGATGCTTCGTTGGACGATAGCGGATCCCGATACTTTTCGATTGATTCGACGAGCGCAGGCGGCACCGGAAATCCATCGCGCGCCAGACGGCATGCCGGTTCGAGAAGATCCTTCCATGGAATTGTTCCGAACGTCTGGTGGGCGAGCCACAGACCGGCAACTGTTCCCGGAACACCTGAGGCGAGGTGGCTTTTCGTGCTCGCGTCCTCGATCACGTTGCCTTCCACATCGAGAAACATGTCGCGGTGCGCTTTGAGCGCCGCTTTCTCCCGGTAATCAATGAATCGAGTGCCTCCGGTGGATTGCCGGACAAGAAGAAATCCGCCGCCGCCAATGTTACCTGCGCGCGGGTACGTGACGGCCAGAGCGAAACCGACGGCAACCGCGGCATCAACGGCATTTCCCCCACGTAATAGAACCTCTATGCCGACGCGTGCGGCAATCGAATCGGCCGCGACGACAACGGCATTTTCGACCTTGATCGTTTTTCCGCTGATGAGCCTCCCAGCCGCATCCGCCCTGTTGGATGAGAGGATTTCCAGAAGCCAACCAAAAGAAAAACCCACCAACATGATCACAGCGATCGGAAGGAGGGCTTTGAAAATCGATTTGAAACGCGATTCTAGTGGCGCGGTCACGCCGCGTCTCCTATTTGCCTCAAGTGAATCTAGCGTCGCAAGAGCTTGGACACGAACTGTCCGTACTGCTCGACACATGCGCAAACGGGCTCAAGATAACGTGTGCATCCCCCTTGCATTCCGGGCACGAGATGGGCTCGCTGCGCTCGGAGATTTTTCTCAATTCAGAAAATATCGTACCACATTTTTCGCATTTGTACTCATAGATCGGCATGATGCTCCACCTTATATCTTTACCATATATAATGAGGGCCTACCACAGGCCCGATACACGTCGTTCCTTTTCGAGCCATGCCAGCTCATCCCATGAATACCCGCTGCCTTCGCCTCGATCCTCCCGCCGGCACAGCGTGTCGAGAATCATGGGCACGCATGGGTCGGCCAGTGAAAAGATCACCTCGAGCCCCCTCCGCTCGCACTTCACAATCCCTTCCGAGCGGAGCACTTTCAAATGCTGGGCAACGGTTGATTGCGGGATCTCCAACACGTCGGCCATATAGGTTTGTGTGCAGGGTTGATTTCTCAGCCCACATGCAATTGCTAAACGCAGCGGATGGGCGAGGGATTTGAGCAGCCTCGCCGCTTTGAAAAACTGCTCCTGAGTGTGCTCACTCATCTTTCTCAATTCCGGTTCCGCAGCGTTGCCCTTTGCGTCGACCTGACGCATCTTTCAAAGCGCTCACTCAGGTGTGAACGCCGAGCTTCGGCAATAACACAGTCATCATAACGATGTAGCCGATGAATACACCAACTATCAATAAGATCTCTTTCAAAGATACCATAAGATCTCCATCGGTTAGAGACCCCAATGGGCCTCACTTTCCTAGTCATCTAGGCAGCATATCATAATAATACAATAATATGATATCCAGTCAAGCGAATTCACAACTGCTTATATAGCAAATTGTTATGCGCCCATTCCCGACCGGGCATAGCTGCCTCCGCACGGCCGGACCTGGCCATATCCCATTAGTCGTGCTGCAAGGCTGAAGATTACAGCTACGTGATGAGAGCGCCGCATCTTCAGGGGGAGAAGCAGGAAGGCTCAGAGGGGGTGACGAACCGTTACGCGCAGGGAACAAGGAGTGCTGTGTGGTGGGGGTGATGAACCATTGCGCGGAAGCAAACAGGCAGGTTCCGTGGGGGTGACGAACCATTGCGCGGAGCGAGCGAGAATCCTCCGCCGAAGGCGAGAAGCCCGAGCGAAGGTATCATATGAAAGACACGTCCCAAACGC
>WVZY01000009.1:0-155 GCA_011772205.1 Candidatus Latescibacterota bacterium
GCTGCACGTCGCCCATCATCTTAAGGGCGAACTCGATAGAAAAGATGCAAGTGTTTTGTGCCTGATCCTCCTTGAGGATATCGGCTTGAACGGTCCCCCGCACCACCTGGAGTGTTTCTTTCTTGATTCGCTCCCATTCCTCGCGGTCCGGCTCT
>WVZY01000009.1:372-686 GCA_011772205.1 Candidatus Latescibacterota bacterium
TCCTCTTCCTGGCGCTTGAACGGATACACCCCAGCCGTATAGGGATAAGAGCCGGGCACGTTCTCTTTGAGCTGGAACTCCAAGATGGCCCCCCAGTCCTCAAAACGGGGCAACACCACCTTGGGTATACGGGTGCCGGACAGAGTCTCGGAGCCGGTAGGAATCGAAATCTCCCGGCCGCGAACTTGGAACGTGTAGGTTTCTCCCGAGAATTTCTTCTTGAGATCATCCCACCCTTGGATCAGACTCCAGCACTCGCGGTCGATCTCGCCTCGAAGATCCTCGAATCGTTGGAGGATGGCTTCCCGGGCAAC
>WVZY01000009.1:768-987 GCA_011772205.1 Candidatus Latescibacterota bacterium
TGATCGATGATGGACATCGCCTGCCGGTAAGAGTCTCCACGCGCCTCAGCAGGCCGAGGTAACAAGCGTTGACTCCTTGGTCATCGAACTGGCTGGCAATGGTTCCGAAGACTGGGATTTTTTCACCCGGCACCTCGAAATCGATGTTTTGACTGCGCCGGACCTGCTTTCGAACGTCACGCAAAGCGTCTTCGGCACCCTTACGATCGAACTTGTTGA
>WVZY01000009.1:1027-1239 GCA_011772205.1 Candidatus Latescibacterota bacterium
GCTCACATCCGAGACATCCACCACCGCCGAGGAGCCTTGACCGATGCCGCTGGTTTCGACGAAGATGACGCCGAAGCCGGATGCTTTCAGGATTTGGATGGCGTGGTGGGTGGCGGCGGACAGCTCGGTGGCCGAGCCCCGGGTCGCCAGGCTTCGCATATAGATCCGGGGGTGATGAATGGCATTCATCCGAATCCGATCGCCCAGCAGCG
>WVZY01000037.1:0-182 GCA_011772205.1 Candidatus Latescibacterota bacterium
AGTATATCAACGACCGCTACCTTCCGGATAAGGCGATCGATGTGATCGACGAAGCGGGGGCCTACACCCGTATTCTCGCCTACCGTGGGGGGTTGAGCACAAGCCCCGAGCCGGTGCTCACCCAAACGGATATAGAAAAGGTCGTGTCCAAGATCGCAAAGATTCCCGAGAAAACGGTATCT
>WVZY01000037.1:349-560 GCA_011772205.1 Candidatus Latescibacterota bacterium
GTGGGCAAGACCGAGCTGGCCCGTCAGCTGGCCGAACGCATGGGGATCGCCATGCACCGTTTCGATATGAGTGAGTATCAGGAGCGGCATACGGTGAGTCGATTGATCGGATCCCCTCCGGGATATGTGGGTTACGACGAGGGAGGCCTGCTGACCGATGCTATTCGCAAAACCCCTCACGCGGTGCTTCTTCTGGATGAGGTGGAGAAGG
>WVZY01000037.1:694-920 GCA_011772205.1 Candidatus Latescibacterota bacterium
GATCGGAGCCGATGCGATTGATGATGCGGTGGATCGGGTTTTCAATCCTGAGTTCCGCAACCGTCTTGACAAGGTCGTGACCTTCAATCGGCTGGATGAGCAGGTCATCCTCCAGATTGTAGACAAGGAGATCCGGCTGTTCGAAGCACAGCTTCAGGAAAAGGGCATCACCCTCGAGGTCAGTGAAGCTTGCCGCAAGTATCTGGGGGAGACGGGATACAGTCCG
>WVZY01000037.1:1090-1215 GCA_011772205.1 Candidatus Latescibacterota bacterium
AGGTCACGGTCAAAACCAAAAAGCCCAGGAAGTCCAAAACCGTCAAGGAAGCCGACGAAAAGGCGACGGAAAGCGCCGCTGCCGAGGGTCCCTCAGAGTCAAAAGTCAAAGTCCCGGACGAGTCC
>WVZY01000043.1:0-249 GCA_011772205.1 Candidatus Latescibacterota bacterium
GGAAGCAGAACCGAAAGTGATTGTTGCGACATTGCTTAGGGAAAAGGGCGACACAGGGATCCAGACGCATTTCAACATGTTTCGAGCCCAGCTCTCGCAACTCGACAAACAGATCTGCGTGGTGACGCCATTCGATTATAGTAAGATTGCAGTTTTCCCGCTGTTCGGCATTGGAAAGTTGCTGAGTTACATCAACGGTCCACTCTACGTTGCATGGTACCGCTATTGGCATTATTTACTGTTGCGCTT
>WVZY01000043.1:319-513 GCA_011772205.1 Candidatus Latescibacterota bacterium
TGAAGCTCGTAGATTTGACCAACAACGCGTAGTACAAACTGTACAATTTAACGTATCGCAGGCAGATGAGTGGACCGAGAAGGGGAAGATAGCCCACGGAGGGCTAATATATCGCCGCATCAAAGGACTTGAACGCGATGTGATGCCGAAGGTCGACGGAATAATCTATGTGTCCCGCTTCATGGAAGCAGTTC
>WVZY01000043.1:552-1514 GCA_011772205.1 Candidatus Latescibacterota bacterium
CGGAAAAACCAAAGCTTCATTCTGCATGTGCTGGCCGAGACGAAGCGGCTTGGAAGGCGGTACACTTTGACTTTTGTGGGCGACGGGCCGGATAGACGCAGATTGGAGGCGTTGTGTAAACGTCTTGCTCTTGACGATCAGGTAGTGTTTAAGGGCCGCATACTTAACGCTGCCAATCTGATGGCGCAGCACCGTGTATTGGTGCATAGCGCCATTATGGAGAGCTTCGGTATAGTGCTTATCGAAGCGATGGCTCGGGGGCTCCCGGTTGTGGCGGCGCCAGTTGGCGGAGTGTCAGAGGTATTTCGAGACGGGAAGGAGGGGCTGTCTTGGTCGCTGGATGATCCGGCCGAGGGCGCTCGAAAACTAACAGCACTCCTCGATAACAAACGATATTACGATATCATGTCGGCGGCCGCGATCACACGCTTCGAGAAAAAGTTTTGCAGCGGCAAGCTGGCAAGACAATTGTACGATTTTCTGACAAAATCGAATGCCTCGGCTCCGAGTTAAAACATGCCGTGAAGATCTTACTGGCACNNAGTCATCCCATTCGAGCGTTTCAACGATGACATTGACGATTCGACGTGGAAGAGGCGCTTGAAACTGGGCTTCAATACCGCTTGGTCGAGATCCACATACCAGAAGCTATTGTCCCTGATTCGAACGACCAAGCCGGATTTGGTCCATTTTCACAACACGTTTCCCCTCATCTCACCTAGCGCTTACGCAGCATGCAAGGAAAGCGGGGTTCCGGTCGTTCAGACATTGCATAATTTCCGTTTTATTTGTCCCGAAGCGATGTTAATGAGGGATGGACGCCCGTGCGAGGAATGTGTTGGTAAGTATCCGTGGCGGGCGCTCCGTCACCGGTGTTATCGAGGTTCTTTATTGGCGACCGGTGCTTTGACGTGGATGATTGCTCGGAATCATTGGTTAGGAGTCTACGAAGAACAAGTTGA
>WVZY01000043.1:1713-1841 GCA_011772205.1 Candidatus Latescibacterota bacterium
CTCCCGCTGAAGGTTGTGGGCGACGGGGCTTTGCGAAGTGAACTGGAAAGCGACGCCCGAGCAGTGGGTGCAAATATTAAGTTTCTTGGGTTTCGTCCGAGAAAAGAGGTTATGAAAATAGTCAGCGA
>WVZY01000057.1 GCA_011772205.1 Candidatus Latescibacterota bacterium
ATGAGTCCGGAGCAGGCCTTGGGAAGGGAGACAGACGGGCGGACGGATGTGTGGTCGTTGGGAGTGATGCTCTTTGAAATGCTGACAGGGGAGCTACCGTTTCGAGGGGAGGCCGAACCGGCACTGGTCTACTCGATAGTGAACGAGGAACCGGAATTGGCGAGGAACCTAAGGAAAGATGCGCCACCGCAGATTGAACGCCTCATCGAGAAAGCGCTGACAAAGGGTGTCGGGAAACGGTATCAAAGTATGGAAGACCTGCTGAGGGAACTCGAGGAGATTGGCGATCGGCTCGAGCTGGGGATCAAGCGGCGGGTCATCACGCTTCGGCGAAGAACGAGAAGGAGATTGCTGCGATTTGGAGTACCTGCGGCAATCATTGCGGCCGTTGTACTTCTGCTTATTGTTTTCCAACCATTCGAGATCGATATCCGGCCGCGCACGAAGGAAGTGATCGCGCAGGAGAACTCGATGGCGATCATGTATTTCGAAAACATGGAGGATCCCGAGGATAGCAACAAAACGGCGGAGATGATGACGTCGCTCTTGACGACAGGTCTCGGCGGTTCCGAGTACATCAAGGTGCTGAGCCGCCAGCGCGTGCAAGATATCCTCGAGCAGCTGGGCAAGGGGGACCGGGAAGCCGCTGACAGGACGACGGCTTCCGAAGTAGCGAAACGGGCCGGGGTCAACTGGGCGATGACAGGGACCGTCATTCAGACGGAACCCAATCTCGTCGTAACGGCGGACATCTGGCATACCATGACCGGTGAGGTGCGGGCGACACAGCGTATAACCGGTGAGAAGGGTGAAGACATCTTTACGGCGGTAGACAAGCTGATTCGAGGATTCAGGGAAGACTTGGCGCTGCCGGAAGCAGGGCTGGGCCGAAAAGTGGCAGATGTCACGACACACTCGGAGAGCGCGTATCGTTACTATCTCGAGGGGCAAGATTTGTTCAGAAACTGGGCCTTTGATCAAGCCGCCCAGAGTCAGCGACAGGCGCTGGAGTTGGACTCGACGTTTGCAATGGCCTATCTCGAGTTGGCCAGGAATATCTGGGTTCTAAACTTGGACGCGAAGATCCTGGAACTGCAGTCAGCAATCGCAAGAGCAGTCCAGTACTCGGACAAGGTCAGTCAAAAAGAAAAGTTGTACATCGACGCGTGGAACAACAGTTTCTCGGGGCGCCACCGCGATGCGATCGCCGCATTTCAAAGAATAACCACCCTCGATCCGGATGAGAAAGAGGCGTGGTATCAGATCGCCGAGCAATACCGTATCTATCTCGGTCAATATGAAGATGCCATCCTTCACTACAGAAGGGTGCTCGAGCTGGATTCGCTCGACGTGCTCGCATACAACATGGTTGCGGCCTGTTATAGCTTTGTCGGCGAGGTTGAGAATGCGGTGTGGGCAGCGAACAAGTTGACGTCGATCATCCCGGATGCGTCCGATGGGTACGATATGCTGGCGTGGATTTATGCGGCTCATGGCAGAATTGACGAGGCGATAGAATTGTGGGAGAAGTGCAGGGAAATAGAGGAGGGCGATTTGTGGGAGAACCATATGCTGGCCAATCTCGGGCGCTCGTATCTACTCAAGAGAGACTATGCGAAGGCTAAAGCGGCTTACGGTGCCATCCTCACGGGTGCCGAGCAGCTTGACCGCATGGCCGGAAGACGGTATCTCGCGTATATTCCTGCCTACCGGGGCAAGCTGGATGAGACTATGCAGCTTTTGGACAAGATGTTTGCCGCGGATCAACTGGAGGAAAAGAAAGATGAAGGGAAGTACGTCCTGAGGGCGCTCATCCACATGGAACGAGGTAACCTGGAATCCGCTCTCGAGGATATTCAGACGGCCATTCGAATTCGGGAGGTGGGCGGTCAAAAGCCCATGTTTGAGAATGACTTAGTGGTGTCACGATTCATCGAGGATCCTTTGATCTGGCGGGCATTTCATGTTTACTTTCTGGCGGCAGGCGGCAACGTCGAGCAAGCGGATCGGATGATTCGAGCACTGGAAGCAGAACACCCCGACCGGGAAGCGTTGACGGAGAGCTACCGGTGGGCCCTGGGTGTCCTCGAACTTGCGAAGGGAAACACGAGTGCGGCCGTTGCCCGTCTCGAAAGAGCACTTGAGAAGGTTAAGTCTGCGGGCTTCATACCCGGTGAAAAGGATGCTCATATTCGTTTCTTCCTGGCCAAGGCGTACCTTGAATCCGGCAATCCTGCAAGTGCGGAGGCCGAGTTAGAAATGCTTTTGTCGGCGTACGATACGGATCGCGTGATCTTTGGACTTTGGACCGCGAGGGCATACTATCTTTTGGGAATGGCCTGTGAGGAATTGGAGCGGAGCAGCGAAGCGGTCACGCAGTATCAGGAGTTCATGGAAGTCTGGAAGGATGCGGATCCGGAGCTGCAGGGGGAAGTCGCAGATGCGCGTCAAAGACTAGCCAAGCTCAAAAACTCGGGATAGCTAACCACACACCCGCCTTGTGTGGAATGACCACACCATCTCAAAAATCCACTTCCAGTCCCAACCTGACCGCCATGGGAGGCTGATAAGCCGTTGCCAGACCGTAGGCCGGATTCGGCGTGATGTGGTTCCCATCGATGTCCCGCTCGAGGAAGCGCCGCTGCACAAAGCTGATCGGCTTGCGCCGGCTGCCGACATGCAGGAGGTCCAGGATCAACTTGGGATGGACCTCTGCCCTCCACCATTCGGACGAATCATACGTGAAGCGCAGGCTGAGATCCCAAATGGAAGTGGTCCGCCCCGCCTCACCACGCGGCACGATAAATACATTATAGACCGGATCGTAAAGGGATGCGCCAAATTCACTGAGCGGAGTTCCGCTTTGCCACAGCGCCGTTGCACCGTAGCCGATCCGATATGACCCGGAACACTTGAAAACGTGGGTTCGGTCATTGGGAAGCAGACCGGTGGCATGGAAGAATCCTTCCGGATGATAAACCGTTGTCGATGCATTGGGGAATCCTTCGCCGTAATCGGAAGGGAAGAGTCCTGGGTAATTGCCGTAATTCCGGGAGAGCGTGTAAGAAACAAGGAAATTGTACCGCTCTCCTCCCGAGTGCCGATAGATGAGTTCAAGGGCAGTATATTCACGTTTCATTCGAGGGAAATGGCTGAGATCGCCGCTGCCCGGATTGCCCCATACCCACCCTGTCAAGTCCTCGGCAAACGCATCCTCAACGACGTTGCCGAGCGCACGGTAGATCCCGCGAACGGCGGCCTTTGAGTGCCGGGTTAGCTGGTGTTCGTAGCCGAGCGTGAACTCGTCGTAATGCTGGCCCTCAAGTCCCTCGGTTTCAGGGAAGGCGCCGCCCACATAGTCTTCGAGAAGCGTATCGCCCGGCCCGATGACGGGGTCGACGCGGGGATCGTGATCGTATATGATGACACGGTAGGCGGCGCCGGGCATGAAATACAGGGCCGGGGCTGCCATGGAAAGCTCCTGATAGAAACGGCCATAGGAACCGAATAGTTGATGCCTGCCGCGTTCGCCCACCCGGTAGGTGAATCCGGCTCTTGGTTGCCATTGACCTGTGAATCGCTGCGCCACATCACCCTCGGAAAAGATGTACTGCCCGTCCCAGCGCAGCCCGAGATTGAGATGGGGCCCATCCCCCATCCGCTGGGATTCCTGAACGAACGCGGACGGTATCCGGTTTCGAATGGTCCCGTCGGAGGACATCGTCTGGGTGCGGTACAACTCACCTGCGACCGGATCGGGAAATCGAATCACGAAATCCGCATGATCATTGTAATCCACTTTAACCTCTCGGTACTCGAAGCCGATCTTGAATATGTTGTCATCCCAGATCAATGTTCCCTGAACACCGAGTGTCGCCACGAGGCTCTCTGTCTCCTGGTCATAAGCTGATCCCCCGGACCAAATGCCTGTCTCCGTGTCGATGAAGAGTCCCTCGCGCCCGCCGCGCTCGGTGAGAGGCAACGTACTATCCTTGCGCCAAACGGCGGAGATTGTGGACTGCAGCAGGAAGTTGTCGTGGAGCCAGTGCCGCCCTTTCAACCTCGTGTTGACGCCACCCCGCCGGATCTCTCGGAGTAGGGGATCCGGGTTTTCGGATGCGATCGGCGGGTCGAGAAAGGTCGCACCCGTTGTTACGCCCTCGAACTTCGTGGGATCACCAAATACAGAGAACTCGAGATCGTTCCTCCTGTCGAGCTGCCATGTCAGTTTCGTCGCGAAACGGTGGGATGTGCCGTCGTAGTCGTGCATACCCAGACCCGGGATCTCCACTTCTTCTTTGCTGAAGGTGGGATTGTAAGCGAGGTAGTACCACAATTTATCCTGCTCGATCGGGCCGCCCAGACTGAATCCGGCATCATACATGGCATAGCCGCCCCGGGGATGGCTCGGTGACAATGTCGCGCGCCTCGCCTGCCAGCTGGTCGTTCAGGAAGAATCCGAACACCTGGCCACGGATGTCGTTGCTTCCCGAGTGCGTGATAACGTCCACAACACCGCCGAGCGAACCACGGTACTCTGCCTGATATCCACCTGATCTCACCTGAACTTCTTTCACGAAGTTGTAAGGCAGGCTCGTTGACTCTCTTCCCATCACGGTTTCGGTGCCGTCGACGCCGTCGATGTAGTACTTGTTCTCCGCGCCGGTCCCTCCTGCAAAGTTGATCCCGTCACCCAGGAAGCTTTCGTGAACGTGAGGGAGCAATGTCATCATGTCGCGATAGTTCCTCTCGATCGGAAGCTCCCCGTACTCCTCCGCGATGAGGTTGCCTCCCATAACGGTTGAACCGGGATCGATCAGGGGGACTTTTGTGGTGATTGTGACTTCCTCCATCTCATAGACCTGTTCGATAAGATGGACGTCTCCTAAGTCAGTAGTCTTTCCCAGGCGCACATGAACGTTTTCGAGGATCGATTGTTGATAGCTGATGTGGAAGATCTTCACCGAGTAAGTTCCAACGGGGAGCGCGAGGATGTAAAAGTAGCCGTCAGGGAGGGAATTGGCGCCGCGAGTTCCTTGAAGACTTGGCCCGGTGACGGTGACCTGGACGAAATGAACCGGATTGCCTTCAGGATCGAGCACCCGTCCTTGGAGATTCCCTGTCGTTTCTTGGGCGATGCAGATGGTGGCGGGAGGAATGACCAAGAGCAGGGATGCGGTGAGCAGGATCAGGAGCGCCACGGATCTCATGAACAACCTCCTGTGGCAAATCGATTTTGGGAGCTGATGGAGAATGGATTTAGTCGTGAGCGGCCGCGACACTGGGTCGCGGCCGCCGAGGTTTCACCAGGAAACGAGCGTGCGACTTCCACGAGTCTGCATTACTTTTGGCCAGATGTTGTGAATGTCATTCGTGCCGAGTGATGGAGAATGCTCGTGCGGGGGATTGGCCTGGGATGTCTGAGCGCTGGGAGTTCAACGCACATGGTGTGTCAGCCGTCGCACGCCGCATTCGACGATGGAATTCTGCCTTTTGATGAGTGGAACTGTCAAGTTATAAGCATATAAGCGCTTAGAGCAATACCGATCAGGACGCAGGGTTTTTGAATTTCATTATTTTGTTGTGTTATAATAAATTGCGGTGTGAGGGTAGGCGTTTCGGACTTCGAAGAGCCTGCCTGACTCGCAACAAAAGCTCGTCCAATGAAAAAACTGCTATCGAAAATATGGCAGGGGTGGAAGAAGGTCGCCCATGCAATCGGTGTTTTCAACACGAAGCTCCTGCTTGGAATCACGTACTTCATTTTTCTGGGTATGGCGGCGGCGATCACCAGGGTGCTGCGTATAGACCTGCTCGATAAGAGGATCAATCCAAAGAGCACTTTCTGGAGCGACAAAGAACCCGTCGAGATGACCCTGGAATCCAGCCGGCGCCAGTTTTGAGGTAAGAGATGTATATTCTCGGGATCTCCTGCTACTACCATGATGCGGCCGCCTGTCTGTTGAAAGACGGCGAGGTCATTGCAGCCGCTCAGGAGGAGCGTTTCACGCGGAAAAAGCACGACCTCGAGTTCCCCAAGAACGCGATCAGCTATTGCCTGAAGGCAGGCGGAATCACGGCGAGAGACCTCGCCTATGTCGGCTTTTACGACAAGCCATTCATCAAATTCGAACGCATCCTGTACACATACATCGCCACCTTCCCGCGCTCTTTTCCCTCATTCCTGAAGTCGGTGCCCCTGTGGCTGAGGAAGAAGCTGTGGATCCCCCAGCTCATTCGAAAAGAGCTCGACTATGAGGGCGAAGTTCTAATGATCGAGCACCACATGTCCCACGCGGCCAGTTCATTTCTCGTTTCCCCGTTTGAAGAGGCGGCGATCGTGACGGTCGATGGAGTTGGAGAGTGGGCCACAGCGACCATTGGAAAAGGAGAAGGAAAAAAGATCACCCTCATCAAGGAGATCAAATTTCCCCATTCGCTCGGGCTTTTGTACAGCGCGTTCACGTACTACCTGGGCTTCAAAGTGAACAGTGCCGAGTACAAAGTCATGGGGCTGTCTCCATACGGAAAACCTGTCTACTACGATAAAGTGAGAGAACTGATCAGTTTCGAGAAAGACGGCAGTTTCAAAATGAACATGAAATACTTCGCGTATGATTACGGTCTCACCATGACGAATTCGCGCTTCGAGAAACTTTTCGGACAGCCAAGGCGGGAGCCCGAGAGCCGGCTGGATCAATTCCACAAGGATGTGGCGGCAAGCGTGCAGAAAGTCACCGAGGAAGTCGTCCTTGGGATGGCGAAATATGCCTACGAAAAGACAGGAAGCAAGCATCTGTGTTTGGCGGGTGGCGTGGCGCTGAATTGCGTGGCGAACGGACTTGTGCTGCGAGAAGGTCCTTTCGAGGAACTATTCATCCAGCCGGCGGCGGGTGACGCGGGCGGCGCCGTGGGTGTTGCCGCGTATATTTACTACTCGCTCCTAGGGAACGAACGACGCTACGACATGTGGAAGCACGCTTACCTGGGGCCCGGATATTCGACGGAAGAGATCAAGAATTTTCTCGATTCACACGATATCCGGTACAAGGAGCTGTCCAAAGATGCTCTCCTCGAGAAGACAGCTCAGGCAATCATCGACCAGAAGGTCATCGGCTGGTTCCAGGGGCGAATGGAATTCGGCCCCAGGGCTCTCGGCAATCGCTCGATCCTTGCCGATGCAAGAAATCCGGCCAATAAAGACGTGGTCAATCTGAAGATCAAATTCCGGGAAAGCTTCCGGCCTTTTGCTCCCACTGTACTCGAAGAGAGGTGCGGCGAATATTTCGATCTGGATGCGCCCAGCCCGTATATGCTCCTCGTTGCGCAAGTGAGGGAGGACAAGCGCGAGATCCCTTCGGTGACCCACGTGGATGGATCGGCCCGCATCCAGACGGTGAGAAGGGAAGTGAATCCTTTATACTATGACCTGATAAGCAGGTTCGATGAAATGACGGGCTGCCCGGTCATCATCAATACATCGTTCAACGTTCGTGGGGAGCCAATCGTGTGCACGCCCTACGACGCGTATCTTTGCTTCATGCGAACGAAGATGGATGTCCTCGTAATGGACCGATTCTACATGGAAAAGTCGGAGCAGGAACCTATGGAAGAGGATGTTGACTGGCGGGCTCATTTCGAACTCGATTGATTCCGGAAGCTGCCTTTTCGTATGATATTTGCGGACGCGCGGGCGAAAAGCGAGCCGAACCGGAATCATTTGATTGTCGACCTGGCGGGTCTTATCATTTATCATGGAGAAGCGGTAGGGACGAGGTATTCTGCCAAAATCCCCCTGCATGATCATTCATTGATTTTTTCCGTAAATAAGGAGAACCGAATGGCCGCTCTTTCACGTTTAGAGTTGAAAGCAAACGATCTCCGCTGGAAATGCGATCCAGATAAGCTTGGTTTCGAGACGACGGACGAGCTGACGTGCTGCAGCGAAATCATCGGCCAGGATAGGGCGTTGAACGCCATCAAACTTGGACTCGAAGTACGGAGCGAGGGTTATAACATCTTCGTTTCGGGCCTTACAGGGACGGGTAGGTCCACTACCATTCAGCGGCTTCTCCGCGGTATGGATCATGGGGATAAAGAGCTTCTTGATATCTGCTATGTGTACAACTTTCAGACACCTGACATTCCGATCTGCATCTGCCCCCCTGCGGGGACAGGCGCGAAGCTGAAGAAAAACTTGAAAGAGGTCCTTCGCACCCTCAGGACGCACATTCCGAAGGCGTTGCAGAGCGATCCATACAAGGAGAGGCAAAAAGCGATTCTGGAAGATGTGAAGAAGCGCCGGGCAGAGTTTGCAGTAGAGTTCGATAAGGCCATAGAGGAAAAAGGCTTCCAGGTTGTTGAAGTGCAATACGGTCCTTTTACGAGACCCGAAATCCTTCCCGTGGTTGATGGGACTCCGACCGGTATGGATAAGGTCGCCGCGCTCGTCGATGAAGGGAAGATGTCGAAGGAAGATTTCGAAAAACTCCGGGAAGATCACAGCGAGCTCGTTGAGAAAATGGAAGCGTTTCTTGCAAGTACACGCGAGCTGGAAAAGGAATATGCCGAAAGGATCTCTGAGCTTGAAAAAGAATGTGTTGTTCCTATAGCAAGAATAACGATAGATGAGGCCAAAGGGAACTATCAGGAAGAGAGGATTCTCAATTTCCTGGAAAACATGAGGGAATACTTAGTAGACAACATCGATATTTTCAAGACGTCGGAAGATCAGGACGAATCCGACAAGGGTGAAGAAGAAGGTTTCATCGCATTCGAGGTAAATGTAGTTGTCGATAATGCTCGTACAACAGACGTTCCGGTGATAACGGAAACGACACCGAGCTATGCGAACGTATTTGGGACGATAGAACGGATCAGTGATGCGAGAGGTGAGTACAGGACGGATTTCACCAAAATTCGGGCCGGTTCGCTGCTGCGGGCAAACGGTGGGTTTCTGGTGCTCAACCTCAATGACCTCCTTTACGAACCGGCCGTTTGGCCTGCGTTGAAGCGTGCATTGAAGAACCAGCAGGTCACCATCCAAGGATTCGATGCCTTCTTCATGCTGGCCATCAGCGCTCTGAAACCTGAGCCGATAAACATCGATGTCAAAGTTGTTTTGATCGGTGACGCATATTCTTACCAGATTCTTTATAACTACGATGAGGAGTTCAGGAAAATCTTCAAAGTAAAAGCCGATTTCGATAACGTGATGGAAAATGAAGCAGGAAACTTGGCAAAATACACACAGTTCATAAAGTATATCTGCGACGAGGAAAAGCTTCTGCCTTTTCATAAGACCGGAGCTGCGGCCCTCGTTGAAGAGGGAGTAAAAATTGCGGGCAGGCAGGACAAACTGTCCACCAGATTCAGTGATATTGCCGATGTGATCCGGGAAGCGAGCTACTGGGCTGAAAAGGATAATTCGAAAGTCGTCGAAGATCATCATGTGGAAAAAGCGATCGATGAGCGGACGAATAGAGTCAATCTCATCGAGGATAAGATACAGGAGATGATCGAAGACGGTACCATTCTACTGGACATCGACGGCGAAAAGATCGGACAAGTGAACGGCCTGTCCGTGTACGATCTTGGCGACCATTCCTTTGGAAAACCCGCACGTATCACCGCCGAAGCCGCCATTGGGCGAGCGGGAATTATTAATATCGAGCGGGAAGCAGATCTCAGCGGAAGGACGCATAACAAGGGAGTGCTGATCATAGAGGGGTACCTGAGGAGAAAGTATGCACAGGACAAACCTCTGACAATGAGCGCGAGCATTTGTTTCGAACAGTCTTACAGCGGGATAGATGGTGACAGCGCCTCGTCGACGGAGATATACGCGCTTCTCTCCAGCTTGTCCGAAATCCCACTGAGACAGGATCTCGCCGTTACGGGCTCTGTGAATCAAAAGGGAGAGATACAGCCAATTGGAGGAGTGAATCAAAAAATAGAAGGGTTCTTCGAGGTCTGCAAGGCAAAAGGATTGACAGGAAAGCAGGGAGTCATCATACCAAGCCTCAACAAACGGGATCTGATGCTCCGAAAAGATGTTATTAAAGCGATTGAATCAGGAAAGTTTCACATCTACGCGATCGACACGATCGATCAGGGTGTCGAGCTTCTTAGCGGCAGGAAAGCCGGCAAGAAACTTTCGAACGGGAAATTCGAAAAGGACAGCGTCAACGCGCTGGTCGATGAAAAGCTCAAAAACTATGCGGATCAGATTCGCGAATTCTATGAATCCGAGGAAGAAAAGGGGTAGTCTTGGATGTTGACGCCGGACTCTCCCGAATCCCTGATAAAGAAGACGGCATACGAAATCGGTTTCTCCCTCGTCGGCATAACTGACCTCTCACCTTGCCCTGAATCCGATAGTGCATTCGAAAATTGGCTGGAGGCGGGTAATCACGGGGAGATGCATTACCTCGAGCGATGGAAAGAAAAACATTGCAATCCCTCACTTCTTCTCGAGGATGCAAAATCTGCCGTCTGTGTCGCTTTGAACTACTACACGAAAGCGTTAGCACGAAATTTGGCCCTCGATGGCAGTGATGGAAGGGGTATCTTTTCGATCTATGCTCACGGCCGGGATTATCACGACGTCATGGGAGAGATGCTCTCGGCCCTTTCGATGAAGCTTGCAGAGCTTTTCCCGGGGTGGCGGTCGGTTGCATGTGCGGACACGAAGCCCGTATCCGACAGGGCGTTTGCGATTCGATCCGGTATCGCCTGGCTGGGAAAGAACACGAACGTCATCTCTCCAAAGTATGGTTCTTGGATCTTTCTGGGAGAGCTGATCACGAATCTCGAAATGACGCCGGATGCACCGCTAGAGAGCCTTTGTAGTGACTGCACGCTTTGCATCGATGCCTGTCCCGCAGGCGCTCTTGGACAGGAATATAGTATGGATGCCCGGAAGTGCATATCCTATCTCACCATCGAAAAGCGCGGGGAAATACCGAAAGACTTTCACGGTGCGATCGGTCTCAATGTTTTCGGTTGTGATGAATGCCAGCGCGTTTGTCCGTATAACGCTGTGGCAGTGGAATCGATTTTATTTTCGAGCGAGGAACGAAACCGGATGATCGACATGGAGCTTCAACAACTTGCAGAAATAGGGGACAAGGATTTCAAAAAACTGGCCGTTGGAAGCGTGATAAGCAGGTGCGGAACGGAGGGTCTGAGAAGAAATGCGGCGATCGCGCTAGCCAATATTGCATCTGGACGTTTTACCTCAAAGGGAAAAAAACGGTAAAAGTCGTTCCTTCCCCCTCTTTGCTCTTGCAGTAGATCTGCCCGCCACAGCTCGACAGTATCTTTTGAGAAACAGTCAGTCCCAATCCCTTCCCCTTCACCCCGACGTCTGGAGAATTGGACGCCTGCTGGAATGGCTCGGTCAATAGCGGAATCTCAGAGGCCGGTATGCCGATTCCCCCATCCGTAACTTTGAATACGACATAAAGTTGCCGGATTTCTGGTGGCTGAATATCTGATTTTCTCGGACCTATTTTCGGGGTGTCGGAGGGCTCTACCATCAATTCGAGATCGGTCATTTTGTTGTATTCGGCAACGCGCGCTTCGAATTGCTCGTTCCAGTCCGGCAGCCAGATCCCATCGATATCGCTAACGGGCGCGCGGGGTTTTTCTTCGAATTCCAATACGACTGAAGCGGATTCGTTCGAGAACTTTATCGCATTATCGATCAAATTATTGATGACTTTACGAAATTTAGCAGGCGTCAGCTTCAACTGAGGTAGCACATTGTTTGGGATTTCTATGGTTTCGATGGATATTTTCCTCTCGGCTGCTATGAGGGTATAGGTTGAGACGACCTCATGAACAATGCTCAAAGGGTTCCAGTCGGTGAGGGGCATGCTCATGTCGTCAAAATAGGCTTCATTCAAGTCCAGAAGAGAGGTAATGAGATTTTCCAGGCGCGCGACGGATTCGGTGACCCATTTGGCAACTTCACTCTTATCGTCTTGTAATTCGAGAGCGGAAAGTCCGCTCTTTATTACAGTGAGAGGCGTTCGGAATTCGTGAGTGATCCGGCTCATGATGTCGGTTCTAACGTCGTTCAATTTTTGGAGCTCTGTCAAAGAAAGCTTGGCATTGAGGAACAGCCTGGCGTGATTGAATGTCATCGCTGAAACAGCGCAGAATGAGTGGAGGAGCGTCGCATCGGATTCGGAGTAGGACTGAGATGATATCTTTTTCCCAAGAAAAACTATCCCCAGCAGCCTTCCCTTGATATAGAGAGGTGATAAAATTGCAAAGCTATCCAATAGTGGTTTGATATTGTTTTCTGCAAGGATGTCTTTTGGCAGATTCGACAGAGCGATTGGGAAGGGGGTTGCATTCAAATATGAAACAAAGGGGGAGGCTAAGCCAATCACAGGGAAGTTCTTCAAATCAACCTTCCCAAAGCTCACTGCAGGTTCGAGAACGCCGATATCCTCTTTGGCGGAGTAATAGCAGCTTTCGCCCGAAAGAAACTGTCCCATAATGGTCAACAAAAATTCTCTCTGGAGTGTTTCGAGATCCAATGAACTCCCGTACTTGTTCAAGAGAGATATGAGAGAATCGGTCAGGAGTCGCTGTTTCTGGTACTTATTCTTCCATAGTGCCACTTGGGTTCGCGAGCTAGATTCTTTTGTGCTGGTCTTGCTCATCTTGATTCTGATTTCTAAATCGCGTTACACCTTGATCGTGTTTTTCAGCTCTTCGATGCTTCCAACGATCACGAAATAATCGCTGATGTTGAGAATTTCGAAGATGTCGCTAATCTCTGAAGGAATTTTCATAAATATGAGATCTCCACCCCGCTGCCTCAGAGATGAGACAGTGCCCAGCAATATTCCTATTCCGGCACTGCTTATGAATGAAACTTCCGAAAAATCAATGATTATAAACTTCGTTTCGCTGTTGAGAAGGTTCGTTAAGTATTCCTCAACATTCTGTGTAGAGACCGAATCGATACTACCGATCAATTTGACGATTGTGGCGCCCTCAATATCGCAGGACTCCGATTTAATCGAAAACGTGTTCATACGAATCCTCCTTTGTTTCTCGTGTTGCTCGTGAGCTCCGCTCTCTTTTTTTGCGACTTTGAAAGATGTGACGTTCCAAGATCCGAGACGTTTGTATTCCGTATCAACACTCAGTTGGTTCATTATAAACAGGCCAAGGCCTCTAGTTTCTCTTTCTTTGATTTTATCGCTTATGTTCACATGTAACTCGGTTTTGGTAAGAAATACATCTGCATTATCTCTATAGCGGACAGTGACATAAGCATCGTTTGCTGTTATAGAGAGGACTATTGAAGGTTGATCTGTTTGGAATGTTCCATGCTCGACCGTGTTTATAGCGAGTTCGTAAATGCACAACTGAAGTCGTGATAGAGTGCTGTCATCAAGTTCCAGGGCTCGCCCAATGAGGGTTACGGCCAAATTTATTTCGGCAAGGGCTGCGCTGAGGTCCAAAAAGCTCAAGCAATATTCAATATTATTCGATCTGTCGGATTCTCCAGCTGCCACATTCCGGTATTCGAATCGTGTCGATTTTGACATTTTGAGCTTGTTGCCACTTTTACTGGCTTCACTGACATCCTTTGATCCAGTTTGTTTTGAAATTGTCTTGATTGCTTCTTGCGATCGTTTCGATAACGTCTCAGAGTAAAGTATGTCTATATTGTTTATGCCGATATCCTGGCATATTTTTATGTATCTGGTGAGGCGCTTGGTTGAACGCCGGTCGATCTCGCCATTGATACGGATTGCTATAGAACCGTCTGTGAAGTTGATATCCTCAATGATCATCAGCAAGGAGCTAAACCTCCATACTTATACGCCTTGACGGCATTTTCATCTCAGCGCTCAAAGCGAGTAGCGTAATATCGTCTGTTTGAGGGGAGGATTTTCTGAAATTCGCCTCTGCTTCCACTAGCTTTGATACCAGCGCTTTTGCCCCATCTCGAGCGTAGTATTTGCAGATTCTAAGAATGCGTTCAAATGTGAATTGCGCGCCTGTTTCATTTTTCGATTCGTTGAGTCCGTCAGTATACCCCAGTATAAGATCCCCCGGCTTCAGGTAGGCGCGATACTGGGTAAGTTGCCTTTCGAAAGTGGCATCGGCCAATATTCCCAACGGCAGACCTTTCATTTTCACGAGGCGGCACGTGCCGATTGAATGCTCATATATCAACAGGGGATTGTGGCCTGCATTCGAACAAGCCAGTTCTGAGTTGCTCTCATCGAAAATTGCAAATAGAAGCGTAACAAACATGTTTTGCTTGGTCGTATTCACAAGGGATTCGTTCAATCTTTGTATAACCTCTGTTGGGGCAAGTCCTTTCAATGCGAATTCCTGCACCATGATCTTTACCATCGCCATGACAACTAGCCCGGGAACGCCTTTTCCTGAGACATCTGCCATCACCAAAGCGGTCCTGTCATCGTCTATCGGAATCACATCCATGTAGTCGCCACCCACTTCGTAAGCGGATTGGTAATAATGGCCTATCTCGAAACCACTGGGTTCGCGGATTTTTTTGGGAAGCAACGTGCTTTGGATCTCCCTGGCGATCTCGAGCTCTCTTTCCATACGCTCTTTGATGACGAGTTCACGCTGCGCCGCTGCTATCTTGGATGCCATTTCGTTGAAAGATGAAGCTAGCATGCGCAGCTCATTCTTGGCTTTTATATGTATTTCAGCCTCGAGATTCCCTTCTCCAAATTCGCGAACGCCTCGCATCAAGATATCGAGAGGACGCGAAATGCGTTGGAAGAGCAGCAGTGAAAAAACAATGCCCAGTAGCAAAGCTGCTAGAGCACAAATCAAGGTGATCGTAATAGCCCGGGTAATGGAATAGTGGAACTCTTCTTTCGAATATAAGAGATGCACCTTTCCAACAGGTATGTCGAGACTTTTGACAGGCGTCGTAAAGAAATAGTATTGATCATTCTGATACAGTTTATCACCCGGCCCAAGATGCACCGATCGCACAGGTTGAAATCCTTTTATCTTAAGGCGGTGAGGTGTTCCGATGTTTTGAAGAGTGTTGTCGCCTTGGATGATGCCATTCGCATCTGTTATTACAACGGAGACGATATCGGAACTTCTATTTGTTAATTGGCTGAGCAATGGGTAAAGCTCGAATTCGGGATCGGGTCTTAGCAATGCTTTAGTACTGGAGAGAGCGATGTTTTTCCCCTGAAGCACCACAGACCTCTCGATTTCATTTTTCAATATCTTTTTTTCGTGGATAATCAGCAAATAGCTGATCGAAGCTACTGTAATACCCAAAAGGAATATCGTCCCAAAACACATTTGAGTCTTGAGAGATCGGAAATGGCTTATGCCGAGAGACGGCCTACTCATTCGAGACACCACCAAGCTTCTCTATTTCACCTTTGGTCTTCATCAAGAAACGCTTAGCCTTGATATTGTTTGGTTCGATCTTCAGAGCCTTTTCCCAGCTTTCGATAGCTTTATCGTATTGCTCCTGAGAGTAGAATTGCATTCCCACGAGAAGATATGCCTTTGTTAGTATGTTCGATACATCGTGAAAATCGGGATCAATGGTCCACAGCTCCAATAGTGAGCGAGTCGCTCTATCGAAATCACCTGCTTCAAAATAATCCATGCCTCTCTTATATCTCGTCTCCATCGCCGCAAGATCGACATGTGGCTTTTCGCGCTCGACGGTGTCAGGCTTTCGTGGTATCTTCTGCTGCTCCTTACTTTGCGCCTCTGCGAGTGCTTCTTTATGCTTTTGCCTCAAGATCTCGATCTCGGACATGATCATCTGGTCATTCGGTACATACATGAGAGCTTGCTCCAGGGCTTTGATGGCTTCATAGTACTCTTCCTTGCTCGCCAATGTCCTGGACCGCAGAGTGAGGCGCTGCTTGACATTCGCAATATTTACTTGAGCTTTCTGTCTGTACTCCTGAGCGAGAATATTCGTCGGCTGAATCTTCAGGATCTCTTCGAAGGCAAGGAGAGCGTCCGAGAACCTTTGGTATGCGTACAGGTCGATCCCTTTCCTGAGGAGCTGATCGATTAGGAGCGCTTGATCTCGCGATTCGGATAACCTCTGCTCGCAGGCTCGAATATGAGATGCTGCTGTCGAATCACCGGGGATGCTCATGAGCGCCTGCCTGAAATGATAGATAGCCTGCAAGCAGTCCGCTTCTTTCATGAAAGCGAGACCTTTGTTCAGGGAGATGTTGTATTTCGCTTTGACCAGGCGGTCGCGGGCATGTTCGTTTTCGGGATCCCAGTAAAGAACGATTTCGTATGATCCAATTGCATTTTCGTAATCTTTTTGTACAAAGAATCTGTCAGCTTTCTCGATGGAGCTGGTTATTTGTTCCTGCTCGATCGAATCCATTTTTCTATTTATCTCGGCATTGATCTCTTCCTCAAGTTCTCGCCTTGCTTTTTCTCTCGTCTCATCCGTGGAAAGGCCGAATGATACCGATAGAGAAATACGATGATTCGATCCGAGGTCTTCGTCTCTAAACGCATAGTCCACGGTGAGCATCCGATATGCCGCGCCGAGTCCGAAGGTAGGTGTCGTATCGTCGATGCCCGCGCGCAGGAAGAAGCGGTCGAGTATTGTAATTTCCTCCCCGAACCTGAAAGAAAATGGGGAATACCTCGGATTTACCAAATCGATGGAGGTGATGAAGCTGACCTTGTCGAATTCTGATAGTGCGGATACTCCGAATACCACCCGCATTGGATCGGAGACTTTTTCCTGATCGAGTTTGACGGAAGGTTCTATGATGTTCTGTATGGCAAGGCCTTCTCGGAGTTCTTTGATGAAGCGCGTATTCTTGATCTGTTGGCTCGATGCTAATCCGACATCTATACCGACGCCTGAGCCGCTGAGTTCTCCGAAAGATTGATTGTCTATTTTCAAGTTAAAGCCGGCCGAGAAGCCAGAATGCACATTCTTGGCATATCCCAGCAAGATGCGGGTCTGGCTGTTTTTCAAATCACTTGACAATAGCTGATTGTTATCGTCTCTCTCTTCTATCCCGCTGATGTCCAGTCTGAGAATGCTTATACCCAGAGTGCCATAGTTCAGGGTGGGATGTGTGTAACTCACGGTATGGTAAAGTGACTTCGAGTCGAAAAGAACCGTACGGAAGAACTGAAACTGCTTCCACTTAATATCGGCCAGCAATGCGGGATTGAAATACTGCACGGCGGGATCTCCCTTGAGGCTCGTATAGGCGAGTCCCATGCCGGAGGCCCTGGCTCCCACTCCGATAACAAAAGGCAGCTCGGTCCCGTAAGAGTCGGCATGAGGCGCCCTCGGCATAGCTGCTGCCAAGATGACGCTGAGCCAGGCGACGCAAAGAGAGCGCTTTTTCATCGGAGCACCCCTACTTTTCGTTTGAGGGTCGATTGTTGGCCACCCACAGCCCGAATCTCGAGGACGAGGTAATAAACTCCGTTGTTCACCACGTCTCCCTCGTCGTTTCGTCCATCCCATACGACATCCTGATGGAGCCCTGGATTCGAGAGTTTGTTGGACAGCAGCGTCTTAACCGGTGCTCCCCAAAGCGTGTAAAGCTCCAAAGTCACATAGGACTGATTGTCCAAGTAATAAGTGATCCTTGTTTCCTCTCTTCCAGCAGCAAATGGATTGGGATAATTGGTGAAGCCTTCTTTGTTGTCCGCACCGAGGATGTGCGCGGTCCCGCTCTTGAGTGGGTACCCCGTTCCACCGATCGTTCCAACCGACATCACCCCGCTCGTAGTTGCGTCTTCTACTGCAACGGAAGCGCTGTCCTCAATGACGAACCTGATATTCTCTCCGGCTGATTGTGTGCTAACATCCACATCGAAGAACAGCGTGTCGGTTGTGCCAGCGGTAACAACAATCAGTCCCGCTGGAATCGTGATCGATATCTCGCTATTGGTGATCTGACCGGTGGCGATCACGCTATCCTTGCTGGACAGATACGCGCCGGAAAGGAGTTGCGAAGGATCCAAAATTCGTCCCTTTATATTTTCGATTCTCACAGTGAGGGACCGGAATTCGATATCCGTTGAACCTTCCGGGTTACCGTTTTGGATGAGGAGATCAAAAGCAGGAATCCCGGGTTGCACGGTGCTGATGTTACTCGGAAGTTTGGATTCCAGTCCGCAGAGGGCGAGGCTGCTCGGCAATCGTAACGCTCCGGGATTGGTGACGAGCGGGAAAGAGCCCGAGATCTCATAGATCCTGGAGCGGTCGTTCGAATCGAACAGCACAAGCTGATCTTTGTTGATCCGCATTTCGAATACTGCCGGCGTGTAAGAGCTTTTGGTATCCAGTACGATCTGCAGTGTCTCGGATGCCGCAGGGGCAACGGTGAGCGGAGGATTGAGCGTGAGCTCGGCGATTGCGAAGCTGCTGCTCAGGGAGGAGTTGGTGGATAAAGTGTCGCCATTGTGCAGCAAACGCAGGTTGCTGAAATATCCTCCAGGGAAGAGCGGCGTTCCGCCAAGTTCTGAGAAGATGACGGCAATAGAGTCGAGCTCCACTGATGATGCCGATGAAGTATCTGAGTGGGTTAGGGCGATATCCATTACGGGAATGGATTGCATCGACGGCAGGAGCGTCGGCGGGAGCGTGCTGAGATGTGAAACGGCCACTCCGGAAGCGGGAGTTTGGAATAACATCATGGAGGATAACAACGGGAAGCCAGGAGAACCGCTTTTGGGAACTACCTTGATCAATTGGCCCGAGTTGAAGTCACGCGCTATGATGGCGAGTGGATCGTTCACGCTGAGATAGAAACCATCCGTCAGGGGAAATGCCTTCAGATCCACCAGGATATCGATATATTTTTCGCTCTGAGGCTGAAGAACGAGCGGGCTTCCTAAATTACACACAAGCTGGTTACCGGTTACCGGAATATCCTCGGTTGTATAAATGACTGAGCCCGACGTTGACAGGGATATCTTGCGTATGACTGCATTCGGGGGAATAGTTGCACCCGTTGTATCGTAAAAGCTCAGGGTTAGACGCGTCAGCAGCTCACTGGCTGATGTGAGATCACCACCGTTTAGCAACTCAAGCTGTAGTGGGGCGACGTTGTCCTGAGCAACGTTGGCGAAAACAGTGTCCGCTGCTGCGGCAGACACGAATAGTGTTTCGGCGGGTGCGTTGATATCGATATCGTTTGTTACCCATGGGAAAGACGCCTGCGAGGAAAGCGTGACGGCGGCGGAATCGTTCGAATCGATCACCCTGATATCATCGATTTGATCGATCCTGATTCTGAATGATGTGAATGCGGCACTATCTGAAAGCTGACAGAAAGCATCCAGAACGAGATCGTCCCAAGGTAAAACCGAGATGGACGGCTCGACATCCAATGTCACTGGATTCGTAGAAGAATCCACGAGCACGAACGTATGCTGGCCACTATTCGGATTTATGAGCGATAAGCTTTTGAGAATACTATTTGGTGGTAGAGGAGAAGCGGCACCATCTTCGAAGCTCAGAGTAAGTTTATCAAGCAAGGTGGTAGCGGAAAGGCTGTCGATAACGTCGTGTTTGCATTGAAGCTCGAACAGATGCACGTTTTCCTGGCCGCGATTGGCACTGGTAGGGCTGAGATCGTTGAGAGCGATAAAAATATCGTGAGGTCTATTTTGGATTTGAGCGTCGTTCGAACATGAAAATTCGGATATTTCCAAACTATCGCCGGTGAAAGCATTGCCGCAGAAGCTGATGTCGCCTGTGGATGCGGCCACATAGGTCCAAATGACCGTAGTATCGGTTCCCGCTGGGAGATCGAATGAGCTGGCGGACGGACCGGTTTGGTAATTAACGACACCGGAGCCGGTTGTGCTTATGATCGAGGGTGAGATTTCTGACAGAGGTGTTGCCCCCTCATTTCGAACCCTCATGGAAAGGACAATACTTTGACCCATGCTATAACTTGAGCGATCGGTATGGAGGGACGTGAGCAGGGGATCTGTCGATATTGTTTGCTCGAACGGATTGACAATAGCAGCATCGATTGGACCGTCGTTTCCAGACGCCACCTGGATGCTATTAGTAGGGATTCTTGCCTGGAAAGTAGATTCGTCGGTAGCTACATTCGATACCGAGAACGTAACGTAGCATTTGAGACCCGATGACGGAATCGCCTCAGACAGTCCCGTAGGATTCTGCCAAGCGCTTCCATTCCAAACGAGGATGGAGAGGAATCGATCATCGGAAGAACTGAATCCCAAGGGATTCCCTCCGTCTTCCGCCCACAGCTTCAAAATTATAATGTCCTGACCTGTCACCGCTGTCCCATTGTTCTGCACTGCGACAGACTTGAGGACATCAGTCAGCGTTCCGTTTGACGGAATAGTAAATGCAAGGGCAAGAACATCATCTTCGCCAAGGGCGGCGCGGTAAGGGGGAACCGGATCTGTGTTAATTTGCGCGGCAATCATCCCATCGGTGAAGTCCACACCGGGAGAATTGATCGGGAATTCACCTTGGATTTCGATCGAGCTGCTGGATAGGGTGATGTCAGCGCTTGAGTTTAGCTGAAGATTGAAGCTGACAGAATCCCTGACTGCAAGGATCGCATCGTATGAGACGAACAGGTAGGTTATCCGTTTCGGACTCAGAGCCAGTCCGAGTGTATCGAGAGTGTAATAGTTGTTGTCGTGATGTCCAATTGCGAGGAGGCTGTCTGATGCAGGATCGAACAGTCCGTTCGAATCGATATCAGCAAAAGCATGAACCACCTCGATCTCACTGTTCACAACGGTTCCGGTCTGGAAAAGTTTGAGCGTCTCGACATTGAACGATGACGAATATCCGTTGTAAAAGCCTATACCAAAGTTGAGTTCATTCTTCGCGCCGGGATACACGTATTTGTCACCTACGGAATAGGGGAATACCGTGAGCTCATTGGGCTTGGGTATCAATTGGATCGAGGGATTGATAACGGATGCATCGATAGGACCATCATTTCCGGACGCCACCTCAATGCCTGAAGTAAGAATCTCGAACTGGATCGATGCACTGGTGGAGTACGTCGTATGGAGATCGGCCGCGGCGAAAAATCTCGTACGCTGCCCGCAAGGCATGGTGAGCGGTACGGCCATTGCTGGCATCAAATAAGTTTTGCTGCCCATATCAACAAAGTCGCCGAGGTAGCTGTCGTCACCCGAGCCTGTGTCGAATGTTCCATTGCCTCCATCGGCATACAAAGCCAGACGAGAGAAATGTTCCGAGTTCGCACTGCCCTGGTTGAAGATCTCGATGGATTTCAACGTATCCAATTCGTAACCATTTGCCGGGATCGAGAAGTCGAGGACGAGAATATCGGTAATCTCAGTAACGATGAGACTGTCGGCAGTCGGAAAGACTTTGATCTGATGAGCCAGCATGCCATTTATAACTAGCGGCTCCGGCGTTTCCAAGGGGAAGAACCCGACAATTGGCTTAGATGCGTCGAAATGCAGTGATGAAGCGGATGGTATTTCTATTTTGAGCGTGTCGCCGTCACGTGCGCATGAGGAGTCGATGTCGCATGCAAAGAGTAGGTGGATGGTTTCACCGGCTGAGAGTGTCTTGGTGATGTTGCGAGCAACAAGAGATCCTCCCGAGAAAAGGAGGCTATCAGCCAGCAATTGATCCCATGCGTCTACGTTCCCATTGCCGTCGTCCGAATAGATCTTCAATCGCGCGATCTCTCCGTCCAGTTCGGCCGGTGCACCTGCGCCCGACGACATGTTCGACACGGACAACGAATCCAGCGTAAGGCTCTGCAGGGTGTTGTTATTGATGCTCGCCATTAAAATCGAAACATCCGCTGCACCAGGACGCGGCCAGCCGGCAGGGATCGGCTGGTTGGCAACTTCGATCTGTTCGATTCTTTTGATCGTATGAGTGGAATCTCCTGCTATTAGATAGTCGATGGGGCCGTCGTTTGCTGACATCACTCCAACGCCCTCGATGGGGATGGCCGGCCTGAAATGGTCTCCATCGTTTGCGTTGGTCGAGATGTCTGCAACGACGTAGAACTTGCGCGCAGCGCCCACAGGGATTTTGATCCCTGATATCTCGAAGCGGTCACCCGAGAAAACCATATTTCCAAGGGGGAGATCGACTCCAGGATCGAATACAGCATCCCCGTCATCCAGATAGAGCCGCAGCGCGCTGAAATCTGCCGGAGAAAAATCTCCTGACACATCCATTACTGATAGTGCAGTGAGCGTATCCGCCTCATAACCGTTCTGCGGAAATGCAGCAGTGAGGAGCAGGTTGTCGGAAGCACCCGAACTAAGGGTGTCCAGGCTCGAAGGCGTCACAGAGATCTGATGCGAGACCATTCCGTCGATAACGAGGTACCCATAGGAGTTGACGGGGTATAAAGGAGAAAAGTCCTCCAGTACATCGGTGCTATCCGTGAAAACGACATCGAAGGGAGATAGCAATATGGCATCCAGCTTGTCGCCGTCGCGGGCAAGAAAAGAGTCGATCGTCACTGCAACAAAGAGGTAGCTGGTATCCCCAGCAGGGATTGCCAATCCTCCGTTGATGGCGAAAGTAGTCCGCCCCGAAACGAAGAAGGAAGTCGAAACGAGTGTGTCCGCTGCGGATAGCGTCCTGCTGGAATCCACATCATGATATAAAAAGAGCGAATCGAACTCGGCATCGAGTTCAAACTGCCCCCCTGGGCCGATAGTTGCATTCGTGACGATCAACGTGTCGAGGTAGCGGCTGCTTGAATATTGATTGTGGAATTCCAAAGCGAGAACCGCTTCATTGCTTGTTCCTGGATAAACGTCCTCCACGGATAGTGGAACCGCCTTGATGATGATCCTCGGGATATCGATATCGATGCTGTTCCGCCCGGCCGTTGATATCGTATCGCTGTACGCTTTGCCATAGTCGTCCGTTCCGGCGAAGGTGATCGTGAGGTCGTATGTCGCGGGTGCAACAATTCCGGTTGGGACGGGAGAAGGGAGGAATGCGATGGTGAAATCATCCGCAGAAGGCGGTACATAAGTTGGATTCCCGAGCCTGGCCTGATATACTTTTGATCCATCCGTAAAGGAGATCGTCGAAGCGGTATCGAGCATCACGCCCACATTGGTCGAGTTGTCCATCCCGATGCGAAGCGCGAGCTGAGGATCCTCCACATTGGCTGTCGATGGGTACAGAGAATTGGGAGAATCTCTTAGAATCACGCGTTCTATCACGGTCACTTCGACGGAATCGCTGTTGTTGATAGTGTTCGGGTCTTCTTGATCAACGTTCGAGATCGAAGCGATGTTGGTGATCATGGAATCCACCGTTCCAGAATCGACGGTGGCCGTGATGATCAGCGTGGCGGTATCAGCGCCCGCGAGAACGCCCACGGTCCAGATCCCCGTGCCGCTAACATATGCCCCCTGGCTGGTTGTATCTGAATGGTATGTAACTCCCTGCGGAAGGAGATCCGTTACCTCGATTACTGCGGCGGTGTCCGGGCCATTGTTTATGAGCATGACGGTATAATTGAGAGAGTCGCCTTCATATGGCATCGTGACATCGGCTGATTTCACGATCTCGAGATCGGAGCTTTGAACGACGATATCGAACGACGCGATGTTGTTCGTCGTGTCTGGGTCGGCCTGATCGGCACCTAAGATTGTGGCGATATTTGTGATCGTTGAAGCACCCGTTCCGGGATTGACAGTAGCGGTGAGCAGTAGAGTTGCGGAATCAGAGGAGGCCAGTGTGCCCACCGCCCAGACGCCCGTAGCACTCACATAGCTGCCCTGACTCGTTGTATCGGATTGGTACGTGATCCCAGCGGGCAAGAGGTCGGAAACTTCAATTCCCGTCGCAGTGTCCGGCCCCAGGCTGGCCAGCTTGATGGTGTAAGTGAGCGTATCCCCAACACTTGGTGATGGGTTGTCGACGATCTTAGAGATTTCGAGATCCGCTCCTTGGACGGTGATGACTGTTGTGTCAATGTTGTTGATTGCATTCGTGTCAGGTTGATCGGAAGCTGTGATACCGGCAACATTGGTGATCATTGAACCGGCCGTTCCTGCATCGACGGTCCCATTGATTACGAGTGTCGCGATTGCGGAATTCACGAGGGCGCCCACCGTCCAAAGCCCCGTACTGCTCGCGTACGTACCCTGGCTGGGGGCGTCGGCTAGATATGTCACTCCCGCCGGTAGGAGGTCTGTTACTTCTACGCCCGTGGCATCGTCGGGTCCGTTGTTGGTTACTGTAATGGTGTAAGCGAGGGTGTCCCCTTCATTGGGTATCGAGTCGTTCACCGCTTTTGCAATTGACAAATCCAGTGTTGCGGCATCGCGGAAGGCCACATAAAAATAAGCGTCGCCGTTTCTATTGACATCGTTGAGAGCTCCAATCTGGAAACCATCGGGCAGGAAGGTTTGAATGCCATCACTGAAAGCCGCACCGGGATCCATCGGCAGCGTATTGTCACCGGGTAGAGAAGAGGGTCGATGAACGGCCGGAGAGCCATTCGGACCACGCGTGAGGATCATATAACGGGGCTGCAGGCCAACTCCTGTAATATCTCGATTGTCCAACCCATTCCCCAGATACAGATTTTCGGCAATTCTGCCTGGTATTCTGTTCCATGCCACGCAGTGGTGGGCGATGCCTGTTTTATTGACCGTATTGTGACTGCCAATTTGGAATCCGGTTGGTTCGAAATTCTGTATCCTGTTGGTTCTTTCGTCGCTTGACTGGAAGGGTAGGCTTGCATCAAGCGGTTCGGAGGCAAACCGCTGCATCGCATCTTCGCCATCCTCGCTCATTATGATCACATAAGCAGGGGAAAACCCGACGCTGCCGATGCTCCGGTTGTCCGTGCCGTTACCAACGTACGAATCCACCACCATCTGCCCCGGAGCTGCGAGAAATGCGGTCCAGTAGTAGGTGACTCCTGGCGCGTTCACCTGTGCTCCCGAGCCAATCCTGAATCCATTCGGCATAAAGGTGGTAATGAGATTGCTCAGCAACGCTGAGTTTGTCCCAAGCTCCTTGGAAACATCTCCGACCATCGTGGACGTCCTGGCCACCGCTGGTTCATCGTTGTCTCCTTTGATGATCACGAGATCTGGCCAAAACTGGAGGCCTGTTATCGGATGATTGTTGGATCCATCCCCCAGATAGCTGCCCGTGACTATCTGGAAGTCTTCATATTGAACAGAGATGTTGGCGGTGTCGAAGTTGTTGGCACTATTCGTATCTGCCTGATCAACGGCGATGAGTGTTGCCGTGTTGACAATGATAGTCCCCAGCGTTCCCAAGTTCACGGTGGCGACAATATCCAACGTTGCGCTACCGCCGTTAGAGATAGCACCGACAATCCACCTGCCGGTAACGCTGCTGTAACCACCTTGGCTGGGAGTATCGGAGACATACGTAACTCCCGCCGGGAGCAGATCCAGGACTTCGACGCCTGTCGCATCGCCGGGGCCGTTATTTGTCAGTGTGACCGTGTAGGTGACGGTGTCCAATTCGCTGGGAACCGGATTATCGACGATCTTGGCGACCGCCAGGTCGAGGGCTGGTGCGGTGCGGAAAGCCACCCAATAGAATTTTTCTCCATTATCATTGACGGCAACGTCCGAACCAATTTGGAACCCATCGGGCAAGAATGCCTGGATGCTGTTGCTAAGCGCGCTGTTCCCCGGAATAAGGAAACAAAAATCTCCTACGAGGGAGGCGGGACGATGAAAAGCCGCGTAATTGCTGCCGTCATGCTTGATTAGCATGTATTCGGGTTGAAAACCGACTCCGGTGATATCCCGGTCATCGGATCCATCTCCCGTGTAGTCATTGCCCGCTATTTTCCCCGGCGATACTTTCCAAGCCGCGTAATGGAAGGCGACCGACGATTGGTTGACATTTGGATGTGACCCAACCTGGAAGCCGCTGGGTTCGAATGCCTGGATCAAGTCGGGTTCTTCGGCGGCTGGAGTGAATTGTATGCTTCGATCGCCTGTCTGTGTGGGGAATCGCTGAATGGCCTGGCGTGGCGATTCACTCATTACGATTACGTAATCAGGTTGGAATCCGACGGTCGGGATACTCCGATCGTCACTGCCATCACCAAGATAAGATCCGACTGCCAGCTCGTTCGGTGCTGCTTTGAACGCAATCCAGTAAAAGTCAATCCCCGGCTCGTTGACTTGGAAATCCGATCCAATCGTGAAGCCGTCGGGGTCCAGCGATTGAATTCTATTGCCCACTAGGCCTGTTCCGGCTCCGAGTGCTTTCGAAGTATCACCCATCATGCTGGATGAGCGCGTGATAGTGGATTCGTTGTTATCTCCTTTGATGATAACGAGATCGGGCTTGAAGCCAATACCTGTTATAGGGGTGTTATCTATGCCGGTTCCCGTATAGCTGCCCGTGTTCATCCGCATGCCGCTGCCGGCAGTGACAACCACCAGGCTGGGGCGCTGGCTTGGGAGCATCCATTCCCTGCTAAAATATTTGGACTCCGTATCGAATGACGTCGAGATGAACATCAGTCCTTCGTTGGAGTAAGTCCCCTCCACCCATTCACTCACGAGCGGTGTGATGTCTACGGCTACTATCCCCGGTGAATTAGGAACAAAAGTCCCGTAGATAGTGGAATTGTCGTAGTCGTTGGCTGTATTGTTCCAGTTCACACCGCTTTCGGTCCAGCTGTCCGTAACGCGATAGATCGAAACGGGGCTGCCGCTGATATCCGGAGCAGATACATAGAAGAAGGCAACTGCGGTGGTGACAGTTTCACCGGCGGGAATTGGCGAGAGATCGTAACGGCAGACAACGCGGAAGCTGTCAGCGGGAGTGCTTTTATTGAATAATTCCAGGTCACTTCCGTGGTTTTCGAAAGGTGCCGCCTGCTTCAACCAGCTGTCCTGATCGAGATAGGCGGTATAAATGCCACCCTCCGCCCTCAATGGCAGCATTGTAAGAGCCGGGAAAATCAGCAGAAGCGCAATTTTTTTCGAATACATGCTCACTACTCAAGCGCACTGCCGCAAAGGCAGGAAAAAATTTCCCACTTCTCACCGTTGGCTTTTCGGGGAGCCCGATCCCCTCCGACAGCGTCTTGCAATTTGCAATGGTTGATGATTTCCGATCGCTCCGTCTCGTAACTCAAAATGTGTCAGCAAGGTGCATGCCATCCCGGGTGGGCGTGGGAGATCGTTCCTGGGGAGTGAGAAGGCTGTCAGAATTGCACTTGGGTGGCTGATTTTACAAGCAGCTTGCGAACGCTTTGCCGTTCTGTTCGGACCTTGCACATGGCATTCCGTTTGTTTGCCAAACTGCGGATAAAAAACCGGCTATCGATGCTGCCATGATTCGATAGCCGGGCTCGAATGATCGAGGGCGCGAACAGGGGCTGATCGACTTCGGTTGTGCAGCCGTGTTACGACACGCCTGCTTTCGTATAATTCAGTAGTCCGCCGGCTTTGATGATATCAATCTGCCGTTCGCTGAGGTTATGCCTGCAGATGATATCGAGGCCTTTCGTTTCGTTTCGGACCGCCACGGGCTTATCCACAGCCAGGCGTTCATGCAGGCCCTCGATTTTGAGAACGTCACCTTGGGCAATGCCGTCGTACTGAGTTGGATCGTCGAACACCAGCGGTACGATTCCAAAGTTGATGAGATTTGCCCGGTGAATTCTCGCAAACGATCTGGCAATGACGCCTCTGAGGCCGAGGTACATTGGGACGAGTGCAGCGTGCTCGCGGCTCGACCCTTGGCCATAGTTGTCGCCGCCCACGATAAAACCGCCGCCCTTCTCCTTTGCCCGGGAGGGAAACTCAGGATCCACACCGGCATACACATACTCGGACATGGCGGGAATGTTCGATCGAAGCGGCAATATCTTCGCGCCGGCCGGCATGATGTGGTCGGTGGTGATGTTGTCTTCGACTTTGAGAAGCACTTCGCCCGACAGATCTCCGGGGAGCGGCTTTTGGACCGGTACCGGCTTGATGTTCGGTCCTCGGATGATCTGTATCTTTTCTGCTTCATCCGCAGCGGGAGGTGCAATGATCATCCTGTCATCGATCAGGAACTCTTCGGGGAGCTCGACGCGCTCATAATCGCCCAGTTCTCTGGGATCTGTGATCTCCCCGGTAATGGCGCTGGCCGCGCACACCTCCGGGCTGGCGAGGTACACCTGACCGCTTGCGGTGCCGCTCCGGCCTTTGAAATTTCTGTTGAAGCTGCGGATCGATGCTCCTTCAGTAGGAGGCGCCTGGCCCATCCCGATGCACGGTCCGCAGGCCGATTCGAGAATCCGCGCACCGGCACTGATAAGATCGGCAAGGGCGCCGTTTCTCGAAGTCATCTCGAACACCTGGCGGGAACCCGGGGAAATCGCCAGGCTCACGCGTGGGTGGACCGTTTTCTCTCTGAGAATGTTCGCCACGGCCATGAGATCGCTGAATGAGGAGTTCGTGCAGCTTCCAATGGCCACCTGCACGACGGGAGTTCCTTTGAGTTCTGCTGCGGTACACACGTTGTCCGGGCTGTGTGGTTTTGCGATGAGGGGTACCATGTCATCCAGATTGATCTCCTCCACGTCATCGTATGCAGCATTCTCATCCGGTCCCATTTCGCGATAGGCGCTTTCTCTCCCTTGTGCTTTCAAGTAAGAGTGGGTGACGTCGTCTGAGGGAAAAATCGACGTGGTGGCGCCGAGTTCTGCCCCCATGTTGGTGATCGTCGACCTGGCGGGCACATTCAAACTCTTTATCCCGGGTCCGGTGTACTCGACGATCTTGCCGACGCCGCCTTTTACAGTGCGTCTCCGGAGCACCTCGAGAATGATATCCTTCGCCGTCACCCATGGCGGGAGTGTGCCGGTCAAACGAACGTTCAATATTTGCGGCATCGTCGTGACGAAAGGTCCTCCACCCATTGCAACGGCCACATCCAAGCCTCCGGCTCCGATGGCGATCATTCCCAGGCCGCCGCCTGTGGGTGTATGGCTGTCCGAGCCCAGAAGGGTCTTGCCGGGCGCGCCAAATCTTTCCAGATGCACCTGGTGGCAGATGCCGTTTCCGGGTCTTGAAAAATAGATCCCGTATTTTGCGGCGATGCTCTGGAGAAATTGGTGATCGTCTGCGTTCTCGAAACCGGTTTGGAGGGTGTTGTGATCGACGTAGCTCACTGAGAGTTCCGTCTTCACGCGGGGAATCCCCATTGCTTCGAACTGCAGATACGCCATCGTTCCTGTGGCATCCTGCGTGAGCGTTTGATCGATTCGGATCGAAATCTCTTCGCCGGGCTCCAATTTTCCGGAAACAAGATGTTCCGACAATATCTTTCTAGCCAAATTGGTACCCATTCTCATTCCTCCTCAACTGTGCGTTTCCGCTTGGGTGTGTTGTGCATTCTTGTGGTTATGCGGCAAGCTTACATTGGGCAGCGAGAATCCCGGCCACGTTGTCGCTCTTCACTACTGGAGTTCCACTGCCGGAAAGCTCTCTCTGATTTTCGGACTGAGCGGCGCTTGACGAGGCAGTTATCCCTTGGAGATTTTTCGGATGAGATCGTTGAATATCTCCGATGAGGCCTTTGCGATCGTCTTGTGAAGGCTGTTTCCATGGCTGTCCATGGTGACCACGGCGTCGAAGTCCTTCACCCGGATGACCCAGAACGCTTCGGGAACTCCAAACTCCTCCTTCATATAGACGTCGATCACATCGACGACCGAATTGGCAAGGAGACTCGCAGCACCTCCGACGGCGTGCAGGTAAACGGATTTGAATTTCTTGCACGCCTCCAGCGTCTGATCTCCCATTCCCCCTTTTCCGATAATCCCGCGGACGCCGAATTTCTCGATGACGTGCGATTCGTATGGTTCTTCTCTGCTACTCGTCGTGGGGCCTGCTGCGACAAAACGATATTTCCCGTTTTCCTCGGCAACGACAGGGCCGCAGTGGTAGATCATCCCGTCTTTGAGCACGGAGGAGAGCTTGTCGTAGAGGTCTTTCTCTTCGGGGGCGGGGGACCGTTCGATGAAGTGTTCGATGAGAAATTTATGCGCTGCATCGCGCGCCGTCACCATGACCCCCGAAATCTTCACGACATCCCCCGTTTTCAGTTCCGAAATCTTTTCAGCGCTTACCGGTAATTCCAATCTAGTCAATTCTCATCTCCCCGTTCTTGATCCACATGTCCCTGCGGCGACACGCCCAGCACATGTAGGATACCGAAACAAAAAAGCAAGCGGGAAGCCTGTGGAGATAGCTACCCTTGACACCCAGTACCGTTGTTTTACCGCCGAATCCCATCGGGCCGATGGAAAGCGTATTGGCTTTTTCATAAAGACGCTCTTCGAGAGCCCTCAGTTCGGGGACCTCATTCGCCTCATCGAGTTTTTTGAAGTGCTGCTTCTTGGCTTCCGAAAGCGAGCTTGCGCGATCGCCCCCAACGCAGAATCCGATGAAACCGGGGCCACATCCGAGACCTTGGGCGTTGTTGATAGCATCCAATACAACGATCTCAATCCCTCTGAGGTCCCTGCCCGCTTTCAAGCGGCGGTCGGGTAGGGCATATTGCGTTCCGCAGTTTTCGCATCCCCCACCCTTCAGCATGAGGCGGATCCAGACATCGTCCCGGTTCCATTCTTCGAAGTGTATCCATGGCTGGGCTCTTCCGACGCCGTTGCCGCTGTTTTTGTTGGTCAATGAATCGACCGCGTTAGGCCTGAGGTAGCTTCGTTTCGTCGCTTCTTTGCAGGCCTCAACGATGTCCTCGCTCATCTCGCGAGTGGAAGGACCGGCAGGATGATAGACGTAGAATACATTGGTGCCGGTATCCTGGCACAAGGGCGTGGACTGTTCTCTCGAAATCCGAATATTCTCCTTGATAACGTTCAGGACGTTATCGGCAGGGGATCCCGGATCTTCGGCCCCTTTCGCCACGTCGATAGCATTTTCCACGTCCACCGGGAGGTCCACAGATGTGCGGCGAATGAATTCCACAACCCATTCACAAAATTCAGGGTACGTTTTCATAATGGTTTGATCCTCACATCACTAGCAGTTGGAACTGCAGCAGAAAAAACTCATTGCAGGATTTGTTCAAGATGCCTCCCATCCTACCATCGAGCTTCGCGCATGTCAAGAACGGTGGCAGCCTTCATGATCGTGGCCTGTGTTGCGGACAACCGCCGGGGTGAGGTGGCTCATACCATCCAAATCCATGAGCTAGTTCACGTATCTGCTAGAGGTACAACCACTAGAATATCGATGAAAATAAAGATAGTTCTCGCTATACTGGCTTTGATATTTGGTCCGAGTTACAGCGGGAGGATCCAATGCAGAGCACGATCCGGTTCGCAGTAGACGGCATGCTGGGCAGGCTCGCGAAGTATCTGCGCGCACTTGGATACGACACCGTCCATCGTCGAACGCCGAGTGCAGAATTTCTGAGAGAAGCAAGGAGAGAAGGGAGGGTATTCATCACTCTCCGGAAAAACATACGGGAAAAGCATGGCTGCAAGGTATTCGATCCGGGTGAGGCACCCGTGGAGGCGCAGCTCTACAGAGTCGTACACGGTCTGAATCTCGAACCGAGCAGGGATCAAATACTCACGATCTGCCTCGGCTGCAATGAGCCAACACTTGAAGTTTCCGTCGAGGAGGTCGCTGCCAAGGTGCCGGAGAGGGTGAGAGAAAAGATCTCGGATTATCGGATCTGTCCGAAGTGCGGCAAAATCTTCTGGTGGGGGAGCCATGCGGATCGTATGATGAATGTAATCGAAAAAAGCGGTGTGTTCGAATCCGCCGAGTGATTTTTATCGAGGAGAGAAGGTTGATGAATATCTTCCGTGCCAATAGATGGTTGATGATCGGAGGTAGAGCGGGGGTGCTCCTGTGGCTTTTCTGGTTTCTGGGTGCGGTCTTGCCGGTTGAATCCGCAGGTGCCGAAGGAGCTATCGACATCCTGCGGCATGACTTGAGCCTGACGATCCGACCATCATCCCATGTGGCCGAAGCTGTCGACCGGTTGACCGTCGAGATCCCCCACCCCGGACGGTATGTGCTTCGGCTTGGCGCAGACTTCGTAATCCAGAAGCTCTTTCTGGATGGGAAAAAGATATCTTTCGAGGAAATCGACGAAGCCGCACTGCTCGCTCACTACCAGGCTGCCGGCATCGATGAGGAGGATGCAAAGCGCGCAATAGGTGTGAGCTTCCACATCGGAGGTGATCCGAAGCATGTTGTCGAAGTGCGCTACCGCGGGATCGTCTACGATACGCTCAAAGTTCCCGAATATTCTCGGGGTACGCTGGCGGAGGAAACGACCGGAATCATCGGCGAAGAGGGCGTTTTTCTGAGCCCAGAGACCCGCTGGTATCCGGATAATCCGGGCGATTACGCGTTCTTTTCGATCAAAGTGTCGAGCCCGCCTGGATTCGAATCTGTTACAGAGGGAAGACTGGTTGCAAGGAGCGTGAGCGAAGCATCCATCGATACCGAGTGGGATGTGAGCTACCCGACCAAAGGAGTTTATCTCGTAGCGGGCAATTACATCATAAAAGAGTTCGAAGCCGAAGGTGTCAAGATCATGGGGTACTTTTTCCCCTCCGAGGAGAACCTCATCGATCAATACCTCGAAGCTTCCGCTCGGTATATCACCCTGTACAACAGGATTATCGGGCCCTATCCGTTTTCCAAGTTTGCAGTGGTAGAAAACTTCTTCCCCACGGGCTATGGGATGCCATCCTATACGTTACTGGGCAGGAGGGTCATTCGTCTTCCGTTCATTGTTCGGACATCGCTGGGCCACGAAGTCGCACACAACTGGTGGGGAAATTGTGTATATGTAGACTACGACAAAGGCAACTGGTGCGAGGGGCTCACAGTGTATTTCGCCGATTATCGTTATAAAGAGGCGATCAGCGATTCGGCGGCCGTTTCCTACCGGAGTTCGCAGAACATCGACTACACATCCTATGTGAGCGAGGAAAACGATTTTCCTCTCTCGGTCTTTCACGAAAGAACGACACCGGCTTCCCGGGCGATCGGGTACGGCAAATCGGCGATGGTCTTCCACATGTTGAAGCGGCTGGTTGGTGAAGAGACATACTATCGGGCGCTCCGTACTTTTTATCAGGATTTTAGATTCCAAGAGGCCTCCTGGGATGATATTCAAAGAACCTTCGAGCGTGTTTCCGGCCGCGACCTTGCGTCTTTTTTCGATCAGTGGGTCCGGCGCAAAGGGGCGCCTACCGTATCGATCGGCACTGCCAATCTGGAAGAAATGCCCGATTGGCACTTTCGCATCCACCTGGTACTCGAGCAAGATCCTGTATATGAACTCCTTGTTCCTGTGGCGATCATTGGAGAGGATACGACTTTTCAAACAGATGTGACGTTATCATCCATGATTGATTCCTTCACCTTCGATGTCGATTTCAGACCCACGGCCATCGCCGCAGATCCCTCGCACGATGTGTTCAGGAGACTCGAACCACTGGAGATCCCTCCGACGATCAGCTGGGCGCTGGGCGATAAAGAGGCAGTGATCGCGCTGCCTTCGCAAGCTGGCGAGGAGAAACGTGCCGCGTTCGAAGCTCTGGCGGACCAACTCGGCAGAACTGGAGAAGGGCGCGTGGTGCAGGATATCGAGGTGTCGGAAGCAGATGTTCGAGCCGGCGCCGTGATCGTTCTCGGTAATCCTGAAGAGAATGCTGTCCATTCATTATTCGAGGTCCCTCCGGACATTGCCCTCGCCCCGGATCACTTTTCCGTTGGGGGCGTGGAATACGCAGGGCCGGGGCACAGCGCATTTGTCACGTTCAGGAATCCATTTAACGTTGCCTCCTGCGTCTGCGTGGTGATAGGCAACAGCGCGGAGAGCATCAAGAAGTCGGGTTATAAGATCATCCATTACGGGAAATACAGCTATGTTACTTTCCTCGACGGAAATCGGCAACAAGCCGGGGTATTTCCCATTGAAAAAAATCCACTGCTCTACTCCTTCAGTTCGCCGCATAAGGCGTCGAGATCTCATTAGGAGATTCGCAAATGACCAAACGAGAGCGCATCGTCGCATTGTTCTTTTGTCTCTTCAGCGCTTTCAGTGCGTCCATAACCCACGGAGTGGATGTATCGGAGCAAGCTTTGATGGCCCACGTCCACTTTCTTACGTCCGATCACCTCGAGGGGCGCCGCGCGGCTCGAGCGGGCGATCTCGTCACGGAAGAGTACGTGAGATCGATCTTCGTGCAGGCGGGACTGAAGCCCCTTCCCGGGCTGGGTGATTACAGGCAGGAGATCGTTGCCATCGAAGCGACAATGGACAGGCAAGGCACGTCACTCGGAGTGGTGAGGGATGAAGAGGTGCCCTATTTCCGTGTGGATCGGGAGGTATTTTGCCTCTTGAATGGTCGTTCCGATCTCAATATCAGAGCTCCATTGGTGTTCGCGGGTTTTGGAATTACAGCGCCTGAATATGAATACGATGACTATGCCGGAATCGATGTGGAGGGAAAAGTCGTCCTGGTGCTGAACAACGAGCCCGGGGATACATCCGATGGTGACAAATTCAGGGGACGCGCACCAACGCGCTACTCCTTTCCGAAAATGAAAGAAGAGATTGCAAGAAGGCACGGCGCTGTGGGGATGATCATCGTTAACAATGCTGCGAGCGGTCACCCGGATCTCGACGTTAGCGTACCTAAGCGCTATGGACGTGAGCTTCGAGAGCCCTACTTCGGTTTGGAAGTTGATGAGGAGCGAATTCCGATATTCTTTGCGACAAAGCCGGTGGTCGATGCGATGCTGGGGGGCACGAACGTCGATATCATCGAGCGTCAGGAGCGCATCGATAAAAGAATGAAGCCGGTTTCGGCAAGCGTTCAAGGCCGGGAAGTCATCCTCAATGTTCAAATTGCTTCGGTGGAGAGAAAAGAAATCGCTAACATCATCGGTTACCTCGAAGGGGGCGACGCGGCGTTGAAGCACGAGTTTATAGTGATTGGGGCACATCATGACCACCTCGGCGTAGGCGAGGATGGAGCAATATTTTATGGGGCGGATGACAACGCATCCGGCACGGCAGGGCTTCTCGAATCGGCCCGGATTCTTGCTGGAGAAGCTGGCAGGCTCAAACGGTCCATCTTATTCGTCTCATTCTGTGCGGAAGAAAGGGGTCTTTTGGGATCGAAATATTTTATCATGCAACCTCCAATCTCGGAGGAAAGTCTTTGTGTGATGATCAATATGGATATGATCGGACGCAACAATATGGATAAAACCGAGAACGAAAACATGTTCATTGTGTTCACGTCAGCCCAAACGCCTGCTCTCGAGAGGGCGGTGAGGTCGGAGGCGAAGGCATTGGATCTGGACGTCCGCGTCGCTCCGTATGTCCGCTTTCGCGGCGCCAGTGATCACTCTTTGTTTCATAATCGGGGAATACCCGTTGTATTCTACTTCAGCGGATTTCATAAGGATTACAACCGCTCGACGGATACGATTGATAAAATTGTGCCAAACAAGATAGTCAAGGTTGTGAGTCATCTTTGCAGGTTTGCTGAGGCACTGAGTGAGGATCGCGGGATCGATCTGAAATTCGATCGGGCAATAACTGTCGAGCCCGAGAAGGATCCGTTCGAGAATCCATATTCGGTTCGTGCTAGTCGCCAGGAGGAGGATCGGTCTCAAAATCGCCGGTGATCGCAAGATCGATCTCGCGCTGGGCCTTGGCGGCCTCGAGCAGATTTATCAGATTTCTCTTGTGATTGACTTCCTCCTCGGCAAGTCTGAGGAGGAGTCTTTTTTGGGCAGGAGTGCAAACGCAAGAAGCGGCCTCTATATAGAAAGCTCTTGTCTCTTCTTCTCTTTTGATGCCTTGCTCCAGGATTTCAATTAGGGACTCGTTCTCTAATTTGCCTTGAGAACTCATGGGTCAACCCTCCCTTCTTTATTGCGCGATTATAGCGCACCATTGGGCGTATCGTAAACGAAAACCGAACGTCTTCGAGCCTTTGAAGCTGGGATGACGCTCGAGACCCTTCTTCGCGCTGGTCTTCGGCTATTTGCTTGGATACTGTTGTGGATCAGTCCAGTGTCCTGGGAGCGTAGACGAGGACGGATGGGGTGATATCGGACTCGCCTTTTGACAGCCGCTCATAAAACCGCTTTCTTGCTTTTATCAGCATGTCAATGAGAAATTCCTCGTGATAATAGTCGAGTGATTTATCCAGATACTTCTCGGCGCTCTTATAATCCTGCTGCACGCCTTTGATCTCTGCGAGCCTTACTGCGGAGAGAAGCTGGTAGGCCTGGGAGCAGCTTGGGACTTCCTGATCGAGTGCGCTGAGAAACCGATTGGAAGCCTCCTCAAGATCTCCGGCAAGGAGGAGCGCTTCACCGGAGTAGAAATCGTAAAGCACGGTTGCACCTTTGCGCTCGCGGTAATCTTCAAGGCCGTTCTTCGCCCACGCTTGCTCGAGGATATAAATGTGGCGTATAAAACCCGCGTCGGCTTCGAGAATGGAATTTTCTATCAGGTGATTTCCCTCCAACATTTCTTCAGCGACATCATGGAACCGCTTCATCCCCTTGTCCTCAAGGATCCTGTTGCAGGCGTCAGTCGCCTTGTCAGCCTCCCCTAAGTTCGCATAGATACAGCCCAGATTCATTAGCGAGAGCGGCACGAGCCAATCGGGTCTATCCGGAGCTTCGTCGACCAAGGCACGGAACTCCTGGATTGCCGCAGAGGGCGATTCGAAAAACATGCTGGAATACGACCGGTGATAACGCAATCGGTGGATGGTGTCCCAATCCACTCCTTCTCGTTGCTCCGCCATGTGCCTATCCAAGGCCGAGTTCTCGATTTGCATTAGCTGCCAGAGCTTGCTGGGGTAGAAGGTCCTGACGACTCCCAAAGGCTCTACCAGACGGAGATAACTCGGATACTTTTCGAGAAGATCCATGAACCTCGAAACCCCGTCTTCGAAGCGTCCTTCAAAGAGCGTATAGATGGCCGCGAGTATGATTTTATGGTCGGTGGCCAGCAATCCACCTTCGGCGCACGCATCGTTGAGATACGCCAATCCCTTTTCCCGGTCTCCTCCCGGGATGAAGAAAAGGGTCTTCACGAATTTGATTACGGCCGGCAGGGTATCGGCGAAGTATAAAAACGTCCCCATGATCCCTTTTGCATCGGGATCCTCGGGGTGCTCCGAAAGGTATTTTTTGAGGTCTTGGTTGCCTTTGGCCGCAGATCTTCCAGCGCTCCAGTAGCTCCCGCCCAGTGCATGGAGCTGCGCTTTGAACATCCAGGCCCAGCCACGGTAGAATCTGTGCTCCGAGTCGTCTTCGGCGGCTTTCATCCTCGTTTCGCAGAGGTCGATAACCTTGTCCAGGATATCATGCATTGGGGCGGCATTTTTGCGGATGAGCTCCTTGTTGTCGTCCTGCTCTGGGAGCGCTTCCCGGAGCACCCTGGCTTTTATCAGGTAGGGAAGCGGGTGATCTTGATTGGCCTCTATGTAGCGTTCGGTCTGCTCGAGGGCGAGATCGGACTTACCCCTGTAAAGGTTGTCGAGAATGCTCCGCGCCTCCCCCGCTACCGAGGGCTCTAACAGTGTGTCCGGATCCTGGGACCCGAGAGAAGTCGCTCCGGCTGGAACGTTGCGTGCAATCGGAGAGAGGGTGAGAAAAGCTAGTGCAAATATTAGCAGAATGTTCCGGGCCAACTTGAGCCTTTCCCGTGCGTTTAATAACCTGCGGCGTTGATGAATTAATATGCACAAATCGGGCCCAACGTAAAAGCAAAATCTTGCCTCCACGGGCGCCTCAATATACGCCTGAAATACGGCCATTTTGGCATATCTGTTGCTTAAGTTTCTCTAAAATCGTGAGGTAAATACCAATGAGCGAAACAGAGGGAAAACATCCACCTGCAGAGATCGCAGATGAGGAGTCGGCGCCGGATCTCCAGAAGGTGATGACTGTCATGAAATGCCTCACGAAGTATGTGGCAGGGATGAAGATATACGCCAAGAACAATCCCACCCTCGCCAAATTCGCCGGCGAATTCCGCGATGCTATGCAGGAATTTTTCGAAGATGAGGACGAGCTCGTTCTTTCCATCGAGCAGTTTGCCGTCAAATGGCAAGATGAAATCGTTTATGAGAACGAAAAGCGGGACGAAAGTCTCGCTTTTATCTTCTTCCGCGATGGCATAGGCGAAGTGACATTAACGAAAGGAGTCACCGAGGAAGAATTGGACAGGTTTGTCGAAATCATCAAGCAGGAATTTCACAGTACCGCGGATGAGGAGGACATCGTCACGAAGCTTTGGAAAACTGACTTCAGGTTCATTGCATACCGCGTTCTCGAGGAATATCTTTCCGGCGAGTACGGTGACGGGGAGGGGCAAGAACACGAAAGAAAGCCTTCCCGCCTGGATTTCGACGATCACGAGGAGAGCCGGCCCAGCTTGGAAGATAGAGGAAGGGTTATTGTCGAACCTGACGATCCGATCCAGTCTATCGATGGCTATATGAGAAGTCTGGCGCAAAAGGAATGTCAGTCGGGGGATGAAGTGGAAAAAGAAGCGGCTTTTCAACGTATTGCTGAAGATCTCTTGAAAGTGGCCGAAGAAGATCTTAACGATCGCCATGAGCAACTCCGTTTTGAAAAAGGTTCTGAGTCGCTCATGGACTTTATGGATGCATTCCTGTCGTTCACTTTGCTATCGCATAATCCCGCGGCTGTACGCGACGTAACGAATGTTACGGAGCGATTCGTGGATTATGTTCTCGAAGAGCGCCGCTTAAAAACGCTTGCAGGGACGCTGGCCTTGATCCGGGAGTTCATGGGTGGGCAATCCATTCCAGACGATATCGCATCCCTTTGCCGGAGTTTCGAAGACCGGCTTTGCGATGACGCGTTGCTAAGCGATCTCGCACATGAAATCAAGGAGTGGAATAAGAAGAGCAATGATATCGTCGAATACTTATTAATGGCCGGACAAAAATCACTTACTCCACTTTGCGAGGTTCTACGACAGGTCGAGGGGCAGAAAGTTCACAGGGAGATCTGCAATGCAATTGTTACGATCGCGGGTAAGAACATAGCGGCCATTGTTGACCGGTTCGAAGTCGATAGTGCTGCGATCGCATTCGACATCATTTATATGCTCAGTATGGCCAATCCAGAAGGGGTATCGCCGAAGATACGTGAACTCATTCACTACCCGGATTCACTTGTAAAAGCGGAAGTTATCGAATATCTCGGTGGGCTCGAAGGGGAAGAAGTAATTCCGATTCTGTTCGAGGCGCTCGAAGACCCTGAAAAGACTATCCGCCTGAAGGCACTCGAGGCTTTGGAGCGAATAAAGTCTCCCAGTGTGCTCGACAAGATTAGCATGATAGCGTTCGGTAAAGAATTCACCCAGAAAAGCATGGATGAGCAGGAAGCAGTTTTCAAGACGCTCGGCCGGCTAGGGAACGAGGAAACGGTGGATCGCATAGGCAAGATGCTGGAAAAGAGGCACCTGCTTCATTTCAGCAAGAATCGGGGTAACAAATATCTTGCGATTCACGCGCTGGAAAACATCTGTACTGACAGCTCGCAAAAGCTCCTGGAGAAGCTTTCGAAAGATTCCAGCAGCCAAGTAAGGGGCCGCGCCTACCGCGCACGGAAGCATTTGAGGAAGCTCATGGAAAACCCCCAAGATAACGCCGGAAAGGCAGATAGTCATGACTGACGGCGAACGCAAGCCAGATGCACCCTCCACGGCGACCCAACAGGCAGCCAGGCCTCAAGATGATGAGAAGCAGTTGGGTGGTGAGAGCTTCATCAAAGAGGCAGGTTCCGCCTTGATTCACAGTTTCTTCACGGCGTCCAAGACGATTCAGCTCTATGAGCTGAATAATGAAGCTGTTAAACGCAGCCTGTCGGAATTTGTCGAGGCCACGAAAAGGATCATACGTAACGAAGGAAAGGCGTCTCTTCGGATCTCTGCGGAGTTCCTATATATAAATGATGTACGGATTCCAATGGATTCCCAAACCGCCGGGCCGTATCTCTATCTGATCGAGGAGATGAAAAAACGGGGAGTGGAAGCTTTCGAATTTCATCCCGACCTGGAAGTGGAAGAAGTGGGATCATTTTTGAAGACTTTCTTCGAGATCGATGAGGCAGAAGATGCTTTCGAGGAGCTCCAGGATCGTATGCGGCAATCATCTATCCGGAACCTCGACGCTATGCCCTGGATCGAAAGAGAAAGACGTCTCACTGATGCGAAACAGGAGCGGAAGGACATCCGCTCCGAGAGCAATATGATCTTTTTCAGGACCGTTCACCTGATGAGAGGAATCCTTCAGGCTATAGAAGAAAAACATGTAATCCAGGTGAAGAAGGCGAAGCGACTGACACAACAGATGACGGATATCATTCAAACGGACGAATCCATCCTCGTTGGTTTGACAAGTATCAAGGATTTCGATGAGTACACATACGCGCATTCAGTGAATGTGTGCATTCTTTCGATGCTCACCGGCGACCGGTTGAAGCTTTACAAGCAGGAACTCGCTAGGCTCGGACTCGCCGCTCTCTTTCACGATATCGGCAAAGTTCACATACCCTCGTCCATTGTTTACAGCACCACGACGCTATCGGAAAGTGATTGGGAATTGATGAAATACCACACATTTTTCGGTGTTGTCGAACTTGCTCGCGTCAAAGCATTGAATGAAATCGTTGATGCGATGTTCGTCGCCCTGCAGCATCACGTTCATTACGATATGAATGGATACCCACAGAAGCCCGAGGGTTGGGAGCTGCGGCTCTTCACAAAAATCGTGACTGTCGCCGATTATTACGACGCAATGACGTCTTCGCGCAGCTATCGCAAAGTTCCGGTGACGCCTGATAAAGCTCTGCGGTTTATCATGGAGAAAAGCGGTAAGATTTTCGATCCCGTTATTGCAAAGACGTTCGTTCAAGCTATGGGGATCTATCCGATCGGCACGGTAGTCGAGCTCGATACGGGGGAAAGAGGTGTCGTGGTCAAACAGAATCCCCAGAGCCGCTATATCCACCGGCCCTCTGTTCAAATAATAGATCCCGGGACAGAGGAGAAAGGACCGCTTGTCAATCTTACCGAGCGAGCAGATGGAGAATGTCGCTATCGCCGCTCGATCCTCCGGGCCCTCTATGATCTCGATGCTGGCGTAGACAAGCACTCCTACTTCATCACGGAGTAGCAGGCCGGTATTTTTCGGAAATCCCTGGATGATGTTGATAAGGGGCGATCGAGCCGCGACGGAAAAGCGTCTACTCACATCGCCTTATGCTACGACGCAAAGGTCGGCGCAGCATGGATCAGTATCTGGGAATATCAGAATCGATTTCCGCCGCCCAGGCGTTGATTCCACCTTTGAGTTTCCAGACTTTTCGGAAGCCGGCATTCCTGAGAAGATCAACAGCGGTTGCGGAGCGCACCCCCGTTCTGCAGTAGACGACAATTTCCCTCGTTGGCTCCAGCTCGTGGATGCGAGTTGCGAACTCTCCCAAGGGGATTTTCCGTCCACCGAGATTGCTGATTTGCGATTCGTACGGCTCGCGAACGTCCAGGAGAAGGATATTCTCGCCAGCCTCGAGCTTGCTTTTGAGCTCTGCTGGAGCTATTTCGGAAACATCCACTGCGAGTTGAGTCTCGTCTCCATGCGCACCGCAAAACGCTTCGTAGTCGATGAGTTCTTTTATTGTCGGCTGCTCGCCGCAGACCGGACAATTCGGGTTCTTTGGTAGCTTGAGTTCGTTGAACCGTATCTTCAACGCATCGAACAGAAGCAGTCGCCCCTTGAGGCTTTCGCCAACGCCGAGAATGATTTTGATCGTTTCGTTCGCCTGGATCGTACCGATGATTCCTGGGAGGACACCGAGGATTCCGCTCTCGGAGCAGCTCGGAGCAAGGCCGGGAGGGGGTGGCTCGGGATAGAGACAACGATAGCAGGGACCGTCCTCCAAGCTGAAGACCGTTGCCTGGCCCTCGAATCGAAACACGCTGCCGTAAACGTTCGGCTTCCGCAGAAGCACGCAGGCGTCGTTGACGAGGTAACGAGTGGGGAAATTATCCGAACCGTCCACTATGATGTCGTACCCGGAAAGGAGGTCGAGGGCGTTGCGGTTTGTCAAATGCGTCTTGTGTGCGACGATTTCAATTTCGGGATTCAGCGCCCGAAGGCGATCCCTGCTTACATCGCATTTTGGATGGCCAATTTCTCCCGTCTCGAACATCACCTGGCGCTGGAGATTTGGGAGGTCCACTTCATCGGAGTCGATGAGCCCGATTCGCCCGACTCCGACGGCAGCAAGGTAAAGCCCCAGCGGTGATCCCAGACCGCCTGCGCCCACCAGAACCACTCTCGCAGCTTTCAGCTTGAGCTGGCCTTCGAGGGCCACCTCCGGCAGAATTAGGTGGCGGCTGTATCGGAGAATTTCTTCGTGACAAAGCATCATGGTCTCCCGAGTCTGATCTTATTCCCGCGCTACCCCGAGGCTCGTGATGAGCATGACAGGTCTTGAGCGGAATATCATTTAAAAGACCTTGTCTCAAACTGCGCAAGTATAGCATACAGCGCGGATTCAGTGACGCCGATGTCTCGGAATAGGCGATTTCCCCCATGGATCAATATAAGACCCACCGGGTCGCATATCCACTCCGAAATTGCCTCCTGAGCTGCATAACCCTTGGCTTGCGAATTGCTTACGCGTTTTCATAAACATGTGGAACTTTATGATGCCAGTGAGTATAATACGTTAGAGAATGTGCATTTGGCGTTGCCGGGCGCGAAAAGATAAATCCCGAGCCGTTTAGGCAGGGAGTTTTTTGATTCTTTGTTTCTCGAGTTCAGAGAGAAGGGGACGCGAATCGGATTGTACGTTAAAGGCTTCCGAAGTTCAGAAGACGATCCTCCATAATCCTAGGCACAAGCCTCGCATCGGAAGGAGGGGCAGCATGTTTGCCCGCATCATCGTCGTTTTCCTGCTTGTTTGTTCATTCTCTTCCATCGCCCTCGCACAGGATAGCGAGGGGAACCAGCCGATAGCATATATAAATACACTAGTGCAAGATCTAGGGAATGTCTATGAGCAGGATGTTTATAAGTACACGTTCGTTGTAGAGAACCGCGGCAAGGCAGAATTGATCATAGAAAATGTCAAGCCGGGGTGAGGCTGCACGGTGGCCAAATACGATAAGGTCATCCCTCCTGGTCAGAAGGGAACAATAGAGTTCGAAATCGATGGGAAAAGGGTAAGAGGCAGGTTTACAAAGGGTGCAACTATTTACACGAACGATCCCAATCATAGGAAAATGACGGTTACATTGAATGCCCATATCAAACCTTACATCTTGATAGAACCCGCTTCGAAAGTATTTCTAAAAGGATCCTATGGAGAGCAGGTCGAAAGGGAGATCATTATCTCCTCGAACGATGAAAATCTCAGCGAGCCATTCGAAATCACCAAAGTAGAGTCAGATATGGATGACAAGATTACCTACAAAGTGATTTCTGCCGAGGAGCAAGGGAAGTTCAAACTGAAAGTGATGAAAAACCCAAAGCTCACCGTGCAAAACGCGTTTGGCAGTCTCTTCGTTTACACGAACAACGATAGAGCTCCCAGGAATGTTATTCAGGTCCAGGTAACGACAAAGGGCGAAATGGTTGTCAGACCTTCCATCCTCAACTTTGGATTTGTCCCTGAGGCCCGTAAGCACAATGAGGAATCGCCCGTGCAAAGATCACTTACCATATCAAATTCCAAACATGAATTCGAAATCGAAGACATCACATTTTCAATCGAAGGGTACAGGGCAAAGGTGGATCCCATTGAGGATGGAAAAAGCTATAGAGTTACAGTCGATTTCTTTCCTCAAAGCGGCGGCAGGAACTATATTGGACAAATGGTAATTCATACCAGCGATCCTCGTGAACCATTGGTAAACGTCCGTCTCATCGCCCGATTTCGATAAATCGGATGGTGATTGGCAAATGAGTATGCGCATTTCCGGCGGCCCGGTACCTTTAAACGTCAGCCAGAGGAAAACACTGTGAGAAAGTCGCTGCTTGTTACTCTCGTCGCCTGCATGGCAGCCTTACTGATTAGCATCGCATGTGCCGAGAAATCTCCAGCAGAGGAACCGGTTGCGAATAAGTCTTCCGGCATGGAATCCTCCTCGGAGAATTCGCCTGCACAGGATTACGAATCGGAGCTGTCGTCCGAGAAGGCGTACGAGAGGGTTATGAGGGAAATCAGAGATATCGAAAAAAGCCCGCTCGCCAAGCGAGAACCGATCAAAGCAATCGAGAAGATCGAAGGAAAGTTCCGGGCGTTTATAGAGGAATATCCGGGATCAAAAGAATCGCATGATGCGATGTTCCAGCTTGGAGTGCTTTACAACCACCTCCAAAAACCTGAGAAAGCGATACTGCATTTGGAAAAATATCTGTCTTCAGCCTCCGATGCTGATGAGAACAAAGTAGCCTTTGCTCATTATTCTATCGCAGAGGCATACAAGAACGCCGGTAACTTCGATGCAGCGAAAAAGCATTATCGGATCGTCGTAGATCGGTATGCGAGTGTAAACACTCAGCTCTTGGGAATGGCTCGCACGAATCTCGAGGACATGGATGTCATTCAAAGGCTTGCCATAGGGAAAGAACCGATTCCCTTTGAGGTGACGGACCTCAATGGGTCCTCCCTGTCTTTAGAGAAGTACAAGGGCAAGGTGGTTCTGCTAGATTTTTGGGCAACCTGGTGCGCACCGTGTTTGCAGGAAATGCCGAATGTAAAGCGGATCTATAAGCAGTATCATCAGCAAGGCTTTGAGATAATAGGGATTTCGCTCGATAGCAACCGTAATGCTCTGGAGAAATACGTAAGGAGGAACGATATCAAGTGGCCGCAGCACTTCGATGGAAAAGCCTGGAACAATGAAGTCGCAAAGAAGTACAAGGTGCGGTCAATCCCGGCAACATTCCTCCTGGATCGAAGCGGGAAGATTCGCTATAAATCCGTGAGAGGTTCTCGGCTTGCCCAGGCTGTTGAGAAGCTAGTGAAAGAAAAATAGAATAACTGATCCTGCTTAATCGCGCATTCGTTTCTTCACGATGTCGCGCGACTTGCGCGAACCCAACTGTCAATAATCTCCAGCTCTTTATCTGTTCGTTCGTCCCAGCTCGTAAAATTCTCCATCGCATACTTCTTTGCATTGAGGCCGAGCGCCGCTCGCTTCTCCTCGTTGTTCGCAAGATCTGTAATTGCTCTGGCAAGAGCTTCGATATCACCGTCAGGGACTGTGCAGCCCGTTTCATTCTCCTTGACCGCTTTCTTGGTGTCCCCAACATCGAAAGCGACAACCGGTACTCCGCAGACAAATGCCTCGAATGTCGGGATCGCCATATTTGTAAGATTGCTCGTGGAAATAAATATGTCTGAAGCGCAAAACACGTCCGGAACACGTGAATGAGGAACCGGTCCCATGAACCGCGTGTGCTCTGCAACTTTCGAGCGAGCAGCCAGCGCGACGCTCGAGGCCTTCAATGGACCGCCGCCGACGAAAAGGAAGATCGCCTCTCTCTCGGCAAGCTCCAGGACACGGGGGATCGAACGTATAACGGCTTCAGGTCTCTTTGATGGTACGAAGCGGGAGAGAAAAAGCACCACGCATGCATCTCGAGGAATGCGCATTTCCTTTCGTATCTTCTCCCGGTTGCATGCATGATCCGCCCACTCGAGGTTTATGCCGTTCGGGAGAAAGTGAATTTTTTCGTTACTTACACCGTGCCGTAGAAGGGCTTCGCGTCCTTTTGTGCCGTCGTCCAAGACGATCCATAAATCCTGAGGAAACTTGAGCGCCAGCATCTGCTCGGCGTTTTTATACAGGTACTTCCACCGCGGCCATTGCGTATGGACGAGGTCCATCACACCGAATAGCTTGACTCCGGTGGGCAACGATCGGAGCTTTCGTAGCATGAACGTTGCAGCTGTGCTGTAGTGGGAATGGCCAAGCACGAAGTCGGGTTTGAGAGCGCGGGCGAGAAGGAGTGCTCTTGGAATGACAACGGAGTTGAAAAGAAAAGGAAGGAGCAAACGCCTCAGGAATGTCGGCAAGTTTGAAATCGCCTTGAAAAAGTTGGGATATGTGTGCGTGTGAAAGTTTTCGATGTCGGGTTGGCTTCCCGGTTCACCTTTTGGGATAAGGAAATGAAGTTCGTAATCGTGCTTCGTGAACTTGTTGACAAACTCGTAGTCATCCGATACACCTGCGTCGCCTCCGAGCGACCACATGCTCTCCCATGGGGATATTACCAGGAGCTTTTTTCTGCAGCTATTTTTCTCTTTGCTTATTTCCACTGAAATGCGGTGCACGTGCCGGTGCGGTGCCACTTGGGAGTCTCTCAGGCAATGGGATTAGTAAGTGTTCCCAGGAGTTCGATAGTCGCTTTGAGCACATCTCCTCTTTTCAAAAACCTCTGGGGGGTGGCGAACACCCCGACGCCAGCAGGAGTTCCCGTTGCAACGATGTCTCCCGGTTCGAGCGTCATGCTGTGCGAGAGGTAATGGACCAGGTAATCGATTTTGAAGGTCATTTCCCCGGTGTTGCTCGATTGCCTCGCTTTACCGTTTACTTCGAGAGAAATCTTGAGGCTGTGTGGATCGCTCACTTCGTCGGACGTCACCAAGAAAGGTCCAAATGGGGCGAAGCCGTCGAAGCTCTTCGCTCTGAACCACTGCTTCTCGCGAAATTGGATGTCCCTCGCGCTGATATCCATGAACACGGCGTAACCGGCGATATGCTCCGCCGCATCGTCGGCCGCAACATTTTTGGCGCGCTTCCCAATAACAAAAGCAAGCTCGACCTCATGGTCCAGCTGAGTAACGCCATGAGGTATCGGGATTGGGTCTCCCTCGCCGATCAGCGCGCTCGGTGCTTTGGCGAATGTCAGCGGCCAATCGGGTACGCTTCTGCCTTGTTCTTTTGCGTGGTCTCTGTAGTTGAGGCCCAGGCAAACGATCTTGGAAGGATTCGTGACTGGCGGCCCTAGGCGCACACTTGAGAGCGCGAGCACGGCCTTCGGATCCAAAGAGGATGCGTTGTCCAGAATCCTAGCGATGCGGAAAATTCCGTCAGCCTCGAGGATGCCGCGTACGGTTTGAGGAAGGGACGTATCCACTGCGAGGAGGTCGATTACCTGATCACCGTGGAGGACACCAGGCTTCTCCTGTTCTTTGGGACCAAAACTGACGATCTTCATTTCACTTCAATTATAAACCGGCCGCTCTTGGGAAGTCACTCGTAAAGAAGTATTTTTTTAAGGAACGAACAAGGCGGGGGACTTCATGATGAATGACATTGATGTTTCCTTCGGATGGAGAGGGGGGATCCCTTCTAAATGGCCTCGGCTTTCAAACTGTGGAGGCGCGAGAGAAACTCTTTCGCATCTACAAAACCGACGACGCGAAGATCTTCTCTCTCATTTCCGTCCTGGTCGACGAAGATCACAGTGGGGACACCGCGTATCCGGAATATTTTCCTCAGTCGCACGTTCGCTTCGGAGCCTGCTTGAGTCAAATCGGCCTTCAATCTGACGAACTCCTCCGTCGCTTTGACCACATCGTCTTGCGAAAAGGTCTTATGGTCGAGTTCTTTACAAGGGATGCACCAGTCCGCGGAGAAGTCGATTAGGACAAAGCGGCCTTCCACCTTGGCTTTGGCCAGCATGTCATCGCTGTACGGCTCCCACTTGATTCCTATTTCCTCGGCCGTTCCGAATAAGATAGTAGATGAGAAGATGATGTATAATCCCAGGATCGGGCCGATGATGCCTATGGCACGTCGAAGCGCGCGGAAAAAAGGCGCTGTACTTTCTGATCTGACCACGAATCCAAGAACGATTCCACAGGCGATGATAACAAGCCCTAACACGAGCGCGTACAGCCAGCTTGCCATGATCGGCTTCAGGAAATACACGGCCATTGCAAGAAGTATCCCGCCGAACAACTTTCTCACCCACTCCATCCATTCGCCGGATTTTGGCAGCTTCGAGATGCTTCCGGATATCACGGCGAGGACAACGAAAGGCAAACCGAGGCCGACGGCAAGAGTAAAGAACAGGGAAAATCCGAGAGCCGGGTTGCCGCTCTCGCCGACGAATGTGAGAAGACCCAGGACGAATGGACCGATGCAGGGTGCTGCGACGATTCCAACGGTAAGGCCCATGAAAAAAGCTCCCATCGCGCCCTGCTTCGATGTTCCGGCAACATTGCTTAATTTTGCAGGAATACGGATCTCATAAAAGCCGAACATCGACAGGGCCAATCCGACGAGCACGAGGGCGACGAAAGCGAGCACATATGGGTTTTGGAGCGCTGAGCCGAACAGACTTCCCGTCAACGATGCGATCAGCCCCAACGAGGAATACATGATAGCCATGCCGAGCAGATACAGTATTGCGAGAAAAACCGTTCTCGAGCTCTTTCCTCTGCTCTGTCCTCCGAAGTAGCTCACAGTTATTGGAATCATCGGATACACGCAGGGAGTGAGATTGAGCGCCATACCGGCGATGAAAACGGTGAGAAAAGCGAGTAGCAAACCTTTCGTTGCGATCAAGCGGCTCAGCGTGCCCTCGCGTATGCCTGCTCCATCGTCGGATGTGGTAGGGGGGGATGTGAGGCCGAAATTTATTTTGGAAAATATTTCCGTGTGGATCGCGTCGATCGCCTCCGTTGGGGGAGATACCCTGAACGGAATCACAAGCGGTTCATTCACCGGTGCAATGCACTTCTCGTTGTCGCATGCTTGGTAGGTGAGTGTGGCCACAACCGTGGTATCCCCCAGAGGGAAATCTTTTGCCACCCCAATAAGAACGCCTACAAACACTTCACCTTCGTATAGGGCCAGCGGTTTGTCCGAAAACGAAAGGCGCTTTTCGGTCGCATTCGGATAGATGATCTTCCGGACGTCTATTCCGGGAGCGGTTTCAAGAGATATCGATGTGGGAATCAGGTATTCGTCGTTCACCTCATGGGCGTTGATGTGCCAGTGACCGCCGATGCGGACTGCCACGGCGACAGGTATGGTACCTCCTTGCGAAACGCTGCTAAAACCGGTGTAGGCGCGCAGGGTAACCGGGTCCTCGATATAATCGAGGTTGAATTCGCTCGATCTTGCGATCGACACAAGTGCAAGCATAGCTACGAAGACCCCGAGCACCCAATAGATGAATCGCATTCGTGACAGCATAACTTATTACCTTATAATAGATTATAAATATTAGCGATGATTCTCCGCTTGCCAAAACGGTGCGGCAAGCAAGCTCTGACAAGATTCTCGACTATGTAATATACAACGGGAAGCGGCCTTCGGATGCATTTTTTTGCGATGAAAATAGCCGACCCGCGATGGTCGCCTCTACAACAACTTGTAAGTCACACCCAGGGACATTGTCTGCTTGAAGCGCCCGGCAAGATCGATCTCCTTGTCGTAGAGCACCTGCAGGTAGAAATTCATGATCAGGTACTTGGTGAGGTGGACGGTAAGAATGTTCTCGAAGTTTACGTCCGGATATTTCCAGTAATCCTCTTCCGGCAGACCTTTGAGTTCATCCGACTCCGTTGAATACACGGCCTGAAACACGGTGAGCTTGCTGGTAAATGCGAGTTTTTCCTTTGCCAGGGGCGTGGTGAAGTCGTTAACGAATTCGAATCCGCCAATTGTGGCCGTTTCCGTATCTCGAGTGCCCGTATCCGGATCGAGCACGTCCCTGTATATTAACTCTCTAAAACCGGCTCCCAGACGCGCCATCCACTCGCGCTTTTCATCTTTGATGAAGACCTTTGCAATCCCCAACGTCTCGGTGATATCCAGCGGGTTCAACCAGCGGTCTTTTGCTGGGTCGCTCTGGTCGATAAATTGCGTGATCACTCTCAGGGCGAGGATGGGATCGACGAAGCCGCCTAGAGTAAAACGGAATGTGGACTCCAGATCTATGAGATCCGTCGATTTCACCGGCGACAGCCATTTTTTCGTATCCGGGTCTTGATTGTGCGTCTGACCGAAGAGCAGTTTTAGCGTATTCTTGTTGTGGATCCAATTGTTCAGCTGTTTCTCGGCCAGCGTGTTGGAGTTGAACTGCCAGGTCAGTGAGCCGGATTCCCCTCCCACCCAGTTATCACTGTAAGCATTTTGCGCGAGCGTGAGATTCAAATCCGCGGAGAGATTCCAATCCTCTGCAGCCGCATCCATGGAACTGGTCATGATAACAGAAAAAGAGAGTAACAAAACAAGGGTCTTCATGATTCCTCCGATCTTTAGAGTAGAGGTGCGGTCTCATCGTTTGCATGCGAGGGTGATCCCATCTCTTATCGCCAGCATAACGGCGTCCACCCGCCGGTCGTTCCTTACGTGATTGTTAAAAGCGGCCAGCGCCCGATCGGATTTTTCCTTTGGCGCGAGCACGCGACCGCTCCATAACACGTTGTCCGCAATGATGACACCCCCCGAGCGGATTTTCGGCATGCATTCATCCCAGTAGCGGATATAGTTTTCCTTATCTGCATCGATGAACACCAGATCGAATGGACCTTCGATTTCCTCGATAGTCTGCAGGGCCGGTCCGAGTTTGAGTTCGATTTTCCTTCCGTGAGGACTCGAGTCCCAGTATCGACGCGCAATTCCCGTTGCTCTTGGGTCGATGTCGCATGTGATGAGCCGGCCGTCTTCTGGAAGCGCTTCGGCCATCATGAGCGCACTGTATCCGGTAAAACTTCCAATTTCGAGAATCCGTCGGGCACTCGTTATCTTTACTAGAAGTTTCAGGAATACTCCCTCCACGCGTCCGATGAGCATTTGGGGATTCGACATTGTGGCGTGTGTTTCCTCCGCCAGTTTTTTTAGTAGGGGGGATTCGGGGGAGGTGTTGTCGGCACAGTAGTCTTCGATTTTCTTGGGGATGAAGTTCAACATTCCACTTTTTCTCCTTTACTGCGGATTGCGATGTGTGTTGGGAAAGGGTATTTGAATCCCATAGAAGAGATGAGTCAGTCTAGCATACGAAATCGTGCGGCGCGTGGCAAGGAAATGACCCGTAGATATTGCAATGAATAAGAAGGGCGCCTGATTGCAATCAGCCGGTGGCGGAGATCGGGGCAGGCAAGAGGGAAGCGTTTTGGCAAACCAATCCAAAATCCCAATGATCTGGGAGTCTCAACCTTTTCGCGCTGCGATGCTGACGCTCAGAACGGCTGCATTGGTGGCTTTCACATCATCTAATGTAATGGTCTCGTCTCCGATCATCGTCTGGACTGTTTGATCATTCGTAAACCAGTTGAGAGGGAAGTTTTTTTCGTTCATGATCTCGATTTGTCCAAATCCCGCTTCCTCGATCAGTGAGATGTAACTGTCCTTTAGCAAGGCGCCCGCAATACACCCCACGTAAGCCCTCTCGTTGTTCCTTACCGAATCGGGAATCTCTTTGGACAGAACGAGGTCCGAGATCATCAACCTCCCACCGGGCTTCAGCACGCGGTATGACTCTCTGAAAACGATGGCTTTATCGGGAGAGAGGTTGATCACGCAGTTCGAAATGACCACGTCAACAGAATCATCGGGGAGCGGTATCTCCTCGATGTCTCCGAGCAAGAACTCCACGTTGCCATAACCGCCTTTTGTGGCGTTGCGTTTTGCCCTTGCGATCATTTCCGGAGTCATATCGAGGCCATATACTTTCCCGCCGGGAAGGACCTTTTTTGCAGCGAGAAAGCAGTCGAAACCGGCCCCGGACCCAAGATCCAGGACGATTTCCCCCGGCCTGAGCGAGGCAATCGCGGTCGGATTTCCGCAACCGAGACCAAGATTGGCCCCGTTCGGGGCGGACCGGATTTCTTCGGATGTGTAGCCGATATACCTGCTCGAATCCAGCTCGGGGCCGCAAACGCAGGAGTTCACTGGTCCGCAGCACCCGACTTCCCTGCGAGCAGCCTCTCCGTAACGCTCTTTCACGATTTTCTTTATGTCCTTTTTCATCCGTCTCACCTCCCACTAGTCCTCAAGTGTCTCCTTGAGAACGGGCCCCAGTATATCTTTGACCTTCCCGGCCAGCTGATCCGCTTTAATCAAGGATATGCAGCAGATCTCTCCATTCGATTCATAGGCGATCAGCGCGAGCTTATCCCCTGCTTGAATCCCCGCTTTTTCCCGGATCTCCTTAGGAAGGACGATCTGGCCCCGGGCGTCGGTTTGGACCACCGATTCGATTCTGCAACAGGAGCTCTTCTTCTGAGAGGATCCCTCCTCGCAGCAAGAAGCATTGTCCGGCTCTTTGTTCGGCATATCTTCCTTACCTCCTCGACAATTGGGTGTTGCGAACTATAAATATTCACTACTATCAGTATAATCAGAATAATCAGAATTGTCAACGAAAAATGTTAATGCGCGCTAATTAATTTTTTAGTATGCAGTTAGGAGCATATTAACTCGCCGGTTGGGGCTTGGGAGACCCAAGTGAGGTTGACTGAGGCTCCACGCGAATGAGCTCAGAGCCCGAAATGCCGGGAATGCGGCTTGCAAACCTTTGCCGCTGGTCCCTAGAATGGCGGATCGCAATGAGCGACGGGGAGGTCCGGCGGCCGCTGGTAACGGCATGGGCCGACCATGCGGACATCGATGAACGCATGTCCGAAGCCTGCCAGCCGGGTTTGAATTGTCTTTCCACAGTCTGGAAATCAGATGGCGGAAGAAGCAAATAACTCAGGTCAGGACGTAAAGGTCTCGTTCGCGCGCGATCTCAGCATGTTCGACGCAAGTATGATCGGGATCGGTGCGATGATCGGGGCCGGGATTTTTGTACTCACGGGAATCGCCGCCGGCGAAGCGGGGCCAGCGTCCATTCTTGCCTTCGGGCTGAATGGGTTGGTCACCCTGTTGACTGCTCTGAGCTATGCGGAACTGTCGTCGGCATACCCTCAAGCAGGGGGCGGGTATGCGTTCATCAAGAAAGCCTTTCCGGGGCCGGTCGGATTCGCATCCGGTTGGATGCTTTGGTTTTCCTATATCGTCGCGTGCAGCTTGTATGCAATGGGTTTTGGCAGCTATTTCTGGGAGTTTATCAGGAGTTTCATTCCGTTTCTGTCCGATATCGCATTCGATTCTTTGGGGCCTCGGTTTCCCCTCGCCTTGATGACGGTCGTGGCGAGTCTCACCTTTATCGCGATCAACATGCGGGGCACCGCACTCACGGGAAAAGTGGAAAACGTCATCACGATGGGGAAGATCGCGATCCTCGGCATATTCATTCTTTTCGGATTGAGGGTGGTTTTTGGATCACCGGCGGAGGCATTTTCCAGCTTCACCCCGTTTTTCCCACAGGGATTCGGGGGTGTCATTGTGGCGATGGGGCTTACGTTTATCGCTTTCGAAGGGTATGACCTCATTGCGACCGTCGCAGAGGAGATAAAGGAGCCAACGAAGAACATACCGCGGGCAACGTTGATCTCTCTCTGCGTTGCCGTGCTGATTTACCTCCTCGTTCTGTTCGTGAGTATTGGAGCGATCCGGCCCGAGACCGGTGCCTCATGGGAATTCCTGGGGAAATACCAAGAGACCGCGATCGTGAGAGCCGCAGAAAACTTCATGCCGGTCTTTGGCATTGCGCTGATCATATTTGGCGGACTCCTGTCCACCACGTCGGCCCTGAATGCGACGATTCTCGCGTCGTCTCGGGTCGCCTTTTCGATGAGCCGGGATAAAATGCTGCCCACGCGAATGAGCCGAATCCACCCGGATCGGCGTACCCCGCACATTGCCGTTGCAGCAACAGGGGCAATCGTCCTGGTACTCGCATTGATTTTCCCAATCCATGTCATCGGATCATCGGCAAGCTTGATGTTTCTTCTGACATTCGCTCTTGTGAACCTGTCCGTGATTGCGTTGAGGAGGAAATTCCCGGAGTTGAAAGGCGGCTTCCGGGTTCCACTCTACCCGGTCACCCCCATTATTGCGATTTCGCTCAATTTGTTTCTTGCGATTTACCAGTACAATTTCGATGCAAGATCCTGGTACATCACTGCAACGTGGATCGGCATCGGACTGTTTCTCTATTTTGTTTACGTCGAAAAAGCGGCCATTTCGGAAATACCACAAGTCATCGATGTGGCCCAGCCAAAGCCCACTTCGCAGCACAAGTACCGGATTCTAATCCCCCTGCACAATCCCGATCATGTGATTCCGTTGATGCAGCTGGGTGCTCCGATCGCGAGGGCCAATGAAGCCGAAATCATCGTGCTCGGTGTCATCGAGGTCCCCCAGAGTCTTCCCATCCATGAGGGGATGCGGTTCATACATCACAAAGCGCCGCTGCTGAAGCAAGCCGTCCAATACGGGAAGAAGGTCGACGTTCCGACACGAACCGCTCTCCGGATTGCGCATCGTGTTTCGGACGGCATCCTGACGGCGGCCGTGGAACACAAAGCCTCGCTCGTTCTCATGGGGTGGAAAGGATACACGACGAACCGCGACCGGATTTTCGGCGAGGTGGCCGACCGGGTCGTTCGCCAGGCACCGTGCGACCTCATCACGGTGAAGCTGATGGGGGAATGGCCGATCAAGAAGATCCTGCTACCAACATCCGGGGGTCCGCATGCGCTCCTCGCAACGGAATTCGTCGCGCTATTCCAAAGGGAGTTCGATGCGGATGTAGCCTGTTGCTATGTGGTCAAAAAAGAGCACACCGAGCGGGACGCGGAAATCGGGCTCGAATGGATCGACAAAACCATCCATCGAAGCGGTCTCGAAGGAAAGGTCGACAAGCGCATAATCGAAGCCAACAATGTTGCCGCGGGTCTTATAAGAGCCGCAGCCGATTATGATCTCCTCGTTTTGGGCGCCTCTAAAGAAGGACTTTTCTCGAGCGTGCTCTTTGGGGAAATACCGGAAAAAGTGGCGAGATTCTCGAAATGCCCCGTCATGATCGTCAGACGGTATGAGGGAATTGTGAAGTCCGTCGTGAAAAAAGTATTGGGGTAATGTGAACTCAAAAGCCCGCCGGTTCACTAGCTACATTTTCCCCCAGCGGCCATTCTATTTTTTCCCAGCAGCTTAAAGAGGAATTCCGGGTACGGACGGTTTGCTTTGCCACATCGGTTCAGCGGCACCATGTTGGAAAGAGGCAACGCCCCTCCGCTGTCAAAGGCCGCCATCCGGATCCATCCGTCGCCGCAACGAAAACTTTTTCAAAGCTTCTCGCTGGCCTGGAAATAAACGCCACGAACCGGCCGTCGGGGGAAAGAGAGGGGGATGCCATCCGAACATCGAGCCGAGACTCGTGAAAGATTTCGACAACAGCCTTGTCGCTGATAGATACGGATAAGAGCCGGTAATGCCCGCTCATTATTCCAGCTGTCAGGGTCGCACGCATCGGGCCAACCTCTCTATCGGGGAGACCGCTGAGGAACACGATTCCATCACTCGAGGGGAGCCAGGCAATCCAGTGGATTGGGAATTGGGAATCGCAAATCTCGGTGATCTCGCTCGAAGCCAGATTCAGGATCCAGAGCTTGTTGTTCCCCCCACAGGCGAGCCGGGATCCATCGGGAGAGCACGCGAGGACGTTTATCCCATCAACATCCTGCTCGGAGAGGGGCCGCGGCGGCAACTGGAATACTTCTCCCTCTATATCCACCGAGAAAACGTCTATCCCGTTGGTATAGTAGACAGTCCTGCCGTCGGGTGACCAATCGCTCGCCAGTAGGCGATCCTCAGCCACGAGCTGCACCTTATCACCCAAAGCCTCCACAAGGAAAAGGCCGGATTGGTTGGTGACAAGTAATTTTCGGCCGCTTGGCGACCACCTGGGCGGGATGATGCGAAAATTCCGTAGCCGCTTTGGCCCCGAATGAACGACTGGAGATGCAAACGTTCCCGGATCGACGGGATCTCCTCGATCGATATCGGCGACAATCAAGTGGGCGCTGCTGTTCGATAGCTCCCACCAAGGAAAATAGCGGGCGTGGTTGCCTTTTTTCTCGAACGAATAGAAGGCAATCGATCGCCCATTGGGTGAGCAGGTGGGCGCAACGATCGACGCATCAAGATCGATAATCGTTTTCGCGGTGTTCCCGAGCGCGTCAATGCCCCAGATTGCGTGCTCCCTGACGTAAACGATTCTATCATAGGGATCTAAAGCCTCACGGGAGAGCGTAGGGAGTGGGGCGGCGCAGCCGCCGAGGAGGCAGCAAAGGAAGAGTTCTCCAATCGGAAAAATGAGCCGGGTGAGCATGTCTGACACTTATTCGGAAAATCCACTTATTCTCGAACCGCTGTCATGATCTGTTTGGCTTCGTTCGCCTTTTCGATGACGGTCGTGCAATGATGGCCGTCATGCAGGGAGTATAACTGACAGAACGACCGAATGGGAATGTCTTTCCGGGTAGGCACGAGGCTTTGCGGCGCGGGATGAATAGCCAAAGTCTCTCACCGGGGACGAGGTGGGAGACGTTCGTTTGGCGGACTAGCTGCAACAAACGGCTCTGCAGCGCGACAATGTGCTGTAAAGTTACCAATTAAATAAGACTTATCAGAGCATACAAGTTTTAGGGTTATAAGGGTTATGGACATGGTGAGAATGTATTCAGGAATTTGGAATGAGGGCGATAGATCTGAAGACTCAACGGCTACCAGGGAGTCTCAAATCGCGATGAAGAATTTTGCTATGTTCCTAATCCTTGCTTTGTTTTGCGCGTTTGTGTTTTTTGCATCGCTTTTCGGGTTCGCACACGCGAGTGGTGGCTTGGATTCGAATGAGGCAATCCTGGACTGCCACGAAGACTACGACGCTCTGCTATAGTTGCCATACACTATCTGAGTCACATGTTGTGTTCTTCGAATCCAACATTTCGGACTTCTTATGACGACTTGTCTTGAATAAACCTTGACAGTGTGGAGCTGGATGCTAAAATGCTTGAGGGTGCCAACGACCCAGCGTACGGGAGGTGATAATGCGATTCACTAACCAGCTTTTCACAATGTCTTTCTTCGTTTCCCTTCTCCTTGTTATCCTCCTCACTTTTCCAGCATCGATGGTGGCGCAAGAGGCCGTTGTGGATGATGAAACGTGCCTGGACTGCCATGAGGAATACGACCGATCGCTCGCTTCGAGTTCCCATAGGCTGGTGGCGCAAACAGACACCCGAACTGTTCAAATCCGCTGTGTTAGTTGTCACCGGGGAGCAGAACTCCACGTTGAAGATCCTTCCACTGAGAACATTGGGAATCCCGCGAGTCTTATCGGATTTGATGTGATCGAGATTTGTTCGCAATGTCACTCGGCCCACTCCGAGCTCGACAACTACGGTTTCGATGCACATACGGTGGAGCAGTTGAACTGCTCGGAGTGCCACAAGGTTCATACTTTTGGCACGGTTCCCCTTCTCGATGAGAGGGCGGAGTTCTGTTTCGGGTGTCATCAGGAAAAGAGAGCCAACTTCCTCAAAAACTCTAACCATCCGGTACTCCAACAGAACGTCACGTGCTTGAGCTGCCATCAATTTACAAAACGGCAGGATCAAAATCTCGCCTATGAATTGTCGAGCCATTGCCGCGATTGTCATCCTGAGCAGGGGGGACCGTTTCTCTTCGAGCACGAGGCAGTCAATGCTTATTCGGTCGAGGGGAGCGGGTGCATCGAATGCCATGATCCTCATGGAAGCGAAAATAACCGACTGATGAGGCAGCCCGGGAATCAGCTTTGTCGACAATGTCATTTCCCTGCGGGTCACACGGCGGCACATGGCGGGATCTGGGCTGCTTACGACTGTCAGATTTGCCACACGGAAACACACGGCTCCTTCGTAAGTAACCTGTATCTCGATCCGAATTTGCCCGCCAAACTGGGCGGCAGCTGTTACAACCCTGGCTGTCATAGCCTAAATAGGTAGCGAGGTTCACAATGAGATGCCATAGGCGTGCAATGCTGGGTCTCTTGTTTGGAATATTCGTATGCTCGGCGAATGGGGCGGTATCGAAAGAAGGGACCGGCAGGTTCGAGTTGGGCTACGTTTATACGGACGAGGAAGGCAACCTCGCAGTCAACCAGGAGACCCACAACCTGTATGACGGATTGACAATCTCGCTCCGAGATGCCCGTTATTCGCTGGATAACGGGATTAATATAGGGGCGAATTTGAGGTACATCTCCCTGGACAATAGGAACATCGATTTCTCCGCCTCCAAAGCTCAGCTTTTTTCTCTCTCGTTCCATCACGATCAATATCGGCGAATTTACGAATCCGGAGGAAGAGGGTCCACCGATCGGAAATCAACAGGAGGGCAAGTGTCCGTTTCTCCTGTGAAGTATGTCACACTCTTCGGAGGGTATAGCTGGACAGATAAGGGAGGGACCAATTTGTTCTTGTTCCAACCTATCTCCGATCCGGTGGTTTTTACCAGCGACTATACCCATCGATTTTTCAACATCGGAGGGCAAGGATTCTTCAAGGGCAGGAGTGTTCGATTGGAGTATCGACAATCTGATTTTGATGATGAGGCAAAAGGTCACGGCGATCGCAAAGGACAAATGTTCAGAACCAGCGCTTCGACTCCGTTTCCCAGATACGAGCGTGTGGTACTGGCAGGAGGGTATGATTACCGACTTGATGAAATGGAGGGAAGTAGCGTTGAGCTGGAAACGAACCAGGCATGGGGCGCTACGAAAGCTAGGCTGCCCGGACAGATTACCGTCGATTACCGGTTTGTTTTCGCACGCACCGACCATAAAGGCAACGGGATCGAAACGGATAACTTTCTGAACACGGTCTCGGTGGGAAGACGTTGGAACCGACATGGAGGGTTTCGCGTTGGATACGAAAACCGTATCGTCGACGATCTCATCGATCGGAGCGAGTCCAATGGATTTTTGTTCAGTGGTTGGATCAATTACCTCGACAAGCTTTTTGTAAGAACTTCGACGGCGACGCGGGATAAGAATATCGTCACGGGATCGACGCTGATTGGGGATGAAGATTTCACCCGCTATCGGGTCGCAGCCAGATATGTAGATGAGCGGTTTGGGGAGTTATCCGCACAGGTGCGAGCGCGTGTCAAAGAAAACGATGATATCGGGAGTGAAGCAGAATACACATCCTTCTCAACCGGCTTCAAGCTCTCCAGGCAAAAATACGGTCGGCTATCCATTTTTTACACATACTATGTTGGAGAATACGAGAGCCGTTCCGCGGACTTCGAGTTGTCCGACCATGTGGTCAGGGGAAAGATCACGCCTGTGAAGTATCGGAAAGTAAGCGTCACCGCAGGAGGAACGTATTACCGGAGCCGAAGGGACCTAGATGTTGAAAAATCCAGTTTGAATTTGGGCATTTCCTATGAACTCCCGGAAGATTTTCACGTGGAGGCGAAGTATTCGGTGTTCAACTACGACGACTTCCAGGCGATCGATTTGTTCTATACGGGAAATGTTGTGGAGGTGAGTATCGCAAGAGATTTTTCCATATAAAGATCGGTATGGGGCGCGGATTACCACGAATATGTGGCAACGGGAATTGAGAAAGGCTCACTAAGAGCATAATGCGGGGATAGTAAACCAATACGTTTGACCCCCGGTTGGCAAACAAGAAGAGAAAACGGTAGCAGAACTTGGCCTTAGAGCAACGCCAAAGCCTCTTGCCATCCTTGCGTGTGAGGCGAATTGTTGCAAAGAAGGAGGTGCGTTTCTATGAAAACTGCAGCCCGAGTATTTTTGCTGGGGCTGTTGGCACCGCTAGTCGCTATGGGCTGCGAGCGAAAAGTGACCAATGAGGTGACCGAGATCGTTTCCCCGGATGTATCTTTTTATGTGGGGAGCGACGCCTGCCAGGCATGCCATCCCAGCTTGCATGCGAGCTTCATGAAAACCGGGCATCCCTTCAAGTTGAACGACGCAGACGACGTTCAGGATCCCAACTACTATCCCTTCTCCACGGTTCAGAATCCGCCGGATCTGGCTTGGAGCGAAATCGATCTCGTCATCGGTGGATTCTGGTGGAAGGCACGATATATCAGGGCAGATGGGAGGATATATACGGGGCCAAACCGGCAGTATAACCTGCGGCCTGATAATCTCGCGCCTCCGGAATTCGTCAAGTACGAAACGGATACCCCAGGGACAAAAGACTACGATTGCGGTCGCTGCCATACAACCGGCTACAAGGCGCAGGGGAACCAGGATGGGAAACCCGGCCTGATCGGCACCTGGGCGTCAAACGGGATCCAGTGTGAAGCATGCCATGGTCCCGGAGGAGTTCATGCGAACTCTCCCTATGACGTCCGCATGGTTATTGACAGGTCAAACGAGCTGTGCGGCAAGTGCCATGTTCGCGGCGCGGTTAACACGATCCCAGCGCAAGGCGGCTTTATTCGTCATCACGAGCAGTGGAACGAGATGTTCACGACGAAGCATAGCGGGATCCAATGCGTCACTTGCCACGATCCGCATATAGGGCTACACCCGAGTAATCCAGATCGGGATATGGCGATCAGGCTCCAGTGCGAAAACTGCCACATGAAAGAGACGAAGAGTTTCGAGAATTCCTCGATCCTTCATTACGATGCGGGCATAACCTGCGAGGACTGCCACATGCCGAAAGCGAGCAAATCGGCCGTAGCGATCGGAACGTACGAAGCGGATGTCGCCACACATCTGTGGCGGATCAATACGGACGCGAATGCCGAAATGTTCACTCCCGACGGGAAGTTCGCAAACGGGTACCTAACACTCAATTTTGCCTGCAGTAGGTGTCATCCAGCAAAGACATTGGGTGAGCTTTCCTCCGACGCAGCGAACGTGCACGAGTAGAGCCCGGAAAACGCGGATTCGAACCTCCTCGTCCTCAGATGTAAGAAAGCCCCTTTCCTGTGGGAAAGGGGCTTTATTTTAAGCATCTCTCTGCTTGGCTGCCAAGTAACCATTCCCGTAAGATGATGGTGGCGGATATTTTCAAATATCAATACTTCCTCGATGGTGATCGCGAGCACAGATGAGATCTACATCGAAGCATGGACCGCGTAACTTCCAGTAACCTAGCGGCTTAGCCAATTTATCTTCATGCACGATATCTCAGAGTTTTATCATACAAATGTTCTATTGGAGTGGTTGGCATTCTGTGTTTGAATGTTGTTATCTTCACAAGCGATTTGTTTCGCACGCGTCAGGAACCGCGTGGCCGCAGGCTGGCCTTGAGCCAGATTGCAGTGATGGCTTCCACAGCAGAAACAATTGTGAGAGATACCACAATTTTGTCTGCACGGCACACCCAGGGGGCAGCAACAACGGGTTTGCCAAGCTGTGAGGGGGGCGTATAGTGGTGCAACTAGTTTTTCCAAGGCCAAAACGACCTGAACTCCATATTCTATCCATCTTCGCTCTCTCGGTTAGCCGTTATCCCCGTCCGTTGCACGGGACAATTGCGAAACATGTCTCTGCTGCCTCGGTGACACGGCGCTCACGACGATCAAAAACGGCGTCCTGCGATCGGTGTATGTCAGCTCCCACACCCTAGACACATCCGTGCATGAAGGTGTTGATTGCATCGCTTGCCATGTCGATCTCGAGGGCATGGAGATAATCTGCTCGAGCTCTTCCTAAAACGTTTCGACAACTAGGCACTGAACAGGTTGCGCTTCCCGCATGTCCCCGTTATATTCAGTCCTATCTAAAACACGGTGAGTGTGACAGCATGCAGACGATTATTCTCATCCGTCATGGCGAGAGCGAGTGGAACCTCGAAGGCCGAGTTCAAGGATATTTGGACTCGCCCTTGAGCAACCTCGGCGTGGAGCAGGCGCACCGCATCGGTGAACGGCTCAAACGCGAGTCGATCGACCATGTGGTGTCCAGTACGGCCTCCCGTGCGATAGATACGTGCCGGATTGCTCTTGGCTCCCATATGCATGTCGAAACGAGCGATGCCCTCCGAGAAATCAACCTGGGAATCTGGGAGGGCCGCAGATCTACCGATCTCAAGCTCGAATACCCCAGAGAAGTGGAGATGTGGTACCGGATGCCTTCCCGGGTAAAGATCGATCGCGGCGAATCCCTGCGAGCATTCAGATTGAGGGTAACCAGGGAGTTGGATCGTATCCGCGCGGAGCAAGCCGACAAAACATTCGCCGTATTTACCCACGGCGGAGTAATTTGCACTTACCTCACCAGCCTGTTGGGCATGAAACTCGATGACCTCTGGCGCTTCAAGATACGGAACGGATCCATCACGACGATCATTTTTCCCAAAGAACAGCCCAGGATCGCGCTCCTCGGTGATACTCACCATCTCGATGGCTGCGAACGCATTGATTCACAAGCGGCCACGCGTTTCTTCCCCTGATCCTACGATCGTGTTGCTTAGAGTTCATATAGCAGCCGACCAGTGCTCCCATGCTGGAATGTTTCATATTTGAATTTCATCGAGTGGGCTGTATCCGTCGGGAAGGCACTTAACCTCTCGAATACCGTCTTCCCAGCGTGAGTTTGAGATACATTGCCCCCGCAACGAAGCCTCCGATGTGGGCGAACCAGGCCACACCCCCTTGGGAAAGACCCGTAGACAAGGATGCAATCCCGCTGAATGCTTGCAGAACGAACCAGAAGACGAGAAGGAATGCAGCGGGGAGCTCTACCAAACGGATAAAGATCCCCAGAAACACCAGAGTCAGCACCCGCGCCCTTGGAAATGCGATCAGGTATGCGCCGAGAACGCCGGCAACGGCCCCGCTGGCACCCACTGTGGGAATAGGTGAGTTCGGTTGAAAGGCAATATGCGTGAGTGATGCGATGAGTCCGCAGACGAGATAGAAAAGCAGAAACCGGAATGATCCGAGGATATCCTCTACGTTGTTTCCAAAAATCCAGAGGAAAAGCATGTTTCCGAAGATATGAAAGAAACTTCCGTGAAGGAACATCGAAGTAAAAAGGGTGAGATGGATGATCGGAGGTCCTGGGGTATGAATAATTGGCACGCCTGCGTATCGGCCGATGAGGTCGGTGTTCCTGACGATTTCATAAGGAGTCGCTCCGTAAGAAGCGACGAACGAGCTGAGTTGCGGTCCAAGCATGAGCTCATAAATAAATACGGCGAGATTTGCACCAATGAGAGCGATGGTGACGGCGGGAAAGTGAATCGTTGGGTTTCTATCTTTGATTGGGAAAAACATTGCTTGCCGTGTCTCTTCTCACCAACGTGTAACTGGAAAGTTAAAGCGTCACCTGTCGCCGCGGCGCTTATGAATCTTCGCGAATACGGACTCGATGGCAGTGAGTCTCCCGCTTTTTTCGATCCGTTTCGCAAGCATCATCGTCTCGAGGTGCTCGAGGGATCTCATCGTGTCGACGTCGTACCACAGCGGAAGTAAGGATAGACTCAGGTTTTCCGAGGCGATTCGGTCGAGTGTTTCTCTTAAGACGGTGTCTTCACCCCACTGCACCTTTTCAAAAAGGCTGGGAAACAGTGCCCGCAGTCCAATGAGGTAGTAGCCCCCATCTGCCGACGGACCGAGAACGACGTCCTTATGCTTGAGCTTCTGATAGGCGCGCTTGATGGCGCTCAAGGGAATATCGGGGCTGTCCGTCCCGATGATCACGGCGAAGCTCCCCTCGTCCTCGAGCAGTTTGGCGAATGCATTCTGGAGCCGCTCTCCCAGGTTTGTTCCAACCTGTGGAAGAAGCAGGTAGCCTGCGGGAGAAATCGCGCGAATCGGCTCGGGATTCTCGCCCGCGTAAAATATCGTTCCCGAGACCTTCTTGATTTTGGCGATCCTCGCAAAGAGATCCTTCAAAAACGCCCCGTAAAGCTCGCAGGCTTCGCCATTGGAAAGCGGGGGAACGAGCCTCGTTTTCACTTGCCCCTCCACCGGCACCTTCACGAATACGCCCAGTTTCTTATAGTAGCCCATCGGGAAATCCAGTCTCTGGAACTAAGGGGTTCTTCATGGCGGATATCTCTCATTATAATAAACTCGGTGCCGAGGACAAATTTCAAATTCCTTTCTCGTAAAAAGAAATACTGCGGAATTTCTCGATTCTGCTGCTGGTTCCTTTGGATCGCAGGTCTTTACATCCTCCAAATATACCTGTTTCGAGCTGGGAGAGGCCTATGTTTGTCTTGATTTTCGAGGGGATTCAAGTCAATATAAGCATAAGGAACCTGTATGGAATAGGTCCGGCACGGTGTTTGAACTCAATCCCGCACTCCTGGTGGCGCTCCGGGTGACAGCAGGATTTCGATCTTATTCCACGGCAAAAGGAATGGCGCACCACGGTATCGGTTCGTATGATTCATCCCTCAAAATGACGCTCGTGCAAAATAGAGTATCCACACATATATGGCAATTGTGCTGTGACGCATCGTCGTCCACTCTAATTGCCATAAGCAACGCCGCTGCGGATTGGTGTTAATATAATCACTCGATTAACTTTTGCAGAATCAGGAGCGAAATCATGCGTGCTTCGGAAACCAGATTGCAAGATGAAGAAGTGAGGCGGACTATGAGAAGAAAACGAGTCACGATCGACGGGAACGAGGCGGCCGCTTACGTTGCACACAAGACGAACGAAGTAATCGCCATATACCCTATCACACCGTCGTCTCCAATGGGCGAGTTGTCCGACGCATGGTCGAGTGGCGGGCGTCCCAATATATGGGGGACCATTCCCCACGTGGTCGAGATGCAAAGCGAGGGAGGAGCATCAGGTGCTGTTCATGGGGCGCTTCAGACGGGAGCTCTCACGACGACATTCACTTCGTCACAGGGTCTTTTATTAATGATACCGAACATGTTCAAAATCGCCGGTGAGCTGACACCTACGGTGTTCCACATTGCCGCCCGTACCGTTGCAACGCATGCTCTATCGATTTTTGGCGATCATTCCGATGTGATGGCCGCTCGCACAACTGGATTTGCGTTTCTCGCTTCGGCTTCCATTCAGGAGGTTATGGATTTCGCATTGATCGCCCAAGCTGCTTCGCTCGAGGCACGGGTTCCTTTCCTTCATTTCTTCGATGGATTTCGGATGTCACATGAAACATCGAAAATCGAGCAGCTCAGCGATGAAGACATGCTGGCGATGCTCGATGAGGAATTGATCATGTCCCACCGGGCGCGTGCGCTCTCACCGGATCATCCGGTGCTGCGCGGCTCGGCTCAGAACCCTGATGTGTTCTTCCAAGCGCGGGAAACGGTGAACCCGTATTATGCGGCTTGTGCCGATATCGTTCAGAAGGTCATGGATAAGTTCGCTCGTGTCGTTGGGCGTGAATACAAGCTTTTCGATTATTTTGGAGCACCCGATGCCGAGCGTGTCATCGCCATAATGACTTCCGGTGGAGAGGCAGTGCACGAGGCGGTCAATGATCTTGTGGATCGGGGGGAGAAAGTGGGAGTCGTAAAAGTGCGGCTCTACCGGCCGTTTTCGACCCATCATTTTCTCAGCGCAATTCCAAAATCGGTCCGCGTGATTGCCGCGCTCGACCGGACCAAAGAGCCGGGAAGCGCAGGCGAGCCGTTGTATATGGACGTAGTAAATGCATTCGTCGAAGGCGGCGCTGAAGCTGGATTCAAAACAGCCCCGCGTATCATTGGGGGAAGGTACGGGCTCTCCTCCAAAGAGTTCACTTCTGCGATGGCCAAAGGTGTCTTCGATGAAATGAAAAAAGAGAGCCCAAAAAATCATTTCACCATAGGGATCGAAGATGATGCGACGGGGACGAGCCTGGATTACGACCCGGACTATTCGACCGAGGCGGACGATGTAATTCGTTCCGTCTTCTACGGTCTCGGCTCAGATGGCACGGTGAGCGCCAACAAGAACTCGATCAAAATCATCGGTGAGGGAACGGATAACTTTGCACAGGGGTACTTTGTGTACGATTCGCGAAAGGCAGGCTCTGTGACGATTTCCCATCTACGTTTCGGCCCGCGGCTCATCCGCTCGACGTACCTCGTCAGCAAAGCGAACTTCGTTGGGTGTCACCAGTTTGTGTTTCTCGAGAAGTACGACGTGTTGGAGCCGCTTGTTGAAGGCGGAACTTTCCTGCTCAACAGTCCGCACGGTCCGGATGAGGTTTGGGACCGCCTCCCGCGCCAGGTCCAGGAGCAAATGATCGAAAAGAAGGTTCGGTTCTTCGTCATAGACGCCTATAAAATAGCCCGCGAGACTGGGATGGGAGTCATCATCAACACGATCATGCAAACTTGTTTCTTCGCGATCTCGGGTGTGTTACCCAAAGACGAAGCAATCGCGGCGATCAAAGATTCAATCCTGAAGACGTACGGGGGGAAAGGCGAGGACATCGTCAATATGAACTTCAACTCGGTGGATCGAGCGCTTGAGAATCTGCATGAAGTGCCCTATCCGGACAAAGCAACGAGCAAAATCGAAATTCCACCAACGGTTCCGGAAGAGGCTCCAGATTTCGTACGTGAGGTTACCGCACGTATCATCGCTGGAAAGGGCGATGATATTCCAGTCAGCAAAATGCCGATCGACGGTACGTTCCCATTGGGAACGACAAAATGGGAAAAGCGCAACATCGCACTAGAAATTCCCGTCTGGGACGAGAAAGTCTGCATTCAGTGCGGGAAATGCTCCATGGTGTGCCCGCACGGCACGATCCGATTCAAGGTCTACGATTCGAAATGCCTCGACGGCGCTCCTGCTACTTTCAAGTCTACCGATGCGCGGGATAAGGAGTGGAAGGGGTTGAAATATACGCTCCAGGTAGCCCCGGAAGACTGCACGGGGTGTGGGCTGTGTGTGGATGTCTGTCCAGCGAAAAACAAAGCAGAAACAAGGCTCAAGGCAATCAACATGCAACCTCAGGCTCAGCTGCGCGAGCCGGAGAGTGAGAACTGGGAGTTCTTCCTCGAACTACCCGAGATGGACCGGAACAATGTCAAGATGAACGTCCGCCAATCCCAGGTTTTTGAACCGCTCTTCGAGTTCTCCGGCGCTTGTGCGGGCTGTGGTGAAACGCCGTATGTCAAGCTCCTAACGCAGCTATTCGGTGATCGGGCGATCATCGCGAACGCAACCGGTTGCTCTTCGATTTATGGTGGCAATCTTCCCGCGACCCCTTACGCAGCGAACAAAGAAGGGCGCGGCCCTGCGTGGTCGAACTCGCTCTTCGAGGATAACGCAGAGTTTGGCTTTGGATTTCGGCTGGCCATCGACAAACATGCGGAATTTGCTACCGAGCTGGCGAAAAAGCTGAAATCGGAGCTTGGGTCCGAACTGGTCGACGGGCTCGTTAATGCGGAGCAGAAAGACGAAGCGGGTATCTACGAACAGCGCCAGCGAGTCGCTAAATTGAAAGAAAAGCTCAAAACGATCGATTCCCGCGAAGCCAGGCAGCTCGAGTCCGTTGCTGATATGCTCCTTAAGAAGAGCGTCTGGGTTCTCGGGGGGGACGGCTGGGCTTTTGATATCGGCTTTGGAGGTCTCGATCACGTGCTTGCCTCAGGAAGAAACGTGAACGTGCTCGTTCTCGATACCGGGGTTTATTCGAACACGGGAGGCCAAATGTCGAAGGCAACACCCCGTGCGGCGGTGGCAAAGTTCGCCGCGGGGGGAAAACCGACTCCGAGAAAAGATCTCGGTATGATTGCCATGACGTACGGCAGCGTATATGTCGCTCAGGTAGCAATGGGCGCCAAAGACGAGCATACACTCAAGGCATTTCTCGAAGCGGAGGCCTACGACGGTCCTTCGCTCATTATTGCATACAGCCATTGCATCGCTCATGGAATCAATATGACCATGGGTATGCATAACCAGAAGGCGGCGGTTCAATCGGGTGCCTGGCCGCTTTACCGCTATAACCCGGATCTTGCTGCAGAGGGGAAGAATCCTCTTGTTCTCGATTCGGCGGCGCCGAAGATCCCCCTGGAAGAATACATGTACCGCGAGAACCGCTTCAAAATGCTGACGAAGAGCAACCCGAGGGAAGCGAAACGGCTACTGAAAATCGCAAAACAAGAAGTAATGGCTCGATGGAAACTGTACGAACACATGGCTTCGATGACGTACGGCTCCGATAGCGATCAGGATGGTGGATGATGGATCTTTCGACGACTTATATGGGAATCGAGCTGAGAAATCCGCTCGTTCATTCCGCTTCACCTTTAGCGGAGGACCTGGATAACATTCGCCGAATGGAGGATGAAGGCGTTGCTGCAATCGTCATGCACTCGCTGTTCGAAGAGCAGCTGAGACAAGAAACACGAGAGTTGTATTACCACCTCACTCACGGCACAGAATCCTACGCCGAGTCGCTGTCCTACTTTCCCGAACCCGAGGCTTACAGCCTGGGGCCCGAAGAATATCTGGAGCATATCCAAGCGGCGAAGTCAGTCGTATCAATTCCCATAATAGGAAGCCTCAACGGTCATTCCGCCGGCGGGTGGACGGACTACGCAAAGCGCATCGAACAGGCGGGCGCTGACGCGCTGGAACTCAACATCTATTTTCTTCCCACACATCCGGGAGTTACGGGTGCGGAGATCGAGGATACCCATCTAGAGATTTTGAAATCGGTAAAGACCAGCGTTTCGATTCCTGTGGCCGTGAAAGTCAGTCCGTTTTTCAGCGCCATGGCCAACATGGCCAAGAAGATGGATGATGCGGGAGCCGATGGCCTCGTGTTGTTCAATCGTTTTTACCAGCCGGACATCGATCTCGAGAATCTCGAGGTGATTCCAAACGTCCTTTTGAGCACGCCCCAAGCCATGAGGCTGCCGCTGCGCTGGATAGCAATTCTCTACGGCCACGTGAAAGCAAGCCTCGCCGCCACCAGCGGCATCCACACCGCACAGGATGTCTTGAAAATGCTAATGGCGGGCGCCAGTGTCACCATGCTCTGCTCTGTTCTGCTGATGAGCGGAATCGGAACGATAAAGACAGTGCTCGAGGACATGCGGGTGTGGATGGAGAAGAACGAGTACGATTCGATTCATCTGATGCAGGGCAGCATGAGCCACCGGCGGTGCGAGAATCCATCCGCATTCGAGCGCGCCAACTACATGAGAGCGCTCACGCAATACCGGTAAAAGGATTTCCGCTCCCAGAATCCTCCCACGTTGCATCAGCGAAGAATGCCGGAAGCGTTTAGAATGGCGCGAAAAGATTTCATGACGCATCCAACTTGGACTGCACCAATGGGACGGTAGTCATGATTGAGAGAAATACTCTGATCGAAGATCTCGTCAGAGAACTTCCAAAAGCTGTCGGCTATTTGAGAAAAAGGGGCATCAAATGCCTCGCGTGCGGGGAGCCTATTTGGGGGACGATCGAGAGTTCAGGTAAGCAAAAAGGATTCACGGACGAAGAGGTTGATCGGATTGTGGAGGATTTGAGGGCGCTCCAAAAGGGCGGCAATGATCCATAACGCGCAGCGCTCTATCCGCGCGCTCGGCGCATTGGTTCGTCACCGTCGTCACGCAGCAATTCTCGCTCGCTCCACGTAATGGTTCGTCACTCTCATCTCGCAGCTACCGTTTATAAATGGGAGATATCAGGTGAAGCCTTTTGAAGAGTTATCTCGTGAGGATTTGATAAAGCTCATCAATGTATACGCCAAGAACTGGCTGGCGCATGATGGGTGCTGGTTTTTGGCGGTGGAAGAGAGGTACGGCCTGGAAGAGGCGATAGAATTGGATGCGAATGCGTGGCATCGGTTCGCCGAAATCGAAGCGACGAGGATAATGAATGCTTTCGATATCCAACTGGGTGGAGGCCTCCAAGCGCTGGAGAAAGTGCTCCAGCACAGGCTTTACGCTGCCATCAACCGGCAAAACGTGGAATGGGTCGGTGACAAGAAATTTATTTTCAAGATGCTGGAATGCAAGGTTCAGCAGGCGCGCCGCCGCAAGAAGCTCCCTGATTTCCCATGCAAGCCCGTGGGAATGGTTGAGTTCAGCCGCTTCGCATGGGCCGTGGATCCTCGGATCAAGATGACGTGCATTTCATGCCCGCCCGATCCGGTGGGTGAATTCTTCTGCGGTTGGGAATTCACCATCGAAGACTGACCCGACTATCCGCCTCCGGCGGGCGGTCTTTGCATAATTGCCGCGTGATAGGGGTTCTTCACCTGCGCCCGCTTCGGTCGGCTTCCCGCCTGCGGCGGAGGATCCTCGCTCGCTCCGCGTAACGGTTCGTCACCCCCGCAGAGCCTCCTGTATGCTCCGCGCGATAGCCCCCGCACCCCCACGGAGCCTGCCCGCTTCGCCTCCAGGCGGTGATTCGTCACTCCGATCACGCATCATTCCAGCTCGCTTGTCCAGCGCTGCGAAAACGTGCTGAGCGCTGTCTACACATTCGAATTGGGGTGTTTGGGTGTCCTGAAATTCGCTTGACAGGGGGTGAAAATACGGGTAATTTGCCATGAAGGCTTTTTGTGAAAATTAGCACAAGAGCGGCTTCCGGAACCAGAGGGTCATCAACCCGGATACTGCGTATCTGGTTTACTTATAAAAAATTAACGAGGCACATCGCACCTGTTGATACATCCCTCGCGTTTCCGATTCCCTGCAATTTTCTGCACGGTCGCCCCGGGAGGTGGGGCGGCGTTGCCTTGCATTTGATGAAGGAAGTAAACGAGTAAGCTTCGTGTCCGCATTCAGAGGATCGCAGTCATGCTGGCCGCTTCCAAATATGCACCGGTGGTTCTTCTTTTCGTGATCGCCCTCGCCATTCCTGTGCTCATGATTGGCATCGCCACTATTGTTGGACCACGCAGGCTTGGCGTCAAAAAGAAGGTCCCCTTCGAATGTGGAACCGAACCCATAGGGGACACCCGGAAGCGCTTTTCCGTACGATTCTTCCTTGTAGCACTCCTATTCATCGTCTTCGATGTCGAGGCGGTCTTTATCTTTCCCTGGGCCGTGCTGTTCAGACAGCTAGGCCTGTTTGGCTTTATTGAAATGGCCGTCTTCTTGTTCATCCTCATTCTCGGACTCGTCTATGTGTGGAAGAAGGGAGCCCTCGAGTGGGAGTGAAGGGCCACGCATATGCAAAGGATCAAGCCGGAATCATCACCACCCGGATCGACGAAATTGTCAAGTGGGGCAGGAAATTTTCACTCTGGCCGCTTCCTTTCGGCACGGCATGCTGCGCGATCGAATATATGGGCGTAGTTGCCAGCGGCTTCGATCTCGCCCGGTTTGGTGCGGAGTTCGTGCGGTTTTCACCTCGCCAATCCGATCTCCTCCTGGTTGCTGGAACGATCAATTATAAAATCGGGCCCGTCTTGAAACGGATCTATGACCAAATGTGTGAGCCCAAGTGGGTTATCTCGATGGGGGCTTGCGCGTGCTCCGGCGGTTTCTACGACAACTATGCAGCGATCCAGGGGATCGACCAGATCATACCGGTGGATGTGTTCATACCAGGGTGCCCGCCGCGCCCCGAGGCCATTCTCGATGCGATCCTAAAGTTGCACGAAAAAATAGATAGGGAACCCGCGAGGAAACAAAAGCGGGTCACCGACTGATCTTCAATCGCGTGGACGGCAGCCAAGTCTGCTCGCCGAAATCAAAACGCTCGAGAAATGATGAAGAACGAGTTGGAAAAACTGGATGTCTATCTCAAAGAGCTCGGCGAAATACACCCGGATGCCGTGGGCAAGGTGGGCCAGGAGGTCGACGATGCCGTGTGGGTTGTCGGCCGTGACCGTGTCCTCGATGTGCTGATCTGGCTGAAAGACAAAGGATTCGATCTTCTGCTGGATATTGCCGGCGTGGACGGGCTCCATCTGGGAAGAATGGAACGGTTCGAAGTTGTCTACATTCTGTACTCGATCAAAGAGAATATCCGCCTTCGTGTGAAAGTGTTTCTCCCGGAAAGTGACCTCAAATTGCCGACCGCGACGGATCTTTGGCAGTCGGCCAATTGGGCGGAGCGGGAAGTATTCGATATGTTCGGTGTTACCTTCGAGGGGCACCCAAATCTCAAGCGGATTCTCTGTCATCATGAGTTCGAAGGTCACGCCCTGAGAAAGGACTATCCCATGATGGGCGGTCAGTGGTGCTCGAGCACCCGGGACCTTCGTGAGGATTTGGACGAATGATAGACCTGAGCTTCGTCCACCTCAGCAATTCATAGACGGAAAAAATAGAACCAGCATGAACGAAAGAGAGAAACAATCATCTGATAGTCCCTTCGGTGTCAATCCGGGCCGGAAAGAAGACATCGCTGAGGATTTTCCGCGCGAGGAAGGCGGTTTCGGCGTCTCGTTCGAAAGACTCGACGAAATGCTCCTCGAAGACCTCGACACGGAGCCGATGTACATCAACATCGGCCCGATCCATCCGGCCACCCACGGGACGTACCGTATATTCTGCAGACTTCAAGGAGAAACGGTCGAGAAAGCCGCGGTGGAGATCGGTTTTCTTCATCGGGGATTCGAGAAAATGGTCGAGATAAAACCCTATGGCCAGGTCATCCCATACACAGATCGCCTGAACTACTGCAGCGCGCTGGTGAACAACGTTGCGTTCTGCAAGACGGTCGAGCGGATGCTGGATCTTACCGTCCCCGAAAGGACCCAGTACATCCGTGTAATCATTATGGAAATCCAGCGGATCATGGACCATATGATCTGCTTGGGAGCGGCGCTCGTTGACCTTGGGGCGCTGACCAACTACTGGTACTTTTTCAATGCGCGCGAAAAACTGAACGATGTAATCGAAGCGCTCACCGGAGCTCGTCTTACCTACTCTTATGTGCGAATCGGCGGCCTTGCGTGGGACCTTCCCACCGGATTCGAATCGAACGTTAACGCTTCCCTCAAAACGGTTCGCAAGGCGATCCACGACGTCACACGCTTGGTCAAGCGGAACCGCATCTTTCTCGACAGAACGATTGGCGTGGGTGCGACGAGCGGTGAGGAGGCGGTGAGCTTTGGTTTTACAGGCCCCTGCCTTCGGGCGTCCGGTGTGCCGCACGATCTCAGAAAAGCGCGGCCGTATTACCATTACGACGAGCTCGACTTCGATATTCCCATCGGGCAAAACGGCGATTGCTACGACCGGATTTTCGTAAGGATCGAGGAGATGCATCAGAGTCTCAGGATCATCGAGCAGGCCCTGAAAAAGCTGCCTGGAGGTCCGATCAATGTGGATGACAAGCGGGTGACCCTCCCTCCGAAAGGCAAGGTCCATGGAACGATGGAGGGATTGATCAACCATTTCAAGCTGGTGATCGAGGGAGTTCAGCCGCCGCCCTGCGAGATCTACGACTCGCTGGAGGCGCCCAATGGAGAATTGGGATTCTATATCATCAGTAATGGAAGCTCGACTCCGTATCGAATAAAGGTGAGGCCTCCTTGTTTTTACACGATGAACGGATTGAAACGGCTCATCGAAGGCGGAATGGTGGCGGACATCGTTGCAGTTCTTCCGGGGCTCAATGTCATCGCTGGGGAGCTGGATCGATAAACTGAAGCAGTTTATGAAATGGATAAACAGGTCGCTGAAAAAATCGCATTCAACGAGCAAAGCGAGCGGCGCTATCAAGAGGCGCTCGAGATGTATCCGACGAAGGAAGCTGCGCTGCTGCCTGTGCTGTGGATAGCCATGGATCAATTTGGTGCTCTTCCCACCGAAGTGCTCGAGTATGTCTCATCGCGGCTGGATCTCCCACCCGTTCGTGTGTTCAGCGCCGTCGAATTCTATACGATGTTCTACCGAGAGCCCCGTGGCCGTTATCACATCCAGGTTTGCCGGAATTTGTCCTGCACGCTCCGGGGAAGCGAGCAGTTGATGGGGTTGCTGGAAGGTAAGCTGGGGATTCAACCTGGAGAGACGACCGAGGACGGGAACTTCAGCATCGAGACGGCCGAGTGTCTGGGTTCTTGCGGAACGGCCCCGGTGATGAGGGTAAACGACACGTACTACGAGGATCTGACAATAGAAAAACTCGAGAAAATTATCGAAGGCTGCCTCGGGGGGCGGAGCTCTTCAGAATTGTTGGGCTAGGCGCCTGCGCTATCTACGGGTTCAGCGCCTGAATTCGAGGACGATCGATGTCCAAGAAAATATTGAGCGCCAATTTCGATCTACCAGACTCCCATGCACTGCGCGTGTACGAGGAAACGGGCGGGTACCGGGCTATCCGCAAGATACTTGGAACTCCCGGAGACGAGATCATAGAAGAGGTAAAGAAGTCGGGGCTCCGCGGAAGGGGCGGTGCCGGATTTCCAGCGGGTGTTAAGTGGGGTTTCGTGCCCAAGGATACGGATCAACCCAAGTACCTTTGCGTGAATGCGGATGAGGGTGAACCCGGTACATTCAAAGATCGCCAGATCATGGAACAGAATCCGCACATGCTGATCGAGGGGATCCTGATTTGCTCCTACGCCGTTGGAATCGAAAGAGCGTATGTTTACGTTCGCGGGGAGTATGTATTCCAGATTCAACGGCTAGCTGCGGCGATAGCGGAAGCTTACGGCAGCGGCTATCTCGGGAAGAATATCCTCGGCTCCGATTTCAACCTGGATGTGGTGATCCACCGGGGCGCGGGTGCATATATCTGCGGTGAGGAAACCGGGCTCATCGAGTCCCTCGAAGGCAAAAAAGGTCAACCGCGAGCCAAACCCCCTTTTCCGGCCGTCGTAGGGGCATTTGGATGTCCGACGGTCGTCAACAATGTGGAAACGCTTTCTTCGCTTCCATTCATCATCAATGAGGGAGCGTCCGCCTATGCCGCGATCGGCACGGCGAAAAGCACGGGCACGATGCTGTTCTCGGTGAGCGGAATGGTCGAAAAACCGGGAGTCTACGAGGAAGCGTTCGGCGTCAATCTCGTGGAATTCATCGAAGAGCGGGCGGGCGGCGTTCTCGGAGGCAAGGCCCTCAAGGCGGTTATCCCCGGCGGGTCCTCGGCACCGATTCTCACCGCTGACGAAGCGCGGAACACCGTGCTGGATTACGAAGCACTTGCCGAAGCTGGATCGATGCTCGGCTCCGGAGCCATTATCGTTCTCAGCGAAGACGTATGTATCGTCAAAGCGCTCCAGGTCATCACCCGCTTTTATTCGCACGAGTCATGCGGGCAGTGCCCCCCCTGCAGGCATGGAACGTATTGGCTTGCCAGGATCGCAGATCGAATCGAAAACGGGCGGGGAGAGCCGGATGATATCGACCTCCTGCTGAGCATCTGCCCCGAAATGATGGGCAGGACGATCTGCGTGCTGTGCGATGCAGCGGCGATGCCGACGGAGAGCTATGTGAAGAAGTTTCGAGAGGAATTCGAGGAGCACATTCGATTGAAAAAGTGCCCTATGGACGGGGCACCTCGGCTTCTGGGTATCGAGTGATTGAAGAGAGAACCGGAGAGGAATGAGCATCAGCATAAAAATAGACGGCAAAACATACGACGTTCCCGAGGGAGGCCGCCTGATCGATGTCTGCCATGACGTGGGAATCGAGATTCCACATTTCTGTTACCATCCGGGCCTCGGACCCGATGGGAATTGCAGGATGTGTCAGGTGGAGCTCATTACGGGTCGCGGGCCAATACTCGCCATTTCGTGTAAGACGACTGTAACCGATGGAATGGAAGTAGTCACAAGCAGCGAACGTATAAAGCAGGTGCGCGCGTCGGTGGAAGAATTCCTTCTTTTGGATCATCCTCTCGATTGCCCAATATGCGACAAAGCCGGAGAGTGCACGCTCCAGGATTACTACTATGAGTACGATCTCCAGGACAGCCGCATGAAATTTCCCAGGGAGAAAAAGCGGAAGGCAATCGTCCTGGGGGAAACGCTCGTCCTCGATCAGGAGCGGTGCATTCTGTGCAATCGTTGCGTTCGCTTTCTCAGCGACATCGCGGGTAAGGAGGAACTGTTCATTGCCGGAAGAGGGCATGAATCCTACCTCACCACATTTCCTGGTAGGGAGGTGACCAGCCCTTATTCGCTCAATACTGTGGATCTCTGCCCAGTGGGTGCGCTCACGAGCCGTGATTTTCGCTTCTCTTCCCCCACGTGGTTTCTGTCGCGGAGTCCATCGGTGTGCAATACGTGTTCGCGAGGCTGCAACATAGAAATCGATCACAAGAGCGGAAAAATCCATCGCCTGCGTCCCAGGCACAATGAGAGCGTGAACAGCTACTGGATGTGCGATGAAGGGCGGCTGAATTATAAGTTCGTGAATGAAAACCGGCTAAAGGAATTCAAGGTGACGAGAGGGGGCAAGAAGGTTGCAGCTTCGAGTGAAACCGCGGTGCGGGAAATTCTCTCTGCACTCCGCCCTGCGGGGTCGGGGACTCCCGGAAGCAGTTCGGAAGCGGCAGCCGGTGAGATTCTCATTCTGGCTTCCCTTACTTGCACGATCGAGGAACTCTTCCTTCTCAAAAAGCTCAATGGGATCTTGACGGCCGCAAATCTGTATGCCGTTCGCCATGTCCCTGACGGTGAGGAAGACAATATCCTCCGGAAGGCGGATCGGCACCCAAACCTCAAATCAGCAGAACTGCTCGAGCTTTCTATTGTCGATCTCAGGGAAGATGGCGCGGGAACCGGGATGAGCGACATCGAAGGAATCTTGTCCCGGGGCTGCACGCTATTGTGCGTCGGATTCAACTACGGTATATCGAAGGCGCTTCTCGATGTGTTTTCGCGCGCGCGGACGGCAATCATCGCAGCAGCATGCGAAACTCCTCTAATGGATAAAGCAACCATTGTAGTGCCGGCACTCACATTTTCCGAGAAAGAGGGTCTCGTTATCAATTTCCAAGGTCATATCCAGCGGTTGCACACCGCTTTGGCACCGCAAGGTGAGAGCATGAACGAATGGAAGCTCGTCAACAATCTGATCTCAATGCTCGACGCCTCCAAAAGCTTTGAGAACATCACGGAAGTGCGGAGAGCCGTCCGTGAGGAGGAATCGGCGTTCGCCGGCGTGGATTTGAACGCGATCGGGCTGACCGGTGTCCGGATCGAGAGTCTTCCCATCGGGTGAACCTTGAACTCCTGGAAGGGTGTACCAGGGAGATGGCAGAAAATCTCATCATTATAGCCAAGACACTTTTTGTCATCGCGATGGCATTTGGGTTTCTGCTCGTGGTCATTTGGTTCGAGAGGAAAGGCAGCGCGTTTATCCAGGACAGGGTAGGACCAAACCGAGCCGCTATATTGGGTGTCAGACTCGCAGGATTCATCCAGAACTTCGCCGATGTCACCAAACTGATCATGAAAGAAATGTTCATTCCCGGCGAAGTGAACCGCATCTATTTCATCCTGGCCCCCTTCATCGGATTCACTTTCATTCTCACGTCTTTCGCCGTCATTCCTTTCGCCGATAACTTGAGAATCGGCGGGTTCGACATTCCAATGCAAGTGGCGGACTTGAACGTGGGTGTTCTGTACATACTTGCTATCACGTCACTGAACGTATACGGAATCGTCCTGGCGGGGTGGTCCTCGAACAACAAGTTTTCTCTTCTTGGAGGTCTCCGTTCCACCGCTCAGATGATTAGTTACGAGATTCCACTGGGGCTGTCGATCGTCGGCATCTTCATGGTCTTTGGATCGCTCCATCTCAACGAGATCGTCCGGGCCCAGGGAGAGCTCTTGTTCGGATTTCTCCCTCGTTGGGGGATATTCGTTCAGCCGCTGGGATTTATCATTTTCATTTCCGCGGCCTACGCGGAGGCGAACCGAACGCCGTTCGATATACCGGAGGGCGAATCGGAGATCGTTGCGGGTTACCATGTCGAATACAGCGGTATGCGTTTCGCCCTGTTCTATATGGGCGAGTACATCGCTCTCGTTCTCTCATCCGCTCTCGTTGTCACGCTCTTTTTCGGCGGCTGGCAGATACCATATCTCGATACGTCGGATCTCATCCGTCATGCGTCTGTCGTATTGAAAGTGCTGCTCCTGGGGGGTGCTGCCATGTCACTGGCCGCAGCAATAGCATTTATAGGTTACGCGAAGAGACTCAAGGGAACTTGGGGTGACATCCATGACCGCGAGGGACATGTCCTCACGACATTCGCAGTTCTGGCGCTTGCCGTTTTTCTGGTAGTTCTATTTTGGCTCTGGAACGTTGAGTTCCCCGATTGGGCCGCGAGAACGATAGCGCTGATCTCTCAGGTGGGGATGTTTTTGATCAAGGTGCTTTTCTTTGGTTGGCTTTTTATATGGGTGAGATGGACCCTCCCCCGGTTCCGGTACGATCAGCTGATGGGTTTGGGGTGGAAGGCGCTGATACCTCTGTCTTTCATCAATATATTGATCTCCGGGCTGGTGATTCTTCTCGTGCAGAGGTGAACGTGAAGAGTGGATTTCTGTTGTTTCAGCCGAATGGATTACATGCACTGCTGAGGGAATGATGGAAGCTGTTGCCTTTTATATAATCGCCGCCATCGCTGTCTTTGGCGCGCTTCTCATGATAACGCGCCGCAATCCCCTTGCTGGAGCGTTTTCGCTCGTAGTGAGTCTGATCGCACTGGCCGGTATTTATGCAATGCTGCGTGCGGAACTAATTTTCATCCTTCAGATTCTTGTTTACGCGGGGGCGATCATGGTGCTCGTGATCTTTACGATCATGCTCCTAAATCTGAGGGAAGAAGAGTTGGAGGAACCGCCGGCAGGAAAGATCAAGACTCTCATCATCCTCGCCGCCGTCGCTTTTGGGTGTTACGGAATTATTAAGGTGCTGTCCGGAGCGCCCGATGAAGTTCCACGGGTACCGGAAAATTTTGGCAGCGTTGAGAAAGTCGGCGAGCTGATGCTGACTTCGTACCTCTATCCATTCGAAATAATCTCCGTCGTTCTTTTGGTGGCGATCGTCGGTGTTGTGCTTTTGGCGAAAAAGGTAATCTGATGATAACGCTGGACCATTATCTCTATTTGAGCGCGATACTTTTTTTCATTGGGGTTTTCGGCGTCCTGTTTCGGCGGAATCTCATTGTGATTCTCATGTCAATCGAACTCATGCTGAACGCGGTGAACCTATCATTCATCGCCTTCTCCCGATATACAGCGAGTATGGACGGTCACGTGTTCGCGTTTTTCGTAATGGCTGTGGCAGCCGCAGAGGCGGGCATAGGACTCGCAATTCTTGTGATGCTCTTTAGAAACCGAAGAACCGTCCAGGCGGATGACCTGACCTTGATGAGAGATTGAGCAACATATGGAAAGCTATCTTTGGATCATTCCATTTTCCCCGCTGATTGGCGCCGCCATCAACGGCGCTCTTGCGATCCTGTATTCACACAAGGAAAAAGGACCCCGCGAGGAGATCATCTCTTTCATCGGGTGCGCGGCGCCGCTCGCTTCCTTTGTTATCGCGTTGATGATTTTCATCCGCATGATCGGAATGGACGAAGCGGATCGCATCCTCGAGCAAACCCTGTTCCCGTGGATCTGGTCAGGTGCTTTGAATATCGAGGTTGCTTTCTTCGTGGATGCCCTCTCGATGGTCATGGTCCTCGTTGTGACATGCGTTGGGACGATCATACATTTCTACTCCATTGGGTACATGGCGAAAGACCGTGGATTCGCCCGGTATTTTTCATATCTCAACCTGTTTATGTTCGCCATGCTCACCCTCGTGATGGGGAAGAACCTGCCGCTGCTCTTCGTTGGCTGGGAAGGTGTCGGCCTTTGTTCGTACCTCCTGATCGGTTTCTGGTATTCGGACATCTACAAAGCCGCGGCCGGGAAAAAAGCATTCATCGTCAACCGGATCGGGGATTTTGCTTTTCTCTTGGGCATATTCGTCGTCTATGTCGCTACCCTCGAGCATGGAGCGGGAACGCTCGATTTCCCCGCCCTCAGCGGACTCGTTGCCGCCCATCCCGAGGCTTTCAGGGGAGTTGCAACTGCGGCGGGCATTCTGCTTTTCATCGGTGCCTGCGGAAAGTCGGCGCAAATTCCCCTATATGTCTGGCTGCCGGACGCGATGGCCGGTCCCACACCTGTTAGCGCGCTCATCCATGCGGCCACGATGGTGACGGCCGGTGTATACATGATCGCCCGGCTATCGTTCCTCTATGCGTTGAGTCCCCTGGCAATGGGAGTGGTGGCGACAGTTGGAGCTCTTACTGCGCTGTACGCGGCGACAATCGGCATCTGTCAGCGCGATATCAAAAAAGTGCTCGCGTACTCCACGATCAGCCAGCTCGGCTATATGTTCATGGCGGTTGGTGTCGGCGCATTCTCCGCGGGAATTTTCCACCTGATGACGCATGCGTTCTTCAAGGCCTGCCTGTTTCTAGGAGCCGGGTCGGTGATCCACGCATTGCGGGGCGAGCAGGACATGTTCAATATGGGCGGCCTGTCGAAGTACATGAAGTTGACGGCGCTCACGTTTCTCATCGCATCCTTCGCTATTGCAGGCGTGCCTCCCCTGGCAGGATTCTTCTCGAAGGATGAGATTCTCTGGTCGACCTTTACTTCTTCGCTGTCTCCCGGCTGGCTTCCAATGGTTCTGTGGGTGGTCACATTCATCGCCGCCGGGATAACGGCTTTCTATGTGTTCCGCGCGGTATTTTTGACGTTCTATGGGAAGAAGCGGCTCACCGCAGAGGCCGAAGCCCATGTTCACGAATCACCTTCCGTGATGACGGTGCCTCTCATACTGCTTGCAATCGGTTCGATCACAGCCGGATTCCTCGGAGTTCCTCAGGTGCTGGGCGGGTCGAATGCGTTTCATCATTTCCTTTCGCCGGCTGTCGGTGCCGCAGAGCACGTCACTCATGCGGTGCAAGGAGCCGGCGATTCCGTGCAGGCGATCGGGGCTGCGGCTCACGCGGCCAAAGAGGCTGCCGCGGGTGGTGTTCAGTTGTCTTCGTACACGGGCGAGGTGTTAAGTGAGGCGGGGGGCGGCTCGCACGGAGGTTCGCATGGATTGGAGATCTTGCTGATGGTCCTCTCCGTGCTCATTGGGATCGCTGGTATCCTGGTTGCGCAAGCGATGTATATCCGAAATCCAACTCTTCCTGAGTCGATATCACGAAGAGCTCGCGGTCTGTACAATCTCGTGTACGGAAAGTATTTCGTGGACGAGGCCTACAGGGAAACTTTGGTGAAACCCGGTTACTTCTTGTCCGAGAAGGTGTTTTTCAAAGTGATCGATGTATGGATCATCGACGGGATCGTCAATGGATTTGGCGTAATGGCAAGAGGATTCGGGACGGTTCTCCGTCTCCTCCAAACGGGCGTTGTGAGGACGTACGCGCTGTTCATTCTGCTGGGGATTCTGTATCTCATCTATCGGATGGTGGGCTAGTGGATTTGCTATCGATCATCATATTTCTTCCGCTCGCCGGCGCGGTGCTGCTCTTATTATTCCCGAGAGAATCGGAAAGAGCGATCAGGGGCTTTTCACTCATTGTATCGCTTGCCGCATTCATCGTCTCGCTCCGTCTGCTGACAGGGTTCCAGACGAGCGCCGAAATGCAATTTGTGAAGCATATCCCCTGGATTCCTTCCCTCGGAATTTCCTACATCGTCGGGGTGGATGGGCTGAGCCTATTTCTCGTGCTTCTTGTTACGTTTCTCCAGCCGATTACGATACTTAGCGCCTTCCGCGCCATCACCGAGCGGGTGAAAGAGTTCTATATCTGCATGCTGCTCTTGGAAACATCAATGATTGGGGCGTTCGTTGCGCTGGACTTGTTTCTCTTTTATGTGTTCTGGGAATTGATGCTCATCCCGATGTACTTCCTGATTGGGATATGGGGCGGACAGCAGCGAATCTACGCAACAATCAAGTTCTTTATCTATACGATGGTGGGTTCGCTGCTCATGCTGGTGGCGATCCTCGTCCTCGTCTATACGTACAAGTCGCAGAGCGGCGTTCTCACCTTCGAACTCGACAAGCTCTATTGGGTCGCCATGTCGACGAGGACCCAGTGGCTTCTCTTCCTTGCATTCGCCCTTTCGTTCGCGATAAAAGTCCCGATGTTCCCGTTCCATACGTGGCTTCCAGATGCGCACGTAGAAGCGCCGACGGCGGGCAGTGTGATCCTGGCCGGTATCCTTCTCAAAATGGGGGGCTACGGTTTCTTGAGGTTCGCGATGCCTTTGTTCCCCGATGCTGCGCTCAGGGCCGCCCCTTTGGTGGCAATCCTAGCTATCATCGGAATCATTTACGGGGCGTGCGTGGCGATGGTCCAAAAAGACGTCAAGAAATTAGTGGCTTATTCCTCCGTTTCTCACCTCGGCTTCGTAATGTTGGGCCTGTTTGTGCTCAACACTCAGGCTGTCGAAGGAGCGATTTACCAGATGCTGAATCACGGCCTGTCCACCGGGGCGCTCTTCCTCCTCGTGGGCGTGATTTACGAGCGGAGACATACGAGATTCATCGAAGAGTTCGGTGGGATCACGAAAGTGATGCCGGTATACGCGGCCATCTTTATGGTCGTCACCCTTTCGTCGATCGGGCTTCCCCCGCTCAACGGTTTTATCGGCGAATTTCTCATTCTCATCGGAATATTCAAAGCGAAAGCCGTCTATGCAGCGCTCGCAGCAACCGGCGTCGTGCTCGGAGCGATTTACATGCTGTGGATGTATCAGAGGGTGTTTTTCGGTGAAGTCAAACATGCAGTGAATCGAACGCTGAGAGATCTCACGCCGAGAGAAGTAATCGTTTTCGCTCCGGTCATAGCGTTGATATTCTTCATGGGAGTCTATCCCAATCCGCTGATCAGCCGTATGGAACCTGCAGTGAAAAAATTCGTCACCGAGGTAAGAGCGGGGAGAGGCGATTACATGCAAATTACCCGGTTCGCGGAGCAGGCCGGCGGCAAATGGATGCCGGCAGTCCTCGAGGTGGATCCAGAGCATCCCGATGAAGAGACGGCTGCGCTCGTTGAAAAGGAGACCGAGTTGGAATGATCAGTCCTCCTCCTGTGAATACCGAAATACTGAATCTACTTGCACCGCTTTTGGTACTCGTCGGCGCGGGACTCCTCTTTCTCATGTTCGGGGCTTTCCGGAACCGGGTGGGAACGTTTCAGAGAGCCCTGATTGTCATTCTGTACGCGGCCGTCCTCTTTTATGTGGGAAAGCTGTGGAATGCCGAAGGATGGCCGATCTTGAACGGGATGCTGATCATCGATCGTTTCTCGCTTTTTTTCACGGCTGTTGTGACGATTTGCGCGCTCGGTTCAGTGCTCACCTCGGCCAACTACCTCGACAGGTTCGGTCTCGACCGGAGCGAATATTTCGCCCTCCTCTTCTTCGCCACTTCCGGAATGGTCGTTCTCGTGTCCGCTTACAACCTGATTTCGCTCTTCCTCGGCCTCGAGTTGATGAGCCTGTCCGTGTACGTGCTCGTGGGATATCGCAGGCGGGATTTCTTCGCCAACGAAGCGGCCCTCAAATATTTTCTTCTCGGCGCTTTCGCCATCGCGTTTTTCCTGTACGGCGTATCCATGATTTACGGTCTGACCGGTACGACCAACTTCAAAGGGATAATGGTGGAGGCGACATCCCGGGGAATTGCGAGAGATCCTCTTTTCCTTCTGGCGGTCGCGCTGATCCTCGCCGGTTTTGCCTTCAAGATATCATCCGTTCCGTTTCACATGTGGGTGCCTGATGTGTACCAGGGTGCGCCTACCCCGATCACGTCTTTGATGGCCACAGCGGTGAAAGCCGCCTCCTTTGCCGCGTTTCTCCGTCTGTTCTATATGTGTTTCATGATGGGAAGCTCGAAGTGGTCGGGCATCATAGCGGTGCTGGCCGTGCTCACGATGACACTTGGAAATATTGTGGCCCTCGTGCAGAGGAACATCAAACGTATGATGGCGTACTCGAGCATCGCGCACGCCGGCTATATCCTCATCGGGCTCGCATCTTTGTCCATCGAAAGCACCCGGGCCGCATCCAGCATTTTGTATTACCTGCTTGCCTACTCGTTTATGACGATAGGCGCTTTCGCTCTCATAAGTGCTGTTGAGAAACGGGAAGGAACGCGCGGGCTCGACATCGCCGAATACGCAGGGCTCGGCTTGAAGAAACCGTTCCTCGGGCTTGCAATGGCGGTGTTCATGTTTTCGCTCGCCGGTATTCCACCCACCGCAGGATTCTTCGGAAAGTATTACATCTTTAGCGCGGCAGTGGAGGGGGGGCACGTAGGGCTCGCTATCATCGGCGTTCTTAACAGCGCGCTGTCGCTTTATTATTACCTCCGCGTCCTTGTCGTGATGTACATGCAAAAAGGCGTGGAACCGCTCGATGTTCACGATGATCTCGGCGTCAAGGTTGTCCTCCTCGTGTCCCTCTTTGCCATCCTGTGGTTGGGATTTGGACCCGAACGTCTCCTGCCCGGCGTGGAAAGCATCCTCGAATGGACGCGAGTCTCCGTGGCGAAGATCGCGAGTCTCGGCATGTAGAGCCGGGTGCTTGTCCGCAATCCCCACAGTCTTTTGTGGCTCTGATATGTATCGATCGCTTGTAACTTTGGTGTTGAACACATCCCTCTTTTGAAATGTATAATGAAGCCGGAGATGAGCGTCGTTTCATAAGGAGGGGCAAAAATGGAGTTACTGGAATTTTTCAACAAACGAGCAAGGAACCTCAGCGTCGTCGATGTGAAACTGGCCCAGGGCGCTGCCATGTGCCTCGCCTTGATCGTTGCGAAATTGATACCCAGAATCATGGACGTCAATGTTTGGTGGTTTATGGCGGCGCTGGCGGTCTGTGCTGTAAAACCATTTTATGTATTTTACATGAGAGAGGATCGAAGCTCGAGTTGAGCCGGTAGCGCCAAGAACCCGCCGCGGTTCGGACGCGGAGCGGTATGTCATAAGCAGCCTCACGATCGAAAAAGCACCTTGCTACCTTGGGCTCAAGGCTTGGCAAGGAGCCTTCGGCGCCTCCGTGCAGGAGTAATTCGATAATCTAGGGAAAAGGGAATATATGCTGACGGGAATCCATTTTCTGCTCACCTATGCGTGTAATTTTGAGTGCGACCATTGTTTCCTGTACTGCGGCCCGAGCGCAGAGGGGACTTTCACGATCAAAAAGCTCGTCAGAGCTTTTGAAGAGATACATCGAATCGGGACGATCGAATGGGTGTATTTCGAGGGTGGGGAACCGTTTCTTTTCTACCCGCTCGTTCTCGAGGGCGTTAGGTTCGCGCGGGGTATGGGCTTGAAAACCGGCGTCGTAACGAACGCGTATTGGGCGACGTCTCCGGAAGACGCCGAACTTTGGTTGGCGCCCCTGGCCAGCTTGGGTCTTGCCGATCTCAGTGTAAGCGATGATCAATTCCATCACGATAGCGAAGAGGAAAATCCCGCCAAGCCGGCTTCGAAGGCTGCGGAACGGTTGGGCATCCCGGTGTGTTCGATTTGCATCGAGGAGCCGACGGTCGAGGCCGGAGCAAGTAAGACTCAGGAGAAAGGCGAGCCGGTCGTCGGTGGCGGCGTGATGTTTCGGGGCAGGGCCGTCGAGAAGCTGACCGAAGGGCTCCCCGGAAGACAATGGGAGGAATTCAACGAATGTCCCTACGAGGAATTGGACGAACCGAAAAGAGTTCACATCGATCCATACGGTCATGTTCATATCTGCCAGGGATTGAGCATGGGCAATATGGACAAAAATCCCCTCTCCTCACTGGTGAAGGACTACCGTGCCGGTCTTCATCCAATATGCGGTCCGCTGCTGAAGGGGGGGCCGGCCCAGCTGGCAAGAGAATATAAAGTCGAGCACGAGGATCGTTACATAGATGCGTGTCATTTCTGCTATCTTGTGAGATCGAAACTGATCGATAAATTCCCGCAGTACCTCACTCCAAAACAGGTGTATGGACTCGAATGAAGTCGTTCATAGTAAAAGGAGCGATTCACCATGGGTCACGCTGTTAATCCCGACCGGGAGTATCGTCTTTTGCAGAAACGTCTGGACAGCCATATCGCCGGTGCTCCCGAAACTCCCGAATTCATGAAGATACTGAGGCTCCTCTTCTCCCCCACGGAAGCGGAGCTCGCCAGGCGGATTCCCTTCCGGCTCACTCCTTTGCATGTGCTGTCCGAAAAGCTCGGCATCCCCGAGGAGAAGCTGAACGACAAGATGAATGAGATGGGCGAGCGTGGACTGGTGCTCGATTCCGAGCACGATGGAATCCGGTACATCGCCCTCGCACCGGTGGTAATCGGTTTTTACGAGTTTACCTTCATGAGGACGCGGGAGGATATGCCTATGGCCGAACTGTCCCGCCTTTTCGATACCTACATGAACGCAGACGACAGGTTCGCCCGATCTGCATTCAAAGGCCAAACCCAACTCGCGCGTTCGCTGGTTCGGGAAGAGGCGCTCCCGGAAGGCGATCACACCGAAATACTGGATTGGGAACGCGCTTCTCGTATCGTGCGGTCTGCGACAGCAGTTGGCGTTTCGCTTTGCGCCTGCCGTCACAAAGCGAGCCATCTCGGGAAAGCGTGCGAAAACACCCTGCAGAATTGCCTCTCCTTCAATTCCGCAGCGAAGATGTTATTTCGCAGCGGTCTCGCACAGCCGGTCACGAAGGACGAAGCCATGCGCATTCTGGAACGCAGCAAGGAGGCCGGTCTGGCCCAGACGGGCGACAACGTGCAGAAGAAGGTCACGTATATCTGCAACTGTTGCTCGTGCTGCTGCGGCTTCATGCATGCCATCAAGACGTTTGACCTTCGCAACGCCGTCGTCACCTCGAACTGGATAGCACAAGTGGATACGGCCAATTGCACCGGATGCGGCAAGTGCGCGGAGTCTTGTCCGGTCGACGCGATCGATTTGATGGAGCTGAAGATTGGAAAAAAGAAGCGGAGACAAGCCGTGCGCGATAATGAGTTGTGCCTGGGTTGCGGTGTCTGTTACTCCGCCTGCGAGAACGGCGGCATATCGATGAAGCCTCGGGAGAGGAAAGCCGTTGTTCCCGAAACCGTGTACGATCGAACCGTGATGATGGCGATCGAGAGGGGCAAGCTCCGGGACCTCATTTTTGATTGCCCGGAAAAGCTGAGCCATCGCGCGATAGGCCGGATGATTGGCGTGCTGGAAAAATCCCCGCCAGCCAAAGTCGCAATGGCAATCAAGCCGCTGCGGTCCGCTTTTCTGAACGCGGTTGTCATGAGAGCCAAGCGGGAGTCCAGGAGTAGATACGGTAAGGACTTTGGCTAGACCTGGGCGGGATCACTCTCCCTTCACTCTCCCGGCATTGAATTAGGTAACAGCAAAATGGAATCCTACTTGGGTGAATTTGCGGCCTTGGCCACGGCCTTCTTTTGGACAGTTACCGCACTCGCCTTCGAAGCGGCCGGAAAAAGGGTGGGATCGCTCTCCGTCAATGTCATTCGGCTGTGCATCGGGTTCGTTTTTCTCAGCGTGTGTTTGTATGCGTTTCGAGGCTCCGCGTTCCCAGTGGACGCTTCGGCGCATGCTTGGCTTTGGCTTTCCATCTCCGGGCTCGTGGGTTTGGTGCTCGGCGATTTCCTCCTGTTCAAGGCTTTCATCAGGATTGGATCCCGCATTTCGATGTTGATCATGGCTTCCGTGCCGCCGCTGACCGCGCTGATCGGATGGCTCATTATGGGTGAGATCCTCACGCCCACGAACTATTTCGGCATGGCGCTGACGATCGGTGGAATTGCCCTTGTGGTGCTGGAACGCAATCCAGCACGGAGGCAGCAAGTCAAGTTTTCACGCCCGGTATCCGGGGTTCTCGTTGCATTCGGCGGAGCACTTGGACAAGCCGTCGGGCTCGTGCTCAGCAAATACGGCATGGGCGACTACGATGCTTTCTCTGCCACCCAAATACGTCTCATTGCGGGTATTGTCGGTTTCTGCTTGATTACATTTCTGGCTCGGGCGTGGGGGCGCGTAACGACTGCACTGATCGACAGAAAAGCGGTAATGAATATATCTTTAGGGGCTTTTTTCGGCCCGTTTTTGGGTGTATCATTCTCCTTGCTTGCGATTCAATACACCACGGCGGGGGTGGCCGCAACGATCATGGCAATTGTCCCCGTGCTGATCATCCCTCCGTCGGTTCTGCTGTTTAAGGAAAAAGTAACGATGAAAGAAGTGCTGGGAGCGTTCATCGCTGTAGCTGGAGTGGCCGTGTTGTTTTTATGGAAATAATGAACCGCTGGCTGCCTAATGGGGGACAGCACGTTAGAGTTCTGGACGATAACTCGAGCTCGACCTGAGAAATGGAGAGAAGTTATGACCGCTAAAAAGTCAACCGGCCAATCAGGAAATAAATCGGCTGCCCCAACCGGGGAAGCGTTCCCCCTGCCGACAGAAGGGGAGTATATGAAGGAGTTCGGGCGGCTCGAAGCGCTCGCGAAAGCGAATCGTGAGAAGGGCCGGGAAATCGTCGTTGTGATGGGCGTTGGTTTTGTCGGGGCAGTAATGGCTGCTGTGGTGGCCGACGCCACTAACGACGCCGGTGAGCCGAACAAATTCGTCATTGGAATGCAGCGACCGAGTATTCGAAGTTACTGGAAGATCCCTCTGCTGAACCGCGGCGTGCCCCCTGTCAAGGCGGAGGATCCCGAGGTCGACGAGATGATCCACCGCTGCGTCGTCGAAAAAGAAACGCTGACAGTCACATATACCTACGATGCGCTCAAGCTGGCCGATGTAGTAGTGGTCGATGTCCAGTGCGACTATTTGAAAGAGGATCTCGGAAATGTCCGCACCGGCCGGACAGATATGGCGGCTCTCGAGGAGTCGTTTCACATTATTGCGGAGCGGATCCCGCCGGAGTGTCTGGTTTTGATCGAGACGACCGTTGCTCCCGGTACAACGGAACAAATCGCCTATCCGATCATTAAAAAAGCTTTCCGCATGCGCGGAATCGAGACAGAGCCCCTTCTCGCACACAGCTATGAACGTGTGATGCCGGGACGGGATTATGTAGCGAGTATTCGGGATTTCTGGCGTGTCTGCAGTGGCGTGAATGATGAATCGCGGCGGCGCGTTGAACAGTTCCTGAACGATGTCCTCAATACGAAGGAATACCCGCTAACCGTCCTCGACCGCCCGATCGAGTCCGAGACAGCCAAGGTGGTGGAGAACAGCTTCCGGGCTACCACGCTGGCCTTCATGGACGAGTGGAGTCTTTTTGCCGAACGAAACGGCGTCGACCTCATGAAGGTCATCGATGCGATCAGAGCTCGGCCGACGCATAAGAGTATGCTGTTTCCGGGTCCGGGCATCGGCGGTTACTGCCTGCCCAAAGACGGCGGATTGGGTTTATGGGCATACAAGCACCTGCACGGCGGGATGGATGATATCTTCAGAATGACCGCCATGGCCATCGACATCAACGATACGCGAAGCCTCCATGTTGCGGAGATCACCCGCGACGCCCTCCGAAACATGGGACGACCGGTCGCCATGGCGGAGATTCTTCTTTGCGGGGCGAGCTACCGTGAGGATGTCGGAGACACGCGGTACAGCGGATCCGAACTGGTCGTCCGAAAGCTCACCGAGATGGGCGCGGAGATGCGCGTTCACGACCCGTATGTGGAGACCTGGTGGGAATTCGCCAGCCAGGACACTTATCCCGCACCCGGCCGGAGTCTTGCGCGGTTTTTCAGAAACCAAGAAAAGCTAAAAGAACTGGTTGTCCAGAAGGACTTCGAGAAAGCCCTTGAGGATTGTGATGCGGTGATTTTCGCAGTGAGGCACGAGCCGTATCTGAATCTCTCGCCGGATGCGGTGGTGGAAGCGGCCCGGGGTCCGATAGCCGTCATCGATTGTTTCTGCTTGCTGGACGACGACAAAATTCGACGCTACTTCGAGCTCGGCTGCGAAGTGAAGGGGCTTGGCAGGGGGCACATGAGGCACATAAAGGAGAGCATCCAGCAGCGCTGAGTGGGGCTTTCGCGGATTCGGTGCTCCCCGATGGCAGTAGGGGCGTCTCAGCGTTATGTCCTGTCCAACTGCTTCCTCAGGAGTGGCACCACTTCTGCGGGGACGGCGGCGACCGGTATCGAGGCGGCGTCGAAAGCGGCAAGCTTGCTCTTGATACTTCCGCGGCCAGAAGCGACGATCGCTCCGGCATGACCCATTCTTTTTCCCTCCGGTGCCGTCCGCCCTGCGATATAGGCCACCACCGGCTTCGTGATGTCACCCCTTGCCACCAGATCTGCCACTTCTTCTTCCATACTCCCCCCAACCTCACCGATGAGGAGTATCGCCTCGGTCTCGGGGTCCGCTTCGAACAGCTTTATCATTTTGGCGAACGTTGTCCCTACGATGGCATCCCCGCCAACGCCTACGCATGTCGTTTGCCCGATGCTCGCGAGGGTGAGGCGCGAAACGATCTCGTACGTCAAGGTGCCGCTCCGGGAGGCGACGCCGACGGGACCCGGCATATAATATTGAGAAGGAACGAAGCCGATCTTGCAGCGGGCCGGTGGCGCGATGAGGCCCGGCGTGTTGGGGCCGATGAGATCCGTCCCGGCAATTTCCGCTCCGGCCACGATTTCCATGGTGTCGTGAACGGGTACATGCTCCGACACCATGACAACGAGCCGGATCCCCGCATCCAGAGCTTCGAATGCAGCGGCTTTCATTGCGCGGGCGGGCACGAATAAGATCGCCGCGTTGGCCGCCGTGGCCTCGACGGAATCGGCGACCGTGTCGAATACCGGTACTCCATGGACGTTCTGCCCGCCGGCGCCGGGGCGGACGCCGGCCACGATGCGGGTTCCGTACTCCAGCATCAGCTTGGTGTGGTGCTGGGCCGCGCTTCCAGTGATTCCCTGGACAAGTAAACGTATGTCGCTGTCTACGAGGACGCTCATGGTCTACATCGTCCTAGGTTTTCCGCTTTTGTGACAGCTCCACGGCACGTTGGATTGCGTCTTCCAATTTCTTGAAGGGTAAAATGCCCAACCCCTTCAAGATTTGGTGGCCTTCTTCCTCGAGGTTCCCGATCATTCGCACCACGATCGGCGTATCGGTGGGATGGTCCGCCAGGTATCGCTTGATACCCATCGCCAGCTCATCGCAGCGATTGAGTCCTGCGAACATATTGACGAGCAGAACGCGCATCGGCTTTGCCCTGGAAAGCAAATCGAAGGCTTCGTATATTCCCTCGTCATCGATTTGCGCCGTGTCGAGAAAATTTGCCGGTGTTCCTCCCGCCCTGTGCATCAGGTCCAGGATCGCCATGGTGAGGCCGGCGCCGCTGGAAAGCACGCCGATGTTCCCTTCCAGGTCGATGTACGTCCAGCTCTTCTGAGCGGCTTCTTCCGCAATGGGATCCTCGACGGGAATTTGTTTCTTCAACGCAATCAGGTTCTCGTGGCGAAACAGCGCTTCCTCGTTGACATTCAGCACCGCATCCGCCGCGATGAGGCTGCCTTCGGCGGTGCGCACCAGAGGATTGATTTCCACCAGTTCACATTCGTATTCGCGGAAGATGCGGTACAGCGTTTCGAGGCAGCGTGCGGTATCTTCGCCCATTTGTGATGCTACCGGCGCGAGATCTTTCGAAGCCGGTCCCTTCAGAATATTGACGGGGAGCTTAAAGATGCTCTCGGGTCGATGCCGGGCGGTCTCTTCGATCTCCACACCTCCTTCGAGGCTTGCAATCATCACGGGACAGCGTTTGGCATAGTCGATGGTGACGGCAATGTACCATTCATCCGATATGAAAAGCTTTTCCTCCACGAGCAATGTGCGGATTCGCTCTCCTTTGATACTCATGCCAAAAAGACGCATGGATTGTTCGAACGCTTCATCAGGGCTATTGGTAAAGGCGATGCCTCCCGCTTTGCCCCTGCCTTTCACGCCCAGCTGTGGCTTGAGCACGGCGGCCTTTCCGAGCTTTCGTGCCGCATCTGCTGCTTCTTCAGGCGTTTTTGCAATTCTTCCGCGGGGAATGGCAATTCCGTAGTCGGAAAACACGGATTTTGCCTGATATTCACGCAGTTTCATAAAACGATCATTCCAAGGGATGGCTGTTTCGAACAGCCGTGCAAGCGTAGATCGTGATTGGACATCACTCAGTGGTTGACGCAGGAGCAGTATAGCATATAGAAATGAAGTTGATAAATGACGATTGAACCTCGAGAAGATATTTTTAGCTCCAATTGGTATATAACACGCCCTGTGTGTCGGCGCTGCGCGTGGCACTTGCAGAGAGAGGCTCCGGGAATTGCTAAGGGATCTCAGGCTGGTGCAAAGCTTGTGGGGGCGCGGCATAGAGGGCAATAGGTGGAGCGAAAGCCATGCAACATTTCGAAAACTGGGAATACGATATAAATGATCCATCGCTCGTCTCGGTTTGTGACGAGCTCCCTCTGTGGTCGGCACCGTTTGGATTGAAGCTGCTCGATACGATCGAATACCGGCCGGACATGAACGTGCTGGATATAGGATGCGGTACGGGATTTCCATTGCTGGAGCTGGCCGGGAGGTTGGGGAGATCGTGCCGTGTGTACGGAATCGACCCTTGGAAAACGGCCGTTGAACGCATCCGCCTGAAATTGAAGGTGTGGAAGATCCAGAATGTGGAAGTCATTCATGGAGTGGCCGAGAGAATGCCGTTCGACGATAGGTTCTTTCATCTCATCGTTTCGAACAACGGGATCAACAATGTGGACGATCCCGAAGAGGTGCTATCAGAGTGCTTCAGAGTGGCCCGCCCAGGGTGCCAATTAGTTGTCACAGTGAATCTGCCGGACACGATGATTGAGTTTTACAATATGTACGAGGAGACGCTTCAAAAGTTGGGAAAGACAAAAGAAGTCGCCAAAATGAATGAGCATATATCCGCTCGCCGCAAACCGTTGGATGCCACGAAAAAAATGCTGATTGATGCGGGCTTCGAATTGATAAATGTGGTCGAGGATTCATTCAAGATGAAGTTTCTCGACGGAAGCGCTCTAATGCAGCATCCGTCAATCAAATTGGCTTTTTTGGAACCATGGAAAGGGATTTTGCAGGAGAACGATGTCGAAGAAGTATTTGGCCATTTGGTGGACCGCTTGAACTCATATGCAAATGCAAAAGGCGAACTCAGTTTGACCGTCCCCTTGGCTTGTATCGACAGCCGGAAGAAATGAGTCTTGAGGTTTTCGCTGGCTTTTGAATTTCTTGATCAACTGCGGCATCTAAACATGGAGGGTGAACATGAAGTCGGTAATCGGCAAGACGCTCGCGACGATTGTTACTATCGGAGTCGCGGCCATACTCTTGATGGACCAGGTCAAATCCGATCCAGGAGATGAAGCCGCTACCCTCGATCAATACGACATTATCTTCTATGGGTCGTCAACTCGGTCGAGCCCCAATATTATCATGCGGCTCGATAACAACGCGGAGATCCTGCTTGCCTGCGTTTCCGGAAGGACACAAGAGGGTCTGAAAGAAGCAGGCTTCCGATTCACGGAAAGCCAATTGACGCTGCTGGAAGAGTGGGGTCTTCTCGAAAGTGATGAAGATGTCCTGAAAACGGCGTTCCCGGTCATCGATTTGGAGAAAGCTAAAATCCTGCGGGCCGAGACGAAAGAGCACGGCTATCAGCTGGGTCACAAGATCCATAAGGACCTTAAGGCGTTGAAAGAGAAACTTCAGCCCAAGAAGCGACTGCTGAATCATTATACGATTCTTTTTTCGTACGTTATTGACGGCTTGGTTTGGGATTTGTTCGAAGAGAAGGGCCTTCTCGGACTCAAGGACATAACGGTTGAGAATCCTTTCTGGACTGGAATGCTTTGGGTCATTTATCCCCCCAGGCAGTTTTCATGCGGCACCAATACGATCTCGCACGAAGACATCAGTCTCAAGATCAATTGGAGCGAAGCAACGCTCCCGAAAATGAAGGCGCTGCATTCCAGAAAAAACATCGAGGCTTTCTTGAACGATTACGTGGATAGAGGGAAAATCAGAAATCAAGATGTGATAGATGCATACGTGCCTCTGAACATATTGGATAGATCAGGCCGTATAACCGTTCCGGTAATAGTGGAAAAACGAGGCGATCCGCTGTACGAGATCTGCCTGTCCATTTCTCGAAACGTCGTTGATTATGTCATGCAGGAGATCGACCTCACCGGGATGAAACATCGCCTGGGGCTTCGAGATGAGGGGCAAGCGCTCCTCATCGTCTATCACGAGCTGATGTGGGATATGATGGACTACCTCGAGGCTCAAGGACTGACGAGAAAACCTAACGCCTTCGCCTCTCCAGATCGGGCTCAACCAAAGGACATCGGAGATTTGGTATTTATCGTGGACCACGCCCGAAGGCGGTGACCGTCCGGGATCCCGAATATTTAAAAGTAAGCTGATTTGGACAGGACATGTTAGAGTCGGCCTGAGGCCAATGGTCCTGAGAAAAAGGGTTCTCTGGAGCTTCATACAAAATCGCTTCCTCACTGTAATACCAAACAATTTTATAACAATTGATTCAGCATCAATATGCTAAAATGCTGTCTTACGTAGAATGCTTATCGAAACCCGCCAAAGTCAACTCAGGAGAAACGCATGCCACCAAGGAAAGCGAGAATGAAAGTGAGAAAGGGCTGTTCGATGGAACAGGACGAAGCAAGAGCGGTTCGAGAACTGGCCACAAAAATAAAGCAACCCGGTTCCTCCGTTAGCTGCATTTTCGCCTCGTCCAACTTTGATTTGGAAAAGCTTGGATCCGAGCTGCGGAGCGCTTTTCGAGGTCCGGTCATCGGATGCACAACTTCTGGTGAGATTACGCCCCAAGGCTACGCTCAGGGCACCCTTTGTGGATTTAGCATCGTCAGCAAAGAATTGAAAGCGCACCCCTTCATGATCACCTCTCTGAAAAACTTTGATGCCACAGGGATGGAAGATGTGGTGAAGTCGTTGCAAAATATTCTATCGAGAACCTTGAAGGTGTCGCCGGAAGCCAGGGCGTTTGGCTTGCTTTTCATCGATGGGCTCTGCACGATGGAGGAGCAGGTTGTTGCGATCCTCGCGAATGCTTTGGAAGATGTCCCCATTGTCGGAGGATCGGCTGGAGATGACTTGAAATTCGAAAAGACTCATGTTTACTCGAAAGGCGGATTCGTATCTGATGCCGGCATTTTTACGTTGTTCGTTACAACCTTGCCCTTCACACCCATAAAAACTCAGCATTTTCGGGCCTCGGACACACGTCTTGTGATTACAAAAGCCTCTCCCGAAAAAAGGATAGTGTATGAAATCAACGGTAGGCCGGCTGCGCAGGAATATGCCCGCGTAGTGGGCATAGATACTAATGAACTCGCCCCTATGGTGTTTTCCACGTATCCGGTGATGCTGAGGTTTGGAGGAGAGTATTACGTTCGTTCCATCCAAAAGATGAACGAAGATGGGAGTCTCACGTTCTATTGCGCCATAGACGAAGGATTGGTGCTCAGAATCGCAAATGGAGAGAACCTGGTAGACAACCTGAGCGAAGCGTTTGAACAGGCGCGCATCAAGATACCGAGAATCAAACTGACAATCGGCTGCGATTGCATTCTTCGTTTGCTGGAAGTGAAACATAAAGGTTTGCAGGACCAGGTCAACAAAATCATGATGGAGAACAATGTCGTGGGATTCAACACTTATGGCGAGCAGTTCAATTCGGTTCATGTGAACCAAACGTTTACCGGAATCGTGTTGGGAGAATAGTAATGAGTAAGGAAACGGAGTTGAGGGAGCGCATAGAAGCTCTCGAGAGTGAGATCACCAGACTGGAGAAGGTCAACGAGGCCTTGATGAACCGGGTGGAGCGGAGCACCGATGCGGCCGGATCCGCGTACTCGCTTTTTGAAACCAACATACTTCTCCAAAACACAATCAAGGAGCACACCGGGCGTCTGATCGAGATCAACCATATGCTGCAGCGTGAAATCGGTGAGCGCAAGAAGACGGAGGAGGCGCTGCGTTGGGAGAGGAACTTCGTTGATGCCGTTTTGGAGGTGGCAGGCGCGCTCATCGTGGTGCTGGATCGGAAGGGTCGTATCGTGCGATTCAACCGCCAATGTGAGAAGGTCACGGAATACGCTTTCGATGAGGTGCGCGGGAAGCCCTTTTGGACGTTCCTCATCGAGGAAGAGATGGAAAAGGTCAGGAATGTTTTCGAAGGCCTCAAAGCCGGTGAGGTATCCAGTCAGGCGGAGAATTACTGGGTATCCAAGACAGGGGAGAAGCGGTTGATCGCGTGGTCGAATACCTCGTTGAACGAAGAAAGCGGCAAAGTCCAGTACATCGTCGGAATCGGGATCGATATTACGGAGATGAGGGAGGCGGAGGAAAAATTGAAGCTCTACAGTCGCATATTCATGTCTTCGAGCGACGGTATCGCCATAACAGATCCGGAGGGCATTATTATCGAAAGAAATCCTGCCCACCGGCAGTTCTTGGGATTGCCGGATGATGCGGTGATCGGCAAGCCGGCCATGCAGTTCATCGGTGGGATCAATGCGGCAAAAGTCATGAAAGCCATTGCGGAAGATGGGCGCTTTCGTGGAGAATTCGAATTAGGTGATAAAGATGCTGAGAGGGGTTATTGCATAGATTTGTCCCTGTTCCCGATCTATAACGAGGTTGGAGATCTTCTCTATTATGTAGGTATGGGTCGGGACATCACACAGCGCAAGCGGGATCAGGAAGCCCTCGCCGCCCGCCTGCGCTACGAGATAGGACTGGCGGGCTGTTCGCAAGCGCTACTCCAAGCGGGGCCTCTGGACGAGATCATACCGAATGCGTTGCAGCATCTGCTGAGTGCAACGGAAGTCGAAAGAGCTTATATATTCGAGAACTTCGAAGATCCCCTGGATGGTCTTTGCGGGCGCCTGAAATATGAAGTCTGCGCTGTTGGAGTGGAGGATGAATTCGACAACCCGCTGCTCCAGCACCTTCCATACAGAGAAAGCTTTGGCCCGTGGCGGGAGCACCTTGCGAGCAACAAGCCTTACGGGGGGATAACGAGGAATCTGCATCATGGCTTGCGGGAGCTGTTGCAGCAGCAAGGTGTCCTGTCCATTATCATGATCCCGATCTGGATCAACGAGGACTGGTACGGATTCATCGGTTTCGATGATCTTGATCAGGAACGGGATTGGACTCAAGAAGAGGTGCGGTTGTTGGGAACTGCCGCGGACATGATTGGCGGATTTCTGGCTCGCCGCCGTGCAGCCGAAGCGCTGCGTTCGAGCGAACAGCGATTTCGCATGCTCGTTGAGAATTCGAACAACATCATCTTCTCGTTGAATCCCGAAGGCGCATTCACGTACATTTCGCCCAAATTCGAGGATTATTCGGGATTCTCCGTGGAAGATTTTCTCGGTAAACCTGTGAGCAGCATGATTTATGAAGAAGACGCACCGGTCTTCATGGATTGGCTGACAAAACGACTGCTGAGAGGATACGACGGGCAGCAGAACGTGCAAGGAAGGTTCCTCGATAAGAACGGGAAGCTGCGATGGTTCGTATCGAATGCATCCGTGGTCCGAGATGAAGAAGAAAAGCCAATGGAGATCATCGGAGTGGCGCATGACGTGACGGACATGAAGCAAGCTCTTGACGATCTCGAAGAGGCCAACCGGAATTTGCATCAAACTCAGGTCCAGCTAATTCAATCGGAAAAAATGGCATCACTCGGGATGCTCGTCGCCGGAATAGCACACGAGATCAACACGCCTGTTGGATCGATCAACAGCATGCATAACACGCTGGTTCGCGCGACCGATAAGCTTTTCGGGGCTTTGAAAAAGGACTATTCAGAGGATTCAAGCAATTATGCGATGGTTGAGTCGATGTCTGAAATAATTGGCGATGCCAACCAGGTGATTCAATCGGCTGTCGAGCGTGTGACTACGATAGTCCGAAGACTCCGATCATTTGCGAGGCTTGATGAAGCCGAACTGCATGAAGCGGCTGATATTCACGAAGGTTTGGAGGACACGCTGACACTGATTCACCACGAGATCAAGCACAATATCAAAGTGAACCGCATGTACGGCGATGTTCCTCGCTTCGCGTGCTTTCTGGGAAGAATGAATCAGGTATTCGTCAATATCTTGATCAATGCCAAACAAGCAATTGTAGGAAAAGGTGAAATCACGATCACGACGTATCATCGTGATGACAAGGTCTATATTGAATTTAGCGATACCGGTATTGGTATACCCGAGGACAAATTGGACAAGATTTTCGACCCCGGCTTTACAACAAAGGGTGTCGGAGTTGGAACGGGACTTGGTTTGTCGATTTGCTATCAAATTATCCAGGAGCATCACGGAGACATTCGGGTTAAAAGCAAAGTTGGAGAGGGAACAACCTTCACGGTCGTCCTGCCGACGAATCTGGATAAAATTCTCGGGGAGGAAACTGGAAAGAAATGAAGTCGACGATTGACGGAGCCTCCCGTTAGGTTCGATGACCGGGTGGTAGGTGCATTACTTCGGAGCAGTCATTCGGAGGTTTGCGATGGCGAGCTTTTCGGATCGCGTTGTTCGAGCTGCAAAACTCGATGTGACTCTTTACGAAGAAGTTGAAAGGGATAGGGAGGCGATCGGCCAGGCGATGTGTGTGGTGGTTCTGTCGAGCGTCGCTGCGGGTATCGGAAGCATCAACGTCTTGAATATAGGCATTCAAGGCATGCTACTAAGGAGCGTTTCAGCGCTATTCGGATGGTTTGTGTGGGCCTGGCTCACTTACTTCATCGGTTCGCGGCTGCTTCCGGAACCGCAAACAGAAGCGGACGTCGGTGAACTCCTTCGGACCATTGGATTCTCCAGCGCGCCGGGATTGATCCGAGTGCTCGGAATCATACCGGGGACCGCCCAGATCGTTTTTTTTGTTGCAGCGGTCTGGATGCTCGTTGCGATGGTCATCGCGGTCAGACAGGCGCTCGATTATACGAGCACGTTGAGGGCGGTGGGCGTATGCTTGATCGGTTGGATGATTCAGTTGTTCCTTCTAATGATCCTGCTCTCGATAGTACGTACTGATGCGCCCGTGGGCGGCATGATAACTCACTAGCTCAGGGCGACTTTCCGAACCAATTCTGCGTCCGGAGACAAATCCTCACCAGCATCAACATCACTGGAACCTCGATGAGAACGCCGACGACGGTGGCGAGCGCCGCACCGGAGGACAGGCCGAAGAGCATCGTCGCCGTCGCGATGGCTACCTCGAAATGGTTCGATGCGCCGATCAGCGCGGACGGCGCTGCATCGCGGTATCGGAGCTTGATGAGCTTGGCCAAACCATATGCAAGTAGAAAGATCACGCTGGCTTGAATGAACAGAGGAATGGCGATCCAGAGAATCGTGGCGGGATTGGACAGGATGACCTCGCCTTTGAAAGAGAAAAGCGGCACGAGCGTTATGAGAAGGGCCACGACGGTCACAGGAGTGAGAACGTGAAGGAATTTCTCCCTGAACCAGGCTTCCCCTCTGACGCAAATGATCTACTTCCGCGAGAAATATCCCGACACGAGAGGCAGGGCCACGTAGATTCCAATGGAAAGCAGCAGCGCCTGCCACGGAACGGGAAGCCTGCCGACACCGAGCAGGAAACCGCCGAGGGGCCCGTATAGGAAAAGCATTGTCAGCGAGTTTATCGCAACCATCACCAGCGTGTGGCCGTCGTTGCCTCTCGAGAGGTATCCCCACACCAGCACCATTGCCGTGCACGGTGCGATCCCTAAGAGAATGCAGCCAGCAAAGTAGCTCCGCCACAGGGGACTTCGAGCATCCGGATGCCATCCACGAGAATCACTTTCCCGGCTCCATGCGCAGCGCCGACCGGGAGATCCAATCCTAGCGGGAGTTTGATGTGGTCCACAGCATCCGGACCGATGAGGTTGTGGAACAGCGATCCAAGAAACAGCAGCGAAATCGCATACATACCGAAAGGCTTGATCGCCCAGTTGATGAAAAGAATGAGTCCCACAGGCCTCACGCTTTTTCCGGCCTCGAGCACTTCTGCGAAGTCAATTTTCACCATGATGGGGTACATCATGAAGAAGAGACAGACGGCGATCGGTACGGAAACAACTGGCGCCCCTTTGACGGAGATGGCGAGCCCGTCGAGGACGGATGCCACATAGGGAAAGACCTTACCGATGACGATGCCCTCAGCGATACAGAGAATCACCCAAACCGTGAGATATTTCTCGAAAAAACCGAGGCCTTTTCCTTCAGCAGTGGATTGGGTGTCGATAGCAGGCACACCGACTGCTCTAGTTGTCGTTTCCAATGTTTGCTGTCGTCCAGTCTTGCGGCCCAAGTATTCTGTCAAGGTTTCCACGAACGTCGTGATCTCGTCACGGACACGGCGGTAATGCGCCAGCGCCTCTTCCTCGCTGTCTGCGTTTGCCGCGAGCTTTGGTGGATCGTCGAAACCTTTATGTAATACCGCTGTGTTACCGGGGAAAACGGGGCAATGCTCGCTTGCGTGATCGCAGACAGTAACAACGAGATCGAAATCGACGTCCATCAGCTCCCTCAGATGCTTGGACCGGTGTTTCGAGATGTCCACGCCAATCTCGTTCATCACTCGAACGGCTCTTGGATCGAGAGCGAAAGGAACGATACCGGCCGAGAACGCTTCGATGGCGTCACCTTTGAGGTGTCGCGCCCACCCCTCGGCCATTTGGCTCCGGCAGGAATTGCCAGTGCATAAAAAAAGGATCTTCATCTTCTGCTTTGAAGGCTGCACAGTTCCTCGCGATCTATTTTGAGTAACCTATCGAGCCTCTTGGTATCTTCGTCGATTTGCATATCCCCTTCGAGCGACCTCCTCGTCCAGGAGATGGCTTCACGGACTTCCCTGGGTGCCTTTCCGCCCGGAAGTTTGTAGAGCATCCACCGCCCTTCTTTTCGAGTCTCGACGAGGCGGGCCTGCCACAGGATCGAAAGGTGCTTCGACACGGTCGAGGGCGCAAGCTGCACGAGCTCCGTTAGCTGGCAAACGCAGAGTTCCCCTTTTCTCAAGGCCAGGAGCAGACGCACGCGGTTTTTATCCGAGAGCGCTTTGGAGATAGAGATGAATTCACGCATAGTGAGACCAGCAGAGGTTTGTTTATTATTTCGTCATATGGCGAATTATAGATATATGAAAAATTATGTCAACGGCTATTTTTTGATCGGAGGCTGGACCACTGGCGCCCTAGATCCCTTTACCGTTTCTTTCTCTGGTGCTTCTTTCGCCACAGATACGGTTTCTGGAATTTTGGCGCGGGCGATTCAAGCGAGGCTTGAAGGATCTTCCTAGCAAGATCGGGAAATCCGTTGTCTCCGAAGGTGGTCACCGTTTCGTAAGCGAGTCCATTATGGATGAGTTTTACCGAGAGGAGCTCGCCGTCAACGATTATATGAGCGAGGATTCGGTCATAAATATCTTTTCCGTCGGGGAGATATTCGGCAATCTTAGCCCTCAAAATCCATGCTTTGGTGGACTCAGCAGCCTCGATGCCGAAGGGCTGGTTTTCGAAAATGCCAACCGAGGTGTCGATGATCTCTGGCGCATCGATGCCTAAGATTCGGATAGGTTTTCCGCTGAGTAAAAAGCTGTCCCCGTCATCGAATTCGATTCTATCCTTGTAGAGATACCGTGCGCCTCTGTGCGAAGGCTGGTATCCGGGGGGACCGGTTTTGGAACAGCCGTTTGGGAAAAAAAGTGCGCTGAGAGCGATAGAGAAAGCCAAGCATCGAAGATGTACAATTCTACTTTCCACTGCCAAAACCTCCCTTTCTTTTCCCCATCGGGGAACGGTCGCTTTGTTGCCTTCATCCGATGCCCGAAGGGAAGAAGGTGCGGCTTGCAGAAGGGTGCTGGCTGGGAAGAATAATAAATAAAGAGAAAGTGGAAAATGTCAAGAGGTACTTGCTGGGAGAAACGCAGATCGCCCTATTCCTGCTGTGACAGGGCAGAACGCAGTACGCAAATTGCAACCGCTTGTGAACCCATTTAGGGTCATTTGTCAACGCTGTGGTCACCTCGAAAAAGGCATTTGGAGCCTCAAAAATGCTTTTTCAATATCTCTATATATTTTAGGGATTTCCGTCAAAATTATTTCAGTGAACTTCTTGACAAAGCTCTTGTCATTTCATTAATTATAAGCAGCCCCACCAAGGAGCGCCGTTATCGGCGTCTCTCCCCCAATACATAAGCGGTTAACGAAGTATCTGGCACGGGAATTGTTTAACCACCATAGGAGTGCTTCATGCGAAAGAGCAGCTTAATATACTTCGGGCTCGTCTGGTTGGTTTTCGGCGCAACATCTGTTCTGGCCGACAGCGTACCGAAACCAGGAGTCGCTCCCGCATTCACATCAAAAGCCGACGTGATGCTCTCCACCGCGGAGACCTTTATTCGTGCACGGGATTATGAAAAAGCCCTGGCGGTTGCTGAAGATCTTGCCAAGGTGTATTCAAATTATGCCCCTGGTTGGATGATTCTCGGACACTGCAGGTCACTCGCTGGAGAGTTCGAGGCTTCCAACGAGGCCTACGAAACGGCCCTCAGCATAGGAGCGGATGCGAATCAGGTCTACAACCGCATGGCGTACAACCATGTAAAGATGGAGGAATGGGCAAAAGCGAGACACCGCTACGAGGCCATCCTCGATTTGGACCACACCGATGTGAATGCACTCGTGCAGCACGCATACATCGATGAAAAGCTCAACAACTTCGAGGATGCAATTGTCTTTTGCAAGAAAGCCTTGGACGTCAAGCCTTCCAACACCAAGGTCATCGCCGCCTTGGCCAGGATCGAGGCCAAGCGCGGTGAGAAGAGCGAGGCCCGCTTTTGGCTGAAAAAGGGTCTCGAAGTGGATCCGGAAAGCAAATTGTTTCTCAATAAATTATCCGTTTTGTTGATAAACGAACAAAGCTACGAGGAAGCGCTACCGCATCTCGAAAAGCTCCTCGTGGTCGATCCAGACAATCCGGCCATTCACCGGAATGTCGGTATCGCCTATTACGGCCTCAGTAAGAAAAAAGAAGCCAAGGAAGCATTCGAGGTATTGAGGCGGACGGGCGGCAAAATGAATGGGCTGTACGGTCCGCTCGCGGAATCCTATCGAGCAACGGGAGAGAAGGCCAAAGCCATGGCCGTCGTAAAGGAAGGGATTCGGGAGAAGGATCAAGTCGCCTGGCTCTACTGCATTTGGGGCAAGCTGCTAGAGGAAAGTGAAAACTATGACGGTGCGATCGACAAGTTCAAGAAAGCGGCGGAGCTGAGGGAGAAACCTTGGACCGGTTACGCGGAGAAACAAATCGCCCGGCAGATAAAGCTCAAAAAGCGCGCGGAGCTAATGGCTGCTCAGGGGGGAGGTAAGTAGCGCAGAGATATACTGTAGAGCAGAGCGGCTTGTGCGTGAAGCACACCTGCGCATCGCTCCCTTGGACGATATTCGCTGAGGGGGCGATTTTTTTATATGGTCATTTCCCTGAGCCGCCGGACTCTCTCTTCGATCGGTGGGTGGGTGCTGAAGAGGCTCGAGATTCCGCCGCCCCTCAGGGGATTTACGATGAACATGTGAGCCGTCGTCTGTCCTGCGTTCATGGGTCTTTTGCTGGCCCAGTCGTCGAGCTTTACCAGGGCATTGGCCAGTGGCCGGGCACTTCCGGCTATTTTTGCTCCCCCGGCATCTGCCATATACTCTCGCGATCGTGAGATAGCCATTTGAATCAGCATGGCGGCGATAGGTGCGAGAATGGCCATGGCAAGCAACTCCAACCCACCGCCCCTTCGATCGTCCCTGGCGCCGCCGAAAATCATGGCAAAGCGCGCCCAAAACGCGAGCATCGTGATCGCCCCGGCGAGCGTAGCGGCAATCGAACCAACGAGAATGTCCCGGTGCTTGACATGGGCGAGTTCGTGAGCGATCACGCCAGCGATTTCGTCGGGCTTCAGGAGTGCGAGCGCCCCCTCCGTTACTGCGACGGCTGCATGCTGGGGATCGCGCCCCGTTGCGAAGGCGTTGGGCGTTTGCGAGGGAATGACGTAGAGTTTCGGCATGGGGAGACCGCCACGCTGGGCGAGTCTCTCGACCATTTCATGGAGTTCCGGGGCTTGATCTCGTGTGACGAGTTGTGCCCGGTAGCGCATCAGCGCGATCTTGTCGCTCGACCAGTAGCTGAAGAAATTCATTATCGCTGCGATGACGAGCGCTATGATGGCCCCTTGTCTTCCACCCAGAAGCTGGCCGATAATCACGAGCAACACCGTCATCAGCGCCATCAACATCGCCGTTCTAGCCGTGTTCATTCTTATAACCTCCGTTTTCCGAAAATCAGCCTTAATCCGTTAAAAATTGCTACGGGTTATCTCGTAAGGGGCTTTATCAATAACATAATTCGAGGTGTTTGGCGCGTCTCGTTCATCCCTCGGCTCATGGTCCTTGCGCGCATCTAAAGTTGCAGCGCGCTGCGGAAATCGCCTCGTAGTGAACGAGACACGCCTACTGTCCATTTTTGACGGATCAAGGTCCGTTATGTTTCGTTCAGTGTATATATGCAAATCGGCTTAAATTGTTCCCATCTATAGATACGCGAGGGCCGCCCTCACCGCAAGCGGAAAAGACAACGCATGGATGCTCGGGAATCGGGAGGGAGCGTCGATAGCCGATCGTGCTAGCCGAAGTGTCGAAACATCCTTGAGCCGAGTCGCTCGTGGATCGTGAGAGGAAGCCGCCTCACAACGCCGGTAAAGAGCTTATATTTGAGGGAATCGCTCTTCACCACGCTCAGGCCCTCCTTCGGCGGATGAAAATAATATGGCAGGGCTTCGCACCACGTTCCCCACCGGCTTTTGAAAGCATTGAGGCCTTCGTTGTCCGTAGCGGTTCTCCCGAAGTCGAAGGCGACCTCCCCGTCGAGAGCAGCGTCTTCGATCAACTTCCAGAGGAGGGCGTGTAAGGGAAAGGCGCTGCGAAAAGCCATCTCGGCCGCCCCGTATTTCCCATAACACACTCCCTTGTACCGGAGGGCGATGATTGCTGCAGCGGTTCTAGCCTGGTATTCAGCGATGTAAAGGAGCGATTTCGGATTTTCTGTCAGCCTGTCGAGGAGCTCGGAAAAAAACTTGCGCGGCTGCGGGGGGATGCCGAACCGTCTTCGATTCAAAAGGTACAGCCGATAGAACTCTCTGATGTCGTTTTCCCCCTTCCCAATCCTTGCCTGGACGCCGACGCGATAACTTTTGTTGATTTGCTGTCTCTGCCCCCTGTGAAGCGCTTTCCTTATCGCCTCAGTGTTCTTCGAAAGAGGGATGATATAATTGTTGAAATGGTGCGTGGCTGAGAACTCGAGGTCTTTGAAACACTCAGGGGAAGCAGCTCCGGTTCCGCTCCCGGGCACTGCGGGCGCGCCTCTGATCTCGAGGTAACTGGTCTGTTCTTCACGTGATAAATCTAGAGCTTTTTCGACGAGCATGCGAGCGGTGTCGTTCGAGTCCGCCAGCGGGTAGCACACATCGGAGAATGGCAGACAAACCATCCGGCTCCCGGTCAACCGGCTCCTTATGAGAAGGAGCGGCATCACGCCTCGAATCCCCTCAGCGTTCCGGATCATCAGGCAATATGGTTCGTAGCCGCCCGCGTCCCGCACCAGCTTGCACCAAGAGGACGAATGATAGACCATCGCTGCGGGATGCGCCTCGACAAAGCGGTCCCAGGAAGGATCTTCCCATGGCAGAACGGTATCGATTTTCAGCGTTCGACTCCTTGTGGATGCTCGCGCCTCTCGGCTGGGTAAAAATGGTGCGAAAAGGGGGATGATGCGAAAATCAAGCCACAATATATAATTGATTGATCCTATTTGACAAGATGATATTCTTTTGAGAGAGCGAGTAGCGCTCTTCCGTCGAGTTCCAGCGTGGCCATCCTCCTGAATCTAAAATGTCCAAAGGAAAACGAACCCGAAAGTCTCGCAGAGAAAAACCTGCTCCGCCGGGCGAGAGGTCATCGCGGTTTGCCATTGCCGATTTCTGGCATCGTCTCCGGGGCGGTCATTTGATGCTCATTATCTTTTTGCTCGCTCTCCTGGTCCGCCTCGTCTATCTCACCGAACTTCGCGAAGCCCCGTTTTTCCACCATCCGGTCGGCGATTCGGAGATCTACCACAACCGGGCCGTCGGCATCGCCGGAGGGGATCTGATCGGAAGGGAAGCGTATTTCCACAGCAGCCCGTTTTATCCCTATTTCCTGGGTCTATTGTATAGGCTCTTCGGCGTTCATTTCACGTTTACCCGGTTTATTCAATTCTTGATCGGGAGCCTGAACTGCGTGCTGATCTATCTGCTTGCTCGAAGGCTCAACGGCGGAGATAAAGCAACGGCATTCCTGGCCGGACTTTTTGCTGCGTTCTGCGGGATTTTCGCTTTCTTCGATGGAGACTTGTTGATGATCACCCTGGTGCTCTGCTTCACCATGGCGTCAGTTCTGTTGCTATTGAAACCATCGGGAGGGTTGTATTTTCTCTCAGGACTTTTTCTGGGCTTTGCCGGATTGGGAAAACCCAACGTCCTCCTCTTCGCCCCATTTGCGCTGATCTGGATGTTTACTCGTTTCGAAAAAACGTTCGAATGGAAGCGGTGGAGAAGCGGACTGCTCTTCACATTGGGCTGCTGTTTGGCCGTTTTTCCAATCACTCTGAGGAATTATGTGGTTTCGAAAGATTTTGTGCTCGTATCGAGCAATGCCGGAGTGAATCTGTACATCGGCAACAACGAAGAAGCAACGGGCATTTTCTTTCTCCCCCACGAGTCGGGGCTCGAGAACACTCATTTGTATTTGAGCTCCAGGGCTTCCGCAGAAGAAGCGACGGGAATGGAGAACATGAAGCCTTCACAGGTGTCACGTTACTGGACTTCCGAAGCGACGCGATTCATGAGTGAGCGTCCTAAAGATGCGCTGAAGCTTCTATGGAGAAAATTTCTTCTCTTCTGGAATCACTACGAGATCCCCAACCATCATAACTTTTATTATATACGTCTCCATTACGGGGATACGCTGAAAAGACTCTTCGTGAGCTTCACGCTTGTGGCGCCGCTGGCACTCGTGGGGATCTTGGGTTGTTTTCGCAGGCGTGCGACATCGCCTGCGTTTCGGCTCTACCTGGGATTTGTTCTGGTCTATATGGTATCGCTGCTGCCGTTTTTTATCACAGCGAGATACCGGCTTCCCGCCGTACCGTTCCTCGTCGTGTTTGCTGCGTTGGGAGCTCGGGAATTCTTGGATCTCGCACGTTCGCGACGATTCAAAAGGCTGGGAGTCTCCCTTGTCGTTGGACTCGCCGTTCTAGGGATCGTCAGGCTTCCCCTGATGGAATTTGACTTTGGATTTACTCACACCGTAATGGGAACGGCCTATTCGGATCTCGCCACTGTCGACCGCCAAAGGGCCGCCGATCACATACGAAACGCGATCATCGAGTACAAGAAGGCGCTCGAGATCCGGCCGCTATCGGTGGATGCTTATTACAACCTCGGAGTTGCCTACCAGAGAATCGGGTATTATTCCGGTGCGATCAAGGTGCTCGAAGCGGCTGTCGGTCTCAAGCCCAACCATCAATATGCAGGAAAAGCATTGAAGGAGTGCCGGGAAGCGTTCGAGGCGGGAGGAGACCGCCTCCCGGCCGAGGCGATCCCAAAGAGTCCTTTCGAAAAGGCGCTGGACCAGACGCAGAAGGGTAATATTCTCGTGGCAAGGACATTCTATGAAAGGGTGATCGAAAAAGATCCGCACCACGCGGATGCCTACAGCCAGCTGGGAGCGATATACTTTGAGAAACAAGATTATGCCAGTGCGATCAAGATTTTCAAAAAGGGGCTTCGGCGGCAACCCGACCATTTCGTTCTCAACAACAACATCGCTGGTGCATATTATCGCAAAGGCGATTTCAAGATGGCGAAAAAATACTGGGAGAGATGCCTTGAAATCAAACCGGGTGAGGAAAGTGTTATCAAGCAGCTTCGAATGATTCCGGATTGATGAGCGGCAGGCAAGAACATGTAAAGGAAGGCACCGTCATGAGAGTTGCATACACTTCAGACATTCATATCGATGTATCCCCACAGAACCTGCACGCGGCCAAGCAAATCGCAGCGTTGATGGCCGATGCCGGTCCGGATGCGGTCGTGCTGGCCGGCGACCTGGGGAATACATTAAAAGAATTGGCGACCGTTTTGGAGTTCTTCAAGTACATCGATGCGCCGAAGTTGTTCGTACCCGGCAACCATGACCTGTGGGTGGAGCGTGACGCCGGTTTTGGAGAGGGAAGCGACAGTGGAGAAAAATACGCGTCGCTGATTCCCGCTCTTTGCGACAGGATGGGATTCGTGGATTTGGGACACGGCCCGTTCTACATCGGTGACGCAGCATTCGTGGGCTCGATCGGTTGGTATGACTACTCGCTTGCCGATCCCCGGCTCGGCCTATCGGAAGGGGACTACAAAAAGGGACGCTATGGCGACAGCAAATGGCTTGATAGCGAAATGGTTTCCTGGCGCCGGTATCCCCGTGCTGCAGGGGAGGAGGGATTGAGCGATAAAGAGATCTGCACCGGGATGGTTCGCAAGCTCGAGTCGCATATTATTGAAGCGGAAAAGCGAGTGGACCGGATTGTCGCGGTGATTCATACATGCCCTTTCCCGGAAGCGCTGCCGAGGAGCGAGGAACCCGATTACCTCGATGCTTTTTACGGGTGCGAGCAGATCGGGCAGGTGCTTCTGGCGCATAAAAAGATTGAGGCATGCATCACCGGTCACAAGCATGTGAACGGCGATTGGGAGATCGGTGGCATTCGCGTCCACCGGCGGATTCTGGGCGGCGTCGGGCCGGACGACTCCATTGGAGAGCGGGTTCAGGAGGCGGTGGGCTTTCTGGAGCTGTGAAAATCCAGTGTGTGATCTTCGAGCTTTGGGGCTTTTGTTGCGGAATGCTCCGTGGGGTTCCTCACCACGCTCCCGCTCGGCTATTCGCCTCCGGCGGAGGATCCTCGCTCGCTCCGCGTAACGGTTCGTCACCCCCATGGAGCCTTCCTAACTCCACGAAATAGCCCGCCATCTGCTCATCCTGCGCCGCCCAGTAGCTTTTTATGATGAATCGCTAGTAAAGTAATACTATTCGTAGTACTCCTGCCCCAGGTGAGTGATCAGCTCTTCACCCATCAGATGCCGCAGATTGTTCTTGAGCTTCATCAGCTGAATGAACAGGTCGTGCTCCGGGTAGAGCTCCGGTGCGCACATGGGGCTCTTGAAATAAAACGAGAGCCATTCTTGAATCCCCGAGAGGTTTGCCCGGGCGGCGAAATCCAGGAACAGCGCAAGATCGAGCACAATGGGCGCGGCGAGGATACTGTCCCGGCAGAGGAAATCGACTTTGATCTGCATCGGATATCCGAGCCATCCAAAGATGTCGAGGTTGTCCCATCCCTCTTTGTTGTCGCCCCTCGGCGGATAGTAGTTGATCCGGACTTTGTGATAAAAGTCCCCGTACAGATCGGGATAGAGGTTCGGTTGGAGGATCGTTTCGAGAACGGATAGCTTGCTCACTTCTTTCGTTTTGAATGATTCGGGGTCGTCGAGCACTTCTCCGTCGCGGTTCCCCAGAATATTCGTCGAGAACCATCCGCTGAGTCCAATGAGACGCGCCTTGAGTCCCGGTGCGATGATCGTTTTCATCAAAGTTTGGCCGGTTTTGAAGTCTTTTCCGCAAATCGGGACGCAAAGCTCTCGCGCGAGGCCGATGAGAGCAGGGATGTCGGCCGAAAGATTGGGTGCCCCATTCGCGTAGGGAACGCGCGATTTGACCGCCGCGTATGCGTAAACCATGCTGGGCGTAATTGCCGGATCGTTCTCCTTCAGTCCGGCTTCGAATGCGTCGATCGTTTCGTGAATCGGTTGCTTCTCTACATAGACCTCAGTGCTTCCGCACCAGATCATCACCATCCTGTCGAGATGTTTTTCCTGTTTGAAGCGGGCGATATCATCCATAAGCTGCTCGGCCAGTTCCCACCAGTTCTTGCCGTCTTTCTTGTGGGTACCGGATAGCTTCTTCACGTACCGCGAATCGAATACTGCTGGCATAGGGCGGATGTGCTCCAAAAAACCTTTCACGGAATCGAGGAGCGCCCTGTCGAGCACGCCGGCTTTGCAGGCGGCGTCATAGCAGTCATCCTCGAAAATATCCCACCCGGCAAACTCGAGATCCTTCAGCTCCGCGAGCTGAACGAAATCTCTGATCATTGGTGAACGATTGTCCGTTCTCTTACCCAGCCGTATAGTGCCCATCTGGGTGAGAGACCCGATCGGTTTGGCAATGCCTCTCCTGACCGCTTCTACGCCGGTGATGAATGTGGTTGCCACGGCCCCCAGACCGGGGAGAAGGACGCCGAGCTTGCCTTTGGGCCCCTGAATGGTGGTTTTCTTGACGTTCATCGATCGTTCCCTCCTTTGTGTTACGAAAGTCGAACTCGGGGAATTTTACGGTTTTCTAAAATATAAAAATAATTTATAATATTTATATGATTGATAAGCTATTTTTATGCCGTAAAATCGGCGTGTGACGACCTGAAAAGAGGAGAGCTTATGGAAATCCGCCAGATGAAATATCTCCTGTCAACGATACGGCTGGGGAGCGTGAAAGAAGCGGCGAGGGAACATTTTATTACGCAGCCCGCCGTCAGCATTCAGCTCCGAAAACTCGAGGAGGAGCTCGGCGAGAAACTTCTCATTCGCAGTGGAAGGAAAGCCATCCCAACCATGGCAGGTGCTGCTTTTATACATCGAGCGGACGATATTCTCCAGCGCATCGAATCGCTCGAGAACTGGATTCAAGGCTTCAAGGGCCTGCAGACCGGTCTATTGAGGCTTGGCTCGATCGATTCGGCTAGCGTCTACGTCCTTCCGTCGGTGTTCCGTTCTTTTCGAAGGAAATACCCCGGCATCGACATTCGAGTCGCTGTTACCGACACACGGGGGCTCGTTCGTTCGCTTAACGCCGGAGAGATCGAGCTTGCGATCGCCACCCTCCCCCTTCAAAGTGACGAATACCAGATCGAACCGATCTTCAAGGACCAAATGGTCCTCGTGACCAGTCCGCGTCACGAAATCGCCCGCACGCGGAGGTGGTCTTTGAGAGCGGTTGCAGAGATCGGACTCATCATGTATCCTACACAATCAACTACCCGGAGGTTGATAGAACAAACTTTCATGGAAGCCGGTGCAACGCCCAGGGCGACGATGGAGATATCGAGTCCGGAGGCAATGAAACGGCTTACCGAAGCAGGGCTCGGGGCGAGCATCCTTCCTGTCCGTTTGGTAGCACCGGAGGTGCGGCGCGGTACACTGAAAGTGATCCCCACTGGTAGACTACGGTTTCAGCGCATAATGGGGATCGTTTACAGAGACCAAGATTCATTGTCCCCTCCTGGGCGAGTCTTTCTCGGGATGCTAAAGCAGAAATACACTAGACAGGAGAAACCGTGATGCGTTACGAACGCGAGCTGGAAGTCGCACAAATGGCCGCAAGGGAGGCGGGGAAAATCTCCCGCGAATCATATGCCACCATCGAAGCGGGCGACGTGAGCGAGAAGCGCACGAACGATCTGGTTACTTCTGTCGATATTCATTCACAGGTGGCAATCGTCAACCGTATTCGGAATTCATTCAAAAAAGATTTCATCGTTGCCGAGGAAAACCTCGAGGGCGATATCAACAAGGGCATCGACAAGGACTGTTCCCGACGCTGGTATGTCGATCCCCTGGACGGCACCACGAATTATATTCACGCGTTTCCGATGTTTGCAGTCAGCATCGCCATGGAAGAGGCTGGCGAAGTTGTCATGGGCGTGACGTATGATCCCATGCGCGATGAGCTGTTTCATGCTGTAAGAGGCAGCGGAGCTTATGTGAACGACAAGCGGATATCGGTAAGCCGGATTTCGGATATGAGGAGGGTGCTGCTCGGAACGGGTTTTCCCTTCAGGGCTCGAGTGTTTCTCGATGATTACTTGAAAACGTTTCGGTTTTTCTTCAACAGCGTCCGGGGAGTCCGGCGGGCCGGTTCGGCCACATTGGACTTCGCTTATTTGGCCGCCGGAAGGCTGGACGGCTTTTGGGAGCTGACGCTGAGTCCGTGGGACATTGCGGCAGGCGTCGTTCTGGTGGAAGAAGCCGGAGGGAGAGTAACGGACTTTTTCGGAGGCCGGACGTTCCTGGAGACTGGACACGTTGTGGCAACCAATAACAGGAATTTCCACGACTGGATGTGCGAGGAAATTCAGAAAGTATTTCCCGAGGGTGGAGACTACGCACTCCATGACGATTGAAATCTAATGACGGATATGCCTGAAAGCTCGAGCCCCCTGCGGATTCTAATCCGCAGGGGGCTTGGCCATGTCATTGATAGCCTGAAACAGTTCGCTTACGACGAAGTCAGTGTGGGGCACCGCGTAGCCCAACGGCCCTTGAAAAAGCCGCCACCGCTGATGTGATCACCCTTCTTCCAAATCCCCTTCAAATCCCCTCTGACGTTGAGGTTCCGGTCGAGATAAACGCCCTCGAAGAAACCGCCAGGTGCATCCGGAAAAGGACCCCAGCGACCTTTGAGCAGCCCGTTGAATTGTCCGTTGAGACTGATCCATTTTCCGAAGAAGACGCGATCGCCATCGGAGTTCAGACCATAGAAGCCTTTGAGAAATCCCATATGGGCGCCTCGATCGCTCATCCACATTCCACGGAAGGTTCCGCGCGGTACATCTGTTGTGTCGGGATCATCCTTCCATATACCACCGAGGAAACCTTTCGGGCAGCCCAGTGGGGGAATGTAGATAGAATTGAACGCAACGGCGTTGCCCGCATCGTCTACTTGAATGACGCGGTGGATGTCTCTGAGCTCGTCGATCGTGAACGATATGGCCAATGGGCCCGTCGAGAATGTAACCACCGACGTGGAGTCCTTCACGTCTGTCGATGAAAGGTTGGACGTGGGGATGATTCTCACGACGATCCCATCGAATGCGGGACCTGTAAACGACTCCCATTCGAGCAGGTCACGCCGTTCTCTGGGAAGAATCTGATCGTGCTCCTCAAACCGGATGATTCGCCTGAGTATGATGACTCCGGGATCGACTGTTAGGGAACCACTCCACTCGGTCCAGAAAGTGATCGTGGTGTCTCTTTCGAGGTTACCCCATGTGATCATCAGATAATGCCGGCCGAGTCGATGTCTCATCATTTCAGCGACTCCGGCTCGGTTGGCGATCGGATCGTCGTACTCTTGAACCATCGACTCGCCGAATTCTTCCAGCATCATCGGGTCGCCGAACGCAGGCGCTTCATCCGCGAGATTTAGTCCGCCGTATGGATCATCCAGATCGGGGACCTGTTCGCGGGTGTAAAGATCCTGTGAAGTTGGCTCTGTCACCTCTGGTGATTGACAGGCAGGAAGCCAGGCGAGCGCAGTCAAGGTGATGATTGCAACTAGAAAGAGAGAGGCCCGCTTCATTATGACTCCTTTCGCTAAACGCATATTGAACTTTTGATCGCTCAATTCGCCTCGTGTCTGCGTTTCTGCAATCGGAATGCCGGTTCTTCGACAGCGCCCCATGACGTCTATAATGCGAGGAGTCTCAATATGTTAGGTTGGGCGGGTTGGCTCCTTCCAACCGCCGCCGCTCCTTTGGAGTGTTCCTCCAGGTGCAGGTAGATGCTGCGCTTGACCTGTCAGGTACACTCGTTCAGAATGAGGAGCAATTGTGTCCGGGTCGAACGGCTCGGTGGAAAGGCACTTTTCATGCACAAGCATCATCATATCTCAAAAGGAACGGGGTCCCAATCAAAGCGGGAACCCTACCATCAGTCTGCTATCGATTACGCATTTGCTTTCGTGGTACTCGCCTTCATCGTTTTCATTTCGCTATTTCCCTTGCGAAGCAACGATGTTTGGTGGCACATGGCCGTGGGAAAACATATGCTCGAGCATCGCCAATTCATCACCGAAGATCCATTCACCTTCACGGTCACTGGGAGCCCCTGGGTGCCGCATGCCTATCTTGCGGGAATCGTGTTCTACTTGGTTCATCAGATGGGTGCCGCGTATGGTCTCATTGTGCTCAGGATCGTGCTGGTGCTTGTCGCATTCGGGCTATTGTTCAGGATTGTGAAAAAAGCAGATATCCCGTTCTCGATCGCCGCGCCATTCGTGCTTCTCTGCGCGCTCGTGGTTCATTCACGTTTTCTGCTCCGGCCCCATCTATTCGAATACATTTTTATTGTGATCCTTCTCGGAATTCTTCTGGATGGGAGACGGCGGACCGGTATCCGCTACTTTGGTCCCCCAGTACTCCTTCAAATCATATGGGTCAACTTTCATGCAAGCTTCTATCTCGGTCCGACGATTGTATTGCTGTGGCTATTGGGAGAAGCCGCGTCCAAAGTCTTCGCCCGTTCCGGAAAATTGGCGAGTGGGCAGTTCGAAGGCAACCTGAAACGACTTTCAATCCTCCTTTTATTGATGATCGCCGCATCGACCGTAAACCCAAGTCCCGCACAGTTCATCTTCCAGCCGCTGACCGCCGAACACCGCGATCTCCTGACGCGGTATACACTCGAGTGGCGCTCACCTTTCGATCCTGCGCTCCGTCACGGCGCCTTCCATCCTTACTATGAAATCTTCCTTGCGCTCTCCGGGCTGACGCTATTGCTCGGTCTGGTGCGACTCCGGTTCGCCGTTTTTCTCCTTGTGGGAGTGTTTGTATATCTGTCGCTCCAGGCACATCGTTTCAGGGCGGAGCTCGTATTTGCCGCGCTCCCGCTCCTGCTGATCGAGCTCAAACATGCACCGTTCGCTCCGGCTTTGGTGCGCTTTTTCTCCCGTTGGAAGAACGGCCCCACCCTAGCTCGGACAATCTTAGCATGTGTCTTGCTGTCGGTCCTCGTTTATACAGCGAGAGACCGCGTAGTGTGGGTAGGGACGGTAAGCGGTCGCCATCCGGCCAAAGCGTTCGATTTTATCCAGAAAGAGAACATCGCCCACAGACCGTTTCACCCGATCGGCTTCGGGTCTTACCTCTTGTGGCACTTATATCCTGAACGACAAAGTTTTATCGATGGTCGAAATTTTCACCCGACGCTCTACAAGGATTTCATTGCTTGCCAAACCAACGTTACTGAATTCCACCGGGTGATCGAAAAATACGATCTGGACGGATTTGTGCTGCCCGCACCGCGGCATAGCGATGCGGGAATGATGAATCTGCACCGTGCACTCATCCGGTTCGATGATTGGGGACTGGTTCATATCGATACCGTTGCATTCGTATACGTGAAGACGGACAGGGTGCCCACCGAGTGGCTGGATAGGAACGCGTACAGGATGTACCACCCAATCACCTTCGGGAACGTGCGTCCCCTTTCGGAAGAAATACCTGTTTTCATCGACGAAATCACTCGCGCTATAGAAGCGGAGCCACTCATGGCAAAGCTCTGGGGAGATCTTGGGGAAGCCTATCTGTGGCAAAACGATGAGGAACGAGCATTCGAGGCTTTGGCCCGTGCGCGTGCGATCGAGCCGAATCGCCCCCTGTGGTGGCACCGCACGGGGATTCTTGCGCTCCAAGTCGGGAAGATTGATCTCGCGATTGAGGCGTTTGAGACTTTTCTGAGCGTGTCGCCGCGCAGCGCCGTCGGGCTGTACAATTTGGGCGTCGCTTATGCAGCAAAAGGCGACATGCAGAAAGCCATTTTGAGCCTGGAAAAGGCGCTGTCGATCGATCCGGGATACGCGGCGGCGAGAGAGCTGCTTGGTCAATTGCGGCGGGAATAGTAAACATCGGTGCGTTGCGAAGTCACCGAGGCTTTCTCGCAAGGCATGCTTGGCGATCAGTAGCAGGCCTGCTTTGGCCGCCCCTCGGCTCATGGTCCTCGCGCGCGTCTAAAGTCATAGCGCGCTGCGGAAATCGCCTCACGGCGACCAAGGCGGGCTTGGAATTGGTTTTTTTGCAAATGAAGAACGAACCCCTGGGAATCAGCACCGGCCGGTTCTCACAATGAAGATTCTGCACGGCACGTCGCTCGAAGCACAAAAGCTGCATCGGCAATCCATCGTGATCGATCTTCACGCGGACACGCTGCTGCTCGTTTTCAAGCTTGGCTACAACCTAAAGAAAAGGCATAAGAACCGCATTCCGCTCAGCCCCCTATGCTATCACGTCGATATTCCGCGCATGCGCGAAGGTGGTGTTGATGCGATCGGATTTTCGGCGCCCACTCTCCCATTCAACATCGCCAGACGCCCTGGAAAGGTGCTCAGGACGATTGAGAAGGTGTCGCGATGGGCAAGGGGAATGCGGCACTGGATCGTGATGGTGCGATCCGCTTCCGCGATCCGGGAAGCTCATCGCTCCGGGCTTCCTTCATTTTTCTTAACGCTCGAAGGGGCTCACGGGATATCGGCGACTTTGGAAGATCTCCGCAGGTACCGCGAACTTGGTTTACTCTCGATTACTCTTGCCCATCTCACTCGTTCCGATCTGGCATACCCCTCCACCTGGGGACGGTGGAAACACTACCGGTTCCCTCGCGAAGGCATTGCCCTCATAGAGAAAATGGAGGAGGCGGGAATCATCGTCGATCTCGCCCATGTAGCCGAGCGGGCCTTCGTAGACGCGATCGGCGCCTGCAAGAAGCCGCCGATCGTTTCCCATACCGGTGTCAGCGGTGTGCGGCCCAGCTGGCGCAATCTCTCCGATTATGAAATCAAATGTGTGGCGGAAAAGAACGGCATTATAGGAGTGATCTTCTACCCTGGTTTCTTGACGCGTTCGATTGTCGCCTCGCTGGATTGCGTTGTCGCGCACATCAAGTACCTGCTAAAGCTGGTGGGCGACGATGTTATAGCGCTGGGGTCGGATTTTGATGGGTGCGTTGCCAGTATGCCCAGGGATTTGAGGGATATCAGCTACATGCCGCGGCTCACAGAGCGGTTGCTGAGGGAGGGAATCCCTGTAGATTCGATCCGTAAGATCCTCGGCGGCAACGCACTTCGCGTGATTCAGGAAGTGTGCGGTTGAGTGGCACAGGCTCGATGCATTTTGGCTACTTCTGTCGCCAGGGGGGATCCATCACGCAGCGAAAACCGATGTTTCCCCACCTCTCGTCCGGCTTTGCCTTTTCTCTGTTGGCGCAGCGAAGGAATTTCGCGAAGTTGTTCCACGATCCACCGCGGTAGATGCGGTATTTCTTGTCGCCATAGCTCGGAGAATATTCGGGGAAATCCCTGTCGACGACGTCGTCCTTACTCCGGGGATAGGGCTCGTACCAGGCATCCACCCATTCGGCCGCATTGCCCGCCATGTCGTGCAGCCCGTAGGGGCTCACACCATCGGGGAAGCGCATGATCGCCATCGGCCGATTGCCGTTGTTGGCCTTCGACTTGTCGAACTCATCTCCCCAAGGAAACCGCCGCCCATCCATGCCTCTCGCCGCTTTCTCCCATTCCTCCTCGGTTGGAAGGCGTTTTCCCACGAAACGCGCGTACGCCGCCGCCTCATGCCAGGAAATGCCGACGACGGGGTAACCGTCCCTGCCAACGGGGTATCGCTCGTTCTTCCAGTGGTGTGGAGGTCTGACCTTCATCGAATCGACGAAAACCTTGTACTGGGCATTGGTCACTTCGTGAACGTCGATGTAGAAGCCGTCGATCCACACCCGCCGTTGGGGAAATTCGTCGATTTGCGCCTGGTTGCGGAGATCCTCATTCGTGCTGCCCATGAGAAACTCCCCCGGAGGGATGTAGACCATGCCACTGATTACGGGAATGCTCTCGGGTTCGGCGTCGAGTCGCAATGCGCCTGGCGAGCTGGCGACTTCCGCTGTGATGTCACCAGCAGCCCCTCCTGAAGCCGCAAGAATCAGACACACGGTAGCAATCAGTAGTTTCATCATGATGGTTAATGGGTTTATGTTGATTGGGTGGGGTCGGTTGAATACACGGCAAGCTGCGCTTGGCCGGCCGATCCTCAACTTATATGAAGAATAATTAAATAGGGCAGGGAGTGTAAACCGAAATTTCCAGGGGAAGGCGTCCTGGAGATTTGGTAATGGTTGAGCCTGGGTGGGCCGGAAAACTCAAAAAGTCGAGTGTCTCGCGAGGTAAGTGGCGGACGGTAAAAGATATAAGGAAAAGATATAAAGAGAGGCAGCGTGACGATCCTTCCCGATTCCGTCACGCTGCCTTGCCTGGTGGGGACTACAGAGTCTGGTTTCGCGCTTTCCCTCTTCCTTGAGTACTCTCAGTGTTTGCGAAGCGGTAAGGCTGGCGTCCCTTCACAAAATCTCGTCACTTCCTAATCTCGTTCAACAGGTCTTTATCGAAAGCCGCGTTTCCTCCCAGGACGCCAGCCTCGCGTGTAACATAGCACCTAATTAAGTATAAGTAAAATATAAAAAATTGAATTGAAATATATATAAAATAGATATTATATTGGTAAGCGGACCCCAGGGAGCGGATCGGTTGTCGACCGCGCCTCGAAGGTCCGAAAGGAGCGATTGTCGTGCTGTCCATGAACCTGAACCATCTGCACTATTTTTATGTTGTCGCCAAAAACCGGAGTTTCACAGGTGCTTCGAGGGAGCTCATGGTTTCCCAGTCCTCCCTCAGCATTCAAATGAAGCAGTTCGAGACGGCGCTCGGGCAGAAGCTGTTTCACCGTAAAAAGACAGGTGTGGATCTCACTGAACCCGGCGAGATCGTCTATCAATCCGCCGAGCGGATTTTCCAGGAGGTGGAACGGCTCAGCGACCTCCTCGAGCAGGTCGAGCACCAAATCAAGGGGAGCATCGCGATCGGCACGGTGAATAGCATCGGCATCTATATGCTTCCCGATTTGCTCAAAGAGTTCAAAGAGGCCTACCCCGACGTGCGTATCACGATTGATTTCAAGAATGCGCGGGAAGTCATTGATATGGTGCATTCGGGCAAGATCGATTTTGCGATTATCACCTGGAACCGGAAATATGGTGATCTTGCTTCTTTTCCGATCCAAACGAACAAAATGTTCCTCGTGAGTCCTCCGGATCACCCGCTCGCTGGCAAGGATGGACTCTCGCCCCGGGAGCTGGAGAAATATCCCTTCATTGGCTATGAAGAGGGAACGCCGAGTCGTACGATGATGGATTCGCTTTTCAAGCGAATGTCGCTGAATGTGGATTATACGATCGAATCGGGGAACGTAGCGACGATGAAGCACATGGTGCTCGCAGGTCTCGGACTCGCTGTTCTCCCCAATGTTGCTATCGGCCAGGAAATCCGCGACGGCCGCTTGATCCGGCTGGAGGTTCCCACCATGGTGATGGCCCAGGAAATCACGCTGTATTACAAGAAAAGCCGTCCCCTCGCCCCGACGAAGCAGGAGTTTCTCAAATTCTTAGGTAACCGCCGGAGACCATTGCGGGTGCGGAAGCGTTGACGCAACTCGGATGAATGCTTCACAAGCCCCCCTTCCCAGATTTTTTGTTACGCCGCAGTCTCTTTGGTCTATAATCTCTCTTCAGCCTGATGGAGGATGCTGCATGCGGATACTGCACACGGCCGACATCCATCTGAAAGAGCCAAGCGACGAGCGGTGGGCGGCCTTCGAAACCATCGTCGGTATCGCCGGGAAGTCGGATGCGTCTGTTCTCGTCATCAGTGGAGATATGTTCGACAGAAACGCGGCGGCCGATAGGCTCAAAACGGCGATCCGCGACGTATTCAGGCAAAATCCGTTTCACGTGGTGATTATCCCGGGCAACCACGATGATCGGGCGCTCAAAAGCGGCGACTATTTGGGCGAGAAGGTGACTGTTCTGGATGAATCCGGCCGTTTCGTCGATATCGATCGCGCGAGGATCATCGGCCTTCCGTTCGAAAAAATCGGCGAACAACAGGTCATCGAACGCCTCTTTGGCGTCAGGCAGCACATAAGGCCAGGCGGCGTGAACATCCTCCTCTACCACGGGGAACTCAGTGACAAGTTTTTTGACCGGGAGGGCTATGGAGGAGAGGACGAGTATCATTACATGCCCGCTCGGCTATCCCATTTCGACGGTCTGGGGCTGGACTATGTGCTTGCCGGGCATTTCCACACCAAGTTCCATCTGTTCAAGTTTCGAGACGGCTATTTCGTCTACCCGGGTTCACCGGTCTCTATTACGAAACGGGAGACAGGCAGGCGGAGCATCGACTTCTTCGCTGTCGGGGATCCGCCGAAGGCCGAACCGCTCGATACCCACCATTTCGAAACGATCGAAGTCCGCCTGAATCCTGTGGAAACCGGGAATGCGATCGAGACGATCAAATCGCGCATCTCGAGCTGCCACGAGGCAGCTAAGGTTTCGCTCACCATATCCGGGCACGTGGATCTCGAATCGATTGGAATGAGCAGGAAGCAATTCGGGAACGCCATCGATACCCTAAAACGGCCGAACATCGCACAAATCGATCATGAATGGAGAGACGTCGGTGAGATACTCCAGAACGATATCTACAAGCGGTTCGCCGACCACTTGGAGAAGACTCAGCTTTCCGAGGAGAGAAAGACCGCCATAAGAGACCTCGCTCTCGAGGCATTTTCGGAGGTGGCGCATGCGGATTAGTGGGTTCCAGGTTAGCCGCTACGGGCCGCTTTCCGAATTCTCCATCCGCGATGCGCCGGCGTTTACGCTTTTCCACGGCCCAAACGAGCAGGGAAAGACACTGCTCATCGATGCGCTCATCAAGCTACTGTTCAGAAAGGGGCTCAAGCGGCACCTGAAACACTTTGGGAACATCCGCAGGGTGTCCGAAGAGCCTGAAGGATGTGTGGTGATCGAAGCGGATGGGCGGGAGCATAAACTCGAAGGTAATGAGACGATTGCCAGTCATTACCCGGTGCCCATCACACCGGTGGATTTCCGGAATGTGTTCATCATCCGGGACAGCGACCTTTCGCTGAGTGAAGAGAAAGAGTACTACACGGATGTCACCGAAAAGCTCACGGGCATGCGGACAACCGAAATCCAAAGGCTGATGGAGGAGATCCGCAAGAAAGGGAGGCTCACGAGCTCCAAGTCGGACGCTCGGCTCTCCGACAGTGTCGATTTCGAAAAAATCGCCGGCAAGGTGGATCAGGCGGAGAGGCTTGTTTCAGATGTCGCCGAATTGCGGGTGAGGCTTGCAGGGGATCGGTTCGACGAATTGGAAAAGGACCTCGCAGAAACGAGGGTACGGTTGGCCAGTGCAGAGAAGTCCCTCGAACTTCAAGAGCGAGCAAGGAAGCGCGAAAAGCTCGAGAAAGCAAAGCAGGATATGGAGGAGCTGAGCGAAACATTGGCTGATTTGTCCGGACTCGAACGCGTCAACGAAAAGGATCTCCGGGCCTGGCAGGAAGCCACCTGGATCGGCGAAAAGGCTAAGGAGGCGCTGGAAAAGAGCAGCGCGAATCTGGAAGAGGCCAAGGAGAAAATTGTTGAATGCACCAGAACGATCGAGTCTCTACGTTCGGAAAAGGATGCGCTGGATGCAACCCGACAGGCTGCGGAGATAAAGTTGAAGCCCAAGATGGACGCTTATAGGAGCGACCGCGAAAGCATAACGAGCGCCGGGACCAAGGAAACGGCCTTCAGGCGGGCAAGAAATGTGTCCCTGATCTTCCTCCTGGTCGCTCTGATTGGGAACATATTTGCACCCTCTGTCTTCTTCTGGATCGTCGGAGGCGTGGCTCTTGCCGGGATCCTCGTCTTCGGCTACCGGATTCTCAGGCTCTACAATATGAGGGCGCGCGCAGCTGAAGCACTCGAAGCGGTGCTTCTCGATGCCTCGGAGCTCGGATTTGAGGGAGGCGAAACGTTGAGCGATCTGTTGCGCATCACCGGCGAACTCGATAAAAAACTCGCATCGACTCAACGCAAGCTCGACCGAATCGAGGGTGACAAGAATTCCGTCATGAGAGACAGAGAGCGCGTCGAGAGTGAAATGAGAGATCACCATGAAGCGCTCAAGAATGCGGAGGATACGGTCCGCTCGCTCCAGATGACAACAGGCGTTGATACGCTGGAGGATCTCCACAGTGCCATAGAGGGCAAGCGCGAGAAGGAGAAGAAGCGGGCATCCCTCGAAGCCGTGCTGACGAGCTCACTTGGCCCGACCGAGTCTGGAGAGAAAGGCGTCGCCGCGTGGAGAAGGTCGGTTGATAAGAGCATGGTTGAAGAGGATTCATCTGAAGGCCTGTCTTATGATCAAGGAACGGTCGATGCGCTCGAGAAAGAGAGGGAGGTGCTGGAACAGCGCATCCGTGATCTGGGGGAGCGGTTGAAAACCGCGGATGACGATATTCTGCGGATCCAGTCGAAGGTGAACATGGCGAACCTCCCCGTGGAAACGCCTGAAGGACTGCGCGCCACCGCGGCACTCGAAAACCTCGAAGGCAAGCTCCGGGAATTTTGCTCCGCCGTGAATCTCGTAGCGGATAATGCCAGGGAAGCGCTCCGGATATTCGAAGCGGTTGCGGATGAGGAGAAGAATCGGGTGACCGGCCTTTTCGGAAAAGAAGCTGCGGTTTCGAAGTACTTCGCGGAAACGACGGAGAACCGCTATACCGAAGTCCACTTCGATCCCGAGGCCTCCGAGATTTACGCCGTCCAACCGGATGGAACCCGCCTCAATGCCGGATATCTTTCTGGCGGCGCATATGATCAGCTCTACCTGGCCATCCGCCTGTCGATCGGCGAGCAGTTCCTTCAAGGCGGCAAAGGATTCTTCATTATGGATGATCCGTTCGTTAAATCGGACTTTGCCCGTTTGAAGCGCCAGCTCGATACACTGATCCGCCTGGCACGCGCTGGCTGGCAGATATTATATTTCTCCGCGAAAAAGGAAGTGCTCGAAGCCCTCGAAGAGCCGATAGAGAGCGGAGCCGTTCACCTGGTCAGGCTGGAAGATCTCGTAACGGCGGATCGGGAGTAAGGAACGAGGAGCAGCTTTTATATTGACTTTTCATCAGTTACGGTGTATTTTAGGGATTGAAAAGGATTCGGTCATCAAACCAGCCTGCAATCCTTTCGCCCCCCTGTAATCGTGCCCACCACAGTGAAGGGTTATTTCACTGCGAATGTAGTTTCATGAGAAATTTCATTTTTTTTATTAGCCTCGTTTTGTTTCTCTGTCCGTTATGGCCGGATGACGCCTTTTCGTATAACAACACCTCCCTCAAGTGGAGAACCATCGAGACCGAGCATTTCGATATCCACTTCCACCAGGACACCCAGTGGACGGCGCGTGAGATCGCGCGCGTTGCCGAAGAAGTCTACCCGCATATCACCGGGCTGTATCACTACGAGCCGAAGGGCAAGATCGATGTGGTCGTCAGGGATACCGACGACTACGCAAATGGAGTGGCTTTTTATTACGACAACAAGCTGGAGATCTGGGCAACCAACCTCGAGTTCTATTTTCGCGGGACCACGCAGTGGCTCCGAAACGTCTTTACCCACGAATTCACCCACATCATCTCGATCCAGGCGAGCATGAAGTTCCCGCAGCGAATTCCTGCCATTTACCTCCAATGGATCGATTTTGAAAAGGAAAGGCGCTCGGATGTGCTCACCGGCTATCCGAGCCACATCGCCTCCTATCCCATTGCCGGCGCGGCAATGGCACCGTGGTTCGCCGAAGGTGTGGCGCAGTACATGGCGCCTTCGAAACAGTACGACTGCTGGGACACCCACAGGGATATGATCCTCCGTTGCGGCGTGCTCGAAGACGACATGCTCACCTATGACGAGATGGGTTTCTTCGGAAAAAACGGGATACGGGGAGAGCAGGTATACGACCACGGTTTCGGGCTGGTCAATTATATCGCCTCCAAGTACGGGCCCGACGCGATCAATAACATTGCGCATGAGCTGGGCTCGATCAGGCGGTTGACCATAGACGGCGCGCTAAAGAAGGTGACGGGCAAGCCGGGAAGTGAGCTGTACGACGAATGGAAATCGGCGATGCACGAGCAATACAGTTCGGTGGCGGCAGGCATCAGAGAAAACATGAGGCAAGGAAGCGTGCTAGCGGGTGACGGGTATCTCTCGGTATTTCCGGCGTTCAGCCCTGATGGTGAGCGTATCGCGTTTCTCTCCAATAAGGGAAGCGACTTCGGATCGACGTCTCTATATATCATGGATAGGAGCGGGGAAGGGCGAAAACATCTCAAAAGCGGTGTGAACTCCTGTGCCTCTTTCTCGCCGGACGGGAGGAAGCTCCTCTATTCCAAGAAAGGCAAGATCGACTGGTACGGCTCCCGTGTAAACGACCTGTATGTATATGACATCGAATCCGAAGAGGAGAAACGTCTCACGCACGGTCTCAGGGCGAGCGACGCCAGTTTCTCACCGGACGGGAGCGACATCGTATGCGTCCTGAACGCAGACGGCACGCACAAAATCGCGCTGGTGAGCGGAGACGGGAAAAGCGTCCGAGAAATTTTCGCCGGGGAAAAGGGAACACAGTTTTACGCACCGCAATTTTCACCGGACGGAGCGAAAATCCTCTTTGGAATATTCACTAGAGGCACCCGTGATGTTGCTGTGATCAACCGGGATGGCGGCGATTTTGAATATGTGCTCAGAACGCCAAATGATGAGCGCGAGGCCCAGTGGTCCAGAGGTGGTAGCTGCATCGTATTCTCTTCGGACCGCACCGGTGTATTCAACGTATATGAAATGGATCTCGAAACAGGGCGGGTCTATCAGTTGACCAACGTGATCGGGGGGGCGTTCATGCCCGCGCTGGCTGAAAGGAACGGTGCGCTTGCCTATTCGAGCTACCGTGCAAATGGCTATAGTATAGCGCTTCTCGACACGCCATCGTCTCCGGTTGCCGAGCTCGGTAGGGATACATATCAAATTCGAACAACCCCAAACGATCCGTGTACAACGCTTAAAAGCGCTCCTCTCGAAGTAGAGAAGGACGTCGAAGCCGACAAGGTTTCCGAAGGAAACACTCACCGTATCCTCAGGCATGATGCGATAGGATCTGATCCTGCAACCGAATTGGCCGAGGAAGCGAATCCTCCCGAGCCAGGGCCGTACAAACGGTCGTTTACGCCGTTCCAGTTCTTTCCTCGATTCATCGTGTACGAACGTACGCCGCGGATCGGCCTGTTCATGGCAAGCAACGAAGTGCTCGACAAACAAAACTTTTTCCTCGGCGGTTCAATCGGGACGAACTCGGAATTCGATGCGTTTTTTCTGTACGAACTCAGGCAGCTCTATCCAACGTTGTTTGCCGATATCATCAGGCTTCGCGAGAAGTACGACGACCGGGCGGTTTTCGGGAATGAGGTGTGGGAACTCGGGCTCCGGTACGACCTGTGGCAGGCAGATCTCGGGCTTCGGCTCGAGTTCGAAGAGCCCTTCTCTATTACGAATCGGAACGTATTCTCCCTATTCTATACCCATGGCGAGTACAGCGTTCACATCGATGCCGAGATCTTCAACTATGGGAAACTCTTCGCCCGGGACAATGCCGGGTGGAAGTATTTTATCGGGAATGACTTCACCGCGAGTTATCACTACAAGAGCATCTCCCGGGCAGTTGACAGCGACATCAATCCGAGAGGTGGAAGGGAGTTCACCATCGAGTACATGAGGGCATACGACGAGCTGTTTACCAGCGGCGAGTTCGCATACGGATTCAATCCCATCTTTGATAAAAATAACTACAATTTGTATTCGCTGCAGTGGACCGAATATGTTGGGCTCCCCTATCTTCGCCATACGCTTCAGCTCAAACTGTATGCCGCCGCGATCGACACGCGGGTGGACGATTTCTTCTGGATTTACATTGGAGGCCGCGATTATCTCAGGGGCTATACGTACTATAGCATCGGTGGACGCAAAGCGTTGCTCGGGAGCGTCACGTACCGTTTCCCCATCTGGCGCAGGATTAACAAGCAGTTCCTCCATTTATATGTGCGGGATCTCTACGGCAGCATCTTTTACGAAGCTGGAAACGCATGGAACGAGGATAAGCTAAAGACCACCGGTTACGAGAAAACGATTGGATATGAGGCGCGGCTGTTGTTGGGATCCTTTTATACGTATCCGACATCGATCAGCGTCGTCGCCGCGTACCCCTTAAATGAAGTGATTTTCAACGACCCCGTGTTCGGCGAGCTCCCGATCGTCCATAAGAAGGAGTGGCGGTATTATGTGACGGTGGGATTTGAGTTTTGAGCTTGGTTCTGCATTTTTGCTAATATCTAAGTCGAATCATACCGTGCCCTTTGTTTTGATGGAGGGCGCGGTTTTTGCTTGGGCGTAAAGGCCTGCGGAGCCTTAGACCCATTTGTGGAACCAGATGTTCTTTGTAACTTCAGGGGGCAGGTTTTGGGCGAGTAGCTTTTCTTCATCTCTCGCTCCGCATGCAAGAATCTGAAAAACTTCGGTTTGATTTTGCCAATGCTGACTCAACTTGTGGTAAAATTGGGACGAGCAGGTCAATTAACGAGGATCGAGTTTTTGAAAGGCGCATAGTGGTCAGAGAGTGGAAAACTCTAAAAAGATTCCTTTTTTGGGAAATCGCTCTGGGTCTACTGTTGGTAATCATTTTCGGTACCGTTTCCGGTCTGCGAATGGTTACTGCGAATGACTACATAAAGCAAGGGCTCCTGACCGCCGCCTTGTATACGTTTCAATCGATGTTCAACCGGATTGGCCTGGTCGTACTTGGCGCCACAGTGGCCGTCTGTGCAGTCTCGTTCATCTGCTTTCTCTCCCGTCACCGCGCTCGGGTGGCGGCCCTTTTCGTGGCCATCCCCGCATCCGTTTATACAGGTTATATTCTTGGTTACGAGCTGAATCGGTACGACTTCAAGCCCTATTGGCTCGAGACGCAGACGGTATTTGGAATTCCCATACGCAGCGCGTTTCTTACTCCCAAGGTGGTCGCCATGAATGGCGCCATCCTGATCGCCATGCTGTTGGCGGGATGGGTATGCTACAAGTTAGCCATCCGCTTGTGGCGCTACGTGAGAAACCTGCGAGGCCGGTTCGGCGAACCTTTCCGTCCCGGGTGGCTGGTGTTGTTATTCGCGTTGCTGCTGCTCGTGGGACAAGCTGCCTGTTTGCTGCATCGCGCCACTCACCGGCCGGCCGGCCCCAACGTCATCTTGATCTCCCTTGACACGCTGAGGGGGGATCACCTGGGGTGCTACGGATATGACAGGCCGGTCACACCCAACATTGACCGATTTGTTTCCAGCAGCGTCCTTTTCGAGAATGCGGTGGCTCAGGCCGGATCGACGCTGCCGTCGCATAAATCGGTAATGACCTCCCTCTACCCCCCGCAGCTTCGTACCCGGAGCGGTCGGAGGCTCGACCGTCATCGGATCACCCTCTCCGAGCTGATGCTGAACGCCGGATACCGGACCGCAGCGTTTGCGAACGGACTGGGTTGGGTCACCCCTGTTTACCATTTCGAACAGGGTTTTGATACCTACATCGTTCCCTCGCTTCAACTCATACCGAGGGTGGCGGACGCCGAGGAAATCACTCGTTTGGCCCTGTCATGGATGCGGGGACGGCGGAGTCGACCCTTCTTTCTCTTCTTGCACTACGGCGATATTCATTCGGACTTCAATGTTCTTCCATACGAGGCACCCGAACCCTACCAGTCAATGTTCCTCGATCCGGATGCGCCGCCTCTCGACGTGTCGAGGGCGGGGGCGCACGGATCTCAGTATCTGGGAGCTATCAATGCGGGACGTTATACGCCCACCGATGAGGAAATGGCACAAATCCGGGCCATGTATGACGGCGGTATCCGGTACACCGACGCCCATCTCGGGGAACTGTTCAGGGGAATCGAAGAGCTCGGTTTATTGAACAACACCATGGTGGTGATGTTTTCCGACCACGGCGAGGAATTCGGCGAGCACGGCCGGGTGGCCCACGGATGGGTCTATCGCGAAGTAGCAAGGGTCCCCCTGATCATACGGTTTCCAGAGGGAGCCTGGGGCGGGACAAGGATTCGGGATCTCGTGCAGCTTTTGGACATCACTCCTACGATATTAGACCGCGTCCAGATTCCTGCAACAACCGAGATGCTCGGCCGAAACTTGGTGACCTTGATCGAAAACGGGGGCGATGTTAGCAGAGCGTATACCGAAGGGGCAGAAGCCTATGCACTGAGGACCTTGGGCTGGATGTTTCGCTATGAGGTCGAGGATGAATACAAGGAAATGTACGACCTGCACAACGATCCAGAAGAGCAGCATGATCTGATTGGAAACAAACCGGAAGATGAGAAGCGCCTGGAGGCAACGCTACTCACGTGGATGGATCTGGTGGGAGCGGGCAAGCCTGTGGCTCCCGATGCCGCACTGGACAATATCGACCGGCGCACTCTGGAGCTGCTGAAATCGCTGGGGTACATCCAATGAGTCGCGATTCAGGCGAACGGCCCCTTTGGTTCCTCGAGCAATAGATATTCCAAATGGTTATTTTTACCCTTCGGGCGCGAGTCCAACGAAAATTCCAACTCTACATGTGGTTTTGAAAAGAGGGGCGGACCACCCCTCCCTCAACCTGGACGATGTATCCGTCGAAAGGGAAAGGGGAATCATTTGTATCTCGGTCGCCCCTACTTTGGCTCTCCGCCCGTGGTCGTCTTGAGAATCGTCCCACGCTCTCCGACGGTCCACCCCGTGTTCGCATCCACAAAGAAAACGGAACGGATGAATGGCGTTGGGATGTTCTGAGGCGCCCATGTCGCCCCGCCGTTGGCGGTTTTGTGGATGGTTCCCTTAGAGTAATAACCCACGCCCACAGCCCATCCCGTGTTCGCATCGACGAAGAAAACGTCGTTGAACCGCCTGGGCACGATCGTCGCGGGCGAGAGTTCGACCCACGTCGCGCCCCCGTCGATAGTACTGAGGATGGTTTCTTCACTTCCGACCGCCCACCCCGTGTTCGTATCGACAAAGAAAACCGCGTTGAGCCGGGCAGATGTACCACTGGACTGGGACGCCCATGTCGCGCCTCCGTCAATGGTTCTAAGAATGATACCTCCACTTCCAACCGCCCATCCCGTATTGGCGTCAACGAAGAAAACGGAGTAGAGAGAGTTTGATGTTCCGCTCGCAGGGAGCGTCCACGTGGTCCCTCCGTCCGTGGTTCTAATGATGGTGCCCGCACTGCCAACACAGACGACTGTATCGGCGTCGACGGCATGGACACCCTCGAGGAACTCGCCCGTGGGTAGCGGGTGTTGCCGGAACCAACCGGGATCGGCATCGGCTCCATTTCCATTCGGCTTCACGCCGTCGTCCCCGCAGGAGTAGGATAGGAGCGCGAGAAGAACGCAGGCCAAGAGCGCCGGCGTTGACTTGTGAGGTGGTTTGCCAGAAATGGCGAGCCTCCTTCGAATACGACGAAGGTGCAAGTTTTGGTTAAATCCCGCTGCGGCTGAAGGCAAGGATGTGGCTCATGTGTTGGCGGATCCAGTATATCACATCAAGACCGAATTTCCCAGCGTCTCCCAATCCCAGGGAACGATCGGGCGCCTGCCCGCAGGAATAACCTGGCGGAATGCGCGAAAACGGTCCGTCGGCTGGATTTCTCTTGACTGGCTAGTGAGTCCTGAAATCAGCTGCCAGAGACCTGACTTGGATAATTGGAGAGGATTAATGCATAGGCACGTGAGGCGAACCTCGGGGCACTCGAATCTCTGCCAGATTAAGTGCAAGTCTGACAATAATTGTTCTTGAGCTTTTCTGCATACGCCTGGAGCGGCGATACATCCATGTTTCCTCGCCTCAACGATGCGATCCCGAAAACGAGCGCGTGAAATCCCGCCAACGTGGTAATGCTTGGAATCTTCATGCGGTTTGCGGCGAGCCGGATCGCTTTTTCATCCTCGATGGCGTTCTTGCCCGCCGGTGTGTTGACGACGAGCTGGATCGAACCGCTCTCGATCATCTCTACGATTTTTTCATCTCCTGCGCTGAGCTTGGGTACCACGCGCACCGGCACGCCATGAGACCGAAGCACCTTCGCAGTGCCGCTCGTCGCGACGATCGTGTATCCGAGGTCGTGAAGCGCTTTTGCCGGAAAAATCGCCTGCCGCTTGTGCCGGTTGGCAACGCTGATAAACACATGCCCTGCTTCGGGTATCTGGAAGCCGGCGCCAATCTGTGCTTTTATGAAAGCTTCGCTGAAAGAAGCACCGAGGCCCATCACCTCGCCAGTTGCTCGCATTTCGGGACCGAGAAGGGAATCGACCTCCGGGAACCGGTCGAAAGGGAGCACCGGTGCTTTGACGACAAAAAAATCCAGGTCGCTTCGGTGCATCAACGCCCGAGGGATGCGGCGCCCAAGGATGGCGCGTGCTGCGATCTTCACCCAAGGAACACCAGTGGCCTTGCTGACGAATGGAACCGTGCGCGATGCCCTCGGATTGATTTCAAGGCAGTAGACGGTATCATCTTTTACTGCGTACTGGACGTTCATCAAACCAACAATGCCGAGTGCCTTTGCTATTTTCTCTGTTGCGTCTTCGATGGCGACGATTGTTTCATCTTCCAAGCTGATCGGAGGAATCACACAGGAAGAATCACCCGAGTGGATTCCCGCTTCTTCGATGTGTTCCAGGACGCCGGCGATGACGACATGTACATCGTCACTGACCGCGTCCACATCCACTTCAACGGCGCCTTCGACGAATTTATCGAGCATCAAGGGGCGCCCATCGCTCGAGCGAAGTGCGTTGTCCAGGGAAGCCTCGATGTCCTTCTCGTCGAATACCAGCTCCATCGCCATTCCACCGAGCACATATGGAGGCCTCAAGAGAATCGGGTATCCCAAGGAACGTGCTTTCTCCAGTGCTTCATCGCGATCCAGTGCGAACTCGCTGGCGGGCTGCTGGATATCGAGATTACGGAGAAGCTCGTTGCAACGTTTCCGGTCCTCCGCGATGTCCACGGCGTCGACGCTCGTGCCAAGCACCGTTATTCCTTGCTTATAAAGACGGTGAAGCAGTTTGAGGGGCGTCTGGCCGCCGAACTGGAAGATCACTCCCTCGGGATTTTCTTTTTCGATCACGGCGAGGACGTGTTCGTAGGAAACCGGTTCGAAGTAGAGCCTGTCGGAAACATCGAAGTCGGTGCTCACCGTTTCGGGATTGCAGTTGATCATGATGGTCTCGATGTCCAGCTCTCTCAATGCGGTGACGGCCTGAACGCAGCAGTAATCGAATTCGATTCCCTGACCGATCCGATTTGGACCGCTCCCGAGGATCACCACTTTCCGCTTTTTCGAGCTGCGCGCTTCGCATGCGTCCTCGTACGATACATAATAATAAGGCGTCTCCGCTTCGAACTCACCGGCACAAGTGTCCACCATTTTGACCGTTGGTTCGATTCCGGAGCGTTTCCTGAAACGAAGGATTTGCTCTTCTTCAACGCCCCACAAATCGGCCAGCTGTGCATCTCCGAAACCGGCGCGTTTTGCCTCTCTAAGGAATTTGGGATCACAGGGAAAGGGCGTTTTCCTCAAGCGCTCTTCAAAGAGAGCGATTGACTTTATGTTCTCCAGGAACCATGGGTCGATTTTTGTAAGGGCGTAGACTTCTTCGAGCGTAGCGCCGGCGGCAAACGCTGCTTTTATTGCAAACAGCCGCTCCGGGTTCGCGGTCGAGATGCATTCCGGCGAGTAGCGTTCGCCGGTCAAACCCTTCCAGCCTGCTTCGAGCGAGCGAAGCGCTTTTTGAAGCGCTTCATTGAACGTCCGCCCGAGTGCCATGACTTCGCCAATCGATTTCATCTGCGATGAGAGAGCTTCGTTCGCATTCTTGAACTTTTCGAAATTCCAACGTGGAATCTTTACGACGCAGTAATCGATGGCGGGTTCGAACGCGGCCGGAATCTTACCGACGATGTCGTTTGGGATTTCTTTGAGCGTATATCCCAGTGCGAGCTTGGCCGCGATCTTGGCGATCGGATAGCCGGTCGCCTTGCTGGCGAGCGCGCTCGAGCGCGAAACCCGCGGATTCATTTCGATGACGACCATCCTCCCCGTCTGCGGATCTTGCGCGAACTGTACGTTCGACCCGCCGCATATATCAACGAGATCCATTATCCCGAAGGCAGCGTCCCGCATCATCTGGTAATCCCTGTCGCGAAGCGTCTGAACCGGAGCGACGGTGATGCTGTCTCCGGTGTGCGTTCCCATGGGATCGAGATTTTCGATCGAGCAGACCACCACGTGGTTTGCGTCCCGATCCCGCATCACTTCGAGCTCGAATTCCTTCCACCCTTCGACGGACTCCTCGAGAAGCACTTCGCGAACGGGAGATTTCTGGAGACCATTCCTCACGATCTCGATGAAGTCGTCTCTGTTTCTGGCCATGCCGCTTCCGCTTCCCCCGAGCGTATAGGAAGGCCTGACGATCACGGGGAGCTCGAGGATGTCGATAATGGCCAGGGCTTCGTCGATGGTGGAGGCGACGGCGCTTCGCGGCGTCTCATGGCCAGCCGCATCGACCAGGGCTTTGAACTGTCTCCTGTCCTCTGCGCGGCGGATCGCCTCGAGCGTCACGCCAATCAGCCGGATGTTGTATTTCTTCAGAATCCCGCTCTCGGCCAGCTGGACCGCGACATTCAAAGCGGTCTGCCCGCCGAGTGTGGGGAGTATCGCATCACATGTTTCCTTTTCCAGAATCGAAGCACAGGTCTCCATGGTAATCGGCTCGATATAGGTAGCATCGGATAGTTCCGGGTCCGTCATGATCGTTGCCGGATTGCTGTTCACCAAAACGACCCGGAGTCCTTCTTCTTTGAGCGAGCGGATAGCCTGGGTCCCCGAGTAATCGAACTCGCATCCCTGTCCGATGACAATCGGTCCCGAGCCGATGACCAGCACGCTCCCGATATCATGCAACCGAGGCATTTGTTCGTTTCCTCACTTTTTGACAAAACGCTTCGAAGATAAACACGGTGTCCTGTGGGCCTGGTGAGGCTTCCGGGTGAAACTGGACGCAGTCGATATCGCGGCTTGGATCGCAAAAGCCCTCGACCGTTCCGTCGTTGGAGTTGACGTAAGTAATTTCGGCGTCCGATGTTCGCTCCAGATCATCGGAAACGGCATAGCCGTGATTCTGGCTGGTGATGGAAATCCGGCCCGTCCGGCGGCAAAGAACCGGCTGGTTCGCGCCGCGGTGGCCGAACTTCATTTTGTACGTGCGACCACCCATTGCCAAAGCAACAATCTGATGTCCCAGGCAGATGCCGAGAATTGGAATGCTTCCCAGAAGCGATTCGACTTTGCGGATAATGCCAGGTACATCTGCCGGGTCGCCCGGCCCATTGGAAAGGACAAGGAAATCGAATCCGCCGGCGAGGATATCCTTAACATCAAAGCTCACATCGAAGACGGCTGTTTTGACACCGATTGTCTGAACCCTCTCGATGATGCTCTTCTTGGTTCCCAAATCGATGAGTGCGGCACGCAGGCCGGGTACCGCGTGCGGTGTTGGAGCAGTCACTTTGTTTGGTCCTGCTGCTGCTATCGATGATTGAAGATGTGAAGGTGTTCCCAATGCATATATAGGATTCCACGTACCGCTCACCGATTGCACGAGCGATTCTTCCGCCGAGTAGGCCTTTTCCCGGGCGAGCTCGAGGAGCTCTTCATCGGTATCCTCGGCGCTCCCGATCACGCCAATCACCGCACCGCGAGATCGGATTCGTCGAGTGATGGCCCGTGTATCCACTCCAGACAGACCGGGGAGCCCTTTTTCGACCATGAATGCCTCCAGGCTGATTCGATCTGGTCCCGGGGAGAAGTAGGGTGATAACTCTCTAACTACCAACGCACTTGCAGCACAACTCGATCTCTCGCTGTCGGTGGAGGAAACGCCGTAGTTGCCGATTTGCGGATACGTCATGACGATCAGCTGTCCCGCATAAGACGGGTCGGTGATCACTTCCTGATACCCGGTCATGGAGGTATTGAAAACCACTTCGCCCCAAACTGGGAAGTTGCCCGAGCCAATCAAGTATCCATCGAAACGGGCCCCATCGGCGAGGATAAGCTTCCCCTTCGGTCTGTTACGGATGGCATCCATTTGGATTCAAAGTCCTTTCTTGAGCAGAGGCCTGAGACAGGGCACAAAAAAACCGCTCGATCGAGCGGTTCCGAACGGGGCGGGAAGCACAAAAAAATCTCCCGCACGTTTGGGGAGATGAATTCTGCCGTTTTAGATAGCGTATCACGGCTTCCCTTTCCAGCCTCGCTGTGCCAGATTAAAAGGAACTCATTTTGTTTGCGGCAAGATAGCCGCACAGTGTTTGTGTGTCAAGAAGTTTTTACGGGGTGGGGGCATGGTGGACTGGAGTGAGATCCAGTTCAATCTTGGAGCCAGCTTCTCGGAGGGACGAGAGCATGGGTATAAATCACGTGGGTCACCCCGGGGGAGGGGATGTTTAGAGTGGAAAGCTTCTCACCTTTCTGTTCTTTTAACCGAGCAGCAAACTGATTCCTGCAGAGAGCTCGACACCGCTGTAGTTGTTCTCGATTCCCAGCGTCTCCGGGAAATCGGCCATCACGTTGTATCCCGCATGGACACCCACCATCAGGCGTCGACCAATCTGGATGTCGAGTCCACCTCCCAGGTAGCCGCCGAAAGTTCCCAGCGTTTTGGTAGTCTTCACCGTGTGATTGGTGTGGTTTTCTGTCTCCTTGTGGGATTCAATACCGAGGTATGGACCTACGCTGGCGGTGATATAAGGTCGAAGAGGCGATAGAGCCGAAGAGACGGGATAGAATCGGATGCCAAACATCGCAGAGGTAATGATTACGGCGCTTTCGGATTCTCCTGAAGCCCCATCGATCGACGTTACTTCGGCGACGAGCCCCTTAAAAGTGATGTCGGTTGCCATTTTGTCATAGGCCCAATAGGCGTAGGAGAATGCCCCAACCAGGTCTTCAACGTGCGTCTTCTCCTGTATGTAAACGTGGGGTGACAATCTCTGATGCCGCCCCGAATCCCAGTATCCTGCTCGGAACTCCAGGCGGTGCCGCCCCGCGAGAGATCGATGGATGATGGCCGGATGACTGGTCGTTTCACTCGTCCCATTGAGGTCGGGGGATGAATAGGCGGATTCGGATGGCGAGGCCCTGCCATTACCGGGCTGTACCAGCTGGGCACCCAGGAAGAACAGCACTGCAAGAATCCAAGCGCTCAAATGTTCCATCGTAAATCGAGGCGTAGGCATGATTCTCCTCCTCTCTCGGCGGTAACATCACGCCCGTTGTAACGCAAGGCAATCGACTGCAAAGCCTCGACCCGTTGGGTGCGTGGAGACCGATGTGCTATGGAAGCGCTTTAGTATCCTCCAAAAAAATAAATATCAAGGTCGGCATTGTCAATATGCTGCGCCTGCAGATGCACCCCAATGATGATTGCCGCGTGGAAAGCAAGAAAAGTTCTTCTATGAAAGACCTCCGGCCAGCAGCATTCGAGCGTGGGTTGACTCCAGTCCTCCAACTTGTCCAATCTGTGGAGTTTGATCTGGCACTACTCCCCTGAGAGAGGGCGGCACCTCTCCTCAGGATTGACATGCAAGGTCAATACGGATTCCCGGCGATAAAACCTGCCCGCGCCAATTACGATCTCATCGAACTCGTCGATATCCGTATCTGCCTCAGTTGCAGCACGATTACAAAAAGCAGACCTATTGCAGCTATTTCAAGAAGACGTCCAGGAGAGTACAAACCTCTTACGAATGTGTATCCGGCAAAGTTGAGTATCCTTTCAAAAACGGCAATAGCTGCAACGATAAATGCTGCAAAGAGTAAAACCCGACGGACAACGGTTTCTAATGTATTCATCGGACTTGCCTCCTTATTTGCGGTGGAATACCCTTACTTGATCCGAAAGTTCATTTTGTATGATGTTATAAGTTGCCATTCGAATGTTACCCTCATCGTCTTCGAACCAGAGTTGAACCCAATGCCTAATATCAGGCGCGCTGCTCACTGTAATCAGCTTTCCCCAATTCGAAGGAAAGGAATCTTCGAAGGGCAATTCTTCAACAGCTACCGCCCCCATTGTCACAGGTTTCTCTTCAGTCAATTTCGCGCAAGATATATTGAGAATGACAAGAACCGCGATGCCCAAGTATATGCTTGCTCGACGTGACATAAGGCCTCCTTTCTTCCGCCAAGTGAAACGCGGAACGTTTTGCACCGTTTTCCCCTTAATCACATCAATCAACCCATATCACAGAAGTGAATCGCAGATAAAGTGATAATTTGAGAAAAACTGAAAAGAAAAATACGGCTAAGTGCTGAATATCGTGGATGAGTTTCTGGGGGTTGGCTCCAATGTCGTGCTGAAATCTGCGCAACCACCACCAAGGGTGAGAGGCCCGGCGCTCTTTATTCATCCAGCCACAAATCAATTATTCTGAAAAAAGCGCCTTTACCTTCCCCCATGTGGTTTCACGTGTGGGAACTGTGATGAGTATTGGGCGGGGGCAGCTGGCGTTACCATTGATTGTGCTCATCAATCCGGTAGGGAAAAAAGTGTTGCCGTCGCAATCCGATGCTTCAATCAGGCCGGAAGGGAATTCTGGATGTGCCAACACTGTATAATAGCAGCAGCTTGGCAGCGGGAAGCTCGCAAAATACGTGATCGACATGACGGTCGTTGGAGCGGGTTCGCACGAGAAGTGAGAAAGCACGATTCCATCCTGAGAGTTTCCGGGTGGAAGGATATAAGTTGCATCGTAGTAATCCTCTAGCCACACCGCGGTGCTCATGCAAGCCGGCATCGGAGCCGAAAAAGCGATGGTCTGCACTTCCGGCGTCCCAGTATAGACGACGTAGAAGATGATGAGCCCGAGTCCTGGAGCAATCATATCACACTCAGCTCCTGCAGGATCGGCGTAAACAGCGATCTTGCCTCCTTGGGCGGGGACATCGTTTGTTGACAAGAGAAGAATGAGGAAAACGAATAGCAGTTTTTTCATTTCTAAGTACGCTCCCGGCCAAATTAAATGCTGATCGGACGGCCATTGATATCCTATCGGAAAGATGTAGCACTGCAGCGAATAGACGCTTCCAATATGTTATCTATTATAATCTTAGCACATATTTAGAAATGGGCAACTTTTGCAATGATGCGACTTGCAAAAGCATTACAGTCAAGATGTATTCAGGGAATCCATCGGATTTGCTGGCGATTGGGTTTGAAAGGCTTCGCACATTATCGATCCGGGAAGGTTGAGCGAATGCACAGGAAGGTTGAGTGAATGTGATGGTTCCGCCGGCAGCTATCCATCACGCTTGAATATCAATTCAAAATGCTTCGCGGAGTGGGGAAGCTCGATTCCGGGTCTGAGAATCTGCACCAGCTGCCATCCCTCTCGCTCATATTCGCGGATGACATCCTGATACTTTTCTCCTCGGGGACGACTGCCAGATCCACACCTCTCTTTCAAGCGGATATATTTGCATTCATGTGCTTGTTGGATCATTACTGCTCCTCTCATGGCATCCGTCTGGTTAGGAAGAGGCGCTTGCTCTCAAGCTTCCAAAATGAGGTTCAAATACATATACGTTTGAGGAGAGCATTTTATTCAATAAAAATGATGGGGGAGGTCGGATTTTTATTAAATGCGGTCATTTGTGAGGCTTACAATTGCCGATGATTTCCCAAGTATGAAAGAACATTTCAAGCGTCCGTTGGGGCCGCCCGAAGTTGTCGGGCTAAGGAGGTTGCTGGGGTAAGTACTTTCACTTTGGGAAAGTCGACATCTGTCCAGGCGACGTGGTGGATGTCATTGATGAAAGTTTTGAGCCCCACGAGTGCAATGATCTCGGTGATCTCCACGTCGCTATAACCTGCTTCGCGCACGCGAGCCAGATCCTCGTCCGTTGCATTTCCGCGGGCCTCCACGAGCAGCCGGGCAGACCTGAAAATGATTTCTTCTTTCGGTTTTTATTAGGCAGGATGCACGCCGTATTGCGGGAACTGAACAAGCCTATTATTAATAAGCAGTTGAAGCATTCCAGCTCTGATCCAGATTGCACCGAAATATCGTTAATACTATTTTAGCGTTGACAATAATCGAAATATCGTTGTTCATTGCCCCCATGGAACTGCCTCCGGGATACAAACCCGACTTCGAATCCTTCAAAGACCTCTTGCTGGAGATGGCGCAGGAGCGTGACCTCGACGCTATTTTGAAACTCGCCGTTTCCAGATTGGCCGCCCGGCCGCACATGGGACTCGCCAGGATTTGGCTCGTAAAATCGGGGGATATCTGTGTGAGGTGCCCGATGCGGACCGAATGTCCTGATCAGACCTTATGCCTCCACCTGGTAGCCAGCGCTGGGCGTCCCTTTGCAGAGGCATCTGCAAACTGGTCGCGCCTGAACGGTGAGTTCAGCCGGTTTCCACTTGGCGTCCGCAAGATCGGTAGGATTGGGGCCAGTGGGGTGCCCGTTCACATCGAAGATGTGGGGAGGGATATAGGATGGATGGCCAAGCCGGATTGGCTCAAGAAGGAAGGGATACGGAGTTTTTCGGGCCAGCCTCTCGTTTACAAAGGAGAGACGATCGGTGTGATCGCCGTCTTTTCGCGCATCAAACTTTTAGAGGAAGGTCTTTTCTGGTTGAGAATGATCGCCGACCACCTCGCCGCCGCCATCGCCAACGCCCGCGCGTTTGAAGAAGTCGATCGCCTTCGGCGAAAGCTTGAGCTCCAAAATGCGTACCTTCAGGAGGAAATGCTCGAACTCCAAGCATATGGAAACATCGTGGGCAAAAGTCCCGCGCTCAAAAATGTGCTCCGTCAAATCGAGATGGTCTCGCCGACGGATGCCGGCGTGCTGATCGTGGGAGAATCGGGTACGGGCAAGGAGCTCGTTGCCCGTGAGATCCACCGCAACAGCACGCGGAGCGCTAAACCGATGATCAAAGTGAACTGTGCAACAATTCCGCGAGAGCTCTATGAGAGCGAGTTTTTCGGGCATGTGAGAGGCGCCTTCAATGGAGCGGTGAGGGACCGCGCAGGTCGATTCGAGCTGGCCCACGAGGGAACATTGTTTCTCGATCAGGTTGGCGAGATCCCCCTCGAGCTGCAGGGTAAGCTGCTTCGCGTTCTGCAGGAGGGTCAATATGAGCGCGTGGGAGACGAGCGAACACGTCAGGTTGACGTACGTATCATTGCGGCCACGAACAAAAACCTGAAAAAGGAAATTCAGGAAGGGCGGTTTCGGAAGGACCTTTACTACCGGCTCAATGTCTTTCCGATCGAAGTCGCGCCGCTGAGGCACCGAAAAGAAGATATTCCTCTTCTAGCGGAGCGCTTTCTGAAACAGGCAACCCAGAAACTGAGCTGGCCCCGGCCCCGACTCACTCAGGCCAATATGCTACAGCTGCGAGATTATGATTGGCCGGGAAACGCAAGGGAATTGCAGAACATCATCGAACGTGCAGTGATTACGTCCCGGTCACGAACCCTTCGCTTTGACTTTCCTGCTGGGGACATGCCACGCGAAGCTTCGCTTCCACCCATCCCACCCCCACCGAAAGATGATGCGCCGCCTTTTGTGACCGCTGCGGAGATACGGCACCTCGAAAAAGAAAATCTTCTCGCCGTTTTGGAACTCACGAAGTGGAAGATCTATGGACGGGGCGGTGCCGCCGAATTGCTCGGCATGAAGCCGACGACGTTGTTTTCTAAAATCAAAAAGATGGGGCTAAAAAAGCCCGGTTAAGTCAAGGGACGCGCATGTCTTCCAGGGAGAGCGATTCATTGACCGGACAGCGTTTCTTCTCTCCGGCTGGGATAATCGGCCAGCTGACTAGAACTTCTCATCATATTTGGTCCATAATTCATCGCCGAGCTTCCAAGCCCGCTCGACCACTTTTTCGCCCCACTTAATGTTATAGTCCGTGAGGAACTCAATCGCTTTCTTGCGGTTCTTCTTCAGAAGTTCCTGAGCTTTGTCCTCGATAGCCTTTTGGTTTTGGAACAATTCTGTCTGGAGCGGCTTCCAAACGGCGGTGACATCGTGACGCATGTCGCCCCAGCGCTGGGCGGTCAGAGTGCCGAGACGATTGAACGCCCACCAACCGGAATCGTGGATGTAACCATTAGCCCTCCCGGATGTTTTGTGGTACTTGGATACGTCGCTAATGCAGCAGTAGAAGGGAATGTAGATCGATGTCGCCACGTTATCCAGTGCGATCCACGCGACGCCGCCAACTTCATCGGGGAGCCAATCACGCGATTGGAGGATTGACGCGTACATCGTGTACCACCGGGCGATGGTACGCTCCCCCCGCCATCCCCATCCACCATTGATGTCGAAGATCTTGTTCATGTCGTATGGCATGAAGGGATTGGCCAAGGGAGAGATTTCATATTTTCCCTCACCGTTGACCCAAGTAATGTTCTTGATGAAGTTATAGTCGGTACTTTCGTAGTAATCCTGGAAAATGGCTACCATTTTCTCGAGTGGCACAAGTGTGTCCGGTTTTACCGAGAAAGGGAAGTTCTCCGAATTCGGGTGCAGCTTCAGTGAGGGGGCGACCAAATCGAATACGCGCCATTCCCTCCGGGTTGCTGCAAAGGAGGTTCGGCCTTCCGGATCGTAAGCATAACAGAATTCGAATGGACCTCTCTCCGGGTTCCACCATCCACTGTCTTGTGCGACGGTGAACACGTTTTCAGATGCCATGAAATAATCGGGATTGTTCAAGTCGATCTGGCGGATGCGGCTGGCGTTGGCGTTCACGGTGACGTGCTCGTCGGGAACTCTCTGGGCCGCCCAAATCGAACCGACATTGCCCTTGCCGGGACCGACGATTTCGAAATGCCAGGCTTCCTTCGTATCGATCATCGACAGGCATTCGCCTTCATCGATCCACCCGTATTTTGTGGTCAGTTCTCCAGCCAGCTTTACGGCCTCCCGTGCGGTGGTGCATCGTTCCATGAGAGTGGTCACCAGCTGTTCGCAGTCGATGAGCCCCTTATCCGACTTCAGTGTTTTGCGTCCTCCAAAAGTGGATTCCCCGATACCGAGCTGGTGATCGTTCATGCATGGATAAGCCGTGTTGATGAATCCATGGGTGGATTCCACCTGAGGGATTTCCCCGATGGGAACATATTTATAAGCGGGCATGGCCAGGGAGTCATCATTGGTGCGGTGGACCATCGTTGCCATCGACCCTCTTTTGTGTTTTTTAGCCGGTACTATGTTGAACCATGAGCGGGTCCGGTGGCTGTCGCATGTATGGGATGTCATAACGGAACCGTCGGCCGATGCCAGCCGTCCTACAGTGACGACGGTGCATCCATCGGACCGATCCACGGCTGAATCGGGTTTTGTATTGTCTGCCGATGCGATTGGGCTTTGAAATACGATGAAAAACGTCGCGAGCAAAAAGCAGGAAAGAACGAGCAGGCTGGTGATTCCACTGCGAGTGGTCGAGAGTTTTCCCATTGCATTTCCTCCCATTGAAATAATCCGGTTTGATTGTTGTGAGGCGAGAATCCGAAGCGCAATATTACCATAGTCCCATGGTGCCCCTTCAAGGGGAAAATCACTTAATTTCAACAGATTATGCGGTGCTGCCAATCTCAAAATTACCCAGGCAGCTACCACGGGGATCCGATAATGCGAATACCCAGATTAAAAGTTTGCCCAGCACCGTTGTTCTTCCCTACAAGGAAAATCGAATACAGACCCTCCAGTTCTATATTGGATGTCAGGTAGTATTTTCCCCCCAAACCGGTTTGCGAATAATAAGAGTTCCAAGATGCGCCGTCCCAAGTCGGAATGAGCTCCACAGGGAGGTAAATCGTCCACCTGCGTGCAGGGAAGTAATTGAGGATGGCCTTGAATGGAGTGAGAAAGTCGGTCCTGCTCGAGTCGAACCTGAAGAGAAGGCTGGGCTCGAAATAAGCGAGCGATCGATCGCTCAGTGGAAGATCGTAGAAGAACTGGGTCCACCATTGGACATCGTCGTAGTCCAAGAATGGCTGGTCGTTGTCACCTTCGAGATTGGATGCAACCGGGATGATGAGCGACGTCTGCAGAGCGAGCGTTCGAACCATGCTAAAGGGAGACAGCTTGATTTTAGGAGCGATCGACGCCAGCGCCGATCGGGAGTCTGACCCCGAAGAGAACTTGAACAGGGAAAAAGGAGAGCTGGATTTTTCGTCGATGCGCACCGATCTGAAATACAGGTCGAGTCCGATGTTCATGCGGGGATCGATGCCGAAAAGAAGATTGGTAATTCCCGTAAAATACGTGACCCGAAAATCCAGGTCCTGCTTGTTCCCGTCGTTGTCAAAGACGGCGGTTTGCGTATACAGGTTGTTGAATTGCTTGAACTCGAGTTGACCTGTTCCAAGCAACTTCGATGGTGTATACGATCTCGCATCCTGGGCGGCAGCGCTTTGGAGGCAAATAGAGCTGCAATTGACGATTATAAAAACGATGCTGATTAGCCATTTGGACATTTAAATCCGCTCCATGTCCGCGTTCTAGTGTTTTGAATCCGCGTTTCTATGAGTCATGAATTGAAGATTGCATCCGGATTATTTGCTCCTCGCCCGAACGGCACCATTTCCTTCGATTCTGAGGTGAGGGCATCTTTCGACAAGGTCATGCAAGAATTGAAGTTTGGAAACCGGCGAAATAAGCAGGGCTTTGGAGGAGCCGCGATATTTGATGCTGAAGCGATCGAGTGAGCACGCAGGACTGGAGGCTGTGCTGCGCGATGGGCGGACTTCATCAATGGCCGTTAGGGAGACCACATAACGAAATGGCCCGCATCGGGCGATGATTTCCTGGTTCGTCAGTTTATAAGATGTCGAATAAAGGACCCAAAAGCCGAAAAAGACGGCTGCGAGACACAGGGCGATCACCACAACTTTCGGGAGAAGTGAGAGGGAGGAGCGAGCAAGATCGTAACTTGCCAGTGCCAGCAACGCCGCAGTGCCCCAGATGACGGCTACGAACCAGCCGTCTTTTTTCGATGGATAATGTTTCACCAATCTTCCGGGTCTGCTGTTCGATGTTGGCAAAGGGCCCTCCGGGAGACAGAGAATGCTCTCGCCGCACCGGCAATCATGCCTGGTGTTTCGTCGTCACATCGTTTCGATTTCCAAGATATATGTTCAATGTTGATAAGTCGAGCTAGAAGATCAAGCCTGAATCGCGCGCATATGTCTTGGTATGGTATAAAATACGCAATATAATTACTACCTGTGTGATCGAGGTTACTAAAATGGATTACAACCAGGCATATCGGGATATCGAGCATCTCTTCGGTGTTGAGCCTGAGCCCCTTCTCAAGCGCTGCTATATGGAGCTCGATATGACCAAACCGGTTTTGGATATCGGAGCCGGGCAGGGACGCAATTGTCTCTTTCTCGCGCGGGAGGGTTTCGATGTTGTTGCTATCGAACCCTCCGCTGTCGGCATCGAGGCCATATCGACCTCGGCCGCCAAAGAGGGGCTGAGCGTTCAGGCGCATCAAACGACATTCGAGGCATTTCGGCCCGGTTCCTGCCAGTTCGGGGGATTCCTCGTCTTCGGGCTCATTCAGGAACTTCCCAGGGAATCCATCGAATTGTTGATCTCGAGAATAAATTCCTGGACGATGGCGGGCAGTTTTGTATTCGTAACCTGCTTTACTACTGACGACTCGGCGTATCCCCGTATCTCAAAAGAATGGAAAAATATCGGCAAGCGATCGTTCGCTGATGAAGATGGCACGATCAGAACGTATCTGGAGCCGAAGGAGATTCTGGGCATGTTCGGGGGCTACAAGGTGATCCACCATTGGGAAGGATTCGGACCAATGCATAGACACGGTGATGGTCCTCCCGAGCAGCATGCCAAGGCGGAGCTGGTGATACAGAGATGATGGAGCGTCGATGGACGCCTTAATGCTCAAATCAGCTATGGTTCCGGACCGGTCTTCGTCCCCCAATGAAACGGCTTGATTGTATGGGTCGATCAGTCTTTGTCCCACAAATGGGCGTACTTCAATCCACTTCCGGTATTGAAGACCACAGCGGTTTCACCCTCTCTGATCCATCCGTCGTTCGATAAGCGCTGGTATGCTGCAAGCGCCGCGCCGCCCTCTGGACACGCAAAAATTCCCTCGGTTCTGCCAAAGAGCTCTACCGCCTCGAGGCATTCAGGGTCGGATACCGCCACAGCGGTGCCGGAACTTTCTCGCAGCGCCTTTAATATAAGGAAATCCCCCACGGCCGAGGGCACACGAAGCCCATCTGCAACCGTCTCTGCTCCCTCCCAGGGTTCTGCGAATTCCCGCTGCTCATGAAATGCTTTTACGATGGGCGCGCAGCCTTCCATTTGCACCGATACCATGCGGGGGCGTTTCGGGCCGATCCAGCCGAGGCTTTCCATTTCCGCAAAAGCCTTCCACATGCCAACCAGTCCGGTACCACCGCCGGTCGGATAGATGATAGCGTCCGGCAGCTCCCACCCCATCTGTTCGGCGATCTCGTAGCCCATCGTCTTTTTGCCCTCCAGCCGGTACGGCTCCTTGAGCGTGGACAAATCGAACCGTCCAAAACGCTCCACACCTTCCCTGGCGACCCGGCCGCAATCGGTGATGAGCCCGTCGACGAGCGTGACTTCAGCGCCGTAGACACGGCATTCGGCAGGAAACAACTTGGGCACATCTTCGGGCATGAACACATAAGCCGGCAATCCAGCGAGAGCCGAATAAGCGCTCATGGAACCGCCGGCGTTTCCGGCGGTCGGTATCGAGAGCGACGTCGCGCCCAACTCCCTTGCCCGGGACACGGCAACGGAGAGGCCTCTATCCTTGAACGAGCCTGTCGGATTGTGGCTCTCGTCTTTTATAAAGAGATTCGTCGTGCCGAACTCCCGGGCCAATCGCTCAGCTTTTATTATGGGAGTGTAACCCTCCCCCAGCGACAGCATATTCTCCGAGTCTCGAATGGGAAGAAGCTCCCGGTATCGCCAGAGAGTCATCTCTCGAGAACCAAACGCATTCCGATTGAGAGACTTGCTGGCGGCTTCCAGGTCATATCGCGCAAGGAGCGGTTTTTCGCAGGCCGGGCAAAGATTCCAAAGGCGGTCAGCTTCCAGCTCTTTTTTGCAATGCCCGCACTCCAGATGGGTAAGAAACGTCATCGCGTTTGTTTCTCCAAAGTCGCAGGAATCCCAAACTCCAAACAAATCCAACCGGGCCACCGCTTACCCTTAGCGGCGCATGAGCAGGTGTTTTCACACGCCAGGTAACGGGCAGCTTCAGCGGAGGTGCATAGGTCCGAACTATGATCAGCAAAGTCTATAATGCCGCCGGTGAAATATCAACAATCGGGTAGGAGAAGATCGATTGGCTATACTTTTACGAGCCTTCTTTTCTGGAATGATTTTGGATCGATCTTGTATTTCATCATCTTGTAACGAAGCGTTCCGCGGGTGACGGAGAGCATCCTCGATGCTTTCAAAACATTGCCGCCCGCCCGCTTGAGAATTTCTTCGATCACCTTTTTCTCGAGCATTTCCAGGCTGATACCGCCCTGGGGGAGTTCCAGAGTAAAATCATCCAAGTCCCCGGATATCGAAATGGCACGCCGGTCGGGATTTTGCTGGATAGGTAGATCCTCTTTGCGGATCGCCTCGTCTTTGCAGAGCAGAACAGCGCGTTCAATGATGTTGATGAGTTCTCGAACGTTTCCCGGCCAGGAATACTCTTCGATCATATCGATCGCATCGGGGGCGAAACTAAGATAGCGCTTGTTGAACTTGGTCTTATACTCGTCGAGGTAATGCTTGGCAATCATAAGAACGTCAGACTTCCGCTCGCGCAGCGGGGGAATGCGTATCTCGACCACATTCAACCGGTAGAAGAGATCCTCGCGGAAATGCTTCTGGCGAACTTCCTCTTTGAGGTTCCGGTTGCTGGCTGCGATGATGCGGGCGTCCACCGTGATCAAATTATCCCCGCCGAGTCGCCTGAGGTTCTTGGAGTCGAGAAACTTGAGTAACTTTGCCTGTGTCTGCAGCCCGATCTCCGTTACTTCATCGAAAAAGAGCGTTCCGCCATCGGCCAGTTCGATGAGACCGATTTTCTGCGTCTTTGCGTCCGTGAACGCGCCGGGTTCGTGACCGAAGAGCTCGCTCTCCATAAGGGATGCGGGAAGAGCCGCACAGTTGATTTCAATAAAAGGCTTTCTCGAACGATCGCTCAACTCGTGAATATATCGTGCGAACAAGCTTTTCCCGGTGCCGGTCTCGCCCAGGAGGAGAACGGATGTGGAAGCGCTTTCGCTTACCTTTTCGAGGAGCTTGAGAACCCTCTGGATTTGCTCGCTCTTCCCGACGATGCTGGACAACCGTGTTGCCTTCCGAGATGTTGTTGACAAACCCGCCCTTTCCTTTCGCCGCTGGATCGTTGGGAGCACCTTTTCGAGAAGCGTTGAGAAGGTTTCTTGGTCGAGTGGCTTCAGGAGGAGGGATCGCGCCTGATACACCAAAATCTTGGAATCGATGTCCGCAATCGTTTTGGGCGCTACCAGAATTACCTGGCAGTCCGGTGAGCGGGACCTGATGTTTGCAAGATCTTCTTCGAGGCGCTTTTGTTTCTCGGCGTTTCTGGGCAAGCCAAGGATCACGAGATCCACATCGTTTCGCCCGGACTCCAGGTCGGAAGCCTCGATGACACGCACCGGGTAGGGGAGCATATTGAGAAGCGAACGGATCCGCGCGCTATCCCGCTTGTATTCCTCCAATATGAGGATTGCAATATCCATTGATAGCCTTCTTTTGGAGCGTCTTTGGGCTGTGAATCCATCCGGCAGCTTCGTATTATGTTGTCATTAAATAAATTAGTAAATAGCCGGGGCCCTGTTCGGTCCTGTGCAAGTCCCATGCCCCGCTCGGATCGAAGCCACTGTAGCGGGGATCGTTTCGAATGGTGCGTGGTTTCAAGCTGGAGCCTCGGAGTCTTGGGTCCGCCTTTTCGACTGCTTTTCCCAAACGGGCATAACCCTTGCAAACTGGTATATCATTCAGTAGATTGGGAGTCACCCCGAGAGCGATTCGCCTGGAAGCAGCGAAGCAGATGCCGGCCTTCTCGGGGATAAAATGAAGGCTGAGAGGATCGATATCCAAGGCAATAAGCAAAGCCCGATGTCCAGCAACAACTAAGAAAGGGATCCTATGAAAATAAAACAACACCAAGATTCGCTGAATTGGTGGCGTTATATTTGTTCGGCTGTCGTTATTGCCTCCCTGATCGCGCCGTCGCTTGGAATCGTCGGCTGCGGGGGCGATGACAGTCCGTCCGAGCCGCCGGAGGTAAACCCGCCCGTGATTCAGTCGGTCAGCAAAGCAGTGGTTTCTCCAGGTGATACGATCACCATCAATGGGCAACAGTTTGCCACGCCGGCCAGCCAAAACCGGGTGACGTTCAACAACCCGCTCGCCGTTGTGATTCCGTTTTTTGCAAGCACCACCAGCATGAGCGCCGTCGTGCCCGAGGACGCCGCGACGGGGCCCATGACGGTGACTTCGAAAGGAGTCAAGAGCGATCCCACGACGGTCGAGGTGACGCGGGGCATAGGAGACGTATGGGTGATAGCGGGGGCCAGCATGCCGTATTCGTTCAAACTTCCGGATCCAACCGGAACGGCGCGCTACCTCATCGTTCCACATTCCGCTACGACGGTCCCGCTGACGTTCTGGTATTCGGTGTCACCGGGCACGACGTCGGTATATCCGTCGCCCCCGGCGATGCGGAAAAGCGACAGACGGGGGACGCAAACATTCGAACAGCGTTTCGAAAGAAGCATCCAAGAGCAGGCGATCGAATATATCGAAAGATACGGTGCGGGGAAGCGCCCGACATTTAAACGAGCTCCCACTCAGGGACCTCCCCCGGATACAACGACCTTCTACGTGTTGAACACCACGACGGGCAGTACGGTGGACCCATCGAGTTTCACGTTGGTAACGGCCGCGCTTCGGTACAACGGCAGCCATGGATTGATCTATAGCGACATTGACGAGCCTTCTGGAGGGTATAGCCAGGCTGACTATGACGAGATGGGGCAGCAATTCGACAATGAAATCTATCCGATGGATTCAACGTATTTTGGTCCCGAGACCGATATCGATGGGAGTGACAGAGTGGTGATCCTGTTTTCTCGCATCATAAACGAGCTGACACCTGATGGTCAGGCTGGAAGCGGTTTCATTGCCGGATTCTTCCTTTTGAACGATCTCGCGCCCGGCATCGTTCCGCCAGGAACAGGGAACGGTATGGAGATTTTTTATGTGTTGGTTCCTGATCCAACCGGTGAGACCGGGAATGTCTTTCCGAAAGCATCGGTTAAGCCCATTGCTGTTCAAACGCTGGCCCATGAGTTCGAGCACATGATCAGCTTCGGCTATCGGTTTGTTATCTTGGGTGGGGGCACCAGCATAACATATACACAAGCGCTCTGGCTGGAGGAGGGAATGGCTCACATCGCTGAAGACCTGAATGCTATGAACAGCAGCAACATCGGCCGGGCAAACCTCTTCCTTGCCGATCCCGGCGCGGTATCGTTGATGGGTGATGACACACTCGAGCAACGCGGTGCGATCTACCTTTTCCTCAGGTATCTCGGAGATCAGCTCGGAAATTCAATTTACAGGACCATCCTGAGAAGCAGCTGCATTGGAATGGCATGCATCGAAAACGTGACGGGTGAGAACTTCTTTCTGAGCACAGCTGACTATTTTGCTGCGCTCTACTTGAGCAACAGCGGAGTTCCTCACGACGGCAAGTACGATTATACGTCGATCAACTACCCGGGTGATTTCAATCCGCTGGCTGTTACGTCCCGGTCCGTTTCCCAAGGTCAATTCAATGGATCGGTGCGGAATGCCGCTGCGGATTTCTATACCGTGGGCAACATATCGACTCCAGCGCTCCGTTTAACGGTAACCGGAGGGACGGGAGCCGCGATTAGAGTTGTAATAACCCGTATACAATAGGAGGATCCAGTTGGGAGTGAACGTTCGTCGCATTCTCATCGCAAGAGGGATGATCGTTTTGACGCTCATTCTTATCTTTTGTGTGGCTGGTATGTTCGTTTTTGGGTGCGGTGGGGCAAATACCCGGCACGCGGCGGAAAAAGATAAGATAGAGCGGGAAAAAGCAATCGAATTGACGGGAACGATTTCCGTAAGAGGCAGTGCCGCTGCTCCCATTATACTCTTGCAGGTGGATGATGGGATTGCTTATACGGTCCAAACATCGCAGGTCGGGCGTGAGCTGATGCGGCTCGAGGGCATGCGCGTGGTGGTCCAAGGGAATGCGCGGTCACCGGAGGGAAAGGGGCCCACGCTTCTCGATGTACACACATACCGCATCCTTCCCCTCGATACGGGAGAAACGCCCGTCGTTGGCTGGATCAAGGGGAGCGAGGGAAGTTGCGTGCTCAAGGAGGAAGACGGGACGGAGTGGAAGCTCACGGGAGATCTCGCCTTGGTACTAATGGACTTCGACGGTGCAAAGGTGTGGGTGGTTGGCGAACGCAGCGAGACGGATCCCTCCAGCCGCGAGATCGTTGTGACAGGGTATGGCATACTTGCTGAAGTTTATTGAGCGGGTGTTCGGAATTCGACAGGTTACTCTCCGCAAATTGCCTCTCTAAGTTCTTTGGAAAGAGGCGCTTCGTGCGTCAAGGGCGAATCGTCGGCATCGTGAGGCACGCCCTTGATATCGCTTGCTATCTTCACGCTTACCTAATCATTTGCAAAACAATCGGTTAAGTCTATGCTCCAACGGGACCTCAGTGGCACTGATCTTGCGCGTATGGCCATTCACCCGAAATTCTCGGCTGCTGCACCTACGCCCCTTTTGGCCCAGGTTTCGAAGAGAGTCGCTTCAATATGTTGAACTCCCTTTTCTCGCAGCTGCAACCCCCGATCGTGGGTTCGTCTCCGGTGGCCGAACGGCTCCGTCGGCTGGCGGATAAGCTCGCAAATACGTCGGTCTCTGTCCTGATTACCGGCGAGAGCGGTGTGGGCAAAGAGTTATTTGCCAGACGCCTCCACTACAGCAGTCCGAGAAGCAACAAGCCATTTGTGGCTGTAAATTGCGCTTCTCTAAGCGCTGGCATTCTGGAAAGTGAGCTGTTCGGGCACGACAAGGGGGCGTTCACGGGAGCTATCCGATCGCACGCAGGTCTATTCGAACAGGCGAATGGCGGGACGCTCTTTCTCGATGAAATCGGCGAAATCGCCCCCTTCATTCAGGCAAAACTACTAAGAGTGCTCCAGGAACGCGAGGTCCGGAGGATGGGGGGCGCTGTTGTTCGGCGTGTTGATGTCCGAATCATATGCGCGACAAACGCCAATCTTGCGAAAAAAGTCGAAGAAGGCGCCTTTCGGGAGGATATCTATTATCGAATAAATGTCGTACAGGTTCGGGTTCCGCCCCTGCGTGAGCGGGTGCAAGACATCGATGATTTCATCGACCATTACTTCAAAAGGCAATGCCTCCCACCCCCTCTTTTGTCCGACGACGCCCGCAACCTTCTTTATCAATACGAGTGGCCGGGCAACTTCAGAGAGCTCGAAAACGAACTCGAGCGTCTTACCGCCCTCTACGATGATGTTCGGGAAATCACAGCGAACATGGTCTCCGAACGGATCATACATAGGGAGGATGCCGGTTCACTCGATCTCCATAGATTTTATGAAACACCGCTTCCGAAGGCGGTGGAATATCTCGAAGAGCGCCTCTTGAAGTACGCGCTGGCAAGATCCAATTGGAACAAGACCCAGACGGCAAGGGTGCTCGGCCTCTCCCGCCAAGGTCTTCTGAAGAAAATCAAGCGTTACGGCATCCAACGGCAAGGTTATGTCGTCGGCGAAGAAGACGGGCCGTCTTAGCGCGGCCTATCTCTCGGACACGCCATGCCGAGCGTTTACATTTCCGGACCTTTAGGATAGAATCGTGATCAAGCAACGAGCCCTCGAGGTCAGAGTGAAAGAACGGCAATCACCGTGAACAATCCCATGAAAGGATTGGCAGATGGCTGAGAAACAGGTTCGGGTGGCGGTCATAGGCGGCGGGCATGTTGCCCAGATTGCCCATTTTCCGGCCTACCAAAATAATCCAAATGCGAAGCTCGTCGCGCTCGTCGACGAAGACCCCATGAAAGGCGAGCGGCTGAAGGAGCAATTCGGCTTCGAACGCTTCTATGAGGATGCCACCGAGATGCTGGAGAAAGAAGATATCGACGCTGTAGACATCTGCACACCGAATTACCTTCATGCGCCGATGGCCGTAGCCGCGCTGAGGTCCGGCCGGCACGTGCTGTGCGAAAAACCCCTTGCACGAACCACTGCGGAGGCCGAACGGATGGTGAGAACGGCGGAGGAGTGTGACCGGATCCTCATGGTTGCGCTCAACAACCGGTTTCGTGAGGACGTCAAGATCCTGAGAACGCTTGTCAAGCGAAAGGAGCTCGGCGCCGTCCAGTATGTCAAGGCCGGCTGGCTTAGAAAGAGCAAGGAGTGGGGGGAGCGTATATGGTTGACCGAGAAGGGGAAGGCGGGTGGGGGCGTGCTCCTCGACCTCGGAATTCCTTTGCTCGATCTGGCTTGCTGGATCGCCGACTTGAAAGACGCCACCAGGGTGAACTGCAGCACATTCGGCAGCGAAGAGAAAGGGGACGTGGAAGAATCCGCTTGCGCCATGATCAATTTTGCTGGAGGGGCTTGTCTCACACTCGAAGTGAGCTGGAACTTCCGCGAACCCAAGGACATCTCGTACATACAGATACTTGGGAGCCATGGAGGAGCCAATGTGCACCCTCTACGGATTCATAAAGTGCTCCACGGGCAACTCGTCGATGTGACACCGGCTTTGACGTCCCAGAAGAACTACTACAAGGAGAGCTACCGGCTGGAGATCGATCATTTCATAGAGTGCGTGCAGAAAAAGAAAACGCCCCTCACATCGGGTAACGAAGCGCTGCCTATGCTTCGGATCTGCGATGCAATGTATGAATCTGCCAAAAGTGGAAAAGAAATACGTCTCGATTAATGAAGCGACAGCTCTTAAAATGGCTCCCCCCGCTCCCGCTCATCTTCCCAGCGCTTCTCTCCGGTGCGTTGCTCTCTGCGGCGTTCCCGCCAATCGCGCTCGGAGGAATCACCTTCGTTGCGCTCATCCCACTTATCGTTTCTCTTTACCGCAAACCGTGGACGCGTGGTGAAGCATTCCGGGCTGGATTCTTTTTCGGGCTGATCTTTTTTCTGCTGCTCCTGTGGTGGATCGTCAAGCTCCTGCCTTGGGCGAACGTCACCATTCCGTGGCTGATGACACCGGCTTTGATTCTTCTCGTTCTCTATCTCTCACTGTACCCAGCTTTTTTCTGTCTTTTGCTCGTCACAATCGGGCGCGGCAAACTGGCGCCGGGATTTTTCGTGGCACCCGCTCTTTGGACGCTTCTGGAAATCATCCGCTCGCGAGGAGAGCTGGGATTCCCCTGGGGGGTTATCGGGTACGGGTTGTCGCGGCATGTGAATTTCATCCAGGGAGCGGCGTGGGTGGGGCTGTTTGGCGTTGGGTTTATCGTGGTCCTCATCAGTTTTGTCTTTAGCGCGGCTTTCGTCCAGCGCGAGATCTTCAGGAAAATTGTTTTTCTGGCCGTTGGTGCCGGCATGGTCGCTGCCCTGGGCTTGCATGGATGGAAAGTGGCTTCCGGCTTTCCGTTGGAAGAGCACGCCAGGGAGGTCTCGGTAGCTGTGATCCAACCCAACGTGTCTCTCAAGATCAAGTGGGATCCGGCGTTTAGGGATTCCATTCTCTCGTTGACCGAGCGGCTGTCACGAATCGCAGCAAGCGCAAATCCAGGCCTTATCATATTCCCCGAGACTTCAGCGCCTGTTTACATCCACTATGAAAAGGAAGTCAAAAAGCTGCTGACATCGCTTGTGCGTGACATCGACACACCGATATACATCGGCTTTCTCGATGCCCGGCGCGACTGGCCGGATAAGAATCTCAACATATACAATTCGTCCGGCCTTTTTACACCGGATGGGAGGCTCGAGAAGTACGACAAGACGCACCTGCTTCCGTTTGGGGAAGCGCTGCCGTTGAGCTGGAAGTTCCGCTTCTTGAAAAAAATAAATTTTGGCCAGGCGAACTTCCAGCCAGGCAAACTTGCTCCTCCAATCGATAGCAGGATCGGCTCTCTTGGCCCGCTCATCTGTTTCGAATCTATTTTTCCCGAACTCTCGCGCAGGTATGCCCGTGCCGGAGCGGATTTCTTCGTGAACATCACCAACGACGGCTGGTTCGGCAACTCACCCGGGCCGTATCAACACGCAGAGATGTGCGTCTTCAGGGCCGTAGAGAACCGGCGCTACCTGCTGCGGAGCGCAAACACTGGCGTATCGATGGTCGTAAATCCCGTGGGTTCGGTGGCAAGTGCTCTTGAAATGGATAGGGAAGGGATGCTCGTCGAAAAAGTGCGGGCTATCAAAGGTCAGACGTTCTACACACGCGCTGGAGAATGGCCTGTGGTGATTGCATCGCTTCTGCTTTTGATCATCGGAGCAGTCGTTGCGCGGCGGTCTTTGAAGACGTAGTCTCGTATGCCGGAGAGAACAGCGACACGAACGTTAGTCCGTCTTATCCTCTCCAAACACTTCCCGAGCCTTATCACGAAGGCGCTCTTTTGCGTTCTCCACTTGCTGCAGGGCTTCTCTCAGCTCTTCCAGTTCGGAAGATCTCACTTTCAACCCTTCGCGAATAAAGAGAGCGGCCGCTTCAGAACGGCTCTTTACATAACCCGTTTGCACCCAGTCATCGAGGGCTTTGCTGCTTTCCTCGTCGATTCGAACCATGACGGTTTGATCCCGGGCGGATTGCCCCATCTCCTGGACGCTCACTTTTAGATCAGGAGCAATGCACACCATTTTCTTGCAGAAACTCTCCATGTCGCCGGAGCAGAGCGTGTCCGGGTCAATGCCTTTCTCACGGAGTTTCTCGCTGATCATTTGCCAGATGCCCGAATGGGAAGCATGCGCATGATCATCAGGGCAGCACATCATAGGTTTCCTCTCTTGTAATAGTTGTATATGTAACACGATTACATATTACAATGTGTTGCTTTCTCTGTCAAGCAAGAAATAATAGGCGCTTTCTTCAGGGTGGTGATCCAGCTAATACCCAGCAATTAAATCGATTATGTGTCTTCAGAAGGGAGTATCTTAGCTAATGGGAGGGACGTTATTCGATTAAATATGTTGTGCTAAAGAGGAATTCTGGTCACCCAAAGGGATAGTTTATCTGCTTCTGGATCTGCTCGCGAATTGTACGCCCGGCAATCTCCTCGCAAAGAAAGAGGCCAAGATCGATAGACGATGTCACACCACGGGCCGTGATGATGTTCCCGCTCCTGATGACCCGCTTGTCGCTGATTTTGGAGGCGTACTTTGGAGCAATTCGTAAGCATTCGGGTGTGTCGTGGCCGTTTTGCCATCCAGTAAACCGGCGGCGCCGAGAAGCAAGGATCCGGTGCATACAGAGGCGATCAAATCGCTGTCCTTCGCTGTGCGAATCCACTCCACGAACTTTCCGTCATGAATGAGATCACGAGTGGTGATACCACCGGGAACAACAACGACTTTAAAACCATTTAGTGGCCGCCCAATCGTTGTAGGGGTGTATTTTTGGCCCAGGGAATCGGTCACTTCTTTGGTTACAGCGCAGAGATCCCAGACGAGATCTGGAATGAACCCCATGGTCTTCAATCGAGCTACGGGCTCCAGCGCTCCAACGAAGTCCAGCGCTGTCATGCCATTGAATATGACGTAACCGAATTTCACGGTCGTTGCGGAGCGAAGTACAGAAGATTTACTGATATTGAATAGATGAATGTTTTCGAACTAGATGAAGTTCGCTTGCAGCCCTATATCCGTCTAATTCAAGAGATGCCATATCGCTCAATCGGACAAGCTTTCAGCCCAATACAGACTTTTGATTCTCCCCCACGTCGAGGTCTCTACTGAAATTGGCTCCGTCTCGATCACGATGTCCAAGGATAGTTCCGAGTTGTAAAGAAACGTGCCGGGCCAGTCCGGATTCGCCTGCCAGAGACCGGCGAAAGCGTTGTAATGCCCGGGATCCGGGTAGGTTCCTTGGAGGGGAATCACTTGGTCCCACGTCATCGTGAAAATCTCGCACTCCCCCGGTAACAGCGTAAAAGCCTGCGGGGGCAAGTACGTCGTTTCCGGGTAGAAATAGATCGCTGCATCGTAACAACCCGGTTGATCGAGTGCGGAGCAGCTGTCCGGGTAGATCACAAAGGCATGATTGGGATCATGAATAAAGGCGTCGAAACTGACTGTGTCCGTGCCCACGTTTTCGACCACGTAGTAGAAGTGGATGGTATCTCCGTGGATATAAACGAATTTCTCCATGGCGAACTTATAAGTAATACTATTTTCCGTTCGAGTGGCTTGGTTTTGGTACCCTGGCGGAAGGGAACAGTCATTCGTGGAAGAAACGGACAGGGAGAGTACTAACAGGAATGGCACAAAGTTCATAGGAGCTCACCTCCCCCGATTCTCTTGAGCTGCAATTTGAGAGACCGTTAATATTCTAGCATAGTGACTGTCTAGAAGCAATTCTTCATCTAAACCTTTCCGTGGACTCCATAAATGAGTGCAGGCCTTGACTTGATCGCGGCGAGGCGGTTTTTCGACGTATCAAGCCAGGTGATGCGCCTGGCGAAGCCGATCCCGAACGGGCTAATCAATACCGAGTTTCTTGCGGATGTCTCTTGGGAGCCCGTCTTTGTGGACCATGATGAAAAGTGCTTTTGCGCGGATGTAGTTCTCGGAGAAATACTCGAGACTCTTGTATGGGCCGTCCTCGGGGCCGACCGAATCCTTAGTGAAATAGAACTTCTTGCCTTTCTCGTCTTTAGCGATCCCCACTCCATGCACGAGATGCTGATCGAAGGTCCTCCAGTTCTCCAGCATCGTATCCCGTGCATCCTGGTCGATAACTCCTGCCTCCAATTCGGGCTCCAGCTCACAATAGCCTTTCTTGCTTTTGTAGAGCTCGGTCGTTGTGTGGAGATCGAAAACGAGCGAGAATCCGTTTTCAAGCGCGTGGTCGATGATTCCAATGAATTGATCGATTTTGACATTGTAGTAATTGCTATAATGGAGCCAATTGTCTTGAATGGTCAATTCTCCGGTTCCGTACAGCGGTAGAAACGAATACGATGTCACTTCGATATAGTCATCATAGGGGAGCGCCAGGACCTCATCGGCGAATTCCTTTGGAGTCATCTTGCGGCCTTTGTATTGGATCGATTTCGGCACAGGCCCTGTATGATTGTCCAGAATGTCTTTCATGTCGTCGAGCCATCTGCTGCTGAGTTTTCCATCGATCCATTTGCTGGACAGGTTTTCACCTTTACCGACTTCGACGACCGATTTCATTACGCCGTTTAGGAGCTTATACATCTCTCGATGGTTGTGCGCTGCATCTCCCGGCAGGAGGCCGCTGTAATCGGTGAGCCGGACGGTTCCATATTTTTTCATTATGTGAATCACATCGTGTGGAAGCCCACCTTGCTTGAAGACGCCGTGACCGTGCATGCGGACGTTTCGCTGTGCTTTTTCCAAATAGGCGTGATAGGCAATGTATATCTGTGACAGTTCGAGTTCGCCTCTGCCCAGGCGATAAGCTTCGGACTCGAGTAACGAGGTCGTGCTGAACGACCAGCATGTTCCCGTCTTGCCCTGGGATTTGTACGGAGTTCTCCATACTTCTTTGATGATCGTGAACTCTTTTTTCGGGGCCTGTTCTTGCTCCTGAACCGCAGTCCCGGCATCGGAGTAAGCAATCGAACAAAGCAATAGGCAGAGAGTAACAATAAGCTTCAAAACATCTTTTCGCATATCCAATCCCTTCTTTTGGAACAATTTGTTTTTATCAACACTCAAAAATCAACGGGAGTCGTGAGCGAGGCCCTGGAAGTATCCGGCATGGATCAGAGTCCATCAGGTTTGATCTTGTGGGCTTGCTGTCAATCCCTTTGTTCGCCCGCTAAAACTTCATGCCGATGTCGAATTCGAACCGGCCGGGATCATCCAGCCGCCAGCCGTAATCGAAGCGCAGCCCGCTTGCACCTTTGGCGAGCAGGATCACGCCCGCACCGAAAGTCCCGTGAAAATTCCGTGTGGAGAGGTCCTCGTTATCCTCCCATGCAACAGCGGCATCGGCGAAAGCATGGAATGCTATACCAATGAGGACATCTTCGATGGGTAAATTCCTGGAGAAATTCAGCGGTAACCGTCCCTCGATACCGGAAACGATCGATCGGGTCCCATGGAATGATCCGTAGTCGTACCCCCTCAGCGTTTGCGCCCCGCCGATATGCTCCCGCCGGTAGGCAGGCATCCGGTCCCCGTCACGATATCTGAGCCGCCCGTGACCGGCGATGACACCCCTGCCTGCCAGGCTCTTGAAAAGGCGAAGGTCCGCTGTCCCTTCATGGATCGAGAATGTTTCACTCCCCGGCCCTACCTCTTCGCCTTTGGCTCTGAAGTACACGCCGTTCCAAGGATATGTGGGACTGTCTCTCGAATCATGGACAAAGGATATTGCCACCGTCGGGTAGGTGTCCCTTTCGGGTTCCAGCGTGACTCCGGGAGTGGAGCTTCTCACCGATTCAATACCCCCGGATAGTGTAATGCGAGTCCGTGAACCGAGCTTCCGGAAGATCCTCAGCTTTGCATGAAGCCGCTCAATCGATGCATCCTCGAGGGCCTTCCCGAGGTCGCCGTATACGTACTTGTATTCTTCGTAAGTGAGTCGTACTCCCACACCCACACGCGGTCCTGTCCCTATCCACGGATTTTCCCAAGAGGCGGTAACAATCGTGTTCCCTCTCAGCAGGAATGATCCTGAAAGCCTCTCGCTGCGCCCTCGAAAATTGAGTTCCCAAAGCTCCAATCCAAGGGAGATCTTATTTTGGTATCCCCGGCGGAAGAGAGGTCTTCCGTTGAATGTGGACTTCTCCGTGATAATGATGGAAAGCACGATAGAAGAATCCCTCGGACTGTACGCTGCACGTACTTCCGAATAATCGACTCCAGGGATCTTTTGGATACGGCTCCGGGCTTCGTCGAGCTCCTCCTCATCGAACAGGTCCCCCCTCCGAAATGGAATTTCACGCCGCAGAATATGGGTTCGGATCTTTTCGTTTCCATATACGCGGATCTGCCCGACCCGAAAGGGGGGCGTTTCGCTTGTTTCCGGCAACGCTGGAGTCCAAGCGATCAAGAGCATACCGAATATGAGTATGGTTCGGATCACGCGTCGCCTGGTTTTTTTGGCTATATGCGGATGCATTGGTAGTCAGGAATGTTGAGTATAACAGGAAAAACAAGGCACAATGGGGCCTAACAGCGGACATTTAATCAGAGTATCGCACAAAATGACAACAAGAAAAAAATCGATCGAATCCTCAGTTCCGAGCCGAATAGGATTGAAATCCACGGCCCCGATGCATCCTCCCGCCCAAGTTCTCCTTGTCTTGGGGCAAGCATCGCTATATCATATTGTCGCAGGAGGCTGAGTTGATTATTTATGAACGTTTATCTTCTCAAATCGAAGCTGCACCACGCAAGGGTTACAGGTATCAACATGGATTATGAGGGAAGCATCGTGATCGATGCGGTTCTCATGGAAGAAGTTGATCTCTGTGCGTACGAAAAGGTGCTCGTCGCCAATATGTCGACGGGGGCCCGCTTTGAAACGTATGTGATTCCGGGACCTCCCGGTTCAGGCAGAATCGATCTGAACGGTGCAACTGCCCGACTGGGCCAGGTTGGAGACCGGTTGATCGTCTTCGCGTTTGCCCAAGTAACCCGATCTGAAGCGGGCTCGTTCACTCCAAAAATCGTCCAACTTGACGAGAAAAACCGCGTCCTCCAAAGGCTTTCCCCAAAATGAGAGAATATCGCTCCCAAATCGAGACGCGCCGCATCTCGAGGGTGGCGATCTGCAGCGGAGTTGCGAGCATCTTTTTTTTCGAGATACGCCGGTGAGCCAGCATGCCACCCCGGCCGCTCCGGTTGAGCCGATGGCCGGATTCCGACAGAAAGTCTTGCGCCAATGACGTCGAATCAGATGGAAGAAAAGTACTATCTGGATGATGCCTACACAACGGCGTTTCGGGCCAAGGTGCTGTCCTGTGAAAAGCTTCTCAACGGACATTTTGCCGTATTACTGGATAAGACGTATTTCTTTCCCGAATCCGGTGGGCAGCTTTCGGATAAGGGCAAAATCCTGAATGTGGATGTCGTGAATGTTCGCGAAGACGATGCGGGGAGAGTCGTTCACGAGGTGACCGCCCAGGTGGATGGTGAAGTGAGCTGCGACGTCGACTGGGAGGCGCGTTTCGATCACATGCAGCAACACACAGGTCAACACGTGCTTACCCGTGCTTTTATCGAGATTGCCGGGATGCCGACAGTCTCGTTTCATATGGGGGATGAGACCTGCACGATTGATCTCGAGGGGAAAGGGCTGGGTGACCAGACTATCAACGCCGCCGAGGACCTTGCAAACGCCATTATCTGGGGAAACAGGGAGGTTAGTGCGAGAACAGTTCCCCTTTCTCGGCTGAAGGAAGATGCGCTCAGGAGATCGCTTCCGGAGGGCGTTACTGATGCCCGCGTCGTGGAGATCGAGAATTTCGACGCCGTTGCATGCTGCGGGACTCATGTGAAGAGGACGGGTGAGCTGGGCATTATTAAAGTGCTCAAGCACGAAAAGGTCAAAGGCAGCGTTCGCGTCCATTTCGTAGCCGGACGGCGGGCTCTCTTGGACTATCGAGACAAACACGGCGTGGTGAAATCGCTTGCCAACAGGTTTACAACGTCGGTCGACGGGATCCTGGATAAAACTGAAAAGCTCTCGAAAGATGCTCAGCTTTTGAGGAAGGAACTCCAGAAAAGCATCAAAAGACTTGCTGCCTTCGACAAACAGCGACTTCTCGCGGAGGCGTCGACCCACAAGGGCAGGCGTTTCATCGTGCACCTGTGTGAAGCGGGCGACGAAAGTTATCTCAATCTCCTTGCCTCGGCATGCAAGAACGAGGCGGGCACGATCGTTTTCCTGGGTTCGAAGGACGGGCATGTCGTCTGCGCCGCATCCCCCGAGGTCTCCATTGATCTTGCAACTCATGTCGTCGGCGCCGCGAAAGAAGCAGGTGGTGGGGGCGGAGGAAAGGGAGACTTCGCCAGGGTGACTCTCCCAGACTCCGTTGATGTCAGAGAATTTCTCGAAAAGGTATCCAGCTATGTCAAGAACGCTGTTTAACTGGGTGAGGATCCTGATGATGCTTGGCTTCTCGGGAGCCGTGATGGCGTCGGGCTTGCGGGAGCGTCCGGACTCGCTGCTGGCGCGTGTCCAAAAGGGGTCATATAAGGTATTTCAACGGGTAGGGGAAGATACGATACCTCGTGAAATAGGCACTGAGACATTCACAAAAAAGTACTTCACGGACAACACTATCGTGCTCGAAATCGAAAAGGAAATGGATTTCGCCTTGATTGGAGCACCGTCTCGTACCTTGAAGCAAAAGAGCACACTGGAGATCGAAGAGGATTCCTATTTTCCAAGGCGCTATGAGATGAGGAAGGAGAATGGGGGGATGGAACAGGAATCCGGTATCGAAATGTTCTCGAACGTTGCAATTATATCCAGCCGCACCAATAAACTGGACGAGAAGGTAACTCTGGTTCTGTCGGCTGGCGCGATGTTCGTCGAAGGGAATTCCATCAGCCAGCACGCGCTTCTCCTGCATCGGTTGGATTCAAGCATCACCAGAAAACGAAACATCATGGTTTTCGATCCTCTTCTGAAAAGGGAGTCCTCCACTGTGGTCGTTTATGCTGGGGAAGTCACGGAGGTTACTGACGGAGAATCCAAATCGCTTAAACTATACAAGATCGAAAAAGAGAGATACCCCGTGATGCAACTGTATGTGGACAATTCCGGAATTGTCGTTAAAGCGAGCGACGGCGTTCAGGAGTTCATACTCACTGGTTTTGAGGATATTGAGCTCCAAGCGCCATCAGGCGGTTAAAAACCGATTGCAACGTTTCTTTCCCACACACGTTTAGACCCGTTATGAAACTTCATTGGAAGATCCTTATAGGGATGCTGATGGGCGTTTTCATCGGCCTTCTTGTGAACGAATCGTTCGTGCTTCCCGGTGTTCTCGGCGATTTCCTCGGGAAGTTCGCGTTTGTCAGGGCATTCGCCATCAAAGTGATACAACCCCTGCTCGGCCCTGTCGGCTCCGTTTTCATCAAGTTATTGAAGATGTTGATCGTACCGCTGATCCTCGCTTCGATGATTGTCGGAGTCGCGAAGGTGGGGGACGTTAGAAAGCTCGGCGGACTGAGCGGGAGAACATTTGCTTTTTATATTACCACCACATGGGCGTCTGTTGTGGTTGGGCTCATTGTTGTCAACATCATTGAACCGGGTAGCGGAGCACCCGCCCTCGTTAGCGAAGTGCCGGAAGCCGCTTATTCGGCGGTTAGCGTGTGGAGCGTAATCCTCAATATGATTCCGGACAATCCGATCAAAGCGATGGCGAACATGGACATCCTGCCGATCATCGTTTTCGCTCTCATGCTGGGCGCGATTCTCACAACGCTGGGAGAAAAAGGGAAGCCGCTCGTCAGCTTCTTTGACAGCCTGAACGAGGCGATGATGCGGCTGGCAGATGTGGTTATCCGGCTTACGCCGATCGGAGTTTTTGCGCTGCTTGCCGAAGTGGTTGCGCAAACGGGCCCCGGCATTTTTGCGAACCTCGGCAAATACATGTTTACGGTTATATTGGGCTTGAGCGTACACGCCTTTGTTACGCTTCCGCTTCTTCTTGCGCTCGTAGGCCGGACGAGCCCCAGAAAGTATGTCAGTTACGTTTCCCCGGCGCTGACCACCGCTTTCTCCACGGCCAGCAGCAGCGCAACCCTGCCGCTCACTCTCGACTGCGTGTCGAAACGAGCCGGTTTGTCGGCAAAGGTGTCGAGTTTCGTTCTCCCGCTCGGAGCGACGATCAACATGGATGGGACGGCGCTTTACGAGTCCGTCGCAGCTGTATTCATTGCGCAGGTTTATGGTATCGATCTCACCTTTTCCCAGCAGTTGTTGGTCTTCTTTACGGCCACGCTGGCCGCTATAGGTGCCGCAGGAATTCCCAGCGCGGGCCTCGTTACAATGGCGATCGTGTTGAAAGCTGTGGGACTTCCTCTGGAAGGGATAGGGATGATCCTAGCGGTGGACAGGATTCTCGATATGTGCCGCACTACGGTGAATGTGTGGGGGGATACAGTGGGCTGCGCTGTGGTAACAAAGCTCCAGGGAGAGGACATACCCGCCTCAATCCGCTAAATAGAATTTTGCTGATGGTTCTGATTGGCCTGATTTGGGAAAGAATTGGATAACGTGCCTGCTCGGATGAACATTTTGAAAATAAGAGGGAACGATATTATACTAAGGATATTTAATACAATATTGGAGATTAGAGCGCTGTGAAAGGAGTAGATCTTCGATGACCGGACATAGACACGTTCTTTTGATCTTAGCAACATCTATAAGTCTCTTTGCGATGTCGCTGATATTTGCTTGTGGGGAAAAGGGAAATCGTTACGACACCAATCTTCTCGAGAATCCTTCTTTCGAAGAAGTCAAGGGCGAGCTTCCCAGGGGCTGGGAGCTGGCTCCGTTCCGTGGACTGGAAGGGGAAAAGGAAGTCGATTACGGGATCGACAGAGAAACGGCCTACGATGGCGAGAATTCATTCTATTTCGAGGGGAACCAGCAGACGAAAAAGTGGTTCGCCCTCGCCCAGGAGCTGGAGGTTGATGGTATCACGCACGTCCGTCTCCGCGGCGCATTGCGTCTGGAGGAGGTTGGTCGGACTAGAGGGCAGTACGCTCGATGCAATTTTCTCCTGGCGTTTTTCGATGAAAATCATAGACGCTTTCAGGAAATGAGGTTTGCGGACAAGGGCACCGAAGCCAGAGCTGGGACTACCGAATGGATTGTAGAAAACCGCACATTCCGGGTGCCAAGACATACGAGATACATCAAGGTCTACTGTATACTCGGTATGTCGGGGAAGGTTTGGTTCGATGATCTTTCACTGGAGATTCCTCGACCTGCTCCATGGCTTCACACGGCGACGCGTAACTTCGATTTCTACTGGCTGGCAGAAAGGCCATTCCCTCCAAGGGCAATGGAGAAGCAGCAAAGCCTCTACGAGGAATATTGCAGGAGACTTGGAGTAACAAGCGATGCGCGCATCTCGTATTATTTGTATCCCGATTCTTCGACGATAAAAAGAATGCTGAGCCTCAAGGGCGTTTTTTATATCAGCTGGGATGACCAGGAGATTCATACGATCCAACCATACGAAGACCACGAGATTATCCATATCATCACGGATCCCTTCGGTACGCCTCCGAGATCAATTTGCGAGGGGACGGTTTTTTATCTCCAAGGGGGATTTCGTGGAAAGCCGCTTCATCCTGTTGCTCGGCAGTTCCTAGCCGAAAAGAAGCTCCCCAGTTTGACAAGCCTCATCGACTACAACAGGTTCGTGTTTTTACCTTCGAGTTTGTCCTTGCCATCGATAGGTTCCTTCGTCGCATTCATTGTCGAGACGTGGGGAATGGAGCGGCTCATCGAACTGTACAGGGCCGCAAAAGGAGCGAACGCGTACTTGACATTCGGGCCTTCTTTCGAGCGGGTGTACGGGGTGTCCGCCGGTGAAGCGGAGACCCGCTGGAGACAGTTCCTCGCGAGGGGCGCTTTCGCTGAACCCGATACACTGCAAGCACCTGCAACTTCAAACGAAAGAAAAATCGATTGAATAAGTACAAGTATTGCCCACGCTGTGGTTCGCTGCTTGAGGACAAGCATATGGATGGCAAAACGCGTCAGGCTTGTTCATCCTGCGATTTCGTTTTTTATCACAACCCGACACCTGCTGCGGGCGTTATTCTCATCGAAGATCAGGAGGTGCTGTTAGTAAAGCGAAAGTACCCTCCGAAGGTGGGAATGTGGACGCTGCCGGCTGGATTTGTAGAGGCGGACGAAAACGCGCGCGATTGTGCTGTGAGGGAAATGAAAGAGGAAACGAACATAGATGTGCAGCTAACGGGGCTTTTCAATATTTATTCAGCGTTTGACGATCCCAGAGCGTCTGTTGTTTTGATCCTTTTTCTTGCAGAACGTGTAGGTGGTAGAGGGGAACTTCGGTGCGGGGATGACGCGAGCGATGCCCGCTTCTTTCACATAGATGATATCCCCGAGGATATCGCTTTCAAAGCGCACAGAATGGCGCTGAAAGAGATAAAAGAGCTCATCAAATCACGGCATTAATCCAGAATCCTGACCCTGAACGTATCGCCCTGATCGATCCGATCCACGACGTTCATGCCTTTTGTGACTTTTCCGAAGATCGTGTACCGTCCATCCAGGTGACGCTGCGGTGAGTGCGTGATAAAGAACTGCGAGCCGCCCGTATCCTTTCCGTCATGCGCGATACCGACGTATCCCTGGTTAAAAGTGTGTTGGCTGAATTCCGATCGGATGTAGTATCCAGCATCTCCCCAGCCATCTCCCCTGGGGCAACCACCTTGAATGACGAAGTTGGGAACTACGCGGTGAAAAGTGAGCCCGTCGAAAAATCCCTGCTTGGCAAGCGAAATGAAGTTGGCCACGGTTTGCACGGCGTCGTCACCGAACAGCTCGACTTCTATTTCACCATGCTTGCAGGTGATGACGGCGTGCTTTTTCCCCATGGGCAGGGATAGCCGAATTCCCCTCGAAGGTGTGAATTCGCTTTCGTAGAAGAACCGATTTGGTTTCACCTCGGGTATTTCTACATTCATCTCTTGCAGGGCATCCATTGCTATGGTCCGGACCCGCCCGTCGCTGTCTTCCAGTGCTTCCAAGAAAAGTAAAACAGCTTCATCAGCTTTGAACTTCCTGAGTGCTCTAAGGATTTCGAGTCGGATATTGACTTCAACCCGCTCCTTCTGTTTTTTATATGTTCCAATGAGTTCTGCTATCGCGGCCTCGTGCTCGATCTCACTCAATGCCGTAACGGCTTCGGTTGCAACTGCCCAGTCTTTGTCGGAGAGCTTCTCAATAAGAATCGATCCGATCCGATCTCTTCCGAAATGAGCAAGAGCCTTTACCGCAGCAGTCCGCATCATTGGATCTGAGTCGCTGCGCGAAATTTCGACGAGAAAATCTATCCTTTTCTCGAGCTTGGCAATGCCGATGCTCTCTATCGCTGCGGCCCGCACGAGGCGTTCGCCATCCTTGAGGCCCTCCTGAAGGAAAATGCTTGCCTCGTCGCCAAAGATTTTAGCAATGGCCCGCATTGCTTCCAGACGGACACCGGGGCTTTTGTCAATGATCGCCTGTAGCAAGTAGTTCTTTGCTTTCATAGATCCGATCATACCCATGGCGGTGACCGCCGCGCGCCGAACATGGTGCGAATGGTGATTGCGGGCGAGCTCACCGAGCGGATGAACGGCTTTGTCATGACCGATCTTCCCCAAAGCAGCAGCTGAGTTTACCAGTACATGCCAGTCATTGTCGTCGAGGGCATCGATCAAACCGCTGACTACCTGCTTGGCTTTGTGGTTTCCCAGCGTTTGGGCTGCGTATGCCCTCACGAGTTCATTCTCATGATTCAAAAGCGGGAGAACACCGGTCGCAACGCGGTTGGAAGGTGCTTCTCTGAGCGCGTAAGTGGCACTCCAGATTACTCCCGCATCCATGTCGTGAAGAGCGATTAGGAGCGGGCGGATGGACTCAGGGTCCTGAAGCTTTGCCAGCGCGAGCGTTGCGTTTCTTCGAACGGGCGAGTGAAAATCCCGGAGGAGTTCGGTGAGTACGGCCGTAGCTTCATCGCCTCCGATCTTGCCGAGTGCCTCAGCAACTTTGATAAGGATCTCAGGACGAGGATCTTTCGACAATTCAATGAGCGGTTCCAGCGCCTTCTGGGACCCGATCTGCCCTAACGCGAAGATCGCTTCGAGAACGACCCTTTGATCTGCATCCTTGAGCATGGGTAAGAGGTATGGAACATCGCTCTCGTCCTGAATCCTCCCGATCACTTCGACGGCGCGCAGTCTCACTAGGGGATTCTTCGATTTGAGATAGGCGAACACCTTTCCGTCTCCCGTGACGCGGCCGTCCTCCCACAAGGCAAGGTTCCGAAGTGTATCCCTGCCGGAAGATGCCGCGAGAAGGAATCGATAGCGACTGTGCTGATCTTCAGTTGAAAACGATGAAACATTAAGGATCAGGAGGAATAACATTCCAACGATTTTTTGAATCATCTTAAACCTCGGAGAGAGTCGTGTTTCAAATATTCATTGAAATTATTTCGTAACCGTTACTTTGACCCGTTGATTAAAATGGTTTCACGGCTTTGAGAATGTGTCAAGGGGTTGTTGACCTGTACAATGCCTGGGTAATGCACCTATGTCTTTGAAAGGATAGCCGATTTGCTCTATAATCATGTTAAGGAAAGGATGCCGGCAGCTTAGGTGGGAAAGAGATTCATGTTGCGAAGGCAGATGAAGAGAATGGGCAAATTGTCCTTTATTGCAATCGTCTTCGGGTGGATGCTGGCTCTATCTTTCTCCGCTCCGCGGGGCAGGACGTGGTACGTCAAGCCGGACGGCACCGGCGATGCCCCGACGGTACAGGCTGCTGTTGACAGTGCAGTGGCCGGCGACTCGATTTACGTTGCTGCGGGTAAGTATTTCGATGCCCGCGATATACTCGTTGACGGAGTAACGAAAAGGGTCAACCTGCATCTTTATAAGAATGTCAAAGTGATTGGCGAAAGTGGGCCGGAGAAGACGATGATCAAGGGCTATGAGAGTGACATTGGAGTTTATATCGAAAATGTCGATTCCACAGCAGAATTGAGAAATTTCATTATCGAGACGTCCTGGGAGAATTACACATGCATCGATACCGGCTCAACCGTACCGGAACATCTCCATGTGGGAATCGAATGCCGACAAGCGGATGCAACGGTCACAGAAAACCTTGTGCACTTTAACGATATCGGCGTTAAGCTAACCGATTCGGCCGCCCTGGTAATGCACAATGAAATCCACCACAGTCTCATCAACGTCCTGTGCAGAAATGGTTCGAATGCGGTGCTAAGTGATAATGAGATCCACGATGGAATGCGTTTGATTCACTGCGATGCTTCCTCACCCCTAATCGAAGCAAACGAACTCAGGAGGGCTTGTGAGGGCATCCGCGCGGTGGGCGACGCGAATCCTCTTATAATCAACAACACCATTCATTTCACGTTCAATTGGGCGGTGGTGTGCCGTTCGGGTTCTGTTATCGATCATAATAGAATCGAGGACAATGCGTCGGCTGTACGTCTTGAAAATTCTATATCATCTGTTATCGTAAGAAACAATGTGTTCTACCATAACGTTATCGCCATCGAAGTATCCTCCTCCGCAGACGCTCTGATCGAAAAGAATACGATCGATGCTTGCGAATTCGGTATTTACTGTGATAACGGGTCCGGGCTCATAATACAGAACAACATCATCAGCCGGCCGAACTTTGGCATTTTCTGCGAGGCGACGTGCTCTCTAATCATTGCTTGCAATGACATTTTCGGTGCACGCGTCGAGCCGTATTCAGGGACCTGTCCGGACCTAACCGGCAGCGACGGAAACATTTCTCTCGACCCGGAGTTCTGCGGAATATTCGGCACCGGCAACTACAACCTGCAGAGCGATTCCCCCTGCGCTTCGGGGAACCACCCGGATGGTTACAATTGCGATCGCATCGGCGCGTTCGAAGTGGGTTGCGGTCAAGTACCAACCAAAAGGATGTCTATCGGAAAGCTCAAATCTCTTTTCAATAAGAAAGATCGCAGAACCGAATGACGGCTTCGATGAGACGACATTTGCCCGGCAAGGGCCGCGTTGACAGTCTACTCCTCCTATGCTAGGTTGACTTCACAACTCTTCCAGACGGCAGCAGCACGCAAGCCAAAGCATGATTCACATTCTTGAACCAGTACGGATTGAATTAGGGGGATGAAGTTGAATCTCATTTCGATGGACAATCGGAGGCAATCGGATGCTCGGCAGGTGTACCGTTTTTTCCCCAAGGATCCGCGCTTTGCGATTTTCGCTTTGGTGCTCTTGATCGTGTCTGCGTTCGTCGTCAGACGCCCAGGAGGAATGCTCTGCCTACTGGTTTATGTGCTTCTCTTGCACTCGCTCTCTGGTGCTTCTGCAGGATCGATATGGAAACGATCGAAAAAAATACTTCTTTTCGCCTTGCTGGCTGTCGTATTGAACGCGGTACTGGTAAGTGGCGAGCCGCTCGTTACTGTCAGTGGGAGGCAAATCGTTTCAAAAGAGGGATTCTCCCGGGGGATATATTTTTTTATGCAGATCTTCGTCCTTTATCATTCGACGGTCTTGTTCGTGCTGTTCACTTCTCAAGAAGCGGTCGCTCAGGGGATTTCAGCGCTCATTAAACCGCTTGCACCAAAGCTCGCGAATAAAATGGCGTTCTATGCGTTCGTGTCAATCGGATTTCTACCGCTTTTCTTCGAGGAATTCGAGCGGATCGCCACTCTGCAAAGATTCCGTGGAGGTGGGTTGCAGGGAGGTCCTCTGCAAAAGCTGAGAGGCACCAGATTGCTCATTGTTCCACTTTTTCTTTCGGCGATCCAGCGTTCGGGTCAGTTGGCCATGGTGGTCGAGCTCCGGGGACTCAGAGACGCGGCAGGGGAGCTTCTGGAACTCGGACGGCCGAGTATTAGGGATTGTGTCTTTATCGGAGTGACATTGACCGTTGTTGCGTTTTGCGTTGTGGTGCTTTCTGGCGGTTGAGGATTTTGCGCCCAAACAGGCGTGCGGCTTTATGAAAGGCAATATGAAAAACTTAAAATGCATTCTTGAATACGACGGCACCGATTTTCATGGATGGCAGAAGCAGCAAGGCCAGCGCACGGTTCAGGGCGTTATGGAAGAGGCGATCGAGAAGATTCATGGTGAAAAGGTGCAGGTTCACGGTGCAGGCCGAACGGATGCCGGCGTGCATGCATGGGGGCAGGTATGCAGTTTCACGATCGATACGCGGCTTTCGGTCAAAAGAATCGCTAGAGCGGTAAGCTCGAAACTTCCTGGGGATGTGCGGATTCGCTCTGCGGAAGAGGTGCCGCTCGATTTTCATGCGCGATTCAGCGCGCTGAGCCGGCGGTATATTTATTATTTGCGAACGGAACCGACGGCAATCTGGCGCAGGTTTTTTTATGTGGTACGGTACTCCCTCGACGCGGCGGCAATGAAAAAGGCTGCCCGGTATCTCCTTGGCGAAAGGGATTTTGCAAGTTTCACCACGGCACAAGCCTCCAAAGACGGCACCACGCAATGCCTGCTCACCGAGCTGGACGTCCAACAGACCGGAGCGGTCATCTCGTTCACCGCGGAAGCCGACCACTTTCTCCATAATATGGTCCGCATTATCGTGGGGACGCTTCTCGAGGTCGGCCGAGGGAAAATCCTCCCGGAACAGTTGAAAGAGATTGCGTGTAAAAAGGATAGAAATGCGGCAGGCCCGACAGTACCGCCGAATGGTCTCTTCCTCCTCGAGGTGGAATACCCGGAGTGAATTGGTCTTGGAGTGCCCCAGGCAATGGATTATGATAAAATGTTAAGCCAAGCAGAGATGGCACTGAGGGGGTATAAAAGCCGAAAACGATTATTTGCCATATGATGTGGGGGAACTTGTCCACTTCGAACCGTGTTCGGAATAGAGGAAGGAGAGAGATGAAGCTTTTTCTTGATACCGCAAATATTGAGCAGATCCGCGAGGTCGCCGCGCTGGGCATTTTGGATGGTGTGACCACCAATCCAACCCTCATGTCAAAGGAAAAGGGGAACTATCGCGAGAGTCTGAAAGAGATATGCGACATCGTCCGCGGACCGGTGAGCGCCGAAGTCGTAGCGGAGGGATCGGAGGAGATGGTGCTCCAGGCCCGCGATCTCGCCAAGATCAGCGAGCACATCGTCATAAAGATTCCATTGATCGCCGAGGGTTTGAAGGCGGTAAGGGTGCTTTCTGCGGAGGACGTCAAGACAAACGTGACATTGTGCTTCAGCGCCAACCAAGGAATCCTCGCAGCGAAGGCCGGGGCGACTTATTTGAGTCCATTCATCGGCCGCATCGATGACGTGGGTCAGCCGGGGATGGACTTGATTGCAGATCTCATAGAGATATTCGAAAACTACGCGTTTGCAACGCAGATCATCGTGGCGAGCGTTCGGCATCCACTGCATGTGCTCGAAGCGGCGAGGCTCGGCGCCGACGTTGTCACGGTGCCGCATAAAGTCATGATGCAAATGCTAAAGCATCCATTGACGGATGTAGGCATCGAGAAGTTCAACGAGGACTGGAAGAAGGTGATATCACGTTAAAAGTCGGATTTAGCGATCTTCCCACATCGAATGGCAACCGTTGGCAAAAGCTGACCGCAGGCGAAATCGCGCCAAAGCGGTATCAAAAGATTGATTCAGTATTCAACTAAGAGTTGGGTGAAGAGATGGACGATCTCCAGAAAATCAAAAAGATGCGCTACCTGCCGTATATTTTTGGGGCGATACTGGGTATTTCGCTCGCGTTGGTCATTATCTCGGGCTTGATCTTCTCTAGCGTGCCCAGGAGCTCTGCTGACTTAGCAAACCCGGCATCCACGACACCGGACGGCCGGATCGCTTCAATGCCCGCTGCATCGATCGGTGAGAGCCGCAGAAACGCCATCGTTGTGGCAACGGAGAACGTAGCGCCTGCCGTGGTTACTATCACGACCACCTTCACGCGGGTATACCGGCCGTTCCTTTTCGATTTCGAACAATGGTTTGGAAGGCACTATTTTAGGCCGCGAAAACGATCTTATTCCACATTGGGTTCAGGCGTAATTATCGATGGTAAAGGATACATTCTTACCAACGAACATGTGGTGTCCAGGGCAGAGGAGATCAACGTAACGCTTTCCACGGGCGAGACGCTCGATGGGCGTCTGGTTGGAAGCGCGCCGGACTACGATCTTGCCCTTATCAAAGTCGATGGGAAGGACCTTCCATATGCCCCTCTAGGGGATTCGAGCGATCTCCTCGTTGGAGAATGGGTGATCGCCATTGGAAGCCCCTTCGGGTGGGAGCTAAGCGATCCGCAGCCTACGGTGACAGTCGGTGTAGTAAGCGCATTCCACAGAGAAGTTAGGGGCGAAAGCAGCGAACGCATTTATAAAGACATGATTCAGACGGATGCGGCCATTAATCCTGGTAACAGCGGTGGGCCCCTGGTGAATTCGCGTGGAGAGGTGATCGGGATCAATACGTTCATCTTCAGCCAAAGCGGTGGCAGCATAGGGATGGGATTCGCGATTCCAATCAATCGCGGCAAGTGGGTGCTCGATGAGATCGTGCACTATGGCCGGGTTCGCTCGGTTTGGGTGGGAATCTCGGCAATGTCCGTCACGCCGGAAGTTGCAGTCAGCCTGAATCTAAAGAGGAGAAGGGGCGTGCTGATCAGTAGCATCGAGGAAGACAGCCCTGCCTCCAAAGCCGGCCTGAAACCCGGAGACCTCATTGTTGCCGTGAACGGCCGGGACGTCACCAGCGTAGACCAAGCAAATCACATCATCTTTGGATCCAGAGTGGGAGATGAGCTCGTCATGGATATCGAGCGGAAGGGCAAAAAGCAGCAGTACACTATCAAACTCGAAGAGCATCCAGGCGATATCTGATTCGCTTGTTTCAAATAACACTGTCACTCACTGTGAGTTGGCTGCTTTCCGTCTGCTACCGCGGAGCACGCGCATAACGAAATCGATGGGTCTGCCTTAGGGAGGGGTCATGATCGAACGGTACACCCTGCCCGTGATGGGGAGGATCTGGTCCGAGGAAAACAAATTCCAAAAATGGCTCGAAATCGAGATTCTTGTGTGTGAGGCGCTTGCCTCGATGGGAGAGATTCCCAAAGATGCGGTAAAGCGCATTCGCGAAAAAGCCGCTTTCGACTCCGAACGCATCAAGGAAATCGAAGAAACCACCCACCACGATGTCATCGCCTTCCTCACGAATGTCGCCGAGCATGTGGGGGATGATTCGCGGTACATCCACATCGGAATGACCAGCTCCGACCTCCTCGATACTGCGCTCGCCGCCACGCTCAAGGAGGCAGGGGAGAAGCTGCTGTCTCGGCTATCGGAGCTGAAAGCGGTAATCAAGGAACGCGCTCTCGAACACAAAAGAACGGTCATGGTGGGGCGCACCCACGGAATCCACGCAGAGCCAATCACGTTCGGGCTCAAGCTCATCGTCTGGTATGACGAGTTATCGCGCAGAGAACAAGCGCTCGAGCGGGCGATCGATACTATTTCGTTCGGGAAGATTTCCGGGGCGGTCGGCAACTACGCCCATCTCGATCCAAAGGTGGAAACGTACGTCATCGAAAAACTGGGTCTCAAGCCGGCACCCGTATCCACGCAGATTCTCCAGCGTGACCGGCATGCTGAGTTCGTCTCAGCGCTTGCCCTCGTTGCCGCTTCGCTGGAAAAGATGGCTACAGAAGTTCGGAACCTCCAGCGTACCGATGTCCTCGAAGTGGAAGAGTATTTCGAGGAAGGTCAAAAGGGCAGTTCGGCGATGCCGCACAAGCGAAATCCGATCACCTGCGAGCGCATCTGCGGCCTCGCCCGCATCATCAGGGCGAATGCGATCGCCGCAATGGAAAACGTAACGCTATGGCACGAGAGGGACATCAGCCATTCTTCAGTAGAAAGGGTGATCCTGCCGGACAGCACAATCGCCTTGGACTATATGCTCGAGCGGTTCGCGTGGGTGATCAAGCGTTTGATCGTGTACCCCGACCGGATGAGGCAAAATCTCGAGCGGACGAACGGGCTCATTTATTCGCAGAAGCTTTTGCTGGAGCTTGCGAAAACCGGAATTTCGCGTGAGGAAGCGTACGCGGCGGTTCAGGAAGCAGCGATGGAAACGTGGGAGAGGGGAAAACCCTTCGAGCAGTCGGTTCGCGAGCGCGAGGCCATAACGTTACGGATGGATGGAAACACTCTCGATTCGATATTCACCCTGGATGCCTTTTTAAAATCGGTTGACGAAATCTTTGAAAGAGTAGTTTAATCGGATTCTCGGCATTGGACTATTCCTGGTGCGTCGCGGCGGCTAGCTGCGGCGTAACTGTTTTTTTGATTGCCCGCCACTTCGAGATCCCGCTTATACGGGAAGCGCCAGGCTCCCGTCGGAACGGAACCGCAAATGGACACGATCCAGAAAGAATATCTCATCGCACTCGACTCGGTAAGTAAGGCGGTTCTGGATCGCTTTCTCAAGGAGCAGAATCTAAGTCTGAAACCGGACGAACTCGACCAGCTCCGCGAACTTCTGGGAAGAAATCCGAGTCTTGTCGAGCTTCATATCTTCAACACGATGTGGAGCGAGCATTGCTCGTATAAAAGTTCCCGAGCGGTGCTCAAGAAGTATCTCCCTACGAAAGCGCCTCATGTCGTTTTGGGTCCCGGCGAGGATGCCGGTGTCATCCGGTTTTTCGAAAGGGAGGGGAGAAAGTACTGCCTCGTGATGGCGCACGAAAGCCACAATCATCCATCACAGGTTCTCCCCGTCGAGGGCGCCGCGACCGGAATTGGTGGAATCGTCCGAGATGTGTACTGCATGGGAGCCGATGTTATTGGTGTAATGGATCCCCTTCGGTTCGGAGATCCTGAGGGTCCCAAAGGCGCCCGCGTTCGTGATATCGCGTGGGGCGTTGTCGATGGCATCGCGCAGTACGCAAACGCTCTGGGCGTTCCCAACTTGGGTGGAGAAGCGGCGTTCGATTCGAGCTTCGACGATAATTGCCTGGTAAATGTCGTGGCCCTTGGGATCGTTGAGGAGGCGGACATCATCAGGAGCCGAGCCCCCGATTCGGCATGTCGAGACCCCCATGACGTTATTCTCATCGGAAAACCCACTGATGCTTCCGGCTTCGGAGGAGCCGCCTTCGCGTCCGAAAGGCTGAGCGAGAACGATGCGGTAGAACGCCAGGAGGCCGTCCAGGTTCCCGATCCCTTCCTTAAAAGAGTGCTTAGCGAAGCCACGAAGTCCCTCCTCGATCTCGCCAAGCACGAACGAATCAAAATTGGCTTCAAGGATCTCGGCGCCGGGGGAATTAGCTGTGCTGTTTCCGAAATGGCTGCGGCCGGAGGGGTTGGTGCTTTTGTGGACTTCGACAAAGTCAATTGCGCGATCGACAACATGCGTGCTGAGGTGATTGCCTGCTCGGAGACCCAGGAGCGCTACGCAATGATCGTTCCCACAGGTTTCAGTGCGGACGTGCTGCGCATATATAACGAGGATTTCGAGCTGCCCGGTCTTTATCGCGGTGCGGGGGCTTTCGTGATCGGAAGGATCACAAAGGACAAGCGCTTCAAAATCTCTCACAACGGACGTCTGGTTTGCGACGCGGATGTGGATGCTATCACTACGGGAATCCAGTACGATCGAGCTGCGGCGAGGAAGAAGCCGGCGCCACGCGGAGTTCCCAAAGATCCTGAACCAGGAATCAGGGAAGCGCTGCTTGCGCTTCTTGCATCGTACAACATTTCGGACAAGTCTAAGATCTACAAGCACTACGACACCGAGGTCCAGGGCAGGGCGGTGCTGAGGCCTGGTGAAGCCGATGCATCGGTATCCCTTTTTCTCCCTGGAGAACCAGTGGGCGTGGCCGCCGCATGCGGCGGTAACTCGCGCCTCGCCGCGGTGGATCCGTATTTCGGCGGGGTCTGGGCCGTTATCGAGGCAGCCAGGAATGTTGCATGCGTAGGCGGACAACCTCTCGCGATCACCGATTGCTTGAATTACGGCGACCCGGAAGATCCCGGCGTGTTTTGGGAGTTCTCCGAAGGTGTCCGGGGGATTGGCGATGCGTGCAGGGAACTCGCGATCTCCGAAGATAAGGGAGTTCCTTTGCCCGTGATCTCGGGCAATGTTTCGTTCTACAACCAGAGCGAAAAGGGAGAACCCATAGCGCCTTCGCCGATTGTTGCCTGTGCTGGGCGTGTGGGAGATGTGAGTGTTTGCCGCGGTATGGGCTTCAAGGAAAATGATTCGGTAATCGTGCTCCTCGGTGATTTCCATGCTTCGATAGGGGGGAGTGAGTACGAGGCGCTTTTCGGTATCGCCGGGGAAAGCCTTCCGCCAGCGCCCGATTATGACATGGAAAGGGCGCTCCACGGAGCGCTGGTAGAGGGCATCCAGCGGATGCTGGTGCTATCCGCTCATGACATCAGCCACGGTGGACTCGTCGTGACGGTCTCGGAGATGATGCAGGGAAGCGATCCCTTCACGGTTGGTTGTGTCCTGTCGCTCGAAAGCGGATTCCCTGGAGACGCTCCCGAGGCTCATTATTTGTTCAGTGAGTACGGAGGCGTCGTCGTCGAAGTACCCGGGCGCTGTTGGGAGGAATATCGTAGAGTGTTGGAACGGCATGGATCGACATGGTTCGAAATCGGGCAGACGAATCGCAGCGGAGGCATCGAGGTTCGGCTGCCAGAAGGGAAGATCGTCCTCTCAGCCGATGAAATGATCCGGGCTTCCAAAGGGAAGTGCGAGCGGCTTTTTGGATAGAACAGAAGGAGCCGGTAAAACCCCATGGCGAAGGTCACCGTGATCCAGTTTCCGGGAGTGAATTGCGAGTACGAGACGGTTCGTGCCTGCGAAGCTGCCGGCCTCGAAGCGAGAATTCTTCGGTGGAACGCATCGCTCCAGAGTGTGAAGGACGCTGCGGCGATTGTACTCCCCGGGGGATTCTCCTATCAGGACCGGATCCGCGCGGGCGTAGTGGCCGCGAAGGACCACATCGTTGATGCGGTAGTGAATGCGGCCGACAAGGGAGTTCCTGTAATGGGGATCTGCAATGGCGCGCAGATCCTCGTGGAGGGTGGGATCGTTCCCGGATTCGAACCGGGACAGGTTGAGCTCGCCTTGGCGCCGAATCGGATGCCGGACCGGACGGGCTATTTCTGCACATGGATCCGCTTGAAGCGAGGACCGGCGAAATGCGTATTTACAACGTTCATGGAAAGCGGTGCTGGGGAATCCTGCGCTCCCATAAGTATCGCTGAAGCGCTTGCTGCAGATGGAGGAACGATTCCCATGCCCGTTGCCCACGCCGAAGGAAGGTTTCTAACGGCCAGCGCCGGGATCGCTCGTAGGATCGGGAATGGCGAGCGGGTGGCGCTTTACTACGCAACGGCGGAGGGGGAAGTGGCGCGGGATTTTCCGGAAAATCCAAACGGATCGATGGCTGCGGTGGCTGGAGTGACGAACGAGGCCGGAAATGTCTTGGCACTCATGCCGCATCCCGAGCGAGCCACATGGTTCCACCAGATTCCGAGGAGTGTTGGGGGATACTGGGGGAAACAGCGCACGGAGTTGAGGGCGGGCGGGCTGTTCGTGTCCGGTCCTGGACGCGGTTTCTTTGAATCGCTGAAGAGGGCGCTCGAATAGATGTCAATCCTCTCAGACAGGATGTATCGATGAAGATCGACGTCAAACTCGTCGTTTACTTGAAGGGCACCGACCTGGTGGCGGAAACGGCCTATCTTGCTTTGGTCGGCAAAATGGGGTATGAAAGCAGGCTGGTTGCCCTCAAGCGCTTCGACCACCACCGGTTCATCATCGAAAGCGAAGCACCGGAGCGCGCAGCGTCAGATCTCAAGGACGTCCTTGCCCGCCAGAGTACGTTCTATAACCGGAACAAGCACAATCATGTGCTGGAGTGCGTCTGGGAAGGGGGGGAGCTGAGAGAAGGCCCTGAGCTGGCCGCCCTTCGCAAACGCGTCCTTGGGGAAGCGACCAAGCGGGTTATCCCCAAAAGAACTAAAGATTTCGATGGCAAGACTGTCGACAAAAAGGTTATTTTAGAGGGGAATCAATTATTCTTGGTAGAATCGCTGGTAGAAGAGCAGGATTCCGCGGTGCGTGCTTCGGCAGCGTGTAAGCTGCAGGTCGATTTGAAGGGAGCAGCCGTTGACGTGCCGAATAGCGGAACGTTGTGGTGGCTCGTGTTATCCGCTGATAGCGAGGCGGAAGCACGGGCGGCGGCTGAAGAAGTCCTGGTGTGCAGAAAAAGAGATCGGGGCCTGCTTTTGAATCCAAATTACCAGCGTTTCGAAATTTTAGCGCTTGCGGAGATGGAGCCTGGCAAGAATGTTTGACACTTTGCACGAAGAATGCGGCATATTCGGCATTTACAACAGCGAAAGCGCTGCCAAGCTCACTTTCCTGGGCCTCTATTCGCTGCAGCATCGCGGGCAAGAGAGCGCGGGCATCCTCACGACGGATGGCCGCAGGGTTTGTGAATACAGGGGTCTGGGACTCGTTGCGCAGGTCTTCGATGAGGAGGCGATCAGCAAGCTCACCGGCTCCATCGCTATCGGGCACAATCGGTATTCCACAACCGGGCATCCCCGCTTTACCAATATTCAACCTCTGCTCGTCGACTGTAAGATCGGCAAGATCGCACTCGCCCACAACGGTAATCTCGTGAACGCTCTCGAAGTGCGGCATGAGATGGAGCGTAGTGGGTCGATTTTCGGGACGACGATGGACAGCGAAATCATTCTCCATCTAATCGCCCGGAGCAAGGAGGCTGCTCTAGAAGACATGATCATCGATGCGATCAGTCATGTGCGGGGCGCCTATTCGCTGCTCCTGATGACGCAGGATAAGCTGATTGGCATGCGAGACCCTAATGGATTCAGGCCGCTGCTTCTTGGCCGCCTGGATGAAAGCTATATACTCGCCAGCGAATCCTGCGCGCTGGATATTATCGGCGCTGAATATATAAGAGATTTGAAGCCAGGGGAACTCGTCATCATTGACGAGGGGGGAATTCATTCGATCACAGCGTTCGAATCCAGTAAACAGGCGAAATGCATATTCGAGTTTATTTATTTCTCAAGGCCCGACAGCATCGTATTCGAGGAAAACGTCGACAAAATCCGACGGAAGCTGGGTGTCGTTCTAGCTAAAAACCACCCCGCAGACGCCGACATCGTTATCGCGGTTCCGGATTCGAGCAATACCTCCGCCCTGGGATTTGCCCGGGAATCAGGTATGCCTTTCGAACTTGGCCTCATCCGGAACCACTATGTGGGTAGAACGTTCATCCAGCCGGAACAATCCATCCGCGATGGGAATGTGCGGGTAAAATTCAATCCCGTCAAAGGGGTGTTGAAAGGGAAGCGGATAGTCGTGGTGGATGATTCCATCGTCCGCGGATCGACGATGAAGAAGCTCGTCAAGATGCTGAGAAAAGTCGGTGTTGAAGAAGTTCATCTCCGCATTTGTTCCCCCCCTATCAAATTCCCCTGCTTCTACGGGATCGATACTCCCGCGCAAAGCGAGCTCATCGCATCATCTCAGTCGGTGGAAAAAACCAAGGAGTACCTTGGGGCAGACAGTCTCGAGCATCTGACGATTGATGACTTGAGATCCGTTGTTGATGATCCAGACGACTTCTGCTACGCCTGCTTCACCGGTGAGTATCCTGTCCCGCTGCTTCATGATCACAAAAAGGCCGCACTCGAGGACAAGATGGTGAAGAGCTAGTCGGCGGGCCGGCCGATCTCCGTGACCGGTACCGCGCGCACCAGCCTTCACCCACCGGGCTGTCCTTCGGTGAGGGCGGATAGCACGTCATGGCCGACCCTTGTCGGGGTACGCGGCGTGCACAGGTTCGGCAAGGATGATCAGGTTTCGACTTCAATTTCAAAAGGTTGGCCGAATCCGTTTTACCTCGCATCGGGACATGTTGAGAATCTTTCAGCGGTGTTTTGCTGCGAGCCGGCTGCCGATCTGTTATTCGAAGGGATTTCACCCGCATCCCAGGATCTCTCTGGGTCCTCCGCTCAAAACGGGTTGGGAAGGGTTGGAGGAATACATGGATATCTATCTGGAGGAAAACCTTTCTGGGATTGGGGAGAGAATGAATCGTACCCTGCCAGAGGGACTCCGCATTCTGAAAGCGGTGCCCGTCGATGAGGGTGTCCCGAAGCTTACTGCTGACATTCGCACCGCTCGCTATGCCGTAGAAGTGGCGAAAGATGAGGTGGCGCGGAGGTGCAAGATCAAAATGGAGTCGATGTCCTTGCAGAATGGCGCCCTGACAGAGAGCGCCGAATTCCGTTCAGGAAACGGGTTCTTACGAGCGCTCGAAGAGGCGATGCGCGAGCGCTTTGGAGCGGGGGTGGAACGGGATGTTTCCGGAGAACCCGTCCTCCTGGAACTCACCACATTGGAGGACGGCGAACACGTCATTTTCGAATATTTGTGCACGATGCCATCTGGAAAGAGCCTGAGGCCCGAGGATCTGCTATCACCCTTTATGGGCAGGCTCGAGGAATTGACGATTCCTCCAAAAGTGGTGCGGAAAGCCTTGTACGTCGAGAGGAAAAGTGCTTATCTCTCGCCGATCGATAAAGGAGTTGTTCAGAGGTCATCATGAAAGAAATCATCATTAATTCCACGTCGCTCGAAATCCGGAGCGCTATCATCGAGGACGACGATCTGGTCGAATTCCTCGTTGAAAGAGAACAATCGCGGCGTTTGGTGGGGAATGTGTACCTCGGCAAAATCAACGCGATCCTTCCCGGTATCCAGGCGGCGTTTGTCGACCTGGGTTACGAAAAAGCCGGCTTCCTGCATGTGACCGATCTAATAGGCTCCGCGAAGGCAATTTCGGAGCGCGAGGAGGCCGATGTCCTGGAGCCTGCACCCCGAAGGGGCTCACGGCGGCGGGAAATTCGAAACAACCAAAAGCCAATCGAAAAACTTCTGTTCAAAGGTCAGGAAATTCTTGTCCAGGTGACAAAGGAGGCGATTGGCACCAAGGGTCCAAGACTGTCTACACAGATTTCGCTTCCCGGAAGGTTCGTCGTATACATGCCCAGTCTCGATTACCTCGGTGTGTCGCGACGGATCGAATCTCACCAGGAACGGGCAAGGCTCAGGAACTTCATCTCGAAGAAAAAGCCTCCGAACAGCGCGATAATCGCCAGAACTGCTTGTGAAGGTGTGGATGAGAAGCAGATCGAATCCGATATCAATTTTCTCCACAAGCTCTGGCGAAGTATTAAAAAGAGCTCCGAAAAAGCTTCTGCACCCAATCTCGTTCACGAGGAGGTGGGGCTGCTGATCGGGATGGTCCGGGACGTGATGACGGAAAATGTCGACCGGATCTGGATAGACAGCGAAACGGATCACAAAAGGCTCATTCGATACTTGAAAACCTTCAGCCCCAAACTGTGCTCACGCGTCAAGCTCTATAAAGATAAGGCACCGATATTCGATAAGTTCGGTGTCGAGAATGAAATCGATAAAACACTCGAGCGGAAAATATGGCTGAAAAAAGGTGGGTACATCACCATCGACCAGACGGAGGCGCTGGTGGCGATCGATGTCAACACAGGACGCTACGTTGGGAAAAAAGACCAGGAAGAGACAATCCTCGAAACGAATCTGCTGGCCGCAAGAGAAATACCGAGGCAGTTGCGCCTCAGAGACATCGGCGGAATCATCGTCATCGATTTCATCGACATGGAAAGAGAATCGGATAAGCGAAAGGTTCTCGCGGAGCTACGCTATCACCTCCGGAAGGATCGCTCCCGTGCGAAAGCGTTCCAAGTGAGTGATCTCGGGCTCGTCGAGGTCAGCCGTAAGCGGGTCCGGCCCAGCCTTCTCCATTTCTTCAGCGAGGAGTGCCCCTATTGCAAGGGGATGGGAAAGGTTCTATCATTCGATTCGCTGGCTACCAAAATCGAGCGGTGGATTCGGCGCGTAGGCTCCCGCACGAAGGAGAAGAAAATCCAGCTTCGGGTAAATTCCTCTCTTGCTATCTTTCTGGAAGAAGAACGACAGGATGTATTGGATGCTCTCGAGCGTCAATACCGAATGAAAATCGAGATCCAGGACGATCCGAGGCTCCATCGCGAGGATTTCAGACTGGTTTCGCTCTCATCGTTCAGGGATCTCGTCCAAGAACTCACTTGACAAAGAGGGGGAATTAACTTATTAAAAAGAGGTTATACAGGGATTTTAGCTGAAGAGGCACGGTATAATGGAAGTATATGCCATCGTAGATGTTGGCGGACATCAGTTAAAAATTGCCCCGAACTCTGTTCTCCGGGTGCCGCGGATGTCCAATGAAGTGGGAGATGCGGTTGGCCTGGATCGCGTCCTCATACTGTCGAACGGCAAGAGTGTTGAGGTCGGCAAACCCTACATCGAAGGAAAGCGGCTTCAGGCCGAGGTCGTCCGCCATGGAAAAGAAAAGAAGATCGTCATATTCAAAAAGAAGCGAAGAAAAAACTACCGGAGGAAAAAAGGTCACAGGCAACCATTTACCGAAATTCGCATTCTGGACTTCCCCAGCTAGGCTCCTCTGGACCTGGCGTAGTTTTCTTCCAGAAAGGGAAGGGGAGTTGATTCATCATGGCGCATAAAAAAGGTGTAGGAAGCTCGAAAAACGGAAGGGATAGCCAAGGCCAGCGGCTCGGTGTCAAATGCTTTTCAGGGGAGAGAGTCACGGCCGGCAGCATCCTTGTGAGACAGCGTGGTAGCCGGATTCATCCGGGCCTCAACGTTGGCATGGGCAAAGACGACACGCTCTTCGCAAAGATCGATGGTGTGGTCAGGTACGAGAATTTCGGCAAAGGGAAGAAGCGAGTCAGCATTCTTCAGACAAACTGATGCTCTGAAGGAATCCCTCCCGCTTTGCTCTCCCACGGCCTTCTTGTCCCTTAAAGTCTCCTATCCAAAATTATCACCAAATAGAGTCAAAAACCCTGTGAGGTCGCTATGAGCCCGCGGGGATTTGCTGTAGTACTGCCGGCACGATATGATTCGACGCGTTTCCCCGGGAAACCGCTCGCGCTCGTATCCGGCCGACCACTGATCGAATGGGTTTTTCATGCGGCCGCCAGAATCAAAGGGGCTCGGCAAGTTATCGTTGCAACCGACAGCCCACGTATATTGGATGCTGTCAAGAAGTTTGGTGGAAAGGTCGTGCTGACATCCAGTGAACATCGAACCGGGACGGATCGTGTAGCGGAAGTAGCAGAGCAACTTGACTGTGAATACATAGTGAATCTTCAAGGCGATGAGCTGATCTTCCCCGAGGGTTTGGTAGAAAAAATGGTCTCGCAGTTGATAAATTGTCCGGATACGGACATCGTCACCGCTTGTCATCCAATCCGGCGGAAAAAAGATCTCGATAATCCCAACCACGTCAAAGTCGTTATCGATGCATCCGGAAAAGCTTTGTATTTTTCGCGGTCAGCCATTCCTCATGGCGCTGAAAAAGATGGGGGATCGAAAAAACTCTTCATTGCGTACAGACATATTGGCATATACGCATTTCGCCGATCGTCGCTCATTGAATTCGCTTCGCTCCCTCCGACACCGCTGGAAATCAGCGAGGGCCTGGAACAATTACGGGCTTTGGAAAACGGGATGGAGATCCGCGTCGTCCTGTCCCCAAAACCTACTGTGGGAGTTGATCTTCCAGCGGACATAAAAATCGTTGAAAAAGCGCTGGCCGGCCAATACACTGGAACACTTGAAAAAATTGATGCATCCTGCTTGGATGACTCGAAGGGTGTTTAGGAGAGCCACTGTGCCAGGGAAGCAATTGAAATGCATTTTTGTTACAGGGGGCGTTGTTTCGTCCCTGGGTAAAGGAATCGCAGCCGCGTCAATGGGCCTTCTGTTGAAACAAAGGGGGCTGAAGGTGACGCTTCAGAAGTTCGATCCTTACCTCAACGTCGATCCCGGCACTATGAGCCCATTTCAACATGGTGAGGTGTTTGTCACAGAAGACGGAGCCGAAACGGACCTGGATCTCGGTCACTATGAAAGATTCATCGACAGAGATCTCTCCAAGAGGAACAATGTGACGACGGGGCAGATCTATCAGTCGGTGATGCGCAGGGAAAGGCGCGGCGAGTACCTCGGCAAAACCGTGCAGGTCATCCCGCACATCACTGACGAAATAAAAAGCCGTATCGTGGAAGCTTCTCGGAATGGCGAGGAAGTGGATGTCATCGTTGCTGAGATTGGTGGGACCACTGGGGATATCGAGAGCCTGCCCTTTCTCGAAGCCAGCCGCCAGCTGCGGCTCGAACTCGGACCTGAAAACTGCATATTTGTCCACCTTACTTTGATTCCATACATTCAAGCTGCAAAAGAATTGAAAACAAAACCCACTCAGCACAGTGTGAAGGGACTCAGAGAGATCGGCATTCAACCGGATGTCCTTCTCTGCCGCACCGAGGTCCCCCTGAGCAAGGAAGTAAGGCAAAAGATCGCACTGTTCTGTAACGTCAGTGAAAAAGCGGTGATTGAAGCGCGCGATGTGTCGTCTATATATCGAGTCCCCGTTCAATTCCGAAAAGAAGGCTTGGACGATATCATCGCAAAACTGCTGCATCTCGAATCATCGGCGTGCGATCAGTCGGAATGGGATGCGTTCCTCAAGAGGATGGCAGCTGTCGAAGAAGAAGTCGACATCGCAGTATGCGGGAAATACGTCCACCTGCGTGATGCTTATAAATCGATTATCGAAGCGTTTACTCATGCCGGAGTTATCAACGATGTAAAGGTGAACATCGTCTGGGTGGATGCGGAGGACATAGAAAACCATGGTGCCGAGTACTATCTCAAGGAAGTGTCCGGCGTCCTCGTTCCGGGAGGCTTTGGCGAACGTGGCATCAAAGGAAAGCTCGAAGCGGTCCATTATGCTCGTGAGAATGGAATTCCATTTCTTGGGATTTGCTTGGGCCTGCAATGCGCCGTCATCGAGTTTTCCAGAAATGTGTGCCGAATTGAAGACGCGGACGGGTCGGAATTCAATCCAAAAACGCGAAATCCCGTTATAGACCTCATGGAAGACCAGAGAACGAAGAGCGATAAGGGAGGAACCATGCGGCTGGGGTCCTATCCATGCAGTATCAAGCCTGATTCCAGGGCGCACGAAAGCTATGGCGAACTCGAGATTGGCGAGCGCCACCGCCACCGTTGGGAAGTCAACAACAGTTACAGGGAAACATTCGAAGAACACGGCCTTGTAATTTCGGGCACTTCGCCCGACAACCGGCTCGTCGAAATCATCGAACTCAAGGACCATCCTTTTTTCGTCGCCGTTCAGTTCCATCCGGAACTCAAAAGCCGTCCAAACCGACCTCATCCGCTGTTCAGATCTCTTGTCAAGGCCGCCAAGGAGCGCAAAAGCGCCTCGCTGGAGACCCGTGGGGCAATAAACAGTTGAGATTCTTCCAGGGGAGATTCAATAATGAATCCCGTAACGATAGGACAATTCATTTGCGATGATAACTCGCCGCCGGTGCTCATCGCCGGGCCGTGTGTGATCGAAAACGCTAATGAGACGTGTAAACTGGCTGAAGCGATACAATCTCTGCCAATTGTGGAGAAATACCAGTTCGTTTTCAAAGCCAGTTATCTCAAAGACAACAGGAGTTCCGGTGAGAGCTACCGCGGGCCGGGGCTTCACGAAGGTCTCGATGTGATGAGAAAAATCAAGGACGAGCTGGGCTGCCCGGTTCTATCCGACGTGCATGGGATCGAGGAGGTGATTCCGGCGTCCGAAGTGCTGGACGTCGTGCAGATCCCTGCATTTCTATCCAGGCAGACGCGCCTCGTCGAGGCAGCAGCCAAGCATGCCAAAGCGATCAACGTAAAAAAAGGACAGTTTCTCGCCCCGGAAGATGTGAAGCTCATCGTGGTAAAGATCGAGAACGCGGGCGGGCATAACATCATTTTAACAGAGCGTGGCACCGTATTCGGGTATCATGATCTCGTAGTCGATTTCCGTTCGTTTCCAAAGCTCAAGGCGAACGGATATCCAGTGATTTTTGATGTTACACACAGTCTTCAGAAACCTGGCGGCCTAGGTGATCGCTCTGGTGGGGAGCCGGAGCATGCGGGGCTGCTCGCGCGCGCTGCAGCAGCCGTACCATGTGACGGATTGTTCATCGAAACACACTTCGAGCCGTCCAGTGCGTTGAGCGATAGCTCGACAATGGTTCCCTTCTCAGTATTAGATAAAATACTGGAAGACGTTCATCGGATCCATTCGCTCTCGAGGGAAATAGCGCACGAAAAACCCGCAATTTCCTAGCGAGCTACGGAAGGTGGACATGAAAACTAATCTGAAAAACGAAACTGCTATTAAGCTGATCGACAAGGCAAAGGAAGATATCCAGCGAGCACGGTCCGTATTCGACGCCGAAATCCAGGGGCTACGTGAAGTCCGGGATCAGGTCGGTGAAGATTTTCACCGCGCCGTTGAGACGATTTGCAAATGCAAGGGAAGGCTTATCGTATCGGGGGTGGGGAAATCAGGCGTAATCGCCAAAAAGATCGCTGCGACGCTGACGAGCACGGGCACGCCGAGTTTTTATATCCACCCGGTGGAGGCGGCGCACGGCGACCTCGGCTTGGTTAGCGATAAGGATGTCGTCCTCTTTGTGTCCAAAAGCGGAATGAGCGATGAACTGCGCCAGCTCCTCCCCTCCTTGGGGCGTCTCCGTATTACGATCATCGCGATCACCGGGAACCGGAACTCGCTGCTTGCCAAGCACAGCGACATCGTCCTGCATACGAAAGTATCGAGGGAGGCATGCGCGATGGATCTCGCGCCGACGACGAGTACCACCGCCGCTCTGGTAATGGGGGATGCGCTGGCAAGCGCTCTCATTGATCGGAAGGGCTTTAAAAAGGATGACTTCGCACGGTTTCACCCAAATGGGATTCTCGGGAGAAGGCTCACGCTAACTGTCGAGGAGCTCATGCGAACCGGTGAGGATGTGCCTCTCGTGAAACTCGGCACCACGCTGAAAGATGCGCTTTTAGAAATCATTCAGAAGCGGGTTGGTTGTACGGGCGTCGTCGATGATAAGAACAAACTCCGAGGAATTATCACAGATGGGGATCTGAAACGCATCCTCGTAAAAAAACCGGATGCGCTCAAAACGCCGGTTCGGGAAGTGATGACGCCTGAACCAAAGAAAGTGCCACCTGATATCCTTGCCTCTGATGCGCTGAGTGCAATGGAGTTCAATCCATCGGGTCCAATCACCATGTTCTTCGTTACGGATTCGAAGGATCACCCAATCGGCATCATTCATATTCATGATATCCTCAAGGCGGGCCTCAATCTCGAATAGGGGCGCATTTCGCTCGGGCTTCTCGCCCTCGGCGGGCGATCCTTGTGCGAATGCCGCGTGATGGGGGATTCCTCACTACGCTCCGGCTTCGCTCGGGCTTCTCGCCTTCGGCGGAGGATCCTCGCTCGCTCCGCGTAATGGTTCGTTACCCCCACGGAGACTTCCTGATTGCACCGCGTAGAGGTTCGTCACCCCCATCACGCAGCACCCTGCTCGCTTGTTCGGCCTTCAGATTCTTTAAAAGGCAAGAGTCACCGCGCAATTCAGAAATGGCGAGAGGACTCGGCTAAATTTATTTGGCACAATCATTGCTTGACAATCACCCCCGGTTGTGCTAACTAATTAAATGTAAAGGTTTTTGGCCATTATTGAGAAACCATGCCAGGTTTCTGAGCAGGCACAACTAGGCGTTGAATCAGTGGTCGCGGTAAAATTTTTAAAAAGAAAAATTGCGATATTTCTGATAGATGCGCTGATTCTGCTGGCAAGGATTCTTCCAAGGCGGTTGGGGATGAAAGTCTTTTCTGCCCTGGGTAGAGCCGCATCTCATGTATTTCAGACGGACCGGCGAAAAGCAATGGAGAACCTATCGATCGCTTTTCCTGAAACAGCGCCGATGTTGCGGGCGGCCATCACCCGCGCGATGTATATTACACTTGGGGAGAACATCTACGAATTTTTCAACCTCGAGGGTTCCTCGCGGGGTCGAATCAAGGGACTGGTTGACACGATCGAGGGCGAGCCGTTTTTGAGAGACGCATTCAACGAGGGCAAGGGAGTTATCGCCATTACCGGCCATATAGGCTGCTGGGAACTTCTCGGTGCTCATCTTGTTAGCCGCGGGTACCCTGTGACTGTTGTGGCGAGGTCTCTCCAGGAAAGGAAATGGCAGAAGCGTATCCAGGCAATCCGGTCATCCGTGGGTGTAGCATCCATTGACCGGGACAGCAGTGCGAGGGAAATGCTAAAGCCGCTGCGCAGAGGAGAAATCCTCGGAGTATTGATGGACCAGAAAACTCGTGTCAGTGGACTGTTCGTGCCGTTTTTCAACAAGCCTGCACACACGCCTAGCGGCGTGGCGAAGCTCTCTGCTATCTCGGGGGCGAAGATTGTTCCGATGGCGATCTATATGGATTCGAATTCGAAACACTTGATACGGATCCTCGAGCCTATTTCACCACCGCCGCGCAGAGGTGATCGCGAGAAGGGGATCAGAAACGTAACCAGCGCTTGTTCGCAAGCGATCGAAAAACTGATCAGATACGATCCCAAACAGTGGATCTGGTGGCACGACAGGTGGTCAGCGACAGAAAGAGCGGAATTGGATTATGCGGTTCAGAATTGATCGAATATTGTTGATCGGCATCATTACCCTTTTCGTTGCGGCATGCGGAAAAGATCCTTCGGGGGATATCGCGTTCAAACGCGGGGAAGTGCCCGACGAGGTGTTCGAAGATTTCGTGACTCAGGAGACGGACAGCGGTCGAGCGAAATGGAAGCTGACTGCTCCGCTAGCGAACAGGTACAACGCAAAGAACCTCGTCCTGATGGACAAGCCAAAGATAGAATTCTATGGCGACGGTGGCGAACTCCAAACGACGTTGACATCGGACAAAGGAGAGTATTACGAAAATACGAGAGATATGCTGGCTTACGGTAATGTTGTCGTCGTTTCTATTGATGGCGACGTGCTTGAAACGGACAGTTTGCTCTGGGTAAACGCCAGGGATAAGATCATTAGCAATTGCTTTGTTAAGCTCACGCGGGGAAAGGACGTAATCACCGGGATTGGCCTGGAGTGCGACCACGATCTCTCCTCGGTCGACATTAAGGAAAACGTCAAGGCGACAATCATCGAAGAAGAGGAATCTCAGGATGAGTGAGATCGGCCCAACGCCATCAATGAATGGATTTCTGCGCACTGAAGGTGTTGTAAAGATATACAGTAGGCGGAAGGTGGTCAACGATGTCAGCATCGAAGTGAACGCTGGCGAAATCGTCGGTCTTTTGGGACCAAACGGAGCGGGTAAGACCACTACCTTCTACATGATTGTGGGAATGATCCAGCCCAATTCCGGGCGGATATATCTTCGCGATGAAGATATTACCAGCCGCCCAATGTACAAGAGGGCCCGAATGGGGATCGGTTACCTTCCTCAGGAGCCTTCGATATTCAGAGGGCTGACTGTTGAACAGAACCTAATGGCGATTCTTGAGACGATGTCGATGAGTAAAGCAAAGCGGGAGGAATTGCTGGAAAGCTTGTTGAACGAACTGGACATTGCCCATTTGAGAAAGAGCCTTGCTTACAACCTTTCAGGTGGCGAGAGGAGGAGAGTCGAAATTACCAGGGCTCTCGTATCGGATCCTAAAGTGATGCTGCTTGATGAGCCGTTTGCTGGGATCGATCCTATCGCCGTGGCGGATTTGCAGCTCATCGTAAAGAAGCTGAAGGAAAGGGGCCTCGGAATTTTGATAACGGACCACAACGTGCGAGACACCCTGAGCATCACCGATCGTGCGTATATCATGTATGAGGGAAGTATCAAGAGATCCGGAACGGCCGATGAACTCGCTGGAGATGCAGAGGTCAGAGAAATTTACCTCGGTGAAGCATTCAGACTCTAGCACCGAAGTGAGCGGATGAGGTAATTGACATGGAAATGAAATTCAACCTTGAGCTCAAACAAAAGCAAGCCCTCGTCATGACGCCAAAGCTCCAGCAGGCGTTGAAGCTGCTGCAGATGCCGGCCATTGAACTCCAACAAATGCTCAAGCAGGAGATCATTGAGAATCCCCTCTTGGAAGAAGTAGATGAAGTGGAGGAAATCCAGGAGGAGGAAGCCGTCGAGGAAACCAAGAGCGAGTCAGAGACGGACAGTGAGTCTGAAGAAGAAATCATCGAAGAAGAAAAAATCGATCTAGAAGAATATTTCCGCAGCGGGTGGGAGATGGGCTATGGATTGGGCGAGGAGACTCAAGAAGAATTTTTCGAGAAGGTTCCCGTAGCAAAGCGTTCGTTCACGGATCAGCTCATCAGTCAGCTGAGAATCGCAACGGCCGATGAAAAGACGATAGAGATTGGCGATTACCTGATTGGGAGCCTCGACGAGAGCGGGTATCTTACATGTGAACTCGAGGAAGTGGCGAATACGTTTGGCGTGTCCTTAGAGGAGGTCGAGAGAGTCCTTAAAATCATCCAAACCTTCGAGCCACCCGGTGTTGGGGCGAGAAATCTCCAGGAGAGCCTCCTCATTCAGCTCGAGAACCAGGGGCTTCAGGATTCGCTTGCCGCGAGGATCATCAGAGACTACTTCAACGATTTCAAGCACAAGAAGTATCTCGAAATATCAAAGAAGCTCAAAGTCTCCATTCAAGAGGTCCAGAACCAATGCAAGGTGATCAGCACACTGGATCCGAAGCCTGGTCTGCAAATCATGACGGAGGAACCGAGGTACGTCATACCGGACCTCGTCGTGGAGCTCATCGATGGAAAATACGTCGTCTACTTGAACGACAGGAACATCCCCCGGCTGCGGGTCAGTCAAGCTTACCAGGACGAATTGCTCAAGGAGGCGAAAGACGGGGACAGGGAAACGAGGGAGTTCATTCAGTCGAGAATGAAATCGGCAAAGTGGCTGATCCAGACGATCGAGCAGCGGCGGAAGACCATGGTCAAGGTGATGGAGTGCATCGCAGAAAAGCAGAGAGATTTCTTCGAAAAGGGGACCGCTTATCTAAAACCGCTTACTTTGCAGCAGGTTGCCAGCGAGATAAATATGCACGAGTCAACCGTAAGTCGTGTAACGACAAATAAATACGTGCAAACGCCTCGCGGTGTGTTCGAGCTGAAGTTTTTCTTCTCCAGTAGCCTGGGGACGCAGGACGGGGGCGAAATCTCCGCGAAGAGCGCCAAGGACAAAATTCGTCGTATAATAGAGGGTGAAGATCAGAATAACCCCTTGAGCGATCAGAAAATAGCTGATATACTTAAGAAAGAAGGACTTAATATTGCCCGCAGAACGGTTGCCAAGTATAGAGAACAGCTCAATATCCTTCCTGCAAGAATGCGGAAGCAGTATTAGCCGATGTTCATATCGCTTGGCGGGTGTTCATTATTTAGGTATATTGCAAACGGGGACTTATGAGATACTTCGCGCGCGAGTGTTCGTTAAGCATCGACAGAGCACCCGAACGTGTTTATTTTTAAACTTCCAATTGATTGCCACTTCATTGCTTCAGGTAATCCATACCTTGTTCAAGCTCGCTTATTGCTCTACGGTACCTTGGTTCATGAGTACCGAGGTGCCGAAGGCTGGAGTAAATGTGCCGTTTGCGGCATTGCTAAGGAAAGAGGTGACCAATGAAAGTAACCACCACAGCTCGGCATTATGAATTGACACCGGCTTTGAAGGATTACGCAGAAAGCAAGGTCTACCATTTAAAAAAATATTTTGATCAAATTGTTAATGCTCACATTACGTTTACTCTAGAAAAATATAGGCATACAGTTGAAATCACCGTTCATGTCAACGGAAGGGATTTCAAGAGCAAAGATGTATCGGAAGATATGTACGCGTCGGTGGATGGCGCTGTGGAGAAGCTCGAGCGGCAAATACTCAAACACAAAGGGAAGCGGCAAAAGCGGAAAAATCAAGCCAAAATAACGGACGTTGAGGTTGTTCTTGTTGAGAATGTGGATGACGTAGAAGGGGAAACAACCGAGTCAGTAGAAGAATTCGTTACAGCAAGATCAGATGAATTTCCACAGCTTACGCCGGAAGAGGCCATACGGGAGATGAAGGGGAATGGGATCGATTTCAAGATTTTTTTGAATGCTACGACTAAAAAAGTAAATATCCTCTTCAGACGCGAAGATGGGAAGTACGGACTGATAGAGGCTTAAAGATGGAGAAAAAGACGCTAGCGGTAAAAGAGCTCTTCGAGGGGATGAAGGAAACTCTCTCATTGGAGCTGATAAATGATATCTACGAAGGCCAACTACCGATTACGGTCAGGGACATTCACCGCCCGGGGCTCGCGCTCGCAGGTTTTATGCAAAACTATTTGAACGAGCGCATTCAGATTCTCGGCGAAACCGAAATCCTCTATCTCAATACCAGGACGCCTGAAGAACGAAAAGAAGCAATCGGGAGGCTTTTCATCATGCCCCTCGTGTGCATCATCGTGACCCGGGGTCTCGAGCCTCCTGAGGAGCTCATTGGATTCACTCACGAGTACGGCGTTCCGCTCTTGCAAACATCGATGCTGACCACTCCTTTCATCCAGGAGCTCACAAAGTATCTGGACGATTATTTCGCGCCAACATTGAACATCCATGCAACGCTAGTGGATGTCTATGGTGTTGGCCTTCTTTTCACTGGAAGGAGCGGCATAGGCAAGAGCGAAATCGCTCTGGATCTCATCGAGAGAGGGCACAGGTTGGTCGCTGATGATACGATTATCGTCAAACGCACTGCCGAGGACATCCTCATCGGAAGAGGGCATGGGCATCTCAAGCATTTCATGGAAATCCGAGGTATCGGCATCGTAAACGTACAAGATCTATTCGGCATTCGAGCTATTCGCATCCAGAAGCGTATCGAAGTGGAAGTGAACCTTCAGGAGTGGGACGAAAAAATGGATTGGGACCGGGAAGGTCTTCAAGATCGCGACGCAACGATACTTGGAGTAAAAATCCCACAGGTAGTGGTGCCAATTTACCCAGGAAAGAATATAACGGTGATATCTGAAGTTATTGCGATGAATCACATGCTGAAGGTATACGGGATAAACGCAGCGCAGAGATTCGATCATATGGTGATTGATCAAATCGAAAGTGATAGACAAACCAGACACTATTTGCGATACGATACCGAGTAGGAGGGATGAACAAGGGAACGTCTTCCATGGTGACAGGAATTGTAGTGACTCATGGAATGCTCGCTGAAGAGCTGCTCAGTACAGCGAAGCGGATCTTCGGCGAATTTTCTGACTGCTATCCTGTATCGAATATTGCTAAATCACCCCAAGCCCTGACCGATGATCTCGCGGCTCTCGTCGAGGCTTGTGAGGGAAAGCCCTGCGTCGTATTTGTCGATTTCTTTGGCGGGAGTTGCAGCTACGCGTGCCTAAGGCTCCTTGGCATCCACAAGAATGTTCAAGTGATTACCGGCATAAACTTGCCAATGCTGCTGGCTTTTTTGAATAAGCGCGAAGAAATCCCTTTCGAGCGTCTCGCGGACGAGGTCATCGAAAGGGGGAAGAGTAGCATCCAAATTCTTAAAAGGGAGAATCTTTGATGCCTCTTTGCCTCGTGCGTATCGACGACCGGCTCATACACGGGCAGATCGTGCTCGGGTGGGCAAGATTAATGAAGCCCGACCGCATTGTTGTATCAAACGATCGAGTTGCCAAGAACACCTGGGAGAGAAAATTCTATACATCGAGCGTACCCTCGCATATCAAAGTGTCTTTCCTCACACTGGAAGAAACGGCAAGGGAACTTTTGAACAATCTTTATAAAAACGAGTCGGTGATGATCCTTTTCGAAACGGTCAAAGACGCTTATCTTATTGTTGAAAAAGGCGTCCAGTTCAATGAAGTTAATATTGGGGGGTTGCATCACCGTGATGGAGCAAATGAGATTCTACCGTACCTTTTTTTGACGGAAGAAGATACGAACCTGTTGAGGGAACTGGTGAAGAAAAAGGTCAAGCTCTTTGCTCAGGATATCCCGGGCAATCAGCCCACAATCATCAACCCCCTGGTCGTCTAGCATCTCAAGGTTATCCAGCATCGCATAGGATTAGTGCATTACCGGGACGCTGACCCTTGGGCAATTCCATGTAGCGCATAAGGGTGAAAGAGGAGGATGGTGTGCCCTTCGAGCGTCTCTTGGAGATGTGATGGACCACTATCTTGTGTTGGGGATTCTCGGGGGCGCGCTTGCGCTCGATGATCGGGCAGGATGGCAGAGCCTTGTTGCCCAGCCAATTTTTATATCTCTTATCGTCGGTTATATATTCGGTGAGATTTCTTCAGGCCTTATCGTGGGATTGTTTTTGGAGCTGATCTGGCTCGCTGTGCTTCCGATGCGGGGAACACGTCGGCCGGATCAGGTTTGCGGGGCTATTGTAGGATCCGCTTCGGCTTGCTTTTTGGTGCACACGATGGGAGATCCCCGGTTCGCATTTGTGATTTCACTGGGAGTGCTTTCGGGTCTGCTTGCCGGCGAATTCGCCTCTCGCTTATCCATGCCGTTGCAGCACCTGAAAGAACAGCGCTTGAGCCGTATTGCCTACCTGAGGAATAACGAGGACTGGCGGCCCGTACGAAATCTGTTTTGGGTGCATCTCTTTGCAACAGCGTATACCTTCTTCATGGAAGTTCTCGTGGTGTTACTCTTTCTCGCCGTGGGATATGCGTTTTCGAAATGGGTGAGCAGCAGTGCCGGGGAGAGCGTCGTCAAATCCATTGAGCACTGGGGATTGTTATTCCCCGCATTTGGAGTGGCGTCACTCATCCATGTTTATTGGCATAAGCATCTAACGAGATTTCTGTTGATGAGCACCGTCTTAATTCTCGTTGTACTATGGACAAAGTGATAAAAAAGCTCGGTTGGCTCGACCTTTTCAAGGTGGCCCTGAGGATTTTGTTCCTTCAGGGAGCGCTGCATCAGAAAGGTATGCAAAACGTTGGTTTCGCAAGCGCTTTTTCGGCAGGAAGCATAAAGATAGCAGGCAGAGAGGCCGATGCGCTAGTACGCAAGCATCTGGGATTTTTCAACTGCAACCCAAACTTTACATCGCTGGTGGTGGGTGGCGTTCTTCGATTGGAAGAAGAGCGACTCGCGGGAAAGCCCATCGACGATAATGACATAGAATATTTCAAAAAAGCCATCAGCAGTCCTCTAGCGGCGATGGGGGATATGCTGTTTCTCGGAGGCGTTAAACCACTAGCGTTGACTTTTGCATGCGTCTCTGCTATATATCATTCTCTTATAGGGTTGTTAGCCGTCCTTCTGCTGTACAACCTGATAATTGTCTCCTGCCGAATCTGGGGCGTTTACTTTGGCTACAACAAGGGCTGGGAACTTGTTGAATTCTTCTCCGGCCCCGGTTTTCAACGGCTATTGAGCGCAGTGCAGATCTCAGGCGCCTGTGCCGGAGGAGCTTTGACGGCCATTGTCCTCAATGCTCTCTTCGAAGGCGGGATGGGAGCTTTTCTGCCGGTTGGTTCGCTCAGCGTTCAGGGCGGTGTGCCGATGCTGCTATCGGGTGGGGTGCTTGTGGTGGTTGCAGTTATTTTATTGAGGAGAGATATATCGTCTTCTTGGTTTGCCGTTTTCCTCCTCCCGATTTCCGCTCTGTTAGCTTTTATCTTCAGTTGAAGATTCTGAGGGGAAATTGCCGATGGCAGTGGGAACGGAAATGTGCACAGAGCAATGGTAGAATTCTCGAGTCGAATCAATAACAGGATCGGAATGCATCTTCGAGCTGCGGGGGAGTTTGTCAAAGTCGCCTCTCGCTTCAAGAGCGAGATAACGGTTTTCAACGGCGGCCGGCAAGCAAACGGTAAGAGTATCCTCGGATTGGCAGGCCTTGCGATACCTGCAGACGTTTTGTTTACGATCCAGATAGACGGCAAAGATGAAAAAGACGCAAGAAAGGCAATTGAAGAACTCATCGCTAGCAATTTCAACGAGGATAGCTCGGTTGATTTCAAGGATCGGTCGGAAAAGTGAAAAAGTTTCGAAGTGATATAGGACGGCCAACCGCTAAAGCCGAACTGGCACAAAAAGAGGAAATTCGGAAGAACGGCATTTCCGCATCGCCTGGCATCGTTATCGGAACAGCCTTTCTCATGGATTCCGATATTCTCCTCGTTCCGGATATCCGGGTGCGCTCCAGTGATGTCAAAGGCGAGATCGAGAAATTCGAACGAGCTCTGGAAGATACAAAGAAAGAGCTCAGCGAGATAAAGGCGAGTCTCACACATCGTATGGGCGAAGACCACGCGAAGATCTTCGATGCACATCTTCTCATCCTCGATGATGTGATGGTAACCGAGGATACCGTCTCAGTGATCCAGAAGGAAAAACTGAGCGCCGCTTCTGCATTCCAAAAAGTTCTTTCACAGGTGATGGCCTCGTTCAGCGAGGTCCAGGACGAATATCTGAAAGATAGGTCCTCAGATATTATGGACGTTAAGAAGCGCGTCCTTCGGAAGCTTCTCGGCAAAGAGCGAAAGGGATTCGATAAGCCCACGGAACCGTCGATCATCATCTCCCACGACCTGGCGCCCGGGGATACTGCCCAGCTCGATCGGGAACTGACTCTCGCCTATGCTACCGATCTCGGTGGGAGGACATCTCACACAGCCATTCTCGCCCGTTCGCAGGGAGTGCCAGCTGTTGTCGGGCTCGAAAACCTTTTTCCTCTAGTTGGCAATGGCGATACGATCATAGTGGACGGCAACTGCGGCACTGTGGTGGTAAATCCGACAGCGGAAACCCTCGATTCCTACAAAAAGGAAATCGAAAGATTCAAGAAACTTGAAGAGCAACTCCTCACGCTCACGGGATACCCCGCAATCACGCTGGACGAGAGAAGAATCCATCTCGTTGCCAATATCGACCTTCCCGAAGAGGTCGATTCAGTACTCGAGTATGGTGCGGAAGGTATAGGGCTTTTTCGAACAGAGTACTTCTTCATCGCTCAAGAGGATCTTCCCACGGAGGAGGAGCAATACGAAATCTACAAGTACGTAGTGAAGAAAATGAAAGATAATCCTGTAGTCATCCGGACGCTGGATATCGGGGGGGACAAGATCGTTCGGTACCTCCACAGCTCCGCCGAGTTGAATCCCTTCATGGGTTGGAGGGGGATTCGGTTCTGTCTCACTAGGAAGGACATTTTCAAAACTCAGCTTCGGGCGATTTACCGGGCGAGTGCGCATGGCAATGTGAAAATCATGTTTCCCATGATTTCGCAGGTGGAAGAGGTGATAAAAGCCAAGGAAATCTGCGAAGAGGTCCAGGATGAACTCCGGAGGGGGCGATTCCATTTCGATGAAAATGTCGAGATCGGAATCATGGTCGAAACTCCTTCGGCAGTTGCCCTCGCCGATACGCTTGCCAAGGAAGTGTCCTATTTTTCGGTCGGAACGAACGATTTGATCCAATACACTCTAGCCGTTGATCGAGGAAACACAAAGATATCACACCTCTACCAGAATCTGCACCCGAGCATTATCCGTTTCTTGAGGATGACCGTCGAGGCTGCGCACAAGCGCGGCGTTTCCGTTGGCCTTTGCGGTGAGATGTGCGGTGACCCTTTCTCGGTGCCGATACTGATTGGCCTTGGTTTCGATGAATTGAGCTGCAGTCCTAACATGATTCCCGAAGTCAAAAAAATCATTCGATCCGTCACCTACGATGAATGCAAGTCACTGGTTAAGCGTGTATACCGGTACCGCACAGTCAGAGGTATTGAAGATAGCGCGCAGGATTTCCTTAAAACGCGTATTCCGGATCTCCCCATTTTCCAAGAGTAAATCTGAAAGAGTTTAGGTGGACAAGTGGACTTGAAGAAACTCCAGAATGAAATGGATCCGAAAAGTATGATGGGATTGGTGGAGGCATTTCCTGCTCAGATGCATGAAGCGTACGAACTAGGCGAATCGTTCTGTGCAAAGCTGGCAGGGGGCAAGCTTTCGCGCATAGTCCTCTGCGGCATGGGAGGATCTGCAATCGGAGGAGACATGGTGCGATCCTACCTCGGCAGTCGGCTGGCCGCACCGCTTCACGTCGTTCGCAGCTATGAAGTTCCGGGCTATCTCCTCGAAGATGCGTTATGCATCATTTCCAGCTATTCGGGCAATACGGGGGAAACGCTCAGCGCATACGAGTCGATCAAGGGAAAGGCGGCCTCCGTGGTAGCCATCACCAGTGGTGGGAAGCTGGGGGAAATCTGCCTTCGGGATGGCATACCCATTTGTCGGATACCGGGCGGGATGCCGCCCAGGGCGGCAATCGCCTATTCCTTCTTCCCAACGGTCCATATCCTTTGGAAGCTCGGGCTTGCTGAGGTCAGCGAGGAGGAATTCTCGAGGGCGAGGGAGCACCTCGGGAGAGATTGTGCCGAGTTTTCACCGGTGAATCCTGATAACCGGGCTGCGGAAATCGCGCGGGCTTTGCACGGTTACTTCCCGTTTATTTATTCCGGAGGGATGCTGTGTGAAGCGGTTGCGCGGAGGTGGTGCACTCAAATCAACGAGAACGGAAAGTCCCTTGCACACTATGCCAGCTTCACAGAACTCAATCACAATGAAATCGTCGGGTGGGAGACACCGGAGGATCTGCTTGGCAAAATCGTTATCGTATCCCTTGAGGACAGGGAGGATCACGAACTGTCGAAGCGCCAGAGGGACATTTTTTTAGGTATTATAGAGCCTCTTGCGGCGGGCTTGTTTCGGATCGAAACCAAAGGTGAAGACCGCTTGACGCGAATCTTGAGCACGATGGTTCTCGGCGATTTTGTGAGCATTTATCTCGCTTATTTCAACGGGCTCGATCCGACTCCCGTCGAAAAGATCGATTACTTGAAGCAGCGACTCCAACAATAATCTCCGGCACGAGATTACACTTGGCGAATCGGCCCGAGTGGGGCAGTGAGAGGAAGCTAAAATTGAAAGCAGTCGTACCAGCAGCAGGTATTGGGAAGCGGCTCAGACCGCACACGTACACCTTGCCCAAAGCACTCCTCTACGTGGCGGGGAAGCCGATTATCTCCCATATTCTCGACGATGTTTTAGCGCTGGATCCGACAAGTGTTATTCTGATAATAGGTTACAAAGCAGAGCTCGTCAAATCATATGTCCAAGAACATTACCCAAAGGCCCCGGTGGAGTTCGTCTTTCAGGAAGAGCGGAGGGGAATCGGGCACGCTATCCACCTCACCGAGGCTGTCGCGAGCACAGGCGAACCGCTGTTGATCATTCTTGGAGACACGATTATCAAAGCGGATCTGAGAGCTGTAATAGATGTGGATTGCAACGTCCTCGGTGTCAAGTCCGTCGAAGACCCGAGGCGCTTTGGTGTTTGCGAGATCGATCATGGGAGAATAACCCGCGTGGTCGAAAAACCCAAAGATCCACCGAGCAATCTCGCCCTGGTTGGGTTATATTATCTACCTGATTCGCCTCTTCTGTTCGAGTGCCTGAAAAAGCAGATCGAAGGCGATATCCAAAAACTCGGAGAGTACCAGGTCACTGACGCGCTTCAGATGATGATCGATCGCGGCGCCGAGTTCAGACCGTTCTCCATAGAGGAATGGTTCGACTGCGGAAAGAAGGAAGCGCTTCTCGAGACGAACCGGAGCCTTCTCGAAGGGCGAAAAGATCCTCCAATCATCGAGGGATCGATCATCCTGCCCCCAGTGTCCTTGTCTCCGAACGCTGAAATCGAAAACTCCATCATTGGACCCTACGTTTCGATTGCCTCCCACGTTGTGGTTCGGAACTCGATCATCAGGGATTCCGTCATCGATGAGGGTGCCGCCGTCAAGGAGTGCTTGCTGGACGGAAGCATTGTGGGATCCAAAGCGGTAATCGTGGGCGCTTTTCAATCGTTAAATGTCGGTGATTCCTGTGAGGTAAATCCGAAATAGGCACGACTAGCTTCGAAACATATTCCCCTAGGAGGACCAGATGCCAGTTCCAAAGCTTTTTACTTCTGAATCCGTGACCGAAGGGCATCCTGATAAAATCGCCGATCAAATTTCCGATGCCATCTTGGATGACGTAATGGTAAGGGATCCCGAAGGAAAGGTGGCTTGTGAGACACTTGTTACCACTGGGATGATATTCGTTGCGGGAGAGATCACTACAGAAGCATATGTTGACATCCCGACCATCGCCAGAAATGTCGTCAAAGATGTCGGTTATACAAATGCGGAGTATGGCTTCGATTACCAAACATGCGCGGTAATTACTTCGATCGACGAACAATCACCCGATATCCGACTGGGTGTCATCGACAAACAAGGGGCCGGCGACCAGGGGATGATGTTCGGTTACGCCTGCAAGGAGACGAACGTTTTGATGCCGATGCCTATTGTCCTCGCGCATCGCATGGCAATGCGCCTTGCCCAAATGAGGAGAGAGAACTCCAGCATGTCCTATCTTCGTCCGGATGGCAAAACGCAGGCCACCGTTGAGTACGATGGTAATACCCCGAAGTGCATCCATACTATAATCGTTTCGACACAGCACGAGGCTGATGTGAAGCGCGAGCAGATCGAAGAAGATGTAAGGCGCCACATTGTCCAACCCGTTCTGGAGGAGTACAAACTGGACAGCAGTTCCAATTATCGTCTTCTGGTGAATCCCACGGGGCGGTTTGTCGAGGGGGGACCCAAAGCGGACTGCGGGCTCACCGGTCGGAAAATCATCGTGGATACATACGGTGGTGTTGGCAGCCACGGCGGGGGCGCTTTTTCCGGAAAGGATCCATCGAAAGTTGACAGGAGCGCATCGTACGCTGCGAGACACATTGCGAAGAATGTCGTCGCGGCGGGTTTAGCGGATGCGTGTGAGATCCAGATAGCTTACGCTATTGGCGAAGCAGAACCTGTGTCCATATTTATTGATACTGCAGGAACAGGTCTGATCGAGGATAAGGCGATCACCAAGGTGATCCGTGATACGTTCGACCTGACGCCGAAAGGGATGATCGAACGGCTCAAGCTCAAGAGAGGAATTTACCGGAAGACTGCTGTATACGGTCACTTCGGAAGGGAGGATGAAGAATTTACCTGGGAGTATTGTGATTACGTAGAGGAGTTGAAGCGTAGAGTTAGGTAGCGTTGCGATGTAATACTGGAATTGATCACGTTAACCGCGGGAAGGAAGATTATGAAATACGATTGCAAAGACCTTGGCCAAGCACCGATTGGAAAAGACAGAATCCTTTGGGCGGACGATCGCATGCCCGTGCTGCGATCCATTCGGGAGCGTTTCCAGAAGGAGAAACCACTCGGTGGAATCAGGATCGGTGCCTGCTTGCACGTTACCACGGAAACGGCAAACCTTATGCGAACGCTCAAAGCTGGAGGTGCCGAAACCGCTTTGTGCGCATCCAATCCTCTGAGCACCCAGGATGATGTTGCCGCTAGCCTGGTTGCTGATTTCTCGATCCCCGTATTTGCTCAGCATGGGGAGGATCATAAGACATACTACCAGCATATCAATGCTGTGCTCGACTACGAGCCCCAGATAACGATGGATGATGGTGCCGATCTGGTTTCGACTCTCCATAGCAGTCGGGCGGAGGTCCTCGAGAATGTCTTCGGTGGGACTGAGGAAACGACAACAGGTGTGATCCGGCTCCGGAGCATGCAGAAAGAAGGTGTCCTCAAGTACCCGATCATCGCTGTCAACGATGCCCAAACGAAGCATATGTTCGACAATCGCTACGGAACCGGCCAGAGCACGATCGACGGCATCCTAAGGGCCTGTAACATTCTACTTGCGGGGACAACGGTCGTGGTTGCGGGATACGGTTGGTGCGGGAGAGGGGTTGCGAATCGTGCGAAGGGGATGGGAGCCAACGTGGTGATTCTCGAAGTAGATCCTATTAAAGCGCTCGAGGCAGTCATGGACGGGTTCCGCGTGATGCCCAGTATGGATGCGGCCGAGATCGGCGACGTTTTCATTACCCTCACCGGCAACATCGCTGTTATCAGGCAAGAGCATTTCGAGAGGATGAAAGATGGGGCAATTGTCGCGAATTCGGGTCACTTCAACGTAGAAATCGATATAGAAGCGCTCGAGAAGATCGCCGTAAAGAAGAAGAAGATTCGCACCGATGTGGATCAATACACACTTCCCAGCGGTAAACGCATCAATCTCCTCGGCGAAGGTCGCTTGATAAACCTTGCCGCAGCCGAAGGGCATCCGGCATCGGTTATGGACATGAGTTTCGCGAATCAGGCACTTGCCTGTGAGTATCTCGTCGGCAACCACGGATCCCTCAAACAGGAAGTGATCTCTGTACCGGATCGAATCGATCGAGAAATTGCCAACCTCAAGCTTACCGCAATGAATTACAAGATCGATTTGCTCACCGACCAGCAGGCGCGTTATTTGGCAAGCTGGGATCAGGGGACCTAAGCTTGACATGACTGCTGCGTGATGGGGCTTTCTCACCATGCGCCCGCTTCGCTCAGGCTTCCCGCCTGCGGCGGATTTTCCATGTTGAGGGAAGCTTTGCGGGGGTTCCTCCCCACGCTCCCGCTTCCATAGAAAGCGCCTGTCAAGTATGTACTCCTGCTGTGATCGCTGCAG
>WVZY01000050.1:0-326 GCA_011772205.1 Candidatus Latescibacterota bacterium
TGTTGAGCACGGCGATTCGGTCTGCCATGGTCATCGCCTCGACCTGGTCGTGGGTGACGAAGAACAGGGTGGCCCCGAGGTCCATCTGAAGACGCTTCAGCTCAGCCCGTAGCTCTTCGCGCAGCTTCGCGTCGAGGTTTGACAGCGGCTCATCCATGAGAAACACCTTGGGATTGCGTACGATTGCCCTCCCGATCGTTACACGCTGCATCTCACCTCCTGAAAGCTTATCAGACTTCCGGTCGAGCAGATGATCAATATGCAGTATCTTTGCTACTTCCGATACCCTGCGATCGATCTCGTCCTGCGGAGTCCTCCGCATCTTT
>WVZY01000050.1:415-679 GCA_011772205.1 Candidatus Latescibacterota bacterium
TCGTCCTGCTTTTCCAGACCAGCAACGCATCGCAGGGTCGTGGTTTTTCCTGCCCCGGTCGGTCCGAGCAGAACAAAAAGCTCCCCGGAGCGAATCTCGAGTTTGAGATTGTTGATTGCCGTCAACTTTCCGAATCGCTTCGTTACGCCCTCGAGTTTTACATTTGCCACAATGAACCACCACCTTTACGTCAGGAAAATTGTGTTGCCGCTCACTTTATCGAAAAAATGCACCTTTTTCTCATTTAATCCCACCCAGACTTTG
>WVZY01000050.1:807-1055 GCA_011772205.1 Candidatus Latescibacterota bacterium
GAGCGTAGCACCGCTTTTGTCTGATGATCCGAGCGGGAGCAGACCACGTCGATGAAATTCATTCCCGGGCTCCCGATGAAATTCGCCACAAATAGATTCACGGGATTATCGTACACCTCTGCAGGTTTACCGACCTGCTGGAGCTCTCCGAGGTTCATGACCGCAATTCTGTCACCCATGGACATGGCCTCCACCTGGTCATGGGTGACATAGACGGTTGTCGCACCGATATCTATGTGCAAACGCTT
>WVZY01000072.1:0-141 GCA_011772205.1 Candidatus Latescibacterota bacterium
GGCACCGGAACAGCCCAGGACGCGTATCTTCAAAACGGAACCTCCCCTCCGTTAACGCGACAAGAAATATATTGGAATTTACTGCACCCGGAGCGAGACATCCAGCCCCGGCCTTCCCGGTCGTAAAGATTATACATCAAA
>WVZY01000072.1:323-2107 GCA_011772205.1 Candidatus Latescibacterota bacterium
GTCAGGCGCACGAAAAAGAGCCTCTCCGGCTGTATCGCCGGGTTCAGCGGGTCCGTGTCGGTATAACTGAAAGACTTGTCGAAGAGGTTCTTCGCCCCGACGCTGATGAACCCATAGCGTTTCGGAAGACGATAGCCGATGGAAGCGTCTACGAGCCAGAAGTCATCTTCCCCCGACTCGAAGAGTCCGGGAACCGTTTGCCTTTCGAAAACACCCTCGTGGTCATAATAGGTCGCTTTCAGCACTGCAGCAAGACCTGAGGGATGGAAAAAATTGACCCCCAGGGGAAACCGGTGCGTCTTGACCTCTTTGATTCCGGCAACGAAGGTTTCATCCCTCTCAAATTCTTCGTACTGATATTCACCGCTCAAGGCGAGCCACTCGTGTGGTGCCCAGTAGAGGTAGGCTCGCGCCAGGTACTCCTCCCAGTCGACGTTTACCAGTTGAGGAACTGGAGGCGNNAGATCCCTCTTCGATAGCTCGACACCTCCGTAAACATCGCGGGAAAACTTCTGGTCGACGGCAATGCCGTACCGCCAAGCCTCGGTTCCGTTTGCGTCGTCGAAGAACTGGTTGAACCCGGCCACCTGAGTCGGCTCGAGGGTCTGATTCGTGATAAGCGATCTCTTCAGGGTCCTGAACGCGGCAGCTCGCACCGTCGTATCCGGAACGGGGTTCCAGGTGATACCAAATTTCGGGTTGAATTGATCATCTTCGACTCCCGGAAGACCATCGTTTCTGTCCTCATCAAAGGAGTCGGCACTCCCTCCGATGCTAATTGTCACGTTTTCATGACAATCGAAGTATGTATACAGATAGAAATTTACGTGGGTAGTATCGATTTCGAATTCGAAAGGAGTCGAGCCGAGAAAGAATGGCGGATCGAAAGAAAGATCAAAGATATCACGGTTGGTAAATAAATTCCCATTGATGTCGAAGTATCCCATACCGGTGATAAACTTAACCATTTTTAATCTTAGTTGGTGTTGGAGTTCACCGCCACGCCCCTCCTCTTCGTCCTCGATTGTCAGTATGTTTCGAGTCGGAAATGGGGGTGGGGGGAAGTCGTTTACGTCGCGCACCCTGGCATCCCCATCTTGATACGTAAAATTACCGATGAGATCGGAACCGGGTGAGAAAGCGTGGTGGAACCCGACACGTATCGAATCAATCTCATCTTCCTGGCGCAGGTTCGGAAGGAGGTCATCGGGGAAAAATCTGAGTTCGAGATCGCCCCTCGAAAAATCCCTGTGCCGGTACTCGGCCTGAACGCTCGTTTTGTGGGAGAGCTCAAACTGAACGAAAGCGTCGTATATGTCGTCGTCGGAATTATTGTTCACCTTGAACCCATCCGTCTCGAAATGGTACTGACCTACACTTATGGAAGCTTTCTTGTAGAGACCTGCCACCACGACCTCATTTCCCCACGTGCTCTCCTCCCCCACGATGCCGCTCGCCTGAAGCGCGATACGGTTTCTAAGAAAGAGAGGGTTGAACTCGTTGAAGGCAAGGCTTCCGGGGCCTCCCCCCTCTATTGCGAAGAGGTTGCTCTCGGCGAGGCGCGGCTGCACGGGTGTGATGTTGATGGGCTGCAGGAGCTGTGATTGCAGGAGCTCACTGACCCGGGCGATCTCGTGTCGTGGCAGTACTGAATAGGAGTCTGCCAGGAACCTGTGTGCCGAATAGTTTGACGGATCGGTGTTCACCGACTTCCAACCTTCTACCAGTGCGAGCTGCTGGAAACCCAAATCGCTGTAAATGCGAGCGAGGCTGGCGCTGCGCGC
>WVZY01000019.1 GCA_011772205.1 Candidatus Latescibacterota bacterium
TGGTGGAGGCGGCGGGAATCGAACCCGCGTCCGAAGATATCCACATGCAAGCGTCTACGTGTGTAGTCTATGGTTTATGTCTCGTCCCCCGTGCCCACCAAAGACACGGACACTTGGGGGACCAGCCCTTAAAGTTTCGCTCGGGAAGCCAAGACACTCTCCCCTCGCTAGTCCCCGGTATATGACGCCCACTCGCCGGCCCCGGAGACCCGACCGGCGGGGACGAGCCGCTTAACGAATTAAGCAGCCAGTGCGACTGGTTCGTCTGCACTTACATTTTGTGCCACAAGTTTTACGAGCTCGTGACGACCTCGACACGCAGCTTACACACGAACGATCCCCGTCGAACCCAAATCGCCCCCATATCGTCATTCGAAGTGTATTGCGCTGATAGTATAGCAATTATTATGCATACACGCAACTTAGCGAAAATATTCAGGCGGCACTCAGACCAGTCCTCCAGGAGGGTCCATTCAAGTCTGCCATCATGGTACCCAAGGATAACCTGCTTATAACAAACGAATTAAAATCCCTGTCTCCGCACCTCCCTCCTCAGAAGCCTGAGGATTGAGCAAGGAATGCGCTCGTCGCACTATCAGCCAGTCACCAATCCCGCCCAAGCCGAACATTTCCCTTTCTATGGAACAAAAGTTCTCCCAAATCCGTATAACAAAGCAACTCGGGAGGAAACGTCTCATGAAGACCCTGTCCATGGCCACCATCCTGATCGCTCTTCTTCTCTTAGCAGGCGTTGTGGCATTCGGTAACGCGGAGACCTTGCGGAGCACCGACGTCTCCGTCGTCGAGGTAGTCAGCTACTCAAAATCATCTTCCTGCACGACGCTTTCGAGCAAAATCAACTCTGCCAAGCACTGCTGGAACGGATGTTTCCAGTGCTCGGCATCGAGCCCATCCGAATACGCTCAAGTTGCCGGCACGGTAGTAAAGGCAATCTTCAAAGGCGTCCGTGAAGCGGTCACGTCCGGTGTGAAAGCGGTCGTTGTGTCTGCCTCGACCATCTTCTCGAATCTGTCTGTAATAGGAAAATTGGTTTTTTAGAGCTAGGCTGGATGGCTGGTCTTCGCGAATAAAGAATTCCCCCGCACTTACCCCGCGAACTCTACTCTTTTGCACTCAACAGTCGTCTATACACGCCCACATATCTCTCTTTCATAATCCCCCACCGGTGGTGGGTTTCGTACAGCTCTTTGGCATTCTTCGACAATTCTTTCCTCTTTGCGGGATCCTGGTACAAATCTACTACGGCTCTCGCAAGATCGTTTTCATTGCCCGGTTCAAAAAATGCCAGGCAGCCCTCATTATAATAATCGCGAATAGCCTTCGTCCGGGCGGAAACGACCGGCACACTGAGGCCAACATATTCGAAAAGCTTGTTGGGGAGCATCAGGTCCGTGTAGCCATCTATTATAAAAGGCACGAGCCCAATATCAGCTTTTGAAATCCACTCAATGAGCTTTTCGTAGGGCACCCAATCGATAAACTCGACATGCTTCTCCAATTCCAGTTCGCGGGTTAGACTCACAATTTCGCTTTTATAATCGCCATTTCCTAGAACCACCAACCGGATGCCCTCAATGTTATCCCGCAGCTGACCAAGCGCTTTGATCGCTGTGTGGACACCATACCTTACGGCAATGGTCCCGTGATACATGAGCAGAAATTGACCCTTATCCGGCGCAGCCTCAACGGACACTGCCAATCGCTTCTCATCGGGCACGTTCAAAACGACACTCACCTTGTCTCCCGAAGAAGATCTTCTGGAAACAAGCTCCCGATGCATCTCATTGACCGTGAACACATGGTCCGAGTATTTCACCGCCCACCGCTCGATCGCTTTCAGCGTCTTGACGACAGCCGTTTCATCAGCCAGGTTCCTTCTGGCTGAAAAAAGCTCGGGCATGGCTTCGAACAGATATAGAACGATTCTGGTTCCTAACAGCTTCGGTAAAAAGGTCGCGAACACGAGGAAATCCGGCATCGTGTCGACCTCGATGACCCTGTACCTTCTCGTGAGCTGGAGCCACGAAATGGCAAAGAAGCTTAGAACAAAAAAAGCATAGTATCGGAAAAAATAACCAAGTGCCGATCCATGGCCGGGCGCTATGGGTAATCGGTACACATGAATACCGTCCACTACCTCCCGGGCTTTTTGTCCCCTCGCCCGGGCGGCAATCACATCTACTCGATAACCCGCATCCAGCAAGCATTCGGCATCTCTTTTGACATGAGATTCCTGTGGATAGGGATAGAAGCGAATGATGCAAACAGGTTCGTTCAATGTTCAGCTCGCTATTGCTTAGTGCACCGATAGTCAGCTCGTCAATATTCGGCTCACCAATGCTCAGGTCGCCGCAGACCTGCGCAGGACCTCTTTATAAATAGAGAGATACTTTTCCGCGACCTGTTCGAGCGACAATCCCAGCCGCTGTAACTGATCCCTCCCGCGCGTTTCTCCTTTGTGTCCGAGCGCCGTTTCGAGTTTAGCGGCCAGATCTTCCGGATTTCTCTCGCAAATATAGTAACCGGGAGCCGATCCAAATATCTTTCCCACATCGCCCGCATCCGTCGATACCATGGGCACGTTCACCGCCATGGCTTCTTTTGCCACCATTGGTGAGGCTTCGACGCTGGAGGCTTGAACAACCACATCGGCCGCATTCATGTAAATCGGCATGTCCTCGCGAGAGATGTCGCCGCCCGTGATGACTCTCGTTTTTCTGGTCAATCGTTCGAGGCTCTTCTTTACGATATCGAAACCTTTGAATGGGTTGTTTGGATCGGCGGGAAACAACACCACTGTCTCGTCTTCGGGAATTCCCAGCCGCTTGCGGCAATCACTTTTATTCCGTGGTATGAAGAGCTCGAGATCCACACCCGGAGGAATCACATCATACGGCTTCCGATACCCCAGCGCTTTGGGGATGTGCTCGTTCACCGACACGACATAATCGGCGGCATTGAGCGCCCACCTCTTTGGCTGCTTGAGGTAGACGATCCTTTTGAGCCAATCCGCTTTTTCGTCCCGGACACCTTCGGGCATCAGCGACTCACCTTCGTGAGTGGTAAATACCACCGGCGCTTTGTCGCGGCTGAGCCTTTGTGCTAATTTGGTCTGCCACACGCTGTAGGTGTGATGGGCGTGGATCACGTCGTGCTGCTTCTTCGCCATCGTTTTCCGGAGCCGGGGAACCTCGGTGATATACGCGCCTCGCCCTCGTGACGTGTCGGTAAATGAAACGGCAACCTCCACTCCCAGCTTCTCCAGGGCCCCTGTGAACTCCTTTACGAAGATCCCGTAATAGGGCCTCGTCGCCGTTGGATACATGTTGGTCACTGCAAGCATTCTCATGTTCCACCTGCGCGCATATATCCCCCGTCAATAAGGTACTCACCGGTTCAAGTCAGGCAGGACTCTCGAAATGACATCGAGAACAATCTTGGTATAAACGATATAGCTTCAATGTCAACACCAAGTTTCCGTGCTCCCGCGCAGACTGCCCGCACGTCCACAAGCATCGATCACAATTCTAATCTGGCATGCAGCGTGCGATATCAGGCAGGAATTTATAGCACGGATGAGTGCCCAGACCGGGCGGAAGTGCTGCATGATTGGGCTGACGCACCATTACGCAGCACTCACACAAGGATCCTCTGCCGGAAGCGAATAGCCGAGTGAAGCGCGAGCGTGGTGAGGAATCCCCCACGCAGCCTTCCACAAGAAGCACTTCCACAACGAGCAACGATACTCCGTCGCAGGCCGAGGCACCACCGCCAAGCTCAAAAACATTCCAACGACAACGGGGAACGGCTGCGTGCCGTTCCCCGTTGTCTGGTTCCCGCGAAATCTAAATATCAATCTATATATTCGGCCCCATCAATCCTTGACAATCACCCTTCCCGAGGCCGTTCTCAATTCGATATGCGGCTTGCCGGAGCCGCGCTTTACGATTTTCTTCTCATAGGTGTGATGACCCTCGAATGTTTCCTCCGACGTGTATTCGAAGGGGCAGGAAATACGCCCTTTTTGTTTCCGCTTTATCAGAACGAGAGTGAAATCATCCCCAAAATCATCGACGTCCAGGACGACCCTTCCAGAAGCGGATGAGGCGGACAGGTCGCTCTTGGGAAGCCGGCTGAGATATACCGACACATCCCCCGAAGCGGATGAAAATTCACTCTCGCCCCGGAGTTCGCAGTCTTCCATCACGACGTCTCCGCTGGCCGTACTGAATTCCACATCGTCTCCGCACTTGCACTTGATGCACTTGATATCGCCTGAGGCGGTGGAAAAACGGCACCCGTCCGCAATGGTCAAGCCTTCCAGTATGAAATCGCCGCTGGCAGTACTGAACCTTGCCCCCTCGGTAATTCCCATCGCTTCAATGGAAAAATCCCCACTGGCTGTATTGAAGCTGGAGCCGTTTCCAAGATCCATTTCGGCGAGTTCGACATCCCCGCTGGCGGTTTCGTACCGGATCTTGGCGCCAATGCCATTGCAATCCAGGTCGCCCGATGCATTGGAAATCTGAATCAAGATCTCTTTACCCTTTTTGGGAAGGTAAATGGTCCAATCCACATCGCCGCTGGTATTCCGCCCACGCCACTTTTCTTCGATAATCAGACTATTCCCATCCTGCTCCACTTGGGGAGTGAAACTACCTTCAGGGTATACTTCCTCGTGCAATTTCAGAATGATGTCCTTGCCATCCGCCGGACGGATGGTGACATCCCCTGAGACTCCTTTTATTTTGATTTTCGTAACACCTGAGAACGACCACTGACCTTTAGCACTGGCCGTCATGACAAAAAGCCAGCCTGCGGACAGGCAAATCACTAATACTAGAACACAACACTTGCGCATAACGTCCTCCTAAGCGGCTCGCCCTCCCTATCAAAAGGCACCTGCAACCTGACATAGTTTGGCTGTTGGTATATTACTACGCGGGTCGGAGACAATAAGTTTCCCTGGCTTTGGATAGGAAATGGCACCAAGTTGAAGCGCTCGCCACCGAGAGTATAAGTCATTGAATAATATATGAATTATTTGGAAGTTACCGCTCACGGCTTCTCGCACGTGAGCGATCTTGCCAACACTCAACGCGGCTCGGTCAAATCCGCCGACCGATATCCACCACCTGACTCATGCCGACCGCCAAGCCACCTTTTGGCGATGGATTTCGCCTGCCCGGCTGTACAAACTGCTTGAATAATTTTTGAGTCTCCCTGTATATCAGGCAGATAGTTCGATCGATTTCTTACTGGGAGGTGAACTCAATGCCTGCCGAATATTGGTGGATCTGGATGATCTTCGCAGGGCTGCTCATCGTCGGCGAAATTTTCACGTTCGGATTTTTTCTGCTACCCTTCGGCATTGGAGCAATCGTAACGGGATTGGTAGCACTGGCAGGATTCGGGGAGATAGCCCAGTGGGTGGCATTCATCGTCGTGTCCACAGTGCTGTTCGCAGTCTCGAGGCTGTTTGCCGATCGATTCAGCAAGGAGCAGCCCCCGGGAATCGGAGCCGACCGCTTCACCGGTCAAAGGTGCATTGTGCTCGAAGAAATCAATAACGCTCAAGGCACCGGACGCATCCGGCTCGGCCAGGAGGAATGGCGGGCAGATAGCGCAAGCGGGGACATCATTCCTCCCGGAACCACGGTTCTGGTAACGGGAGTCAACGGGACGCATCTCCTGGTCAATCGAGTCGAAGAAGGAGAATAGCATGGAAACAACTGGAATTGCCGTACTGGTCGTAATCGCCATCGTCATATTTATCACCGCTGCAACCGGTATACGAATTGTTCGACCCTGGGAAAAAGGTCTCGTCGAGCGACTGGGCAAGTACCAGCGCACCGCCAGCAGCGGTCTCACGATCATCATTCCGTTCATGGAGAGCATGCGCAAGGTGGATATGCGCGAGCAGGTCGTCGACGTCCCGCCACAGCAGGTCATCACGCAGGACAACGTCGCCGTCGAAGTCGACGCGGTGGTTTACTACGAGGTATCCGATCCTATAAAAGTCACGTACAACGTCGAAAACTTCTATCTCGCAGCAACCAAACTTGCTCAGACGAACCTCCGTAACCTGATCGGTGATCTTGCGCTGGATGAGTCCCTCACCTCACGCGAAATCATCAACACCAAGCTCCGTGAGATCCTCGATGATGCTACTGACAAATGGGGCACAAAAGTGACCCGTGTCGAGCTCCAGCGCATCGAGCCGCCGCAAGATGTGACAGATGCGATGCATCGTCAAATGAAAGCCGAGCGTGACCGCCGCGCGACGATCCTTGAAGCTGAGGGGCAGAAAAAAGCAGCCATCCTCGAGGCCGAAGGTACCAAGCAGGCGGCCATTCTCAGAGCGGAGGGCGAAGCCGAGGCCATTCGGAAAGTTGCCGATGCAAGGAAGTACGAAGAGATCATTGTCGCAGAAGGAGAAGGGCAAGCTATCGAAACAGTGTATGGGTCCATCCACAAAGGCGATCCCACGAATGACCTCATTGCGATCAAATATCTCGAAGCGCTTGCCAATATCGCCGACGGCCAGGCGACAAAGGTCTTTCTGCCGCTGGAAGCCTCCGGTGTCCTTGGAAGCATCGCGGGAGTTGCCGAGCTGCTGAAGGAGAAGTTTGCAGGCGGAGGCGGTGATTCGCAACCGGATCACATTCCCTCGGCTTAAGCTTAAGTTGCGCTGACGGAGATTGCTGCGGTTAATGGACTGCGGGGTGCCAAAGCCCCGCAGTTTTTTTGTGCGTTGTAGAAATGCAAGCGGTCAAACGAAACGCGTCATCAGTTGATCGGTAACTTCATCCACATTGTCCGCTGTGATCCCGAGCTTACGGCAGGCCTTTTCAACCTTGGCTTTTTTGTGGGGATTTTCCAGGTCACGGGTTCGAGTCAGAATGCCAAGCCTCCTCCCTACCTGATACAGTCGCTGATCTTCTGGTTCCATTCCGAGGTAATTGCTCAACAAATCGATCATGCGTTGCTTGTGCTCGGGAAGCTTCCCTTGCAGTTCCATGAAGAGATTCAGAATGTGATCGCTTTTGACATAACTGGTGATTCCATCTAATTTTTCAATGAATAATAACATCTCCTTGGCGATCATTAGATCCGTGCATTTCTTGAAGCGACCCGCTTGCCACTCTTCGAAAAGCGGCGCTTGCGGCGGAATTGCCAGCGTCCGGAGCCGTATGAAATCCGGATTGATTTGGCTCAATGCATCGGCCGTCTCAATCGCGTGGATTTCCCAAAGATCCTGCCCACCCAGACCGGGCATGACGTACTCGGAGAGCTCCATTCCCGCTTGTTTGACCTTCAATCCGGCTTTGATTTGAATTTCTTTCGTCGAACCTTTATTGACTCTGGCCAACACTTCATCAGAACCCGACTCGAGGCCAATATGAATCCGGTCCAGGCCGGCTTCTTTGATCGCTTTCAAATCCTCTACTTTTCTGCTGGCGATCGTTTTGGCGCGTGCGTACGACGTGACGCGTCGAACGAATGGCAACTGTTTCCTCAAATGAGTCAGGATCGCCACCATGTCGGTCGGCTTGATGACCAGCGAATCCGCATCTTGCAGAAACACGGATTTCATATCGCCGACATACACCCAGTCGGCGGCTCTGTCGAAAACATGCCACTCTTCATATTCGACTCGCATGGCGGCTTTTTGGAGCCCCGCTATCGTGATTCGACCGGAGTCGTCCAACAATTGGCGCAAGGTTTCAACATGCTTGCGGACAAGGTCTATGTCCTTTTTGACGTGCTCAACTGGCCGCGTGGAGAAATGCGCCGTTTTGTACACCGGGCAGAACATGCATCGATTCCATGGACAGTTTCTGGTGACCCTTATCAAGAGGCTTCTTGCTTCATTGGGTGGACGTATCGGTCCTTGCTCGAAGCCGTGGTAAGTACTGTTTGGCGCCTCCTGCCTGCTCATTGGAATGCTTTCTCAATGAATTCGCTGTATATATTTCCTTACACTCTTCTCTTCAATTAATGATAAATCCTGCTCTTGAGCAAACCCAAGTAGAAATACAGGATATCGCAAGCATAACCTGCGAATATTTTTTCTGCTGCGTGCCAGATGAATTTTCTGATCTGAATTAACCATATTAAAATCAGGAAATACCGGTTCCTTCCTTGACAAACCCGAGGATTTGTGTTATTGTGCACCCTCACCTCGCTGCACCACGCATCAAACCACACGATCACAATTAAATTGGCTCCAGATGAGCAGCGAAGGAGTCTCTGCGCATCTGGTTATGCGCACTTTTCCAAACGCCGGCCGCTAGAAAGGAGGCAGTACGGACCAGCAAATCATAAATCGGCTAGACTCGTCGCAAGCATCCGGACTCCCGGGGAGGTGATAACAAGAACATTTTAAGAGAAGTCAGATAGCTAACATGCAAATCCTCCAAACTCCACTCTCAATCAAGGAGGGTTCAAGATGAAGAAGCTATTCTCTGCCTTTATCTCATTCGCTCTGATCATTTCTTTTGGCCTATCGGCATTTGCTGGAGAGATCGAAACCAATTTTGCAGCCTACCTGGAAACCCTCGGTGATAACGATTTCGCTTCAGCCATCATCTACCTTCAGGATCGTCCCGACATAAGGGCCTTGGATAACGTTTTACGGGCTGAAAAAGCGACGATGGCAGTACGCCACGAACGCGTGCTTGCTGCATTGAAAGAAGCTGCCGATAGATCCCAGCCAGCTTTTATCGCTTATCTGGACGCTAGGAAGGCCGCAGGAACGGTCAAAGGTTATACCAAGTATTGGATAATGAACCTGGTGATCGTGTCGGCGACCAAAGCCGAACTCAAGAGTATTGCAGCGCTCGGCGACATAGAAATGATCGAAGGGAACTTCAAAGCGACTCTGATCGATAAGGTCGGCGAAGCCTACACGGGTAATCCTGCAGCCGGCATCGGGGTCACCAACAGCTTGATAGCCATCAATGCAGACAGGGTGTGGCACGAACTCGGATACACCGGAAACGGTACATTGGTCGCCAATATGGATACAGGCGTGGATGGATCTCACCCGGCACTGACTGACAGGTGGAGAGGCAACTGGTACCCCTGGCAAGAATGCTGGAGGGATGCGCTGGGAACCGGCACGCAGTACCCTACTGATACTCACGGACATGGCACGCACACAATGGGCACCATGTGCGGGGCAGGCCACGCGACAGAGGACACCGTCGGTGTCGCTTTCGAAGCGTGGTGGATAGCCGACAATTCCATCAACCAGGGTGTCAGCCCGGAGTTCGATAACGATGTGTTGGGTGCTTTTCAGTGGTTTACCGATCCTGATGGAGATCCTGGCACCACCGATGACGTTCCAGATGCGCTGCAGAACTCCTGGGGCATCGATTCCCGATTTGGCTATGATTACCAAGATTGCGACTACCGCTGGCAAGAAGCGATCGAAAACTGTGAGGCAGCCGGTGTCGTGGTTACCTTCAGCGCCGGAAACGAGGGACCCTCCCCTCAAACTCACAGATCACCGGCCAACATCTGCAATACACCCACGGTCAACTTTTCCGTGGGAGCGGTAGATTGCGAGAACTACGGCTGGCCTTACCCCATCGCGTACTTTAGCAGCCGTGGCCCCTCCGACTGCGATGGCTCGACCATAAAGCCCGAGGTGTCTGCGCCTGGAGTGTCTGTCTACTCCTCTTATCCAGGCGGTAGCTACGTCCGGATGAGCGGCACTTCCATGGCCGGACCTCACGTTGCCGGTGTCGTAGCACTGATGAGAGAGGCCAACCCAAATGCCGACGTGCAAACGATAAAAGAAATCCTGATGAACACGGCACGCGACCTGGGAACGACGGGCGAGGATAATACTTATGGTTGGGGAATCATCGATGCGTATGAAGCGGTGCTGGCCGTTTCTGTGCCCGATGAAATACCACCAGTGGTCACCGTGACGGCTCCCAATGGTGGTGAGGTACTGACCGCGGGAACGACGTACACCATCACATGGATTGCTACCGATAACGTATCCGTAACTCAAACCAGTATCTATTATTCCTATGATGGCGGGACCACCTATAATCTAATCGCCAACCTGGCGGGAAATCCGGGCTCCTATGACTGGACCGTACCGAACACGCCTTCAACCACCTGCCTGGTCCAAGTCTATGCATACGATGCAGCCGATAACGAAGGCTCGGACACCTCTGATGCGTACTTCACCATCGAGGAATACACGGGCCCTTATGTCTGGGTGAATAGCATCAATCTATCCATCGTGACAAAAGGTCCCAACACCAATGCGACAGCTGAAGTTCTCATTTGGGATCAGGACAACAACCCCGTTGCACGGGCTACCGTCCATAGTCATTGGGATGGGCTTACGCAGGATACCGATGTTTTCAACACAAAAAGGACAGGCTTGGGATCTTGCAACTCCGACAAGCTCAAAAACCCAGTCGGCTGGTGGTATTACTATGTGGATGATGTGGTCATCGAAGGATACGTTTTCAGAAGCGATCTCGGCGAGACCTCTGACGCTATCCTGGCAGGACCAGGTACCGCTAGTTTCTCTGCACCGATCCCGGGCGAGTTCTCCGTCTCCCAGAACTATCCCAATCCTTTCAATCCCACGACGGAGTTCTCCCTGAACCTGCCCGAAGATGCTCACGTAAGCTTCGTGATCTACAACGCAGCCGGGCAGAAGGTCAAGACTTTGGCGGATGAGGATCTGCCCGCGGGAATCAGAACGCTGACCTGGGACGGCACCAACGAGAAGGGCGTGACCGTACCGAGCGGCATCTACTTCTATCGGGTAATCTCCGGCAACAATGTGGCAACCAGGAAGATGATGTTGCTCAAGTAGAGATTTCCGCTAAACTTACATCAGAAAGCCTCCTGCATGTTGTAGGAGGCTTTCTGATTTTTCTTTTACGAAAGCATCATGAGTCGATTTCCAGGGAAAAGAGGTAAACCTTTAAATTAACGCTATTTATTGTGTACCTCCAGGGAATCGAACTCCGTATTATCTAAAATGATAAGCCGGCTCAATGTTGCGGCGCAGATTTTCGCTTGCGAATTTAAAAAGCTAAAAATATAATGCACTTATAGCTGCGCTGGCTTAACAGCGGCGCAGCTATTGGCGATTGAGCCGGTTGCGTTGCGCCGCCGATCATTCGCCAAAATTGCATTCACCCTTAATTTTGGCCATTTTTGGTAACTACTGTTGATGAACCTGTTTACTCTTCGCTTATCGGTTTGTGCGCTGGCGGTGGCAGTGCTGCTCGTGCCGTGGACCGGCCTGGCAGCCAGGGACCCAGATATTGAAGCCGCACGCAGGGCCGCGGCTGCTCAGAGATGGGAGGAAGTGATCAAACGAGCCAAATCCGCCCTCGGCCGAGACCCTAAGTCCCTCGACGCCTTGCGGTTCCTGGGCGAAGCGCAAATCGCTGTCGGCGACACGCTCGATGGCATGGGACATCTCAAGGAGGCGCTATCGATCAAGCCTCATGACGCCCCCTGCCTGGTGCTGCTGGTCGATGTCCTGTTGTCCGAAGGAGAAGTGGACGAGGCCGATCAGTTTGTGGCCGCCGCAGAAGCCAAAGATAAAAAAGGAGAGCTTTGGGAGATAAAAGCCAGCCGGGCCCGCGTCCTCGCCGCACAAGGGGAAGTCAGGGACGCGATACGGATCTTCGCAGAAGCGACGGCTGAAAATCCTCAAAATCCTCTGTACCCGAAGCTACTTGCCCGCCTCTACCGGGACAAAAATATTGTTGAATTGGCCATCGATCTCTACCGTCGCGCCATCGAGCTTGCCCCCGGAGACGCTCAACTGCACTTCGAACTAGCCCAGGTGCTGCTCAAGGACAAGCAGTTCAACGAGGCCATGGCCGAATTCAAAACGGTACGTGACGCTGACCCGACGAATGACGAAGTCAACTACCAGATTGGGAAGCTCTATTTCGCTGCAAGCCGATATGCAGAGGCCTTGGAGCCATTGCAAGCGGCTACTAAGGACCGGCCCGACCATTTCTATTCGCATTATTTGCTGGGGCAGACCTATCGTAAACTCGGACGCATGCCTGAAGCCGAGCAGTCGCTGTGGAACGCCTACGAACTTCGGCCTCAACGCCGGGACGTCCAAATACTCCTGGCAACCACATTGGCTGACGAGAGGAAATACGGTGAACAAATAGAGCTTTTCCGTTCGGTGATCGCCGATACGACCTCGGATGCCGAGCTGCTGGTGATGGGGGGCGATGCTTACTACAATTTCGCTTCCCGGAACGCCGAACGTGAATCGAAACCACTGTATTATGATTCCGCGGTGGTCTTTTTCAAACGTTCGCTGGTCTCCGCTCCCGCTCAACCCCGCATCACCTACCGGGTAGCGACGGTTCATTACAACAACGATCAATTCGATTCAGCGGTTGTGTATTACCAGAAAACATTGAAACTGCAACCGGAGAAGTGCGGGGCAATGATCAATATGGGCTACAGCTATGGACGCATGGAGAAATGGCCGGAGGCCATCGCGGCGCTGCGTCAAGGGACTGCATGCGATGCGAGCAATGTTTCAGCACGCTCTTACTTGGCATCGATCCTCGCGGCCCAAGATTCATTGAATGCCGCCATCGTGGTGTATGAGACCGTCGTCTCGATGGATTCGACGAACTGTGAAGCTTACGGCCAGATGGGACTGATCTATTTCAATCGCGAGCAGTACGTTTTGGCCATTCGCAATTTGAGGCAGGCTGTCACTTTTTGTCCAAACCGCGGGGATTTCTGGAGCTTGTACGGTTATGCAAACTGGTCACAATTTCTCAGAGTGCGTGAGAGAATTCGGGATAGCCACGACGGACTCATTCCAGGAGATGAGCTCCTGGCCAAGGGGCGCGACTATCTGGACGCCGCTGAGCGAGGCTTCGAGAAAGCCTTGCGCTATAAGCCCGGCGATAAAGATTTGAAAGAAACTTTAAAAGCTGTTACAGACTACAAGAAGCGCCTCGGAGAGAGGTAATATATCACACTTGAATGAGCATACACACGTCATTTCGAAAAGCCGCATCGCGGACTTTTCCTTTTTTTGATGTCACAACTTCACGATTTTTCTTGAGAGGTTCTGGGAATGAAACAAGGTACCTTTAACACGATCGTTCTTCTCGTCGCTTTCTTGATCAGCTGTGGTGTTGTTTTTGGGTGGATTCCCGCTATCGACAAGGAGGATCCCACCACAGGCCGCCCACAAAATCCGATTCTTCACCAGATCAAGCAGGCGGGGCCGCTGGTTGCCGTGCTTCTGACACTGCTGCTCATGGTCTTTGCCTATGTTGTGGAGCGGATGCTCACACTCAGAAAAGCCCGGGGGAAGCGGAGGATCCAATTATTCGTCGCCGAGTTCGGGAAGGCGATACACCAAAACCGTCTGGATGAGGCTTCGAAGCTTTGTGACAACCAGCGAGGATCGGCGGCGGCAGTGCTCAAAGCGGGTGTTGACCAGTACCAGCGCCTGTCCACCGTCGAAGATCTCTCCCCCGAAAAGCGGCTGACGGAGACTCAGCGCGCGATCAACGAAGCGCGTTTGCTCGAGGTGCCGTTCCTCGAGCGAAACCTGATCGCGCTCTCGACGATCGCGTCGATTGCGACCATGGTCGGGCTGTTGGGAACAACGATTGGAATGATCCGTGCGTTTGCTGCGATGGCCCGCCAGGGAGCGCCGGATGCCATCCAGCTCGCCATGGGCATTTCCGAAGCGCTCGTGAATACCGCCGGTGGGCTTTTGGCTGCCATTCTCGGTATCGTTGCGTACAACGTCCTCGTCAATTGGGTAGACCAGTTCAACTACAATATCGATGAAGCGTCCTACGTGATGATCGAGCTATTGAAGGAAAAGGAAGGATAGCGCCGTGGTGATTCTCAAGCCAAAACGCATCCCTATCAAAATCGACATGACACCAATGGTGGACATCGCTTTTCTCCTGTTGGTGTTCTTCATGTCCACGACGCAGTTTCGACCTCCTGAGGAATTCCCGGTGAGTTTGCCGGCGAGCCATTCAGAGATCAAGCTTCCGGAATCGGACATTATTATTATTACAATTCCCAAGGCGAACAAAGTCTTCCTGACCACCGGCGCGGCCAATCTGGACCTCAGGTACGGGTTCATCCAGGAAACGGAGACGGGGCAGGTTACCAGCAAGGAATTTTCAACGGGAGAGTTGCCGGTGACCATCACCAACTACCGGCTGCACAATCCGAAGGTCCGCATTATCGTCAAGGCGGACAAAGAGGCCGATTATGGGCTGGTGGAGGATGTGATGTACGCCCTGCAGAAGAATAGAATGACCCGTTTTCATCTCATCACCGAACTCGAAGCCGAGCCGGAAGCCGTTCGCCCGGCCGGTGAGATCTGATAGAGGAGGGCTTGTCCAATGGCGATTGCCGATGTTGCCAGTACGAGATCGCGCGGTGAAGCGCAACCCTGGAAAAGACCGCGTCCCGGCATCCGAATTGATATGACGCCGATGGTGGACATCGCCTTTTTGCTGCTCGTCTTCTTCATGGTAACGACCGTCTTCCGCCTGCCTCAGGCTATGGAAATCAATCTTCCTCCCGAGACAGAAGTCCCCATGGAACTCGAGGTCGGTGAGTCGCGCCTTCTGACCTTTCGGGTGATCGAATCGGATGAGCTTTTCTTCAACGTCGGGAACGATTTGCCCCAGCCGCTGCCGTGGGACTCGCTGCGGGTGAAGCTCATGGAACGCAAGGCGGCCGTCGGATTCGACAGCGAAGGTCGCAGCCGCCTCATCATCGTAGCCCGTGTTTGCCGCCTGGCGAATTACGAAAGCATGGTCAATCTCATCGATGAGTTCAACGTGGCCAAGACCACGCGCTTCAGTGTGGACCGCTATACCGCCGCAGACGATTCCGTATTGCACCTTGCCGACATCCCGGCCAACTGCATGGCCCTGATCGCGGAAGGCGAAGAGGCCAGGGCAACTGGAGGCGAAGCCATTGATACCGAATGACCGAATGATTAATATATATATGAGGACACAGAGCCGTTCGTGCCACAACAGGCTGTTGCCGCATGCCGATCCAGGCGGGCGCCCCGCGTGCGGTGCTCGCAGCCAGATGTAGCGGAGGGAAGGCTTCAAGTGGAAGTTTACGAAGAATTTGCGAAGAACCTCTACGGTTCCTTCGAACTGAAGAAATATATGGCCCGCTATATCTGGATTGGCTTGGCCGTTTCGGTGGGTTTTCATGGGACCGCTATCGGGTCGTATGTCTTGGGATTGGCGCTCACACGGGAGCCTCCTGCGCCCAAGCGCATTGTTATTTTGGACGCCTCGAAGCTCGGCGCGCCTCCCTCCATTACGGACAAGACCGTCCCGCCGACGATCAAAGTCGCGCGGCCCAAGATTGCCCCGCCCGCAGCAGCCAAGCCTGTGGCGATCCCGGATGAGGAAGCAAAAGAAGAAGTAACCATTCAGTCACAGGAGGAGCTTGCCATATCCGCCACGGCTACGGATGATACGACAATATTTGGTGGCGAGGGTGTCGAGGTCATTATCCAGGAAATGGAAACGGAGGACGTAATTCCATCTCCCGATGCTTTTACACCTTTCGAGATTCCTCCTCAAGCCATCCTCAGCCCAAAGCCAGCGTATCCCCAAATGGCGAGGGATGTGGGCATGGAAGGGTTCGTATTAATGAAGGTCTATGTGGACAAAAAAGGCAATGTGAAGAAATGGGAAGTCATGAAGGCCGAGCCGACTGGATTGGGCTTCGAAGAGGAGGTCATCAAGGTCATCCCTAATTGGAAATTTACTCCAGCGATCCAGCAGAACCAGCCCGTGGGTGCCTGGATTGCCGTTCCCTTCAATTTCGAATTCAAGGAATAGATACGTTACGCCTCCTCCGGGAGGCTTTTTTATTATCTTTTCCCAAGCAGAATCATGCATCTGCTCCGTCTCGTTTTGGCCGTCCTGTTCCTGTCTGTGGGAATTGGAATTCTCGCGGGTTGGATTCTTCCAGGACTGCCGGAAGGCTCCGGCATGCGGCCGATGCTGGGCATTGTAACCATTCTGTTCGGGCTTTATCGAGGAGTGATCTTTTTTTTCGTGCCCCCGCAGAAGCGGCGCCCTTATGGTGGTTTTCGCAAAAGGTTCCTGGACTTCGAGGAAAAAAAGGAGGCCCCGCCGGACGACGATGAGTCGAAAGATCGCAAAACCTAGCTCTGTGGTGCTCTGCCTGCTCTTTCTCGCGTACTGCAGCTCAGGCGAAAAGGCGTCCACTCCCACTTCAGGTTCTGCATTCATCTATACTTCCTCAGCGGTCGAGGGCCTGGCTTCAGCACTCGGCCGGACTTTCGAAGGCTATTACCCCGCAGCACGTATCGATTTCAGTTCTCTCCGCACACGTGCCGCGGTCGAGTCCCTTCTTTTCGGCACGCCGCAGGAGATCTTCCTGGACCGGCCGCTCGTGCCGGCCGAATCCCTGGCGGCCGCACAGAACGGCATTCCCATCTATGAATATCCAGTGGCAACACTGCCACTCTATTTTGCGGTACATCCAGAGAACTCCGTGCAGGCGATCGATTCGGTTGCTCTTCGCAAGTTTTTGACCGGGGCCTGGGAAAGCTGGAGTGAAATCGGCGGTCCGAATATCCCATGCCATCCTTATCTCCCGCTCCCCGGGGAAGGAGGCTGGGAAGCGTGCATGAATTACTTCGGATTGTTGGATACCGTCATTGCGGTCGTCTGCACGACGCAAACGGACCTCTTGAAAAAAGCGGAAGCAGATCCGGGAGCGCTGGCTGTCCTTGCACTACCCATCAAGCAGACATCCCTTCGTAAGCTCTGGTGGCGGACGGGCAGCATCGAAATCCCACCCAATATCAAAACCATTGTCGAGGAGCCCCGTTACCCCTTCATGCTCACCATTACCTACATAACGAACCGGCAGAAGAAGGATGTGGCGGCCGGCTTTCTCACCTTCATCGTATCCAATTCCGGCCAGAAAGTGGTCGCCAACGCGGGTTACCGTCCGGCGACCATTCCCGTACGTATTATCGAAATGTTTTAAAGCGCGGCCGGTGGCTGGCTGGAGCCCAAATTCCGGTTTGTTCGCGATGATTATAGCTTGCGAATGAAATTAATCTCAATCCATCAACAGATTGTTACGACTCATCTCGTAAAGCGCTTTACTATTAACATAATTCAACGTGTTCATCGTGCCTCGTTCACCCCCCGGCTCATGGTCCTCGCGCGCGTCTCAAGTTATAGCGCGCTGCGGAAATCGCATCGGAGCGAACGAGACACGCCCACCGTCCATTTTTGACGGATAAAGGTTAATTATTGGAAAACATTTCACGGCTGCTTGATCGCCTTAATCCAAAGATATTGGCTACCCTCTCCTTCGAGACTTAAAATCTTCAACCCCCCTGCTATGCAGGCCTGGTCGATCTGTGGAACCGTCGTCCGGGAACCTTGCCATGCCGGTGAGTCCAGGTCTCTTGGCCCGGTCACTGCCGTGGCCTCGCGTTCTTCACGCCGCCGGAGTTTGTTCAACAAAGTCGCGCCCCTTGATCGAATGCGCAGCACCGAACGGATACTGCGCGGCATATTGTTCACCTGAAAATAAAAATGCCCGCCTGTTTTTAGAACTCTTCCTGCCTCGCGAATATAACCCGCAGTGATTCTTGGATCGGGTATGTGCTGAAAAGTGATATATGAAAACACAAAATCAAACGAGGAATCATCGAAGTTGCTTAAATCGCAGCCATTGCCAACATGCAGGCCGACGTTTCCATATTCTGCGAGGTTTTCCTCGGCCTGCGAAATCATCTCAGGTGATACGTCAATGCCATCTACCCGGCGGAACCGCTCCGAAAAATACGCGGTCATTCGGCCAATTCCGCATCCGATCTCAAGAACCGTTTCCTCGCCGGTGAAATCGATTTGGGACTCGCCTAGAAATCGTTCGGCAAGGATCCTGCCCCATTTCCAAAATTCCTCCGGGTCCTGCTCGTCGTAAGGCCGATACGATGACACGTAGTACAACGCATTCTCACGTGCTTTGCTGTCCCAGAAGGAACGCATCAACTCGCTGGTCCGTCTCTTCTTCATCGAGGAGTCCTGAACAGTCGACTTCTTGGAGCCCGCTCGAGTCAATCCCCGGCCGCAATTACATGTATCCCAGATTTCGCAGCTCTTTCTCGATCTTTTCCCGCTCTTCGGCATCCTGTTCCGGCAGAGGCTTGCTCAGGAGTTTCGCTTTATCACTCTCTTCGAGGTGCTGCTCGAGCAATGCCGCCAAGGGGCGAATCCGCTGACGCTGCTTGGCCAGGTTCACCCTCTCGCCGGGATCAGTGGCAAGATCGTACAGCTCGTCTTTTAACTTGCCGATCCAAAGCAACCGAAGCCGTGACTTCAACCGCTTGAGCAAAGAATGATGCCGGCCGAGCCGGGTGTGAATCCACTTCAAGTTGTCGAGGCGGACAACCGACTTGAACGTGCCGATGCTGAAGACTGGTTCTGGCGGGCCTCCGGCCGCACGCCTGGCCACAGCCGTTTGGAGATCGAGTGCGGCAATCTGTTCGGGTATCTCGGCCGCGCCGGCCAGACACAGCAAGCTTGGAAGGATTTGCACGTGGCTGATTGGCAGGTCTGTTCGCTTGGCTAGAGGCTCCGAGGGATCGTGAATGATACCCACCGTGCGAATCACTTCATCGTACACGTTGGCATCACCGTGCCCGAAAAAGCCGTGATCCCAGAATTCTTCTCCATGGTCCGACAGGATGGCGACGATCGTGTCATCCAGCATGCCAAGACGTTGGAGCGCCTCGTATACACGGGAAATCATATCGTCGGTATACTTGATCGATGCGTCATACTTGTCGACGATCCAATTGCGCGATTTCTCGTCCACGCGCCGCCTGCGCGTGTTGATGTCATTGATGAGCTTTTTCAAGTGCGGGATGGGAGACTTCTGGCCGGAACCGCTACCGTCCCAACGTTCCAGATGCTGTGGGAAAAAGGAATCTCTAATTCCGGGATCGACATCATTGGCATCGACCGTATCAAAAAGCCCGGCGTACTCATCGGGCAGGCGATAAGGAATGTGCGGCCCATCGTAATGCAGAAAGAGGCAGAAAGGTTTCTTTTTTCCGTTTTTCTCCAGCCATTCGATCGCTCCATCGCTTATGGCCCGGGGCAGATCCTTGCTGTAATTGAAACTTCGCGTTTCGGTAACCGCCTCCAGTTCCCCCCAGATACGGGCCAGTAGATTTTTGAAGAACCGGAAAGAAACCACTCCCTCCGCGCAAACACTGTTCGCATCGAGAACGGTTTTGACAGGCGAAACGTGTGCCTGGGAATAAAAATTAACGATATCGGGACGGCTTAGATAGGTGGCCGTGAACAGGGACGTGAATGCAGGCGCAGTAAAATTCGATGTCGAATAGCATGCGTCGAGCACAAGACTCTTTTTTGCCAGGCTGTCCAGAAAAGGGGATGTCGGCCGCTGATAACCATAGCAGCCGAGATGATCGGCCCTGAGGGTGTCCACGACGATGAGAATGATGTTGCGCATTCAATTATCTCCGAATTCGGTGCTGGTCGAAGCTGCGCTTGATGCTTTTGCTCGCTGATTTTTTGGGCGCAGAATGTCAACTCTGCGTTTTGGCACTTTAATTAATGATCTTATCAAATCGTTGACTTTCGGGCAACAGTGGAGCTTGCGACAAATCTCAGAGACTGGTAGTGCAGGTCAATACTCTCGGTTTCGTTGGCAAATTCTCTATGAAGCAGATAATGAGGATTTCAAAGACCGCAAAATTAACCCGACCTTCAGGCGTTCAGCCCGGATTATCGCTCTCAGCGCTTAATGATACTAGCCAATCATGTGCAAGGCGCACTCATTTTTCAGTTACTCTCTCAATGCCTGAAACCATTCCGTTTTGTCGGTAATGGATCCTTCGTCGTACACAAAGACAAAAATTGGTGGGGCTTCTCCAGCTCCGCTCTCTATAGCGGCATCGATCAAGCTGGCCTCGTCTGTTACAGTACGCGTCTGCAGGGAGGGAGCGTCATACCATACTCGGAAAGCGGCATCCACATTATGTTGGCCTTTGAATAGTCCCCCCATGCTGCAAAATGAATTTTGTTCGGTCTTATCAATAAAATAGAGGGTAGCTCCTCGAGGAAGATCAGGGTATCGAGTGGTGACCCCCTCAATAACGTTCCTGATATATCCTCCCCATTGCCACCAACGACTACTGCTCAATTTTATGAATAGTAGAGAGTTGCCGATGATGGCCCACACTAAAACACCGTAGAAAAGCAAAGTAGCGCGCTTTGAATTAATGCTAAGCACTTGTTTAAACAGTGCAGCGGCAGCAAATGCTATTCCAAAAGCTGGAATGTACAACCACGTAGGTGAAGTCCAATGTAAGGATAAAACGGGCAGAGTCGCAACTAACGCTAAGAACAATCCCCAGGCAATCAGCTTGAGCGTCCACTTTGGGGGTTTGTTGATCAGCAACGCTGGTATAGCTAGCAGTAATACTCCTGCTGGCAGAAATCCCAGCTGTAGTGCAAAAAACACAATGCCATCAGCAAGATTGTTCAGAGAGAATATATAACCCCCCTCTCCCAATAGTGACCGTGCACCAGCTGAATTCCGCATGAGTACATAGATCACGAACAGAATAAAAAATGACATATAAACAGGTAATCTTTTCGCAACAGCCGCCAATTTACGGGGTGTTCCGGACCGCAGCAATAGAACATCGTAGGCCAATACTGTGGGGATCACAATAACAGTAATTTCTCTGGATAGTAGGCCTAATACAAAAAATACTAAGGAGAGAATGTAGAAAAGGACTGCTTTATGAGTGGCATCCGCAGACTTGATATAAAAGAAAAGGGTAGCAATGATAAATACACCTGAAAGAACAGTATTTATTCCTGCGATCCAATTCACTGTATATAGATATGTATTACCTTGGAGTAGAAACAAAAGGATTGCAGAATATGCGCCCAGTAAATCTCCCAGTATATGTCTTGCTAGAAGATAAAATAGGTACAAATTCAAAAAGAAAATAAGAATAATTGTTACAAAGTAGCCCAACGGCTTTAATCCAAAGACAAGCAAATGAATCCAGAAGAATAACTTGCTCGTAGGCCGATAATGTCTGTCGCCATCGACCTTGGTGAAAACTTTGATGGGATCATTCACAGTATCAAACTTTGCCGTTTGAAGTTCAAAGAAGTCGTCAGATCGGAAAAACCCCAACCAAGCTGCAACGAGCAAGATAAACAATGCAATACAAGCGATGACAATACATGTGCGTTTCAGAGTAGCGGTCCTATGATGCACAAGTGGTATCCTTTCCAATTACTCTTTCCCTATTGACATCTTCGTACTCAAGTGGATCTCAATATACCATGTAGCCCATGAATCTGTCTGTCATGATTGTACCATATTCTAAGTTGGTGAAAGTCTGCACAGAGAACGCTACAGGCAACCCGCAGGTCGATAAAGACTTATCGGGAGTAGGGCCTACCGACCAACATGAGTTCGTTCCCGCATTGGATTAGATGCGCACTGGTCGCTCGGCAGCCCGACGCCAGCGGATGTCTACCACGGCCGTGCCCGTGAGATCCTCACGGCCCGCGAGCTACTCAAAATACAAACTGCAGGAATACCAGACCTTCTGAGACACATTATGCTGTTTTCTTAATGGACAATGGGAGGTCGTATTCATGAAGAAAGAACTTGCTGAAGCTCTGGTGATCCGGCGGAAAATGTTCATTGTGCTGTATGCCAGGGACGCCCGAAACATCCGTAAAGCGTGTCAAGAGGCCGGTGTTCCACGATCGACGTTCTATCGTTGGAAGAAAGCCTTTGAGAAGGACGGCGTAGAAGGCCTGATGCGCAAAAAGCCCATCGCAAAGAGCCATCCACGGCAGCTCCCGCCGGAAGTCGTCGAGAAAATCCTTCATCTCAGACACACCTATCATCTCGGTCCGCAGAGAATCACCTGGTACCTCGAACGCTATCACGGGGTTGAGACCTCGTGTTCGAGCGTCTATCGCACGCTCGTTCGACATGGTCTGAGGCGCTTGCCGAGAAAAGTGGGGCGTCGGGCGATTCACACTCGTCGCTACGCGAAACAAGTTCCGGGTCATCACATCCAAGTGGACGTGAAGTTCCTGACTCTTAAAACCGCCGGCGGCAGAAAAATCCGTCGTTTTCAATACACGGCCGTCGATGACGCCACTCGGGTGAGGGCACTCAAGATCTACAAGCGTCACAATCAGAAAAGTGCCATCAATTTCGTTGATTACGTGATCGAAAAGTTCCCGTTTCGCATCCATACGATCCGAACCGACCGGGGACACGAATTTCAAGCGCACTTCCACTGGCATGTTGAAGACAAGGGGATCAGGCATGTCTATATCAAACCGCGCACGCCACAGCTCAACGGGAAGGTCGAGAGATCCCACCGTTCAGACCAGGAGGAATTCTATCAGTTGCTCACCTACACGAACGATGTGGATCTAAACAAGAAATTGGCGGAGTGGGAAAACTTTTACAACTACAACCGGCCACACGGCGCGTTCAACGGAAAAGCACCTTACGAGGCACTGAGGAGTATGTTAAGGTAACTAGAGGTTTGTCCCATAAGGTGCGCGATATCACAACCTCAACGCTGAGAAAATTGTGTGCAAGATGATTTTCAGCATGAGATGTATGATATAAGGGATTAAGGGTAAGTGAAAATTTGGCAAGGCAGGGGAAGCTCAGAGATGAGCTCTTGAATCGGGAGATATTTTATACGGTCACAGGGGCCCAGGTGCTGGTCGAACGATGGCGGCGAGATTGCAACTGGCACCGGCCTCATAGTTCGTCGGGATACCGGCCGCCGGCGCCAGAAGCCATCGAGCCGGTGCATTTCATGTCCGTTGGAGACAGTCCGAGAATTACGCAAAAACTAATTTAAAATGTGGTACAATTATGTGGGGCGGGTCACTGAAGTTGCCATGGAAACCGAAAAGAATGCCCAAAACTAGCTCAGCACTGGATTAAAGAATAGGGTAAGGTCAAATGTTCAAGAATAAGAAGATAGTAGTCGTGATGCCGGCATACAACGCCGAGCATACTTTGATTAACACTTACAACGAAGTGATTGAACAAGAAATAGTAGACTTGATAATCATAGTTGATGATGTCAGTAAAGACAATACTGTACGTATAGCGAAGAACTTAGAAAAAGTGAGAGTGTTTGTCCACGAGCAGAATAAAGGATATGGTGCCAACCAAAAAACCTGTTATAAACTCGCACTCGAAGAAAAAGCGGATATCGTCATTATGGTTCATGCAGACTATCAATACACTCCAAAGCTTATCCCCGCGATGGCTGGCATGATTGCCAGCGGTCTATACGAATGCGTTTTAGGCTCACGTATATTAGGCGGTTTCGCTCGCCAAGGCGGTATGCCACTCTGGAGATACATTTCTAATCGAGTCTTGACTCTGATTTCGAATTTGCTAATGGGCGCAAAATTATCGGAATACCATACAGGCTATAGGGCATTTTCGAGGGAACTCCTGGAGTCTTTGCCGCTGGAACATAATTCTGATGATTTTGTATTTGATAATCAAATACTCGCTGAGATCATTTGGAAGGGAAAAATGATAGCGGAAATTACATGCCCAACTATCTATCATACAGAAGCTTCCTCCATCAATTTCATTAGAGGCGTGAAGTATGGTTTTGGTTGCCTGGCAACAAGCTTTTTGTTTCTTCTCTGCAAGGTGGGATTGATGAAATCGCGACTATTCCCGCGCACAAAGGAAACGTAATAAATAAATGGAAGTCATGACCTCGGCATCTTATTTGCGTGACGACGAACAATCTTGAAATATCGGCCGATTCATCGTAATATCTCTTCTGAAATCCAAATTCTACTCCCCCGACAACGATCCACCTACTCTTTTCCCTTTAACGAGTACACCCGTAAGCCGGGTATTTCGTCACCGGTTACTTCATTGTAGTGGTTCAACGACGATCGCTCTGATTCCATCTCATCCCACGCCAGGTAATAATCGATATTGTTCTCACTTAATTCAGTAATCAAGTTCCCGCTTGAAGTACGGTCTCTTACGGTACCATAGTATCTGCCCGTCAAGTGAAATACCACGTACAACGTCTGATGCCACCGGCTATTTGAGGCTATGTTCCCGCCTACTCCGTAGCGTGCTTCCAACATTTGCGCCACCTCATACTCGTACTTCCCCTGGTTTGCACTTATGACTAGACGCTTGAACGGCCACGCAAAAAAAGACAGCAATACCAGCGTCAGCACCAATCCTCGTCTCCAAAGATTCAACCTGCTGTAGCGAAAAACCAGCGTCAGCAATTGTCCCGTCATCAATAGCAATAGAAACCACGTAGCATAAAGGAACCGATAAGTAACGATTATTAAACAATACCCGATAGTATAGACGACGAGTGTCACAAAGTGTTTGATTAGCAGATCACGTTTTTCGATTCTTTTAAATGCTCCAACACATAATAGAAAATAAACCACGATCACAACTAACATAAAGGGTGAAAATTTTTCGAATATTGCCCTAGTATGCGTGACATTGTTCACAACGTTCTTAAGCTCTTGTTTTACGTTGTCCCATGATTCCAGCGGACTCCAGGCCTCCATGTCCAAGTAAAGAAAATGGGGATCTTCCCATGCGCTCACCGCATTTTCGGTCGGCGGCTCTCTTAATCCCAAAGTATCGCGCCATGAGAGACCACTTGAATCAGGGCCATATCGCGCGTATACGAACTTTGCTGATGTGCCCGTAGTCATTTCCCCGTATTTTTTGCTCATGGTAATGATCCATGGACACGAGATTACAAGAAACGCCGTTACCCCAAGTACCAAGGCTCGCAGCGTGAGTGCTTTGGCCGCCCTCGTCTTTTTTGCGAGGTAGCTGACAATATTCATTATGAGAAAGTGACTGAGGAAAAAAGGAAGCCCGTAGTGTTTCGCTAAATACGCTAAGCCACCCAGCACGCCGCAATATATTCCGCTCGATTCCGACTCTGGGTAGTCCGAACTGAATATGATGTAAAAGTAATAAATCAGAATACACGCAATCAGCAAATCGGGAGTAATAGTTATCAGCGAACAGAAAAGTACAATGGGAACAACTGATGCCATTATCGCACGTCGTATGCTGGCACTAATGTCGAAGCGATACGAAAGCAATTGGACACCTATGATCGTGAGCGCCCCAATAAGCATCAATAATACTTTCGTGGCAATAATTTTGGGGATTCCGATAGCCAATAGCGGTACTAATAACCAGGAAAACAGCGGCCCCCAATGGCCGACAACGGCATCATAGAAATCGCCGCTCAGGTACTTTTGCGCGATCGTGATATACGACGTTGCGTCTGGGTTGATTCTGTATCGGTAGTATTGCAGAAGATAAGAACTGAGTAATAAATATACTATGGGGGCTATCAGCGTTTCCGGCTTTGTCAGCTTTCCTATGTATCTCTTCTTGATAACAGTCAACGCTTACGTCCTTTCTGTTTCTTGTCAGAATTCGTTGGACTATTTAACCCCTAAAAATAATAGACGGTTCTCGGTATACTGTAAATACCAAGGAGGCCGATGACCTGATACTATAACCGCCACATAGTGGCTCCCGCTCAATGGGTTAAAATGGATTTGCCAACTCATTTTTAACCCATGAGACAAAGGAGGCACACCATGTGGCATGTCGGTATTGATTTAGGCCGGAGGACTCTTTACGTCGCTGCTGTTCACGACAGCGGCCTAGTCCGTGATCCAGTGACCATCGACTGCGACGATAGTAAACAGATTCTACGAACCTTCAAAGAGCTGACACCATTTCGAGCAGTCATCGAAGCGACGGGCACGTATCGATGGCTTTTCCGATTGTTGCAACCATATGGCACTGTGGTCCTGGCTCACACCCTCCGCTTACGTGCAATTGTAAACCGGCGTAGCAAAACGGACAAGCTAGATAGCCGCTTGCTAGCTAACCTGTTGCGGATTGATCAGATTCCACTTTCCTATATCCCGAGCGATGAGTATCAGTATCTGCGGGAGATCACTCGAGACCGGGCAAGGCTTTCCCGATTGATGTCGGAGGCCAAGAACGGTTTGCGGGCCATTCTTGGGCGCAATAACCTCGTAGCTCCGTATCGCGTTCCGTTTGGTCCCAGAGGGTTGAGTTGGTTTGCACAACAGAATTTCGCCTCTGCGGACAACACCGTACGTGACGAGTTATTGGATCGGATCACGCATTACAAGCTTCAGATGGCTAGCATCGATGAGAAGCGAGGGGAGTTGAAGGAGTCATACCCTCAAGTTGAGGCATTATTAGATATTCGCGGTATTGGTCTCTACCTTGCCCTATTGATTGTTGCGGAGACAGGCGATCCCGAACGCTTCAGGTGCGCAAAGCAGGTCGGAGCTTATTCCGGCTTGACAGCGAAGGTTAATCAATCTTTAAAAAGTGGATCGATCCTGAGGGGGCACGTCAATTTGTGCTTCAGTGAATCAACTCTTGCGCATCGCCGGGTCCTCCTTGTTCCTCGTAAGACTTTAGTGCAAACCCAGACGACTGTCAAACGTGGGGCTTCGTGGATCAAGATGTTGGGAGCAGGGCCTCTTTTCTACGGAGATCCCTCGATTGTCCTGCAGTAGTGTAACATCCAGTGCAACATGAAATTAGCTTACTAATTTCTATCCAATGACATGGAGACACCCAGAGCCGATCCAAGATCCTGCTGAGCCTTTTTTTTGAATATTGGAAATCTTGCTTTCATCCATGACGTCAAAAATATGCTATACTAATAATACAGCTCCTTGTTTCGAGGGATTCTACTATGCGAACTTGTAAATACTTGGTCATCGTAACCCTCATTCTGACAATGCCTACCGGAGTGCTTGCAAAAAGTCCCCCAGATAGGTATGTATTGAGCCCCTACGAGGGTGGTTGGGTGTATCCCAGCGCAATGGCCGTTGATGATTCGGGCAATGTATTTGTCGCAGGCGGATTCTATAGTACCGTGGATTTCGGAGGCGGCTTGCTTGCAAGCGCAGGTTTTGATGATATTTTTCTGGCGAAGTTCGACTCAGACGGCGACCACCTGTGGAGCCACTGCTTTGGAGATGAACGAGAACAACAGTATGTGATGGATATTGCCCTCGATTATGACGGCAATGTTATCATCACAGGATACTTTAATTACGGTGAAATAGACTTCGGTGGCGGACCGCTTGGGTACGGAGCTTTTTATGCAAAATTCGATGCGGATGGAAATCACCTTCGAAGTGAAAGTTATAGTAACGGTGCAGCAGCAAGCATCGCTGTTGATCAATCGAACAACTTCATTATTACCGGAGAATTCTCATCAAGCATTGATTTCGGCGGTGAAGTACTCACCAGCGTGGATATTTATGACATTTTCATTGTTAAATTCGACCCAAACGGCAACCATATTTGGAGCTACCGTCACGGAGGTTCACAATGGCCCTCCAGAAAAAGCATCTCAATAGACGTAGCGGAGAATCTCATCCTATCGGGTTATTTTTCTAATAATATAGATTTTGGATGTGGGCCCCTCACCACTCCTGCATTGGATGACTACATCTTTATTGCCAAAATGGATTCAGCTGTTAATTGCCTCTGGAGTGACGGTTATGAAACCTCACTTTCCATGCCGGAAGATGTCTTTTTAACGATTGATAATTCAGGCAGCGCAATTATAACAGGCCAATTTATTGGCACTCTGAACTTTGGAGGAACACCTTTAATCAGTGCGGGAAGCTGGGACTTCTACGTAGCAAAATTTGATACCGGCGGGAATCACCAATGGAGCAATAGTTTTGGCAGCACAGAATTTCATGATCGCTCACACGCTATAACTACCGATAAATCGGACAATATCATCATAACAGGCAACTTCGAAAACAAGATTGACTTCGGAGGAGACGAACTCACCGGTGCCGGTTATATGAACGTTTTTCTCGCAAAGTTCACCCATGATGGCAACCATCTATGGAGCAAGTCGTATGGTGATTCACTCGGATCTACAGGAAGGTGCGTCGCCGCCGCCGACGCCAAAAACATCTTCACGGCGGGATTCTTCGAAGATAACATCAACCTCGGTGGGGATACATTCTGGAATTTTGGCGATTGTGACATGTACATTGCAAAGCTCGACTCTATCGGTAATCATATTTGGAGCAAGCGATTCGGAAATTGGATTTCTTGGGAGGGCGTCGGTATTGACGATAGCCACTTGAAGCGAAATCTTGAATTCAGAGTTTACCCCAATCCCTTTAATCCGCACACAACTATCTCTTTCACCGTTCCAATTCCGACTCATACGATTCTTAAAGTCTACGATGTGAAGGGGAAGCTAGTGCGTACGCTTCTAAATGAACGTAAAATTCCCGGCAAGTACCGTCTAATGTGGGATGGTTCGGATGCCAATCACCTTCCGGTAGCTTCGGGAATTTATTTCGTTCGATTAGAGATCGACGGATTTTCCACTACGAAGAAAATAGTGCATATAAAATAATGGTGCGCCGCCAGGGAATCGAACCCCGAACCATCTGATTAAGAGTGGGGTGTGCTGGATGTGAGCTATCCCTTTGTTATTCTTTAAGCTATCATTAAGCCGCCAGTTAGATCCTTAGGAAATACTGTCGATTGTGTCGATTGTTTCGACTCAGAAGTGCCAGATGTAGTGCAACTTCGGGATAGTGGAATCCACCAGTTTATCCCAATGGATTAAGTTCATATGATACTTGGCTATTGAGAGCCTACTCGTCTTTGAAGGGCCCTTTTTTGCCGCACAGTAGTGTAACACCCAATACAAAAATAGAATAGGATCGAGTAGCGAAGAGAGCTGCCAGCCAGCGAATCTGCCAACAGAAGGCAAGCATGCAAAAAAAGTTTGCAGCGTACCTGCTCGTTAATTATTCACTATACAAATATTTCCAATTAACGTATAATGATGCCCTCACAATTCCTCCTATTTCTATTTACCGGAAAGGGGGCCCTCCGTGTTTTTTCGAAAATGCTTCCTCATTGTGCTTTTCATCCTTCTGATCTCCCCAGCAGCTTGGGGAGAAGATCTGATTCACCTCTGGAGCCAGCGGTTTGGGGATGGGAACGGTCAGTTTGGGCGCAGCGTCACGGTTGATAATTTGGGGAATGTAATCGTTACCGGTTACTTCTCGGGTACCGTGGATTTTGGCGGTGGACCGCTAACGAGTGCGGGAAGTTCGGACATCTTCGTGGCGAAGTTCGACCCCTGCGGCACTCACATCTGGAGCCACCGCTTCGGCGATGCGGATGGTCAGTTTGCATTGAGCTGCACCGTCGATAGTATGGGCAACATCGTCGTGACTGGAGAATTCTGGGGTACAGTCGATTTTGGCGGCGAACCGCTAACGAGTGCGGGTGCCAAGGACATTTACGTAGCGAAGTTCGACGCCAGTGGCAATCACCTCTGGAGCCAGCGGTTCGGCGATGCGGGTAGTCAGGTTGCTTGGAGCATCACAACCGATAGCCCGGGGAGCGTCATCGTGACGGGGTACTTCGATAATACCGTGGACTTTGGCGGCGGGATACTGACGAGTGCGGGACTTCTGGACATCTTTGTGGTGAAGTTCGATTCCGGTGGCAATCACCTCTGGAGCCAGCGGTTCGGCGATGCGACTAACCAGCGAGCGTACAGCGTCACAGTAGACGATTCGGGGAACGTCGTCGTGACGGGATTCCTCGAAGGCACCGTTGACTTTGGCGGTGGGATACTGACGAGTGCGGGACTTGAGGACATCTTTGTGGCGAAATTCGATCCCGGTGGCAATCACCTCTGGAGCCGGCACTTCGGCGATGCCGGTTATCAGGTTGCCTGGAGCATCGTCACCGACGGTTCAGGGAACGTCATCATAACTGGGCACTTCAATAATACCGTGGACTTTGGCGGCGGACCGTTAACGGGCGCGGGAGGTACTGATATTTTTGTGGCGAAGTTTGACTCCAGCGGAAATCACGTCTGGAGCCAGCGATTCGGCGATTCGACTAGTCAGGATGCATATAGCGTCGCAGTCGACGGTTCGGGGAACGTGGTCGTGACCGGGTACTTCGTTGGCACCGTGGACTTCGGCGGCGGACCACTAACGAGCGCGGGATATAATGACATCTATGTAGCAAAGTTCGATTCCGGGGGCAACCACATCTGGAGCCAGCGGTTCGGCGATTCGGATGATCAGCTTGCGGAAAGCGTCGTAGCTGATGGTTCCGGGAACGTTGTCGTGACCGGGTACTTCATGGGTACCGTGGACTTCGGGGGCGGGCCGTTAACTAGTGTAGCACTAGATGATATTTTTCTAGTGAAATTCGGCCTCACGGGAATGGACTATATGGTAACCAACACGGGCGATAGCGGATGTGGATCCCTCCGACAAGCGATCACCTGCGCGAACGCCGATACTAGCATGAACAACATCATCTTTGACATTCCCGGTCCCGGGCCGCATACGATCCAACCAGACTCTGCTTTGCCGTATCTCACCAGTCCGGACGTCATCGACGGATACACCCAGCCGGGAGCGGCTCCCAATACCAGCGGCCCTTTTATTCCCGGCAACGCTGTGCTCAAAATAGAGCTTAGTGGAGCCGGTCTTCCGCCCAATGATTATTCCAATGGTCTCCTACTTGCTGGAGATTCCACTGTAGTGCGGGGACTGGTAATAAACAGCTGGCCTGGGGCAGGGATTTCTGTGAGTTCTGACTACAATATTATCGAAGGGAATTACATCGGAACGGATACCTCAGGCACCGTGGCATTAGCGAATCGTGACGGTATAATACTTTTAAATAATATCACGGGCAATCGAATTGGTGGCACATCACCCGGGGAGCGAAACATCATATCCGCGAGTCTCGAACATAATATCGTTTTGACCTTTGGCTCGAATGGGACCCAAATAGAGGGCAATTTCATTGGAACGGATGTAACGGGCACGCTCGCGGTGGGGAGCGCCGGACACGGCATTGCGATAACCAACGCATGGGATAACACCATTGGCGGATTCGAAGCGGGTGCAGGAAATATCATTGCGTTTAATGGTTTCCGCGGGATTAGTCCGATCAGCAACATGGCCACGGGAAATGCTATCCATTCAAATCGAATTTTCTCCAACGGGGATCTCGGGATCAACCTTGGCCCGGACTACGTCACGCCCAACGATCCGGGTGATTTTGACATCGGACCAAATAATTACCAGAACTTCCCAGTGCTGACCTCTGCGGATGTCACTGGAAGTAGTGTGACGATTGAAGGATCGCTCAACAGCGGCGCAAGCCAGCCGTTTACGATCGAGTTCTTTTCGAATGGGGCTTGCGATCCAATGGGCTATGGGGAAGGAGAAAACCCGTTGGATACCATTTCTGTGGTAACGGACATGTCGGGAGATGCATCGTTTACCGATACGCTCCAAGTCGTCATACTGCCAGGATCATACATTACCGCGACTGCAACCGATTCAAGCGGTAACACATCTGAATTCTCTGCCTGCATCCTGTCTATCAACACACCTCCGGGATCAAATGTTGCCGTGCAGCCGACAGACTCGATCACCGGGACGACACCCGTCACGGTGACGTTTGACAGCGTCGAAGTTGCCGGGAATACGACGTTGACGACAACGGACTCGGGGCCTCCTGTTCCGGGCACGTTCATTGTCGGTGACTCGGCAACTTATTACCATCTCTCAACAACGGCCGATTACACAGGCACGATCGAGGTATGCATCGAATACGACGAGGCCACCATCCCCAGTCCCGAAGACTCGCTCCGATTGCTTCACTACGATGAGTCGCTGATCCCACCGGATTATGTGGACAACACAACGAGCCTCGATACGCTTCTCAATATCATATGTGGTGTAGTGGATTCACTCTCACCGTTTGTGTTAGCCGTTCCAACACCGGGAACAGGGGTTTTTGATCACGTTATTCCCTCTCGGTATGCGCTCTATCAAAATGTCCCCAACCCATTCAATCCATCGACGGTCATTCGATACGACGTTCCCCAAGGCGGTGGGATCGTAAAGCTCGCCATCTATGACGTTACCGGCCGCTTGATAAAAACATTGGTAAATGAGCACAACAATGCGGGCAGAAAACGGGCGACCTGGGATGGTCGGAACAACGATGGCGTATCGGTTGCATCGGGTATTTACTTTTATAGAATGCAAGCCGCGAACTTCACTGCGACCCGCAAGATGCTGTTTCTGAAGTAACGGGGGCATTTATATATTTTCATATGTAAGGGCTTCCATACGGAAACCGCTCACATCATTGTGAGCGGTTTTTCTTAGCAGATAAACGTAGCAACCAAGGCGTGGGCTGTATTTTGTTGGGCGATAATAATCAAATTGATGCACAGCCAGGGATTCGAATCCCGAATCGTCTAATTGAGAGTTTGAGACCGCTCGAGAAGCGCAAGCCATAAAAAAAGTGAGAATTATTTTATCCCATGCTTGACAGCAGCTGGACCCATATCATTTTAGAAGAACGATCTTACGATGATCGCTCCGGCCTGCCCACCGCAGACGGACGAAGTATACGCCGCTGGCCATGGCGTTCCCGCCACCGTCGGTACCGTTCCAACGAACTTCGTGCGTGCCCGCCGTTTGATAGCCATCCACCAGTTTTCTAACCAACTTGCCCTGCACGTCGTATATGGCAAGCTGAATATCCTGGTTACTGTCCAGGTCGTAGACCAAAGTGACCGATGGATTAAACGGATTAGGATGAGCGGAACGAAGCGCCGTTACCGTGGGCAAGGTATACTCCGGACCATCATCGATACCCGTCGGCGGCCCTTGATGCTCATAGGCACCCATATCCACGTTGGCTCCATAGATCCGGGGATTGCCCTCAAGATCGGTCGTAACTCCGAGCGGCACGGCCGTATTATCGCCCGCATTGATGCCCGGCGACGAAGAATATATCGCTAAGGGGGTGTTTGGGAAGTCGGCGCCTTTGAACATCGGATCGGCATCGATGTTGTTGCCGGCGTCGATGCAACCAGATGGAAGACCCCCCTCGATGAGCGAATGGGAGATGATCGTCGTGCTCGAATAAACATAGATTTCATCACCGGCTGTCGCTGCGGAATTGCCCCATAGGATAGTGTTAGTAAGCGTCGCATTGTTTAAGTTGTTGTAAATCCCCCCACCACGGTTACTAGCGATATTCCCCGAAAAACTCACGTTGACGAGCATAAAATCGTTCTGGGTGTTGAACATCCCGCCGCCATCATTGGCGGTGTTCTGCGAAAAAACAATATTCGTAAGCTCCGGATTGCAGCCGGCTTCAGAGTATATACCACCGCCGTATCTGCTCGCGAGATTTCCCGAAAAGGTCACGTTGACGAGCACAGGATCGGTAGCGCTGGTGTTGAACATCCCGCCACCGTCTCTGCTGGAATTCCCCAAGAAGATAACTTCAGTCAATAGTGATTGACTATTCGAGCCTGAGTTGAACATTCCACCACCGCTTCGATTCGCGGAATTCCCGGAAAAGGTCACATGCGTAAGTTCCGCGTTTCCACCGATACTTAATCCACCGCCATCGTTAAGGCTTGAATTATTTAAAAAGATCACATTTGTCAGCACCGAATTGCAGGCAGCGCCGGACATCCCACCACCATGGAAACGTGCGTAGTTTTCCGAAATGATCGCGTTTGCGATCGAAGGGCTGCCGTTTAGGATGTATATACCGCCGCCGTTGGATGTTGACGTAGAGTCTGACCTGCCCCTCGTTACGGTAAACCCATCGAGAACCGCTGTGGCATCTGCCCCGCTCCCGTTGACGACGTGATAGCTGTTGTCCGTGTCGCTGTCCGAGACTCCAATGTCGCCACTGAGAATGGTGGGGTGAGCGTCAGGATCACGCTCGCTGCGCATCGTTTCTGTGCCCTCAAATCCGCCGTAAATTTCAACGCCGCTGTAAAGCCGGAATGTCGCCGAACGATCACTCCCGCCCGTCGGTTTATACGTCCCCTCTGCGACCCAGATTTCGGTCACCGAGCAGGTCACTGGAGCCCCGACAAGCCAGTTGAGGGCATCGCGAAGCTCGGTAAAAGCATCGCCCCAGGAACTACCGTCCGCAGACCCATTGGCGTCGACATCCACGTATAGTTTCTCGCCCACAGGGCAGGCAGCGACATGTTGAGCGTAGATATCCCCCGCATCGCTCCGCCTGTCTTCCCATGCGATAATTGCTCCACCTGAACCATCGGATGCCACGGTTGCCCAAGGATTATCGCTCGTCGTGGGACTAACAGCGACGCCGTTCACTGCCCACTGCACGTTACCGAGACCATTTACGTGCTGTGTGTAGATGACCGAAGCTCCGCCAACTCCCGAATAATCCAACCAGGCGATTATCGCGCCCCCCGAACCATCGAAGGTGACGACAGGCACTGCCTGATGGTCTGACGTGGTGCTGATCGCCACACCGCTGGACCCCCACTTATAAATCCCCGAACCATCCACCCGCTGCGCGTAGATGTCTCCCGAGGTGCCGCTTCGCTCGTCTTGCCACGTGATAATCGCCCCGCCGGTGCCATCTGAAGTTATCGCCGGATTATATTGGCCGCAGCACACCGTAGGGGTCAGCCTAACGCCGTTGACCGTCCACTGGACGTTGCCGGATCCATCCACCCGCTGCGCGTAAATTCTCTCATACTCCTGTCCGGCTCGCGCGTCCTCCCACGTGATAATCGCCCCGCCTGAACCATCGGATACGATGAAGGGTTTTAATTGGATCCCATACTCGTTGCACACAGGGACGCCATTGACTGTCCACTGGACGTTGCCCGATCCATCCACCCGCTGCGCGTAGATGTCAAAATAGGTGGTAGCTACGGCTCGCCTATCAATCCAGGTGATAATCGCCCCGCCTGAACCATCGGACTCAAGTTGGACTGGCCCGCCTTGAATGTCGGTTTCCGTACATATCGGAATGCCATTGGCCGTCCACTGGACGGTGCCCAAACCGTCCACCCGCTGCGCGTAGATGTCTCCCAAGACATCGCTTCGCTCGTCTTGCCACGTGATAATCGCGCCACCTAATCCATCTGAGGTGAGTGCTGGGTGCTCTTGAATGCCTGACGCGGTACAAATCGCCACTCCGTTCACAGTCCACAGGACGTTACCCGATCCATCCACCCGTTGCGCGTAGATGTCACTACCACTTCTCGAGTCCTGCCACACGATAATTGCACCATCCAACCCATCGGACACGAGAGCGGGATTAGCCCCATTTGCCGCGCATATAACTTCACCATTGACTGTCCACAGGACGTTGCCGGATCCATCCACCCGCTGTGCGTAGATTCCAGAACCGCTTCTCAGGTCATGCCACGCGATGATCACACCGCCCGAACCATCAGATATCACTTGCGGGTTATCCTGCTCATTCAATGCGGTGCACACCGGAGTCCCGTCAGGGATCCATTGTGCCGAAGCAACACAAGGTAAAAGAACGAATAAGACTGCGTAAACGAGTAGGACTCCTATGACGCTCTGGAAACTCTTCATGTCCCCCTCCTCTGTGGGATTGACAGACTGATGTTGAATGCCAAAAGCTCCTAAAGCTGAATGGATGCATATCTAAATCATCGTTCCAAGGCAGCCGCCAGCTCTACACAGCTACCGGGAGCACGTAATCCCTGCCAAACTCATTTCGAATAGTAAGAATTTCAACTCACCCGTGATCTTGTGCCTCCATGCAGTGGTGATGGGTGTGCCTTTATCTTCGGTGGTCATAAGATCCTCGGTGCATTGTGTCCGATAACTTGAGTGGGAAGCACAGAATGGGCGAAAATGAGAAAAACAAACAAGATTGTGGGGAGGGAGGAAGTGTTTCGCACGGATTCCTCTATCTGGCTAATACAAAATCAAAATGACTATTAAAAGAATGGAGGGGATTATATCCGATATGCCTTATTAAGTCAATACCGTTTTCAGAAACTACCGCCAAACGAGTAAAAGAAGAATTTCCATCACTGGAGTAAATATGACGATCTGCCATCAGCTTATTGCAGAGCTTTCAAAAACTCATAGAAGCGCGAGAGCAAGATTTCCCACACAACGTTTGGACTGAATACGATCAAACTCCTCCAGAGCATTAAAAACGACAAAGGCTTGTCATTTATTGAAGAAATTCATCTATTACCAAGCGATTATCAGGTATAATTATGCGTTGCTAACCGGGAGGAACTATTTCCATTGCTAGGGTTCTCATTTTTTCAACGCCCTCTTATTGACAGCAAGCCTTAACCGCACACTTCAATAGGAACCAGATTGATGTTTCACCTTCTATGAAAAGGGAACATCATGCCCTCGCATCCTTCCAGAAATCATACCCACCAAGCAAACATACGACCGATTTTTCCTGCACCCGTTATCAAGGCCAGAGATCACTTCAATGAGTACGGCACTGGAGTAGAGCATGGGGGTACCTCGCGCTTATTGCTCGACAGTTTTAATGATTTAAACTCTATTTTGATCAATCCCACGCCCTTTCAAGCGATAGCTATAAACGAGAGGTAAAGGGTGCGTCCGACCATGCAATAACCGGTCGAGTCGGCACCATTACACATATATGCCCTGAGTACGATCTTCTATCTCACGTTTCCATCAGATTGGAGGGACGTCATGTACGTACGATTTATGAGAAGGCCTTACGCTAAGCTACTTGGTTTTGCGTTTCTGCTGGTGCTGCAAATTTGGGCATCCGGCCTCATTGCCAAGCCCCCAGGACGCATGCACTACCAGGGATTCCTGTCCGACCCGACGGGCGTACCAGTGCCCGACAGCACCTATTCGATTAAGTTCACCTTCTATGACGCCGAGACCGGCGGCTCTTCGATCTGGACGGAAACCCAAAGCGTGTCCACCAAGAGCGGCTACTTCAGCGTGCTCCTGGGGAAGATCAATGCACTGGCCGACTCGATCTTCGAAGACACCCTGTGGCTGGCACTTCAGATCGGGACCAACCCGGAAATGCCTCCCAGCCTTCTTGCTTCGGTTCCCTACTCTCACAGGGCGGCGGTGGCAGATCAGGTCGCGCAAAATTCAGTTGGGCGCGAACACATCAAGTTGACCATTTGATGGACATCCTCCGCTTCCTCGGGCATGTCATAGAAGACCCCGTGGGAATCGAGGAGCCGTCCCGGTTTGTCAACGCGCTTCATCAGAATTATCCGAATCCGTTCAATCCGATAACGACCGTTGTGTTTTCTCTCAAGGAAAAAGCGCACGTAAGTCTAAAGATATACAACGTGGTGGGGCAGCTCGTCCGGATACTCGTAAACGAAGAGCGCGGACCGGGAGAGTACGATGTGATATGGAAGCGTCGAAATGACAGAGGCGAGCCGGTGGCGAGCGGCGTGGATTTCTACAGAATGGTCAGGAAGAATTTCACGGACACAAAGAAGATGGTGATCATAAAGTGATGCGGATCCGTCCAGCATAAAGCATGTTATTGTTCAAGGGGAGAGCAGGTTACCTATGATCATTGGAATCATATTCATAGTACGCCGCAGGTTCATCGGATTTGGAGCGCGAAAACGTTTTCAGAGAGTCTTGGAAGACTGATCTCCCAAATCTTCATTTGAATACACTACATAACTATAGCTGCCCTTGAACGTTAACTCTTTTGATTTAAAAACGATGCAACGTTCCTCGATGATATTACTATGCACAGGATTATGATAAATGATCAAGATTCTTCTGGGTTGCATCTCAAGAGATGCGGCTATATTGTCAAGCACTCTGCTCATCACAACACCATCGAAAGGATTATACATGAAAAATACATTGTCTTCTTTGTTGATAACATAATCGACAACATCAGATTCTATAATGCGAAATTCCGTTTTGACTCCCGTTCTATTCTGATAGACAATGTAATTACTCCTGGCGACTGCGCAAAATTCAGGAGCGAAATCAACGCCTCTGACTTTCGCAAACCCAAATTCGGAAGCTAATAATAGTACGCGGCCCTTGCCGCATCCGAAGTCAACAAATACACCATTAGCTGGAATCATTGATTCAATACATTGAAATACCTTCCTCATATTTTTTTATATTGGTTGCCTGATATCGGACGCCTCTGTTGATGTTATCACTTTCAATGGCTAAGCTATTCAAGTCTGCCCACAATCTAGTATCTGTTCCATATTTAACGTCAAAATAGAAATCATCAATCTGTAGGAATACCAGACCTTCTGAGACACATTGTGATATGTTCTTAATGGACAATGGGAGGTC
>WVZY01000065.1:0-124 GCA_011772205.1 Candidatus Latescibacterota bacterium
TCGGCCTCGCGGTAGATGGAACTCCCTATCGCGTTCACTATGCCCAGGGCCTTCACCCCGTTGCGGCGCGCCTCCCGCATGGCGGCAATGGTGTCCGCGGTTTCGCCGGACTGGCTGATGATAA
>WVZY01000065.1:229-1272 GCA_011772205.1 Candidatus Latescibacterota bacterium
CTGTCCAGGCTGCGTATTTCTTCTTCGCTGAGTTTGATCTCCTCCAGATTCAGGCGGTTATCGTCAGTCACCCGTGTTCGCATGGTGTCCCGAATCGCACGCGGAATCTCGTGTATCTCTTTCAGCATGAAATGCTCATAACCGCCCTTTTCTGCCTCCTCTGCGTCCCAGGTGACGGCAAATACCTCTCTGGAGACCGGATCGCCCGCCTCGTTGCTCAGAGTGACATCTTCTCTCGTGATAATCCCGATATCTCCGTCTTCGAGGATATACACTCGGCGTGTATATGGGAGCACCGCAGGGATATCGGAAGCGACGAAATTGGCCCCCTCTGACAGCCCGATGACAAGCGGCGAATCCTTGCGGGCGACAAGGAGCCGCTCCGGTTCCTCTCGATTCATCGCCACAATCGCATATGATCCCTGCAACCTCTGGATGGCGGAGCGTAGCGCCGACTCCAGATTGCCGTCACGCAGATTTTCCTCGACCAGGTGAGCGATTACCTCGGTGTCTGTTTCCGAGGTGAAGCGATGCCCTTTTGCCTGGAGTTCCTCCCGCAGGGAAAGGTAGTTCTCGATAATGCCATTATGGGCAATCGCCAGCCGGCCGCTGCAATCACAGTGGGGATGGGCATTTGCAGTGGAGGGCTCACCATGAGTGGCCCACCGAGTATGCCCCACACCCATGGTAGTGGAAATGGAACGGTTGGATAGAAGTTCTTCAAGGCTTCGGATTTTTCCGGCGGTCTTGATAATCTCTACACTCCCATCAACCAGTACCGCCACCCCGGCCGAATCATAGCCCCTGTATTCCAACCGCTTGAGGGCATCAATAATGATCGGAAGGGCCTGCTTCTCGCCGATATAGCCAACGATTCCGCACATATCTTCGAATCCGTTCTCGGGAATGTTCCAGGCGTCATTATAGAGAGGCCCTTCAAGAGAGGTCAATCGGAACCTTGGGGCCGATGATAATCAGCCGATTGCACACCGGAGAATCCGCAGGAATGCGAAAATCATCCCAAAGAGGGTTTTTGATCAATG
>WVZY01000064.1 GCA_011772205.1 Candidatus Latescibacterota bacterium
ATGTGTTTCGGTGGCTTGCCATCGCCCGTCACCGCGCGCTGGATGATCTCCCGAACTTGATCCTCGTGCGATGGATAGTCGCCAAATCGGTCGAACTCACCGTCATCGATGTGCACGTAGTGGTCCCGGATTTCATGTTGCGGGGGCGCGATGACCTTGGCTTCGGACCGCCCGCCAACGTCAATATATGCGCCGACCCGCAGCGTTTTTGCTTCTGTAACAGGCAACGCGAGACGGGCCACCCAAAGATCCCACACGTTGTCCTCGAAGTCATCGTACCGCCAGATCGCGCATCCAGGGTAAAACGCGCCATTCATTTGTAGACCGCCCCAGTCATCCCCCCAAGAATTCTGGACAATGAAGCCTTCTTCCGTGTATCCGAGGATTGCAAATGCGTGCCCCCCTTGGCTGCCATATGCTGGCTTGTATGGGATGAGCCCATTGTCAACGTTATCCCAGCCGCGGTGTGTATCCGCGGTGGCGAAAATGGCTTCCACCTCGTTGAGCGCTGCGTGCGCGTCCGAGCGTTTCGGCAAAATGCGGTAGTAGGCGCCGAGGGGATACTCCAATGCCGCCACTTGCCTCTGGCGCGTCAGGAAACCAGGATCGTCCGGATCGTAAGGCCAGTCTTCCTCGGGACATACACCATTCTTGTGCCAGCCCTTCATCGCGCCGCGCGCACTCGAGCCTTCGTAATCTTCGCCGGGCCAGCGATCGTGGCGCTTCGCCATTTCATAGAGCATGCGTGTGCTGACTGGTTCCTTTATTCCTTTTGAGCGATTGAGATAGTCGATAACGGCAGCCAATCCAAACCCACTGCACGCGCCTTCGTACCCTTGGTCGCGTACGTTCATGAAGCTTTTCTGGGGAAGAAGTTGCTCTTTCAACGGGACTAGGGCTGGCTGGTAGATTCGATCGCGGAAATCCAAAGAGTCTCTGCGGGTAACAGGGCTATTCTCCTTTGGCATGAGTAGCTCCTTTCCGTTGGGCTTACGTCCTTGGTTTGCTGCGAGTAAACGCGCACCACGGCGATGAGGAAGATGCAGAATATTATGGTTATGAGGAATCCAGGGATGGATAGTTGTGCCATGGGTGTAGGTCCTACCCAGATTGATTTTATATCATCTTAATTATAACAAAGGAGTGCGCCCGAGCATACGATTGCCACCAGGAAAATTCACGCGACAGGCGGGCGTAAAAAGAATTTGACAGACTAGGTGGTGGGTACGTGGGATAGGGTGTTACAAAGGATTTGAGGATCGGGCCAACTTGATCAGGAACAGATCTTATGCTATGCTATTGATGCATTTCAACGGGGAGATTCAGCACATCTTGCTATTGCTCCTCGCCCTGCTTCAGGGATTTCCTACATTCCCTTTTAGCTCTCGGATATTTGCTTTTAGCGGATCATACCCAAAATGCTTACAATGCTTCATTTGGATCACTAATATATGCACCGAGTAATTTAGATGAGCTCGAGTTCAATCATCATTACGAACCAAGCACAATTTCAAAGGGGACTAAGCACCATCTCCTGATAAATGGGGCGTGCAGCGTTTGCTGTCGGAAAGCTTGAGGATGATCTCAAAGCCGTGGAACTGGGACAAGAAAACGAGGGAAACGACCAGCCAAATCCGTCAGGCTAAGCGGACTCATTGGGATAACAAATTTACCAATCTGCAATCAAACATGTTCTTCAGCACTATGCACGAATAACTAGCAGTGCATTAAAAAAGGGGGGCAGGATGCTCAGACCAATGAAATCGTCGGCAATTCTACTTGTATTTCTTTTCGCGGCTTGCGCTCAGGTGCCGAAGCAGTCCGTCGAGCTATCCGCCACCGTCGGTCGAGATATAACGGAAATGTACAGAGCGCACAGGGAGCTAGCCGGAATCCTTTTCGACCGGATGAAGAAGGATGTCAACGAATTCGTCGACGATGTGTACGCCCCATATCAAATTAGCAAGCTTCTCGAGGAAGACTACGAGGATTTTCAAAGCGGCGATGGGGCTTCTCTATTTGCTGCGCTAGATGCAGCAATTAAGCAGCCAGATAATTCCATTGTCCAGAGAGAAGCCGTTGACTTCATGGACGCCTTTGTTGAACTCGTGCGGGAGGAGGTAGAATCTTACAGAACAGAAAGGCTCAAACCCGTGATTGAACAGGAGCAGGAAGTATTGTCCTCCATCGACCGCTCGTACTTTCAAATCCACTACGCGAACTCGATTGTTACGGGGCACCTCTCATCGATCGTCAAGGTGCACGACGCCCAGGAATCAATATTGAATGAATTCGGGCTACAAGGCGTACGCAAAGAAATCGGCGAAAAGCTGGCCAGCACATCAAATGAGATTGCCAGATTTGTCGAAGAAGCAAAGAAAGTCAAGTGGAAGACTGAAGAAATGCACGAAAAAATAAAAAAGCTAACAGAGGAATTGGATAAGGTTATCGGTAGATTTCGCGAAGAGAGTGATGAGGAGTAGATGTGCCCGAGTAAACACAGAAATGGATCCCCCTGACCAATAAACAGTTATAAAGGAGGGTTGTTATGCCGACGAAAATCGAAGCTTTTCGGAGAAAGATAAAGAGGCGGACCAAGGAGAACCGGGCGGCGTTCAATGGGAAATACCGGAAGGAGATCGAGGGCCTGTTGGGGCTTTCCCGCAAAGAAATCGATCGCATTACTCCGGGTACGACCGATCTCGAAACCTACGATCAGTTGATTACCGTAGTTAAAGAGGCTTCAGCTGCCAACATCTCCCAGGCCGAGCTGAAGAGCCGCATTAAGGAGATGGGCGATGTCGCCGTGAAAATTGCCACACGGGTCACAAAAATGAAGGGCTTGTTCGTTTAAGTCGGATTCAATCGTTATATCATCTCAAATCATCCAATCCGGTCTTGCCAGCAGCTTCGATCAGTCCTTCTGTGGATCAGCTCGCACGCCAATTTCTTTGAAATGAATAATTACCGAAATAACCTGCCAAGCATGCTTTGATCACGCGGAGGAAATACAATGCCAAAAGCATTTTCTGTTGCATCCTGGAATGTAGAACATTTCGGAAATGATCCATCCAAGATAAGCTCAACGATAAAGTACCTGGCCGACCAGAAGGCTGATATCGTCGCAATCTACGAGGTTGCGAGCAGCAAGGTTTTCCGTCCGATTGTGAAAGCCATGCCGAAATACCAGTTTCACATCACGGAAGGTCCCCAAACGCAGGAGATTTTAATTGGAATTCGCTATGGGGTGTCCGCCTATGTGACACAGAAGCTCGAGTTCAAGAGCGGACAGCCATCCTTGCGTCCGGGAGTTTTGGTGACAGTGAACAAAGAGGGCAAGTATTATTCTCTCCTCTTCCTCCATCTCAAGAGTCTGAGCGATCCCAAGGGATTTGGTCTCCGTGACGACATGATCAACCGCGCCTTGAAATTTCGAAAGACTCTCGATAAAGTAGCTGGTGGGACTGGGAAAGCCAACTACATTTTTCTCGGGGATCTTAACACTATGGGACAGGAGTACCCGTATGTGGAGAACATCGATGCCGAAGCGGAGATCCGGCGGCTTGGGAGCCGAGCATCTCGCCGCAAGATGAGAATCTTGACTAAGAATTCCTCACACACGTGGTGGAACGGCCCCAGCTCCAGTTACGAGCCCGGGAATCTTGACCACGTGGTAGCAGCGAAACATCTCAAGTTCAAGCCATTCCAAGGTGCCGAGGTGGACGTGCGTGGATGGCCAAAGGAGGCAACGGATACGAAGAAAGGCCACTGGATCAGCAAATATTCCGATCACGCGCTCATTTATTTCGAGGTTCAGCAATTATAAGCTCAATTCGGCATCGTGCAGGGACTTCCCAGCAGAGCCTTTGATATAGTTGATAAGAACTATTGATACTATTGCACACTATCGAGGAGGACAGAAATGGCTTCCATGACTTCCCTACTCCCGCCCATTACAGCCGTTCGAATCGCATGGGCCCGAACCGGCGCTTTTTCCAATGACACAAGCTCCCAAAAATATGCCTCCATGGTGGAAGCCAGCCTCAAAGACATAAAAGCAGAAGCAGAAAAAAACAAAACGGAAAAAAAGTATACCCTCAACGCGATAGCTGCTATCGACACGAGCCTCCGCAGCTTGGAAATCGTCCACAAAGGCCGCGACTTGAATTTCGAAGACAATGAAAAATTGCGGTTGGCCTATTTGCAGTCGGTCGAAGAAAGCATCGTTTTCGGAAAGCAGCTAAAGGATTTTTTGAAATCGTTACCTGCCATAGCTATCGGCGCTGGTGGAGGTGTGACCCTTGCAGATGCTCTTAACCTTTCTGGCATTACTTTATGGGGAATTGGCTCAGGGCTGGCCGGAATTGGCTACTTCGCTTACCTGGGGATTGCAAGCAGGGCTCGAAAGAAAAAGCAAATGCTTTACGTCAGAGAAGACTATGAAAGAGGGCGCTATTATGATAAGTACTTGGATCAGGTCGAATTAATTCTAAACTCGCTGTATTTGGATGTGGATCGCATTCACAAGAATATTTTCGAGGATTCTTATCCAACAGAAAGAAACGTGGCTGATATTATCGAAGATCTGTTAAAAGGCGTACGGAGAGATATTTGCCCCTATGCCGAGAAGCATATCTCGGAACGAAAGATAACGCCCGAAGTATGGCCGCTTTGCGAGACCGCAGATGAAGGTGCTGTCGAAAAATGCGAACATTGGGAAGGAGCAAAAGCCTAATAGAGAGGAAAGGAAGATCTGATCATGACCCCATACCAGCCATGGAGGCGTGTCCCCGAAGGCGAGCTTCAACCATATGAGAAGCTCGCCTCTTATTTTTGTCCAGCGATAAGGCTCAAACCCTTTGATTTGTGGCAAAATCCCCGAGTGTATTTTCGGGCGGCGATCCTCAAGCAGCCTCAACGAGGAAGGTACATTGCGAGAATCCAGCTAGCCATTCATTACGTGTGGGATATTCCGTCGCAGCAGGATTTGGGGAGGCTTAAACCCGGCTGGGCAGTCCAAACGGTAAAGCGCATCCACGACAGGTTCCTAAAACACGAAGAGGATTGGGGGCCGGGAGACGTCGAGCTCGTGAAGGTAATTCTTCAGAGGAAGCCAACGTTACCTGATCTCGACCTTCTTGCGCCCAGCGAGTTCGTCGTGGACGAGATGACGTACCGTGTAGATGCCCATCCTTCAGGCGTATTCAAGCAAATCCTCGACTGGGATTGGGACAAGCTGGGTAACAAACGACTCTATTTTACATTGCGCAAAACGAAGTTCGAAATGAAGGGAAAACGGCCCATCCTCACCAATGATTCTTACCACCACTCCTTTTTCAGACCTCATGAAGTTGGAGATAAAGCGCAGAAATGGCCGCAGGTCGTGATTCCAAAAATTGAGTATTTCGATAAGGACAGTTGGAAGCATTTCCAAATTAGCAAGAAAAAACGGGGATATGAATCCTGGGAGACGGGCGGCGGGTAAGCGGCCAACTTACTCCTGCTGAAGCGCCCCAGGGAAGGAGGCGATTACATGGCAAATAACATCCGCTATGTCTGCCTCTCCGATCTGCATCTCGGCGAGGAAGACAGTCTATTGACCAATTTAAAACCGGACAGTACAACGACAGATCCACGCTACCCCAGCCTTGTAATGAAGAGACTGATCGATTGTATAAGGCACCTCATCGAGAACGCCAACTACGGTAGAAAGCCGATCCTCGTGCTGGCCGGCGATGTTCTCGAGCTGGCTCTGGCCACGGTCAATCAGGCGGCGATGGTATTCGAACGCTTTATAGAACTGACCTTGCAGCCAGATGAAGCGCTCTTCAGCGGAATCATTTACCTCCCTGGAAATCACGACCATCATTTCTGGGAGAGCGCCCGGGAGACGCAGTATGCAAAACACATTGGAAAGCTCCGTCCGGGCAAGCACCTGCCAATCCCGTGGCACGTAACGAGAATGTTCGAGAAAAACCCGTCGAAGCTGCCTCAAGCGTATCTCCTGACCACGTTGATTCAGAGGCACGCGCATCTTGGCAAGAATGGGATTGAAATAAATGCAGCCTATCCGAATTATGGCATCCTCAGCAGAGATGAACAAAAATGCGTCATTTTCCATCACGGTCATTTCATCGATTCACTCTACACCCTAATGAGCTTTTTGAAGACACTGGTATTCCCCAAACGCGAAATGCCAAAGTACACATGGGATATCGAAGCGGAGAATTTCGCCTGGATCGATTTTTTTTGGTCGACAATGGGACGTTCAGGGGAATTTGGACAGGACGTCGAATTAATCTACGAGAAAATGCGGGACGAGGCAGAATTCAAGAAGCTTCTCAGCGGCCTCGCTAAAAACTTAAAGGACAAGTATGACCTCCCCGGACCTGATTGGGCAGCAGCTAAGCTCATCGAAAAAATACTCCACGCCGCCGCAGATAAAGCCTTCGAAACAGAGAGAAAAATGAAGGACAAGCCCTTATCCAAGAACGGCCGGGAAGGACTCAAGAAATACATGCGCGGACCTCTCAAAGAGCAAATCCTCCGGGAGCGCAGCGGAAACATGCCCATTGACGTCACATTTGTTTTTGGGCACACGCACAAGCCATTTCAAAAAGACATGAATTTCCAAGGCTACCCGCAGTGGGTGAACGTCTACAATACAGGCGGTTGGGTGGTGGATACGGTGAAGCCGGAACCGCTGCACGGCGCTTCGATGATCCTGATCGATGAGAAGCTGAACGCCACTTCGATCCGTATGTACGATCAAAAAGAAGACGCGGCGGCCTCTTCCGTCAAGGTCCTCGAAGCGCGCCACAAAACAGAACCGTCCAATCCCTTCCACCTCAAAATCCAGGACCTGGTGCACCCATCAGAGAATCCCTGGAAAACATTTTCAGAAACAGTTGCCCAAGAGTCAAAAATCCGGTACAAAAACCTGAAAGAAAGGATAAGTTCGGGCTGAGTCAACATGACGGCGCTGCGAGCAAGTATAGGCGTTAAAAGTATGGAGAAGGAACAAGCTCGGGCCGAGTCAACGATCGTACATGGATGCGCCCTCAATATTGCGTTTCTAAAAACAAGGAGGAACCGCCGTGCTCCTGATTGACGTCCCGGTGGGCCTCATTTCCGGCCAGGTGATAGCGGATGCCGGGCGAAACATGCTGAGAAGCGGCAACCGCGAGCAGTATCTATTTCTGCGGACCGTGACCATCATATTCGCCTTTTGCTTTATAACGCCGATTGTGGTCTATTTCTTCACGGGCTGGCCGGCATGGGAGACCAACTATTTCTTCAGGCAAATCGACGATATCAAGAACACCCCATGGCTGGCCCTCGTCTGCGGGATCTGCGTGGTAGCGATGACCCTCATTCCGACCCTGCTCGGTCTCATATCCGGCAGAGCCCTGATCAGAAAAGGAAAAGAACGCTCGTTGAGGGCATGCTACATTGGATTAGGAGTCCTCATTCTGATCATCGTCATCCTCAGCAGAGAAGCGACATTCAACGTGGCGGCCACATGGATCGACTATCAAAACGGCAATACTTTTTCTTTCTTTGAAAGTCCGTTTTTCATCTACTGGCTGGCGCTGACCGTTGTATTCTGGGGTTCACTTCTCATCTTCTTCCTTTGGATCCGAAAAAGAGACAGGGGGGTATAAAAGTGGTACAACTGGATATTCCTGCCGCTTTTGCGGCGAGCCAGCTTTTCATCGATCTGGCCCGGAAGAAAATCCAAAAAGAAGCCGGAAGTCCGGGCGGCGAGAGACCGTCGATCTATTACCGCTACCTCTTCTACTCTGTCTTCTTTGCCGCGGTGGTCATCGTACCGGCGGGCTTGTACCTGATCTGCGGCTGGCCGGGGTGGGAAAACATTTACTGGTTCAAGCGGTTCGAATCGCAAATACACGCCGGCTGGTTCAATCCCCTTTTCCCCACCCTTTTCATACTGAGCATCGTCATCGCCGGCTACCTTGGCTTTCGCCTCGCTTACTACTGGATCACCACCGGCAAGGAACGTTACTTGAGACCGACATACATCGCCATATTATTGATAGCCGGACTGGTGGTCGTTCTCTGCTACCCTTCGTTCACCCTGGTTGGAACCTATGACCAGTATCACAATCTCAGCGGTTAAACGCGAGAATCGATGGCCAGAGTATGGGAGAATCCTTTCGATTTTAGCGGCGCCTGGATTGGCGTGATGATTTATTTCATCATTCCCCTGATTTATATGATCGCGAAGATCAGGAGAGAAAGCAGAGCACCCTGAAAGGGAGGAATCCCGATCTCCGTTCTATTTACCAAAGCAACCATCGGCACGATGGAGCTCTCGAATCGGATGATCCGGAGCGCTTCCCATGAGGGGCTGGCGGACGATAGGGGCAGACCAACCACTGAGCAGTTCGATTTCTACGAGGGTTTCATAAGGGGTGGGATTGGTCTGATCATCACCGGATACGCAGGGATCATGCAATCTGGCAAGAGCGCTCTATACCATATGACGATGATCGATTCGGACGAGCTGATCCCTTCTCATCGAGCGCTCGTCAACCGCATCCATCAAATCGGCGGCAAAATCGTTTTACAAATCGCTCACTGCGGCCGCCAGACATGGTCCAAGGAAACGGGAGAGCCGTTGATGGCACCCTCACGAATTCCTTGCGGTTTCTACCGGGAAACTCCAAAAGAAATGTCTGAAGCAGATATCCGGATCGTGATAGAAGGCTTTGCCGAAGCGGCGCGGCGTGCAAAACAAGCGGGATACGATGGCGTCCAAATTCATGGTGCTCACGGATATCTCCTTTTTTCTTTTTTATCTCGCCATTCCAACAAAAGAATGGACAGATGGGGAGGCAGCCTCGACAATCGATTCCGAATCGTAGGTGAAATACTGAAAGCTGTTCGAGAAATGGTTGGGAAAGACTATCCGGTGCTAATAAAGCTAAACACGTACGAGCGAGCCCCTCTCGGCATGAAGCCTGAAGAGTGCGTCCAAATCACCTCGATGGTCGAGGAGACAGATTGCTGTGACGGGATCGAATTGAGCTGCGGCACGAATGAGGGCGGATTCGTCATGACGAGGGGGAAATTTCCAACGAGCGCCATTTTCAATTATATGCGCCCCTACTGCAATTATCATCCCATCATCAAGCTGCTTCTAAAAGCGTTCGTGGTTCCGTTCGTTAAAGTTGTGCAGCCGTCGTTCGCCGAAGGATACAATCTCGAGACGGCCGCCAAGGTAAAGCAAGCTGTCTCACTGCCTGTTATCACTGTCGGAGGCATGCGCTCCAAAGCTGTCATGGAATCCGCTATCGAATCTGGCAAAACAGACTTTATCTCCATGGCGAGGCCTTTGATCTTGGAACCTGACCTGGCCAATAAATTCAAGACCGGTGCCAGCGAAAAGGCCCTGTGCGACAACTGCAACGAGTGTGTGGTCGCTACGGACACACGTCCCATACAATGCTACAAAAAAGAACTCCTGCATTAGCATTGCGGGAGTTGAATATATAAAGCCGGTTCACAATCAAAACTCTTTCGATCGGAGCTCTACAGAACCTGGAGGGACACAATGCCGATTGCCCTGGATGATCTCAGCCTGAAAAGCGTCACTCTCGACAAACTGCTACGCCTGAAGAAACTGCGGGACGTCCATTTCAAAACGAGACCCGCGGTTTGCACCGAGCTTCCTCTGTTGATGACAACATACATGCGGCGAATGGATAACGCATCCGACTCACAAGAGGTCCGCGCCGCCAAGAGACTCAAATATGTCCTCGAGAACAAAAAGCCGCTCATCCAGGACGATGATCTCCTCGCCGGAACCACGACGACGAAGACCAAAGGGATGGTAATCTACCCCCAGTTCATGGGGCAAGCGCTGTGGCCTGAACTCGAGACGCTCCCGGAGCGCTCGAAGAATCCCTACAACATTACCCAGGCAGAGATCGATGACTTGAACTTCAAGGTGTTCCCCTACTGGATGGATGGGACCATCCAGGAGGTCTGCCGCAAGGACTACAACAATCCCACATGCCAGAAGATTATGGAACGCCTGGTCTTCTTCCTCGGCACCAAAGCCCACGTGATCTCGCATACCGTTCCGGATTACGAAGTGGTAATCGAAGAAGGATTGGATTCCATAATCAAGACGACAACAGCTAAAGAATCCACCGAGACCGATCACAAGAAAAAGGATTTCTATAAAGCGGTGAGGACGGTTCTTGAGGGAGTCATTGCTTACGCCCAGAGACTCAGCAAGAAAACGGCTGCCATGGCGCAAAGGGAACTTGACCCGGTCCGTAAGGAAGAACTCATGACAATTAGCAAAATCTGCGAGCGGGTACCGGAGAAAAAGCCGCAGACCTTTCATGAAGCTCTCCAGGCCATTTGGATCTGTCATGTTGCTCTGCACCAAGAGAACAACAACATCGCAATGAGCCTCGGCCGGTTGGATCAGATGCTGTACCGCCTCTACAGCGATGATATCAAAGCGGGCACACTCACACCGGAAAAGGCTGTCGAACTCGTCGGATGTTTCTTCTTGAGGCTGGTGGATCACGTTCCGATGAGCCCCGAGACCGGCGAGGAACTGTTCGGCGGCAGCGGCTCGAATCAGGCCATCACCATTGGGGGTGTTGACCAAAACGGAAAAAACGCGGTGAATGAGCTCACTTATGTGCTGCTTCGGGCCACGGAACTTCTCAAGGTGAGAGATCCCAATGTCAATGCCAGATATTGTCCCGATGAGAATCCGCCAGAGTACCTGGTCCGCCTTGGGGAAGTGAACATTACCACCAAAGCCACTCCCTGTTTCCACAACGATGTCGAAGTCATTAAGACGCTTCTCGCCCAAAATTACACCGAAAAGGATGCCCGCAATTACTCCATTGTGGGATGCGTCGAACCGGTATGCGGCGGCAAAACATTTGGCCACACAGGGGCTATCATGCTCAATCTCACTTCCGCGCTGGAAATGGCCTTGTTCCAGGGAAGACACCGGCTCACTGAAGAAGAACAAGTTGGACCTAAGACCGCGCCGCCTTCAGAGATGTTGAACTTTTCGGATTTCCTGAATGCCTTCGAGACGCAGCTCATCTTCCTCATTGATCAAAGCGTGGAGCTGAACAATATGCTCGGTAAAACACATCTCAAGGTGCATCCGCTGCCACTCCTGTCGGCACTCACGAAAGGAACTATGGACAAAGGCAAGGATGTCCTGGAAGGTGGTGCCACTTACAATGCCTCCGGAGCGGCGATCATCGGTCTCTCAGAAGTCGTCGATTCCCTCTGTGCGCTCAAGGAGTTGGTCTTCGACAAACAGGAGACCGCGTTTGCCGAACTGATCAAAGCCGTAGAAAACGATTGGCAGGGATACGAGAGACTTCATCAAAAAGCGATCCATTCGGAGAACAAATACGGTGCGGGGAGCCGAGAGGCCGCAGATATGACCAAGTATCTCCTCGACTTCCTCCATACGGAGTATCAGAGCAGGGAAAACTACAGGGGAGGCAAGTATACGGTCGGCTACTGGACAATGACCACCCACGCAGGTTGGGGCGTGCTCACCGGCGCGATGCCCTCCGGCCGCAGGAATAGAGAAGTACTGCCCAGCGGTATCACTCCTGTTTCGAGGCAGGCTCCGGACCTAATGGAATCATTGGGCTTTGTGGCAAACCTCGATGCGAAAAAGATTGCAAACAGCCATGCTTTGAACCTCAAATACACACCGGCAAGAGATCCCGCTCATATGATTCCCAAGTTCGCTTCGAGCGTCGAAGCATTCATGAAGATGGGCGGTCTTCAAGTCCAGTTCAATCTGATCGATAGAGCAACACTCAAAGACGCAAAAGCTCACCCGGAGAAATATCCGAACCTCTTGGTGAGAGTTTCCGGCTATACGGCCTACTTCGGTGATTTGAACAAATACATGCAGGAGGAGATCATCATTAGAGCCGAGTACGACCTCGATACTGGAAAGGAGGTGTGGTAGGGTGGACTGGCTGTTGTATCCCTGGCGAAAGACCAGGCATTATTTCATCAAACGCTCACTACTGAAAAGCTTGAGAGATGAAGCGGCGGAGGAGTTCCTCAAAATCCTCCTCAACTTCATGACCTTTTCCTTTCTTATCGACCGGCGCCTGAGAAAGAACATCGAAGGCTTCAACGGCTTGATCCAATTCAAAAGCAAGGACAACGAAATAAGAGTCCTTGCGGAGTTCAAAAACAACAAGCTCAAGCAAAAAGAGCTCGAGCCGAATGAATCGTTGAAAGTCACACCGAACGCCACCGTCATTTTCAAAAACGCAGAAGCGCTGATGAACTTTCTGCTTCCGCGTGGTGGTCAGGAGGGTAAGAAGAACAGGAGGGATATTTTAAGGTCCCTATTACGGAATGAGGTCATACTCGACGGCAATTTCAACTACATCTACAGATTTGGGTATCTGGCCAACCATCTCCAACTTCAATTGGCCAAGGCATTTGATTAAAGAGAAGCCGAATGATGCCAGAGAAGTTTCCTCTTATCGTTGACATCGGGAGAGGCTCGACGGAAGATGGGCCGGGCGTTCGCACCACCGTCTTCTTCAAAGGCTGCCCGCTGTCCTGCAAGTGGTGTCAGAACCCGGAGACACTCGATCCCCAGGTTGAAATCGGTTTTTATCCAAAAGACTGTATCGGCTGCTTCGATTGCGCGATCGCCTGCTCTGAGGACGCCATTCTGCCAGAAGCAAATGTTAGAATCGATCGCTCGAAGTGTGCACGTTGCGCCCAATGCGCTGACATATGCCCGGGCAAGGGTCTCCGCAGGATCGGCAATTATTACGAAGTCGAAGAACTTATTGAGATTCTTCTTCGCGATCGAGTTTTCTATGAAACATCAGATGGGGGTGTCACGCTGTCCGGAGGAGAGCCCACGCTCTGGCCTGGATACTGCGGAGAACTTTTGCGAGGACTAAAAGCAAACGGTATCCACACAGCTGTGCAGACATGCGGCTATTTCGACTACTCCGCGTTCGAAAAAGAGCTGCTCCCCTGGATAGACCTGGTGATGTACGACATTAAAATCATCGGTCCCGAAGAACACCGTCAGCACACCGGTCGCGATAATAAAAAGATATTGGAGAATTTCATACGCTTATCGAAGGAAAATATAGAGCTGATACCCCGCGTTCCACTGATTCCCGGATTCACGACATCAGAAGAGAATCTGAGCGGTATCTCCAACTTCGTCAGGGCGGGTGGGATTAAAGAATGCTCCCTCCTCCATTACAATCCCCTCGGGCTGTCGAAATGGGAGCATATCGGGAAGGCTGAGCCTGAGCTTCCCCGGTGTCTACCACAAAACGAGTCCGAACAATCTCCCGGCCAACCTTAATGCAAGCTCTCCTTGCTGCACCACTCCGAGCCTCTTTACTCCACCACGCGTATAAATCCTTTGCCCTTCTTTACCACTTCTCCGATTTTCGAAGCATTCTCCACGCCGGCCTTACGCAGCGCTTTCAAAAACTTTTCGGTGCGGTCTGCCGGTACGCTCACCAACAGACCACCCGACGTCTGCGCATCGGCTAGAATCAACTGCATGACCCGGGACACGCCCTTGGCGAATGTCACGTGGGGCTCCACGTACGCCAGGTTATTCAGGGTGCCTCCAGGTACCACATCGGCGCCGGCGAATTTCCGAGCTGCTTCCAGTATCGGCACCGCTCCCGCAGAAATCTCCATGTCCACACCGCTCCCCTCCGCCATTTCTCGCAGATGGCCCAAAAGACCGAATCCGGTTATGTCCGTGCAAGCGTTGACGCCCACTTCGTTCATCACCTCAGCTGCAATATGGTTTAGCGTTGCCATCAAATCTGCCGCTTCACGTGCCGCGTCTTCATCAGCCAGCCCACGCTTCATCGCAGTGGAAATGATTCCCACACCAACAGGTTTCGTCAATACCAACGCATCGCCCGGTTGAGCAGTATCGTTTCGCACCAGGCGATCGGGATGCACAATGCCCGTTACGGCCAATCCGAACTTGGGCTCCGTATCGTCCACCGTGTGTCCCCCGATCACACTGACGCCGGCCTCCGCGGCTTTGTCCAAAGCGCCCTTGAGAATCTTTTCCAGCACACTCATTGGGAGTCGATTCGATGGGAACCCAACCACATTCAACGCAAACAAAGGCCGGGCGCCCATTGCGTATATATCGCTGAGAGAGTTGGCGGCCGATATAGCCCCGAACATATACGGGGCGTCCACTATCGGCGTGAAAAAGTCCACGGTCTGAACGACGGCGAGTTCATCGCTCAAACGATACACGGCCGCATCATCGGCCGTATCGGTACCGACCATTAAAGCCGGATCCGAAGGAGTTGGAAGTGCCGCGAGGATTTTTTCTAACTCTTGTGGACGCAGCTTGCATGCACAACCGAGGCCGTGGGTATAATGTGTGAGTTTGTATTCGCCTTCCTCTACGTCAGTTGAAGCGGACACAGGCTCCGCCGATGGTTGGAGCCGTCTTACGGCCTTGGTTACGACATCAACAGCGCGATCGATTTCCTCTGCTGTGGTTCCATGCCCGGTGGAGAAGCGGACGGTTCCCATCGCCCACTCGACCGGCACCTGCATCGCTTCCAATACAGGGGAGACCTCCACATCATCCGCATGGCACGCAGCGCCCGCTGAGGCAGCCACTCGATCGCCGATTTCGGAGAGGAGCGCGTTGGCTTCGACACTGCGGAAGCTTACGCTCAACGTATTCGGCAAACGCCTGACCGGATGACCGTTCAATCTCACAGCTTGATCCCCCAGCTCATCAAACAACCCATCGTGCAGCTTGTCACGCATTTCCATAACATGCTGCATGTCGTCTTTCATGCGTTCGCCTGCAAGTTCACATGCGCGCCCGAGCCCGACGATTTCCAATACGTTCTCGGTTCCCGGCCGGCGGCCGCTCTCGTGGTCGGCTCCATGGAGGATTTTCGCCACGCGGACATCATCTCTCACGCACAGCGCGCCGATCCCTTTGGGGGCGTACAGCTTATGCCCGGCGATGGAGAGCAAATCCACACCGAGCGCATCCATCGTTACCGGTATCTTCCCCACTGATTGCGCGGTATCCGAATGCACGATCGCCCCGTGTTCGTGAGCAACTTCCGCGAGCCTGCTAATGGGCTCCAAGGTGCCCACCTCGTTGTTCGCGTGCATCACGGTTACCAGGATTGTTTCTGGTGTGATGGCGTTTTCGAGATCTGCAGGATCAATTTGGCCGAATTTGTCTACGGGCAATATAGTCACTCGAAATCCCTTGGTCGCCAGCCAGCGGCACACCTGCATGACGGCAGGATGCTCCACAGCCGAAGTGATGATGTGGTTCCCTTTATTGAGATACGCATACGCCACACCCTTGATCGCGATGTTGTTGCTCTCGGTACCACCGCTGGTGAAGATGACCTCGCTGGGATCACAGCCTACGAGATCCGCCACCTGAGAGCGGGCATTTTCTATCGCCCTTTTCGTTGTGACGCCGTACGGGTGGCTGCTCGATGGATTCCCGAAATGCTCGTAGAGGTAAGGCTTCATCGCCTCCGCGACTTCGGGGAGAATAGGCGTTGTGGCGTTGTAGTCGAGATAGATGGGTTTCATTTAATGAGCTCCTCGCGCAATGGAACACGAAAGAGAAGATGGTGACTTCACTGGGTTGATAAGGACGATCAAAGAAATTGTAGTCTATAGTTACTTTGATATCAACAAGTTCAACAAATCCGTTATAGAAATCTTTTCGGCGGTAATGTGCCGTTTGAGCTCGTAACATCAAGCGTTAAATAAGAAGCCAATCTTAAGCAATCGAAGACCTGTCTCCATAAAAAACCCAGCTATCGCTGTCTTTATTGGCGATAGCCGGGCTTGAATCAAACTCAAGATTAAAAAATGCTTGCTCTATCTACTCCCCCTCCCCCTTCAAATGCTCATCCAGAAAATCCAGAACCGCCTTGTATCCTTTGATCCGGTTTTCTTTCTTTCTAAAACCGTGGCCCTCATCATCGAATAACACGTATTCGACGGGCACATTGTTCTTCTTCACGGCCTCAACGATCTCATCGGATTCTTGTTTTAGAACGCGCGGATCGTTGGCGCCCTGGAGGACCATTAACGGTCTTCGGATATTGTCCGCATGAAAGAGCGGCGAAATTCTATGCAGGCGTTCTTCGTCAGTTGCAGGATCGCCCAACTCTTCATAGAGGGCTTTCTTGAAAGCCTCCCACCACGGTGGGATGCTTTTCAATGTCCTCACCCAGTTGGAAATGCCGAAAAGATCCACGCCGACGGCAAACTGCTCCGGCTCGAAAGCCATTGCGGCCAGCACCATGTAACCGCCATAGCTCCCGCCGATGATTCCGATCTTTCCAGGATCCACGTACCCGGTACCGGTCAGGAACTTCTTGGCTTCAACACAATCCCCAAGATCGGCTTCTCCGTGTTTTTTGTCGTCCATTTTGTAGAACGTTTTCCCATACCCCGAACTGCCTCGGTTGTTCACGGCAAGAATCAAATATCCGTGGTTGACGAGATATTGGATCGTTGCACGATACCCGATACGAGACTGCCCGCCTGGGCCGCCGTGCACCCAAACGAGGGCTGGAACCCGAACGCCTGATTCGGCCCGATGGGGCTTGTATAATATGGCCGGGATCCTGACACCATCGTATGACTCGTAACTTACGAGCTGCGCATCCACCAGGTCCTCCAACACAATCTTGGGATTCATCGAGTCGGTAAGCTTTCTATATTGCTTCGTCTCAAAATCGTACACGTACAGGTTATTGGGCGACCGCGAGCTGTTGACATAGAACGTCATGAGCTTTTCGCTTCTCGAGATATTGACCGAAGTGACATCTGCTTCGGGGAGTTTGGGCAGGTTCACTTGCTTTCCCGTCTTCGTGTCTGCAACTTTTATCACTGTTCTTGCGTTTTCATTGATTCCAACAACGCGGTACTTTTCATTTCTAGAAAAATAGGCCTCCATGAGATCCCAATCTGCTTCGTACACTGTTTCGATTTCTCCGGACTCGATATCGTACCGATTCAGGCATTTGAACTCCCTGCCCTTATCGGTAAGGTAGTACAGGCTCTTCGAATCATTACTGAAGGCCACGGGTGAGTAACTCACTTCCTCTTCCTCTGGCGTTAGATGCTTGAGCTCCTCCGTTTTCCTGTCGTAGAGATACATCTCCGTAGCATGAGTGGTAATCGTCTTTCCAAACGCCATAAACCGCTTATCGTTGGAAACATCACCGAGGAAATAACCGGCATCGTTCTGATAAACCATCGTCGGCTCGTAAGTTTCGATATCCATTTCGTAGATATCCATGAATTTCGAATCGCGCTTGTTGCAGCTGAAAAAGAAGCTCTTGTCATCATAGCTCCACGCTTCGAACGTCGAACGGGCGCCTTCCCACGCTGTAAGATCGCGAACCGTCCCGTCCTCCTCCCGGAGATAAAGATGCCAGATCTCGTTGCCGCCCTGGTCGCTCATCACGAGCAGCCGGTTGTCGTGGGGGAAAAACGAAAGGGCAATCACCGAGTTGCTGTCCGAATGGGTGATCTGCTTCGTTTCGCCGCCCTGAACGGGAACCAGATACGCATTGAAAATGCCTGATTCATCGCTCGTGAACGCGATGTGCTTTTCATCGGGTGAAAACGTGCTTCCGAATATGGCTTTTACATCCATGAATTGCTCGATCGTGTACTGTGGGATCTCGCGTGAGGCGGGCTGTTGGCAGCTGACAACGGCAAACGCAACGAGTACGATCATAAAAACGATGTGTGTTCTTCTCAACTTGATCTCCTCCTCTTGTTGCTAAGGCGGCACCTATTTCTGGTACATGCAACGTCTCGGAAAGTGTATTAAATATTTCACATGACATGCAAACCATTAGTGAAGGGGGAAATTATTATTTAGCTTTAATCAGGCCTATTCAGAGGGAGAACGCGGAATTAAACCATCTAGAAAAGCTGTGAGCAAGTCGTCCTTTGAAACAGCGAGTCGCTAAAGCCAATAGCAAACATGTCTGCGAAACGTTGAGGAGCGGTTCGAACTCTCTGCAAGTCGAGGCTGCTGGATGTGGCGCTCATTCATTATGCCGAATCGGAAATCAGCGCAACTTGATAATGTCATTCCGGGCGAACAGTGAGCAATCAAACGGAGGGACGATCGGAATATTCCCGAATGGGGGATGAACACAAGCAAATGGCACACTACCGGAACTCGGCGTTGAGGGAGGGTAGCGCTAGCGCCCACCCCCCAACGGGAGATTGAATCCGAACACGAGCCGGAAAAACTGCTCATCAGCCACGAACGTCCACCGCGCTTCCAGAAAAGGTTTTGCCATCCATCGGCGCATCGGCAGCCTGAGACCTGCCAGCAAGTTGAAACCGGTTTCGGTATCCTCACCGCCGCTTCCCTTTAAATCCCTCCTGAAAATGGCAATCCCGCCGCCCATATAAATGGGGCCTCGAAAACCCAACCGCCCTCCGCGAAAGGCCGCATCGAGGTTGACCTGCCAGTCCATTTCGTCATCAAGGAAAAAAACATCACCGCTGGGAATCAGCTCGAGCATGCCCCTGGGCCCCAAAGGAACGATCATATGACCGCCCGCGCTCCACTTATCGATCTCAAAATCATACCCACCGCGGACTCCGAGCATCATCCGTGTCACCATTTCCGGAGCTCCCTGCATGCCTCGCCGCGGCCGCGCCCCGGCATCGAATGGAACGGCTGCCAGGCAACAGGCGAGCACGGCAATGGTTGCCGCCAGCTCAAGATTCTTCCTACGCATACCAGCGCACCTCGTTCCAACAGGAAGAATTCTATCTCGCAGAAATCCAACAATCTAATGGCGATTATTTTCGCGGGGAACCGTGCCATCTGTCCAGCGTCAATTATGGCTCTGCCTTCCCTCTTCCCCCAGGACGGCGTCGTAATGATACTCGATTTGGATCTTTCCGGGGCCTCCAGCTGGCTCGATCAGAACGGTGACATGAAGGCTCCTGCCACCCTCAGCCAATCGATACGTGCGGGTCATTGTGCCGCCGTTTGGCATATCCGAGCGTACAACGAGAATATCGCCCTCCCATGCCGCTTTTCGAATGATTTCGCCTTTATCCGTTTCCTGCCTCAACGGGCGTCCGTCTGTGTACAATTCGATCGCTTTGTCAGAAACGCCGACCGTCAGTTTGACATCATCCTGGGCGATATGCAGAAGCTCTTCGCCTTCCAAAAGCTCTCGCATCGCTCCTCCCATTTGCGGCCGGCCTTGCATGCCTCCACCTCGTGGTCCCATTCTCCCTCCCCGCCCGCCCATTCTTCCTCCACGACCCTCCGGCATTCCCCGGCCCGATGATCCACGCCCATGCCGCATCCTTTCCCCGGCTTGTTTCATGACCTCCTGCGGATCGTCGCTCAAGTCCTTATTCAGCTTCCATGTTCCGGACAGATTTGGCTGCGGAGTTGACGTTTCGTCCGCCGATGCAGGAGATGAGCAAAACAACAGCACCAGGCAGGCCAACAATACGGTAGCAGCTCTCGAAATAATGCATGACTTCGAATTGTTCATCGTTTCCCCTTTTCCTTGGATTCAGCATGCAGTTTCTTTGGCTTCAGCGATCCATGCGAGAAAAGATCCAGGTGTATGACGCCAGCAAATACACGTTCCATTGACAATCCCCAGCCCGGACCGGGGGTGGATCAGCCCGGGCAAAGGGATCGTTCGCTGCTGGACGCGACTTACCAGCGTGCAAACCGCATCCTGAGCGGTTTCAACGCTTCGAGCCTGTTGATTTGCTTCTCGATGAGAATGTCTCGAATCGCAGCAATGGATTCATCTTTGAGGGTCATGAGATCCCCAAGGGCATCTTCCAGGGAAATCTCATCATCGCGGAGCGCGATAAGAACGGCCTCGCGCTTGGGTAGCGTGCCGTCTAAGACATCGGTAACGGCCGCCTTTTGCTGATCGGTGAGATCGAGCAACCGGCTGAGGACTTCAACATGGTGATCGATACGCACGCCAAGACGAGCCTACCTGCGCTCAACGAAGCCGTTTATCCGCGCTTCCTTCATCTCTTCCAGCGTCTTTAGCTGCTCTTCGCTGAGGATTGCTTCGAGTTCGCTCAACACTTGCTCCCGAAAGCTGGAAACATTTTTGCGAAGTGTTTCTCTATCGATCTCGCCTTCTCGACACTGATCCCGAAGCTCATGAACCGCATCCCTTGCCTTTGCCAGTGCTTCGGCTACTGCGGGTTGCTGCTCTTCGGTCAGATCGAGTTTATGGGAGAGCATTTGCAGCCCCTTGGCCCTTCCGCCCCGCGTGCTCCGGCGGGCTTCCATCCGGCGCTCCTATGTTGGGCAAGAAACTCACACATTGGGCCGATCTGATCGTCCCGCAAAACGGGCATCACATCAGCGAGAAAATCAATCAGCAATCCACCACCGCGCATTCCATGCTTCATGCCATAGCCTTCGCCAGTTCCCAATCCGAAGCCCTGGCCTTCACCCAATCGCCGACCGCCCCTGCGGGCGCGTGTTGTTGCCTGCGTTCCGGCCGCTTGACGCCAGCGCACGAGAGCCTCTTCGACTGCTTCTACCTGACCGGGTGTTAAGTTTACTGCCGACTGGATCTCCGCAATGCTCGGAGGCGTTGCGGCAACTGCTGCGAATCCGGTCTCGGCTGGCGTCACTCCGGACAGCTCATCCGAATCAATGCAGCCCACGAACAGTGCTGGCAGGAGTCCAAGCACGGCGGCCGCCAGAGTCACCAATACTTTTGATTGGATCCGGCTGGTGAAACAGAATGCTGAACTCATCACGTTCCTCCTTTGGACGCTCCCATAGGGGCAGGAACCGCAGGTGGCTCCTCATGAATCGGGCTCCCCTTCCAAGATGTCTTTACTGCTATATACGCTCAAAATTTGGCAGAAATGTGGCAGGAGCGTGGCAAATGAAGACAAACGTTGGAGGGTGGCCTCGAGGTCTTTATGGATGCAGTCAAGGAGCGGGGGGCTTCTCCAGCGCAGGCATATCAACAGTGATAGCCGCACCTGACGGAGAGCGGTTTTCCGCTCGACCGTCCCCGCCGTTAAGGCGGATGATCTCACGGACAATTGCCAGTCCAAGCCCGCTTCCCGGTGCGGCACGGGCGGTATCGCCTCGATAAAAACGGTCAAACACATAAGGAAGGTCTTGTCGTGGAAAGCCCGGGCCGTCATCTCCGATCAGGAGTTTGAAGCGGCGCGGTTGGCTGTCCGAGGCCTCGGCCAAAGAAAGCATCACGTTGCCACCTGAGGGCACGTATCGCAATGCATTTGTGAGCAGGTTGTCGCTGACCTGCTCCAATCTCCTCCCGTCAGCCTCGACCCACGCCTCACCCAGAGACGACACCCACCGGAGATGAATTCCCGATTGCGAGAACCTGGCCTGAAACCGGCTCATGGTGTTCTGGCAGAGTTGAACCCAATCCAGAGGTTCTTTGAAGAGCTGGATGGCGCCCGCTTCCAACCGGGTTAGATCGAGCAGATCCTGAATGAGCAGGTCCATGCGCTTTGCTTCGTCGAGTACGTCGTTGAGGTATTGTTTGCGCTTTTCTTCGGACAGCATGATATCGGGATTTAGCAGCGTTTCGGTGTATCCCCTGATCGACGTCGACGGTGTGGCCAGTTCGTGTGAAATGTCCCCAAGAAGTTGCCGGCGCTGGCGCTCGCCCTCTTCGACATGCCGGCGCGCCGCGGCCAGGTTTTCGGTCATTCGATTGAGCTGGCTGCCCAACCGGCCGATTTCGTCCGGTCCGGGCTTCGGAACTCGGACGTCGAGGTCCTCCTCGGCAACGCGCATGGCAAGCCTTTCGAGGTCGCGGATGCGACGAAGCAGAATGCGAAACAGAATCATGCCGGCGATCCCCGCTACAACAATAGCAATCGGAAGAAAGAGCGCGGTGGGGCGGGGAGTTCCCGGCGGGAACAGAGTCGTTCGAGCCGGCAAAGTCAGAGCAATGACGTCACCGGTCTTCTCCCCATCTGCCATGACCGGTTGCGTGGCTCTAACGCGCATCATTCGGCCTGGCCCTGCGCCGGGTGCAGCACCCCTCCCACGGCCGGACGTTTTGCCGGACACAACCCTGTCCAATCTCCGGCTTAGATTCGGCGGGATGGGTCTGTCGGCAACGACCGTTCCGTCTTGCTGGCGAAACAGCAGCATAACCGAGGGAAAATTGGAGCAGTACGACCGCAGGATCGTCTCGATCTGCGCGCTATCCAGTTGCGCTCCTTTCTCTTCGATTTCTTTCGCCACCTGACGAGTGCGCAGCTCGGCCTGAGCTCCAAGGAGGTTCAAAAATGATGGTGAGAAAAAAATTGATCGCGATGACTTGCAAAATGGTGGCCACAATCAGCACGAGCAAGAAGGATCCGGCAAAAGTCCAGTAAAGGCTCCGCATATGAATTCGTTTTGTCATTCCATTCGGGGAAAACGATAACCGGCTCCCCACACCGTTTGGATATAGATCGGCTTGGATGGTTTGGGTTCGAGCTTGCGGCGGAGCCGGCTGATCAAGCTGTCGATGGAGCGTTCGTCGACAAACCGTTCACCGCCCCAGACGTGTTCCATGAGCGCTTCGCGGCTGAAAACGCGGCCTGCTCTCGAGGCCATAAAATAGAGCAGATCAAATTCCAATGTGGTGAGCTCGATTTTATCCTCACCGCGACGCACTTCCCTGTTTCCGGGATCGATGTACAAGTCACCGCGTTCGAGAATCTCCTCACGGGTGCCGGCGGTCGATCGGCGTAGCAGCGCCCGAACACGCGCGACGAGTTCGAGAGTGCTGAAAGGTTTCGTCAAGTAGTTGTCCGCACCGATCTCGAGGCCCAAGACTTTGACGCTCTCTCCCGAACGTGCGGTCAAGAGGAGGATGGGCACGTTGCTCTCCTGGCGTATCCTGCGAGTGAGTTCGAGCCCGTCGATGCCGGGGATCATGATATCCATCACGATGACCTCCGGACGGGTGCGTTCGAATAATTCGAGGGCGGATGCGCTCTCGCGCGCTCGATAGCACTGCATTCCGGCCGCCTCGAGGTTTTTTGCAACGAGCGCCGAGATTTTCCTGTCATCTTCGACGACGAGAACGATCGCTTTCATAACAAGAATTTTGTGGAGGGACTTTGTTAAAGTCAAGTATGATGAACGGCTTTGAGTAAACAAGTCGTATCTTTGGCAAACAGGGCAAATTATGCTAACATCGCCGTCCATGAATCGCTGCACAACACGTAAGCTATATTTATTGCTAATAGTCTCGATGCTCCTCATGGCGACTTCCTGCGCCAAACCTCCAATGCTGTACATGGAAATTAGCAAAAACTGGCGGTTTCGCAAGGCCGGGTCCGAAGAATGGCTACCTGCGTCCGTGCCCGGATGCGTCCATGCCGACTTGCTGGACCGCGGCCGGATCGAAGATCCGTTTTATGGGGACAATGAAAAGCGCGTTCAGTGGATTGAATACGAGGATTGGGAATACCGGGCGACGTTCGATGTGAGCAGAGAATTTATGAAAAAAAAGAACGCTGAGATTCTTTTCGAGGGATTGGATACATACGCGGATGTCTACCTCAACGATGAGCTGGTTTTGTCATCGAATAATATGTTTTGCAAATGGGACATCGAGTGCAGCGATATCCTAAAACATGGCAAGAATACGCTCGAGGTGTATTTCCATTCACCGGTAAAACGCGTCGAGGCGGCATGGGACAGCATGGAATACCGGCTCCCAGGTGGGCCAAGAGTGCTCACGAGGAAGGCAGCCTATCAATATGGTTGGGATTGGGGGCCGAGGTTTCCAACGGTGGGAATTTGGCGTCCGGCCTATCTGCGCGCCTGGGATCAAGCGAAAATAAATAACCTCCAGATCGTCCAACACTCTGGGAGTGATGAAAAAGCGGAGCTATCCGCCATTTTCGAAATCGAATCTTCGATCGATGACCGAGTGACTCTTTCGTTATTCGACATGGACGGCAATCGGCTGCTCGGGAGGACCGAAGCGGCGCTCCGCCTCGGAGAGAATTCGGTCACTGTTGATTTTGTGATCAAAAATCCCCTCTTATGGTGGACCAATGGACTCGGGGAAGCGCATCTCTATAACCTGCTCGGCGAATTGAGAGTCGAAAACAACGTCGTGTCCAGAATATCCGAACGCATCGGCGTACGCACGCTCGAGCTCGTCACCGATAAGGATTCTGCGGGGGAGCAGTTTTACTTCGAGCTGAATGGCATTCCTCTATTTATAAAAGGAGCCAATTACGTGCCACAGGACAACTTCCTTCCCCGGGTTACTTCGGCTCATTACGAAAAGCTGATCCGCAATGCCGTCGATGCAAACATGAATATGCTCCGGGTGTGGGGCGGCGGGATTTACGAAAACGATATCCTTTACGATCTCTGCGACGAGAACGGAATTCTCGTTTGGCAGGATTTCATGTTCGCCAATGCGATGTACCCGGATGACTCGCTCTTCTTGGAAAATGTCGAGCGCGAAGCAGCGCAGAACGTAATCCGCCTCCGAAATCATCCGTCACTCGCGCTCTGGTGCGGAAACAACGAAATCGACGAGGCCTGGCACAATTGGGGCTGGCCGGATCAATTTGGCTATTCCGCAGAAGACTCCTCGCGGATTTGGAACAACTACAAGCAGTTGTTCCACACGCTCCTCCCCGGCATCGTCGGCGAATACGATAATCGCAGGCCCTACTGGCCTTCCTCGCCGCAGTACGGCCGGGGTGACGAACGGAGTCTTTACGAAGGGGACTCTCATTACTGGGGCGTCTGGCACGATGCCGAGCCATATGAAATCTTCAAGGAAAAAATAGGCAGGTTCATGAGCGAATACGGATTCCAATCGTTTCCTAGATTCGAAACTCTCGAATCATTCTCACGGCCGGAAAATTGGGAGATGGATTCGGAGGTGATGCTCTCTCACCAGAAGCACCCCAGAGGAAACCAGCTCATCAGAATGTACATGGAGAGAGATTACAACATTACGGACGACTTCGATGAGTTCGTTTATTTGAGTCAGGTGCTCCAGGCCGAAGTGGTCAAAACCGGTATCGAAGCGCACCGGCGAGCGAGACCGTATTGCATGGGTACGCTGTACTGGCAGCTGAACGACTGCTGGCCGGCGATATCCTGGTCCAGCGTCGGTTACTCCGGCAGATGGAAGGCTTTGCACTACTACGTCAAGAAAGCATACAACGACATCCTGGTATCTCCAACTGTGGACAATGGAGTTTTGAGAATTTTCGTGATCTCTGATCGGTTGATTCCTGTGAATGGGATATTGAAGCTGGAACTCCTGGACTTCTCGGGTGAGAAGCTGTGGCAGAGAAGCATAGAGTCGATCATTCAACCGAACACGAGCAAATTGTGGTTCGAAGAAAAAGTGGAAACGCTTGTTGAGGATGAAGAGAAACGCAGCGCCGTGCTCGTTGCCGAAGTAGGGACAGAAGAAGGGCAGATGTCAAGAAACCTGCAATATTTTGTGCCTCCCAAAGATCTGAATCTGCCAAAAGCCACGATTGCAAGGAAAATCAAGCGCTACAAGGATGGATATGTGATCACACTCACGTCGGACAAATTGGCCAAGAATCTGTTTCTCAGGCTCGATGATCCGGAAGGACACTTTTCGGATAATTATTTCGATTTGCTTCCCGGAGAAACCGTCGAAGTCCTTTTCAAAGTAAAAAAGAGAATCCGCAACCTCGATGAAAAGCTGAGAATCACTTCTCTCGCAGACACCTTCGATGGATCAGTCACAACCTTAAGCCGATCCGCCTATTGATACAGCGCCTTGACTTGCCCCCATCGCGTTTGTCTTACGGGCGTATCGCAGTCACAAGTCGCATCGGGATTGATAAAAGCAGCTCCACCGGTTGCGACAATAAGATTCGGCGGATCCGCGCAGTCTGCAACCAGAACTCCTTGAGGAATCGCCGCTGGATCCGGTACAACCCTTATCATACTGCAGGACGGTGAATTGCAGCCGCAGTAAGTGATCGTCGTCAGATGGATTGGTGAAACGAGACATGTTCCATATGCGATCGTAATCCCAGTTTGTGGATCGCCGATAACCGTCGGAAATGGCGGGAGAGTGTAGCCAATCCAGGTCATACACGCCCCGTCTGCTTGTATTACCTTGAATTGAGAACCCGTCGCTCCAGTCGAATGCACATGCAACACGTGAACTGCCACCGTGCTGCCCGTATCGTACAGATTGCAGTCCAGCCCTTGGGTATCGGCAAACAAGCCGATGCTCCCAAGCTGGGCACCCGCCGCGCCTGCCACAGCCATGGAAAAAACAACCAGCAGCAGTGTCCTTTTCATATCAACCTCCTTCGTCGAAGATCAGGTTGATAGCCAATTGTATACTTAATGATAACACTCTCAACACTCATCCTCAAGCTCAGCTGTAAATTATTTATATAAAAGAGATTCTAGGGGCGGGGGCAAGAAGACCAGATTTGCTATAAAGGACGTGTATGCTTGGCGAGACATGTTTCTACCGAGAGCGGCGCAAGAGTGGCATGGCTTTCGAGCGGGGCGGAACGTCATCCCCCCCAATCGCTATATGAAACGCGGCCGCAAGTCGTCGTTGAATACATAATTCATGCAACCCTGTTTTTATCAATAAAATTTATAAAAGCTCAAAGCGCTAACTCAAAATGCCTCATCCAAAGACAAATAGACCCGAACGGTATTCTCACCTGCTGCAATGTCGAGCCTTGCCCGGATCCTATCCTCCAAGCCGGTTCTGAAGCGAATACCACCGCCCACCGTAGGCCTCATGAGACCAAATTCCAGTCTTCGTAACGTACGCGTAACACACGCCACACCTGCAAATCCTACCAGGCCAAAACGCCACCACACTTGGGCTCTGTACTCTCCTTGAAAGGCGAAAAGAACGCGATCGAGATAACGCCCCTTCCGATAACCGCGCGAATGGGCGCGCCCGCCCAAGGCAGCCATTCGCCAGAATGGTGGGCTTCCCTTGGCCGCATAAACGAAAAACTGCGAAGCCAAAACATGTCCTGGCGCTGCGGAGAAATAGTTCTTCAGATCGATGTGATAGTTGTTGAAATCATGCTCGCTTCCGAGTTCATCGTCGAAGAATATTGCAAAAGCCTGATAGTAGCTGCCCGAAGTGGGCGAATGCTTACGGTCGCGGGTGTCCCAGTCCAGAAGAATGCCGGCACCGACAGTGTTTTTGTCGACAGTGGCACGAATTCGATCCGTATCGAGCAATCTGTTCGGTTCCACTTCGAGAAACTTAAAATGCTCGAACTCATACCGGACACCGATTTTTAAATGCGAAAAAAACCTCCGGTAAAATTCGACATATGCACGTACTTGTTGGGGTTGATAGACCTCTTCATTGCTGTCAGGCGTGTCCGGACCGATTCCATAGTAGCGCAGCGCGAGGTTATTGAAGTTGACTTTCGATCTCAGATAATATCTCCCTTGCCCCCACTTGAGATTCAAAACCGATTCCACCTCACTCTGACCTTTCGTGGTAATTCGGCCTTTCAACCTGACATCCGATCGATCCAGCGAGGCCTCTCCGTTCGGCCATCGAAACGGGCGAATGATCTGCCCCCCTACGCCAAATCCCCGTTCAGTAGTGTAGTAGACTTTCGGCAGATAAACCAACCCCCAGGCACTCAGTTTGGGCCGCAGAGACTTCCAGCCCTTGGAGCTGGAGGCAGTATCGACCCGAGTGCTCTCAGGCCCTGCCGCATTTGCCACAACGGACCGGGCGCCACCGCACAGAAACAGCTGCAGCAGGCAGAGGCAGAATAAAAGCCCCAGGGAGTTTTCGAGTTTTGCATATCTGTATCGGGTAGTTTTCAACTTTCCAGTGCTGAGAAACGCCTCAAGAACGAACTCCGTTGACAGCATCATACAATATCAGGGGACCGCAGCCTAGAGGCGAATGCTCTGGCTGACAACAGACATGAGTATGTGTTCATGCTTGTTAGAGCGTGCAGCGGCAGAGAAAAGTGGTTTTTAATGTTCGATTTGCGGTACCGAATTCCACCGTGCTCAGAGTTGCAGACAATATACGAAAACAACCAGTTAAGTCAAGGAACGTCTTTGCGGAAGATAACCGACCGGATTGACCAACGAGACATTAAAATGAAGAAGATGTGATCAATTCCTCCATTCCTTGCCTCACAATTCTTCTCGGCGGCACCGGCGATTGAACCTATCCAATTTACTCTTGACACCCGTCTAGGCGGCGAATACGGTTAACACAATCATAGTTGCATACCAACGGCTCAAAAGTGGCCCGCTCCGGAATTTTCGAACCGAAAGGAGGAGGCCCGTGATAAAGGGAAACCGGAAGTATATCGGAATCTGTTCTTTAATTGTTCTCTTCGCCGTTGCAGTCATACTGCTGTGCCCGCGTTCCACTTCCGCCGACAAGCCCATCAAACTCGGCATCTTCGTATTCGAAAACCTCGAAGGTATTCACACCCAATCGTCCACCTTCGGAACCAGCCTCGGTTCCCAACTGATGCCGATGCTCGAGAAGGTCCGCGTCGAGGATTCTGTGCCGCTGCAATCGAACGAAACGGTTCGAATTCTCGATGAACTCACGAAAGACAGAAAGGTGGTCATGACCACCCTGCACGCGGTTTTCAGAAACGGTGTCATCGACTATCCGGCCGTTGTCTTTGCGGACGATGCGGTCAAGTTCATCGACCTTACTTGGAAAGTCGACGATGACAAGACGATGGAATTGGCCAAAGAAACCGGCTTGAGTCACTGCTTGATAGGGACCTGCCAAGGCATCGCCACGGCGCCACACGAAGAATCGGCGGCCGGGAGGCGGGGACTGACTGCCGTGACCGCCTCGGTGAATGTCCGGCTGCACAACATTTCGAGCGGCGAGGCAGAGTGGATGAATACGTATCGACGCGTCGTTTCACATACGGACCCGAGACTGGCTTTCGAGCAGGCCGTCGAGATGGTCGCTGAAGATATCGCCGAAGATCTCAAGGGATTTTTCGAACCTAAAAAAGGAATCGAACGAAAAGATTAAGGAGCATCGAGATGAATAACCGAATCGTATGGATATGCATTCTGGTGTTGGCATCACCCATTGTATTTGGCTGCGCAACGGGTCGGAGCGTTTATGTAGATCCTTCGACCGTCGACGAGAAAGGCGCTCAATTCGGTGACACGGACATCAAACTCATGTCTGAGGAAATAGTCTCGGAGCTTCTTCAAGCGCCGTTCATCGAGCGCGTTGAAAAGCCGGCCACCATTTCGATTATCGGCATCGAGAACAAAACGAGCGAATTCATCAACACCGATGACATATCCGACAAAATCATGATTGCGCTCATCAACAGCGGTTCGGGGGTATTCGAATTTGTCGACCGCGAAATGCTCGAAGAAACCATGGCGGAATTCGAGCTGGGCGCAAGCGGGATTGTTTCAACGGAGGAAGCTACCAGGCTCGGCCGCGCCGCGGGTGTGAACTTCCTGATGACGGGTTCGCTTTCCTCCATCACAAAAGTCGATCGAAGAGAAGATCAGCGATTTTACAGGCTCTCGATGCGGCTGGTAGATGTGGAGAGAAATACCGTTACATGGGTCCATGAAAAAGAAATTCGCAAGATCGCCAGAAAAGGCGTTTTAAAATGGTGAGCCCTGGAAGACGCTTCGGTTCATATTTATTGTTGATGATAGCCACAATGCTGTTCGCAGTCGGCTGCGGGCCCACTACGCATGTTGTTGCATTGAGAGAGTACGAATCCGGCCGGCCCGCCGTCGCGGAAGAGACGCTGTTCCCCCTCCTTCAAAAAACCCACAAAAACGATATCCTGTATCTATGGGACATGGGGATGTTTCGTTTTGCCCAGGGCAATTACATGATGGCAAACGAAGCGTGGCTAAAATCGGACGAGCTGGCAGGTATCGAACCCGGCGCTTTGGACACGGGCCTGGAGCTCTTTACGACCGATGCTGATAAGCGGTTCATTGGAGACCCCGTCGAATACAGCATGGCGTTTCTATATGTAGGACTAGGTTACTACGTGATGGGTGATTATGAAAACGCAACAGTTGCGTTTAGAAAAAGCCTGGAATGGGATTACAGCGGTAATCCCGAGCGGCAGGGCGATATGGTGATTACGAACATGATGCTGGCCGAGTGTTACTCCAGAACCGGAGATCATGACCAGGCAGTTGTTGGGTACAGACGGGCGCTGCAAAGCGCTCCGGAACTGATACCCGCTTACATCGGGATTTACCGTGAACTCGACAAAATGGGAGATAACATACAGGAAAAAACTTACCGCGAGGAGCTCGCCGCGCTGATTTCGCAAGAATATGCCAAGGCTACGGACCGGAATCCACAGGGAGTTCTGGTCGTCGTCATGTCGGGTCCCGCTCCAAAAATTGAAGCGCAGGGGGAAGTATTTAGAAAGCGCAAAGAATTGGCTAGCTCCATCGATCGCTGGCAAATCGAATGCAGTGGTCATCGGAGCGCCGTTGCCACGAGCCTGGCGGATGAGTTGATCACCCACCTGAAGGACCAAGGTGGTGAATTGGGCCAGGCGGTTCGAAAGGTCACACAAGCAACGGTGGCAGAAGCCATGCAGGAGGTGCCGATTCTCGGATTGTTTGCTCCATCGACCGAAGCCGACCTTCGGTACTGGACAACGCTTCCCGGACGCATATACGCCGGCTATATACCGCTCGAACCGGGTCTCCACAGCATCCGAGCTACCGCCTACGATGAAAATGGTGTTAGTCTGGAAAACTACAGGCAGACCTGGCACTATATTCCGGTTCACGAAGGTGAAAACACCGTTCTTGTGATTATATCGCACAAAAACCTACAGGAGTTGATGTAACCTTATTTTTGCTCTGCTGGAAGCCGAAATCCAGAAGGATTGCAAACAAAAAAATGAAGCTTGGATCAATGCACTGCCGTTACGCGCGTCTGTCGCTGTCGATATTGTCGACCACAGTTGCGCTTATCATTTTTATCGGTTGTGGCCCGCGCAGAGGCGGCTTCTTCGTTGTAAACAAGACCCTCGATGCGCCTCCCCCTGTCGCATGCTGCTCTGCGACCGGACACAATCCAGACAATATCCCGTACATTCTCGGTGGCAATTGCTTTTGCACACCAAGCCACCGTTTGATACAAGCGATGCACGCAGCCGGGTACCACCCCGACATAGATTACAAAAGCCTTGTGAATATGTACAAACACGCCGGCATAACAACAGATCTCGACCACAGGGGTTGCAACAATCTTTGTTCGAATGGCCCGCATGTGGCATTCGGCGGAAAATGTATGGCCACCCCAACACCGGGGACGCGCAACTATGAGCGCGTCCTATCGACGGCCGTTGCTCCTGCTGAAACGTCCGGGAACGCAAAAGAAAAGGAAGGGACTGATCGAAAATGAAAGCTGTTCTTTCACGCCTGATACCGTTTTCACTCGCTGTTTTGACGCTCCTTATCGTATTCGCTATGACGAGCGGGTGTCTCTCGAAAGCGAAATACGTGAAAAAAGAGACACAGCTCGACACAGAGACCGTTGTGATGAAGGACATGGCAGTCGCAACGAATGTTGCTTTATATAAGGAGTGGAGCGAAACCGTAAATGGGCTATTGAAAGCTCACATCATTCTCAGGAATAAGAGAAACGCGACGGTACAGCTCGAAATCAAAACTATCTTCCGGGATGATCAAGGCGTGCCGATCGAGACAACCAGCGATACATGGTTTCCTATCATGATCGAGTCCAACGAAGACTATCACTATTCGAGGCTTTGTCCGGAACCCGGTGGCGTGAGTTATCAATTTCTCATAAAGACCGCGGGACAATAGTCCGTCCCGATGAGCTTGGGCTTCACCCTATGATTAGTAAATTTCCGTTATCGAACGATTCCTTATGCTAGGAGGAGCCATGCTTAAAGCGTACGCGAAAACATTTTCGATCCTTATCCTTTTTTTGGCGGTCTGTATGGCAAGCACGGATGTCTGGTCGCAAGCGGAGGTAGGATTCGACGTGAGAGGAGGGCTTGCCACTCCTGTGGGTGATTTCAACGATCCATTCAATCTTGGTTTTGGGATCCATGGCTCAGTTTATGTGGAATTTTCGCCTGTTGCTGCGGCCGGTTTGGGTATCGGATTCAACCGCTTCGGTTATGACGAGACCCAAGCTGGAGCGGATATCAATGCATCGGGAGGCGAAATCTCCTTGCTCAACATTTGCCCGGAACTCAGATTCATGGTTGGTACGGAGGATATGCCCACATTCTCCTTCGTAATAGGCGCCGGGCTGTACCGAATTTCGCAAGCAGATCTCACTCTCTCCGGATTTGTGACTCCTCCCGCTCCTCCTCCCGATACGATAACTCTTGAGTTCGATGCAATCAGCAAGTTTGGCATCAACACGGCAGGGAAGGTCGTATTCCCCGTTTCTCCCATATTCAAGATCGGTGTCGAGGCAATGTACCATTTCGTCTTTACCGAAGAGGACGATCCTGCGGCCAGCTTGCAGGTAAACACAAGCTACTTCGATTTTATGGCGGTTTTTGCGATTAGTACGGGCACTTGATCATCCTTGCGAAAGAAATAATGCCCAGGACGCTGCATCCACAAGGGCTGCGATCCTTTTTCCGTGAGGAGGTTTCGTTATGACTGACAGAGTTATCAAAGTCAACTATTGCAGCACTACTGTCACTAGCCGCGCCGGGCAGGGTGCTAAGGTGCTGTCCGAGCTCAAGAAGGCCGGCGTCAATCTGGCTGCATTTACGGGATTCCCAACCAGAGGCGGCAAAGCCCAGCTCGATTTTATCGCCGAGAACATGACCCCCGTCCGTCGGGTTTTCAAGGAACATGGCTGGAAGTTGAGCAAGACCAAAAGGGGATTTCTCATTTATGGTGACGATAAAGTTGGTGCTGTCTTCAAGCACGTCCAGAAGCTTGCCGATAAGAGAATCAACATCACTGCGGCCGATGCGGTGCGAGCAGGTAAGGGGCGTTATGGGATGCTCCTCTGGGTCAAACCGAAAGACTTTGCTCGAGCGGCGAGAATACTGAAAGCCAAATAGCCTTAATGCATCAAAAATGAACGCCTCACGCAAAGTCGAGGCGATTGTTGACGCATTAAGGCAGAATGATAAGTTCAATTATGCAAGCATGTGCCCCTTATCCAGGAGCACAGGGATCACATGACTTGCAGAGGGTTCGTGGTTCCTCAGCCCGCCGCTGACAGACCCAATAAAGGGCCGAGCGGTGAGGACTTTTAGTCCTCTTCGTTTCCTAGTCAATCCTGCGTGCGCGCACTCCAAAATCGACGTTGTCATTCACCCAGGCGAAAAAGTGCTCCTGATGATTCAATGGAGTTCCTGGTACCAATATCTTAGGATCCTTCCAGGACACCATTACATCGGCATCTTGAGTCCATATCTTGACTCTCTTGCGCTTGACACTTGTCTGCCAGCTCTTTCCAACAACAGCGTCGGTATACAGTAACCGAATGGTAACACTCCTGGCGAGCCTCTCGAGTGGCTTGACAACGATGCTTTGATAGTTCGTTTTGCCATCCTTCTTCACATCAGGGATACCGTCGCTCACCATGACTATTGTGATCGGCCTGAGGACAAGATTTTTGCTTCTTACTGTATACGCAACTTGCTCGAAGAAAGCGTTGAAATCCGTGTATGGATTCGGCTCTTCCTTCGGAAACATTTTCCGCAGCGTTTCAGCTATTTCCTCCATGGATTTATTCTCGAAGGTTTGAATCGGATAAAACGTCTTCGGCTCATCAGCTCGAGCACCACCGATAGAACTCACAAACAGCGCTTTCGGGACTTCCAACCCGCCAATACTATTGAGATGACAATATAAATATCGCGCAAGGAAGTCTATCGAGTCATCGAAATGCGGTCCATTCATGAAGGAACCGCTCACGTCCACACCAACGAACATCGACATTCTAGGCTTGGGGCCGTCGCTATTGCCCGACAAGTTGCAGCCGTTGACTATGACTAGCAAGACGATGGCAAACAGAGTTATTCTACGCTTGTTCATGGCGATCAACTCCAGGCTAAGACGTTAGACATCTTCCAAGGACGGCTTGCTCTGTCTCGAAGCATTTATGACAAAGGGATCATCTTCAACTGGAGCCGCCGTCGGGATATTGTCGACTATCGGTTCCGGTTCCTGCGATTTGACTTTGGGCGAATTCTGTCTCTTCGCAGGCTCCGATCTGAGTAATTCTGATTCTCGCCTGATGCTCCTGATCAGGTCTTCCGAGTACTTGATTGCATCAATATCTTTAAAAGGAAGCCGGAACAAATGCTGGTTGATCACACAAAGCGTGCAGAAATTCAATCCAGCAGCAATCACCTGGAGAGGAGGCAGCAGAAATGCCGCGATTAGATCCTCGCCTTTCTCCTTCATCCAGACCGATTCCTTTTTGATTCTTTCCCAATACTCACCTGATATCTCGAGCACATGACTCTCGACAGGTTTGCCTCGCGAGTTGGTCTTCAAGCCCCTGCCCTGAATGACGGCCATAATGGTGGGAGTACCATGACTGGCGAACAAGAACCACGAGAGACTTCTGACTCCGAACCAAACAAAACCCGCTATTGCGAGCGTCCAGAACACGCCGAGCTCGAAATTCTCCGAATACTGTGCGAACCAGGGGACGAGCGAATCGACGAACTCCCTGTACAGGAAAACAACTTCGACGAACAGCACGACCATCTCGATCGCTCCTATGCGGGCTATTGTCGCAACACGCTTTGTTTTGAACGAATCCACAAATGTTGAAAGAACCGCATAACTACCCAGTACGACAAAAAACAGGAACAAGAAGAGAGGCAGACGGACGAACGCCTCGCTCATCGTCTCGCCGGTTATGTTGGAAAACGTGTCTATCACCAAAGGAGACATGACATAGGTAAATATTGTTGTTTCGACCAAACACCAGGACAATGTTAATGCAACAGCGATCCATGGAATCGGCGATCTAACGACACTTTGCCCCATCTGCTTGAGCATATAGGCCGGCATGAGCAACACATCATGTACGATTGCCCAAACACCAAGAGCCACCATTCGCAGTATACCGAGGAGCGCAACAACAAGATTAAAAATGAATTGAAAGACGCCTCCCCAGAAGGAAAGTATCGATTTCCCCAAATCCCACCATGTGACAAACAGCGCTGTGACGTATTCCTGACGTTTTTGCCGGATCGGCACGGTCAGGACGCATGCGATGCTCGCCCAGCAGCTCAGTAATATGACTCCGGCGGGCAGCAGGACGAGTATTCTTTTTGCGGTCAGAAGCCACAAGGGATCACCTGCACCCCAGGCAAAGCGCAGGAAAACTTCCTGGAAGTACATCGGGAAAAATAGCGCAGATAGAATTATTTTAATGATTCCGCTCGTGTTATTGAACATGACTGATCCCCCAAACCGTTGAGCCAAAATATGGGCTTGCTAGCCCCCTTTACGATTTATTGTGTTGAATATCGCAAATCCCACCAATTAGTGGGACCACATGAATGTTCCTCATGATTGGCTGGTTCTTCGGCGCATAATCCATGCCCGGCTCAATCCGGCCCTGGCGCATTGCTGCTCAGATTCGCGCAACGTTCCCCATTGTGCCCTTTAATTGCGGAAAGAACCGGCTCCCCCCGTGGGCCGTTTCCCATGCGTATTCATGGAAAATGTTGTAAAAAGCACGTCCGGGGGGCCTAAATTGGCCCGTTAGGAAATGCCCAGAAGTTGCTTTTACTTCTTTGGTAGGGACTTACAACGCCTATAACCCGAATGTAGGTGAAATCGAGGGCGCATTCTTCAGAGGTGCACTTCGCAATGCAACCGGCACACTCAATGAGCCTGTTGTCGCCATGCTCCATGCAAATTCATAGCCTTTTTGACCAGAATATGAGGCGTCTAATGCACACAGGACAAGCTTTCCGGATACCGGGCCAGTATTTCGAGGAGATCCGGAGTAACTTCCTTCAAAAACTCCGTCTGCGAAAACGTCTTCATAATAAGGGCGCGATTTTTTTCACAGCTGTAATCCTCGAATTCCTCCGAGACGTCGCCTGATTCCTTTGAGTCGAGATCGTACGTCTTGACCGGTTGGTCGCATGAAAAGTCGAACGCCGCTAAATCGAGGAAACGGATCGATGGATTGGTCTTCGTACGGAAATGGATTCTTCGGTTGGCAATATCGTAAACGATGCTCCACCATGTATACTCTTGCGAACCGACTTTATCCAGTATCTCAAATGCATAGCTCATTGACTTGCCGGGAGGACCGGGTGCATAGGCATCCAACATCTTTGACGCCCATACGAATCTGCCCAAGCTGCTGCCTTCGGCAATGAATTCTTCGTTCGTTTCATCTCCATCGAATCGATTCAGGAAATCAAGCGATGTGTCTTACCTGCTGTTCGTTAGAACATGGACAGGAAAGCTCTTCCCCGAATGGATCACTCGCTCGCCGTCGATGAATTCAATGCTTGCGCAGTCCCCGTTCCGGTCGCACACCAGATAATGGATTTTTGATGGACTATCGGAATTGATTCGGATGAGAGAATCGGTAGCGATGACTTCTGCTACCGTGCCGCAGTTATCCAGCTGGTACTGAATCCACTGCAGGGTGTTGACCGCCGGCCTGGAATCGGGCTCCGGATAGGTTGAACTATCCATCCACATATTGTCCACAACCAGACCAGCCTCGTTCATGCCGCCCATCGGCATCTCACGGCCGTACATATTGAACGTTACGCTCCCATATTTGGAGACCCATTGCGCAGGATTCGAGAAGGTAGCTGCATGTTTAGCGACGTTACGCTTGTTGATGATTACCACTCCATAGCCCATATGGTAGTCGAAGTTCTTACCGAATACCGTTTTGTCCCCTTTACCGAGGCAGAAGGTGCTGCAGGTGTGGCCTGTCTCCGATGCAATGCATGCGAGCAAAAGCAATGCTGGCAAGAAGGCAAGGCGTTTCAACATAGAATGTCCTCCTTGGCTACTTCGAATCTTTAGTAGATACCTCCTCATCCCGGGGCGGGCCCGGAGTATAAAAGTCCATGAAGATGGCTTTCAATTCGTCCTTGCTCGAACCTTCCACCGATTCGAGGGTACCCGATATAAGGAGAGAGACGAATCCATGAAGCAGAATCCAACCGATCATTGCACCTTTGCGAGGGTCGTCTCTGTATAGGCCTTTTGCGGCCAGATCTTCCAGCATCTTCCTGGCAGCGAGATAGGAGAAATGCAGAGTTTCGTACTCATCCCCCCTTACCAGGGTTTTATCGAGCAATTCCTCCATGAAGTGCCTGTAGAGATGTGGATTATCTTCCGCGAATTCAATATAGATTTCCCCTAAGGTACGGATGGCTGATTGAGGATCCCTCGTGGGATCGATCTGTCCGATCTTTTCGTTGAGCTTTCGTGCTGTCCGCAGCTTGATTTGAACGAAAATGTGCTCTTTCGATTTGAAATAATAGTACAGCGTAGTGGGAGTGACTCCGACTTCTTTGGCCAGGCGGCGCATGTTCAAAGCGAAATGCCCATCGGCTGCAACGATCTTTTCGGCTACCGAGAGAATTCTCTCCGGCAATTCTGGGTTGGGGAGTCGGGTCATAACATCCAAAAACTCATATTTTTTATTTTAAAATAAGTTTTAAATATAACTGCGTTAATATTACATAGTTCTAATTATCTTGTCAAGCACCATTTCAAGAGGCCGCCCAGCTCATTCGCTTGATCGAAGCGGATGGCCGATTCCTGCCAGGAAGATCCGATTTTTTGATAAGACGACACCGGCACTCGCCTGGCTTGGAGATCGTTCTTAATCTCATGGCCCGGCTAAGTGCCGGCGCTCTTGTCTCGAGGTTGGGAGCCATAAAGCCACACTGACGGCCTCCTGGTTCCGGCACCCAAACTGGATGAGCACTTATTTCAGCATCACCATTTTCCTTACCGTTCTCACATCACCAGCGACAAGGTGCGCAAAATAAATGCCCGAAGCCACGTGCTGTCCTCTATGGTCACGACCATCCCACAGCACTTCATGTACGCCGGACGGAAGGCTCTCTCCCAAGAGAGTTCGTATGAGGACGCCTCTAGCGTCATATATCCTCAAGGACACTCTTCCTGATGTTACGAGCGCGAAACGAATCGTTATTGATGGATTGAACGGATTCGGATAGATGGACGTAATCTCTGTGACCTTTGGGACATCGCTGGGGAGTTCCTCACTCGGTGGGCTGTCCCCGTCATCCAATACAACAGGTGGTTCTTCCGGTGACAGCACGACCGGCTCACCCAGCTCGAAGATATTGGAGACAAGGTAGTCAACTCCATCCACGCTCTGATAATGCAGCCCAATCGGGCCGTAGGAACGCGATATCTTTATCTTACCTTCACTTTCCGTAGCCGAAATTGACATTTCCCCTGCCGCGATCACGCAGGATGATTTTCAAGATGCCGTCTTCCAGCAGGAAAGTGATGTAAACCTTTTTATCCTTGCTCCGGGAGTGCTCGAAGGAGTTGAGGCACGCCTCGATGAGTGCCATTGCGACCTCGGCCGATTTGTCTTCACCGAACTCCATGACTTCCGCAACGGCCTCGGCCGTTCTGCATGCCGCCAGCTCCATGTTCTGAAGTATAGGTGTCGTCAGTTCGACGACTTTATTCGATGCCCTCGGCATAATTTCTACGGAAAGTCACCTTCCCACGTTCAAGATTTTTGGGTCTGTCTCGAGGAGGAAAACGAGGCAAGTCATTATGTTACAATTGAATAGATTTTTCTTGGGCGCTAATGGCAACACCCACGGCCTCTCTGGTTTTGACGCGGCGAGAGCGGGGAAGCCGATTCTGGCTCTTCGGGACCTGTGATCGAACACCTTTGCTTAAGCCCTAGCATGAATTCAATAATGGGGCAACCTAATATCCGCTGCCTGGCACTTGGGGCCGCCAGCCGTATTTTGGCCGGCCCATCTCTTCGACTCTAACGCTGCTCGCGAGCTTTGTTGCGCTCTTGCTGTCGCTTCGCCATGTGGACAATGAACGATCGAGCTGTCCGTTGAGATTGGTTCGAGCATTATCGGCTGGAGTGGGGCTATAACGCTCGAGGGAGCACCCTTCGGGGTGCTCCCTCTCTCTTTCCAGGAAACAGTGCATTTCGTTTCAGTTTTTAGCAGCTCTGAGTACCCAGCACTATAGGAGCTTCAAATGAGACGGCTTCATGAAAACTATTTGTATAGCTGTTTGATAGCTCCCCAGGTCTTGCCCTCTTCCGGGGTTCCTGATGTTCTCAGGAAACTCGGCGCACTCAACGGGCCATCGGGGCAGGTCTCATTGTAGTCGACCAGCTCGTCCTTGATGTTCCCGCCCTCGGTCTTGATCAATCCATTGGGCTTACTGCCAATGGGATAGGATGCAAGATAGGCGTCAGCGGCAGCAATGTCACCGATAATGGAACCGTCTCCTCCGGTCAGCAGATTGAACTTAGCCGCAATCAGATGCTGAGCCAGGATGATCGTTATATCACCCCTCGTAGGCATATCGAAGATGGCCATCAGCTGAGCTTTGTTGTACAGTACCCCGCCAAGCGTCAGCTCATCCACCGGCCATTCATCCGGACGATTTTTCCAGAAGCCCGGAGTGCCACAGCCCCCGTTCCCATCACACGGGCAGTTGAACGGAACGGAGAATTGCCTGTAGTTATAGCCGTACAGATTGAAATAGAACAGACCTTCTGCCACGTAATCACCGCATAGCTCCATGCCCCAAGGCTGAGAAATGGCAAACGGATGCAGGCCTGTCGAGCCGGAAATGGGTATGGATCCAGTAAACGAGGCCACGATGGTACTATTTTGAATGAGATCCACTTCATAAAACAGGTCGAACGAATAGGTGCCATCCAGGTAAATGGATCCGGATACCTGCCAGCCTTCGCAATTCGCGCCGGGAGTGAAATCCTGGAAATAACAGGCCCATGCAACGCCGATGAAAGCAATCACGAGTACGGGTATCGTCAGAAACAGCAATTTTTTGTTCATGTTCTTACCCCTTTAATTTAAATAACTTACTTCCCAATTTAGCTAGAAATAAGCCTCAAATCCACCTCCTATGGGACAGAATTCGCATGAGAATGCGCGTTGTCGCACCATGGGCCAAATTAAATTTATATCATACCTTAAGGTTAGAATTCAAGCGAAAAATCAAAATGCGGGCAATTAGCTGTGCGTTCCTATCGAGTCACTCATGAATCTTTTGCGGTTCATTATCTACTTATCGGGACCTTTAAATCCACTACTATGGGGCGTAGCTTCCAGATTAATCTTCAGATTAGAAGTATTTTTTTATTAAGTGGCGCAGTCAGCCGGGCTTTTTGAAATCCAGAACTCAAAAGAGATGCTGGCTATTTCAGGAACACTAATTTTTTCGTATCCGCGAAGTGTTTCGTCACAAGTCTGCAGAAATACACACCGCTCGACACTGGATCACCCGCGTCGCTTCGGCCGTCCCATGTCGCCGTATAGCCTTCGATCCTCGGACTTTGGACTTCATTCACTAAAATCCTCACCAGCTGGCCGGCGACGTTATAAATCTTCAATGTTACGCGAGAACGTTCCTTGATCGTGTATTTGATCGTCGTCGTTGGATTGAACGGATTCGGGTAGTTCTGGGTGAGACTGTTTCTGAACTGAGGAGATTGCTCGACGGATACTGGATCGTCTACATCATTGTTGAACCACTGGATTATTTTGGTCAGATGATGCACACGATCTGGAATACTATCAGGCAATTCGTCCCGGATGCTGTGGTAACTAAAGCCAGAAAGTATGACGCGCAGCGGATTTCCCTGAGCGTTGGAAGTATCCTTTGCGATGACCGCTTGTTGGTCCGGCAACCCCGTGCCATTGTATGTCATCTCACAGCTCACATTCCCTGTGGCCTCTAGCACGTCGAAATCTCCGTCGTAAGCGATCAATGTATCTGGATTTCCATCGTGGAAAAATCCCACCTGTGACGTAGCTTCTGCCACCACCAGTGGATGGGTGCCGTGGGCCATCATCCGGTGATCGCCGTGAGTCAGGTTGAAGTTCATGTAATTGCTTCTAAAGCTATCTGCACTCGCACCTGCGAGAGTTACCCATTCCTCGGCGAGATCGCCGCCGGAGAGATAGATACCACATCCTTCTGGATGGTCATGAAGATCGGCAAAAGTGAACAGCATGAGCCAGTCATCCACATCGCAAGGATTTCCGGTGCCATCGCCGACCGTTCCAGAGTCGATGTTACCCGAGTTCCATATGATCTTGCGGTAGCTCGGGATCAGCTGATTGGATACATCAACCACCCGACCACCCGGACCGCCTCCCTCGATCGAAGACGAGCCGCGGACATCATAGCGGTCAGGCGCAATCCCGATCATTTCGAACGCTGTGCCAATAAGTTGTTGGCCATCTTCACTGTTAAAGTTGTGGACATAGAGAATATCCGTAGTGCCGGTGGGCAAAATCTGGAATTCCATCGGATAGCACTGGACCTCATTAAGATTGCCTGTTGCTCCAGTATACTGGCTGTAGTACGTTTCTTCGCCTTTCGTGTTCTTGGCTGAGAAAAAGAAGAGAACCGTATCCGGCGGTGTGAAGAGGTTGTCGTTGAGATCTACGCAGTATGAATTCGCTGCTTCGTAGAAGCGGTCGGGATATAAAAAGCAATAATCCATCCGGAATTTATACCATTTTAAATACCGCAGATTGGCTGTCTCAGTCCCCCACAACGTGGAATAACACTCCAGCGAGTCCACAAGCGGCCAGCGGAGAGGATTTGTGGCAGGTGGTGGATACTCGTTCAACAGATCGCGTTCCTGCATATCAAGAGGATCATAAAGCTGAGTGCTGCCATTCAAGCATGTAACAAAGCAATAAACCGCCGGGCCACTCAGCGTATCTGCCGGATTGTGGTATGCGATACGAGCGGTGTCACCCACGCTGATGACAGCTGAATCACCAGGTATCACTCTGGTGTCTCCGTTTGGCGTGATATCATCCCCCGCATCTGCCCTCCCCGTCCCAGTCGTTGTACCATCAGATGAAAAAGCATCCTGGAATAGGTCGATGTCGCGGACGTCCCAAAGCAAGCTTCCCCTCGTGTCTCCAAGCCCGAGAACACAGCCAGGGTACTTCCGTCCCAGCTCGGACAAATACACCGAGTCTGAATCAACTATATCGATGAGATAGTGTATGTCATATAGGTATTGCCAATGTCCGCTTGCATATTCCGTATCATAGAAAGCGACGGCAAAAAGCCAGCCGGTAACCTCGTCGTGCCAAATATCAGAAATAAATTTTCCTTCGTAGTTTAGTGTATCTATTTTTGTGATTTGTGCAGTATTCACATCAACTTCGTATAAACACTTGTCTATGCAGGAAACAGTAAGCAGCTTGTCTAAACCAGCGTGATAATCCATCGCTTGAAATGCCCCTGGCTCACCCATTGTACCGACTTCGGTAGCCTGGCCTGTGACTTTGTCGATTGTGTACAGCCGCAAGTAGTCGCTGCCATAGAGAACATCAGTTTTTTCATTATATGCTAGCTCCTTAACACTTTCGCCGCACTCCCCCACTAAGGTTGCTTTCTGCATATAAGGATTGATCCGGTAAAGAAATCCTTGTACATCCGCGTAGACAGCAAAGAACTCGTTCGGATTGTCCCCATCAGTCGCTCCCATCCACGGTTGTGCAGTATCGAACTCCTTAGTCACCATCGTGCAGAAAATGACATCATGAACTGCACTGGTCGATTGACCAACACCATAACACCGTCGATATGACATCGCTGCGCGGCCAAAACCGCTGCTATCCATCATGCCTGTTTCAACATCTTTGAATCGTCCCCTTTCCTTTGCCAGCGGATTTGATGGATGGGGATCAACAATGTTCAGTGAAACCAAGGTGGTCATGACCAACGAAATCCCTATTATCAAAGGTCGCCTTTTCATCTTCCTCCTTTCTCTAAATGCGGTTCAATGTCGCAGTAAATGATGACCGAGCTTATAGGATTTGCTGAGCAGGATGAGCACGAAGATCTTCCTAAGCCGCTCAGACTCATAAGCCTCTGGAAAATGAAACACAATTATAGAATACCCGGAACGTGCTTTGATGAGTGGATAAATTATATCAGAAGAAAGTTGAAAAATCAACAGAGAATCAGGTTTCCTGTGCTTTCAAAATCTATCGCCACATTTCCATCCAAGACTGATCAATTGAATTCCTGGCGCATCAGGCAGACGAAGAGCGGAGGCATGAATCGCCCTCAACCATTGACCGTGCATCCAGGACTTAATGGAACTTTTTGCGTAATCTCGCGTAAGCATATTCAAGAAGCCAATCATGGGTCACGAAAGCCGATTAATCACCCCATCTCCCTGAAATTACCGGCATTTTGAAGAAGTTACAGGCCGGCCACTTGACTTCCGCAAGGCCCTATGGCCCCTCAGAAGGGAGCAAACAGTGAAATCGCTCGTGACCGCCCTATTGCTGCTCATCTCGACGGCTACTTCCCTCCTCGCAAATTCCATCCCCCCGATTGAAACCCGGATCTACGATACGAAGCGGATAAACGGCAGAGCACCCACTATCGATGGCCGCTTGAACGACCTTATATGGAATACCGTCGAGTGGTCGGGTGAGTTCATCCAGAGAAACCCAACCGACGGGGATCCGCCCACCGAGCAGACGAAATTCAAGGTTCTCTACGACGACGAAGCTCTTTACTTCGCCTTCTTTTGCCACGATGATCCCGAGCTCGTAACGAGCATGCTAGCCAGGCGGGACTGGTTCCCTGGTGACTGGATCGAGGTGAACATCGACAGCTACTTCGACCGCCGCACCGCTTTTTCCTTCACCTTGAGTCTCTCCGGCACGCGTGGCGACGAGTTCGTATCCAACGACGGCAACAATTGGGACAGCAACTGGGATCCCGTTTGGCAGGGCGCCACGCGTATCAACGATGGAGGCTGGACGGCCGAAATGAAGATCCCTCTGAGCCAGCTTCGCTTCAGCAGTGAGGAGGAGCAAACATGGGGATTACAGGTCCAGCGCCGCATCTTCCGTGAGGAAGAGCGCTCCACGTGGCAGCGGATCCCAAAAGATGCCGCGGGCTGGGTGAGCAAGTTCGGGCATCTGCGTGGTATCCTTAGTATCCGGCCGAGCCGCCACATCGAGCTGCTTCCTTACGGAGTCGCCAAAGCAGAGAACTTCGAGAAAATTCCCGGAAATCCGTTTCTGGATGGCAGTGCATCGCAATTCACCGGCGGGCTCGACGGCAAGATTGGAGTGACCAGCAATTTAATTCTGGATTTTACCATCAATCCGGATTTCGGGCAGGTGGAGGCGGATCCATCGGAAGTCAACCTCAGCGCCTTCGAGACCTTTTTCCAGGAAAAGCGCCCGTTCTTCATCGAGGGTAACAATATCCTGGAACTACCACTGGCCCCGGCCATCACTGGAGGATCGTTCACGCAGGACAAACTGTTTTACTCGCGGCGCATCGGCCGGCGCCCGACCTACTGGCCTGACCTCGCGGTTGATGAATCGCTCGACCAGCCCGATTACACATCGATCCTAGGAGCTTTCAAACTGACTGGGAAGACGCCCGGAGGTTTGTCCATCGGCTTCATGGAAAGCATCACCGCGAAGGAGAAGGCGGAGATCGACAACAACGGCCGACGGCGTCAAGAGACGGTCGAGCCGTTGACCAACTACTTCGTCGGCCGCGTCCAGCAAGATTTCCGGAAAGGGGATACGCATCTGGGCGCCATGGCCACAGCTGTCAACCGTGACATCGACGATCCCCACCTCGATTTCATGCGTCGCCAGGCTTACGCCAGCGGCTTGGACTTTTCTCATTATTTCAAAAAGCGCGATTACCGTATCGAGGCCAACATTCTTGCCAGCCACTTGAGAGGGAGCGAGGAGGCCATATACGATGCCCAGGTCTCATCGGCACGCTACTTCCAGCGGCCGGACAACGATTACGTATCCCTCGACCCGAACCGCACAGCGTTGAGCGGTTATTCGGGATCCGTCCGTTTCACACGGACGAGCAACAGCAAGTTCGTGTTCGAGACCGGAGTTGCTTTACGCTCTCCGGGCTTCGAGATCAATGACCTGGGTTACATGCGAAATGCCGATCAGATCAACCAGTTCACATGGGCAGGGTACTATTTTCGTAATCCTTTCAGCATCTTCAACAACGTAGGCATCAACACCAACCAATGGCTCTACTGGGACTTCGGCGGCAACTTGCTTTTGAGAGCTGCCAATGCCAACGCGCATGCAAACTTCCGCAACAATTATCATGTCTGCGGTGGTGTCACGCGCAGCTGGGAGTCCACATCGAACACAGCGCTCCGCGGAGGCCCCTCCTCGAAATGGCCGGGCACATGGGAGTTCAACTTTCATGTGGCCACTGACCATCGCAAGAAAATTAACTTTGGATTCGGTGGTTACACCCAGCAAGGAGATGAGGACAGCGAAGATTACCGGGAGGGATGGATGGAGTTGATCGTGCGGCCCACTAACGCCATGAGATTGTATTTTAATCCCTCGATCTCTCGCAACCGCCCGGAAATGCAATACGTCAGTACCGAATCCTTCGGCAGCGAGGACCGCTACTTATTTGGACGTCTCGATCAGAAGACCACGGCGATGACATTCAGATTGGATTACTGCATCACGCCCAACCTAACCGTGCAGTATTACGGCGCGCCCTTCGTCTCCGCCGGCAGGTACAGTGGGTTCAAACGCATCACGAACTCCCGCGCAGACAAATACCAAGATCGCTTCAATGTGTTCGACGAGGGGCAAATCGCATATGACTCCATCGATAATGTTTATTACATCGACGAGGACGAGAACGCTACCAACGATTATGCAATTGACAATCCGGATTTCAACTTCCGGGATTTCAACTCCAACCTAGTTATCCGATGGGAGTATATGCCGGGTTCCCTTCTCTACCTGGTCTGGTCACAGGCACGCAGCGAATACCAGTCCTTTGGTGAATTCGACTTCGACCGGGATATGCGGGGGCTGTTCGACGTTCACCCGCACGATATTTTCCTGATCAAGTTCATCAAGTGGTTTTCTCTGTAGGTAAGCTTGAGGCTCAGGCTTCACACTCTTTCTATTGCCATGCGGAGAATCGTGTCATTCCGGCCAACGTCTATTCCTCTATTATATTCTCACTGCTTCCCAAACACTCGTCGTAAAAGCTCCGTTGTTCTCGCCAAGGGATCCTGACGAATCCGCTTTTCCTCCTGGCCGAGGATGGTAAACAAACCGTAGAGCGCGCGATCGGTAATATACTCATCCAGGTCGAGTGCCGGTTCCGTGACCATAGGGAGTTTGTTGTAGTAATCGGTCAGCTCATTGTATACCTGGTAAAGGCCGACTTCTGACATCTTATCCCTGACGATTGGCATGAAGCGCGTGCGGAGGGTTCCTTCGGTTCGATCTCGAAAATAGTCCGTTGCGGCGGTTTCGCCGCCGTTCAAAATTCCAAAAGCATCTGCCAGCGTCATCCGCGTAATGGCGTTCCAGAAGATGTCGATTGCTTCACCCGCAGCACGCTCGGCAGCACGATTCATGCCGACTGCGAATTTATCCACCTGCTTACCGAGACCGACGCTTCTTAGAGTATTTGCAGCCTTCTCGAACTCCTCGGGTATCACGATGCGAATGAGAGCGTTGCCAAGGAAACCATCGAGCTTTGAAGTGCTAGCTACGGTGCGCTCTGTCCCGATGCGGAGCGCTTCCTTCAACCCGGCCGCCACGGTTCGTTCGTCCAGGGGTGCATCCTGACCAGCGCGGGAGATGGCGTCGAGCGCATCGGACTTGAGACCTGCACACCCGGAAATGAGCAATACCAAGATTAAGAAATCGATCATTCTACTCATCACAGCCTTACGATGCTGCATACTCTCTCCTTTATCTATATCAATAGTCACCGAGTCAATTTATGCCATGCTGCTTGCGGAACCCCAGGTCACTCCGCAATCGAGGTATTTTAACTGTAGGGCAAATCCGAATCCAGGCAGAATTTTGGGAGCAGGTTCGATGTTGTTGGTGGAAACTCAATCCCAAAGCTCAAAGGGACAGGACGGGATTGCCGATGCATGGATTCCAAGGAAGGAAGGGGAGGATGAGCAGGCTGTTGGAAGCCCTGCATTTAAGCAAGTTGCTTGCAATTATGGAGCCTCTATTGGGCTAAATTCGAGTAAAACGCGGGTCATTAAAGAAGCCCAAGGGCAAAAATGCTGTTTGTAATTTTCGTCATTTTCTTACTATAGTCGCGTTTAGTTGCGGCGCGAATGGATTTTATCGTAGTCTATTACGCAAATAGGAACGCTCGCTGAACGAGCACATCACTATCGAGTCAACTCAATTCACCGTCGCAAGGAGACACGAATACATGGATACAGAACAGATAAAGAAAATGAACCTTTGGTTGCAAAGCAGAATCAGCATGGATAATACCGCAGACGGGATCGTAATTAAATTTGACGAGCCGACGGCTGCTGACTTTATTGCTCAGGGATTTGATGAAGAAACAGTAAACCTGACCATAAAATCATCCTGGTGGAGTGAAATGGTCACCGACATCATTGAAACGCCCGATTTTGTCGATCCTGAAGAATCACCGGAGCAGATATTGAAATACGCCCGCGATCTCGTATTTGAGTATGTGGGAAAACGTCTGTATCCCTACTGATGCCCGAATACCGGTGGCCCTATTGATTCCCGAACGTCTATATCCCTATTGATACCCGAATATCTGCACTCCTGTTGATGCCCGCATATATGTGCCCTATTGATTCCCGAATAATCGATGGCATGCTCAAAACCGGCTAACGAGCATGAGGCGCGCCGCTAAGACATTGGTCCGATCTTTTGGCTTCAACGAGCCGCCCAAGCTGCGTGCAGGTTGTCTCGACCGTTGTGGTGTGCCACATCCCCGGCTTTGCGGGGATTACTCGAATCGAGAACTCGCCCCGACGGACGAAGTTACTTGAGTTCGACGAGATTTGGAGCGCGCCGCACTCGCCCGACGAACGCCCTTTACCTCGAGCGAAGCGGCGAGCCACTTTTGCGAGACATACTTAGCGGACCAGGCGACCGAGAAGCTGCCAACCTGGGCGGGCACATTGTTCCCGTCGAACCCCATGTAGAATTTCACTTGCGTGCAATGCGAAGGCATGGACACGATACGATACGCCGTGAAAAACTGGATCAGGCCCGTGGGAGTTGTCTCGAGCTTGCGGCAGTAGCGCCACATCCGTTCGGTATCTTCGTAAAGACACTCCTCGGCATACTCGCGAATCCTTTGGTTCATGAAGCGGCGTTCCCTGGACGCCGGAAGCTCTATGTCCCTCTCATGAGCATGCAAAATCACGCCGCCAATCGAGCACTGCTTGAGTGCTTCAACGTCCTCGCGTGCCATCGCGCGGAGCGCCTTGGCCAGGACCGGTCTCGGATCAACGGATGCCTCCCAGTCCATGTTCAAGGACACCAGTTTACTATAGGACAGGTTCATGAGGATGGGGATCGTCCGGTCGTAATCGAGTGCAGACGTGTCGATGCGGAGATAATCCAACTTCCAAGCATCGCCATCTCTCCGGAACCTCCATGTGGTGTGATGTACAGGAGTACCGGATACGGTGTGATCTTGCCTAAAATCATACCACGCCTGGATAATGAGTTCCCGCACGTGTATGTCGGCGGTCACACGGTCTATCTGGAGCGGTGTCATTACGATCCCCGATAGATAGTTGCCATAGTCGCGCCGGTGACGCTGGATGGCGCTCCAGGCCGTTTCCCCGGCGCCCGTTCTGGCAAACAAGCTCTTGAATCGTTTCGAATCGCTTTTCAGCACCGCCTCGTGAGCGCCGCGCATGAGCGCAACGAGTTCTTCACCGTCGTGCTCATCGACGATTGCGCGGGGCGGTTTGACACCATTCGTACGATTATCATCCCGATTGCCAAAAAAGCTCAGGAACTGCCACCCCAGTATGCCAACCCAGAAGACCGTTCCAATTGCTGAAATGATCTGCCTACCGCTCATCGCGCCACTCCTGCCGGATCGCTGCGCATTGTCGCGGGCCTCGCCGTCGCAATTTCGCTTACGCCAGCAACTTGGCAGATTTTTCGCAAAATCCGGGCCAGAACGAAATCGCAGGAGTACATTTGGCACGTGCTGGGAGTTGTCCTTTCGCTGGGGGTTTTCCAGCTAGACCGCTTCAGTTTTATGGAGCTGCAAGCGAATCAATGACAGATGGAGTTTTTGCAGTGATCTCGAAGCTCGGAATCCAAAAATTCGGCTTCATGGAATGGACCACCCTGCGGAATGGGAGGCGGAGTCGGGCGGCCAGCATATGTTCCTCCATATCTCGGGCTTAATATGGTCCTTCCCCATATCGACGCAATGCTGCGTCTGCGTTGCGCTCCCTCCCTCGATTGGTTTCAGCGATAGGATATTCGGGCAAACGTCGCCTTGTGCCCTCGTCTCATGATGTCTTTGGCATCATTCGAGCATCGAACAGTTTTATAATAAATAACGTCTCCAATCCGTTCGGAATGATCCAGCCGTTCTTCCTTCTTTAGAAAGTAGGCTTCCATCGTATCCATGGGACGCGAAGTGCCGTCGCTCTCGTACTTGATCGTAATGTTCGTGCCGGAATCCAGCACCTTATGAGCGTTCTCCGTCCAATCGAAATCCTCTCTGCCGAGATCCGGGTTGATGCGCAGATGAGCCGCCAGAGACACACCGGGAATTCCAGACTCCGCCAGCTCTCTCGAACACTGAACAAACATCTCGGGAGACTGGCCGTTGCCGAGATTGATCTCGTATATGGCGGTGGTACCATCATCACGAAGATATTCCTTCATGATATTCATCAGCATCCGCAACTGGATCGCATTCTGGGTCGACAACAGCATGGATACTTTGAAAGACAGGTTCTTGATATCCCGGGCATAATAACAAGCCGCCACAATCGTGGACCAGCTGGGGTTGAGGAAAACATTCCCGCCCGTGCGTACCGCCGCCCGCGTAATCCCATCGAGATAAACCAGGTGATTGTTGTTCGCGACTTCAACGCCTCCGAGATTCCCATAGGGAGTGCCCATATTCTTGAGTATCAGCGCCCTCATCCCGGATGCAGGTTCCCACGTATCGAACTTCTCCCCGGTAACTTTCTCCAGGCGGGAGTATGTTTCGTTGCTAAGAGGAGTACCGACCAGGTTCGTATTGCAGAACATCGAGGCACTCATGATATTCTCTGCCATGGCCAGAGTGGTCAGTAACTCGCCGTTCAAGACATAATCTTCTGTAAGCGCCATGACCGAAATAAATTCGGTAGGAACCAGTGTTTCCCCGTCTTCCGCTATCCGTTTCATTCCTCTCAATGTCACCGGCGCCCCCTGCCAGCCAGAAACCTGCGTGGTGGCCACGCCGGCCTTCATGATCTCTATGTTTTCTTTTTCGATGAAGTCCTCGACTTTGGTAAAAGACTTCGCATGAGCTTCCGCCTGCTCTAGCATTTCGCCAAATCCCTTTTCCCCCGCCACTTCTTTTCTTTTCTTGTAGTCACGCATTTCCTTTATGGAGTTCATGATCTCGGATGCACCGCCATAGGACTCCTTCAGTGCATCCATCTGTTCCATGTCCTTCTTGCTCAAAAAAGGATAGTGCAGACCCATTTTCCCCTCCTTAGCGGCTGCTTTCTTTCTCATCGTACAGATGATCTAGCATCAGAATCCGATCAAGCATCTCGGCTTGCTGCTCACCTCAGAAGCACCATCTTCCTTGTCAGCGCCTTGTTTCCTGCTTTCAAACGATAGAAGTACACCCCCGAACTCGCTGGATTCCCTTTGGCGTCCTTTCCGTCCCAGACGATTTCTCTATATCCTTCAGGGAGTACTTCGTTCACGAGAGTCTTGATCAGCTTACCCTCGAGATTGAGGATGGACAGGTTGGTCATGGCTTCTTGAGGCAGAGTAAATGAAATCGTTGTCGTCGGATTGAAGGGATTGGGGTAGTTTTGGCGGAGAGCGAATTCATACGCTAGGACTTCGACATCGACCTCGTGAGATCTTACCTCGCTACCGTCCGCTTTGACGGCACCTAGAGTATAATAATAGGTGTGTCCGGCTTCGAAATTCATATCGTCATAGCTTCGATCGCCTTCAGGAATCAATCCAAGCCGATTGATGAGCTTTTCATACCCCTTGCTTTCATCCCTTCTATAAATGTTAAATCCAGCGATGGCTTCGTCCGCTGAAACGTCCCAAGTGAGTCTTATTGTTGAGCCAGCCCATTTCGCGTCGAAACGCTTAACAAGAATGGCAACCACGCTCTTTTTAAAGCGTCTCGTTTCACCTAAAAGGCCCCACTCCTTCGAATCGGCGGCATAGGCTCGCCACCAGTAAGTCCCGTCGGCCAAAGAAGATGGGGTCCAGGCGGTCTGACCAACACCCTCTGGAACGCTGTCCACGTATGCGGCCAGGTTTGTACACATGGAATCGGCGTGGATGCGAAAACCGTAGGTCAGGGGATCCATGCCATCCGGGTCGGTGCTATTGGCGACGGTGAGAACCGGATCGGTGTTGACTTCTTCGCCCGGAGCGGGAGATATGAGAACCGGTGGTGGCGGGGTTTGGTTGCTCCGGTCGGGCCCTTCTAGGAAGACGTCATCGATGTACCAACCATCTTCCGTGAACAGCTCGTCGGCAAGCAGTAGAAAGCGGATCTGAACCGATTGCCCAGCCCAATTATTCAGAGGCAACTCGACTTGGGTCCAGCTGGTGTTGTACCCGGAATAGATAGCCAGGGTGGTCCATAGCCCATTTCCAGCAGAGGCCTGCACACACCCGAAGTCGTAGCCCTCCTCGATCTCGTACTTGTGCCAGAAGGAAAGGTGAGTTGCCGGAACTCCCATGGTTGAAGTCGCCGAGTACTGGGTATCATCCACATAATCATCACCTGGCGAATCGGTCAGTGACTGGGTTGGGGAATGGCTCGTGGAGTTGGTCGTATTCCACGTACCCGTCGTCGTCCATGCAGCGATGCCACTCTCGAAATCGTCGCTGAACAGGACGATCGGTTCGTCCACGACGAAATGTAGCGCATAATCCAGGGGAGGAGCGTCCTGCTCGCGAACGGTGACATTGAGTGTGCTGAGATGCGCGCTTGGGCATGCAGGATCAACTGCGACCGGAAACGGGCTAGAGGTGAAGTCAACGCCTGCGCGTGCGGGTATAGTTCCAATGTCACGGTATGCCTCACCTAGCTGAATGTAGGGATCATCACTAGAAAGCCTGACGCTTACTCCGAAAGCATCGGCGGTGACACCCTGGTTGGCCAATGTAAAGGAGAATCCTGCGCTCTCGGCTGGGTCCGCCCGGCCGTTTCCGTCCCCGCCGACCACGACCACATCGCTCGCTTCTATGAAAGCGGCAGCGGCCCGAATCAGATAGATCGACGGCCAGAGGTTTTCTTGGAATATCGGTATACGCCTCTCCTCTGGAGGCCAAAAACCATCATAGGAATAGCCGAGCTCGTTGCACAATGAAAAAATCTTGCCATGCTCTCCCTGGGCGCCGTAGGCCCAGTCGTGAGCGCAGCCGACGACTGGATAAAGGGTGGTGCAGGCCTGTCCGGGCTCGTAGTGGTTATGACGCGTCATGAGGCCGGCCATGTGCTCGAAGATGTGCGCATCGGGCGTTGGATCGGGTGTGTAGCCCCAAGGATAGAGAGTGAAGCCGCCAAAAGAGTGAAACGTCTGGTGCGTGACAAACTGATGCGCGTTAATGAGACTCATCATCGCTTGGACTTCCGGTTCGCTGCCCGCAAAGGGACCTCGATAAGTAGCAACGCAGGAGTCACCGATGCTGCCGGGAGCTCCCCACATGTAGGGATAATTTCGGTTGAGATCGACACCGTAGCAGCCACCGCCGTTGTCACGGCGGTTCTTCCGCCACATGCCGCCTCCGCCGGGATCGGTCGTCTCGTTATAGACAAGCCCGTCAGGATTGACGATAGGAACGAAGTAGATTTCTCTGCTGTCGAGTAGGTAGGTGACCTCCGGATTGCTGCCATAGTTCTGCGCCAGATGCCCCGCCAGTAGCAATGTAGTCTCGGAAGCCATGATCTCGCGGCCGTGATGGAGGCCGTCGAACAGAATCTCCGGCTCGCCCTCGTCGATGTCCGGGTTGTCGGAGAGTCGGAAGCACCACAAATCCCGCCCCTCATGGCTTTGCCCCAACGACCATTTTTCGCTTATGACGTTTGGGTAGAGCGACCGGAGGCTGTCCATGAAAGCGATCGCTTCGGAATATGTGTGGTAAGCTCCGAAGCCGGGACCGACGACCCGCGCGGCGTAGTGAGCTTTCAAGTCCGATTGGATGATTTTGAGCCGGCCTCCGGAATCGCGCAAAATGCCGAGGTCTCTCTCCCCGGCTACGATGTCGACATAGGTTCTCCGCCTGCAGACCGAGGCGATGTCCAGTTCCGGGTGAGCGTGCAAGAACTCCAGGTCTTTGGGAGAGTCGATGTAGTATCGAACGAGGTACAGCTGTTGCGCGCTGGCGATATCGAAATGAAGCAGGATCGAGGCAACGGCCAGAATCGCCAAGGTGGGCAGAATATAATGGCGGCCGAAATGCTTCATAAGGTCTCCGTTCAATCTAACGGAGGTCCTCAAATCCGAAGCGGAGGCGTGAGCTTAGAATACTCTGGTATACACCAATAGATTACTAAAACTCGCCGAATCTGTCAATAAAGCCTGGCTCCACTAGCTTCGACTTGGCCCTTGTGATTGAACCTGCCCAATGCTATACTACATCAAGTTGTCAAGTACACGGTTAAGGCCTAATCGAGGATGTCATCATGATGAAATCCGCCTATTTTCTCACTTTGGCCGCCGCCTTCCTCTCCACTTCTACCGTATCACCTGTAACCGCTAAGACATGGCACGTGCCGGGCGATGCGCCTACGATAAAAGGAGGAATCAATTTGGCCTCTGCCGGCGACACGGTGCTTGTAGCCTGCGGAACTTACTACGAGTACAGCATTGCAATGAAATCCGGTGTTTGCCTTCGGAGCGAAACGGGAGAGGCCACTTGCGTCACTATCGATGCACAACAACAGGCCAGGGTAATGCGATGCCGGGGTGTGAGTAGCACGACCCGGATCGAGGGATTCACGATCAGGGGGGGACTTACCGCTGATGAGGGCGGAGGATTGTACTGCCTTGACTTTTCTTCCCCAACCGTTGCCAACTGCATTTTTGAAGGTGACTCAGCTTTCTTCGGCGGCGGTGTCCGCTGCTATAACAACTCTTCCCCCCGGTTCATCAACTGCACTTTTACAGGCAACTCTGCTGATACAGGCGGCGGGATTTCGTGTCAAGGCAACTCCTCTCCGACGCTCACCGACTGTTCGCTCTCCGACAACTCGGCCAGCAGCAGCGGAGGCGGAATGAATTGCTACCATGCTTGCTCCCTCACACTCACTAACTGCACTTTCTCCAACAATCGGGCTGTTTATAGGGGCGCCGGGATAGGAATCTCCCGCGAGTGCACCGCTACGCTCACTGATTGCACGTTCTCAGATAATTCTTCCAGTACAGGCGCTGGGATGTTTGCCTCTTTTGACGGGTCAGCTGTCCTCACAAATTGCACATTCACCAACAACTCCGGTAGCCAAGGCACTGGGATGTTTCTCGGCGGAAACGCCTCTGCTACGCTCAGTAACTGCTCTTTCACCGGTAACTCGGCTAGCAGCCGCGGCAGCGGGATAAGATTGGACGAAGCTGCTACCGTCACGCTCACTAGCTGCTCTTTCACCGGCAACTCATCCGGGATGAACGGTGCGATTTACTTGGCGAGCACTTCCCATTTAACCGCTGATGATACGGAATTCAGAAACAATTCGGGCGGCGAAGGGGTTGGAATGTCCCTCCGCGATAATGCAACAGCCATTCTAGCCAACTGCACGTTCGTCAACAACTCCGGCAGCCAAGGCGGTGGAATGTTTCTCAGCGATAACACTGCCGCTACGCTCACTCACTGCTCATTCGCCAGGAACTGGGCTACACTAGCCGGAGGTGGAATGGTGCTATCCGACGCTTCCGCTACGCTCATCAACTGCTCGCTGACCGACAACTTTGCCTACCAAGGCGGTGGGATTGCTTTGTGGTATGCTGCCCATATGACCGCCGATACCACAGCATTCGAGGGAAATCAATGTAGAGGTTTTAACATGGGAGCGCATGGCTTTGTAGGAGGCGCCAGCGAAGCAGTGCTCACCTGTTGCGTCCCTGACCTCAGCGGTTTCGCTGGTGACGGGACCATCATTCTGAACAATGAGGGGTGCATCACCCCAGTCGAGCCAATTTCCTGGGGCAGACTGAAAGCTTTGTACCAATAAAATCTCGCAGCTTCAAAAAGCGAAAGCCGGCGGCGTTCCGGGAAAAGTCACCACATGTCGGCCAGGGTTCCCTTCCTTGCAATCCGCCTATTTGATCAGCACCATCTTTCTCGTCTTCTTGAATTTGCCGGCCTCGATACGGTAGAAGTAGACGCCGCTGGAGACCGAGACTCCCCGGTTGTCCTTGCCATCCCACTCGACCTCGTACCGGTTCGCCTTCTTGAGACCGTTGACGAGCGTCCGCACTCTGCGCCCCGCCACGTCATAGACCACGAGCTTCACATGACTGTTCACCGGAATCGTAAATCCGATCGTCGTGTTCGGATTGAACGGATTGGGAAAGTTCTGCTCGAGATCGAACGTGGCAGCATAGACAACCTTGTAGGGGCCGAAAGTCTTGCCCGGCCCGTTTTCCGTCGCTTCCTCGAGCATGTAGTAGTACGTTCGGTTCGGGCGGACGGCGTCGTCCTCGAACTCGTATGAGGCGCCATCGGGCTCGCCTTTCGAAGGAATCGCCTCTTTGGTGATCTGGGTATAAGAGCCGTCCTCCTGATTTTCTGCGCGCAGGATATTGAAGCCCTCGATGTTACTCTCAGCCGTCGTGCGCCACCGGAGAATCGCAGTGCCTTTCTTGATCACTCCATCGAAGCTCGCAAGCGTGACAGAGACTGTAGATGAAATAACGAACATGTCCTGACTCATGCCCATGCCTAGATCCGTCCCGTCCTTGTACAACGTCACCATGACCCTGCAGGAGTCGAAATGCATATCAGGGGTCTGCCATGCCACGGATCCGGCATCGGGAATGCCGCTTGCGATCGCATACCAAGCGCTCCCGTCATCGTGCGTCCAATAGACGTCGGCCGAGTCCACTTGATAACCCACGGGAGACGCCCAGGTTACCGTGATAGTCTCTCCTATGGGGAGAATTTCACCGCCTTTCGGGAATTTGACCGTGGGGCGAATCGTCCGGATAGTGTCCTCGCCGATGAAATCCCGGGTTTTCTCTTCTCCGGAAATAGTGACCGGGACATACTCGCCCTGAGGCAAGACTGCCTGGAACAACGCCCGGTCGAACATGACCACGAGCTCTCTAATGCCGTCTTGGTCGCTGTCTACGATTTCCCACTCGTCAGGGTCAGCGGGAATCGTATCCTGCAAGAGAACCGTGCTAATATCGATGTCTTCGGCGTAGAACGGCGGAGGAAGTTCGATGCTCCCCGTCACCCATCTTCCTCGTGACCTGAGGTTGAGAGTTCTAGGAGTCACCAGGATATCCGCCGCAAGGGGTTCCAAGGAAGGGCCGGTGGCATTCAAGAACGTCACGGTCGAATCGCCGGCATTGGTGATGAGCGCCAGCCCCGAACCCGATGGATCAAACGCAATAGCCTCCGGACCCTCTCCCACTTGTATCGAATCCACGATCGTCAACTGGACCTGAACTGGAGGAGCTGGAATCTCTGGATCGATCGCCGAAACGGAGCCGAGGATCTCGATGCTTACGACAACCACGAGGTTCGATTCTTCCTGAACAAGGTAGAGTAGCGTTCCATCGGGATTGATTGTAAGCGACTTGTAGGATTCGCCTGCCCCTCCCAGCGAGGCAACGACCTTGTTTTCCAGATTGCCGCTTCCGGGCTCGATATAATAGACGATCACGCTGCCCTCGGTCGTAAGAATGAACAGCAGTGTGCCGTCTGGATTTATGGTAAGGCTTTTTGCCGCAGCGCTCGTGCCAATGGTGGCTACGACGCTGTAGCTGTAGTCATCCGCTCTGAGAACAATATAGCTATTATTGGTCCCCACGTAGAGGCGGCTTCCGTCCGGATTGATCGTGATGCTCCTGGACGCATCTCCCGATCCGAGCGTCGCTACAACCTTGTGATAGTTCGAGCTCGCATCGTCACTGTCAATGACATCCAGATTCTTCGTGAAATCCGAGCTTGCGTTGACGACGTACACCCGGTCTCCGAGTGGGCTCGCCACGAGATCAAGCGGGAAGTTGCCCACGATCAGCGTCGTATCGAGTTGGTGATATGTCGTGAGATCGTTCGGATCAGTGCCGATGATAGAGACACTGCTCGAATTGTAGTTGGCAACGTAGATGAAGTTGCCTTCGGGGTGCATGTCGATGGATATGGGGTGATCGCCGACCGGTATACCATTGAGAGACGTCTCGTTGTCCACATCGATGGGAACGACCACGTTGCCTTCCGGGCTGATTGCATAGGCCATCGTGCCGTCCGGATTGATCGTGATGCTCTTTGTTGCTGTCCCCGTGCCAACGGTCGCTACGACTTCGTCCGTTACCGTACTCGTTGGCACCAATACATTGAATGGAAGCGCATTAGAAGTATCCGTCCCGACGGCCACCCGAATCGTCCCCGAAACGGCATCCTCCGGTACCGCCGCACTGAGATAATTGATCCCGCCATCGGATGGCGTCGCTGCCCGTTCGTTGAAAAGAACAGTGTTCTGGCCTGGATCGGGATCGAAGCCGGTTCCCCCGAGCACCACCGTTACTCCGACGGTGGCACTGGGCGGACTCACCGATGCGAGCGAAAGCGGAAGTGGGCTCTCGGTGCTGAAGCTCGAGGAAGTGGGGTTCTGCAGCGGCCAACCATCGCTATCCAAGATGCTGTTCGTGAACTCGACGGTGTAAATCGTGTCCGTTTCGAGCGAGATCATCGGCGTGAGCGACACTTTCCTGAACTCATCCGTGAAGCCGAATGTGACCGGAATGGGATTGGGATACCCGTTCTTGTGCAAATAGAGGCTCGATGTATTCACCGAGGATGTGTCCACACCCCTGCTGAACGTAGCAAGGATCGTTGTGGTGACACTCACATCCAACGCTCCGTTCAGCGGATACACGTCGACGAACTCGAGGGGAAGCGTGCCGGGATCGACCTCTCCAGTAGCGGAGAATCCAATGGGCGAGCCGACGAGCCCCAGCGCTCGAGCTTGCACGGCCTGTGACCCCGTGACGCTTCCCAGCGTCCAGTCCACTTCGGCATAACCATTCGCGTCGGTTGAAACAATCTGGATGGTGGTGTCAGTGTCTTCGAAGACGCCGCCGCCCGATGTGACTTCGAACGTAACGGGAACACCGCCTGATGCCGCACCTCCAGCGAAGGCTCTCACCCGGAGGGGCGCCGGCAGGGTCTGGTCAATTACTCCCGTTTGCCCATTTCCGGAAATCATCGCGAGAGTATCGGCGTCGCTGAAATCATAGACCAGGAGGCTGTCTCCCAACGTGGCACCAACGTAGATCCGGGATCCATCGTGCGAAAAATCCTGATCCATCGGGTCGTCTTGAACGTCCGAGTAGAACGTATTTACGGTCCCTATGGCAAAAGGCGTCAGGGCAAGATTGAAGATACCCACTCCGTTCATATGAAAGACCGCCCGGTCTCCTCTCGGGGATACATCGATCCTGTTTCCCGTAAGGGGCGTTGGCCACCCGGCAAAGAATTCCTCGACAACCCAGGTGGGAGTGTGCGGAGTCGACGTGTCCAGCAAATATACGAAGTTGTAGAGGTAGGCTTGGTCGAACACGAGGACGAGGCAGCGCGACCCGTCGGGATGGAACGACAAGGAAAAAGGCGCCATCCGATCGGGAGGATCAGGGAGAGATCCTGCCGGCAGTGGAATCGGGAACGGAGGTATGAGCGTCCTGTAAGCCTCGCTTGCCGGATTCATGTCGACAATCAGGATCGAGTACAAAGGGCCCGACGCGAGGTATAGATACTCACCACTTGGATGGAACGCCATCTCGTTCGCCGTCAAGACAGACGCCGTGTCGACGACCGTATTCTCGGTGGGCGATCCTGGCATGATGTCCACGAAGTAGAGCATGTTCGAACCGATGTCCTGAACGACGCACGTTTCGCCGTCCGGGCTAATGGCCAGCTCCCTGGGAGTGTCAGGAATCACAAGGGTTCCCAGGTCGACGGTGCCGATGAGCGTCCCATGCGCGTTGCTCGTACGGTCGCAGTTGATGATGTAGACGTTTTCGTCGGCGGGGACAACCGCGTAAGCTCTTTTTCCGTCGGGGGTGATGGCGATGTCGGATACTACGTCGCTGCTAAAGCTGATCTCGTTGAACGGTTGATTGAACGTGGGCCGATTGGGATCCGTATCCACAAAGAGAATATCGCCCCCGTTGGTCCCCATGAGAAATTGGTCGCCGGCTGGCGAAAGCGCTGCCGACGCCTCGAAGCTCAATAGCGGAGCCGGCTCGGTCTGTTCGGCCAAACGGAGCTGTCCGGGGGCGGGTGTGGGCCCGAGCACCTCGAAGTGGATCTCATTGGAATTCTCCACCCAAGTGCCCCGGTCCCTCGTAACGCTCACCGCTCCGCTGGCCGCACTGGCAGGAACCGTAACGGTGAGCGCCGTTCCCGTCGATCTCTCCGGTGCCACGCCAACGATCGCACCGGATGCGTCGACGAATTTCACCTCGAGAGAGTCGAGGTCCGTTCCGAATCCTTCTCCGCCCAAGACCAGCTTCGTTCCAATGGGGCCCGCTCGTCGCGACAGGCTTCTTATTGCCGGCCCAACACCAATCGCCGTGATGACCAGCTCCATATCCTCCTCTACCAGGGAAAACGCGTACAGGCCTTCCGGGGATAGATCCACGTCCACCGGGTCCGTGGCTTGCGGTATGGTTGCAGACACGCCCCAGAACGTCGGGTTATCGGCGTTCAGGTCGATCACATCGAGCAGGTCGAGCTGCCTGTTGGCGGCAAGGACATAGACGCCTGCCGGCGTAATCGTGAGGCCCCGGAGGGATCCGCCGGTGGTAATGTCCCTCACCTTGAACGGCCCGCCCGCCCCGTCCAGTGACACGACCGTTGCCAATCCCATCCCATCGCTCACGTACGCCCGTTTTCCGGTCGGATCGATCACAACATCCCTTGGATCCAGCCCTATGTCGACATCGACCTCGAAGGAATCCCGGCTCAGATCGAAGAATAAGAGCTTCCCGCTGCCCGAGAGGGCCAGGAGACGGTTGTGTGAAGGATCAAGGGCCATTTTCCCTCGGATACTCACTTCCGGCGATGCCATCGTCCCGATTTGCTCCCTGAATGTGCCGCTACCTTCCTTCACATCCCAGATCTGAATCTCCCCATTGCTGGTTGGAACAAAGGCTTGGCGTCCGCTCTGATCGATGAGGATCCCCAGGGGTTCTGCGGTCATGCCGATCGAGGTGACGACGGATTTCGTCACCGGATCGATGACGTGAAGCGCCTCTTCACTCCGGCTCACCCCGTAGACCCATTTCCCATCCGGAGTCGCATCCAGCTCGTCCAATCCGCCCGGGATCGGAATCGGAGTATGGGCGCGAAACGTACCGGATCCCGGATCCACATCGACTGCGGAAGCTCCCGCCTGGGTTGCCACATATGCGTAGCTCCCGTCGGACAACACGGTGAGCGATCGAGGGATTGCGCCCAAATTGGTGATGCCAACCTGGAAGCTCCGGGAAACTTCCGTCGAGGGCAGGACGGTGAAAAGCAAAGAATCGCTCGTCTCGGGTCCGGACATGACGTACACATTCCCGGTGCCAGCACCTTGTGGCACCGTGACGACGAGCTGGTGCTGTGTCGCGCTCGTGGGGGTGGTCGCGACAATGCCGGTTCCATTTTCGTCTTTGAAGCGAATGGTGTTCGCGGCGGCCGTTGTATCGAAGCCCCCACCGTTGATGACAACAATGGATCCCACGACACCTTTGTTGGGAAGGAAGTCCGTAATATACAACGGTGGCTCCGGCTGCGTCGTGAAGCTGAACACATAGGGCGCTGGCAGAGTATTGCCGAAGTAATCTTCCAGGCCGGTCTTGAGGCTGCAGACATACGTTGCGGAATAGTCGAGCAGGTCCCAGGGAGTGAACACGAGAAGCGAATCGTCCTTTAGGATATAGGCGTTGCCCCCCACTCCATCGGTGCCGTTTTTGAGTAACCGGAAATTACCTTGGACAGTGAGGTGATTGATCGGCTCCGAAAACGAGATCGCGACGGAAGCGTCGATCTCCACATCGACCTCGGCATCGAGCGGCTTGGTTTCCGCTATGGCTGGACCCGTCGTGTCGATGTTGGTGATGAAATCGAGATCCGTGATTTCCACTCCATCGGCCACGCCCACAATAGACTTATCTGCGGGATCATCGTACGGGCCGTCACCGATGTTGTAATACTCGGGAACGAAATTCGTGACGGCCAAAGAATCGACCAGCCAGTTTACGAACGGCGCGATCAGGTATCCAATCGGCGAGGTGCCATTCACCGGGTATATGGAAAGATAGTAATCGTTGGCGGGGAGACCCAGGAAATGGTAACTGCCGTCCGGCAAGGTGAAGTCACACCCAACGGTATCGCCATCGATGTTGATCGCGAAGATGATGGCGCCGGGGATGGGTTCCGGATCGAGCAGATCCGGAGAGGCTCCATCGAGCACTCTGCCGCTAATATGGCTGGCATCTGCAAGCGTTAGCGAGTCGGCATACGCTTTCAGGAAGACGGTTTCGTCCTCCGGACTCAAGATGCCCCCCGCCGTTCCCGGTTGGAGAACGAAAAACATGCTGGCTGATTTCAAGGCCGAGTGGGACAGGCCGAAAAGGTGTCCCGCCTCGTGGAGGGCCGTACTAAAGAGATCTCTTCCTTCGCCGATCGGCGTGGTTTTGAACCGCCTTTGCGGATTGAAAATCATATCGACATCCACGATCTGCCCCGGTCGGTATACCTTGCCGTTGTAAAGCGTCGGCGTCGTAAACGACGTCGCCACTCCCACGGCGAGAACGTACGTGCCGAAGTCGTATTCGTCGTCCGTGAATGTAATGAGGTTGACCTGATCCAGGATCCTGGCCGTGTCTTGAGTGGTGGTGCCCGCGTATCTCACCTCGATATCCGTACCCGGGATCGATGGCCACATGTTCATGGCGTCATGAATCGCAATCGTGTCGCTCGGGTCGGTGATGTATGGTGCCCCCTCCTCCTGAATGTGATACCGGAGCGTATCATCCTCGGCCCAGTACTCAATATGCCGGGCGCCGATCGCTTTATCGATGCAGCCGTCCCCGTCCCTGTCAAAAAGCCATGCGCTTTCGGCGATGCACGCATCGGCCACGTTGGGCACTCCGTCAATGTCATCATCCGGAAGCATCTGCGTGGTGAAGTGGCTGATAAACGCTTCGGACAGGCCGTTGCCAAACCGATCCTGCAGACCCACGTCGACCGTGGTCTTGTACACCGTCTGATAGGCCAACGCAGAGCTCGGCACGAACACGAGCAGCGAGTCATCGTTCAATAGGACAGCTGACCCTGATACGATGGTGTGCGTCAGGGTGTCTTCCACGATGAAGTTTCCAGTGATGGTGGTCGGGTCCATCTGATCGGAAAATGCGACCAAGATCGCAGTGCCTGGCGGAACTTCGGTTTCTCCATCATAGGGCGTGACGGAAATGACCTCCGGTGGCAACAAATCCTCGTTCGTGATGATGTCGATACCCGTAATGTCGCCCGCAGTAGGCAGGTTTATCGCATCCTTGAGAGTGGGATCATCGGAGTTCGTCTCGGACACGGACCAGAATTCAGGAAGGAACACGGTCTGAGCCGAGGTATCGACCATGGTATTGACATTGGACGGCGTCATATACCCGATGGCCGAGGAGCCGTCCAATGGATGAGTGCTCACATAGTAGTCCCCGGGCGGCAAGTCGAAGAAGAGATACGTGCCGTCGAGCATCGTATACTCGCAAATGAGCGTATCACCTGTGCCGGCATCGATGGCGAACACCGCCGCGCCCGGGATCGGAGTGGATCCGTTGGGTTCATAGACAGTGCCTCCCAGGCGGCTCGCTGTGGCCAGAGCAGAAGACGTTGGGTACGCCTTGATCAGCGTGAGTTCATCATCCGGCTCGAGACTGCTCCATTCAGGGCTAAAAACAATGGACATCGTGGAGCTCTGTATCGCGGAGTTGGCGATAGCTGCTATGTGACCGGCGGAGTGAGTCATGGCCGCCTGGATATCGTAGCCGGATCCCTGCATCGGCGTCTCGTAGCTCAGCATCGGATTGAAGAGCACGTCGGCATCCACGATCTGTCCGGGCCGGTAGAGTGCTCCATATAATATAGTCGGTTCAATAAAGCTCGTCGTTAGCCCAACGGAGATAACAGTGGGGGCAAAGACATAATCCGGGTCGTTAAACGTAACCAGATTCACAAAATCGAGCGCCTGGGCGTCGTTAACCGGCGTCGTGCCGGCATAGCTCACCGTGAAATCGGCCCGCGACACGCCGGCCCACGTATTCATGGCGTTTTGGATCGCGGTAAAGTCGCTGCCGTCGGTGATACCCGGAGCTCCATCATCATGAATGACGTATGATACAGGCAGATCATCCGTCGCCCAGTACTCGATGTGGCGTGCGCCGATTGGATCGTCGATGCATCCATCACCATCGCGATCGAAGAACGACGCATCCTCGTCGGGGCATGCATCGACCAGATCGGGCACACCGTCATCGTCACTGTCACCGTACTGCAATTCAATCCGCAGCGTGTCACATGAGGGATTGACACCGACTTCGTTGTAGACGTGCGCGGACCGCCACCGGAGATCATTCCCAGTTGCTGCAAAGCTGTGCCAACCGCCGCCGGGGACGACTTCCTCCCAGTCGGCACCGCCGTTCGGGCTCATTTCCCATATTATGGAGTCCGTTTGTAGGGTCGAAAGTCTGACGCTTCCGACCACCACGGGCAGCGAGTTCAAGGTGAGGGATTGGGCGCGGGTATCCACATGATTGAACGTCCTGTCAAGAACTTGGAATATTTCGAGTGCGGGATAATCGTCCATTGTTGGCGCAACTTCGGCAACGTAGGCGTAATCTCCCGCCACAGCAACGTCGAAGGCACCGGCACCGGTTATCTTTTCTCCCGCTAATGTGGGGGCTGTTGGATCGCTGATATCAATCACGATCAAGGCATATTCGTTGGCTATGTAGGCGAAATCGCCAACAATCTCGACACGATGAGCAACGCCCGGAGTGTCGTAGCTCCCCGCGAGTGTCGGAGCGCTAAGGGTAGTGATATCGATCACCTGGAGGCCGAAGTCCCAATCCGCTATATAGGCGTAGTCGCCGGCAATCGCGATTCCATTCGCGGACCCCGGAGTGTCGTAACTTCCCACCAACGAGAGAATGGGGGGACTGCCGATGTAGATAACCTTGAGGCCGAAATCACCATCGGCCACAAAAGCATAATCCCCAGAGATTGCAACGTCGTAGGAAGACATCGTCACACCTTGGCCGGCAAGTCCCAACACACCAGCACCTGTGGGGCTGGTGGGCATGGATATATCTAACACGTTGAGACCAGAGTCGCCATCAGCCACATAGGCATAATAACCGGAAATCGCTACCGCGCGGGCAAAACCCGGCGTATCAAGGCCCCCTACAAGAAGCGGGTTTGTAGGCGAGCTGATATCGAATACACGAAAGTTGGAAACGGAGCCAAGGCCGGACTCATCGCCCGCTACATAAGCGTAATTTCCGGAAATATCGACATCATTACATCTAACGGCAATGTCGCCAAGTCCGGCCTGCAAGGGATTTGTGGGGTCGCTGATATCGATCACTCTGAGGGCACCAGTTGCATACACATCGCCGATATAGGCATAGTCGCCATCGAGGTCGATCGCATATCCAACCGGTATGTTAGCTACATAGCTCCCTGCCAGAATGGGCGATGGGAGAGGGCCCGCGATCTTGATCACCTGGAAACCGGAACCGTAATCCCCCACGTAGGCGTAATCCCCCGAGACGACCACGCTATAGGCATCGCCCGGCGTATCGCAGCCATCCACAAACGAAGGCGCGGTGGGATCGCTGATATCTAACACTTGAAGACCGGAAGCCTGACACGCCACGTAGGCGTAATCCCCCGAGATGGCCACGCCAAAGTCATCGCCCGGCGGATTGAAGCTCCCCGCAAACGAAGGTGCCGTGGAATCGCTGATATCTATCACTTGCAAGCCCGAACCCCAATCCGCCACGTAGGCGTAATCCCCCGAGATGGCCACGCACCGGGCATTGCCCGGCGTATCGTAGCTCCCGGAAAGCGTGGGTGTGGTGGGATGGCTGATGTTTATTACATGCATACCGGACCAATCATCCGCCACGTAGGCGTATTCCCCCGAGATGGCCACGCACCGGGCATACGCCGGCGTATCGTAGCTCCCGGCAAGTGTGGGTGTGGTGGGATCGGATATATCGATCACCTGGAGACCGGAATATGCATCCGCCACGTAGGCGTAATCCCCCGAGATGGCCACGCACCAGCCAAGGCTTGGCGTATCGTAGCTCCCTGCAAGTGTGGGTGTAGTAGGATCGGATATATCGATCACCTGGAGACCGGACTCCCAATCCGCCACGTAGGCGTAATCCCCCGAGATGGCCACCCACCGGGCAACGCTCGGCGTATCGTAGCTCCCTGCATACAAAGGAGCCGTGGGATCGCTGATGTCTATTACCTGCAGACCGGCCTCGGCAGCGGCAACGTAAGCGTAGTCACCCGAGATGGCCACGCCAAAGGCCCTCTCCGGTGTAATGTAGCTCCCCGCGAGCGTGGGCTGGAATGGAAATAGCTTCAGCTCTCCTGTGGTCGTATCCCACAGCGCCGTTGTGTTCAGAGGATCTTTGTATTTGTTCGTCGAAAAATCCTCGAAGTACGTTTCCTGTGCAGCACTGCTCGTGGGAAAGACCAGGAATAGCATGATCAAGGCGCTCAAAAGGCTTATTTCCCATAATTGCTTTTTCATTTTGGTGCTCCCTATTTCTGCACTCCGTATTTAAGACTCTTGGCAATGACCCTTCATCCTTCCTCATCCACCCATGTGTTATGTGAACGATAAATTGTTTCTCTTACCGGCGATTCAGCGCCTCTTCGATAAATTGATCGAGACGAATCTTTACCGTGCGTGATACTGGAGCGGCGCCCTCTCTCACAGGTGCTCCCAATACCTCTACGCCCTCCAGCGCGGGCCTGGTGATGAATGCTTCACCTGTTTTGGGATCGCGTTCAATTTCGAACTTCCCCTGCGAAAAGCCCGACACCCTGTATCCCTCGGTACCGTAAGGTTCCAGGAAAAGCAGCACTTCTTCACCCGGCCGCCAGCTGAGCGCGCCGTGTACATGCATCCGAACATTGCCAACCACACCACCGATCTGGATGATGCGCACAGTGGAACCGCCCGTACCCTTGTACGTTTCATCGACATCGACAAAGGTTTCGGTGAAAATCTTGGTCCGCTTTTCATTCCAGAATGATCGAGAGGTAGCCACCTTACCCTTGACAACGAGAGGGGATTCCCGCCCCATTTGTTTCGGGCTTTGGTATAGGATCTGTGTGGCTTGGACCAGGGATGCCGCAGCAGCCAGGACGAGTAACGTGACACAGAAGATTGAAGAAAACCGCTTCATGAGTGTGTCCTCCTTTAGAAATGGACAAGCGATTCTTGTTTGTACCCGGACATAAAACGATCATCCTTACAAATTGACTTCATACGGGACATCCGTCCGAGCCAATCACAGTGAACGGGAGCCAACAGAACGAGTGCGAATATTTCGGATCTTTCGTTAGCGTTCGATTCTGCAACGGTAATAAACGTGCCAAGGCGATCAACCGACTCGGACACGCTCATCGAGAGATTGATCGTCAACAGATAGGCAGGAACAATCAGAATGAATAGAGTAACTTTTCGCCCACAATGCATAGACAGACACAATCCCCCGGATAACCAAGACAGCAGGTTCTTTAGCTATCCTATGTATCCAGCGTAGAAATTTGCGTGCACGGGGGGATGCTGGCTCGAACGGGCACTCGCGTGGGCGCTGGAGTATAAAAAGATGGGGAGATTTCATCACTTGGGATGATCGCCTCCCCTTGGATAACGTGCCCCTCAATGCCTGCCCCTTGCCCATCAAGCCATATTATTATACCGCAAGCCGGGGATTCCGTAAAGGGCTATTGAGCTGCCCCCGAAGCAATGCTCGAGGCCGCGGCCGGATAGGTGATTCTGGTCCCAAAGGTGACATGGTCGCTTTCAGGCGCCCATTGCGAGATTAAAAATGGAGGAGTCGATATCGATAATACGCCTCGACTTCTCGTCGGCAGCGATGATGATTCGATCCCGATATCGCATAAGCCGATTCAACATGTTTTGCAGGAGATGAAGCTCGGCCGAATGGAATTCTTCGATCCTGATGGTCAAGGACGATCTCGTATTTTGAAGCATTTTTTCGAGCTGTTGGGCGGCACCCACAAAGAACTCTCGGCCGAGCCTCCCCTTCATGGAGAACAATAGATTCGAGTGGCTGTTTTTTACCTCATTCAAAGCCACTCTGAGAGAACCCTGGCTAAGATAGCGTTGCAGGGCTCGCGAGATCATTCCTAGATAGCTGCGAGCCAGCCGGCGTTCTTTCTCGAATTCCCGATTGAAATGGCGATCGACATAATCTCTCATCGACAGCCCGACCGCCCAATCGTGTACCACCAACTCAGTCAGTCCCGTCTTGAACAGAGGGAAGGAACGCAATAGATGATACAATCCCGGGATGCCGGCCTGTCTGAGGATATGGCGCAAGAGACGAACCAAGATACTTAGACTTTCTCCCACGGATCTCCTGTTTCGGTTGTGTGGATTGGTAAAAAAACGAACTTTGTTACGGATCCGTTTTGAAATAACTCCGTAGTCGAGCAATCTGTGATAGAGGGCGAGGTATCCGTTTATCATTTCGCCATAAGCCATGTTCTTTGGTATGACGTTTGTAGCGAGCTTCAAGTTATCCAAATTGGCCGCATCAGGAATCAGGCGACATTCTTTTTCCAACCGTTCGTAAAGGGGCGTTTTCTCGATCGCCACGAGAAGTCCAATCATCGCCGCTTGAATCCCCGACTCTACTATAAACCGGTACTGTTCATCGAATATCTCTTCTGTATCGCTATCGAATCCGATAATGAATCCCCCGAGCACATCGATGCCGTGGGAATATATTTTCCGCACTGAGGAAAGCATATCGCGCCGGGTATTCTGGAGCTTTCCCGTTTCCCTCAGACTGTCTTCGTTGGGGGACTCTATTCCAACGAATATCCATTCGAAGTTGGCCTCTCGAAAGAGTTGTAGCAGCTCATCGTCATCGGCGATGTTCAATGATGCTTCCGTGCCAAAATGGAAGGCGTAACCATGATCCTTCTGGTAATCCCTGAGAAATCTGAGCAGCTCCTTGGCGACCTTGACGTTTCCGGTCAGATTATCATCCACAAAAAACACATCGCGCGCGTTCAGCTTGCGGAGCTCATCCAATTCCGCGCCAATTTGTTCGAGAGACTTTGTACGGGGACGGCGTCCGAACATGACGATGATGTCACAGAACTCACACCGGTAGGGGCATCCCCTGGAAAACTGCATGCTCATCTGCATGTAGTGCTTTGGATTCAGGAGATCGAAACGGGGAACCGGCGAGTCGCTGAGGGATACGACGCTGGTCTCGTGGTAAAGCTTCTTGGGCGACCCGGATTGATAATCCCGACAGAATTCTTTCCAGATATACTCGGCTTCGCCGGCCACGACCGTATCTGCCAGCGATTCGTACGACTCCGGGCACAGAGAGGCATAGCTCCCGCCTGCCACCACGAAGTATCCCTTATTCTTGTAATACGTGAGCAGCTCCTTCTGACGAGCGAATTGCACTCCCATACCGCAAACGCCGATGATATCCACTCCCGGTTCCAGAGGCACGGACTGCGTATTCTCGTCTATGATTTCGATTTCCCAATCGGAGGGACAAAGAGCGGCCAGCGTTGCAAGACCCAGAGGAGGATTGACAGTTCTCACTCCCGGCAGAAATGTGTCGACCGCCCATTTGAGACTCCAGAAACTCTCGGGGAACTTCGGATTGATGAGTAACAACTGCATGCGGGGACTGCCTCTCTGCTTGGGGAGTGGATTCGATATGCTGGCACCTGGCCGATGCAGATATATTATACTAGCTCTTCTGGCAGCCACCTAATATTATCTTCATGGTGGGGTGGAATCGAAGGTGCATAACCTATTGAAAACAAAGTATGAAGGGACATAATTGAACTGCCGACAGGGTGATGTTCAGTGCTGGAAGAGGAAAATCTTCTACCTCGCCGTCTTCGAATCGTCGGCCTCAAAAGGAGTGTTACGAAAATGTGGAAATTGAGCCTCATAGTGATATTGATTCTTGGTCAAACCACCTCAAGCCAGGCGGTAATCTCAAGGGGGCTGCAGATGAGCGATCAGCCGAAGTCAGTGGAAAAACCAACCCGCGAAACAGAGATCGCTACGCTCGGCGGCGGATGTTTCTGGTGTCTCGAGGCGGTCTTCGAAGAAGTGGAGGGCGTGAACAGCGCGGTATCTGGGTATTCGGGTGGCACGGTAAAGAATCCGTCGTACGAAGCTGTCTGCACGAGCGCGACCGGCCACGCCGAAGTCGTGCAAATCAGATACGATCCCGGTGTGATTGGGTACGATGAGATACTGGACGTATTCTTCAGCATCCATGATCCGACAACGCCCAATCGACAAGGTGCCGACGTTGGATCTCAGTACCGGTCCGTGATCTTTTATCATGACGAACGACAGAAAGAGATCGCTGAAAGGAAGATAAAGGAGTTGGATGCTTCCGGAATCTGGGATCGACGCGTCGTTACAGAGCTCGTTCCATTGAGGGCCTTCTACGAAGCGGAAGAGTATCACCAGGAATACTTCAAACGGAATCCCGAAGCGGGATACTGCCGGGCCGTGATCGTGCCCAAGCTCCTGAAGTTTCGTGATCTCTTCGGTGATAAGCTCAAGCAATAGTCCCGTAGAAGTCCCGAAGGAACGAGGCCCCGATAAGGCTCCACATCTGGAGCATACCGAATAGGAAACCCATGGAAAAATCCCGCAAAGGGCCCCGGAAGGGCGATCCCAATATCAAGCTGGTTGAGGTATGGAAGGCGCAGGGCGAAACTGAAGCGCAAATCATCCGCTCGGTCCTCGAAGGCGACGGCATTGAGTCGATGCTGAGCGGCGAATCCGTCCGCCTCACCCACGGCATCACAGTGGACGGGCTGGCGGAGGTGAAGATTCTCGTGCGTGAAGAAGACGAAACACGCGCCCGGGAAGTAATCGCTGCGTTTGTCGAAAACAAGGATTAGCCTCGAGCCATTGACCGGATCACCCGAGCGCTGCGGACATCTCAACTGTGGTGTTGCAGAGATAACAGTTTGCTTTTTGATATCTGCTCAGGAGCATATTGGCCCGGCGGCCGCACCATCTCGCCTCGGCTCACCGACGCCAGTGAATGCTTTTCCATCATAGACTGCCAATTGCAGCCCGCCCGCTTTAAAAGACCAGGCTTCCAGAGGATGAATTCGAAATCCGTGTCCTTCAAGCATTGCAACCGTAGACGCCGAGAACCGTTCCGCTTCCAAGTGCACATCGCCTTCCGGAGTGCAGTGGAGACGCGGGGCACTCACAGATTCGAAGGGCGTCTGGCTCTGCAATCGAACCAGGACCTGAAAAACGCCGGACGCTAATCGTTCGGATCCCGTTGATCCAACTGCGATGCGCGGCTCCTTTCCCTTGAATAATATGGATGGCGCAGCGTTTGATCTTGCTCTAGCCCCCGGACGAAGATAGAAGGGATGCTTTTTGTTTTTAACCTTAAATGTTCGCATATACCCGTTGTACAAAAATCCCAGATTGCTCGTAACGACTTTTGCTCCGAAGCTCCGCTCGATCGACTGGGTCATGGATACGACATTTAGATCTCGATCCATCACGCATAAGTGTGTCGTCTCGCCGTCGATCTTCAAGTCGTCGAGAACCTCTAAAGCCGCCTGCTTTGCATATTCACGACTTGCTAAATCTGGGAAGTTGCTTTCATCGACACCCACGCCTCCAGCCAAACGATACCGTCTTCGATCCCGCCGCACTCGCTTGATGATACCGGCGATTAATACGGCAGCCTCGGGTGAGTTGGGATCAAAACCTGCCGGCATCAATTCGTCGAAGAGATGCAGCATTTCGAGAAGGACAAGTCCCCCTCCTGGATGAGGCAATGTGTGAACAGTCATATCGCTGAAAGTCCCAACCAGTGGATCTGTTACTGTCGGCCAGGGGACATCTTTCAGATCCTTTACGCATAAAAAGCCACCATTTTTCTCCATATCCTCAACAATGCATCGGGCAATTTCCCCGGTATAGAAATCCTCAAAACCTTCCTGCTCCAAGCGGCGTAGGGTTTTTGCAAGCACTGGCTGACGGAAAACCGTACTTTCAGGAAACGGATTGAGATCAGCATCCAAGAAAAAAGATGCGCCTGTATTTCTCGCTAACTGTTTTTGATAAGTTTTTGTGATTCGAAGATGGTGTGCGGTTAGGGGATACCCCTCTTCAGCAAAACTTATTGCTGGAGCCAGTATCTCGGAACGCGACAAGCGGCCGTAATGCTGGAGGGCGTAATTGAGAACAGCCACGTTGGTAGGCACGGCAACAGCGCGGTACCCCGAGTAGCGCAGGGATGCGGCAACAACCTTGGGTGATGCATTCAACGGTGCGGGACAGGCCCCATCCAGCACAACCGTTTTATTGTTGTTCGACAAATGGATCAACATCATCGCCATCCCGCCCAACCCGGAACTGGCCGGATCGACAACGCCGAGGGCAAACGCAGCAGCTGCGGCGGCGTCAACGGCATTTCCCCCATTTGACAAGATCTCCGCGCCTGCTGCAGTTGCACGATAGTTTACCGTCGTGACGACCCCATTCGAAGACACTGCTGTCCAGAAGGCTGGATCGTTCCGGCGAGCTTCCCGCGAGTGCATCTTCTCATCAGAAAAAAATTCTCGCCAGGAGACTAGATTCGATGCCAATTAGAACTCCTCCGAAGAACGGTACCCATCCAGATTCGTAAAAGAGGTGGTTGAGTCCCGATTGACGCTTTTAGCCCCATTCGCCGCATCCAAAGCCGCTGTAGCCCACCACCGTATAGCATTATCTGAATTTCGCAAACATCCTGTACAGCGATAGCTTGCTCCGACCGATGAACGATTCGCGTGCCGGGAAAACTCCTTCACTAACAAACCGCACATCTTCAATCGAATAAAAAGCCTTAGGATTATTTTTCTGAATCATCCGTATGTAATCCGGCAGGTCATGCCTTTTGATCACACTGAAAATCAGGTGTACGGGGCCTTCGTTTCCCTTGGCGTCGATGCTCGTGACTCCATATCCGGTCTCCGAGAGAGACTGGATCAGATCGGTCGCATCTTTTTTTGTAATTACTCTGATGATACGACTTCCAATTGCCATCTTTTCCTCGATATAAAGACCGACAAAGATACCCGCAGCAAAACCCCCAGCGTAACTGAAATAATATGCAACATTGGTGAGATTCGTTATGATTTGACGAATCGCCAGAAGCCATATCAGCATTTCAAAGAATCCAATTATTGGCGCGATGAATCTCTGGCCTCGCGAGATAAAAGCAATTCTCATCGTCCCCAGCGTTACATCGGCAACTCTAGCGACGAAAATGAGAATTGCGAATAGAATAACTTGAGATGTTACCTCGTTCATCATTATAGACGCTCCTTTAATTCGTAACTTTTTGAATGTCTAACATGAAATGCATACTGAAAGCCGGTCCTCTGAGACCGGGCTGCGTGATACTTCATACTCAGTGAAGACGCATTTTGTCCAGCTCAAAATTCATTCCAGAATATTCGCAAATGAAAAATACGATGCGGAGGGAGGCGGCTGAACCGCTGGCATACGAATTTCTTGTGCAGGACGATGAAGAAAGGCAAGATTATCTAACTGGCTGGCTGATTCTCAGCACGCTCCTGCAGGCTATGATACCGGAATAATTATTCGTCTCACAATTCCAGGCTGAATTCCTGCGTATCGAACCAGAATCCTGAGCCGCTCAGACAGTCGATCTCGGCTTGAACGATGGCCTGGTGCCCTTCCTCGATTTCCACGAAACGTGCAAACATCTTCTGCCCGTCTGCATCGAGTGTCCTGACCATTTCTTTATAGAAGCTACTCGTTTCGGTTTCCACGTCCAGAGCCCTTTTGAGCATCTCGAGTTCCGTGTCGTGCTTACTGCTCTCATCGCCTGACACCGTTCCCTGGAGCTTTTCTACGCTCTGCGAGATTGCCTCGCGCGAAGGGACGGCTGTCCCAAGCTGCTTAACGTTGATTCTGCCCGTTTGCTGCCACTCATCGAGACGTTCGCGGAGGTACTTGATGTGGCCCATTTCCTCGTCGCAAAGTGCTTTGAACACTCGCTTGCCGGGCTCGCTCGTGGCTTTCTCCATCGCTTCTTGATACGTTCTATGCACCCTGCCCTCGTAATCCAGTGCTGTTCGGATCGCTTCGTCCAGGTTCATTCTTTTCCTCCTAAGTTATAGACGTATAGAGTCAAATATTAACTTGGAATCCACCGGAAATCAACTCATCGGCTCCGTCCGTACCGGAAGCCGTTGAGCCCGTGCAAGCCTTGTCCGTTTGAAATAGTCGGGGGATTACGGAATAACTAACTTAGAATGTAATATAACTAGATGAGGCAGGTCAGCAAAGCAGGCTAAAAGTAATACCAGATGGTTTCGTAATCGTCGACGTCCTCACCGAATTCCTTCAACCTTCTCAAATAATCGAGGATTGGGACATCCACGCTTACATAGGTCTTCTGCCCAGCGATATTCTTCTCCCATGGGTGAAATTCGTATACTCTCGAGCCATCGGGGAGAATCGAGAGAAGCTGCCGGTGCTGGATGGCCCGCAAGTAGTTCTTCCCCAAGCCAGGCACATTGTAAACGGTCTCGTCGGTTCGAACGAGGCCTGGAAGAAGACGGGCTTCCTCTTTCTGTTCCTGCAAGAGCCGCGCTATGGGAACCCGGTACTCAGCGGTCTCTTCCTTTCCCTTTGTGTTAAACGTATAGTATGGATCAATCCCAATCCGTTTGAGCAGAATCCTCAGGCAGGATGCTTCGAAGCGCCGCGAAACGTAGAAGGTGAATACGTTTTGATTGTATATGGGTATCCGGGCGTTCCTCAATCGATCCACGGCTTGATGCATTTCTAGTGTGACTTCATAAGGATGCTGCACATGAGTAACCACGCATATATCGCGCTTTAGGGGAACGTGCAGGCTTTCGAGAAAGCTCACTACCTCAGGTGTAAACCGCATGGGCATTGTAACGAGCGTTCTCGTTCCAATTCGTATCCTTTCCACAGTGGGCACGCTGGCGACTTCCTCCAGCACCCATTGCAGATCCTCGTCATGCATGGCCATTGGATCGCCACCGGTGATAAGAACCTCCCGGATGGCTGGGTGCGCTCGAATCCATTCAACGGCTTCCCGAATCTTTTTCCTCGGGGCCAATGCGTCGTCGGCCAGTACACCCTGGATTTCCCAGTTTCTCTGGCAATACACACAGATCTGCGGACAAGTGTTATACGGCTTCAAGATGACAATGCCGGGGTAACGTCTCGTTACCAGATCAATGGGCGACGTATCGATTTCCAGCATGAAGTCCAGCGAACATTCTTGCCTTAGTTTCCCTTCTCTCATCCGCTGCACATAGGTTTTTGGCGGAATGACCTGAGCCCGAACGGAGTGGTCCCTCCCCTTTTGCTTCTGGTCCATAAGAGATAAGTAATATGGCGTAACTCCGAAAGCTAAATTGAAAGCCTTTGCCCGCTCCAATGACTCGAGTTCCCGACGACCCACGGGGATGTATTTCGCGAGCATTCCGGGATCCTTCACGACATTCCGGAGCTGCCAGCGCCAGTCGTACCAATCCTCATCTTTGGCACTGAGGACAGAAAGAATTTTTTGCCTATTAGCAATGCGGCGAGCGATGGTCTCTTCCATGAGCCCATGGGGATACCGGTGCAAAAACCTGTCTACATTTTCCCAGAGCTTGTCCAATTCTCTCGAACGGGCAATGGCGGCATCCCTTCCAGACAGTTTGTCCGAAATCAGATAGTCACCAGGTGCGAGCACTTTCGCCTTCCCTTGAACGCCCAAAAAAAGATGGATCATCTCCGCGAAGAAGCCTTCTTTCAGCTCTGGATCCGGCTTGTTGTGCGCAATGTCATAGAGAGCGCCCATGACGCTAAAGCCCGAAAGCTCCTCGGCATGGTAGGACAAGATACTTCGGAGGGCCCGGGCGCAATCCCGGATGCGAACCACGTGCCCCTCAACTATCTGCCGCTGGGAAATATCGAGCTGCCAGGTGGAAACCATATTAATGAGGCGCTCTCTCGCTACGTTCACCGTGCGCGCCCGAGAGAGCACACGGAACACTTCGCCTGCCACCTCTTTTAGAAGCTCTAGAGAAAACGTGTGATGTTTTTTCGATACGCGCCGGGGCATGACTCCGATTCCTCTCTGAAATCATTCTCGGGAGATCGCCCACCCTATGCTGAGTAGCTTGCTTATAATTTGAACATCCCGGCCACCAACTGTCAAATGGTGGACGAGGAGTTTGTGCAGAGTCCCCCTCCCGGGCTCCCCCCCCAATGAGGTCACGGTCTCCGAATCCCACATCGCCCGGTTGCAGCTGATAGAATCTCAATAAAGGACTTAGCTTATGATTATCACTATAATTCATTTCCTGCAAACGATATATGGTCAAATCTTCCTCTCTTTCGAAACTAAGACATTCAAGGGACGGAGTTTGCATTTGACAGGTCGGGGATTGGCAAAATATAATTTAAAAGGCAATGATTGAGATTAAGAGCAATTTCAACGCCATTTCTGAACGAGATCTCCCCGATTCCGGATCTAGTCCAACCCGTTCTTTTGCGCACACACCCATCTCACCGATCGAAGCTCCAAACCCTTGCTTCGCTCATGTTGAGGCCTCAACGCGGAGGTAATGAAGATGTCCATCACCGATCCAAGTCATCCCATGTATGTTCCTGAGGAAAACAGGGAAATCGCACGAGAGCGGGCCAAGGCGTACGTTGAAATGGTTTCGGACTATCTGGAAATCAGAGATACAATCCCCACCGGCTTCAATCAGCAGGAGCAAATCCAGATGAATCGGAAGCGGATACTCAAAGTCCTTGGAGGAAACGAGCGTGAATGGGACGATTGGAATTGGCATTTCAAGAACGCAATTCGCGACACGGCGATTCTCTCTAAGATTATCCAACTGACAGACGAAGAGCTCCAGGAGATCGAAAAAACCGGCACCCAATATCGATGGTCCATTTCTCCTTACTTCGCGAGCCTAATGGATCCCGAAGACAGGGATTGCCCAATCCGCAAGCAGGTTGTTCCCACGATCTTGGAATATCTGGATAAGAAAGAGATCGAAGACCCCTATGCCATTATATATAACTCACCGGCCCCACTGATTACCCGGCTTTATGCGGATCGTTTGATCATCAACGCCACGAATATATGCAGTGTGTTTTGTCGTCATTGCCTCCGGAAAAAAGACATCGACACGGTGGATAGAATCTACCCCAAGGACGAAATGAAAGCCGCCCTCCAGTACATCAAGGATTCTCCCGAAATACGCGACGTCCTGATCACCGGAGGAGATGCGTTGATACTCTCCGATGATTACCTGGACTGGATTCTCTCCGAGCTGGAGAAGATTCCGCATATCGAGATCATGCGGTTGGGCTCACGCATGATTGCTACTCTTCCCCAGCGCGTTACCCCGGAGTTGTGCGAGATGCTGAGCCGCCACAATCCTGTCTACTTGAATACTCAGTTCAATCATCCAAAGGAAATCACCCCCGAAGCCCAGAATGCAGTGGATCGCCTGATCAGATCCGGCGTGCTCGTTGGAAATCAATCCGTCTTGCTGAAGGGGATCAACAACGACAAAAACGTGATGAAGAAGCTGGTCCACGAGCTCTTGCGGATCAGAGTGCGCCCTTACTATATTTTCAACTGTAAAAAACTCCAGGGAATCCGGCATTTCCGGGCACCGATTGCTGACGGTCTTAATATTATGGAAAACCTTCGCGGTTACACTTCGGGCTTGGCTGTTCCCACTTTTATCATCACGGCTCCAGAGGGGAAGGGAAAAACCCCCTTAGCTCCGACCTACTTGCTCAACATCAACCGGAACGGAAAGGTTCTATTTCGAACCTGGGGAGGTTATGTGTGTGAGTACGAGGATGAAATTCCTGGCGAGAATGCTGGATAGTACTGCGACCGAAATAAGGGCGGTCTGCAAGGCAAAGAACTAAGTCTCTGAACTGGAATGAATTATGCTCTGTACGGCTAAGCACGCGGTGCTCGAAGTGAGCTCAGGCCCTTCTGGATTAGATTTGCTCTGTGGCAGACAGAGCTGGCGCTATGAACCGGGAATTAGTGGTGAACGGGCTAACGGAAGAAATTGTGGATTGCGTGGAATCCCACGCTGATGAAGAACTCCAGTTTGTAATCGATATTTGCAACCAGAACAGTTACACATGCAACAAGAATGGGACAGATAGAGTTGCTGAGCATGTGATGGACCGCCTGGGAGGCATACTGCCATCGCATCGAATCATCGAGCAGCGGGAAATTGGAAATCATCACATACTGACGAACAAGCCGCCGATGCACGCCGTCTACCTCTTGGGCCACCTGGACACCGTTTTCCCACCCGACCACCCCCTTCAGAAATGCAGCCTCGAGGGAAACGTCCTGAAAGGACCGGGAACCGCCGACATGAAGGGGGGACTGGCTGTCATCGTTTTCGCCTTGGAAGCGCTGAAAGCCGTGGGATTGCTCGACAAGTTGAGTTTGGCATTGGTCTTGAGCAGTGACGAGGAAATCGGCTCCGTCACATCGCAGTCTCTGCTCGAGCAGGAAAGGAAGAACGCCCTGACCTGCCTGGTCGCCGAGTGCGGGGGGCCAAGCGGTGAAGTGGTTGTTTCCCGCAATGGGAAACTGGGCGCCCGGCTCGATTGCTTCGGCGAAGGGCGGCATGTAGGCTCCGGCACCCATGAGAAGACGAGCGCCATCCTGGAACTGGCGCACAAAATATGCGCATTGGAATCTCTAAATGAAATCCTCCCCGGAACCAGCATCAACGTGGGGAGAATAGAAGGAGGCTTGGGGCCGTCGACGGTTCCCGCGCACGCCTTTGCGCTCCTGGACGTGCGCTGGATGGAAGAAAATCATCGAGAAGCGTTGCTCGAGGAAATCGATAGAAAAACATCCGAGCCCCACCAACCGGGTTGCCGAACGGAGTTCAAAGTGCTGAACTCTCGACCGGCCATGCCGCTCCACGATGGAACACGGGCATTATTATCCGAGCTTCAGAGAATCGGAAAAAGTATCGGTATCGATATCAAGCAAGAGCACCGCAGAGGCAGCTCTGACGCCAACTTTTTCGGCTCGGCTGGCATTCCAACTCTGGACGGCTTGGGTCCAGTGGGCATGAACGATCATACGCCGGATGAATCCATCGACGTTCCGAGCTTGAAGCAGAGAACTGCTCTCTTGGCTCTATTGTTAGAAAGTCTTGCGAACAAGCATTTCTGATTGTTGTGCTGAACTTTTTTCTGGCAATTTGAACGAGCGTGGTCATACTGGCACTTCACCTGCAATTCGCCTGAATGGCGAAACGGGCAGAGGGCAAGCGCAATGAAGGTTGCTGTTATCTACAACAAGATCGAAATCAGTGACTCCGATGTGATCAACGTTTTCGGCATGCGGACCAAGGAAAGCTACAATCCGAAAATCGTGGAGCTCGTGGCATCCGGCCTCGAGAAAGGAGGCCATAACGTTCGGACCATCGAGGGAAACAGGAACGTCATCGACGAGCTGCAGAACTTCATGCCGAGGGTGGTCAAGGGGGAACGTCCGGGGATGGTCTTCAACATGGCTTACGGGATCCAAGGACAGAGCCGCTACACTCATATCCCCGCCATGCTGGAAATGCTCGGAATCCCTTACATTGGCTCCGGCCCCACCGGTCACGCCATTGCCCTGGACAAGGTCCTGGCCAAGATCATCTTCATGCGTCACAAGCTGCCGACACCAGCCTTCTGGCTCGTTGCAGGTCCTGAAGCAAAGTTCAACAACCTTCGCTATCCAGTCATTGTCAAACCCAAAATGGAAGCCGTGTCCTTTGGATTGCGCCTCGCCTGGAACGAACAGGAGTTGCGTGAGGCGATCGAATTGATAACCCGCGAATTTCAGCAACAGGCTCTGGTCGAAGAGTTCATTCAGGGGCGGGAATTTGCCGTTGGATTGATGGGAAACGGACCCAATCTTGAAAGCCTTCCCATTGTCGAGATCGACCTGGGCAGCGATCCCAATGCTTTTCAAACTTACGAGGACAAATCGAAGCATCCCAGGCCCAAGATTTGTCCGGCCGACATTCCTCCCGAATTGGCCGGGAGACTACGCGAGTTGGCTTCCAGTGCTTTCAATGCCGTTGGCCTATGCGATTTCGCGCGCGTTGATTTTCGCATGGATCCGAAAGGACACCTTTACATTCTGGAGATCAATTCCATGGCCAGCCTGAACTTGACCGGATCCTTCGTTCATGCCGCAGACGTTGCCGGACTGGACTTTACAGCCTTGGTGAACCGGATGCTGGATGTTGCGGCGGTCCGCTATTTCGGATCCTCCCACTTGATAGCTGAGGAAAAGGAGGACAAGCCAGCCAAAAATGCACAGCCGCTGCATGTGCGGGTTCGCAGTTACTTGCGCAGCCATCTTACTACTATTGTCGACTCTCTCGAGCATATGGTGGGCATCAGCTCCCATACGAACAACATCGAAGGCGTGAATACGCTTGGCAATTGGATTTCCGGCCGCTTTCAACATCTTGGCTTTCAGCGGCAGGTTTTTCCCCAAACAGAGACCGGCAATATTCTGTATTTCACCAACCACCTCGAAGAACGAAACGATATCCTGCTTCTCGGACACCTGGATACTATACACGACTATCGGAGCCATGCACCCTTTCATGAAGAACGGGGGCGCATCATGGGATCGGGAGTTGCAGAGAGCAAAGGTGGTATCGCCGTCATCTTGGCTGCTCTGCAGGCCCTGCGCTTCTCCCGCGTGCTGAGAAACATTCGATGCGGCGTCCTGCTTACCGCTGATGATTGCACGGGGGGCCGCTTCAGCAAAAAGCTGATAGCCGAAATAGCACTTCGTTCTGGATGCGTAGTAGGAACGAAATACGGCGACCTGTCCGGTGGAATCGTTACCTCTTGCGCAGGTGCCCAGGAATACCTTTTCGAAATGACCAACAACAAGAACCATAAGAATCAGAAAGCCCCGGACGTGGCCTCAGCACTATCCCAAAAGATTCTCGCCTTGAAGAAGCTGACTTCTGAGAAAAAGGGTATCAGGATCATCATCAACTCCTCCTCTGCTTGTACAAACGCAGGCCGGATTCCCGATCATGGAACGGCTACCATTACCGCGTGTTTTATGTCAAAAGATCAAGGTGCCGAACTGGACCGCGAAGTGCGAAAGATTGCTGAAAAGGGTACGAACGGCGCCTTACAAGTTCAGGTGCGATTTGGTGCGCGTCGGCCGCCGGTGGCCGCGACCAAAGCGAATCTCAGGCTATTCGATACGGTGCAGCAGCTTGCGAAAAAACAAGAGGTGCGCATCGAAGCGGTTCACCGGGACTTCCCCGCGGATATCTGCCATGTTCCTGAAAATGTCCCCGTCCTTGGTGGCTTCGGTCCGCTGGGGGGAGATGCCCGTTCGCCAAATGAATACATCGTCCGCGACAGCCTCATCGATCGCTCCGCCCTGCTGGCCTTGGTCATCTTTAGCGTTTCCACGTAAGAAACAGAATCACGTTCGGAGTCAACGGAAGCTCCCGGTCAAGATTAGAGCTCGTTTCTCGGCGCTGCCGGCCCACGGGAGGTCGCGCAGCGGTCCCCCGGCTGCACTGGACCAATTAATCAGGGAGTAGTACACTGGTTCCGGGTGACATCGCGCCCTGCAGCCGGCCGGTGCGGATCCCGATACACCGACAGGCCGATATTGCGAGCGAGTGCCCGATATGGAATACCAGCAAGCCAACCTTCCATTCCTATCACGGCTGGGCCGCAAGCTTGCCAACCGTTGGCGGACGCGTGATGGCTACGAGTTCGAATGGGAGTGCCGGTACGCTGCTGAGACCCAGGAGATCGTTCTCACCTTTTTCGTAGAACGATCGCCGGCCCTCTTCGAACTTGCGTTCCTCACCACCGAGCTGATCCACATCGATCGATTAGCATATGGTCGGGGTGACAAGCTCGAATTTATGCAGTTCGAAATCCAGCGCCAGCGAGAGGGAGACATTCTGCGGGTACTGGTCACTCCGGCCAGCCGTATCCCCACAACCCGGGTCCTGCTGCGGCTCAAGAACCCTCCTCCGGACTTCGACTACCGGGTCAATGTCAAAGTAGTCGGCAGCAACCAAGAGGATCTGAGAATAGTGCTGGCTGCCCACAACTGGGCCAGTGTCGGCGAGGTCGACATGGCCATCGAGCAGCTGCACCGGTACGAAGAGTACAATACGGAGAATCCAACGATCTCTTACTGGTTTTCCGAGTGGTACCGGCAACGGGGCGAAATCGACAAGGCGGAACGCTACGCCCTGGAAGCCGTGTCGCGCGGTAATATCGAGTTATGTTCGGAGAAGTACCGCAGCGTGCAGCGTGTCCGCAAGCCTCATAGCATCGAAGAGATACGTGCGCTCCAGGAACAGGCCCGGCAGTGGCCTCTCGGTGGCCATCACGGGCTCCTAGTGATCGAGAGGCGCCAGCAGTTCGTGCTCGGATTGGACAACTGCCACCTCAGGAAGTGTCATCATCTGATCGAGATTCGCCGCCCGGCGGCGGCTCGCATGCTGCGCCATCTCGCCTTCGCGTTTTCTACGGCTACCGAGTTTATCCTCTTCACCGGCATGCGGATCATCCACGCAGACGGCGAGGCCGAGGAGGTTCCGCGCGACCACTTCACGATCAGCGACCACGAGAGCAAGAACATCCTCATCACGGTCGAGGACGAGAAGGCCGGCCACTGGATCCTGCCGGATCTCGCACCCGGCGACGTGATCGACTGGACCTATCACCTGCTCTGCAAGGATCGTCAGATAGATGGAGCACCAAATGTCTTCATTCTCACGTCGCTGTTCGACAGCTTCTTCCCGACTTTCCGGGCGCAGGCGGAGTTCGTGGCACCAGCAGGACAGCGGATCCGATTCTCGGTACGAAACAGCGATATCGCGGAGAACCGTACTGTGGTAGACGGCAAAGACGTCGTCGTATTTCAGTCCGAACGTTTCGTCCCCGCCAGACGAACCGGCTTCCTGTTCGAGAACAACTATCTCAATCCAGTGGTGATATGCGCCTCGGACGGGATCGGATGGCAAGATGTCGCGCGCGAGGCGTTGAAGTCGAATTTCGGTACACTACCGGCCCAGGACGAGCTTCCCGAACCGCTCGGCCCGCTGATCGAGGGAACGGACGAGCAGCTATCGGCCCTCGAAAGTGCCTTTTACTGGATCAGGGACAAGCTCAAGTACGCGTCGATCCGATCGGGCCTCGGGCTCATCGGTCAGACCGACAGGGCCCGACGGATCATCGAGGCGGGTGTTGGTAACTGCAACGACAAATCCTACCTGCTGGCACTCGCCTGCCGACGCCTGAACTTGCCGCACGAGTTCGTGGCCATCTCGACGAAGAACGGCGTCTTGGTCGATAACGCGCCCGCCGATCAGTTCGATCATGTCTTCTTGCGAGTGAAGGTCGATGAGCGATGGATCTATCTCGATGCCGCCAATCCATTGTCAACCTTCGGCTCAGCACCGGCCTGGTGCCAGGGGATGCAAGCGCTCGTGCTCGACAATGAGGGAACCATCATCACTATCCCGGTCGACTCGCCGGAAATCAATGCCCTAGAGATCTCGGAGGTGTTCGACGTCTGCCGCGATGGCTGCCTGTGCGGTCGCTTCAGGTTCCGGGCCCGTGGTCAGAGTGCGCGACTCGCCGACGAACGATGGAAAATGATGTCGCTGTCGCTGGACGACCAGCAGCAGGCGGGCCAGGAGGCTTTGCGGGAGTTCCTTCCCTCGTCCAACGTGCTCGGCTATTCGAGGGAAATGGATACGAGCATCTCCAGCGAGTTCCATGTGTCCGGGCAGCACTCGCGCGGCCCTCTGGTGCCCCTAGGTAAGAACCGCAATGTCATCGGAACGCTCTCATGGGAAGTACCGTTCCTACCGGTGAGATACTGGCGGACGCTTCAGATCGGCCGTCTGTTCGTGGTGGATTTTCCGATGAAGGTGCAGATCGAAGTGCGGCTGAAGGGTGACCCTTTGCGGCTCGTGGACGACGCCTCGAGCATCCAGGCTCTCGACAATCCCGTGTGCAGTATCCATGAGGACGTGATTCAGGACGCGTCGGCGATGTCGGTGCGGCGCACCATTATATTCAAGAAGAAGTTCATGCACGACGACACCGTGAGCCTCGTCCCCCGGTGCTTGGAACAGATCGAGGAAGCCTTGCAGTTAGTGGTCTCGTTCGACGCCGCGGTGATGTGAAGCCGGATCGGAAGGCTGGCGCGGTGGGTTTTGCGTTTGATCTCTCGAACCACCCTCTCGGGGTTGGTTGGCTTGTTCTTGGACCATCCCTTCCGTGCTATAATCATACATCGGAGTATCCATTAGCTTGGGATTAAACCTCTCCCATCGAGTCTGACAAGAAGCACGATGTATCGCTACTATAGATTCAAAGAATGGTTTGTGGTGAATGTTACGCAATTTTTGATAACAAACGCATATCGAGGCAACTCTTCATTCGAACAGAGTCCAAGGTGTATTGCATCACCAGCAAGGAATACGTTATGGAAAACTCTTTTGCTTTGCAACTCAAACAACGTGAGGTAGTTCAATGAATAGTCAAAAGGGAAAGAACACAAAAATTACTCGCCGGCATTTCATAAAGGTCACTGGAACTATTGTTTTGGTGGCAGGGACTGGATGGAATCTTTCTGCGGCAGATGAGATTCCACCCTCAGATGGGTATCTCCTGGTGGATATAAAGAAATGCCAGGGATGCGCAAGTTGTATGCTCGCCTGTTCTTTAGTTCATGAAGGAGTGGAGAGCCTATCTCTCGCTAGAATCCAGATAATGCAAAATTCTCTCGAGTCCTTTCCAGTCGATTTGACTATCGAGCAATGCCGGCAATGCGTGGAGCCCGCTTGTGTGAAGGTATGTCCTACAGGTGCATTGAAACCAAATGCTAAGTATGGCAACGTGAGAATGGTGGATAAAGAAAATTGCATTGGCTGCGGCGCCTGTTATGATGCTTGCCCTTATGCACCGAGCAGAGCGGCTCTCGCAGCCGATAAAGATTATGACGGTGAGGACAGGAGTCGAAAATGCGATCTGTGTGCCAATGCCCCTTTTCATTGGGATGAAGCAGGCGGAGGACCTGATGGGAAACAAGCCTGTGTTGCGGTATGTCCCGTAGGCGCCATCAAGTTTACAAAGAAAATCCCCAAGCAAGAAGGAGACGATGGGTACAAAGTGGACTTGCGGGATCGGAATTGGGGAAAGCTTGGCTACCCAACCAGGTAAATAGATCAATCGGGAGGAATACCCAATGAAGGGTTATGCAGGAAAAATACTAAGATTGAATTTAACTGAACATAAAGTCGGCACTATACCTACCAGCAAATACCAGCATTGGATGGGGGGACACGGTATGGGCTCGGCCATCTTTTTTGACCTGGTCAAAGACAAAACAATTGATGGCTTTCACCCTGCCAATGTCGTTACCATGATGACTTCTCCGCTATCCGCAACCCTGGTACCCGCAGCTTCAGGCAGAACAGAGGTACAGGGAATCGGGGTTCAATCCTATCCTATCGGCTGGTTTACACGAAGCAATCTTGGCGGCAGATTTTCAGGCATGCTTAAGTTTGCCGGGTGGGATGGGATTGTTATCCAGGGGAAAGCGGATAAACCGGTCTGGATCGACATTAGAGACGGCGATGTTCGAATAAGAGACTGTGCTCCGCTATCGCTTTGGGGCAAGGAAACATGGGATTGCCAGGAAACCATATGGGATTATGTTCTCTCAGGCGGCAAATCCGATGACTGGAGCAGCCCTGCCGGGAAAGAGAGTGGTATGACAACTCAGCGTCCAGCGGTGGTTGCCATTGGACCAGCCGGAGAGAATCGGAGCCGGATTGCCTGCCTGATACACGATGCCAGTAATGCCGCGGGACAGGGTGGATTCGGGGCTGTCTTTGGGTCAAAAAACCTCAAAGCCATCAGCGTGATCGGAACCGGGCAGGTGGAAATCCATGATCCCAAAATGCTCATGGCAACCCGACTATGGCAGAAGGAAAATTACGCTTTCGATCTTAATCATTTGAAAGAAACCTGGGGTTCCTTTCAATTCAAGAGCCCACCTGTTCCTATCTTATTTTGGGCAAAAGGCCGCCCGAGAATTGACCAAAGACCCCAGGCTTGTATGGGCTGCCATTCTGGATGCCGGGCCAGATACAAAGACGCCGCAGGGAATGAAGCTTCATGCTTTGCTTCCGTTTTCTACTGGGATGCCAGAAACCTCGATATCCAGCGATTAGCCAGTGATCTGATCAATCGATACGGCCTCAATGCGGTGGAAATGATCTACGGTCTCTTATATATCCATACTCTTCGGCAAAGCGGTCAGTTGAAGACAGCTAAAATCCCTGATTGCCCTCTCGATTTCAGCAGGTATGGCAGTAAGGAGTTTATTGAGCAATTTGTGAAGATGGTCGCATATGGCAACGATGGCAAAGGCAATGAAAGCCAGTTCGGCAGGGATATTTCTGACGGATTTGTCAGGGCAGCCGAGAAATGGGGAAGAAGAAAACAGGATCTGGATAGCGGTATTCTTGCGTTCCCCTACTGGGGCATACCGATACACAAGGAGCCAAGAGCCCAGGTTTACTGGGGCTACGGCACGTTATTGGGCGACAGGGACATCAACGAGCACGAATTTGACTGGATTAAATGGGAGGCTACCAGTGCTAAAAGCTCAGGTAGAGAACCCAGTTTGACAGCCAAAGAAGTGGTGAGAATCGTAACCGACAAAATGATTCCCTTTCAGGGTGATCTTGATATGCTCGATTTCAGTGAGAGTAACATTTATTCCGAACACATGGCTAAAATGGTCTCCTGGCAGCGGTATTACACCCGATTCTGGAAACAATCCATGCTTTTCTGCGATGCTCGTTGGCCCGATTTTGTAAATATTCAAAGGCCTGATTATGTGGGGGCAACCGGTATTGCTGAATTAAGATATGTAAAAGCGGTAACGGGAGAGATCTTTTCCTTCGAGGATGGGATGAATCTCGGCCGTAAGATCTGGAATCTGGATCATGCCATCTGGACCCTTCAAGGCCGTCATAGGGATATGGTTCATTTCGTTGACAACGTATATGAGAAGCGACCGCTATTCCAAGCAGATGTCCCCAACGCATATATGCCAGGTAAAGAGAATGGGAAATGGGATTACTATGCTTATTCCCAGAGAACGCTGGACAGAGACAAATTCGATGAGTTCAAAACACGATTCTACCGTCTCCAGGGTTGGGACACAGCCACCGGTTACCCCACCCGAGAGACCCTGGAGGCGCTGGGCCTCGAGTATGTGGCCGATGAGCTGGAAAAAGCAGGCAAACTAGGGAAAGGATAAATCAATGATCAAGTCCGGATGGTCATATCTTTTCAGCCTGCTGTTGGCTTCATTGATTATGGACCTCAGTCCCGCTGCCCAGAATGCTGCACCTGCAGATTCCGGATCCATATCATCGCAGTAACACCATCTTGTATGTCTTCTCAAAATCGGGGGCTGTCATCCGGTAGAAATACACACCGGAAGCAACGTTCTGACCGTTGTCATTTCTTCCATACCAGATTGCCGTGTTTTGACCCGGCGATTCCACATCATTGACAAGTGTCCTGACCAGTCGCCCACTCGCATCAAAAACTTTGAGCGTCACGCGTCCTCCACTCGCCCGCACATCATAACGAATTGACGTCATCGGATTAAATGGGTTCGGCACATTGTGATGAAGCATAAAAGCTTTCGGGATCACTGGATCTTTGATCGCTGTCGTCGTCCCGGGAGAGGCCGGATCACTCTCGTTCCCTGAAAAATCCACAGCAGTGATCTTATAATAGTACCGCCAACCCTCGCTCACCGTATCCAGCCACCCTGTACCGATCGTCATGTGTTCAAGGTTGCCCGGGGCGGGCGTGAAGTCCGGACTCGATCCTCGGTGGATCTTGAAATACTGGAAGTCCTCGGCGTCGGAAGGCTCCCATGAAAGCTCGTTGCCGGCCCCCGTATTGTAGGCAACGGCAAATCCTTCTGGAACGTTCGGTGATAAATTGTCCAACGAATAGCCGCTATCCGGTGGGGAGTCGAAATAGACACTCGTCGTTGATGTCGCAGCTCTTATGAAGAAAGTGGTGTAATACATTCCTTCCGCTATTGTCGAATCAGCCAGAGTAGGCACGACGGTCGCATAGTGATCCTCGCAATAAGCAGGAACCGTCATGATGAAATGCCAATCCCCCGGTGGGTATGCGAGCGGCAGTTGCCGATCTTTATTGGGCTCTTTGGCGCTGAAATGATCCTTCCCTTCCTGCATAAGCTCGGAACTCACATTGAGGTCGTAATCGATCTTCCTGAAGATAGCGTACTCGGTGATGGGCGTCGAACTCCCGGGAAAATCATTGCCACTTCTCGTCCATGAGATACTCACCTGGCGTCCCTGATCGTTGGGAACATCCCAGATCGAATCAATAATGCAGAATTCATAAAGCCATTCTATCTCGAGGTCGGTGCAGGCAGGATTGTTACCTCCTCCAGCATATAAATGCGTGGACCGCCACAGCAGGTTGCTGCCAGGGGAGGTGAATGATAGCCACATGTTGCCAGGGGGGTAACTCTAACCATTCACCACCGTTATCAGCGCTCAGTTCCCAACGAGTGGAATCCACGTGAGACGTTGTCAGTCGAGCCTGGATGATTGTGTCGTTGGATTCGTCTACGGTTATCGATCGAGCAACATTGGATTGAACATCGAACCGCCGCTGGAATATCTCAATTACCTGAAGACCGGAAGCATAGTCCGCCACGTACGCATAATCTCCGGAGACGGTGACACCACGGGATATGTCTGGCGTATCGCAGCTCCCCGCCAGTGTGGGGCTCTCGGGATTGCTGATATCGATCACCTGGAGACCGTGAGTCTCATCTCCCATATAGGCGTAATCGCCCGCGACGGCGATGTCGTAGGCGCGGCCCGGTGTATCATAGCTCCCTGCAAGTAAGGGGCTCGTGGGATTACTGATATCAATCACTTGGAGACCGGGATCAAAGTCTGCAACGCAGGCATGATCACCCGAGATGGCAACGCTATAGGCATGTCCTGGTGTGTCGCAGCTTCCTGCCAGCGAAGGGCTCGCGGGATTGCTGATATCGATCACTTGAAAACCGGAGTCCATATCCGCCACATAGGCGTAATCCCCGTCGACGGCGACGTTCAGAGCGTCGCCGGACGTAACATAGCTACCCACAGCTGCTGGATTGGTGGGATCACTGATATCGATTACTTGCATGGAAGTGTAATCCGCCACATAGGCATAATCCCCGGCAACGGCGAGACTGTAAGCAGAGCCAGGTGTATCATAGTTCCCTGCCAGCATTGGGCTGGTGGGATCGCTGATGTCCAACACTTGAAGACCGGAGGCCGCGTCCGCCACAAAGGCATAATCACCAGCTACCACAATGTTCCAGGCGTCGCCGGGCGTATCATAACTCCCTGCCAGCGTGAGTTCGAACGGATAGAGCTTCAGCTCTCCAGCGACCGTATCCCACCAAGCAGTCGTATTGAAAGTATCTTTGTACTGCGAGGTCGTGAAATCTTCGACATATTGATGCTTGATGACTCCGTATGCATTCAAATGAACGAATGAGATTGCGAGGATAAACACCAGCATGAGAGACAACGGCCGACGGTTCATTGTTCCTTCCTCCTTAGTTGCGAAGAGCGAACACTATTAATGAGGAGCGAACAGCCCCATACCAACGATCATGATTTTTAAGGCTCCAACCAAAGCTGCGATTACGAAGGAGAAGGGTCCCGAGGGAAGCGCGGGCCCGTGTGCAGGAGCATGATCAGCCTTTGGTGCGTTTCACCACCCTTAATATATAACTGCACAATCAGCTAAAGTGGACATTGAGGCCACCTGCTCCAAGCAGCCACGTGCCTGTGCAGCCTCAGCAATCCTTTCCTTTGTAATTAAATCTTATTTTATCATATAAAGTTGTGCATTTCAAGTGGATTGTGGCAAGAGCGGCATAGCTCTTTAGGACGCGGATCAACGTGAGTGTTGAATATAAGGATCAAAGCATTCTCGTTACGTTTTTGAGCGAGTTTTAGCGCCGTAAAGCATGAAGATCGTGTTGTCATCATATAGTGCGTGTAGTACGATAATCGATAGAACCGCATAGCTAACAGTCAATCCTCATCCAGCCCTTCGCACTCCCGGCTGTTACCGTATCTCGCCATACGCTTGTTCTAGAAGGGAGGCATGAGAAAGACACATATCTTATCCCTGCAATTCCGCCGAGAGATCAACTTTATCCCTGCGCTTTTGGACGTTCTAGCCATGAATCGCAAAGCAAGAATCAAATTTTCGACGTTGTCCTGGAAGAAGAGGATACTTTTCTGGCTGATCATAATAGCCATTCCTGTCGTATCACTCGAGTTGGGATTGAGGATTTACTTTGCCTATCAACTGGGCTCGAGCATGCTGTTCTATGGCACAAGCCTAAATCGCCAAAAGTGCGGGGACGCCCATAAAGGCGACATGAACTTTCTTCATAAGTACTTTAAATACCATCCCCACCAGGAGAGGTTCACGCGGGACCAGGAGACCGGCAGACTCATCCGGGCCACCATCAACAGCAGTGGTTTCCGGGGCCGGGACTTTGAGAAGCAGAAGGGCCCACACATCATTCGCGTCGTTACGCTTGGCTCATCTTCGACATTCGGTTTTTCCGTACGGGATGAGGAAACCTACCCTTACTACCTGGAACAGTTACTGAATCGTGAATCTTCACGTGTCGATTCGTTCGAAGTCATCAACTTCGGTATACCGCACCTGAAATCGGCAGAGATACTGGCGCTTTTCGAAGCAGAGGCGCTGCCTCTACACCCCGACGTTGTCACATTTTACGAGGGAATAAACGACAGCTGGAGCAGCCCCGTACTGTTGAAGAAGGAAAAAAGTGGTAAAAGTGTCGTGCGAGAGAGGCTTCGCAAAATTTCTCTACTTCGCCGAGGCTTCCGCTGGCTGCGCAATCATTCTATCGCAATGACTCTTGCCGACGGTTTTTTGAAAAGGAAAAGAAACGTGACATTCACCGAGACTGATTTCCAGGAACATATAAGGAGTAAGAGTGAGAACTTTTTGAGGAATGTTTCCGCAATCTGCGACGAATGCAAGAGAAATGGCATCACGTTCATCGTGTCCAGCCAACAGGCCAAATCGTATCTAATCGACAGAGAAGATATCAAAGGAATCACCTACGAAAAGGAAATCGAGCTCGTTCGTCAAGATCTTGCTCAGAATGAGCATATCACCCGCTGGGAGCTCGACCTTCTAACCCACAATATCTTTATGAATGACCTTAGAGAATGGGCCAAGGTCAACAACGTGCCCTACGTCGACCTAATTGCGGCGACGGACCAACACAGGGATTGCTTGGTGAGCTGGGTTCACCTGAATCCCGAGGGTAACCGCATCGTCGCGGAAGCGCTCGCTGGAGCCATCCTGGCGCGGGTTGCCCAGAAGTAGATGGTTCGGGTAGAATAATCTTTTTCGAGGACTCCCGTGCGCAAAAGACTTACAATTCTTTTTAATTGAGCTGCTACAATAGAGCCCAATGAGGAGGGATACACGATGAGAGCAGCATTCTTACTCGCGCTGGTTGCGATCTTCGCCGCCTCGCTGGCCTTCGCGCAGGCCGGCCCCGAGCAGAAGGAGAAAGCCAAGCCGGATACGGCGAAGACGGAGGAAAAGGCCGAAAAGTCAAAGGCTAAGCCGGAAGAGTTGGATGTCAAAGAGACAAAGGAGGAGGAAGCCGCTTTGTCAGGCCACCTGAAACGCGCCCTCTTTACGATCGACATCGAGGAGCGCGAGCCCGTAGGGAGCGTTGATTCACTCTCGACGGCGACCGAACAGGTTTACTTCTTCACCGAGATCATTGGTCTTCAAGATCACACGATCACCCACCGCTGGATGCACGGCGGCGAAGTGCGCGCCGAGGTGCCGATCGCGATCGGTGGCCCACGCTGGCGCGTATACTCGAGCAAGAAACTGATACCGGCTTGGACCGGCGAGTGGAAAGTGGAAGTCGTGGACGCCGAAGGAAACGTCCTCGGGACGAAGCTCTTGGTGTACTACAGCGCAATGGAGGCCGAGTAAAGCTCGGGCGCCATGGACTCGCATAGGGGGCATGCGCGAGTAATTGGCATGCGGTAGGCATCACAAGTATCGGACTTTCGCACCGCGGAGCCGAACTCAACTTCCGATATTGAAACTGGCAGATTGATAACAGATGGGGATCTTGGTACAGACCCGGAATTCTCAAATCCTTCATAAAGCCTGGTGCGAGAGGGTGAGGCCCGCTACTTGGCTATGAGGACTTTCCTGACCGACTTATAGTCCCCCACTTGAAGTTTGACGAAGTAAACTCCCGACGGCAGACGCTTACCAGCGTTGTCGCGTCCCTCCCAGGTCACGCGATGTGCTCCAGCCGGATACGACTCGTTCACGATTCTGGCCACGCGCCGGCCGCTTACGTCGTACACCGCTATGTCGGCGCGACCAGGTTGCGCGAGCACGAATTCGAATTCGGTGCTGGACTCGAACGGATTCGGCCGCGGCAATTGCAGGAACGCCGGGACCGTCGATGCGACGAACGGTCCGTCGCCGATCCCCGACGGGACACACGGCTTGTATATGACATAAAACACCCAATCACCGGTGACGCCCAAGTCGCACGCATCGTACCACCCACCGGGAATCGCGAAAACCACATTCTTCCCAGCCTGGCAGCCGTTACCATCGTGAACCACGGTCGGGGCGAATGGGTCGCCCGCGTTCGTATTCAGGAATTCGAGTGTGACAGTGAATGGACCGCTGTCCATGGTTACTTCACCCGGCAGCGGTTCGATGTCGAACTCGTTGATGACACCATCGACCAGCTGAGGACCCAGTAGTGAGAAAACCGGTGTGCCTGGATCCGGAAGCCCCGCATCGTAAACATGAATCCCGTACTCGATCTGGGCGGGACTCCCGCCGAATTGCGACCCCCAACCGATCCCGATCCGCAAGATTTCGAGCGGGTAGTGTTCCGGAGGTGCATTCAGTACCGCACCCGCCTCCTCCCCTTCCACGAAACAGGGGCAGCTGATGGTACCGCCGCCGGTGTAGTTCTGGAGCGGCGGCTCCTCCGGGCATTGGGCGAGCGCCACGTCCGGTCCGGCGAAAAGCGCAAAAAAGAACATTGCCGCCATACAAAAAATCGACTTGGGATTCGGCATAATTTCTTCTCCTTCCTCATGGCGCCACGCACGGCGTTCCGCGCGCAAACCCTGGTGGACGCTGCAAGAATCGCTCCCAATGATCGCAATTGATTGTAGTGGAGCGGATTGTACAACTGAAGTGCTCCTCGGTGTGATATTACGGACCTAGTGAGACAAACCTCCGGTTATTTTAACATACTCCTCAGTGCCT
>WVZY01000044.1:0-8818 GCA_011772205.1 Candidatus Latescibacterota bacterium
CAATCACCAGGATACGCCGCCTTTCTTTTCTAGGCTATACACAACTTTCGATCATAACTCATCACTTACCAGATAGGATCTTTGTCGAGACCGACTCATCGATCAGTGTATTCATCGCTGAGGAACGTTCGGACTATTTTGGGCGAAGCTTGAGGACGGGAGATCTCAATGAGGATAATGTTTCTGATCTATTAATTGGCGCATATTTCGCTGATCCACCTGGACGGTCAGATGCAGGCAAAGCGTTTTTGTTCTACGGTATTGACAGCCTCACTAGTATCCCCCATCCACCAGCGCTTAGCTTTAGGCTGAAGCAGAATTACCCCAATCCATTCTCGTCAAGCACAACAATCGAGTATTCTCTGCACTTCAGCGCTCCTGTCACGCTCACCGTCGACAACATCTTGGGCCAGCGAGCGGCCAGGATCACCCAGCCCATGCAATCCAAAGGGCCTCATTCGATCACATGGAATGGCAAAGATGAAAACGGTAAGAAGGTAGCATCCGGCATCTATTTCTACCGCTTGCAAGCAGGTGCATTTTCCGAGACGAAGAAGATGATCCTTTTGCGATAGGCGGCCTCGACGCATCGCACACGGCCTTCCAGCAACAATTCCTGCCTCGATTTGCCCAGCATGGGGATGCTAAACAGCGAACGTGCTGATATAATAATATTGGAACAAGAACAACCCGTTCGGTAATAAACCCAATGACGGTGACTGAGATGCAACAATGGACGAAACGCAAAGCCATTAAAACGGTAATAACCGCTACGTTGATTCTATTGCTCTCAGGCACCGCATGAACAGCGAAAGCCGAGCAAATCCTCATCCATTTTTCTGGTGAAGTATCTCTATTCAATGATTTCATTTGCCAATGCCTTGGCATTAATGTAGGTTCGCCGGTTTCTGGATATTATATATATGACCTGCCCCAACTAATTGTACCACATTCCAAATTAGTTTTTGCGTAATTCTCGGACCGTTTCCAACAAACATGAAATGCACCGGCTCGATGGCTTCCGGTTCCGGTGGCTCTTACGATGACAGCCTGTTTGATTGTTAGATTTATATTTGTTATAATCCATGAGCACCGGCGCGAGGATTTATTTATCAGCGCATAATCGAAAAAGATTAACATCCAATTCCATTTCGGATAGAAGAGTGACCAATAAACAATCTGCAAAAAAGAAAAGAGGACCGGCGCGGCAGGCCCGCAAGGCCCGCAAGGCGAGTAGGCCGGGCAGACCGGCGGAACCGCGCGAAGGTCCGAAGCGTTTTCCCTTCAATTCGCTCTACATCTTGCTGGGAGCCGTTCTCATCTACGCTATCGGTGCGCTCGTTTTGATGCCGTACGTCCCCGATGACGCTTACATTTCATTTCGCTACGCCGAGCATCTCGCCGGTGGCGAGGGTTTGACCTTCAACCGAGGTGAGAATCCGGTCGAAGGATACAGCAATTTGCTTTGGATCTTTGTATGCATGATGTTCTACAAACTTGGATTCTCACTACCCACTGCGATGCCTTATGTAGGGGCACTCCTGGGTGCACTGTGTCTCGTTGTCTTGTGGAAGATTTACAAACGCACTGAAGTCCCAGCGTTTCAAATGGCGATCCCCCTCATTCTCTTCGCCGGTTCGGGCCCGTTTGTGCTTTATGCCGTTTCGGGAATGGAAACGCCCCTTTTTTCGATCCTTCTGTTATTGACGGTTCTGTTCATCGATCGAATGATGACCTCGCCCGGTATTGCGGCGCCCATCGGTTTGACGACATCGTGCGTTCTGCTCATGCTATGCCGGCCGGAAGGAATAATTGTATTTCCTGCGGTAGCGGCGTTTCTTGGATGGTGTGCGCGGAAGCCTCCGGATGACGGCCACTACCGGCCCGGCATGGTCAAACATCTCCTCATTGCATCGGCCGCGTTTCTCATTTGTCTTGCGGTCTATAATATCTGGCGAGTGAGCTACTTTGGCGAGTGGCTTCCGACACCGTTTCTATCCAAGGGAGGCGGTGGAGAATCATTTCTATTTGGGTGGAAAAAAAATATGGGATTGTTCTTCGTAGAGCAGGGGTACAATTCTCCTCCCATCGGATACTACTTCTCTTTTCTCACGATAATCGCCGGAATCGGCGCATTCTTTCAAAAGAATAAAACCGGCCATGAGCGAACGGATCAGATCGCGTTTCTCGTGTCGATGCTATATATGATGATATATTTCAATTTCGTCGATTGGATGCCCGGCATGCGTTATCACGTCGCACTGGTGGGGCTGCTCTTGATTCCCGCGGCACGCATTCAGTCCTTGCTTCCAAGCGACGTGTGGCAATTACTCGCGAAGTCCCAAAGATTGCGGTTTGCGGTTGCCGTCCTGGTTGCGATTCTTGTGAGCTCTTCGGGAATCGCCGATATGAAAATGGCGGGTGAAAGACAAGAAATAGGAATCCGCGAATGCAACGCTCCGCTGGGTCGTTGGCTGAAAGATGTGATGCCTCCCTCATCACTTCTGGCCATGAGTGATGTGGGGGCGACTCCGTACTACTCCGGCTTCCGCACCATCGACATTCACCGAGAATCGCTGACGGATCTCCACATCGCAAAAGACGGATTCTCGGATGAATACATTTTATCGCGCAATCCGGATGTGTTCGCGCTGGTTGCGCGAGGCGTTTACGCCTCCAAAATGGATCCGTTTCACTACAATCTAAAGAGATCGCCCCGCTTCAAGGAACGGTATCGATTTCTGGGAACGGTTCGTTTCCAATGGTACAAAGATCGATGCTATTGGGTTTACGTACCTATCGATAAAAAATTCAGTAACGCCGAGCTCGCCAGGTTTCCCGGCGGCATCGGTTCAATGCGACAACTCGTGCAGGCAAATCCATGACACAGAAAACAACGGCATCAAAACAGCCGGACGGTACCGCAGGCGCTCACAGCGAGCAATCTGTGGCCCAGATTCCGGGCGGAATCCCCGTTCTGCTCGGTGCAGCGGTGGTGTTCATCTTGTCGGCGCTTATCATGATGCCGTTCGTGCCGGATGACGCCTATGTGTCGTTTCGGTATGCCGAACACCTGGCCGATGGCTATGGGCTGACCTTCTACCCCGGTGAAAAACCGGTGGAGGGTTACAGCAATTTTCTTTGGGTGCTTCTCTGTGCACTGGCCCACAAGCTCGGATTTGGCCTTCCGGGCTTGATGCCACTCGTCAGCATCCTGTTTGGCTTGTTGAATGTCGTAGTCCTGTGGGCGATCTACCGTCGGCGAAATGTTCAGGCCGGTCACGCCCTACTCCCCCTGCTGCTCTTTGCAACCTCGGGGCCTTTCCTCGTCTATTCGGTTTCCGGAATGGAAACACCGCTGTTTTCGCTTCTGCTGCTTCTTGTTGTTCTGTTCGTTGATGTCGTGCTGTCGACCGGCGGTCGGCCCGCACAGTTGCTTCTCGCCCTGACGGGCGTTCTTCTGGTTTTGTGCCGGCCGGAGGGCATCGTGATCTATCCTGCGGCGGTGGCGGCAATCCTTTATTCATTGCGCGCGTCCAATCATTCCCGATCGGGAAACGCTTCGCGGCTCAGGACGCTTTTGCTATTCGCCGGCGCTTATGTTGTTTTTGCCGCTATCTATTTTATCTGGAAAGGGAGTTACTTCGGCGAGTACATACCGCCGTCGTTCTGGGCTCGGGGTTCGGGCATGGCAGGATGGATGGAAAACATCCGAATGTATTTCGTCAATCCAGGCAACGATAATCCTCCGCTGGGCTACTACTATCTGGCACTGATTGTTTTGTCCTTGTCGGGAACGAGCGGATCTCAAAGAGGAACCGAACGGTTTTCCCTCCTGCTTGCAGTCGCTCTTGCCCTAATCTACTTCTGTTTCGTCGATCCGCTTCCGGGGATGCGGTATGACGCGGCGCTTATCGGTCTCTTGTTCCTGCCTATGGTTCACCTGCCGGGTGCGGTTAAGAAGAATATCGAATGGAAGGACTGTAATAGAATGAGGGCACTCCGTTGGCTGGTGATCGTTGCAGCGGTGGCGCTCAATTATTCTTGGACGGCGAATCTCAATGTGGCCGTGAGACGCATCGAAAGGGGGAACCAAATCGGCCGGGTGGATCTGGCGGAGTGGTTGAAGAAATTATTCCCGTCACGTTCTCTGCTGGCAATGAGCGACGTAGGTGCGTTTTCTTACTATTCCGGATTCAAAACTTTGGAGATTAATCCCGAGCCGGTAACGGTCCCGCGTGACGCCTGGGAAACATCCGCTCTCGATATGCTATCCGGGCAATGGCCGGATGTGATTCTGCTGGAATCGCTCGGCATCTTTGAAGCCAACTTTGGTCCATTCTACGATTCGCTCATCAATTCATCCGATTTCAAACAGCGCTACCGGGTTCTCGGCGCGGCGCGCACCGACTGGTTCGAAGACCGGTGTTATTGGATATACGTTCCCAAGGAGTTGCCGCTTCAACCCGAGGAGAAGCTCCAGGAGTTTCCGGGCGGAATCAGTGATTTCGGCGAGGTGGATAGGTAATTCTGAGCTGTCTATCTTGGCTCCCGCGTTCGCATTATAGACGGTACCCGGTTAGGACGAGACATTGTCCGGCGGACAGGGCTTTGTCCGACTTCCTTATTTCACATAGCCCAGCGATTTGAGCCGCTTGTACTCTTTCTCAGACAACCGTGGACTTGAATCTAGATCTTCTCCCTGATCGGCCCACTCCTCGATCTCTCGCATCAGTTCGAGAACTTTATCCGGATATTCACCGGACAGATTTTTCTCCTCGTGTGGATCATGCGCCATGTTGTAAAGCTGATACGCGAAATCGCCTCGTTGAAAAGGCGTCCAGATAAGCTTCCAATCACCTTTCCAGACAGCCCTAAATCGCCCTGCGACGCCGAAACGTACTCTACCCTTGATCAGCTTGGGGAAATAGCTTCGCCCGCACTCCGCGAACAATGACCTGGGCGGCAAGGATTCTCCTTTGAGATAGGGCAACAAGGAGCGCCCTTCAAATTGTGACGTGATCTCGTCTGGAACCTCCCACCCAAGGAGGTCGATCAGGGTTGGGGCGATGTCGATCAGAGAGACCCAGTCGTCCACCATCCGTGCAGCTCTGTACCGGTGGCCTGGAGGAAAGGCAATGGCCATCGGTATCAGCGAAGATGCGTTATAAACATAATCACCATGGTCGTAGTAGAAGTTGTGTTCACCCAGGCTCTCCCCATGATCGGCGGTGAACACGATGCTCCAATCATCCCCAAGGTTAGATCTGAGGTACGATAGGAGCTCGGCGATGGCATCATCGGTATCTCGAACATCAGCCGCATAGAGTAGGCGAATATGTTCGTTCACGTGACCGGGAAGCCGGTTCTGGTAAACGGCTTCCTCTTTTGGCAGATCCTTGGGATAAGCGTCGTTTCCGGTGCCGCCGTACACGTCGCCGAAATTATACCGGTATCGGCCCCTGTAATTGGGAGCGAAAGCTTCAATCGTAGCCTTTTTGGGGAAATAGGGCACATGAGGATCGATGTAGTGCACCCATAAAAAGATGGCATCTTCAGACCGATTCTTGCCCAGCGCTGCTTTAACCGCCTCAGTTGTCTCCATCGCCGATCGGGTGTCTCCCGCAAAATCGTATTTATCGAAGCCGCGGTTGAGGCCTCTTTCCGGTGGCAGAATGTGATTGGATACCACCGCCACCGTTTCGTACCCCCTTCTTCTTGCCAGCTCCGATAAGGAGATTACGTCGGGAGATAATTGATCCACCAGGGTTCGTACGCCGGTTCCATGCGGGTAAAGCCCGGTCAGCATGCTCGCCAGCGCCTGGGTGGTTCTGGGAATTGGCGTAACGGCGTGCGTGAAAATAGTTGCACTGTTGTACAGCTCGTCGATAGCCGGCGTCGTCGATAGATCATATCCAAGGGCGCTGAGGTAATCGGGGCGCAGTGTGTCGACCGTCAATAATAGAACGTGCCGGTTTTCAGGCGGAATCTCCCTGGCCTGTCGACGCCGGGCTTGATCTAATCTTGCCTGCTCATCGTGACCCAGCAGATCCGCACGTTTGTAAATAGTCAAGTCTTCAATGCGAGCAATCCTGACATAGCCGCTATGAATGAAGTGGCTGAGCTGGGGGAAAGCTCTTAGAGCTTCGGCGCTGTCCTTTTTGTTTCCAACCACATGATAGAACCGGTCTCTTTTTACCGTGATGATAACCGAAGGAGGAGAGTCGGTCAGCTCCTTCATCAAGGTGTTGCCGGCGTCCTCCTGTCCCCAGGCGGAGCGTTGTGGGACGTTGTAGATATACTTGCTCGCCGGCTTTCGCTTCGACCGGTGATAAATCACCGGCTCGAAGCCCCAAATGTATATCGGCAAATTATCGGGTGTGTTCTCCTTGATCCATTCGGCTGCCAACCGGTTGGCCCGGGCGTTTACATCGTGGATGGTGTGGAGCTTGTCGTTGATCTCATCGGAACGTTCAGGATGGAACAATGCTGCAAACCGCCAGCGGCTGCGATCGATGGTGGACTGCTGAGCACTCACGTAATGCGCTCCGAGGATTACCACAACCAGCATCGCCCACCGGGTTTTGGGGAGGCTCCACAACTTAGCGTAACCCCAAACGGCGATCAAAGCTGCGAGCGGGAGCAAAGCGCCGTAGTGGTACGGAAAGAACTTGGCCTGCAACGCGATTCCGATGACCTGGATCACGGCGGCGCCGGTCACCAGGAACAACATCTCTTTTTCCCTTGGGTGTCGCTTGGGTAGGGCCAAAGCGAGCACGATTCCGGCCCACACAAAGGGATGCAGCGAGGCCGGGAAACTGGACAGGGCTCTATACAGTAAATTGGGCAAGTCGCCCCACGCGAAATGGATCCCCGTGTAGTTGGGAACATATTCGAAGTAAATATAGCGGAACTCGGCCCAGGCGCCTGTTGCGACCAAATAGATCAGGTTCAGTCCGACCACCAGTGCCCCTCCGATGAAGAACGACAGCGTCACCGAAGCAATTCTCCGGGCTCGGCTCGGCTCGGAATACCGCCATTGACGAGCAATAACAACAGCGTATGCGAAGATGATCCCCCCGCCCAGGGGAGGCTTCAACACGGCGGCCAGCGAAAACAGTACGGCGCATCCGGCCCAAGCGACATGCTCCCTAAGCCGGGCGCTTCGGCTTTCGGGGGGTGCTACGTAGGTTGCCATCACCAGAGCCCAAGCGATGAGTGTTCCGGCGAACGATTCGGGCTGCGCCGTTTCCCAGAATCCGATTTTGAGGTGATATATCAGGGCGATGATGCCGGCGACTATGCCGATCCTCCAGTCTCCCGTCAAGCGCCTGAATAAAAGAGAGAACGCAATGATCATCGATAACAACGCTAGTGCTTCGAGGATACGAATCGAGTGCATCGAGGGACCGAACAATCCCTGGGCCAGAGCATAAGTGAAGAAGATGCCGGGGGGTTTGAAATCCCAGGCGTCCTTGTAGGGGGTTCCGCCTTCCAGAATGACGTTTCCCACCACTGAGTAGATGCCCTGGTCCCGTCCATGCTGCATCAGGCACACCTGAAGAAGGAGTACCCCAACGGCGGCAAAGGCCAGTGCCGTAAGAACAATCCTCACCAGCTGCCGCCAACCGCCGCTCTCCAGCTGTTTTGGCCGTTGAGAACGCATGGTTCAATAATAACATGCCGCTTGACCTGAGTCCAAGCGGCCGAATCGGTTGCGCCTACTGAAACGTCTGTCCGCTTTGCCATATTTGCATTTACGCATGCTCTATTTCATGGATTATATAATGGTGAACCAGCTTAGCTCGCAATGCGCTTTACCGCCAACGCAATGGACTCAGCAAGAGTGGCCTGGCAGCCCACATTTCCCCTCATTATCTTCCCAAATTTGTGCACTCGACGTTACACAACCGCTGCAAATTATGTCCGTTGGAAAATGGACCGAGCTCAAAGTTCGGTCCGCATGCCTTGACAGGCTCTGATTACTAGTTTAAAAAAATGCTGTGATAAAAAGTCTGGATCTGTTGTGAAAGTGGATGGCATTTCGCGCCTACCGTTTTGTACCGGTGCCGCGTTGAATTTCGGTGAGATATTCTGCTGGTGAGATGTGCTTTTGATGAATCTCTCTAGATGGCGGGATTATACCATTAACTTAACTGTATTTCAATAAATGATTCATCCCCATATCGATTCCATGGTGTATCTTGAATAATTCAATCGCGTGCAAAGACCACCTACGCCCTGCAAAGGCTCGCCATACTAGCTGATTGAGATATACTGGCGATTCTAAAGTGTAAGATTGGTGTAAGATGAGGCTTTTGGGCGGAACCGCCCGAGGTGGTAACTCTTTGAAAACATTGGAGCTGGAAAGCGGAATCGAACCGCTGACCTACGCATTACGAGTTGACTTTCCGGCTCGTTAGCTACTTCAGAAGCACCATCTTCTTTGTGAGCGTACGGTTGCCGGCTGTCCCTTCTATTTATTCCGTCCGCGTTGCCATTTTTGCAGTTACTTTGATTCTAATATATCATGGATTGCATGATATACATCCTCCTACGCACGCTTTTTTCAGCGCTGATGTCGCACTGTGCCTTATCCCTAGTCCTGTGCCACTCGTTAGCTGCAGTCTGACCCACGTCATCACCCTACAAAGAAACCTCTTGCTTGAGGAGTCCAGATGCGGCGTATTAGGCAATCCTAGTTTCTTAAGGTGGAGAGGGAGTCTTCAATAGCCTTTTTCTTTCTGAGATCCCTCTCCAACATGCGAATCCATTTTTGGTGAAACTCTGTTAAATCTCCGTTATGCGTAATCTCAAC
>WVZY01000044.1:8897-9482 GCA_011772205.1 Candidatus Latescibacterota bacterium
CAATCGAGTCCTGATCCCACGTCGCGTCATCGTCCCAATAAAACCAAAGGCGCTTCTCAGTGCGTACAATGCGTGCAAAATAAGTTTTCGGCGGTAATGCAAGTCCTCTTGGTAGTTCTCCAGATACATGACGGAACCTATAACCCAAACTGTCCTCTGCGGTGCGATCATCTTTGGCTCCAAAAACGCTAAGACTGATAGAGCCAAACCTCCCCTCAGCATTTTCGACCATCAAATCTCCGATCTGCACAGCCCCGTGGCCACGCCAAATATTTTCTAATCGCAAAACCGGTGCAGAGGGCGGTAAAGAGTCAACTGCTTGTTCCGTTGCCAATACCTTGAATTCAGTCATGATCGATAACATCGCGGGCGGAATCGTTACGAAAACTGCAACTAGAAGAACGATAAATGTTACAAGTATCCTCTTCATGTTTGCCTATCGCCCTGGCGCTCAGCCGCAGTATCTACTAATGGATGGAAGACCGCAGCTGGATTTAAGCCAGAAACGCTTCTGTGATTCCGTATGTTTCCCGTCAGCAAGAGTGGGACAAAATCAGAGCCTGAATTAATGGACACTCCGAGGTA
>WVZY01000058.1:0-173 GCA_011772205.1 Candidatus Latescibacterota bacterium
GGTGATCGCGGCGGAAATCTTTCGCTATGCGACCGCGCTCTCTCCCCCGGAGAGCCGTCTCGTCGAGGTTCTGGGGGATCCCGATGATCCCGAGGTTCAAGCCCGATCCATCATTTTTCGCCATGACTTGCCTCACTCGTTCAGCGAGAGCGCCCGCCGCGAGGCCGCTGACC
>WVZY01000058.1:284-550 GCA_011772205.1 Candidatus Latescibacterota bacterium
TTTCGATGACGCCGTCGGTGTCGAGAAGCAAGACGGGCGCTATCGCCTCCTAGTCTCTATTGCCGACGTCTCGTATTACGTGAAACTCGGGAGCCCTATCGATCAGGAGGCCTACGAAAGGGGAACCAGCGTTTACTTTCCCGACCGGGCCATTCCGATGCTTCCCGAAGAGCTCTCGAACGGCATCTGCAGCCTGAATCCCCACGAAGACCGTCTCACCAAAACCACTCGCCTCGAGATCAACGAAAAAGGGGAGCTCGTGAAGG
>WVZY01000058.1:652-897 GCA_011772205.1 Candidatus Latescibacterota bacterium
TCTGGTCGAACAGTTCAAGCTCATGGAGGAGTTGGCCCTGCTTCTATGGGAACAGAGGCGCAATCGAGGCTCGTTGGACTTCGACCTTCCCGAGGCAGAGATTATCCTGGACCTACAGGGAATGCCCGAAAACATCGTCAAAGCCGAGCGCAATATCGCCCACCGAATAATTGAAGAATTCATGATCGCCGCCAACGAAGCCGTCGCCCGACATCTCAAAGAAAAAGGCTTTCCGTTTCTCTACC
>WVZY01000058.1:951-1494 GCA_011772205.1 Candidatus Latescibacterota bacterium
ATTCAGACGTCCTCGAGGCACTTTCCTCCTTTCTCCAGAGTCTGGGATATCGCGTTCCAACCAAGCAAGGGAAAACCACGCCGAAAGAGCTCCAAACACTTTTGGAAGCCTGCCGGGGAAAAGCCGAAGAGCGGGTGTTGAATCGAGTGTTGCTGCGCGCTATGAAGCAAGCCCACTACGCGCCGGAGAATATCGGCCATTTCGGCCTCGCCTCGACCTGCTACACCCATTTTACCTCGCCGATCCGGCGCTATCCGGATCTAGTCGTCCACCGCATGCTGGACAAAGTCCTCACCGGGGAAAAACTCAAGCCGAAGGAAAAAGAGGATCTCTCGCGCTACCTCGAAGAAGCCGGAACGCACACCTCCGAAAGAGAAAGGGTCGCCATGGGTGCCGAGCGCGAGATGGTCGATCTCAAGAAAGCGCAGTTCATGATGGACAAGATCGGACAGGAGTTCTCCGGCTTTATCACCAGCCTCGCCAACTTCGGTTTTTTTGTCGAACTGGACAGCTACTTTATCGAAGGGTTGGTGCGACTCTCGT
>WVZY01000027.1 GCA_011772205.1 Candidatus Latescibacterota bacterium
GGGTTGTTTAATTTCTACCTATTGTTCATCATGGAGATAGCCACGCGGCGTGTTCATTTTGCGGGTTGCTCTCTGAGTCCCGATAAAGCATGGATGATGCAGGTTGCCAGGAATCTTACCGACCCCTTTGACGGTTTTTTGAATGGCAAGCGGTACGTGCTCGTGGATCGGGATGGCAAGTTCTGTCCAGCATTCCGAGCGATATTGAAGAACGAAGATATAAAACCGGTGCAACTTCCTCCACGAAGTCCAGATTTCAACGCTCACATAGAACGCTTTCACCGGTCGCTCAAGGAAGAATGCCTCGAACGAATGATCTTCTTCGGTGAGAAATCGCTACGGAAAACGATTAACACGTTTCTTGGGCATTTCCGCATGGAACGGAATCATCAGGGAATAGAGAATCGTTTAATCGAACCTGGGGAAGAGGTCGGTCCGCGTGATGGCGATGTTCTCTGTCGAGAGCGGCTCGGAGGAACGCTCCGATACTACTATCGCAAGGCTGCGTGAAGATGAATACCGGCAACTTTTTCTTTAAGCTTCTTTAAGCGGCGTGCACGAACTGCATGAGCGAGCTATGTCTCGCTTGACTGGATGATCATCCGAATATGTGTGACTCGATATTATTCCTGGTGGAGATTCAATCAACATTGTCCTGACAATATAGGATCGCTAATAATGTTAGAAGTCAATTGAGTATATTTACCATACGGGTTGGACGCGCAAGAGAAAAGCCTCAGGACATTCCGATGTCAGAAAGCATGACAGTCGCTTGATTCTTTTGCCTTACGTGGCCAGGTATGTCCTCAGGCGGATCCGAGTGCGACGCAAGCCCGGTGGCCAATTTCCGCCATAACTGTGAATCATACGAGGCAGGAAACGCCACACTGAACCTCCTTCGACCATCATGAGGAGCCGATTTCGTCCGGGGAGTGGCAAAACCACCAAACCCACTCTATACTTAGGACACTACCGAGTCTTTCAAGGAGGTTATCGTGAGACACCACACCTGGAGTCGAGCCGCCGGTGTCGTTGCCGCGTTGATCGCGGGCGTGCTGTGCATCGGGTGCAGCGCGGATGATCCGAACGTGTCCTTGGAAATCCGAATCGTCCAGGCTACTCCGGCGGACCATTTGACCAAGATGACTATGATCGTGTGGGGCGGACAAAGGACGTACTACGCCCACGACGAGGTTCTGCTGACCGAGGAGGATGTGGCCACCGCGACAGTCGTCAGACAGGTCAACGGCGCGCCGGCCATAAAGCTCTTCCTCAACAGAGAAGGCCAAGAAAAGCTGCTTCACGTGACCCAAAACAATGTTGGCAGCAAGCTGGGGATCATTATCGACGAGCGGCTTCAATGCGTGTCGCAGATCGACGCGCCCGTGGAGCTGGGAATCGTGATGGTGACGGGTCACATGTTGAAGCATGGTGCGAAGCGGTGCTGTCGGGCACTGACACGCGGTACTGCCTAAAGACCTTCACCGCAGCAGCATCTTCCTCGCGGAGGTGTTCGTAGAGCAAGTGGTGGTAGTCGTGTCTGGACGTACTTGATCCGTCGGCAGCTTCTTCGGATGCGGCGTCAGTGTATTGGTCCACCGATCGTCGTGTACCACTGCGGCACCCGCAGCAGTTGAACAGAATATTGGGCAGAAAACCTGTCCAACCCATCTGTTGGCCACTGGTCTGGCCGAATGTTCCTCGCCGCCGGAGACTAGAGTTGCGGTCCTGAGCGAAAAGTCGTAGCCTCAACGACGGTCACATTGTACCGTTGTTTCACAGTGCCATTCTTTCGGAATGAGGACCGATACGATTTGCGTCGGCGACGAGCTCGGCTCGAGAAAGGCAGGTAATAATGAGAACGTATCACCTGTTCAGTCTATTCCTTCTCGTTTTGGTCTGGGGATGTGCGGCAAGTGTGGACGTGGAGTCGATGTTTCGGGACTTCGAGGACTACGAGAAAGACGTGCGGACAGTGTCCACTGACCAGCAAGCCATGGAAATATTAGAGATGGGTCGGCAAAAACGCGATGAGGCCGGAGCGCTCGTCGATCAAGGAAAGAAGAAAGAAGCTGTCCCGATCGTGGAGCAGGCCTTGGCGGATGCGCGTGTGGCGCTCGAGATAGACAAGATGAATACGTCGGTGCAACGTGCAGAGCAGTGCCGCCTGGAGGTAGAGCAGGCTCGAACAAAGTGGCGCGAGGCCCTCTTCGTACTGGAGCAGACTGAGGAATTCGTTGGCAACGAAGCATCGATTTCGAAGCGTGAGCCGGAGTCAAAGCAAGAAACACCGGTCCTGCCGGAATCCACGCTGTTGCCCGACTCATTCCCGCCGGCAACCATCGACGAAGTGTCGACGCAGTGGACGGCGTGGCGTCGGGTGGCGAGCGATCGTAAAGTTGCGGCCGCCGACCTGGAGAGTACATTTCGCCGCAACCAGGCTCAAACCCAGGCAGAGAAGGTTGACTCCGCCACCGTTTGGCACCACACCTATCTGGCCGCCCGCGCCGTTCAGTCGCTGGAGTGCCGGGTGCACGCCCAAGCTAGTGAGCATGAGTGTCTCGAGGCAGCACGGCTCACCGCTGATTTCGGTGACGCCCGCGCCGAGGCGCTGCGCGCCACTCTGGATTTGGAGCGCGGCCTCCAGGACGATCTGCGTTCCGAGCTGGATCAGTTGCGCGCCGAAGCCAAGACGCGACAGGACGAACTTTTCAATGCCTTGAGTCAGATGGAGGGAGAGGTCGCGCGCATCCGTCGTGACGCACGCGGCACCATCGTCAGCCTGGCTGATATCCTGTTCGATTTCGACAAGGCGACTCTGCGGCGTGACGTGGAGTTCAATTTGGTCAAAATCGCGACGATTCTGAATCAATTTGAGGAGATGAAAATCGTCATCGAAGGGCACACGGACAGCATCGGTCCGGACGAATACAACCTCGGCCTGTCGCAGCGACGGGCGAGCGCAGTCTATGAGTTTCTAATCTCACAAAACGTGGACGAGAGGCGCATGAGCTGGGAAGGGTATGGCGAGAGCCGTCCCGTTGACGATAACAGCACTGACGAGGGCCGCCAACGCAATAGGCGTGTCGACCTCGTCATCCAGGATACGCCCTGAGCCCTGAGGTTTGTCGGAGCTTTTTCGGTCGTAGAGTCAACTCCAGTCGCAAGCAATACACCGAGTGCGCTCGGTGTATTGATCCATCGATTCTCGGGTTTCGCTCCGAAACTCGAAACTGCTGCTTCGGCACAATTCAATCGCGTACGGTGAAAATATTCAGCTGAAGCCCAACTCACAATCTTTCCTTTAGTACATCTAAAAAACATGCCGATTTCAGCCGGTTGGCAGACCGAGCCTGGCACCTGATAATGCTCATTTCTTGTCCAAAACTTCAGGGGGGAATGCTTGACGTCAGCTAAATGTGGACAGCAAGTGACTAAAAACAAGAAGACGATTCTGCTATGCTTAACGCAAGCGGAAGGAGTCTCTCATGGGATCCCACCAACGTCCTGAATCCGTCGTCCGAGAGATCAAACGGAAGATGCGGCGCAAATTCTCCCCCGACGAAAAATCCGAATCGTTCTCGAAGGCCTAAAAGGTGAAGAGAGCATCGATTCTAGCTCTAATGAACATCGTTCCGCTCTCGCCGGAAGGGGGAAGGGACACAGAGGAAGCGGGCGAGTGGGAGGAGCCCGAGGAGTTTCCGCGCAGCTTCCCTTACACGTGGGCGATGCTGCTGGCGAGAATCTACGAGGCGCTGCCGCTCGTGTGTCCCCGGTGCGGGAGCGCGATGCGGATCATCGCGTTTATTACGAACGCCTCGGATGTGAAACGGATCCTGGATCACATCGGGGAGGCGAGCGAGCCGCCTCCGCTCTCTCCCTCCCGCGCACCACCGGAGGAGGAGTACGATTTGAATCAAGATCCACCTCGGGAAGAGGAATTCGATTTCGATCAGCGGACCGTATGAGTGAGTCAGGTCAGTAGGCGGTCAGGAGTTGGCCGGAGAATCCGGTGCCCTGAAACCGATGGGGGACGTGTGTGCGTGTTGGCCGGAAGGAGCCGGTTTGGTTTGCCGGCGAGAGGGAGGAGGGTGCTGAGAAGGCGCAAGTAGGCATTTCGAACCGTTCGGGAGCTGTCCCTTTTGAAAAGTCCATCGCATCCAATATTGATACTTCAATAAGCCATGTTGATCAGAGAAATAAATGAAAACGAGCGGATTCTCATTAATTGATGAGGGAAGGGAATGCCAGAGGGGGAGAAATTGCAAATCTGGACAGAGTAATCCCACAATGAAAATTAGGTTCCGATGCGTTCTGCGAATCAGGCAGCCTGACGATAGTATCGATGATGCAGTCCACCGACCATCGACTCTGACTTGATCGGACCCAAATCAAACGGTTCAACCGGCGGAGACTTCGGGCAATCTTTCTCCAAACTTAAGTGCGTCCGTGATTCGTGATAGTATCGAAAATAAGCTTTGAGCACTCCACGCAGATGCTTTTCGTTGAAAACAATCACGTGATCCATACATTATTGGCGAATTGATCCGATAATTCTCCCGACATAAGGGTTTTGCCAAGGAGATTGTGCAGAAATCAGCACTTCCTTCATGCCCATTGATTCAATCCGATGTATGAACTCCTCGCCGTATTTGCGATCTCTGTTGCGAAGCAAATACCTGGGTGTTGTATCCCACGGCAAGGCCTGAACGATTTGCTGTCCGATCCAAAATGCACTTGGTGAATCGGTCACATTGAAATGAATCACCTCCCGTCGATCCTTCAGAAAAACCAGAAACACAAAGAGCACACGAAACGTTGCTGTAGGAACTGTGAAGAAATCAATCGAGACAATATCGTGCGCATGATTCTTCAAGAATGTTCGCCATGATTGCGAGGGAGGCTTACGGTCACGAACCATGTATTTAGAGACAGTCGCTTGGCTAACGTTGATGCCAAGTTTCAACAATTCACCATGAATGCGAGGGGCACCACACAGAGGATTATCCTGGGACATTTTGCGTATTAGCTCTCGGACATCCTTGGGTACTTTCGGTCTTCCTATCCGCCAAGGCGGGCTTTTCCATCTCCAGTAGTACCGGAATCCTTTTTTATGCCAGCGGATGACGGTTTCGTGCCGAACGAGAGTCAAGGGCATTCGCCAGTCGCTCCAGATTCTTGCGAGAACGACCCAAAGGAGCCTGTCTCGATTCTTGAAGCGTGGTTTCTTTGTATTTCGTTGTAATACATTGAGTTGGTGACGGAGTGGGAGGTTTTCCAGGGCAAGCACACGGTGCGACCTCAACGCCGAGAAAATTGTGCGTAAGATGATCTTGAGCATAAAATGTATGATATAATAGAACAACCATAAGTGCAAATTTGGCAAGGTGGACGGAGTTTTCAGAAACGCCAGGTACTATTACGTTACAGCCTCATGAAAGAATCGGGTGACGTGTCACGTAATTATGAAGCCGGAATCAGGACAAATTAAGTAGGCGCCGCTTGATCTGACAGATAACGTCCCAGGCGGGGTACCTGTCCGATCTTATGTTAGCTTTTACAAAATATTGCTCATTAGGGAACGTCAATAATGTGAATATTAACACAATTTTCTCTTTGGATAAAAGCTTTCAGGAGGAATTCGGGTGACAACAAAATCTTTGTCTTCCAAAATGCCTTTGTCAATCTTTGTGATCATAGCTGTTTACTTAGGATTGTACCTGAGCAGCCTCTACCATTATCTCCTATTCCATAGCATTTCGGAACTTTTCAGCATCCTAATCGCCAGCACGATATTTTTGATCGCGTGGAATGCCCGCAGATTCTTCGACAACAACTATTTTATCTTTATCGGCATTGCCTATCTCTTTGTCGCGGGGTTGGATCTGATACATGCTCTCGCTTATAAAGGCGTCGGAATATTTCTTGGGTATGATGCCAATCTTGCAACCCAACTCTGGATTGCCGCCCGATATATGCAAGGTCTATCGCTGCTGATCGCTCCGTATTTTCTCAGACGAATACTACGCATCGGGCCCTTGTTTATGGCGTATGCTCTTGTGACTACGCTCATCCTGGCGTCTCTGTTTTTTTGGAAAGTGTTTCCGGATTGTTTTATCGAAGGCACCGGGTTGACGAAGTTCAAAACGTTCAGCGAATATGTCATCTGCCTTACCCTGCTTGCTTCCGCCTTTGCCGTTTTCAGGTACCGAATGGATTTCGATCCGCAAGTATTGAATATGGTGCTATTGTCTATTTTCGTCACTGTCGCTTCAGAGCTAACCTTTACTTTCTACGCCAATGTATATGATATTGCCAATCTGGTCGGTCATCTATTCAAAATACTGGCCTTTTTCCTCCTATACAAAGCCGTTATTACGACCGGTTTCGCACATCCCTATAAGCTCCTTCTGAGAAATCTCAAGCTCAGCGAAGAATCCCTAGAACGTGCTCTGAAGCAATCGAAACATCGCGAACATCAGATTGCCGCCCTTTTGGAGAGCTCGAAAGCCGTGTTAAAATACCGCAACTTCGAGGAGTCGGTGCGGTCTATTATTGATAATTGTAAGCGCGCCACTGAAGCCGCTATCGGGTATATATCTGTGGTGCACAAAAACGAAGGCGAGGATCAAGTTATTGTTCCGGATAGCGACGATCGATCTTACTTTCTTGACGCCAATTTGCCGATTCCTTTGCGCGAAATCAGAGAAACATCCTACAAAGTTGGTGAGGTCGCGTTTTACAACAAGTTAAAAAGCAGCGAGCATTCTAATTTGGTGCTGGAAGGACATGCAGACATCGACAACTTTCTTTTCGCGCCACTAATCATAAGTAATGAGGTCGTCGGGTCACTGGGGATTGCCAACAAGCCGGACGACTTCGACGAAGACGACGCCCGGATGGCATCTGCATTTGCTGAGATTGCATCTATTGCCTTGAACAACAACCGCGTATTGGAAACATTAGAACACAGCGAGGAAGAACTCCGTTCAGTTGTTCAGACAGCCGCAGATGCCATAATCACCATCGACAACCATGGAGATATAACCTTCTGGAACCCTTCCGCGGAAGCCATTTTTGGCTATTCATCCGAGGAAATCATCGGACGTTCCGCAGTTTCCATTATCCCCGAAAGAATGCGCGAAGCGCACCGTAAGGGATTACGTCGCACATTGACTTCGGGTGAGAAAACCATTATCGGGAATACTGTAGAGATGATGGGGTTGAACAAAGACGGCCACGAATTTCCCGTTGAACTCTCTTTGACGAGTTGGCAGACCAGAGGCGAGCCTTTTTTTACCGCTATCATTCGCAACATCACCAAAAGAAAGCGAATAGAAGAAGCTATCGTCCGCGCACATGCTGATATGGAGTTGCAAGTGGCACAACGGACGGAGGAACTTCGTTTGCAAAATGAACGATTACAGCGTGAGATCAAAGAGCGTATCAAGGCGGAAACCGCTCTGCGCGAATCCGAAACGAAATATCGAATAGTCGCCGATAGAACCAACGACTGGGAATGGTGGCTGGATCCCAAAGGGTTATTTATTTACGTTTCGCCGTCATGTAAGCGCATTACCGGATATGATCCCGAGGAGTTTATCGCCGACCCCGACCTGATTCGAAAAATAATTCTACCGGAAGACAGCGAAAAGTTTAGAAACCATGTGGAAGAAGTCGATAAGGAACTGAAGGGAGGCGAAGTTGAATTCCGTATCGTCCGGCCGGACGGGTCTCACCGGTGGATTTCCCACGCGTGCCAACCCGTTTATGACGAAACGGGCCGCTTTTTGGGGCATAGAGGGAGTAATCGTGACACTAGCAAGCGAAAGTTGGCAGAAAACGCCCTGCTCGAGTCCGAACGGACTCTCCGTTTTCTTTCCAATCAGCTTTTGACTATCCAAGAAAATGAAAGGAAGCGTATCGCTCTCGAGCTTCATGACGGCATCAACCAAACCCTGGCCGCCGTCAAATTTGGTCTGGAAAAAAAATTGACTAAAGTGCGCGCAAAAAAAGACCTCGATGGAATATCGTTGGAGAATATCATCGGACTTGTCCAAAACGGGATCGATGAATGCCGGAGAATTCAGATGGACTTGCGGCCATCCATGCTCGACGGTCTCGGGATTATAGCGACCCTCAGTTGGTTCATACGCGAATATCGCAAGATTTATGCCCATATTAAAATCGATATGCAGACCGAAATAAAAGAGGAAGATATTCCCGGCGAGATGAAGATTATCATTTTTAGAATCGTTCAAGAAGCATTTAATAATATCTCCAAACACAGCAAGGCAGATTTTGTGCGTCTCGTGCTAAAAAGAATTGACAGCAGAATAGAACTGTTGATCACGGATAATGGCGTGGGATTCGATCCAGAAAATGTCCGAAAGGGATTGGGATTGACCAGTATGAGCGAGCGTACGAGACTTTCCAGGGGAAGGTTTTTGATCGAATCCGCGCAGGGAGCACCAACCATGATCAAAGCGACGTGGTCATTACAAAAGTTAGTTAAAGAAAAGCCACGGACAAAAAAGACACCAAGAACATAAGCTCACAATCTGCCATCGGTACCGTCACGCTGCGCCCGTCGCCAAGGTTTTTTCATTCGCTGTCGTTGGCCTCCTTTTTCCCCCTCGAAAAATCTTGAGAGACAAGCCCTCTTTCGATCGCATATGCCGTCAGCGCCTGCACTTTATGAAGATTGAGTTTCTCCATGAGGTTGGCGCGGTGTTTCTCAACTGTTTTGACACTAATACAGAGGTCTTCGGCAATCTCTTTATTCTTATAGCCTTCTGCAATGAGTTTCAGGATTTCGCGCTCGCGTTTCGTTAGCGTGTCCCAGGTAGTGCGCTTTTTCAGGGTTTTCCTGCCCTCCATGTAACCTTCCACCACCATATCGGAAATCCCAGGACTAATATAAGTCTTGCCTCTCAGAACGTAATTCACCGCCACCAGGAGTTCTGTGTATGTGGAGTCTTTCAGTAAATATCCGTTAGCTCCTGCTTGCAGGGCGGCGAGTATGTATTCCTCCGTCTTGTGGACCGTTAAAACTAGGATCTTGGTTTCGGAAGAACGTCGTTTGATTTCTCTGAGGGCTTCCACACCATTCATTCGCGGCATGGAAAGATCCATCAAAATCAGATCGGGCTTTTGTTCTTCCACGCACTGGATCGCTTCCCGTCCGTCCCCCGCTTCGCCCACAATTTCCAGGTCAGGAACCGTAGAGAGCAGGGACCGCACACCTTCCCGTAGAATCGTATGATCTTCAGCCAGGACGATTCGGTATTTTTGGGACATAACCGAAATGGCCCCTCTAAAAATACATGATAAATCTACATAAAATACACTTTTCATTCTATTTATCATTTTGGACATCGTTAGTAAAGTAAAAACAATAGGCTGCAGGAGTTTTTATGTTCACCATCATGGTCGTAGAAGATAACGCCGTTTTCCGGCAACTGCTCACTGAGACACTACGTTCTCAGTTTTCTTCAATACGAGTGCTGGAAGCGGAAACCGCGATGGAGGCCTTGCAGAAAGTCAGGACGACATCGCCTGACCTGATTTTCATGGATATCAGGCTTCCCGGTGAAACCGGCCTCGAATTGACCAAAAAGATAAAGTCACAGCATCCCAGCACTATCATCGTCATTCTCACCGGCCACGATCTGCCGGAATATCGGGAGGCTGCAAAAAAATACAAAGCTGATCACTTCCTTTTCAAAGGTTCGTTGACAGCGGCCGAGATATCAAAATTGGTAAAAGACGTTCTAACGGATCGCAAAATCGAATTGGGCAGGGAAAAGCCAAAGTGACCCTCATGTGAGGAAGTAGCTCCCAAACACAAAAATACTGGTATTTCTATCGGGAAATAGGGTGTTCACCCCATAGGCACTTGATCGCTTTTCTGAGAAAATTATTACAAATTTTCTACTCAAGCGTGAGGAAAATACACTCGCAAAGGAGGTGAAAGACAAGTCTGAAACGTCCTCAAATTCGCCGATGGATCGTTGATTTTCTATCTTTCAACATCCGGATGGACGCCACAACAAAAGCATAAGTCGGCAATCGGCACTTTGACTAAATCAGTAATTGTAAATCAAAGTCAGATCAAACTGAGAAAAGGAGTCGAAGCATGAACCACCAAACACCGATGCTTAATCGCCTCGTGTTTTTGACGTTGGCTTTTGTTTTGCTTGTCGGAGTATCGACGCAGGCAGCCGCGCAAGCGCTACTGGACGCCGCAACTCATCCCAAATTCGTAAATCCTCTACCCATACCGGGCCGTCTCGACGTCACCAACGGTGGTAAATACGATATGGAGATGCGCGAGGTCGTACAATCACTTGGCCTCGTCGCACCTGACAACACACCGCTAATGACCACGGTGTGGGGATACGGCCAGCCGGACGACGTGGTCGGCGGTTTTGCGCCCTCGTACCCGGCGGCGACAATCGTCGCCTACAGCGGGGTCCCGGTAGACTTCAAGTGGAAGAACAAACTTCCGAAATATAACTTTCCTGGCGGTCCTGGAGCACACTTGCTGCCGGTCGACCCCACCCTCCATATGGCGCACCCGGTAAAGGTTGGTATCCCGACTGTGACCCACCTCCACGGCGGACACACCGAGTCGGCCAGTGACGGCCTTCCCGAAGCTTGGTTCACCCAGGGCTACAAAGAGCGGGGGCCGTTTTTCGTCAAGAAGACATATCACTACGACAACGATCAGGAAGCCGCCACGCTGTGGTATCACGACCATGCGTTGGGCATTACCCGCCTGAACGTTTATGCGGGCCTGGCCGGTTTTTACCTGCTGCGGGACGACAACGAAACGCAGCTTACGAACAGCGGCGTGCTCCCCGGCGGTCCGTACGAAGTCGAAATCGTGATCCAGGACAGGATGTTTGACGCGAACGGCCAGTTGTTCTTCCCGTCTACCGGCGCGGAAATCGAGCCGGGATTCGATCCGCTTCCTCCGGGCCCCAGCATAATCGCCGAGTTTTTCGGAGATTTCATCCTGGTCAACGGCGCTGCCTGGCCGAAATTTGAGGTCGAGCCTCGCAAATACCGTCTCCGGCTCCTCAACGGGTCCGACTCGCGGTTCTATGTTCTGGAGTTCCAGGATGCCGAAATGGGAGGGACCGCACAACCGTTCCACCAGATCGGAACAGATAATGGTTTGCTCGCGACCCCGGTCGAGCTGACGCGTTTGCTGCTGGCTCCTGGTGAGCGTGCGGACTTAGTAGTCGATTTCTCGACCCAGACGGAGATTACGCTGAGAAACTTCGGACCGGACGATCCCTTTAAGGGCTTCAATCCAGACGGCACCATCAGCGACGGTGAGGGTGGTGTAGCCCCGGCGGCCGACCCGGCCACCACGGGCAAGATAATGAAGTTCGTCGTCAACCAGCCTTTTAACAACGGCGTACCTGAAGCCACGGTCGGACTGGGCACGGTGCTCCGCGACGACATCGCAGCTCTCGAGCAAAACGGGGCGACGCGGAACTTGGTCCTCTTCGAAGGGCTCGACAACTTCGGCCGCCTCCAGCCGCTGCTGGGTACACTCACCGACGGATCGCTGACTTGGTTCCAGCCGATCACGGAGAATCCGATGTTGGACGACGTCGAAGTGTGGGAAGTATACAACGCCACCGAAGACGCGCATCCGATCCACCTCCACCTGGTATCGTTCCAGATCATCAGCCGTGAGTCTTTCACGGGGATCGTGGAGGAGAAAGAACAGCCACAACACGACGGTTCAACCGGCGTGGGCGGTTTACTCACCGAAGTCGTCCTGGGCGGCGACGCTCGCGGACCCGAGCCAAACGAAGAGGGCTGGAAGGACACCGCCGTTATGTTGCCGGGCGAGGTAACGCGTTTAATCGCGAAGTTCGACCGGCCTGGCCGCTACGTGTGGCACTGCCACATCCTCTCGCACGAAGATCACGAGATGATGCGGCCTTACTACGTCGGCATGATGCTGTTGGCCAAAGGCGGCGCGAGTGTTACTAGTGGTGACAGAGTCGACGCCCCGGTGTCTAACGGCAATATTCCGTCGGCTGTCGTGCTCAATCAAAACGAGCCAAATCCGTTCAACCCGATCACTCAGATCCGGTTCGCGCTACCGGTATCCGGCCCCGTTGAGTTGTCGGTTTATAACGTGGCCGGCCAGTTGGTGCAAACCATGGCCAGCGGCGAATACGGGCAAGGCGAGCACGTTCTCACATGGGATGGCCGCGATGCCTTCGGCAACGCAGTCTCCAGCGGCGTTTACTTTTACAGACTGAGCGCCGGCGCATCGACGCATATAAAAAAGATGGTACTAATGCGGTAACCGCGATGAAGCGTCAAAGCACGCGAACGGCCGTGCCGATTTAGATCGGCGCGGCCGTTGTTTACGGCGTAGGGTGAAAATATGTGCGTCACGAAGACGCGGGAGGTGTCCCATGTAGGAACTGAACGTGTCATGCTTCATAGGTGATGGAGGATTGGCCCTCCCGTAGGGTGAAAATATTCAGCCCAATTCGAACTCGCTATCTTTCCTCTAGTTATCTTTCCTAAGAAATCCCGATCTCAGCCGGTTGACAGACCGTGCGTGGCCCCTGATAATGCTCACTCTTCATCCAAAACTTCAGGGGGAAGGGTATGAGCATCATCATTCAGCCATGGCAATTATTCTTGCTCAGTCTATCAGGCTGGATCAATCGCCATCAACAGCATGCGATCGAGTATCTGATCACAGAGAATCAAGTCCTCAAAGAGAAACTCGGGAAAAAGCGAATCCTTTTAAACGATGATCAGCGCAATCGCCTGGCCGTCAAAGGTAAGCTGCTGGGACGTAAACTGTTGTCTGAGATTGCCACCACCGTGACACCGGATAAGATCTTGCGTTGGCACCGGCAGCTTGCAGCCGAGAAATGGAACTATAGTGACCGCCGAACGAAGAAGCCTGGGCGACCACCGGTCTCGGAAGAAGCGAGGCAACTCGTCCTGCGGATGGCCCGGGAGAATCCAACCTGGGGATACGATAGGATTCAAGGGGCCTTGAGTAACCTTGGCTACAGCATCTCTGATAGAGCTGTAGGGAACATTCTCAGCGCCAACGGTATTGAGCCGGCACCGGAACAAAAGCGGCAAACTACATGGAAGACGTTCTTGAAAGCACACGGGGAGGTACTTGGAGCCATCGACTTCACGACTTTCGAAGTGTGGACAAAAGGTGGATTGGTTACTTACTACCTGTTGTTCGTCATGGAGATAGCAACGCGGCGTGTTTATTTTGCTGGATGTTCCGTGAACCCTGATGAAGCATGGATGATGCAGATTGGCAGGAATCTAACAGACACCTTTGACGGTTTCTTGAATGGCAAGCGGTATGTGTTAATGGATCGGGATGGCAAGTTTTGTCTAGCGTTTCGAGCGATCTTGAAGAACGAAGACATAAAGCCGGTACAACTGCCGCCACGAAGCCCAGATTTGAATGGGTACATAGAACGTTTCCATCGGTCACTCAAGGAGGAGTGTCTCGACAGAATGATTTTTTTTGGAGAGGGGTCGCTGCGAAAGGCGATTAACACGTTCATGGAACATTTCCACACGGAACGAAATCACCAGGGGATTGCGAATCGATTGATCGAACCTGGGGAAGAGGTCGGTCTGCATAATGCCGATGTTCTGTGTCGCGATCGCCTCGGCGGCATGCTGCGTTATTATTATCGTAAGGCTGCGTGAAGACGAGTACGGGGAGCTTTTTCAATGGGCTGTGTGAACGGGTTGCATAGGCGAGTTATGTCTCACTTGACCGGATAATCTTCTGAATATGTGTGGGCCCATATAGGACGGGTCGGGATTAGGCCAACTCCTTGGGTACAACATAAGATCGCCGAAGGTTTTGGAGGTCGGCTGAATATCTTTACCCTACCGGATCATCTCTGGCAAGGGCCGGTGGGGAGAAAAGGCAACCTTTACATTAAGTGGGCGATGGTAGAGGCGGCTCAGAAGGCGACCCGGAAAGATCCCGCATTGGCTGCGTTCTACGAGAAGCTACGTCGAAAGCACGGTCCGGCGAAGGCACGGGTAGCCGGGGCGGCGAAGCTTCTTAAAGCCCTCTACTACATGCTCAAACGGAAGGAAGCGTATAAGTTCAGTCCGCTATCAAAGATTCATCTGGGCAAGCCCGTGAATGTTCTTGGACATCAATAGGATTGTCCGTCATTCAGATTGGGAAGCCCAGAATCAGATTACGAAGTACATGTCCTCGTTGGAAGGACGAATAGAAGACTGGAACGAGTCCGATTATAAGAAGGAGGTTGACCGGAGGTTTTTCATAGAAGAACATTCCGAAGAGGGTTACCAATGGGGTGCCAGTCTCTTGATCTCACGCGATCAGTGCCCCCACAGAGGCCTCGGCTGTTTTGTTAACGTCACATCCGAGGAGCCAGCTTCAAAAACGTGACGCTCTTCAATGCTTTCGACTGTAGGGCATTCACTTTTGCAGATCGAACGATGGAAGAAACTCGCGTGCACGTCAGCATCTGGTGAACCCAACGACTGACCAACCTCTCATCGATCAGCTGGTGGTTGCGAAGTAGACCTCATTGTGGAGGAAGGAGGATTCGGCCTCGAGTGCTCGAGCGCTCAAGTCTTCGGCTACGTCCTATCCACACTCGTTAAGCGCCCGGGCCTTTCACAAGTATTCCTCCAAGGTTGCTTTGATTCGGCCAATGTTGGCCATCAGCCCCGCGAAGCGTCAGAACTTACTCGCAGAACACGCGAATGATGTCGCCGTCTTCCGAGTCCACTTCCACCTTCAGCTCCCGAAGCGCCTCCATCAGCTCGTCTCCGTCGAGATTGTTGAACTGGGACAGGTCGATCCCGTGATCGGACAGATGTTCGCTCGCACTCAAGGGCATCAGCGTCGTGAGCTTTATCCCCGTTCGAATCAGCCCGATGGGAACGCGGATGTTGACTTTGTCATTGCCATCGACGACGACGCGCAGGTACTTGAGAGGCTTTGACTTCCGATCTCCGCTGTCGAGCTCGGGCTCGACCAGGTCGGCGGTCGTCCCGACGGAATCCAACCGACTCAGCAGCTTCTCTCCCTCTTCGGGGGTGATGGTGCCATCGGCAACCATTTGAAGAATCTTTGCTCGTTCACTAGACATGTTCACGTCTCCTTTTTTCTCTGCCTCATGGGCTTAGACGAACCGGATCCGCACTCGTTTGTGGTCAGCGGTGTCTGTATCGATGGTGAGGCCGCGCAGCTCGCGAAACACCTGCATGGCGGTTCGTAGCTTTGCGGCTTCGACCGGCCGATCTCTGCCCAGGAGCCTGGCGATGCCCAGGCAGACCGGGACGAACGGCCACAGAAGAAACAGTGGAAGTAGAATGGGAGGCAGCCAGCGCGGCCTCGGGATTCCGATGAGAGCAAGTGCCGGCATCACGGGTTCAACCTCTCGAGAGCCTCATCCACGGTGATCTCGCCTCGCGCCAGCTGATCGAGCACGAGCTCGTTGGGCGAGGGCACGTTGAACGTCTCGTCGAGTTGGCGGGCGATCGCGTTGAGCCGGTTCTTCACGGTGGGATAACTCACCCCGAAGAGACCCTCCATCTTCTTGATAGAGCCATGATGCCGGACGAACGCGATCACGAAGGCCTGGTCCTCGAGCGATAGCCTGGCCAGGGCCGGCACCTCGAAGTCGCCTTCGAGCCGCAAGTCGCACCTCAAGCAGACCATGCTGGAAACGGCCATCGGACGATCGCATTCGCCACAGCGGGCCTTAGATATATCCATGATCACCTTCCCTTTTTTAGGGAGAATAGTCAATTTGATCAAAAATGTCAAGGTTAAAATTGAATATTTTAAGATCTCTGGGAGCAGTCAGATGCGTTAGGTCAGAGAGGCGGAGAAACGATTCACCTAACTTGATGATTTCTAGATAGTTGCGTCTCTGTGAGTAATGAGTGGGAGGTTCGAGAGGTAGTCAACCCGGGGGATCAAGCGGCCAACGCTATCCTGCCGGCTTTCGCAGCACAATCATGAAACGGTACGAGCACTAGGTGCGGATTTGCAGGTGAGGGATCAAACCGAGAATCACAGCGGAGAATTTCCCATAACGAAAGTTCCGACATCGGCCAGTCTGGGGAGTCAACATCGTTTGCAATCTTTTTCGGAATCTTGGAACGGAAAGCAACCAGCCCGGCCATGCGAATCAGATACGCTCGACATCTTCATGAACATGGTGAACTTATGTGACGCCGAGCCTCTTTTTTGCCACATTCGACTCTGTCGGGGAACTGAGCTGAGAGCGGTCAGACCGACGCAACATTCCCAGTACTATTTCGTAGTACGTAAAGGACAACCCCACTATCCCCACCGCGGCCAGCGAATAAAAAAACCAGCGACGGATTCGATTAGCGGAACAATCAACCAGGGTTATCATGCTTAAAACGATAGCACTTCTTTGTGGCATCATTATCATAATTCTATGCAATGGCGGGTGCACAGACCCTGATGGGCATGTTATTCTTGGAGAATCAGAAGATCCACAGCCCTGCGAACGTGTTATCGCCATCATCAATGGAACCCTTATTGACGGTACAGGAGCTGACCCGCAATCCCTTACAACGATTGTTATCTGCGATGGTCTTATTGAGCAGGTTGGACTGAATTCTGAAATAGCTGTGCCTGACAGTGCACAGATTATAGATGTAGAAGGGAAAACGGTTCTGCCCGGTTTCATAAACGCACATGTGCATTCTGATTTCTACAAAAGCACCATAAGAGACTTTGCAATGGATGGAGTGACCACGTTGCGAGACGTCGGGTATTTCGGCCCTGGTTCCTATGAGGCCCTCTTCCGTAACTGTGATACTCTTAACACGGACAAGAAAAACTCTCACATCGTCGCGGCTGGCCCAATAGTCACGACTGTTGGTGGCTATGGAAATTACGAAGTGACTTCGATAGATGATGCTGCCCGGGGAGTTGCAGAACTTATTGACAGTGGTGCCGATCTGATAAAGATCACCATTGAGAACAACTTACAAGGTCGTACCTGGCCAATGCTCTCGCAAGCGGAAATCGATACGATTGTCGAAACAGCCCACGCCAAGGGGGTTCACGTGTCGGCCCACATCAGTCGCTCTGCTCACTTGAGCACGGCGGTCAGTGCAGGAGTTGATGATTTGGCCCACATGACCATCAATCCTATTACAACTGACCTCGTCAATCTTGTGGTCGAAAATGATATCTACTGGGTTCCAACGCTGGAACTGTGGTACGGCGTAAGCCAGATGTATCAGCTCAACTGGGACGAAATCGCCATGAACAATCTGAGATTGTTCAACCAGGCAGGAGGTAAGGTAGCCATCGGCACGGACTTTGGTGGATACTTTACCCCGTTTGACCGCGGAATACCTATGACGGAGGTTCGACTTATGGCAGCGGCCGGGATGACTCCGATGCAGATCATCGTTGCCGGCACAAAGAACGCTGCTCATGTCTGTGGACTTGAGGACCAGATTGGAACGATCGAAGAGGGTAAGATCGCGGATATTATTGTCTTGTCCACCAATCCACTTGGCGATCTGGATGCGCTTATGGATGTACTTGCGGTGATACACAAAGGCGAGATAATTTATAATTCGCTGTGATATTGTATCGTGTGACAACTTTGCCTTCCAGAAATTCCATCCCTATTGCTATTCTTGCACTTAGCCGATTTATGCACATTAATCTAATCCTCGAAAGACCGAGACAGTTTAAGAAGAGGGCTACTCCCGGGGAGCCAGTTCATCCGATCCACTGCACGAAGGGCACTGTAGTTAACTCCGGAAGTGTGTGCTGCCTATCCCATTCTTTGATCTAGTGCGGAGTTAGTTCTGGCCGCCGTTTTCTGCTTCAATGGCGGCTTATCCGATCTCATCCCATATGATACAAACGCAACCTTTTCCGGCTCATTCAAATCTCACATATATTGAACCGATGGCAAGGGGAAGGCCGTGGATTATAGCAGATACTAATATACTGCCGGTTTTCTCCCGTATGAAGCCAAAGACCAGCCCAGAAAAAATGGTCCAAAATCCCCACCACCACATCCAATTGAACTCTCCTAGAAAGGGATTGAAGTGGTTAAAGACGTGGCCCAAACCAAATATCAGCGACGAGATGATCAGACCCCATCCCCACGGCACACCAAGAAAAGCGTGTGGACGCCCAAACACAGCGTTAAGGCGTGACTGAATATATCCTCGGAAGAACATTTCTTCACAAAAACCAACAAAGAACAAAAAGTAGATAAATCTCAAGGGCTTATACCATATTGGGCTGGGCAGGGGAGCGACAGTAAAGGACACATAAGTAATGGCACCGAAAAACAAGGTACCAAATACGACTACCATGATCGGCGAGAGCCTTTTCTTCAATAGTAGGGCCAGTACCAGAAGCAACAACAGGTGGTCGGCTGCCAGAACGAGAGAGCCACTCATGCTTGTATGCTCAACAAAGGCAAAAGGCGCAACGGATATTCCTACCGGGATAAGGCAAATCAATGCAGTGATGAGATGGGTTCTAAGATTCTTGAAACACAGTCCATGAGCGACAAAATCCCGCCTCGTCATAAGCAATATGAGAATGGGAATGACAAGAAACAGGGTACTGTTCATAAACTCATGTTTCAAATGGATCCTCTGCCATTGCCAAGAAGGCGTAATTCGAAAGATCCAAATGAGCAAGAAAACGAGAGCAAAAGCAGCAAAAATCTCAAGAATTGCAGAGGCTTTCTTTATTTTACCATTCTCCTGATTCATTGTATCACTTTACCAATTACTAATATTTATAATGTTCATCAGGGTACAATCAGTACTTGTCTTTCAATAATTCTTCTATCCTATTCACTTGTTCTCTCGATTGTTTGGGTATCCAATATCTTTTGTAATAATCCAATACCTTAAGATAATAGTATTTCGACTTGGCCTCATCGCCGATTTCAGCGTACGCATCGGCAAGCTGCTCATAACAGTACAGCTTTTTTCTATCATTGGTGATCGGTGCATCAAGGGCTTTCTCGTAATACTCTATCGCCTCTCCGTGTTTTCCCTGATCCATGCATAGAAATCCCATGTTTGTGTATCCCGTCAGTAACTCCGGATATTTTTCGATCTGCCTGTTGATGATCGCTTCGGCTTTTTCCGGGTTGCCCAAAGCATTCCATGCCCAGCATGAATTGTGCAACGTCCAGAAATTCTCTTCTGACTCGTTTTCGATTTCGTGTGCCATTTGTTGCAGTTCCTCATTATTATTCCAATCGACGTCTTTCCAGCGCTTCTCTAGCTCAATATATTCGATTATTTCGGGATCGTTAAGTCTCTCGTCTTCGTCCTTGTAGATGGAAACCTCATCGGCTTCATAGTTGTAAGCAATCCACCTGGAGAAAGCGGCATACGGGGCGCCGTAGGCGAAGTAGACCGTGCTGTTTTGGGGATCACAAACGACTGATGATCCCGTGCCTCTATTGTTTATGTTACCTCCTGCATACGGAGGCACTTTTCCTTTGTAATCGTAGAAATCGGTATTGGACAGCAAGCGTATCGCATCATCGATGGTGAATTCCCCGGTGCGCGACAATGTTTTTTCGTATGTATACGCCCTCGCGCTGTTAAACCAATCCATATCAAACACGGAATTGTATTCTTTCCTCATGGATTGTGATACGCATCTATTGGTTGCATAAATGTAGCCACCCCTCAAATCAGTTCTGACGGCCTTTTGGTCAACGATGTCATAGGCTGCCCCAGTCCGGTCCTCCACGCTGCCTATCATCGTGACAAACCTGTCGACATTCTTTGGTGTTTCATCGACATCCCTCAGGTTGCGGCACTCTTCCAGTATCCTGTTGAACATCAGCGTGGTGCCGTTGCCGTCAAACGGCTTAGACCTTGATGTCGTCGCCTGACTCCAGGAAAGGGTCAGTCCGTGTTCATTTATCCCCGTTACGGCCCAGGGGGTGCCGATGATTCCGATATCGATGTAGCTGTACTTGCCGTCTTTGTCGTAGTGGGCTATCAGAGGATACCTGCTGAAGAAATCGATTACGTCGTGATCAGCATTACGCCCATGGATGACTCTATCGCCGGCGATTTTGACAAAGGAGGAGCATGATAGCCAATCAGGACCAAACGTCACAATAAGTATGTCACTCAATGGAACGCCGGAGCCTTCTGACATACCCTTGAGTTGCTCCAGATAACCCTCCGGGAGCCTCTTTCTGAAAGACTTCAGCTTCTTTTTTATAACGAATGGAGTCGAGATCTTTATAATCACGTCTTTATGCCACGGTGATTCCTCGTACACCTTGCCCATCATGGCATTCTCGAGGCTATCCATACGACCGTAGAAGCTTTTCATCTCATCTTTCAGCAGCACGCCGTATTGTAAGCCGATCTCGTGTGGGTCACCTTTGACATAAAGAAACGGTATACCCTCTCTGTATTCCAGGTGTCCCTGGCCAAAATAGCTTACTCCCCCTTTGACTTCTGTTATGTAAGCTTTTTCAGAAGGAATGTCAGGCCGTAGGTAGAAGTAGGAAAATACTGCGAAAGCTACAAGTAAAACCAATACAATTGAAAGGAGGTATAATAGGAGTTTTCTCATGATCATCGTTTTTGACACATTTCGTCCTCCTATGACTCATCGTTAAGATTTGATTTCTCTTTATGCTTGTTGGTATCCAGGTCGTTTTTAATTCTACGCCCGGCGCTCGCCAATATCAAAATGGCGTATCAGTGTCACAATCAGCTGCTTAGACGAGAAAAATCTGTCGGGCTATGAAGCTGTCCCACCCAAAAACAACGTCCACACTGCTATAATTGGACTTACGCTTTTTTTGTATTGTAGTTTCCTTGATTTTCTCAGCTGTGCCTTCTGAATACTCCATCCGCGTTGCCATTCTTGCACTTAAGGGCGTAGGGTGAAAATATTCAGCCCATATCCAACTCACCATCTTTCCTTTAGTTACATCGAACAAGGAAGCCAGGGCAACTGCCAGTCTCAGAGGAAGTGAAGCAGCTGGTCCTGCGGATGGCTCGAGAGAATCCAACCTGGGGGTACGACAGGATTCAGGGTGCTTTGAGCAATCTTGGCTACAAAATCTCCGATAGAACTATGGGGAATATTCTCAGCGCCAATGGCATCGAGCCGGTGCCAGAACAAAAGCGACAAACTACATGGAAAACGTTCCTGAAAGCCTGTTGGGAAGTGTTGGGAGCAATCGATTTCACGATCATTGAGGTATGGACTACAGGCGGATTGGTTACGTACTACCTGCTGTTCGTCACGGAGACAGCCACGAGGCGGGTGCATTTTGCCGGGTGCTCTCTCAGTCCCGATGAAGCATGGATGATGCAGATTGGGAGGAATTTGACCGACACCTTAGACGGTTTCTTAAACGGGAAGCGGTACGTACTCATGGATCGAGATGGCAGGTTCTGTCCCTCATTCAGAGCGATATTGATGAACGATGACATACAGCCGATACAGCTCCCACCACGAAGTCCGAATTTGAATGCGTACGTCGGTGTGCCAGGCCAAGCCTGGTTGAACTAGTGGGTGCGATTCCCACCCGGACAAGGACTAG
>WVZY01000067.1 GCA_011772205.1 Candidatus Latescibacterota bacterium
GACAGCGGTACCACCGGTCGATGAAGAATATCGTCTTGCTGGACAACTACTACACGCCGGAGGCGCTACGCAGCGAGATCGCCGCCTTCGTCTCGTACTACAATAACCATCGGTACCACGAGGCGCTAGACAACGTTACACCGGCGGATGTGTACTTTGGCCGAGCAGCTGAGATCCTGGAGAGGCGAAAACGGATCAAGAAAACAACGATGAAGCTGCGAAGAGCGCAGAACTGTGGTAAGGTGAAGACGAGAAAGTCAAACGAGAACCGTGTCTCTTAGTTTCTGGACTATCGAGAGCCAACACTTCTGAAGACTTACAGGAACTGCACGAGCTCCCATCGGGTTTGAACAGTTATTCCTATGATGGTCGGAATAAGGATGGGCAGTTGTTGCCAAGTGGCGTGTACTTCTACCGTGTAAAGGCAGGAACTTATTCTGCGACAAAGAAGATGGTGATCTTGCGATGATCACCTTGTTTTCGATTCCACTTCCTATTTCGTCTCTTTTAAAATCACATCGCCATCAGACGTCCTGATTCTGATATGGCCTTTCGCGTCGCGTATTTCACCGGAAATCCATTTACGTTTTTTCTCCAGCACCTTCGCCGAGGGCAGCTCGATTTCTATGCTCCCATCGTCCACATCAACCGTGAAAGCAGCGGAGATACCGTGTGGAAGATATACCTTGATGTCGCCGTCTTCAGTTCGGATATCCAGGTCGATTAGTTTTGCTTCCGCAAGTTCGACGTCGACCTCTCCGTCTTCGCTCTCGATGTCGAGTTTGCCCAGCTTCATTCCGATCAGTTCCATGTCGCCGTCTTCCACACCTATCTCGAAATCACCCTCGCAGCGCTTAACGATAATGTCGCCGTCTTCCAAGTGAATACGGCACGGTGAGAGCGTGCTTTCGATGATCGTCACATCGCCGTCTTCTCCTTCTATCGTGAGCTTGCCGCTGTGTTCTTCGATATTGATCGACCCATCCTCGAGTCGTAGGTGGGTATCGGCGGAGCTGATATTGCCGAAGCTCACGTCGCCGTCGTCGAGATCACACTCGATGTCGCCTTCCCAACCTGTAATTTCCACGTCACCGTCGTCACCCTCGAGAAGGAGCATGACATAGCTGGGCGCTTGTATCTTGTATGTGTATTCTTTTGTGTTGAAATACAAAATGCCAGCAAAACCCGACGATGTTTCCTTTCCTATCACTTCGATCAAGTCACCTTTTTGCCTGAAAAGGACATCGAAGTCCCTGTCGCCGCCGAATCCGAGCGATTTGTAACTGGCCCTGTAACGGACGGACACATCGATTACATCCTTGTCCCACGGCTGGATCGTCACGTCGCCGTCGCCGTGCTTTAACCTCAGGCGTGATCCTTTGCTCACGTCGAAGCTCTTATGGATATCCTTGCTTATCTCTTTGGCCTCTGCGGGTAAGGCAACGAATCCCAACAAGATTAAGATTAAACATGCATGTACGAGGTTTCTCATCCGGCATCACCTCCATATAATGATAGCATACGGAGAACGGAGGAAAGCGTTTCATCCAAAATGGCTATGTCTTTTGATGAAAAGGGATTGCAGACGGCAAGGCTTGTGAAGTGGCATGTTGACGTTAGCCTGGATGCGTCATCAGTAGATGCTGAGCGTGCCTCTGTCGCCCTGAGGCGATTCCGCAGCGCGCGAGGAGGATTGCTGCGTGATGGGGGTGACGAACCGTTACGCGCAGCGAGCGAAGATCCTTCGCCGGAGGCGGATAGTCGAGCGGGAGCGTGGTGAGGAACCCCCATCACGCAGCAATCATGCGAGGACCATGAGCCGAGGGACGACGGAGGCACGCGCAATCCCCTTCTCCAGTGCAACGAATTCAGACGTCCCCTTTGCCTTTTAGCTCCTCTTCGTAATCGTCTTTGTCGTCGATGTCCTGGAGTATCGTCGGCGTATCCACCTCGATCTCGAGTACGTCCTCGGGATGACGATGAACGAGCTCGCGAAGGCCGATCTCCGGGTCCAGATGTTCGATTTCATCCCGGTATTTCATGTCGATGAGAATCGGGTGACCCCGCCTGCTTTCGTAAACGGGCAGCACGATTCCTTTCTTCGTTCTTTCGAATTCATCGATTATTTTGTTGATCGTCGCGCTTGAAACGGAAGGTTGATCTCCCAGAACCACCAGGGCGGCTCGTGCATTCGAGGGGACTGCTTGAAATCCATGCTGGACGGATGACAGCATGCCTTCGGCAAAACGCGGATTGAAGCCGATATTGATAACGTAACTCTTGATTTTTTGCTCGATTTTCTCCCGCTTTGATCCAAGGACCACCAACACCTTGTCTGCATTTGATTGAAGGACGCTTTCGATGACCGTTTCGATGATCGTTTTGTCTCCGAAAGGGAGAAGGAGCTTCGCTCTCTCCATTCTTTCGGATTTTCCGGCTGCCAGAATGATCGCCCAGATCATTTCGAGTCCTTCGTTTTGTCTTTCATGCTGCTTCGCGCCTGAACGAGTTGAGCAGCGATGCTGATGGCAATCTCTTCGACGGTCTCCGAATGAATCTCGATGCCGATAGGAGCATGGACGTGATCGAACAGACCGGCGGTGGCCCATCCCTTTTCGATGAATTTGCTCCTCATTAGCGCGATTTTGCGCTTGCTGCCGATCATCCCGATGTACGCGGCATCGGATGCGATGACATGACGGAGCGCCTCTGCGTCTTGCTGATGGCCTCGTGTGACGATGACGATATAGGTGTCGAGAGATGTGGGAAAATCGTGCATGGCCATACCAATGTCGTTCACAATGATGTGATCCGCTTCGGGCAGCTTTTCCCTGTTGGCGAATTCCGGCCTGTCGTCGATAACGGTTACCTCGAAACTCAACAAGCTTCCGATATGAGCGAGAACCTGACCGATGTGACCGGCGCCTGCTATCACCAGTTGAGGGAGAGGGAAAATGGGTTCGAGGAAAAGCGACGTGTCTCCAACACCGGCGGGGGATATTTCTTTCTCAGTTTTCAATAGAGCGGGTTTACCCGTTGACATCGCATGGTCGATCTCTTCTTGGAAAACGCTAAGAAGCGCACCTGATTCGCCCGAGGATGTATCCTTTACGTCGATCCAATTTCGAAAGAGCTCGACTCTTTCTCCGGAAGTTTTACTGATGAACGTGGCCAGCGCACCGGATCTCCTGGAATCGATGGATTGAACCACGTCTCTGAAAGTATCCCGGTGCGCTTCGGGGCGGGCATCGATCAAAATATGAATGTAACCTCCGCATATCGCTCCTTCGCCGGCATTGATGTCGGCATTGAGACTGAACTCACAAAGGAGGGTCTCTCTTTTTTTTAGCGCTGCGAGGACTCTCTTTTGTGCGTCGGCTTCGAGCCAGCCGCCTCCCAATGTGCCGGCGACAAGACCATCAGCGGAGAATATGGCCGAGGCTCCGGGAACCTGGGGACTGGATCCCTTCGTTTCGATGATGGTTCCAAGAGCAATTGGCTTTTTCTTTTGGAGCAAGTCGAAAAGCTGCGTGTAAATATTTTTCATCGGTCTCTTTCTTCAAGGCCTTTTTGTTTTTGGAAAAATCGATCAACGGGATTCGGTGTCAGTCCTTGGTACTTTTGAGTTTCTCGAGCGCCGCCAGGATCTTTTCGGGAGTGATGGGCAGGTCCCGGATTCGCACGCCCACGGCGTTGTAGATGGCGTTGGCAATGGCGGGTGCGGTGGGTACGAGGCCGGGCTCGGCGATGCCCTTTGCGCCGAACGGGCCGAATTGATCGTTGGTTTCGATCAGGTCGAGCTCGATGGGGAAGTCCATCTCATGGGCGGTCGGGATCTTGTAATCACGGAAGTTGGGATTCGTGATCCGTCCCCGTTCGGATTGAAGCTGTTCGTAAAGGGCATAACCAACGCCCTGGGCGAGCCCTCCGTATATTTGCCCCTTGAGCGCGGGGGGATTGAGCACCCTGCCGACATCGTGCGCCGCGACCATGCGGAGGATCTTGACCTCGCCCGTCTCGGTATCCACCTCGACTTCCACACCCTGAGCGCCGTATGCATACGTCGCTGACATGTTGCCGTACCCTTTTTCGAAGTCGGGAAGCTCGTTGGGGGGGTCGTAGAACACTTCGGTAGCGAGCATCTGGCCCTGCTCGCGGAAATGGATGGCGCGGAGCAGCGCTCCCAGCTCGATGCGCGTCCAAGGTTCCGATGGGGCGTCTTTGAGAAAGACGAATCCATCGACCAGATCGAAACGGTCCCGCTTCGCCGCTTGTTTGATGTCGAAGTCGGGCGGCGCGTAGTCCGGATGCTTCTTCTGGTATTTCTTCAGGTTCTTGGCCGCCAATTCTGGAAAGAGTTGTTCGGCATGTTCGAAGATCTGATCGCGGAGTTTCTTGGCCGCCATTATCGCGGTGTTGCCGGCCATAAAAGCGCCGCGGCTCGCATGCGTTCCCACATCCCACGGGCACGTGCCCGTGTCGGTGGGATTGATGAACACCTTCTCCGGTTGGACGCCGAGCGCTTCGGCAATCTCGAGGATCAAGACGGCGTGCAGACCCTGTCCCATTTCCACACCGCCGCAGTAGGTGTTCACATTGCCGAAGTCGTCCAGCTTGAGGATCAAACCGCTGCCGTCCGAGCGGTAAATCCGGCCGCCACCGCCCACGTGAATCAATGAGGCCATGCCGATGCCGCGCTGTTTTTTCTGTGAGCGGCTTTTCTTCCAATTCAGTTTGCCGGCCACGCTCTCCATGCATTCCTTGAGCCCGCAGGTGCTCACTTTCAAGCCCATGGGAGTGGTCTCGCCGGGCTGGTTGCAGTTGATCATCCGGAATTCGAAGGGATCGATCTCCGCTTTTTCGGCCAGCTGGTCCATGTTGTTTTCCAGGGCCCAAGTGAACTCGGGGTTGCCGTAGCCGCGCATCGCCTGGCAGTACGTGTTGTTCGTATAGACGAGCTTGGCATCGAAGTAGACGTTGCTCACGCGATACAGCGATGTCGCCGGCATCATCATCACTGTAGGATACGTCGCTCCCCATGACGTGTATGCCCCGTTGTCCTGGAGCACCTCGGCATGCCGGAACGTGAGCTTGCCGTTTTTATCGCATCCTTGAATGATTTTTGTGCGAGAGGATTGCCGGGGCGAGAGGTTTGCGAATTCCTCGTCTCGCGTATAGACGATCTTCACCGGCTTGCCCGTTCTGAAGGCGAGCAGTATCGCTATGTATTCATAGGCGTGCGTATCGAGGCCGGTGCCGAAGCCGCCTCCCAGCGTTGGTACAATGACTCGTGTGTTCTTGTTTTGTAACCCCATCGCGGACAGCGCCTGATTGAAATCGCGCTGGGCCAGAAACGGGATCTGCGTCTTGGCCCACATGGTGAGGTTGTTGTTCATGTCGAACTCGGCAATGCATCCGGCGGTGCCCATGCAGCACTGCTGCACCAATTGGGTCGAGAATTCACCTTGGGCAACGAACTTTGCCGCTTTTTCCCCGGCTTTTACATCACCGGACTCATGATGGTAGTGCAACGGGTGCCGGTTGTCTTTCATGGGCCGGCCCCGAGGATCGGTTTCGTGGACGAGGGGCGCGCCCGGCTCCATGGCCTCTTCCGGGCTGAACACACCGGGGATCGGTTCGTACTCGACTTTAATGAGACCGACGGCTTCAGCGGCGGTGTGGGGATCGATGGCCGCCACCGCGGCCACCTCGTCGCGGAACTGGCGCACCTTGTCTTTCTTGAGGGCGAAGTTGTCACGCACGAAACCGATGCGCAGCTCGGGAGTGTTGTAGGCCGTGATCACCGCTTTGACGCCGGGGAGCTTTTCGGCTTTCGATGTGTCGATGCGCAGGATCCTCGCGTGGGCGTGATCGCTGAACTTTATTTTTCCGAAAAGCATTCCCGGCCGCACGAGATCATGTATGTAAACCGCTTTACCCGCCGCCTTGTCCGGCGCCTCGGGACGCGGAATGTCTTTGCCAATATGACGGAAGTCCTTCATCGATTCTCCTTCAACCTGCTTGCCGCCGTTTTGATCGATTCGACGATTTGCACATAGCCGGTGCAGCGGCAGAGATTGCCCAGTAATACTTCGCGGATCTCCTCGTCCGTCGGGTCGGGATTGTTGTCGAGTAGCGCTTTGGCCGTCATGATCATGCCCGGCGTACAGAAACCACACTGAATCCCACTGGTATCTACGAATGCTTGTTGAACGATGGACAGCTTGTTGTCGATCGTTCGAAGTCCTTCGATGGTGGTCACATGCTTGCCTTCGACTTCGAGTGCCGGATAGAGACAGGAATTCACGGCGAGGCCGTCGACCAGGACCGTACAGGCCCCGCATTCCCCTTCACCGCAGCCTCCTTTGGTGCCGGTGTGATTCAAGGACACGCGGAGCAGATCGAGCAGCCGCGTGCTTCCGTCGGCTTCTGCGGTCACGTTCGATCCATTGAGAACAAATGACAGTGGTGCTTTCATCACGGATTCCCACCCATCAGCTTCTCGAGACACCGTTTGACGTACACGCTCACGATCTGCCGGCGGTAGTTGTCGGTGGAGCGAACATCTGTGATGGGTGAAATGCTTTTCACGGCGAGCTTCTGTGCTTCAGCCAGTTTTGCCTTGGTGATCGGGCCGTTTTCGAGCAGCTCCTCCACTTGGTAAAGACGCAGCGGCACCGGAGCAACGGACCCCGCGGCCAGTCGGGCCTTCTTGCAGTTTTTCCCGTCCATCTCGAGAAGCGCGGCCACGCTGGCAATGGCAAGGTCCATTTTTACACGACCCTTTTTGAGAGAGGTCGCCTGAGCGTCGGGAGCGGGTCGATCTAAGAGGATCGCCGTCAGGATCTCTCCGGCCGCGATGCAGCTCTCCCCCGGCCCGACGAAAAATTCGTTCAACGGCACCTCTCTCTCTTTGCCGGGGCTTTGTAGCAGGACTCTTGCTTCCAAGACGAGCAACGGCAGGGCGGTGTCGGCGCATGGGGAGCAGTTGCAGAGATTTCCGCCGACGGTCGCGACATTGCGTATCTGAACGCTTCCCAATCTCCCGGCGGCCTCAACGAGTACGGGGTATTTGACGGCGAGCGCGCGATGCTGGATCAACTCGGAGATGGTGGTCATGGCACCAATGCGTGTGACATTGCCGCTTTGGATCCCGGTGAGTTCTGAAATGGACCGAAGGGAGATGAGCGCCGGAGGACTCACCTCGCGGTTTTTGATTTTCACCAGGATATCCGTTCCGCCTGCAATGAAACGGGAGCCCGGAATCAGTTTTTTGAGCTTCCACGCTTCGTCCAGCGACGTCGGCTTGTAATAGTCCATCCGGCTCATGCCACGACACCTTGGTCTCTCAAACTAGCGATCTCGTCAGGCGACAGCCCTGCTTCGGCAAGAAGGGAGTCGGTGTGTTCTCCATACGCGGGGGCGAATGGAAGCGAGCCGCTGCTTCGCTCGAGATGGTCTGTTTTCACTGCAGGAGGTGGCAGACGTACCGCACGGCCGTCCGGCGTTGTCGTCCTCAAAATAGTAGAAGCGGCAAAAAGCAGCTCGGTCACTTTTTCTATGGGAGTGATCGGCGAATGAGGAATTGACGCTTCGGAGAGAACTTCGGAGATCTCAGCAGAAGCGTGATGGCTGGTTATCGCTTCGATGTTTGCGTGCAGCTCGGCTTTGTGTTGTCTTCGGCTTTCGTTTGTGGAAAAGCGCTCCTGGTCGAGGGAAGCGAACATCGGCTTCTTAGTGATCCGGATCCACTGCGCGTCGCTGCCGATGGCCACGTAAATGTAGCCGTCCATTGTTTTATAGGCGTTGACCGGGATGAACTGCCGGTGCTCGTTGCCCGAACGTTTGAGCTCCGAAGGCGGGCTTCCCATGTCCAGCATCGGGAAAAACGTATGAAGCCAGGAGATGGCGACCTGTGCCATCGAAATATCGATCTGCTTGCCTTTACCCGTTTCCATGCGCTCCATCAAAGCCAGAATGATCTGCGTAAACGCCTCGTCCCCCGCTTTGAGATCAACCAGCGGGATCCCGCACTGAAGCGGTGGCCCGTCGGAGTGGCCAGTGAGGTCCATGTATCCGCACCACGCCTGCAGAACCGGGTCATAACCCGGCACATCGGGATAGTTGAGCCCCATGGCTGAGATGCCGCACCATATCAAGTCTTCCCGCACTTTGCGTAATGTCTCGTAATCGAATCCGAGTTGTTGATGACGCGCGGGGAGCGTGTTGGTACAAAAGACATCCACTCCCAATTCGCGTATCAAACGCTGAAGGAGCTCGTGTCCTTCAGTTTTTTTGAGATCGATGGCTATTGCCTCTTTGCCGACGTTGGGGGCCACGAAGTAGCTGTGCCGGTCCTCACCGGCCACGGGCCGGCCGATGTAGCGGTTGGGATCGCCCTTCGACTTCCGGCCGGGCGCCGGTGTGGGCTCAACTTTGATAACGCGCCAGCCTAGATGGACGAAGCGCAACGTTGCATACGTCATGGTCAGAGCCTGTTCGACGCTCAAAACGACTTGGGGTTTCAAGATGGATGCTCCTTATGGAACGTGAGAGAGAATGGTCGATTGCTTATGATACCAGCCGGATTTCTCGTGGGCAACTCCGAGATAGAACGCGTTTTCACATCATGAACCCGCTCCCGAATACTTATCCATCAGTCGCTGGAACTTGGGATTGTTGCGGAGCGGATTCCAGCGGGGGTCAATATTGATCCAGGCAACAGACATCCAGCCAGGTATGGATAACAAATGTTCGAGTTCATCCAGCGCGGCGTCATGTTCTCCCAGGATCGCATAAATGTGGGCGAGATCGATGATGTAAGGCAGACTGTAAGCAACATCTTTTGAAAACGGATAAAGCTCCAATGCACGTTTTCCCTCTCGAATCGCCTCTTCCTTATAGCCCAGGGCGGCGTAGGCGATACCGAGAGAGCTGTGGAACATGGGATTCTCAGGCTGCGCCCGGACCTCGTCCTCGAGTGAAGCTGTTGCCGATTGGTAAGCAGACATCGCAAGCTCGGGCTCATTCAAAAGCTCGTGAACGTAGGCTGCGAGCAGCGGCGTGGGTCTCGCGCAAATCTTGAGTCGAATCCAGCCGCCGGGGACCGCAGTGAGATGATCGAGAGCACCACGGTAATTTCCCTCGTACATATCACACCAGTACCGGGCCCACGGCGCCCAGGGGTGATCGGGAGATATGGCTTCGAGTGCCGCTCGCACTTCCGGCACGGCACCTTTCCAACTCCAATAGTTAAAAGCTTTAGTGAGGTACGGCCAGGTCTGATCCGGCGCCAGGGCGATCGCTTTGTCGGCAACGTCCGATGCTTCGGGATACCGTCGCATCCACCAATAGGTGATTGCCAGCTCCTCGAACGCCGAAGCGTCGAGTGGACTTAACTTGCACGCTTCTCGGTAATAATCCAATCCATCCTGCCAGCGACCTTTGTGCCTGAGGACTTCAGCTTTTGCCTTCAAGACATCTGCGCTTTCGGGCAGGTCTCGTGCTGCGATGGCAAATTCTTCCAGTGCCTGTTCGGTCTTCCCTCCGGTCCAGAAGTAGAAATAACCTTGGGCTAGATGAACTTCGGGCGACTCCGGGGCCAGTTCGAGCGCCTTTTCTACCGCTTGCTTTGCCAGGTTGCGCCTCTCCTCCGTTCGATCATGCTGTAAATAGTAGAGCCTTGCGTGTGCTTTCGAGAGCTCGGCGTACGCCAGGGCAAATTCGGGATCGAGTTCTGTAGCATGCTGGTAACTCTGTAGTGCCTTGTTCCAGCCTTCCAATGAAAAGTGGGGCTGGCCCGCGTAATACCGGCCGCGAAGGTAGGCCTGATAGGCTTCGAGATCTTCAGTGGGTCGTGCTTCTATTGCTGAACGTTCGGGTTCGAGGAGGGTGATCCCCAGCTGTTCGACGACCTCCTGTGCGATCGTTGATTGAACCTGGAAAATATCATCGATGACGTGCTCGTAAGGTTCCGACCAGAGATGCGTATCGTCGGAAATCCGGATTAGCTGCGGTGTAATCCGCACGCGGTGGGGCTGATCGGGAGTTTTGGCCCAGCGAACCGTTCCTTCGAGCATGTAGTCCACACCCAACTCTTCACCAATCTGCTTTGTCGTTTTTTCCGTTGAAGCGTACTGGACGGCGCTCTTGCGAGAAATCACACCGAGGCCCCGCACCGACGCAAGGCGGCTGGTGATTTCTTCCGTGATACCGGCGGCGAAAAACTCATCCTCTGGCGGGCCTAGATTTTCAAAGGGCAGGACCACCAACATTTTCCTTTCGCTAACGGGTTTCTCTTGGGTCAAGAGGAAATCACGCAATAATATGATGGCTGCAAGAGCCACGATCAGGATGATCACACCTGTCCAACCCAACCGCCGAGCTCGTTGACCGGAGGTTCTTTTAAAAACGGGTGCGAAGCTCGGTCCAGCGGGAGCAGATAGGGTTTTCTGAAGATGGCACAGGTCAACCAGCAGATCTGCCGCGGTCTGATACCGTTCGCCAGGATTCTTTTCCATACATTTCTTTGCGATCCTCTCGAGCTCCAGAGGCACACCGGTGCGCAAACCGGTCATTGGTTCCGGATCGTCGTTCAGGATCGCGTAGACCAACGCTTGATCGTAATCAATTTTAAAGGGGAGTTGCCCCGTGACCATTTCGTACAGCACGACACCCAAAGACCAAATGTCCGTGCGGTGATCCACTGTTGCGCCCTGGGCCTGCTCCGGCGACATGCAGGCGATCGTTCCCACGGTAGAACCGGTTGTGGTCACTCTCGTGGCGCCGGCCAGCAACGCCAGGCCGAAATCCATGATTTTCGCCTGACGCTTCTCGGTTACCATAATGTTGGCGCTTTTGATATCCCGGTGCACGATGCCTTTTTCGTGCGCCTCGTGCAGACCTGTACCGATCTGAATGGCAATATCCAGAGCCTCATTCAATTTGAGTGGACCTGATGCGATCCTCTCCCTGAGGCTCTGTCCCTCGACGAAGGCCATGGCAATGAACGTGCGGCCTTCGGCTTCGTCGATTTCATGTATGGTAGAGATATTCGAATGATCCAACGCGGCGGCCGCCTGTGCTTCGTGGATGAAGCGCGTCTTCTCTTCTTCCGTGCCAAGAGCTTGCGGTGTGAGGAATTTCAGCGCGACGGTCCGCTTGAGCTTGAGGTCCTCGGCCTTGTACACCACTCCCATGCCGCCTTCGCCGATTTTTTCGAGGATCTTATAGTGGGATATAGTTTGGCCGATCATTCGTTTCTCGCCGGGAAATCACAGTGCGGTATTACGTAGAGAAAGATGCACATCTCGATCTCCATAACGCCTTGATATTCTACCAAGTGTACCGGTGGGATGTCAAAAGCGATGGGGAAGGATATAATGGCTTATAGAATGAGCAGGTCGTTCACAAAAATACGAGGATGCCAGAAGGCGGAGCACCTCTTGTGAAGCCGGGGGAGTAGGACTTCGAGTCGGCACCCCGCCTTGGGTTTTCGGATCTGCTGTGCGCCAGGGAGATGATGGACTTTCGATCGACCTGCGATGGGGGGAAGAATTACTCTTTATTAGGTTCTGCATGTTGGTCGAAGAACGATGCCGATACTTACAGAATTTCTAGCTGATCTCAGAGCGGCGTGCCGGTCCGCACATGAAATTGGGGAGTTCACGCAGTCGGCTAAAGGCGTAATAAATAAGGCTTTGGGGTCGGAATTCAGCAGGAATCCAGAGGCTGCTAACTCGATATAAGCGTTTGCTTTATGCGCTCCTTGGCATCATCTGACAGCGTGGCATCGGACAGACACTCCAGCAGCTCGTCCGAATCTGCCGAGGCCTTTCCGATTAAGCGCGAGAGCTTGCCCAACATCTGGATTTGCTTGTAGTAGATCTTGCAGAACTTGCATATGAGCAGGTGATACCAGAGCTCGAATCTCCTCATTCCACGGAGCGGGCGATCCCTCAGCTCCGAAGACCTTCTTGCTGCTTCTTTGCAGTTGATCATCATGGTGCTATTCGGCCTCCTTCGCATTTGCCCGGAACCAGTTGGAATCCAAGCACTTCCTCAATCTGGCCCGCGAGCGGTGCAGCATCACCCAAAGATTGGTCGGCGTGATGGACAAAATCTTACAGATTTCTTCGCTTTTTACTCCATCGACTTCCCTCAGGGTGAACGCCCGCCGGTGCGCTTCCGGCAGGCCCGAAAGACAGGTGTGAAAAACCTTCCAAAATTGTTTGTTTTCTACGAGGTCATGCGGGGAGCCTTTCCATTCGAACATGGGCGTTTTGTAATGCCCGGTCTCATCGTAGAGTTCTCTTTCATCTTCCTCATCCCAGGGATTGAGATCGGTGGCGAGAACTTCTTTGGATGTTTTTCTGAAGTGATCGATGATCTTGTGCTTGAGGATTCCGATGAGCCATGTCCTCAGCGAAGATCCCCCTTTGAACCGCTCGAGGCCCTGAAGCGCGGAAAGAAACGTCTCCTGTACGAGATCCTCGGCGACGTGCGGATCTTTGATGCGCAGGATCGCGAAGCGGTAAAGCGCATCGCCGTGCAGCTCCACCCATGAGGAAGGATCATGCACGATATCTTCGCGGGTCGCTTTCATGGTCTTGTTGGGGAATATACTCCAAGTAGATTGAAAATACTACAAATAGCGGAATCCGTCCATGCGGTTTTTCCGATCTCCAGATAGCGATCCTCTGCGCCCGCCAGGCCAGTGATCAAATTCGCCCGGCGGTCCGCTGGAGCGATTTCAGAATCCTTTCGACAATCCAAAGATCGAGCCTAACGCAGCATAATCATTTTTCTCGAGAACGTCTTCGAGCCTGCTTTGAGCTTATAGAAATACACACCCGATGCCAGCCCGTCAGCCCTGAAGGGCACGGTATGAGCTCCCGTTTCCTTGCGTTCGCTGACAATCGTCGCCACCTTCCTCCCACTGGCATCGTAGACCGACAGCTCCACGTTCATCGCCTCCGGCAGATCGAATTTAATCATGGTCTCCGGCTTGAACGGGTTGGGAAAGTTTTGGTAAAGCGTGAGCTTCAATGCCGGAATCGATACGGTCGTCTCGAAGAGCAGCATCGCTTCTCCATTTTCGACGGCACTGACGCGATATGTATAATCTTTTCCTCGTGCCACCGATGCATCCTCGAATCGGGCCTCGTACCCGTCGAGTGTGATCTCGGGCGCGATCGTTTGATACTGGCCGTTCGGCTCCTCTTTCCGGGCAACATCGAACGTAACATGCTCTGAAACATCGCTCATGATCCACGAGATTTCCACATGCATGCCCCTCCAGGCAGACTCGAAGCTCGCAAGCAGCGTGGGCACCAGGACACTCTCCGGAGCCAACGTGGCAAACAAGCTCTCGTTCGCGTGGATGTCAAAGGCGGAGAGCTTGAGGTAATAGGGTTGCTGGGGAGGATAGGGCAGATCGGTTACGGTCGTATCCATGGACGTCGCAATACGGTTCAGGTCGGTTGGGATGAAGTCCGATCCCTCGCCGCGATACACGGAGTAGTGGGACAGATCCGGTTCTGTGTTGGCGTTCCAACGCAGCGTAAGAATGGTTAGACCTGGATCGTACTCTCCGGCAAAGCCCAAAGGAGCGGCGGGTGAGAGGTTATCCACTGAATAACCGCTGTCCGGGTTCGACACCCAGAAGACAAACTGATCTGCCGTGTGGGCGACGACCTGGAAGTAATGCATTCCCGGGTTGCCGGCGATGGAGTCGTAGAGCGTGGGGGCGGTATAAGAGTACCCCTCGAAGTAATACGCATTCATGTTGCCAATCCACTCCCAGTAGTAACCGCCGGCGCTGGTATGATCGATGCGATGAGCAGTGCCCTGGAAGTCCTTGTCGATCGCACTGAGATCGACGAGCGCAACGTCGCTGACAAAGGGAGATGTGGAACTGATCTGCTTGATTGCTCGCCAAATGGAGTAGTGTGTAATTGTTTGAACGTTGTACACATCCAGCGGGCTTGCAAGCCAGTTCACGGAGGCATATCCCCCTTGATCGCCTGGCACGTCTTCCACTGATGTGAGGTATGGTGGCGGGATCCCCCATTTTCCAAAGATCCCTTCGATCCGCTGGGCGTAGATATTCGTACTCGTCCAGTTTCTCCAATCCAACCATGTGATGATCGCTCCGCCTGCGTCATCAGAGACAAGAGCCGGATTTTCCGGCCAGGAATCGATCCCGGAAGGAGTAACGGCTTCGCCGCCGGCGGTCCAAAGCGCATTGCCGAGGGAATCGACGTGTTGGCCGCGGATGAATGAGTCGTCCGGGTCCTCGTAGTCATCAAAGATGATGATCGCTCCGCCAGAGCCGTCCGTTGTTAGCCTTGCATAATACTGGTCATCAAAAGCCGTGGAGATCGCCACGCCGTCGGTCGTCCACAGCACATTTCCATTCGCGTCAACGCTCTGGGCATAGATGTCCCGGTCCACTCCGCGATTGTCCGACCACCCCATGATCGCTCCGCCTTCGCCGTCTGGGATGACATCGAGATTATATTGACTGCCCGAGGCGGCGCAAATAGCGACGCCCCCGGCGGCCCACAGTGTGTCACCAAGTGAGTTGATGCGCCGTGCATAGATGTCAATGCCACTTCGAGAATCCCGCCACGCGATGATTGCCCCGCCCGAACCGTCCGTGACGGGGATAGGCGCCATCTGCTCGAACGGGGATGGGGCTACAACGATCCCATCAGGCGTCCAGAGCGCGTTTCCATTACCGTCCACACGCTGCGCGTAGATGTTGTTCGCACCGCTTCTAGGATCATACCAGGTGATAATCGCGCCGTTCGCCCCGTCTGAAACGAGCATGGGTCCTTGCTGGTCACCCGCGGTGGTGCAGACGGCCACCCCGTTAGGCGTCCAAAGCACGTTTCCATTCGTATCGATCCGCTGGGCGTATACGTCGTAGTCCACCAGGCTGCGGCCGTCCCTCCATGTAAGGATCGCGCCGCCCGCACCATCGGGAACTAATAATGCATACGCCTGGAAATTCGTGGCGGTGCAAATGGCGACTCCGGTCGGTCCCCAGAGGGTGTTGCCGTTGAAGTCGATTCGCTGGGCGTATATATCGAATTCGGGCGCGGTTCCCTGGTACCAGGACACAATTGCACCCCCTGCACCATCAGAGATGATTTGGGGGTAAGTATGATCAACGGTTGCAATCGCGGCGAGCACTCCACTGTCTACCCAGAGGACGTTTCCCATGGCATCGATCCGCTGGGTGTATATGGTCGTGTAAGTACCGCGATTATCCCGCCATGCGATGATGGCTCCTCCAGACCCATCCGACACCATGACTTGAGAGTCCTTCATATCAGTTCCCTTTATTATCGGCACCCCATCCGCCGTCCACTGCGCCTGTGCCGTCGAGAAGCACACCACGGAGCATAAAAGAACGAGAACAACCAACAGGTCAAACTTGCGGGACACGTGATACCTCCCTTTTTAGAAGCGTGCGAGAGATGGATCCAAATTACGCGTATCTAATGCAAAGAAGCTCCAGCTGTTGCAAGAGTGTGAAAACGAATGATGCGTGCAAGGCATACTGATGCAACTGCCTAATTGAATGGGATGAAATAGGTACTTAAAGAAGAACATGTTATTAAGAGTGGGCAAGTTAGTAGGATCCGCAAGGATACCATTTGAGGAGCGGCATTTCAATGTCTTTCAGTACCGAACTCGTCCATTGGATGGAACTTGCGCTGCCGTGAGACTGCTAAAAAAGGCTTGCGGATAGCGCACAATAATGGGAATATGTACGCTTTAATGGCAGCTCGATAGCGCCGCCCGGAGGGGTAAGGTACCAGGGGGCGCCCCACCGCGCATATCGGATTTTTCCGTATTTACCAGCAAAGGACACCGTACGATGGCTGAGCATAAACCGTTTATCCCGGCTGACGTCACTATGCGGGATTTTAATTTCAAAACCGTGATCCTGGGGGTGATACTGGGCGCACTTTTTGGAAGCGCAAATGCGTATCTCGGTTTGCTCGTTGGGTTGACGATCAGCACGGCGATCCCCCTTGCCGTCATCTCGGTCGCGATACTGCGGGCCTTTACGCCGGTTTTCGGCCGTTCGACCATTCTCGAATGCAACATCTCTCAAACCACCGGTTCGGCCAGCTCTTCATTGGCTTCCGGACTCATCTTCACCATCCCCGCTTTGTTCATCTGGGGCTATGAACCGTCACTGCTTCAAATGACGCTGCTCGCGATATGCGGCGGTATCACCGGGGTGCTGTTCATGATCCCGTTGAGGGGATTTCTCATTGTGAAAGAGCACAGGAACCTTCCTTATCCAGAGGGCACGGCCAGCGCTGAAGTGTTGATTGCGGCATCGGAAGGTGGTTCATCGGCCAAAAGCATCTTTGTTGGATTGGGAATCGGCGCCGTCTATAAAAGCTTGATCAACCTCCTGTACCTGTGGCCGAGCAAGATTCAGCTCACGCTCCCGTTTATCAAGAAGGCCGTCGTTGGTGTTTCGACCAATCCGGCGCTATTGGGCGTGGGGTATATCCTGGGCCGTAGAATCGGGACCATCATGGTGGGCGGCGGCTTGATCTCGTGGGTAATCATCATTCCAATTATTGCTCATAAATATGGTGATGCGTTGATTTGGGACAATACGCTGGCTTATTTGAGATCGAAGGGATTGGATCCGTCCATCACGACTATCGGTGAGTTGAGCGCAAAGCAAATCTGGGAAGGGTACATTCGAATCATAGGCGCCGGCGCCGTTGCCGCAGCCGGAATCATCACGGTCATCAGGGCGATACCGACCATGGCCGGCTCTTTGAAGATCGGTATCAAGGAACTCAGAACGAGCGCGGCCACCCTCGATATGGGAAGACTTCGAACCGAACGGGATCTTTCACTCAAATACGTTTTTATAGGAATCAGCATCGTTATCGCACTCGTTACCATCATTCCCGGCATTATCGGAACGCATACGTTTCTGGTGATGAGGTTTCTCAGCGCGGTGGCCATCGCTCTGTTTGCTTTTGCGTTTGTAACGGTATCGTCGCGCATCGTGGGGATGATCGGCGTTTCCTCTAATCCTACATCCGGGATGGCGATCGTTACGCTCCTGGGCACGGGACTCGTGTTCAAGCTTTTGGGCTGGACGGATATCACCGGGAAAGTTACCGCGCTCACAATCGGCACGATCGTGTGTATCTCGGCCTCCATTGCCGGTGACATCTCTCAGGATCTCAAGACGGGTTTTCTCGTAGGAGCCACGCCGAGAAAGCAGCAGATCAGCGAGATCATCGGTGCCCTGGGCTCGGCATTCTTTGTGTGTCTCGCCGTCTATTATTTGGGTAAGGCGTATGGATTTGGGTCGGAGGCATTACCGGCCCCGCAAGCGATGTTGATGAAGACGGTTTTGGACGGCGTCCTCGGCGGGGACTTGAGATGGGATCTGGTGGGAATCGGCGCTGCATTTGCCGTGATCGTTACATTCCTTCGGATACCGCCGCTGGCGTTTGCCGTCGGCATGTATCTGCCGTTGTACTCGATGACTCCCTTGTTCATCGGCGGGATGCTCCGGCATTATGTCGAAAAGTTTTACAAAACGAACAACGAGGAGAAAGGAAAAGACGAAGGCATATTGATGGGTTCGGGATTCATTGCCGGCGAAGGGATGATGGGTGTCATCATTGCCATCATTGCCGTGATCATGAAAGTCGAACCGAGATTCCTGGAAATTCAGTATCCCACCGCATGGCTCGGGCAACTGGTAGCAGTTATCCCGTTCGTCGCTCTGGGATGGTTTTTGTATCGAGTAGCTGCACGGTCGAGAGCGGCCGCAGCAAGAAACAGATAAGGATTTGGCAAAGCTCATACGACGTGTCCCTCGCATGAGTTATCAGAATTCATTCGGATCAGAAGTGTAATCCTGGTCAAATAGCAGCAGCTCTTTTCGCATAATAATCCATTCCGCAAAAGGTGGTCTCTGCTGATGGCTGATCGTCCCGTTCGCCCGAAGGATCGATTTCTCGTATTCGGCTCTCCGATGATCGAAGAAGCCGAGATCAATGAAGTGACAGATAGTCTTCGCAAGGGGTGGCTAGGTACCGGACCCAAAGTGGCGCAGTTCGAGGATGCTTTCCGGGCTTACAAGGGCGCGCCTCATGCGGTCGCGTTGAGTTCCTGCACCGCGGCTCTTCACTTGAGCATGCTCGCCGCCGATTTGAAACCCGGTGACGAAGTCATCACCACTGCGATGACGTTCTGTTCATCGGTAAATGCGATCATCCACGCAGGCGCTACGCCGGTGCTGGTGGATGTCGATTCACGTACGATGAACGTGGATCCCGCTCGGATCGAAATGAAGATCACGCCTAAAACCCGGGCGCTTCTTCCCGTACATTTTGCCGGGCGGCCGTGCGATATGGACGCGATTTGTGACATCGCCGCCCGTCACAATTTGCTGTTGATCGAGGATTGCGCACACGCGATAGAGGCGGAATACAAAGGACAAAAGACCGGCTTGTTCGGCGATTTCGGCTGCTTCAGTTTTTACGTGACCAAAAACATCATCACCGGCGAAGGCGGTATGGTTCTCACGAGACGCGAGGAAGACGCCTCCAACATCAAGGTCCTCGCTCTTCACGGAATGAGCAAGGATGCCTGGAAGCGGTTCAAAGACGAAGGCTTCGTCCACTACTATGTCGTGTCGGCCGGATACAAATACAACATGATGGATCTGCAGGCGGCCATAGGGATCCATCAGCTGAAGCGCATCGACCAATACTGGAAGAAGCGGAAAGCGATCTGGCGCCGCTATGACGAGGCATTTGCCGATCTCCCCGTCGATCGCCCCGCCGAACCGGAGCCGGACACGCGGCACGCGTACCACCTTTACACAATTCTGGTCGACGAGAAAAAGACGGGCATGGAACGGGATGCGTTTCTCGATGCCCTTCACGGCCACAACATCGGTGCTGGTGTGCACTACATGAGCATCCCCGAACACCCCTTCTACCGGGATACGTTCGGCTGGAAGCTCGATGACTACCCAAACGCCGTGAGCATTGGTCGCCGCACGGTGAGCCTGCCCCTATCCGCGAAACTCTCCAACGACGATGTGGAGGACGTCATCGAAGCGGTGAGGTTGATCCTTCAGCGGTAAGCCTAGACCGCAGAAGGTAATGCATTGCTTGTGCCGGTGGGGGTGACGACGTATTTTTAGCTCTATGAAACAATACGACCTCATATGTTTTGATGTCGACGGGACGCTTATCGAACATCCAACCGGAAAGGTGATCTGGGAGCTGCTCAATATAAGATACGGGGGAAGCGAACAAATCAACCAGGCCCGGTACGATTCCTACATGGAAGGCAACATCACCTACGATAAGTGGGTGGAGCTGGACGTCTCGGACTGGATAGAGAAAAGAGCCACGCAGGAGGAAATTGTAGAAGTCGTCCGGGGATTCCGGCCGCATGAAGGCGCGCTGGAAACCGTAGAGGAGCTAAAAAAGAGGGGATACCGGCTGTCCGTCGTATCCGGTACGCTCGATATCGTCATCGACACAATTTTCCCCGATCACCCATTCGATGATGTTTTCACGAACAGGATATTCTTCGACGGCGATGGGAATCTCACCGGTTGGAAAGCCACCCCGTTCGATATTTTTGGCAAGCCAATTGCTCTGAGAGAGCTTGCCCGAAAATACGGTACCACTTTGGATCGGATTGCTTATATCGGAGACGGGGACAACGACGTGCCGCTGCTCGGTGTGGTGGGCTATTTTGTGGCGTTCAATCCCCGATCGGCTGAGCTGGAGAGAGGAGCTGACCGGGTGGTCAAAAATCAGAGCATGACGAAATTGCTGGAAATTTTCGAGTAGGGAAATGCGCGTGGACCTGCCCGAAAGGAGATCCACGCTTTGAAGAAAATCTCAGGACACTAAAATTCTATGCAGAGAGAGTTATCATGAAGTACGAATCGCTGGATAGCATCCTCGAAAGAGCGCGCGAAATACTCAGCGCCCAGGAGAACACGCTGCCAAAAATTTTATTGAAAGAAATCCTCACGAATTCCCTGAAGCTCAAAGAGGAAGATCTCGACACCCTAGATCTCAAAGTGATCAACCGGGCGTTCAGGGAGTTGCGGTACGCGTTCAAAGTCTTCAAACCTTACCGGGGAATCCGAAAAGTCTCCATTTTTGGATCCGCGCGGCTGCCCGAAGAAGATCCCCATTACCAGCAGACGGTGAAGTTCGCCAGAATGCTGGCGAATGAGGGATTCATGGTGATTACGGGAGCGGCGAGCGGGATCATGAAAGCGGGGAACGAAGGTGCGGGAAAGGGCAAGAGCTTCGGCGTGAACATTCTCTTGCCATTCGAGCAGAGCCCGAACGAGTTCATCGTCGATGATCCCAAGCTCATGACGTTCAAATATTTCTTTACCCGTAAGCTCTTGTTCGTCATGGAATCATGTGCCATCGTCCTCCTTCCCGGAGGTTATGGAACGCATGACGAAGGTTTTGAAACTCTCACACTGGTTCAAACAGAAAAGGCGTCTCCACGTCCGGTCGTGCTGATGGATCTTCCCGGTGAATCTTACTGGGAGGAGTGGGACGCATTTGTGAAAGATCAGCTTCTCGGCCGTGGTTTTATCTCACGCGAAGACATATCACTATACAAGATTGTATACTCGGCTGAAGAAGCGATCGATGAGATCAAGTTCTTCTTCTCCACGTATCACTCGATGCGCCAGGTAGGCGACAGGCACGTAATTCGACTCGAGAGAGAGCTCACGGACGACAATGTCGACGAACTCAACAAGTCGTTCAAAGATGTGTTGGAGAAAGGTAAGTTCGAAAAGACCTATGCGCTTCCCGGGGAAGTAAACGAACCGGAACTCCTGCGGATGCCGCGGCTCGTTTTCTCATATAATTACAAGAGCGCAGGCCGCATCCGACAGCTCATCGACAGGATCAATGAGATGGGTCGATCTTTGGGCGATGAGGTTTGATGGGTGACGGTTTATTGAGTGCGGGTTGGATGTCTGCGAGCTGGAGCCTGCGCCTATTCGAGTAAGCGTATCAACTCTTCAATCCTCTCTGCGATCAACCGGACATCGGACCGGAGATAGTAGAGCTGCCTTTTGAGCCTGTTGACTTCGGTCTTTTTCTGTTTCTTGTCTTCCGGGAACATCAGCCGGAAGGATCTCTCGATGTGATCAGAATGATAGCGTTTGAGATCGTCTTCCAGGAACAGCAGCAATGCGGAGCCGAAGTTCAGGGTTTTTAAGGTTCCTTCCGCTACGGCGTTTCGAAGTGAGGCTTCAGAGACGCGAAGGTTCACCGCGGCTTCCTTGATTGGAACAACGCGTTGTATGCCGTCCGGCAGCCGCGGCCGGTTGATGATCACCCAGCGTTTATTGGGAAACTGATAGGCTCCCTTGATCTTGCCGGCTCTAAGCAGCGTGCGCAGGTGCTTGAGCGGTTGCGTCTCGCCGGAGAGTATGTTTTCGGCCACGAGCCATCGGGCCGCCTCTACGGCGGAGACCCCGTCTCTTTTGAGAGAGGACAGTTTTTTCTCGAGGAAACTGCTGATCGTTCCGGCGTCCGGCATGCGTAGAGGATGCAGCAAAAGAAAGAGTAAATTCAAGTGAATTCTGTGCGAGACTTCGCCGCGCACGTCGCATCACCTGGGATCGAGGGAATGAAACTCCTTAAAGCAAAAAAGGTTTTGAACGCTGATGGAGCCGGAGCTCACTATCAGTGAGAGAACGATCCGTTGCTGTGGTAGAGAAGATTGCATGCTGGGTTGCAGGTCGATACCGAATATGGCGCTAAAGATTGAGCTGCAGCCTGGCCGCTTCCGACATCATGTCTGGATTCCACGGTGGATCCCACACCAGCTCGACCTTTGTAGCCGTCACGCCGGGGACGGCCCGGACGGTCATCTCGACTTCGGGAGGAATCTGCTCCGCCACGGGGCAGGCGGGTGAGGTGAGCGTCATCACGATATCGACCGCGCCGCACGGGGATATCCTGATATCGTAAACGAGCCCCAAGTCGTAAATGTTAACGGGAATCTCGGGGTCGAAAACCGTCTTGAGCGCATCCGTGATTTTCGATTCAAGCTCTTTCATGGTCTTTTTGGCTACAATTACTCGGTCGTAACGGGCTCGTTCTTTTTCTCGATCGCCGCATGCATCGTGTGCCAGGCGAGCGTGGCGCATTTCACGCGCATGGGGAATTCACGCACCCCTGCAAAAGCGGCGAGCTTTCCCAATCCGGATGTATCGGGCGCCTCGTCCGGGCTGCCGGTGACCACATCGTGAAACCGGTCGAACAGGCTTTCCACTTCCCAGAGGTGCCGCCCTTTCACGGTCTCCGTCATGACAGAGGCGCTTGCCGTACAAATGGCGCATCCCGTGCCTTCAAAGGCGATATCCTCTACCGCATCATCCTTGATCAACAGATGCACCGTAATGCGATCGCCGCAAATAGGATTGTTGCCGACCGCGTGGTGACTCGATACTTCCAGCTTGCGAAAGTTGCGAGGATTCTTGTGGTGATCGACGATCAGCTCTTGGTAGAGTTCTCTCAAATCGGACATTCGGTATGCTCCTCAAAGCATCGCGGCTCCGTGGGATAGCCGATGGATATCCGAAAAGCCGCGCTCGATATCGGTCTTTTCAAATTCATTCCAGGCTGAATAGCTCCTTGGCTTTGTAAATCCCAGCGACGAGCGAGTCGATCTCCGCATGGGTGTTGTACAGTCCGAACGATGCTCGTGATGTTGCGGGAACGCCGAACCTGTCCATCACGGGCTGCGAGCAATGGTGGCCGGTCCGGATGGCGATCCCCTCCTGGTCCAGTATGGTTCCTATGTCATGTGGGTGTATGTTTTCGATCGTAAACGAAACGACGGCGGCCCGATCCCGTGCGGTACCGATGAAACGGAGACCGGGGATGGCGGAGAGGGCCGCGATCGCGCACCGGACGAGGTCGTCTTCATGGGCGGCGATCGCCTGCATGCCGAGAGCGTTCAGGTAATCGATCGCCGCGCCGAAACCGACCGCATCGGCTATGTTCGGTGTCCCGGCTTCGAACTTGTGGGGAACGTCGTTATACGTCGTTTTCTCGAAAGTCACCGATTGAATCATTTCCCCGCCTCCCTGATAGGGCGGCATGCTTTCGAGGAGTTCGAGCTTGCCGTAAAGCGCGCCAATCCCGGTCGGGGCGTACATCTTGTGACCGGAGACAACGAGAAAGTCGCAACCGATCTCCTGCACGTCCAGGGGCAAATGAGGCCCGGCCTGGGCACCGTCGACCAGCACGGGCACGCGGCGCCGATGCGCGAGTTCGATCATTTCCTTCACAGGGTTGATGGTTCCCAGTGAATTCGATATGTAAGTAATTGCAACGAGCTTCGTCCGGTCGGTGATGAGCTTTTCATAAGATTCCAAGACAACTTCTCCTCGCTCGTTGATTGGCGCCACGCGAAGGTGGGCGTCTTTCTCTTCGCAGAGAAGCTGCCAGGGGACGATGTTGGAGTGATGTTCCATTGCGGTGATGAGGAGTTCGTCTCCCGCCCGGATGTGTTTTCTTCCATACGAATTCGCAACGAGGTTGATCCCTTCCGTGGCTCCTCTCACAAAAATGATTTCCCGCGCATCGGCGGCATTAATGAATCGTTGCACTTTGATCCGTGCGGTTTCGTATGATTCTGTTGCACGCGCGCTCAATGTGTGGACGCCGCGATGAACGTTCGAGTTGTCCTTTTCATAATACTGCCGGACGGCTTGGATCACCGAGAGAGGTTTTTGCGTCGTCGCGGCGCTGTCCAGGTAGACGAGCGGCTTCCCATTCACCTGCTGGTGCAGTGCGGGGAAATCCTCGCGGATCCTCTGCACGTCCAGAGTGGTCGGTGCATCGCTCGCGGCGTTTGGGACGGGAATGCCGGATGGATTGCTCATGCCGTTTCCTCGTTTCTTTATTATTTCGAAAGCCACTCGAAAAGGTCCGTTGCGAAACGGTCACGGACCGGGGCCAGATGAATCCTGTCGAGAACTTCGTTGGCGAAAGCATAGATCAACATGTGTCGTGCATCGTTTTCTTCGATTCCCCGTGAGCGGAGATAAAAAATTGCCGCTTCGTCCAGCTGGCCTACCGTAGCCCCATGGGTGCACTTGACATCATCTGCGAAGATCTCCAGCTGGGGGCTCGTGTTGATCCGTGCGTCATCCGAAAGCAGCAAGCAATTGTTCGTCTGTTTTGCGTCCGTTTTTTGAGCGCCTGGATCGACGTAGATCCTTCCGTTGAAAACGCCGCTCGAGCGTCCATCGAGAATCCCTTTGTACAATTCAAAGCTCTCGCAATTTGGCTTGGCATGCTTGATGAAGGTGTGGTTGTCCACATGCTGGCGGTTGTCTCCCAGGTACAGGCCGTCGAGCGCGCATGAGACGCCTTCACCGTCGAGAATGACATTTACGTCGTTTCGAACGAGGGCACCCCCAATCGAGATGGAGGCCGAAGAAAATCTCGCGTCCTTCTCGATGTTCGCCTGTAAGGCGGCGACATGGTAGGCGGCGTCACTTTCCCGCTGGAGCTTGTAATGAGACACATCGGCGTTTTCTCCCAGAATGATCTCGGTGACGGGATTTGTGAAGTAAGCATCTTGCTTCAAGCCGATGTAACTCTCGATGATCGTCGCCCGGCTCCCCTTTTCGCCAATAATGAGAATTCTGGGGTGCGTTCTAGGGGCGTTTCCGTTCGTGGAGGGAGCGTCCGGTCCGGCTTTGTCAACATGCAAATTGGAGGTCGCCGAGCCAATCGCTGGGGTTGAGGATGGCAACCCGCTGGAGGCAAACACAAGGTGTATTGGCTCGACGACCGTCGCGTCTTCGGGGACATACACAAACGCGCCGTCGGATATAAACGCTGTATTGAGCGCAATGAACGCCTGTTCTTCGAATCGGGCGTAACGGGCGAGATGGTTCTCAACAAGCGCGGCCCTCCGTTGGAGCGCGTCGGCGAGACTCTCGATCACCAGGCCGGAGTTCGAGCCTACTTGCGAAGAGAGCTCTGCACAGTAGTGACCATCGACAAAAGCAAGCCTGTGACATCCTGCGTCATTAAAGGTGCGGCGAGCAATCTCGCCACTGGAGAGACCGTTTGACCGAAGCCCATCAACTCTTTCGAACGATGTCCGTGTTATCGGTTTGACGCGTGTAAAACGCCAGTCTTCCTGGCGCGGTCCGGGAAATCCAAGATGGGCAAACCGCTCGATGGCGTCTTTGCGTATCCGGCGAATCCATGAGGGCTCTTTTTCAGAACGCGTTTTTTGAAAATTCTCATAGCTAATTAGATATCGATCGATCTCGTTCATGATTATCTCTTTCAAAACGCTTGGATATTCGGCTCCATTCATCGAGCGGCTTTTACAGCCTGCTTTCCGCGGCGGCTTTTTCTATCCCGGCGTATCCTTGCTTTTCGAGTTCGAGCGCGAGCTCTCTGCCGCCCGACTTCACAATGCGACCGCCCACCAGTACGTGCACGAAATCGGGCACGATATAATTCAGCAACCGCTGGTAGTGTGTGACGACGACGATCGCGCGATTTGGTCCCCGAAGAGCGTTCACGCCGTTGGCAACGATCTTCAAGGCGTCGATGTCCAGTCCCGAATCCGTCTCATCGAGTATGGCGAGCTTTGGATCCAACACGGCCATTTGGAGAATTTCGTTCCGTTTTTTCTCGCCGCCTGAGAATCCCTCGTTTACGGCCCTCTCCATCAAGCTCTCTTCCATGTTGAGGAGTCTCATTTTGTCTTTCGCGAGATCGAGAAAGTCCATCGCATCCAGTTCCGACTCCCCGCGGGCCTTTCGGATCGCATTGAGAGCGGATTTCAGGAAGTAAGTATTGCGGACGCCGGGAATCTCCACGGGGTATTGAAACGCCATAAAAATGCCTTCCCAGGCACGCTCCTCCGGGGAGAGTTCGAGAAGGTCTTTGCCTTCGTAGAGCACCTCTCCCGTGGTGATGTCGTAGGTGTCGTGCCCCGCTACCACCTGGGCAAGCGTGCTCTTACCGGAGCCGTTGGGACCCATGATGGCGTGGACCTCTCCAGGCTTTACTTCGAGATCGATGCCTTGGAGAATTTTTTTCCCTTCTGCTTCTGCGTGCAGGTTCCTTATTATCAGCATGTTCTTTTCACCTTTTTGTTGCTTTGTTTTCGAGCCCCGTATTTTATGGGAGCACTTATTTTTTTGAGTCGTTCGCTCCGTTTCGGCAAAAACGCTACCCGACGCTGCCCTCGAGGCTCACTTCGAGGAGCCTCTGGGCCTCAACGGCGAATTCCATCGGCAGCTCGCGAAACACTTCCTTGCAGAATCCGTTCACGATCATCGACACGGCATCCTCGGCCTTGAGCCCACGCTGCTGGCAGTAGAAGATCTGGTCTTCTCCGATCTTGGAGGTGGATGCTTCATGCTCTACCTGGGAGGAGGTGTTTCTCACATCGATAAACGGAAACGTGTGCGCGCCGCACTTTTCACCGATCAGCATCGAGTCGCACTGCGTGTAGTTGCGGGCGTTCGCGGCTTCTTTATGTATCTCGACGAGACCCCGGTAGCTGTTTTGCCCGCGGCCTGCGGAAATTCCTTTCGAGACGATCGTGCTGCGCGTGTTCTTTCCCACATGGATCATCTTTGTTCCCGTATCGGCCTGCTGGAAGTTGTTCGTCAATGCGACCGAGTAGAACTCGCCGATCGAGTCATCTCCCAGCAGTAAGCAGCTTGGGTACTTCCATGTGATCGCGGAGCCCGTTTCCACCTGTGTCCACGATATCTTCGACCGGGCACCCCGGCACGCACCACGCTTGGTCACGAAATTGAAGATGCCGCCTTTTCCGTCTTTGTCGCCGGGATACCAGTTCTGGACGGTGGAGTATTTTATCTGCGCATCTTCGAGGGCAATCAATTCCACCACGGCGGCATGGAGTTGGTTTTCATCCCTCATGGGCGCCGTGCATCCTTCGAGATAGCTCACATAGGCACCCTCGTCGGCAATGAGGAGCGTGCGCTCGAATTGGCCTGTTTTCGCGGCGTTGATGCGGAAGTAAGTCGAGAGCTCCATCGGGCAGCGCACGCCCTTGGGAACGTAACAAAAGGATCCGTCGCTAAATACCGCCGAGTTCAGCGCGGCGAAGAAATTGTCCGTGTACGGCACCACGGTGCCGAGGTATTTCTTCACGAGATCCGGGTGGTTCTGAACGGCTTCAGAGAATGAACAAAAGATGATGCCCAGCTCCGACAGCTTTTCCTTGAATGTGGTGGCCACCGAAACACTGTCGAAAACCGCATCGACCGCGACACCGGCGAGCAGTTTTTGTTCTTCCAGAGGAATGCCCAGCTTATCGAACGTCCGTCTAAGTTCCGGGTCCACTTCATCGAGGCTTTTAGGCCCGTTCGTCTGGGATTTCGGGGCGGAGTAGTAATGGAGGTCCTGATAATCAATCGGAGGATAATGGACGTTCGACCACCTCGGCTCCGTCATCGTTCGCCAATGGCGGAACGCTTTCAACCGCCACTCCAGCATGAATTCCGGCTCGTTTTTCTTCTGCGAAATGAGGCGGATAATATCCTCGTTGAGCCCTTTCGGGATCGTATCCGCATCAATCTCCGTCACGAATCCGTACTTATACTCCTGGGTGGTAAAATCGTGAACAGGATCAGAGCCGTTTGGCATAACTCCTCCAGATAAAAGAGGTTATAATATATACGACCAAATTAGTCCCTTTTATTACAGTATAAGCATCCGATGAGTCGCACGCAAATGAAAAAACTTACACCTGGTGCGCGTTATCCAGTAGTTGCGAACGGAAGCGTTATTTTGTAACTTATTAGGAGATAATGAGCTAGATTATAGCGATTCCGATCTCCCGTAAGGCCACCTCAGAAGGCCCGCGGGATCCTCCCGGAGGCATGAAAAGGTACGCAAGTGGAGAAAGATCAATCATTTGTGGACTTCATTATGGATCAGCTTCACTCTCTGGGGCATGTGACCCACCGGCGGATGTTCGGGGCGTACGGGCTCTATCGCAAGGAAATCTTTTTTGGCATCGTTTTCGAAGGGAGGCTATATTTCAAAACCGATGAGAAAACCCGCCGGGAGTATGTCGAATGCGGGATGGAACCATTTCGGCCGAATCCGAGGCAAACCCTGAAAACGTACTACGAAGTTCCGGTGGATGTGCTCGAGGACGACAGGACGCTCGTGCAGTGGGCGGAGACGGCGGTGCGGTGCCAGGACGCAGGTGCCCGTTCGAAGCCGGGGCGCAAAAGGGAGCGCTGAGAGCAAGTTCAGTGAGGCAACAGGGGCGATTGATGGATCGAGAGATCGATTGAGGGAGTAAGAGATGCTGCTTCAACTGCAAAGAGGAATCATCTACGGACCGATTCGCTCTCGCCGCCTGGGAGCATCGCTGGGGATCAACCTGATGCCCAACAAGTGCAAGCTCTGCTCCTTCAACTGCGTGTACTGCCATTACGGGCCGACGAAAAGGCTCGCTGTGGATCTGGTGGACTTCCACGATGACCTGCCCGCGCTGGATGATGTTGTCAAAGCGGTGGACCGGGCTGTGCGGTCAAAAACGGCATTCGCTTATCTAACGTTTTCGGGAAATGGAGAGCCTACGCTGTACCCGTGGTTCCCCGAGCTGGTGGATGAGGTCGTGCGGTTGAGGGATCGCTACAGGCCCGAGGTGAGAGTTGCGCTCTTGTCGAACTCCTCGGGTTTGGTGTTTGGCGATGTTCGGGACGCCGTCTCCAAGATCGATCTCCCCGTCTTCAAGCTGGACGCCGGGACGGAAAAGAAATGGAAGGCGATCAACAGGCCGGATAAGGACGTAGACTTTTGCGAGATGGTGGACTCATTGACGGCGTTGGAAAACATCTACGTCCAGACGGTCTTGATCGACGGTGATCCCGGCAATATTGCCGATGAGGATCTGGAGGCCTATTTCGAAAAGCTAAACCGAATCCGGCCGATAGAAGCGCATCTGTACTCGATCGACAGACCCGTGCCCAACACGAGAATCAGCCTGGTTCCTCCTGCCAAGCTCCAAGAAATCGCCCAAAGGGGACAAAAGCCAACCGGCGTGAAAATGAAGGCTTTCTACGACGAATAGCCCGAGCTTATTCCCTCATTCCCATCAAGTCATCACCTGGTGACAATTGCTTTGTACGTAAGTACCGTCTCTCCTTTCTTTTCCACCGGAAGATCAAAACGAATCCGACCTGCAGCTTCCTTCTCGTATTCGTGAGTGGTCTCCTTGATCTTCCACGATCCGGGGAAAGCCACTTTGACTGCAACCACAACGGATTCGTTCTTGTGATTCCGGGTTGAAATCCTGTGAGTGGATTCGAACACTCTGTCCTTCTTCAGGACTTTGAATTCTGTTTTGATGCAGTCCGCGACAATATCGAACGCATCTCCCGTCTCCATATCGTAAACGTGGTACTCGAAGAACGTCTCTTCTTCGAACGCACCGCTCGCCAGAACGCAGGCGCTGAATTTTTCATCATCCCACCGGTGTATCCGCCGCTGAACCCTATTGACATCCCCCGCAACGAGCTTTAGTGAAGCATTTGTGTACGTAGCCCCGCTGTTGTTGTCAATCGTCACCCAGCCCGAAAGGTTTATTGACCGGTCGTCATGGGCCAGAACGGCCGTGTAGTCGACCTGCCATACGATGCCGGTTGCAAGATAGCTGACCTCCGCGAAATGGCTCGTCTCTCCGTTCTTCAGCGTCCACACGAGCGAGGGCTTTGATATCAGTCCTTCGGGTAGAGCAGGCAGCAGAATCCGACCGGGTGGATCGATGGCAATTTTGTCTTTGATCTCATACACGTAACTCGCTTCGCGCAAGAGATATAGGGAATGTCTTTGGACTTGTGGCTTATCGATTCCTATGAGCGTTGCCTTCTTTCGGTGTTCTTTTCCATCGCGCACCGTCACGAGAAAAAGCGTTTTACCCAGATATTTTTCCAGGAGCTTTTCCGTGCTGATGATGTCATATTCGAAATTCTGTTCGAGAACGGTGAGCCCTTCGGGGTGGTTCAAAGACCGAATGTGAACGCTGGTAGGATCGATTTTCGAGGCGACTCCCTCGAACATCAGTTCGAAATTGCCCAGCGGAAGATCTAGCGATCGGATCTCCCTGATCAGGCCGAGGTTGTTGTTGTACACCGTCACGCTCACGGACGTTCGATCCTCGGGAGTGCTCTTGAGTTTGCCCTGCTTCGATTCCGCAAGTGCGCAGCGGCTGGGATAAGCTGACATCAACGCCATGAATAGGATCACGAGCATGAGCCCTTCTTTTTTGGCCGTTGGCGTAACGTGCCTTCCAACATGGAGTAGATGGCCGGCGGAGTATTTTCGCGTGCGTTTCATGTTCCCACCCCCTGGGTAAGAGATTTGGACAAATCCTCCTGTCGCATCGCCCGGCTGCGCCTCGGAAGCTATGAAATGACAGCGCAGCCAACGGTGCAGGAGTTCATGCGACAGAACTCACCGTCATGGTTGGGCATAATCCGTGGGGTGTTGTGGGGGAAGTGGGGCGGTGTGGGGAACTGTGGGGCATGCGAGTGATATCTTCTCGCTATACGCAATACACGAAGCGCCGAGATGAGTATCAATAGCAGCTACTCGATGAGTTTTAGGTATGGAGCATTGTGCGGTCTATTTCCTGTGAGCAAATTTGACTGCCAAAGAGCTGCGCGTGCGGATATCGATCTCGAACGATCAGTCAAGGCACGGAACCAGAGATCCTCATTCGATACCGCGCAAATACCGATTGATTTCCAGGATCCTGGGAATTTCACCATGCAAGGATTGCAAACAAGCGGGCAGCTGCGAGATAACGATATAACTTATTGATATTACTGTGATTGTCTGGGCGTAGCGCGTTCCTGCCAAAGATTCGACCTTTGGTTGTCCAGAAGCCGATCGTGGCATGTTACTAATGGCTTACTGGAGCTGGAAATAACGCCTCGAGAAAGATTTCGCTTATCAAAAAGACCGGTTTTGTATTATATTTTCTAGACTTATGGTGGGCTATGGAGGAATGGGTAGAGGAAGAACGAGGCACCGGAAGCCTTCATGATCCGGTGTCCCCTCGAGCCTGCTCGAGCGCAACCCCCCACCTTCTGGTATCATTGCATTTTTCTTAAGAATCACATCAAAGAGTTGCGGCGCCGTTCATGAGCGCACCTGAAGGAGGAAGTATGGAAGGAATTGTCGGATATGGGGCCTATATCCCCCGGAACCGGATCAAGGTCGAAGAGATAGCAAAAGTATGGGGGGCGGACGCTCCAAGCTATAAAAAGGGACTGATGCTGGAAGAGAAATCCGTTCCTTCGCCGGATCAGGACGTGATCACGATGTCCGTCGAAGCCGGCCGGTACGCCGTTAAGAGGGCGGGAGTCGATCCAAAGGAAATCGGCGCGATATACATCGGTTCCGAATCTCACCCGTATGCAGTAAAACCGAGTGGGACGGTGGTGGCCGAAGCTCTGGGTGCTACACCGGACATCCATTGCGCGGATTATGAGTTCGCCTGCAAGGCCGGTTCCGAAGGGATGTTCGTATGCTTTGGCCTGGTGCGGGCCGGGCTCATCAAATACGGCATGGGCATCGGCGCAGACACCTCCCAAGGTGCTCCAGGTGATGCGCTGGAGTATTCCGCTTCTGCGGGAGCAGCAGCCTTCCTCTTTGGTAATGACGGAGTGATCGCGACAGTCGACGCAACGCATTCGTACATGACGGATACGCCGGACTTCTGGCGCAGGGAGTATCAAAACTATCCCAGGCACGGCGGCCGTTTCACCGGTGAACCGGCCTATTTCAAGCATACCTTGGGCGCGGCCCGCGCGATTCTCGAGAAAACGGGTCTCACGGCCAAAGATTTTCGCTGGGCCACATTTCACCAGCCAAACGGAAAGTTTCCACTGAGAGCCGGAAAGATTCTGGGCTTCGACAAGGAGCAGCTCGAACAGGGGTGGCTCGTTCCGAGACTCGGCAATACGTACTCAGGAGCATCGCCCATCGGCCTTACTGCGATCCTGGATGTTGCGGAACCCGGGGAGCGGATTTTGATGGTTTCCTATGGATCGGGTGCGGGAAGCGATGCATTTGTATTCACCGTGACAGAGCGCATCAAAGAAGTGCAAGATCTGGCGCCGAAGACACGGGACCAGCTGGATAATAACAAGCGGTACCTCGAGTACGGCGAGTACGCGAAGTTCCGCGGCAAGATCAGGAAAATAGAAGAATAACCACTGGGATTCGGTAGGTCGTCCCGGACACCCCGGAGTGGTTCGCTGATTATTGAATGAACATATCGATGCGATAACAGGAGGATAAACCATGCGGGAAGTTGCAGTCATCGGCGTCGGCATCCAGAAATGGGGCGAGCTGTGGGAGAAATCCCTTCGTGACATTTTCGTCGAAAGCGCTCTCAACGCCATGAAAGACGCCGGTGTGGATAAGATCGACTCGATGTACGTCGGCTGCATGAGCAGCGGCCTTTTCACCGGACAGGAGCACATTGCCTCCTTGCTGGCCGACTATCTGGGATTCAACCCGAACCCTGCGGTTCGCGTGGAAAGCGCTTGCGCCTCGGGCGGAGTGGCCTTCCGACAGGGTTTCATCGAGGTGGCGAGCGGGTTCAGTGACGTGGTTCTGGTGGGCGGCGTCGAGAAAATGACGGACGTGGACGGCGGCACCGCAACGTATGCTCTGGGAACGGCCGCCGACCAGGAGTACGAGTGCTACAACGGCGCCACGTTTCCCGGCCTGTATGCGCTGATCGCCCGTGCGCACATGTCGAAATACGGAACAACACTCGAGCAGCTCGCTGATGTGACGGTGAAAAATCATGACAACGGCTCGCTGAATCCGCACGCCCAATATCCATTCAAAGTCACCCGCGAGCAGGTGATGACGTCGACGATGGTGGCCGACCCGCTGCGCATCCTCCACTGTTCCGGAATTACGGACGGCGCGGCCGCCGCGATCCTGGCCCCGGTCGAATTGGCAAAGTCGATGAAGAAAAATCCCATCATTAAGGTCGCCGGATCGGGGCACGCAACGGACACCATCGCGTTGCACTCGCGCGACGACATCACTTTTCTTCGCGCCACCGCCGAAGCGGCGCGCCGGGCGTTCGATATGGCGGGAGTTGGGCCGAAAGACATCGACTTCGCTGAAGTTCACGACTGCTTCTCGATCGCCGAGATATGTGTGAGCGAGGCCCTGGGTTTCTTCGAAAAGGGCCAAGGGGGAAAAGCGGCCGAGGCGGGCGAGACACGGCTCGGCGGCGAAATACCTATAAATCCCTCCGGCGGCCTCAAAGCGAAGGGCCATCCGGTTGGTGCAACAGGCATCGCTCAGGTCCACGAACTCGTTACGCAGCTTCGACAAGACGCCGGAAAGCGGCAGGTGAAGAACGCCAGGCGCGCCCTTTCTCAGAATATGGGCGGCACCGGTGGATCGGCACTCGTTCACATTCTGGAGGTTGCATAGTATGTTGACGCCATCGAAATACTGGAGAGAATCCCCTCAGCGCTACAGGCTGGAGGCGGCCAAATGCACGAAGTGCGGAAAAGTCTTTTTTCCGCCCCGGCTCGTGTGCGACAGTTGCAAGAACGGAGAATTCGAAAAGACGACACTTCCCGATGAAGGAAAAATCGTGTCGTATTCCATGATCCATGTCACGGCGAGCAACTTTTCGGATGAGGCCCCCATCGCCCTCGGGATCATCGAACTCGATAATGGAACGAAAATCACCGCGCAGGTCACGGATTGTACCGAGGACGAGCTGGCCGTGGGTGTGCCTGTAAAGCTCGAGTTCCGTAAGGTTCAGGAGGCCGGCGAGTCCGGCGTTCTGTGTTACGGTTACAAAGCTGTATTGAAGAGATAGCCCGGGCGGGCTCTGCAATGTATAAAATCGAATCCAAAGTTCGGACGTCCGCACCTGAGTATCAACAGAATTACGCGTACAATAAAAAGAAAATCGAAGAGTTTCGGGAGATCCTTGCGAGAATCAAGCAAGGTGGGCCGCCGAAAGCAATAGAAAAGCACAAAGCGCGCGGCAAGCTCACCGCCAGAGAACGTCTCGAGAAGCTTTTCGACCGCAACACGCCTTTCCTCGAATTCAGCACGCTATCCGCATACGGCATGTACGACGATCAAGCCCCATGCGCGGGGATCATTACCGGTGTGGGCGTCGTCCACGGGAAGGAAGTGGCGGTTGTCGCGAACGACGCAACGGTAAAAGGCGGCACCTATTTTCCCATTACGGTGAGAAAACACGTCCGGCTGCAAGAGATCGCGCTCGAAAACCGGCTCCCATGCGTGTATCTCGTCGATTCTGGGGGGGTTTTCCTCCCGCTCCAGGACGGGGTTTTTCCAGATAAGGATCACTTCGGCCGCATCTTTTACAACCAGGCGAAGCTGAGTGCCCTGGGAATTCCGCAGATTTCGTCAGTCATGGGATCCTGCACCGCCGGTGGTGCCTACGTACCCGCCATGAGCGACGAAACCATCATTGTCAAAGGCGAAGGAACGATTTTCATCGGCGGGCCGCCGCTGGTGAAAGCGGCTACCGGCGTGGATGTGACACCCGAGGATCTCGGCGGCGCCGAAGTGCACACACGGATTTCAGGTGTGTCGGATCATTACGCGCACGATGACGAACATGCGATCCAGATTCTCAGAAACATTCTCGAGAGCGTGCCCGCACCGAAGAAGTTTCCTCTCGATATCTCGGAACCGGAGGATCCGGCTTACGATCCAGAAGAGATATACGGAGTTCTCCCTAGAGATCTTTCCGTGCAATTCGATGTTCGCGAAGTGATTGCTCGCATCGTGGACGGAGGCCGTTTCCATGAGTTCAAGGAACTGTACGGCCAAACGCTCGTCACGGGCTTTGCACGGATCATGGGTTACCCTGTGGGGATCGTTGCGAACAACGGCGTGCTCTTCTCCGAAAGTGCCCAGAAAGGCGCGCATTTTGTTTCGCTCTGTGCCGTCCGGAAGATCCCGCTTGTGTTTCTCCAAAACATCACCGGTTTCATCGTTGGAAAGGAATTCGAGCACGGCGGCATCGCCAAAGATGGAGCGAAAATGGTCCACGCTGTTGCAAACGCTCAGGTCCCCCGGTTCACCCTGGTCATCGGCGCCTCGCACGGCGCGGGGAACTACGCGATGTGCGGGAGGGGGTACTTCCCCCGGCTGTTGTGGATGTGGCCGACGTCGAAAATCTCGGTGATGGGCGGCGAGCAGGCATCCAATGTGCTCCTTACCGTGAAGAAGGCGGCTCTTGAAATGGAAGGCAAGACCATGACGCCCGACGAGGAGAAAGAATTGGCGGCGCCGATTCTGGAGAAATACGAGAGAGAAGGCAGCGCCTATTATGCAACCGCCCGCCTGTGGGATGACGGCGTCATCGAGCCGCTCGATACACGAAGGGCGCTCGGCCTGGCGATCAGCATGTCCCTGAACTGCTACATCCCCGAGCATCAGTTCGGCGTGTTCAGGATGTAGTCTGAACCCGGCCGAATACGGTTCGGATCATGACCACAGATCCTTATCAAACCATCGAAGTTGTAGAAAAAGGCCCGGTCGCGGAAGTGATCCTTTCACGCCCGGAGGTGCGGAACGCGTTCGACGAGATTCTTCTCGGCGAACTCAACAGGGCGCTCCAGTCAATCGGTGGGGAAAAACGTATCCGGATCGTGGTGCTCACCGGTAAGGGCGAAGCGTTTTCCGCCGGTGCGGACCTCAACTGGATGCGGAAAGTGGCGGGGTACACCTACGAGCAAAATGTGTCGGATGCGAAAACGCTTGCAGATGCGATTCAAGCGCTCTACTCGATGCCGCAGGCTACTATTGCCCGCGTCAACGGCCCGTCGATCGGCGGGGCCCTCGGTCTGATCGCCGCTTGTGATATCGCGGTGGCCTCTCGTGAGGCGTTTTTTGCTCTGAGGGAGGTTCGGCTGGGAATTGTGCCGGCGGTGATATCGCCCTACGTGATCCGGAAAATCGGCGAGCGGAATGCGCGGGATTATTTTCTCACCGGAAGGCGGATCGATGCGGATACGGCTCTAGAAATCGGCCTCGTGAACGAAGTGGTCGAGACGCTCGATCTCGATGACGCAGTCGACGGCTGGATCAAACGGTTCCAACACAGTGGACCGGAGGCGGTGAAGGCATGCAAAGAACTCATCGCGAAGGTGTCCGGATCGAGTATCGATGAGGTAAAGGATTATACGACGGACCTGATCGCGCAGCTCCGGGTATCGGACGAAGGAAAAGAAGGCTTCGCTTCTTTTTTCGAGAAGCGGAAGCCCGAATGGGATTTAGAGGAGTAAATGAATAAAGTTCTCGTTCCCAACAGAGGTGAAATCGCCGTCAGGGTCATCCGTGCCTGCAAGGAGCTGGATATCCCGGTCGTTGCCGCTTATTCGGAGGCCGACATAAGGAGCCTTCACGTCCAGCTCGCCGATGAGGCCGTTTGCATCGGACCGCCGTCTCCTCTCGAGAGTTATCTCAACATCGATGCCATTGTCCGGGCGGCCAGGGAAACCGGTTGTGATGCGGTCCATCCGGGTTACGGCTTTCTGGCCGAGAACGACCGGTTCGCCGAAAGGCTCGAAAAAGAGGGGATCACATTTATCGGCCCTCCCTCCCCGGTCATCCGCGCGATGGGGAGCAAAATTCAATCTCGGGCGATTATGAAAAAAGCGGGCATCCCCATCATCCCGGGTTCGCTGGAAGGGAGCGACGATGTCGATGAAATTATGAAGGCGGCAAGGAAAATCGACGGTCCAATTTTTCTCAAAGCATCGGCAGGAGGAGGAGGTAAGGGGATGAGGCTCGTGTTGGATCGGACCAACCTCGAATCGCTCGTACGTGAAGCTGTGGGAGAAGCGCGGTCGGCTTTTGGAGACGGCACGATCTATATCGAAAAGTATATCGAAAGTCCCCGGCATATCGAGTTCCAGATTCTCGCAGATTCACACGGCAGTATCGTCCATCTATTCGAGCGCGAGTGTTCGGTCCAGCGCCGACACCAGAAGGTCCTCGAGGAAACGCCGTCGACGGCGCTCGACGACAAGCTGCGCAAGCGAATGGGGAAAGCGGCCGTCTCTGCAGCCCGCGCGGCAGGCTATCGGAACGCCGGAACGGTCGAGTTCATGTTCGGTAAGAATCAGGAATTCTACTTCCTCGAAATGAACACGAGGATTCAGGTCGAGCATCCGATAACCGAGTTCACCACGGGAGTCGATCTCGTCAAGTGGCAGATTCGGATCGCCCGCGGTGAAGAGCTCGACTTTCGTCAGGAAGATCTCGTTCAACGCGGCCACGCCATCGAGTGCCGGATCTATGCGGAGGATAGTGCGAAGAACTTTATCCCTTCGTGTGGGGTAATAACGCTTTTGAAAGAACCGTGGGGACCGGGGATTCGGAACGACAGCGGGATTTACGAAGGGTGGGAGGTGAGCCCATACTATGATCCGATCCTTTCGAAACTCGTGGCGTATGGAGAAAACCGTGAAGCGGCGATAAAGCGGATGCAACTCGCGTTGGACTCTTATGTGATCCACGGGATCGAAACTTCGATCGATCTCCACAAGCGGATCCTGTCAAACGATACATTCATCAAAGGTGAGACATACACGAGCTTTATCGAAGCTCACCAGGACGAAATTCTTGGATCCCCGGACAGCGTTCCTGTCGAGGCCTTTATTGCTGCGGCGCTCGCGGAAGAGTTGGGAGGCGCGGGCGTGACATTGCGGAACGAAACCGCATTGGAACGACCGACCCCCTGGCATTATGTCGGTAAGTGGGAAATTGGTGGAGGCCGGTAGGTGGAACTGACCATTTGCATCGATGGTGTTGAAAAACAGCTGGACGTTGAAAAGAAGGGTGATCACTATCGCTTTTCGATTGATGGAAAAGAATATCGAGTAAGCTCCGGATCACTCTCAAACGGCGCGCTCACCTTTTTCATAGGCAATCGTTCTTGCGTCGCGTATTTCTCGGAAGGAAGCGGCGGCAGGCGTATGGCAATGGGAGGGAGAACCTATTCCATTGAGAGTGGTGAGAATGAAAACCATCGAGGCGGTACCGGTGCGTCGGCCCATGCGGATGGGACAGTCGAATCTCCGATGCCCGGAAATATCATTGCCGTCAATGTGAGCGAAGGCGACGCCGTAAGGGCGAATCAGGCGGTTGTCGTCATTGAATCGATGAAGATGCAAAACGAAATTGCAGCGCCGGTCGACGGCGAGATCAAGAAAGTAAACTGCGCTGTCGGGGATCAGGTGAACTTCGGTGATGTGCTCGTAGAGATCGAGCCGGAAAAGTGAGAACCGTATAATTATGGTCAACCAGAGCGCCGGTAACGCTAAATGAACTATCTATACTCTCTTTTATTGGGGGTGTTACAGGGTCTCACCGAATTTCTCCCCATTTCATCTTCCGCCCACCTCATCCTCGCGCGGCTCCTTCTCAAATTCGAGTCCATCGACGGCATCACGTTCGATGTTGCTATGCACGTCGGGACGCTGCTTGCACTGCTCACCTACTTTCACAAGGACATCGGCTTATTTACACGGGGCGCTGCGAGGAGCCTATCGAGCACCGGGAGAGCACGCGATATCAACGAGCGGCTGCCATGGTACATCCTCGTTGCATCCGTTCCTGCTGCTTGTATCGGGTACTTTTTCGAGGCTCAAATAGATGAGTATTTCCGGAATCCTTCCGTTATCGTCGTCACGCTCACAACTGTCGGGGCGCTGTTCATTGTGTTCGACCGCGCGTCCAAACAGACGGACGATATCCACTCGCTTACCATCTGGAAATGTTTCATCATTGGTGTTGCCCAGAGCGTCGCATTGATACCCGGCGTGTCCCGCGCCGGTATAACCATCGTTGCCGGTCTTGCGCAGAATTTGAAGCGTGAGGCAGCAGCCCGGTTCTCATTTCTCCTGTCGATCCCGGTGATGTTCGGCGCCGGGATCAAGAAGGCGCTCGATCTGCGTCACACTGGATTTACCGGAGATGATGCAGGCGTCTTATTGGTGGGAATCGTGACGTCCGCAACCGTGGGATGGCTGGCGATCAAGTTTCTGCTCTCTTATCTGCAGCGCCACCGGATGGATGCGTTTGCCTATTACCGGTTCTTGCTGGCCGCAGTTGTGTTGCTCGTAATATTGTCGCGCTAGATGCGATTCGAGTGGTGCTCATTTCTCGAGCGACTTTTCCGTCCAGATCTGAGCAAGGTTGAGAATCACCCCGACTGCCATCTCCATAACCTGTACGGGAACCCACTCGATCTTGCTGTGAAACGCCTCACCGCCTGCGAAGAGGTTGGGTGTCAGCAGGCCTTTGTATGAAAGCGTCGCTCCATCCGTTCCCCCGCGGATGAGGGTGTGGCGCGGTTCGGCACCCACCCTGCGTATGGCTTCTTCGGCGTATTCGAGAAGGCGGGGCTCCTCTTCGATTTTGTAGCGCATGTTGCGGTAGTACTCTTTGTATTCCAGCTTGGTCTTCCCCTTCGGATACATTTCTTGCACCTCTTCCCGGATCTTTTCGAGCAGTTTCTTTTTTTCTTCGATGCCTGACATTTCGAAGTCCCGGAGAAGAATCTTGAGGGTTACCTTTTCATTCTGTCCATCGATCACATACGGGTGGATATATCCCTGGCGATCTGCTGTTGTTTCTGGGCTCATATCCTGGGGGAGGCGCTCGATGATTTTCGAGACCATCTTGATCGCGTTGACGAGTTTGTCCTTCGCGTAACCCGGGTGGACGCCAATGCCCTCAATTTCGAAAATTGCCGTGAACGCGTTGAATGTTTCGAACTCTATGTCTCCTAAGGGACCTCCGTCCAGAGTATAGGCGAAATCCGCGCCGAATTTTTTGATGTCGAAATACTTGGTTCCCTGCCCGACCTCTTCGTCCGGAGTGAAGCCGATTTTTATCGTACCGTGACGGAGATCAGGATTTTGAAAAAGCATGTCGACCGCCGTCATAATCTCCGCAATTCCAGCCTTATCGTCAGCGCCCAGCAAAGTGGTCCCGTCACTCGTAACGATATCCATGCCGGTATACTTCTTGAGGTTCGGGTATTCTTCGACGCGGATCACCTTTGTGGGATCGCCGGGCAGAGTAATATCCCCTCCCTGGTAATTTTCGTGAACAACGGGTTTGACGCCGGCTCCCGTTACCGCCGGCGAAGTGTCCACGTGGGCGATAAACCCGATTGCCGGCACGCGGCGGGTTTCTTCTTTCGTAAGGTTGGACGGTACGGTTCCGAATACATACCCGTATTGATCCATTGTGGCATCTCCTACGCCCAATGCCTTCAGCTCGTCGAGGAGCATCCTGCAAAGAGCGAGTTGCTTTTCAGTGCTGGGAAAACGGTCGCTATCTTCTTGCGACTGGGTGTCGACCTGAACGTATCGTTTGAATCGTTCTAGGGCGGATTCCTTCGGAGGTGCAAATTTCATGGGAACTCCTATGCGATAAATTTTTTCCTGTGCTTCGTTGATTGATTCTTGTACGCTGGACGTGCAGCGGGGATTAGCGAGCTTTGATCATATTTCGTAATATTGTTTTCGTCAATTGAAAACGGGGCAGCCATAACCCGATGAGAAGGAGGTCTTAGAATGAAATCGGCGATCCGAATGAATTCGATGCCATCAAAATTGTCCTTCGGGATAATTGTAACAGGTCTCCTCGCGATATTCGTGCTTTCGGCCGGACGTATCTATGCTGTTTCATCGGCGCAAGAATCTTCGGAAGGCGTTACGTCTTTTCGACCGGTCCATACGTACTCGATCGTTGCCAGGGATTCCATAACGGGCGAAATCGGAGTCGCTGTACAATCCCACTGGTTCTCGGTCGGCACGGTTGTAACGTGGGCGGAAGCGGGTCTTGGAGCGGTAGCAACCCAGTCCCTTGCAGAGATATCGTATGGTCCGCTGGGTCTCGAATTGATGAGAGCCGGTAAGAGCGCCGATCGGGCACTTCACGCGCTCCTTCGTGCCGACGATCATCCGGAATGGCGGCAGGTGGCAATGATCGATGCATCGGGGCAGGTCGCCGTCCACACCGGCGAAAAGTGCATTCGGGAGGCGGGACACCATGTAGGCGACCAATATTCAGTTCAGGCGAACTTGATGGAAAAAAACACGGTGTGGGACGCGATGGCGGAGGCATACGAAAATTCAAAAGGGGATCTTGCCGAGCGGATGCTCGCCGCTCTCGAAGCCGCGCAGAAGGAAGGCGGTGATATCAGAGGTAAACAATCAGCGGCGATCATCATCGTGACGGGGAAATCATCCGGCAGGTCATATATGGACCGGGTGGTGGATTTGCGAGTTGAGGATCACCCGGAGCCCGTAAAAGAACTGAAGCGGCTCGTTCAGGTCAACAGGGCTTATGAGTTCATGAACGACGGCGATGAACGCGTGGCCATGGGCGATATTAAAGGGGCGATGGATGCGTACAGCAAAGCGATGGATCTAGCCCCCGGAAATCCCGAAGTGCAGTTCTGGGCGGCGGTGACGATGTTTACCGAAGGGAACGAGAGAGAAGCGCTGAAGTATTTCAGGGAAGTATTTAGAGTGGATCGAAGATGGGTCGAAGTAGTCCGAAGACTCCCTGAGGCGGGTCTGCTCCCGGCGGATGAGAAGCAGATCAGGAAAATCATGAGTGTCGCGCCGAAATGGTAGAGGATTCCGCGGCGTCCATTTCCGCCGCATAAGGTCAGTAGAGCAGCGATATATCTTCCAGCTCGATAAATTGGTTCTGGGCCAGCCTCTGGTGAAAGAGGAGGACCGTCTCGACGTCCCCGGAAACCTCCCCGGTCCCCTGGAAACTGTAATCGTGCATGGGAGCGTAACCCTCGATTCCTGCTGCTCGGGGCAGGACAGCCTCTATCGGTTTGTATTTGTTGAGCCTCACACCCTCCGGGATTCTGGTAAAGGTCCGTTTGAGGGCGCTTCCAACCTTTTTACTGAATGTTTCGAATTTGAACGTGAAGGAGGCTCCGGTTATCCGCTGTTCCTTCTTGATTTCGAAGGAATAATCCTCGGGAGCTGTCTTGATCGCCGAAATCATTGCAGGGCGAACACTCCCCCGGCATATGAGGTGAGTAACCTCTCCCTTATAATGGATCATCTCTCTCAAGTGATGGGTGCGGAGCGGGCATTCTGTCGAGAAGATCACGCCTTCTTTGATCTTTCTGCCCCTCAAGAAACCATGTAAATAAGCGCAGAGCAGATTTTGATCGCCCTTGATGATAATTTCATAATGCACGGTTGCCATAAAGACCTCCCTGGGAATTACCGGAAAAAGACCAGGGTGACGAGAATGAAAAGCGGGAACAGGATCGGTAAACTGTATTTGATCGTGAACCCAAAGAAGCTCGGCATTTTTATGCCCGCCTCTTCAGCAATGCTTCTCACCATGAAGTTTGGCGCATTTCCGATGTAAGTGTTCGCTCCCATGAAGACCGCGCCGACGGAAATGGCCTTGAGAAACAGTTCCTTCTGGGCAATCAGCGCGTTGACGGCGTCATGCTCGACGATGCCAGCGAAAAATTTTCCAATTACCGTGTTGAAGAACGTCAGGTAGGTCGGCGCGTTGTCGAGAAAACTCGATAGCAATCCGGTAATCCAGAAATAATGCACGGGCTCTTCTAGCGATTCCATTATGAACCTCAACGACCCGTCGGTTCCTGCTTTGAGCATTTGGATTGCGGGGATGATCGTCATGAAGATGCCGGCGAAAAGATACGCCACTTCCTTGATGGGAAACCACGTGAATTCGTTGTCCTTGTGGATTTGAGGATTGGTTGTCTTGAGGGAGAGAATCCCCATAAGTAGCAAAAGACCATCCCGAAGAAGAAACTCGATTTTTAGTTCGATGCCGAGAACGGTAACGAAACCGGCTTTCCAAAGACCACTCATCAAGACGGAGCCGATGATCCCCAGTAGAAAAACGACGTTGTGAGCGCCCTCCACGCGAACCGGCTTTCTCTCGAAAGTCTCGGGCTTCGTTTCTTTTCTGTAGTAGTAGCTGTCGAGGGCATAGAACAGGATGAACAGGAGGACAACCATTAAGCCCATGTGCGGCAAGAGGGTGAAGGTCCAGAAGAACGGTACATCGTGGAGGAATCCGAGGAAAAGCGGTGGATCTCCAAGAGGAGTGAGCGATCCGCCGATATTGCTCACTAAAAAGATAAAAAACACGATGACGTGGGTTTTTGCTTTTCGCCAGTCGTTGGCCCTCATTACGGGCCTTATGAGGAGCATCGAGGCGCCTGTGGTCCCCATCCATGAAGCGAGCACGGTACCAAAGAGCAGGAACACGAGGTTGAGTTTGGGCGAACCCTGGAGCGTCCCCTTGATGTACAGCCCGCCGGATACGGTGAACAGTGCCCAGAGGAGAATGATGAAGGGGAAATATTCGATGAAGTAGGTGTGCAGGATGTGATGGATCGCTTCCCCGCCAAAAACGGCGAGAAACGGACCTGCAAAAATGACCGCCCAAAAGGCCGACACTTTCGGGAAATGGTCGTGCCACCAGCGCGGCGCGAAGAGCGGGAAAAGGGCGATGGATAGCAATATTCCAATGAATGGAAGGATCGTCCAGATTGGGAGCAGAGCACCGATGCGGCTGTGCTCGTGATCGCCTTCGGCACGATTATGCTCTGCTTGGTATTCCTCTTGGTCCTGAGCGGCGCTTGCTCTCCCCGTACTGTCCGCGATGTAGCCATCGCCGGGCGCTCGTGCACCGGCCTCGGAGGGGAACGAGGAGAGGCCAGCGATTAAGGCGACGGTCAAAATCCAGATCGGGAGGATTTTCGATAGAAATGTATGAGAACACAACGACTGGCGAAAATTCATCTTATTCTCCACAATCCACTTGTGATGTGGGAGGAATGTGCCGCGATGGGCTTATCTAAGCAGGGAGATTACAGAAATTTAGGGAAAGAATCGCTTTTAGGCAAGCAAGAAGTTTGAATCCCTAGCGTTTGTATTTTTTCATGAGATGCTGCCGGAGCTCGGGATGAATGCTGCTTCTTCTCAGGAGCGACTCGATATCGGCCTTCGTGAGGTCGGTAACGTAATCCATCGAAATGGTCGGTGGTGTTCTGGGATTGCTGAGAAGTGCGAGCTTCGATCTCAGCGAGCTGAAGAGGGACCGCCGTTTTCCTATGGCCCGGAGAACCTCTTGGTTTGTATTGTGATTGGTGGCAATGCGGTAGCCACGGTCCGTGGTGTTGATGTGGGAAATGGTTTCCCTCGCCACTTTGTAGATTGGGTGCATGGAGAGCTCGTACCAGAAATGGCCGTCGCGAGCGAGCTTTCTCAGTACAACGGGTGGAATAGCCTGGAAGTCCGGTGCTTCACTTTCCCTCGGCCCGACTCTTCTTTTATCTTCCCGGAACTTTTTAGCGTAATCATCGAGCAAGGAGTCCTTGACACCGAAGAGTTTCTCCTTGATCTCCAAGTAATCCAGTATCGCAACGAGCTTCTCGAAGTAGGAGTCCTCCATCAGAAAGTCGAGCTGCATGAGAATTCGGATAATGCCGCGCGCGTAAAGGACTTCTGATCGCGACGTAAGGTAAAGAAGCCTCCGATATAAGGCGTTGAAGAAGACCTTACGGAGGTTTTCATCAAAACGGTTTGTTCCTACCACCTGCTCCAGCTGGCTCAGTATCGTTGCGCATGGTACTGCTTGCGGAGTGACAACTTTCCAAAATCCTCCAATATCCACATTAGCCGCTGCGTAGCGCCGCACCTCGTTATCCGGGTGGAGCATGAGACAGCGAAGCAGCTTTTCACGTTCCCTTATGTTGCTTTTCGCAAGGCCATTGATGATGCGTCGGTTGGAACCTCCGATTCCAATCCGTGTTTCGTTCGAGTCACTCTCTTCGAAAAATCCAACAACCTTTGCAAACGAACCATTGAAGCCGTTCGGAAGGCTTTTCGCCAGCACGTCCAGAATACGGGATTGTGCCCTTCCCCTCCAGTAATCGTTGGCAACAACGATTTCGGGACGCTTCCATAGTCCGACTGCGAATGGAGACGAAGTCAAGCGGTCCTCCTCGATAGCGGCGGCGAACAGATGCCGGAGGGCGCCGGTCAGCTCTTCGATAGCATCCTCTACATCCAGGTCGTCTCCATAACTAAGTGCTTCGAGGGCGTTGGTGAACGCTTCTTGATCATGATGTTCGGTATCCGCATCGATGAATGCATCCCAGGGATGATGCTCGAGATGCCCATTCCACCGCGTACGAGCACGCGTGTAGAGGGCGGATAGCGGTTCCCCCACCAGATTTTTCAAGCTCACATGAATGTCATCGAGAAGCAGGTTCCTTCTGGGAACCATTCCGGTGAAGGCCAGTCTCGATGTTTCCGCAAAGCAGCGGTTCACCGCTTTCCAGTTGATGTACGCGTCCTCCAGGAAAGGCAAGGCAATCCCGACGCTCCCGCCCGTACCTTCAATGAGATGTTGTTCTCCGAGAATAAGCACGCCGCGGCATGCTTTCTTGAGGTCCGAAGCTTTTTCCATCACATTGGCGAGATCGCATCCACTCTCCCGGGAATTCTCGATGGCGGAGATGAGCCGCTCTCTGAATGGTCTGATATCTACCGGATCGCTGGGAAGATTCTTACCCATGATCAGCGCCCCCTAAAATATAACTAATTGAAATGAATGTAGTTACAATAACCAACTAAGAAGAATTGCAATTTGCATGCCGTTGCAAAGAAGAGACAGGTTGGCAAGCGCTGCACTGGCTAGGAGGGACTCGCGTGAGCCCGAGGCGGTACAGGGGAACTCATGGAATGCCGTGTTCTCTTTTGTATTCGAGCCAGTTCCTTTTGAGATCCACGAAAGACTCAAAGGAATCGCGGAGGATAAATGGATTGGTCTTTTTTTCATTTCCGATGGTGGAGGTAGGAGCGATGCCGTAGTCGTGTCCTGGATAGATTTCGATGGAATCGTCCAGCGCCAAGAGTTTTTTGTGAAGGCTATCGTACTCTTTTCTCGCACCCTCGCCGAAATCGGTACCTCCGACCTTTCCCACGAAAAGCGTATCCCCGGTAATCAGCTTATTCCCGCATAGAATGCACATGGAATCGTCCGTGTGCCCCGGAGTATGGATGAATCGAAGCGTGAGGTTGCCAAGGGGCAACTCATCACTGTCTTGCACTCGCGTGTCCGCACTGATGGGATTCAGCCGGTGGGCAATGACTTTGGCGCCGGTTTTTCTCCTGGCATCCGGCACTCCCCACGTGTGATCGCCGTGGCCGTGTGTGAGAATGATGTATTGGACGGTAAGCGAATGTGTCGCCAGGTGGTGCTCGTAGAGCGACGCATCTGGAGGAGGATCGAAAAGGGCCGCCCTGCCCCCTTCGCTGTCCGCGATGAGATATGCGAAGTTGCGGTCTCCGCCTGCATCTATCTGGTAGAAAATCATATGGGGATATTATGCAACGGTCGGTCGAAGCGCAAGAACCATTTCCATTGGGATGTGTGAAGCAAAGAATTCGGCATTTTGGGTAGCATGATTTTGCCGCTGCTCGAAAAATCCCGGCGCAATAGCCTTGTTTGAACAGCGCTGTGCGCCATTCGGGCGCAAAGAGAATGCTGCAATCCGCAAATGATAACATCCTTGATTTGATCATCGATAACGGTTACTATAAGAAACCTGCTGAAAGCGAAGCTGCATCCGCGAATGGGAAAGGGGAGCCCCATGCAGATCGACCTCTTCGATGCCGAACTCAATCAGATCCTTTCTACGCAAACTTATGCGGAATTCTCCGAACTGTTGACAAAATACGACTGCCAGCGCTGCACGCTATGTTACAGCCGCTCGAAAATCGTTATCGACAGGGGAAGCTCAAAAGCGGATATCCTGGTCATCAGCGAGCGGCCGGGTGACAACGAAGATCTCATAGGTAAGGCGTTCGTTGGAAGAGCCGGCGAGCTCCTGGACAAAATGTTCGCTGCAATCGACCTTGACTCCAACAAGCATCTTCTCATTACCAATGTGGTGAAATGCAAGCCGGAGGTCGATCGGTCGCCGACGAAAGATGAAGTCGAAGCTTGTTTTCCTTTTCTGGAAAAGCAAATCAAGCTCGTAAGTCCCAGAGTAGTAGTACTCCTTGGTGCTGTGGCACTGAAGTGGGTGGATCCCTCGCGCACGGACATCAAGATGGAAGAAGAAGCGGGCAAGTTCTTCACGCTTTCTCGATTCCCGGGCATTCAGTTAATGGTGATGTATAATCCGGCTTTTCTTTTGAGAGACCCGCGCAAGAAAGTGGATACCTGGGAGCATCTCAAAAGTCTTCAGACCTATCTGCAGCAAGAAAAGCTGCTTTGACGCCATCAGCTTTCAAGAAATCGGTCGATTTGCCTCTCATGGGGTGAGTTCTTTCCCCCTCTTGCTTATGATGAGAGACGGAGGGGAGTTAATCTGCCTCGATATCCGTCTCGTGCTGGAGTCTACTGAACCGCAGCATCTGAGCGGTGAGGTTCTCGTCGTGATGAATCTCGACGTCGGCGATCTCGCCATTCTCAATCACTGGTTTTAGATGCGGGAAAACGAATGCCTTCATCTTGGGAAGGTTGAGCTTTTCTTTCCGGGCGGTAATGTTGGATTTCCACTTCGGATTTACCTTCGTGCCGAAGCGGTCGAAGAGCCGGTAAGCTGCTTCTTGATCACCCGTGGATTTGATAACCTGGAGGGTGCCGAGTAGATGTCCACAGCCTTCTCTTGCTTTTTCAAAATCCCGGATTTTGATGAAGTAATCTCCATCTTTCTCAATGACATCGACACCGTAGTCCTTGTTGGGATCTCCGCCATTTTCGACGAGATACATCAAAATGACCTGGCTTCCGATGTTGTGCGCTTCGCGAACCTCTAGATCCTGGAGCCGGTCGTACCTGGATAACCACCCCTGCAGATAGGTGATATACAGTGTCTCTACAACGTTACGTTGCTCGGCCTTTTTGAAAGCACCGCTCTCCGCTAGCTTAGGATCTGAGATGTGGTAAAGAGCAACGAGATCAGCACGGCACTCTTCCAATGCGGAATAAGCCCTCCCAAGTACGGTTCTGGGATCCGATTTGATGCTGGGATCCGGCCTGCCTGATCCGTGGCCAATGATCTCATGCATATACACTTCGAGAGGGCGGGCTGTGGTGTTACCGTATCTCAATACGTTTTCCCTGTACTCGGGAAGAAAGAATTCGTTTACGGATTGTTCAAAAATCTTCTGCGAGCGGGTGTTTTCGATATTGAGCAAGACTACATTTTTGCTGCCGTAATCCCTGCGGATGTCGTTGTAGTTCGGCAGGTTGTAAGCTGCAGGGGAGACAGGTCCGGCATCGCCGGTTTCTATAATGACATTTACAACGTTCGCCACAGGTTTCGGTATCCGCTCCCGTTTGTATCGGTCCGGCCACGGCATTCGCTTCTCGAAATACTGGGCGTTTTCTGCGAGACGGTTCAAGAGAGTTGATTCGGATACGAAGCTAACGTTTGCTTCGAAATTACCGATGATTCCCCGGGGGTCTTTGTATTGCTCGATGAAACCGTTCAGGAAGTCGATTTCCGTGTCCGATTTGAGCCAGTGAATGCTATGCTCGCGGAAAAGGTTTTCGTCCCCCGTCAGGTAGTATTCGAGTAACGACTCGATGGCCGCTTTCTGTTCCGGGCTTTCCGTATATGGGAGGGCGAGCCGAAGGAAATGGCTCACCGTTTCGAGTTCGCGGCCGTAAAGACCGCCGATTCTGTATTCTTCTGGGATGATCTTCCCATCCTTCTTGCTGAAACGGACATTGAGCTTGCTCCGCCATTCGGGCGGTAGCTTCTCCAAGTCGGCGTTTGTTACGTCCGGATCCCAGAAATTGACCGCGCTTGTTGCTACAATGTCCTCGCCTTCCGATTGGTTCGTTTGGATCGGCTCGAAGTCGGAATCGAAGATCGAACGTTCGAGGCGGTCGAGCTTTTCTGTCACGTTTTCACCGGGCCGTGTTTTTATGGCGGCGCCGTTATTGACGGCGATCCGAACGGCTTCGCGCAGGTCGTCGATGGTCAAGTCAATGGGCACGAACTTCGTGTGGTTGTAGTGATGATATTGGCCGTGGTGGATCCAAATCAGTTTGAGATGATTATGAATCGCCGTCCTGACTCGATCAGGCAATCCATTTGAGTGGGTGACCACTGCTTCTAACAACTGCTTGATTTCCAGAGCGTCGCGGTGACTTTGCATGTACATGATGCTATCACCTGCGATCGCCGCGCGGTAGAGGTAGTAAGCGAGTACCTTTTTTTCGAGTGGAAGCTCGTCAAATCCCAACGCCTCGACGCCGAGGACCAGCACCTCTCTCTTCTCGGGTCCGAGGCGCTCGAGCTCCCCTACCTTTTTGTCTATTTTTGCCATATGGAAGTTGATCCTTGCTTCTGAACGAACATTCTTTGGGTGCGTCAGCGATGCCGCAAATCACCGGCGCGTGCCTTTCACCGATTATTCATTGTAGAACGATAACTGATCTGGCAGATTGTTCGCAGAAAACGGGTTTCGATCGATGACTATAGCCGATGTACCGCTGAAATAAAACCGGAATATTCCAGGGCCAGTTGTGGAGCCCTGGCAGCTGCGACGGGCTCCATTCAAAGGGAGTTCCGTGCGGCCATTGAAGATGAGTCGCGGGGGCGACACCGTGTGGCTGTCGAAGACGGGTCATGAGGGGGATTCGGCTTATCTATCGTTCCGCGAACACTGCCTCATTCCCCTCATGATGCATCAGGAAAGGCCGCTGGGCGGCGAGCGTCCTGCGTGGGCAGGGATGCGGTCTACACAAGAGGAATCGATTCTGGTAAAATCGCTTATCCGGACGGATGAGCCGGTTGGCTAGAATCACCGGGAGGAGCGTATGGCGAAAAACCGAGCCATCGAGAAGGAAATCGAACAGCTCCGAGGGGAAATTCGGTATCACAACCACCGATACTATGTTCTCGACGATCCAGTAATCTCCGATGCCGAGTATGACCGGCTGCTGCGGCGGCTCATCGATCTGGAATCCGCGCATCCGGAACTCGTGACAGCCGATTCTCCCACCCAAAAAGTCGGTGCGGAACCTCTAAAAGAATTCAAAGTGGTGACCCGCGACAATCCAATGCTCTCGCTCGAGAATGCAATGACCCAGGACGAACTCATCGAGTGGCATGCGCGATTGATACGGGAAGTCGGCGAGGCGGGTGCCTGCGATTACGTCTGTGAGCCGAAGATGGATGGCGTTGCGATCGAGCTCGTCTACAGGGACGGCGCTTTGACTCTTGGAGCGACGCGAGGCGACGGCCAGACGGGAGAAGATATCACCGAAAATATCAAAACGATCCGTCCAATACCGCTCCGCCTTTTGGGAGAGCGCCCTCCTTCCATGCTCAATGTGCGTGGCGAAGTGCACATGGATAAGGCGGATTTTGAAAGGCTGAACGAGCAGCAGAAAGAAGCGGGCGAGAAAATGTACGCCAACCCGCGAAACCTTACCGCCGGCTCGCTCAAACAGCTCGATCCGAAAATCACCGCCTCGAGACCTCTGAAGTTCGTTGCGTACGGTTTTGGCGGGCTCGAAGGGAAGACTGTCGGGACGCAGTGGGAATTTTTAATGCGACTCATAGAATGGGGGCTCCCTATTAACCCACACTCGAGACGGTGCGAGCGGATCGACGATGTGATAGCCTACTACGAAGACATTTTGGAAAAGCGAGATGCGCTCCCCTATGAGATCGACGGCGTGGTGGTCAAGGTAAACGACTTCATCCTCCAGGGGGAGGCAGGAGTGCGAGCGAGGTCCCCTCGCTGGGCGGTGGCTTGGAAGTTCCCTCCTCAAGAAGAACGGACGCAGATTTTGGAAATTGTCGTTCAGGTAGGCAGGACCGGCGCGCTCACACCCGTTGCCCGGTTGAAACCGGTTCAGGTCGGCGGAGTTACCGTATCGAGTGCCACCCTTCACAACGAAGACGAAATCAAGAAAAAGGACGTACGCGTTGGTGATTGGGTTTTTGTAAGGAGAGCCGGTGATGTGATTCCAGAAGTGGTGAAAGCCATCCCGGACTTGCGCAAGGGCGACGAGAAACTGTTTCGAATGCCGAGGCGCTGCCCCGTTTGCGGCACCGAGGTCGTCCGCCCCGAAGGGGAGGCTGTTGCGAGATGTCCGAACGTATCGTGCAAAGCCCAGGTAAAGGAGCGGATCCGGCATTTTGCGTTCAGGGAAGCGATGGACATCGAGGGGCTTGGTGAGAAAGTCGTTGCTCAGCTTGTCGAGGAAGGGCTGGTGCAGGATGTGGCCGATCTGTACAAGCTGACCGTGGAAGACCTGGAACCGCTCGAGAGACTTGCAAAAAAATCGGCGGAGAATCTGGTCCAAGCGATAGAGAAATCCAAGAATACGACATTGCCGCGCTTGATATTCGCGCTGGGTATCCGGAATGTTGGTGCGACCGTTGCCGAGATACTTGCCGAGAACTACCCGTCTATCGAGTCCTTGATCGAGGCGCCCGAAGAGGAACTTGCGGACATTTACGGTGTGGGGCCGATAATAGCCGGCGAAATCGTCCGCTTTTTCGGCAACGAGAGGAATCTCCAGATCATCGATAGACTGGCGGCGGCAGGGGTCAGGTACCCGAAAACACACCGGGCACAAACCAATGAGTTCGAAGGAGAGGTTTTTGTATTTACCGGAGCGCTCGCCCGTATGACCAGGGAGGAGGCGGAGGCGGAGGTAAAAAGGCGCGGCGGCAAAGCCACGTCTACAGTCTCGAAAAAAACCACTTGTGTGGTGGCCGGGGAAAAGGCAGGATCCAAGCTCCAGAAGGCTCAAAAGCTTGGTGTAAAGGTGATCGATGAGGCGACTTTTTTGAAACTTATCGGCAGGGAGAGGGGGTAATAATAATCGGGCTACCGGAGCCCTGGAAAACAAGCTTTAGAACGGGATGCTCACCTCGGCCTCCAATCGGTTCCGGCGCTTTGCAACGATGACCTCACCGCCGCGCACTTTGACTTTTGCGCGCAGTTCGAACGCCCCATTGGGATAGAATTTCATCTCCACATTGTGGCGCTTTCCCACATGCTCGATTTCGAGGGAGGATTTCTTTTTCTCGGTAAAGACGAGGCCGAAGTTGAGATACCGGGTTTTCCCTTTCACATGGCCGTGGATTCCCAATTTTTCTTTATAGGCAAGCTTTATGTCGTGGTGTTCGTCCTTGTGCGTGATGCCGAACAGGTTTTCCGTTTTTTTAACCCGTCCGTACTCAGCAAAGACGCTCATCGCCCGGTCCCGGTCCTCGTGACTGTACACGAGGTTCCAGCGGTTGTTGGGCTTCATTCCAACTTTCAGTGAGTGGTGCTCTCCAGAGACGATGACCGAGCCGGAAATCTTGCTCCGTTCGAGATCCAGGTGGAGGCTGAACCTGTCGCTGTAGAAGTCGAGAGATCCATCAGCTAGCGTATCGCTCAGTTTGAGGTCGAGCCGGTGACGCTTGTCGGCGCCCCGCTTTCGCGTGGATTTACCGGAGGATCCGGGCATATTCGATCAAAAACCCTTGCTCAATCGAGAGTCGGGATGGAAACCGGCAGGATGAGGACTCTTTGTCGAAGGCGCACGGCACCGGGCATCGATTATTTCTTTTTCTCCTTGCCGGCCATGTAGGCTTTTTCGATCACCACGGGATCGACGGGCACGTCGTCGTATCCCATGTGGGATTGCGTTTCAACTTTGGCGATTTTGTCCACAACATCCAAGCCCTTCGTGACTTTTCCGAAAACGGCATAGCCGTATCCCGCCTGCGAGTTGTCTCTGTGATTCAGAAATGCGTTGTCCTTGAGGTTGATAAAAAATTGAGACGTCGCACTGTTGATCACACTTGTGCGCGCCATTGCGATCGTGCCTCGATCGTTGCCTAGCCCGTTTGTCGCCTCGTTCTTGATGGGAGCGTTTCCTTCTTTCTGAACCATCTTCAGGTTGAATCCGCCACCCTGAATCATGAAGTCGGGGATCACGCGGTGGAATATGAGCCCATCGTAGAACTTGTTCTCGACATACCAGACAAAATTCTTGACGGTCACAGGAGCTTTGTCCGCGTAAAGCTCGACCTCGATCTTGCCGAGCGTGGTTTCCAGGACGATCATGGGGTTTTCCTCCTTGTCCTTTTCCTGAGCGGTCGCCGATGTGGCGACGAGGGACACGGCAAAGATCAGCAGGGTGCACATGATCAATGTTTTCAAGGGGTTGAAAGCCATCTGGATCCTCCTTATACGAAAAGTGCCGGTAACGTTCAATTCAGTTCCCACGTGAAAAAACGCGGGGAAACCAGTGGGTCCGCGCCGCTTCAGGCCAGTCCTGCAGTTTCCCCTTTTGGATACTTTATACCACAAGCCTGGCGGGGTCAAACGGAATTTTTCGGTGTTATTTCCGCAAAATGAAGCGGAAAAGGAGCGTAAGGAGGATGCTCAAGAGGACGCACGTTGCAATCGGAAGGTACAGCGTGAAGCTCTTCCGCCGTACGACGATGTCCCCTGGGAGCTTACCGACGAATGGGATTTTGTCCGCGAAAAATATTATGGCCCCTATCAGAACCAGGAAGATGCCAGCTATTATCATCAGCCTGCCGATCTCATTGGCCATATTCCACCTTCTTCGAAGGATTTTGGGAAGGCCTTCCATCCGATGAGCTCATTACGAGTGCCGCTCGTAGAATTCGAGCGTTCTCGCCGCGATCGATTCCCATGCAAACCGCTCTCGAATCGTTTTGAGTCCGTTTCCGGAGAGACGATCGGCTAGAGCCTTGTTCGTCAGCACCTTCAAAATCCCACCGGAGAGCTCATCGGGATCCGACGGATCCACCAGAAGGCTGTCGACTTCGTTTTTCAAATCATCCCGGATGCCTCCGAAGCGCGTGGCGATTACCGGTGTGCCACAGCTCATGGCTTCGAGTGCCGTCATTCCGAACGGCTCGTACTTCGAGGGAAGCACGAACAACTCCGCCTTCCGGTAGTACGTCTCGAGGAGTTCGTCGGGAATATAACCGGTGAGACGAACGCGATCACCGAGGTTGAGATCCTCGACCAGATTCAACAGACTCGTTTTTACGTCGATTTCATGCTGCTTCGGATTCTTGGAACCTCCACCAATGAGCAGCTGAGCGTCGCTTTTCTCTTTTACTTTCGCGAAAGCATTGATTAAAAAATCTAAACCCTTGTTCGAGTCAATCCGGCTCAGTGCGAAAACGAAGCGCTCGGGTACGTCGATCTCGTGTTCCTTCTCACCCGGTTCGAGGGGCCGAAATCTCTTGGTGTCGACGCCGGGCGGGATGATCACCAAAGCGGGGCTTGCGAAGTCGTACAAGCGTTTGTAATTTTCCTTGCCGTCGATCGTGGTGACCGTTTGCGCTCGTGCTGTGCGAAAGATGATGTTCTCCCAATGGATGCGCTGAGAGAACTTGAACAGCTTCTCCATTTCTTTTTCATCCCCTCCCATCTGTTCTTTTTTCCATGCGCCGAGCGAATGGGCCGTATAGAAAAAGTGCGTGCCGAGTTTCTCTGTGAGTCTCATGGATGTGTAACCGGCATCCCAGTAGTGGGAGTGGAATACATCATAGTGGAGACTGTTTTTGTTCATATAGGCAAGCATGTTTTCCACATACTCGTCCAGGTATGGAAAGAGATCCTCTTTGCGGATAAAGTTTTCCGGACCACACGGTATCCGGATTACGCGGACATCGGCGTTTACCGGGTCCACCTCCGTCCTGTCCTCGAATCTCCGTGTGTAAATATCCGCTTTGATCCCCAGCTGAGCGAGGTGCTTTGACAGCTCCAATACGTACGTGACCTGGCCGCCGGTGTCCGTTGCTCCGAGGATCGGTTCTGGATCGAAGTAACCGTGAACGCTGAGCATGCAGATATTTTTGATTTTTGACATCGATGCAGCTCCCTCTTTGGATGATTCCAAACGCTAGGTTTTCAAAACCGTGATAGAATAGTCTCTCTTGACAATAATCGAAGCAAGTGTCTTGTGTTTCGAAATGATATCATGCTCGATTTTGAGAATATTGTTCGTGAAATCGTCGATTATATCTCGCTTGCGTTCCATTCGGTCCTTCAATGTGTCTTCATAATTCCTGTCTATGAAGACTCTATGATCGGCGTTTTTTAACAGCGTCGTATAGGTGCCTTCTGCAATGGCGAGCTCGAAGGCTGCGGGATCCAAATCCTCTTCCGTGATAGCGTCTTCATCGAAAATAACAAGGGGCTTTATTATTGTTTCCCAGGGGGACTTCTTGAAGCCTTGCAAGTGCTCGTCGAGAAGCTCGAGATTCACCTCTCCGGTTCCCACATGGTTGATATCTTTGACTCTCATTTCGTGGTTGGTCTTGGGCGGATAAAAGAAGTAATCGTCCTGCTGCAGAATGATCGTTCGAGTTCCGGCGGATTCGAAGCATTTTGCCAGCTCGCTGGCAATCTCTGATTTTCCGCTTCCGGATTCGCCGGCAATTGTAATCGCGGTTCGAACGCCGGGGACGGTGCTCTTCAATGCTTCGAAGATGGCCTTCGCCGCCTTGACATGGTGCGGTTTGGCTACGATTCGGTCTCCAATCATGCTCGCTCTCTTTCGTTTGAGTCGGACCGGCTGCGCGCGTCCAATATCCAGTTGACGCGCCGTCCACATGCTGAAAAGCCCATACGGGTCCGTTGGACAAAATAGCAATCTTCAGGCCGGCTGACAATAAGGAATGCCTTGCAAATCCAAAGCGCTTTGAGCAAAATCAGTGGCAGGAACATCTACTTCGATCGCGGAGGTGCTCTTTGGCGAGAGAACGTCAAAAACAAATTCTCGGGGTAATTCTGGTCATAATTGGCTTGCTGTTTCTTTTTGTGAGCAATCATATCCTCCTTGGGTGGGAGGATGTATGGCCACTTTTCCCGCTTCTCGGTGGAGCCTTTTTTCTCAAGCTCTATTCAGTGCGAAAGGAAAGCGAGCTTCTCTTTGTAGGCACCGCATTTCTTCTCATCGGCGTCTTCTTCATTCTATTTACCTTTCATATACTGGATTGGACAGACATGGGCGCTCTTTGGCCGACCTTCCCGTTGATCGGCGGGATTTCATTCCTTGCCGTTTTCGCAACGAGAGCGCATCCAACGAGCCCGCTCATCGTGGGAATAGCAGCGGTTTTTTTTGCGTTGGTGGGCTACCTCTATACGGGAAGCGTGATCAGCAAACGCGCGGCGGACCCGTTCGTCCGTCTCTGGCCCCTCATTTTGGTTGTTGCCGGGATCGTCGTGTACCTCAGAGCCAAACAGGAGCATGTTGAACCCGGCCCGGGGGGCGGGCATTTCGGGGGCACCCCGGGTGGGCGGGCCTCGGAGAATGCTTCGGGAACCCCTCGCAAAGCAGACGACGCGGAAAGTTGACGAAGGCGCCAAAACCTTCCCCCAGTCGGGGGCTGACCGCCGAGAAGATCTTTAGGGTTGCCAGGGAAAGGTGATTGAATACGAGCGGTAGGAAATCGCCCCGGATACGAGTGCCGGTGCGCGGTATCGTCGATTCCAACGGGCAAAAAGCGTCTCATCCCGTCGCACCTGTTGACGAGAGACGCCGGCGGGTTTTGACCTCGGATTCAACTTTTCGAACCGGACTCGAGAGCTTCCAATCTCTCTTTGATCCGTCCAAGCCGCTTCTCCCTGTCGCGAGCGAACTTTTGAATCCCTTCGAGCATCCATTCGGGAGAAAGGTGGGCTTCCTCGACCACCTCTTCCACCGATCCGCCGGTCCGCCAGCGGTTGTCCCAATCCGAACTCAGCGCGTAATCATAGGAGATCCCGTTGTCGACCCAGTCGCTCATCAGTCGCTTGGCGCGGTTGGTGATTGCCATTGCATCCAACCGGTCAGCATCCGAATAGACTCGTTCGCGGTACGTTTTATCCTGTAGCGCAAAAAGCTGAGGGCTGATTGCTGCAATGATTTTCACATTGAGGCCCAGCTTGTCTATTTCGGGGAGGATCTTCATCAGATTGTTCGTCGTCGAGGTTCCCTGCACCAGAACGGCTCCCATCCGGGGCATATCCGGCTTGTATGGACGGATAATGTATGCGCCTTTCGACGCTTCGAAATGGGAGGGGACTCCGAGTGCCTCGCGATCTGGGATCTCGATAGGAGGGCGGGTCAAGTGCAGGGCGATGATCGGTGCACCCGTTTTGAGTGCGGCGGCGATGACGACCGGGACCTCGTTATGCTCCCAGGGGTGCAGGTCGATAATATGTCCCTCTGGAAAGAGTTGGGTAACGCCCGGCGCGAAAATACCAAAATGAGTTCTCGAGTCTTCTGCGGTTTCCGGTCCGCTGTGGCCGGCGATCCAGAGAACCTTGCCGACTTTGATCTCGGAGTCCTGTGCAAGCTGGCTGAACAACCTCATCGGGCCGTATTTCAGGTAGACGAACGAGCCGTAGGTTGAGCACGCGGCCAAGAATCCGTTGAATTCTTCGAACGGTTTCTGTGAAAAATTCACCGTGGCGATGCCCACGCTGATCCCCGCGTTGGTGAATTCAGTAATTCCCTGAGGGAGCAGAACCCCGTTGGGGTTCTTGTCCCTCTCGTACCATCCGAATCCTTTCTGGTCGCCGAAATCCTTTGCGAAACCGGAAATGTTCGTCGAATCCGCAAGGTCAGCGCTCATCGCCATGAAGAGAGGTCTTCCGTATTCCTTCTGGCACCACATGTTGACCCAGGCGCCGAACTTGCCAAGAGCTGCGCGATTGGGCTGCTTTTCGCCGGGTTTGGCGTACATCTCGGCAGGATAGTTCTTGAAGTCGTACAGCCTGTCGTCGTTGAGCGGATTCCGTGTCGCATCGATCTTGAAAGAAGCGATCTTGTTAGGAACTGAATCGCCGAGCTCGATCAACGTGTCCGCCACGTAGTCGACGAGCGCCTGGTCCTTGCCGAACACGTCCATCACCATCTGGAAATTCGCCAATGCCTGGTTCCTCAAAGCGGAAGGATCGGATGGAGCCGGCTTACCGAACCCCTCGAAGCTCATGTTGTATTTCTCCATAAACGGTTTTTTCGTTTCCCAGAATATCTCGCTGTTCAATGCGTGGGCTTTTCCGTGTGATTTGTTGTCATAGACGAGATAACCACGGCCTTTCTTCGTTTTCATGAACATGACACCGGGAGTGTTTGGCGGATCGATGTTATATGCCATTTCGAAGATCGCTCGAGTGACGGTTCCCCAATCGTGGCCGTCGTCCGCTTCGGTGACCCGCCACCCATGCGATCCGAACCAATCCCTGGGAGTTCCGTATATGACCTCGCTGAATTTTCGATCATCGATGCCGAAATCGTTCCAGTCGACGACGTAACACAAATTCGACAACCCGAGACCCCATGCGGAGTTCATTGTCTCGTGCGCGGCACCAGGAGTAAGGCCACCTTCGCCTTCGAAAGCAAATACTCTGACTCCTTCCGCTCCAGCTCGTTTTAGTGCGAAGGCCTCCCCGGCGGCTGAAGGGGACCCGTGGCCGGAAGGACCCGTGTTGAATTTGAGGAAAAGCGTTTTCCCCGCCATTTCCGCGTGACCGGGGAGTCCGCCGTTGTGCCGGAGGTTGATCAAATCCTGCCAGTAGAGCGCACGGTTATCGGCATCGGGAACGAGGTATTTCTTATCCCCGGTTTGATTGAATTTTATCTTGAGCGCCTCGAACAGGATTGGGAGGGCGGCATAAATCAATGGAATCGTATGCCCAGCAACCAAAATGAATCTGTCGCTGAAGGATTTCTCGGGATGGCGGATATCCCACCGCATCACTCCACTGAGCAGTGTTGCCACCAGCGCGTGGACCTTCGAGCGCGATCCGCCGGGGTGACCGCTCTGCCGGTAGTTGAGCATTAGGTCGATGAGCTGGTCGATGCAGTCTTTGATTTTCTCCCACTTGTCAAAATGGATTTTCTGCGCGTTAACCCGTTTTTCGATATCAAGTTGGCTCGTTGACGGCACGGTCTCGACTCCCTTCGTTATTTCGATCCGGCTTGAATTCCCAGTGGTTAAGAGATCCGTCTGAAGAGATTTCGGGGTGGTGCGAGCACGCTCGCCGGAGAAGCCTCTGGACCGATTATTCTATGTTTAATGAAGATTCAAGATAGCGGATGGCCGCGTTGAGGGCAAATCTACAATGTTTTGTTGGGAAAATCCATGAAATTCCTGATTTGCACCGAGAAGTGAACGTTGATAATTACCGGGCGGAGCGCCGCTTCTCCCAGGCCCTTGCGAATCTATGGTCTTTCTCCACCCCCGCGACGCCCAACAGCTCTGTCACTTCCGCTTCGTCGTCGAAGCCGTGATGGAGTGCTTGAACGAAAGCTTTGAATGCCTCGTCGATTCTTCCCATTTTTGCGAAGCAATAGGCGCTGTTGAACTGCACCGTCGGATGGTCCGGGTCAATTGCAGCAGCGAGTTCCAGCTGTTCGAGAGCGGCTGTCATATCCTCCTGTTCGATGAGGATTGCCGCAATGTTCACCCGGGCCGGTATGAACGTCGAATCCCTTCCGACAATTTCCGCAAGTATGCTTAGCGCTTCTCGATCATCCCCCTGTTCATGGTGGACCATGGCCAAATTGTTCAGAACATTGCTGTTCTCCGGAGCGATTTCCAGCGCCCTCTTGTAATGCGCGACCGCCTCTGGGTAATCCCTCTGCCTTTGGTAAAGTGCGCCGATGTTCACGAGGGCTTCGACGTAGTCCGGACTGATTTCGAGAGCTTTTTGGTACGCCTTCTCTGCCATGTCGAGATCGCCCATCGCGTCATGAGCCCGGGCGATAGCCAGCTGGAGCTCGGCATCCGAGGAGTCGACTTCGATCGCTTTCTGGAACCAACCGATCGCTTGCTCGAATTCGTTCTTCTTGTAATATGCGAGGCCGATGTTCTTCTGGATTCTCGATCTCGGTGGGAGAAGCTGCCTGGCGACGAGGGAGTCGTATCCGATCAGTGCCGCATTGATTCGGCCTCGGCGCACGTATGCGTCAACCATTCCCACATTGGCGCTGACATTCAACGAGTCGATGCGGAGCGCTTCTGCGAAGTGAGCCATTGCCTTATCCTGCCGGCCTTTTTCCTGGAAGTACTCGCCCATCACAATGTGAAGGGTTGGATCTTGCGAAGTGTCGCTCAGCGCATAGTTATAATAAAAGATCGCGCGGTCCCAATCCTCTTGCATCAAGTATAGGTTTCCCAGTCCTACATAAGCATCCCTGATTCTTGGGCTGAGCCATAACGCGCGCTTGAATTCTTTTTCTGCCAGCTCATAATCTTTCCTCTCCATCGCTACATTCGCAAAAGCGACGTGCCCGAGTAGATTGCGTGGATCCTGCTCAACCACGCTCTTCCAGAGCGAATAATTGTCCTTCCAGATGTAGTTGCGTTTGTAGGTCAGATACCCGAAAACGAGGAATATCAGGGGGAAAAGTGCAAGGACCACGCGGGAGTATGTTTTGCGACGGGACGTTGTCTGGTACCACTCGAGTGTTCTCCTGAGTGCGTACCCAAGTAGCAGGCAGAAACCTATAGACGGCAGGAAGAGATATCGGTCTGCAACCAGCGTGCTGATCGGCACCAGATTGGAGACAGGCGCCAACGTGATGAAGTACCAAAGTATACATAAAGAAACGACCCGGGAATGTTTCCAGTTATCCCATGCGACGTAGAGCATTCCGGCCAGGCATAAGATCGCCGTAATAACCGGAAAGTTGAAGAAGTTGTGCGCATACACGTCCACATAGCGTGCGCTGAGATTTACAGGGGCGAACAGCAGCCGTATACCGGTGAAAGGTCCGACGAGTGCCGAGAGGACTTGTGAATAAACGCTGCCGCGGTGAAACGGTTTCAACACATTGATCCCTGCGGAGATGTGAATGACGAGGATGGTGAACGCTATTCCAATTACAAAGAAGGGAATCGTCGGGAAACATCTCCGAACGGTCCCCATGTTTTTGGATGTCCTGTCTCCGAAGGCTGCCTCGTAAAGCACGATCATTGCAGGAAGGACGACCGTCGTCTCTTTCGAGAACATTGCAAGAATGTAGAGAAACAAAGCGAGCAGCCAATACCACGGGCGTTTTGTATATCCCGGCCTTGCTTTCCGGATGTAGACGAGGAAGGCAAGAAGAAAAAAGGTGGCGCCGAGCGCTTCCTTTCTTGCTGAGAGCCAGGTAACCGACTCGACGTGAAGTGGGTGAGCGACGAAAAGGAGCACACCGAAAAGAGCGGCAAGATCATGGCGGATGATCTGCCGGAGAAGCGAAAATACGAGGAGTGAGGCCAATGCGTAAAAGAACAAGTTCCCAAGATGAAAGCCTAGAGTATTATCGCCCCACAGTCGGAAATCGATTGCGTGGCTGAAATCCCTCGCGACTTTCACACTGCCAGTCACGAAGGGATTGAGGAGCTGCTTCAGGTTTTGCCAGTCGAGGGATTTGTTGTACGGATTGTCGCGGATGAGCGTGTAATCGTCCCAGTTCACGAAAGGATAGTTGACCGTGTGGTGATAACACACCGAAACAACGATTACGATGGCTGCGGCGGCGACCAGGTGAGATTTCTTAAAGGAGTGCCAGGCCATTCGATTGTTCCGATGGATATACGCCCCTTGCGGGGAAGTGGTTGAAGTTAACCTCGACGCACCCAAAATGAATGCCAAGCGCACCTTGATCGGCGTTAGGCGATTTCCGCAGCTGCTGCGGGCGCCCGAGCTGCGACGGAACGTCGCCTGCTCCAATCGCCCTCGGCTTGGCCACCGTAGGTCGGTGCAGCAGGAAATTATACTTGTCTTTGATATTCGCTGTCAATTCGCCGGCGTTTGGATGTCTTGAACCAACGCCTTTGGAACGCAGGTTGGTTGACAACGTATAAGATAGTGACTATGATCGAAGCGAAGAGATTAACGGTAGATTACCTCGAGGATTAAAAAATGGCCATCCGTTACGTTGGAATTCTTGCATGGCTCGCTCTCTTTGCCATGGTTGGTTGCGCTGGGCGCGGCTCCAAAATGAAAGAGGAGCTTTTGAAATCTCCATGCAACCTCGCCATCGTGTTTGGCGGTTATGCCACTCCGCTTCCAGGAGGGGCAAAAAGAGAAGACCCCCATTGGGTAAGGATCAAGGTGACGATTTCGGATTCCTCCTACGATTTTGGCTATTTGAATGATCGGGGCAATTTTATCAGATCTTTCACGGGGGCGGAGGGATCATTCGAGGGTTTGGGAGGATTATACTACCCGTTTGCGCTGCGCGCTACCACACCCGACCGGACCGTATATCCGATGAATGCATTTGGAGGCTGCCGGCTTACCGGTGAAACGATCGATGGCGCCAAAGCGATAAAGCCCGCACTGAATTACGCTTACCGTTCCGGCGCGCGCATAGTGTTTTCGATTCCCGATAAAGCGCGCGTGGCCGTTACACTGTCCGCTACACCGCCAAATGGTTTCATAATCGAATGAAGCTATTTTGGACGCTGCAAATCCGTATTCAGACATTCAACGCGGAGAGATCCTTTTAAAACAAGGTATAAGCTCCTTATCATGCGTTGACAATATGGGACAAATGTGGTAAAATACGGCCAGATTTCCCCCCCCAATTCGGCGAGGGCATGAAATAGAGTTGACAAAAATCTTCTTTGCTATCCAAGGGATAGATCTGAGGGAGGGTCCTTTATGCGCTCACTGAAACCGACGGCTGTCTTCTTGTTTCTCCTCTTCCTAAGCTCTGTCATGATCCCCACCGCTGCTCAAGCGATAAAGTACGAGGTCGTGGTCTTTGATCCGAACTTCCAGCCTCCTCCAGGGGTGTTTTCCAGCGGCAGGTCGCAGGCAACCCGCATGATCCTCGATCACATCCGATCGAACTTCAGCTGGGCCGACACGACCGTTCAGGTCGGCACTTCGGCGCCTCCCAGTACCGGCGCGAACGATGCCGTGAATACGGTCAAGATCCTGGATAGCTACTCCACGTCTTACTTTTCGCATCGTGGTGACGCCGATTGGCAGACGGAAGCCTGGGGCGTGACATACGGCGATGACGAGCATTATGCGTTTGGAAGGGACTTCAACAGCTCGGCACCGTTCCAGTCGGCCAATGCATCCAACGAATATGCCAGGGGTATGGGCGGTACGATCGCGCACGAGCTCGGTCACGGCCTGAATGCCACCCATACGGGAAATATGAGCGACAAGATGTGCAGTGCTGCCACTGCAGGTGAGAAGGCGATCACGGACAGATCCTTCACGCTGGCCAACCAGGCGCGGATGCGGAGCGCGGCAAATGCGGGCGGAGCCGCTCCAGCAGGTGGCAGAGGACGGGAAAGGGTAACCGTTGTATATTCGCATCTCCCCCCCGGCGTTGATCCAACGATCAAGCAAGAAGACAAATGGTACGTCAACGTGACCATCGAGATGTTGGATCCCGCGTATGATTTCGGCTATATCAACAGCGCAGGTAATTTCATCCGCCTGGAGGATATCGATTCGTTTTTCGATGTCCAACTTTTCGGCGGCGTCACCTACGAGTTTGCGCTTAGAGACAAGCTGGACATTACGGCAGTTTATCCGCTCAGCCATTACGGGGAGGCCATTCCGGGCGGCATGGTATTCCCTCCTACAGAGGCCGTCGCGCCCATTTTGGATGATCTGTACTTCGGTGAGATGGATCTCTGGTTCGAGATTCCCACAGGACCCATGGAGAGTGCGCCAACAGTACCCGTGAACGTCCATCTTTCCACCGAGGGAAACAATGGATTTGTAAAGCTTCCATACACGCAGATCCCCATGCTCCAGCATTGGGGAATGGTGCTGCTGGCCTTGATCCTGATCGGATTTGCCATCTACCGAATTCGAGCACGGACAGCGAAGTCCGCTGCCTAAAGGTGGGCTAAACAGCGCTTTATTCTGTCAGAGTTTGGTTTTAAAATCTTCCTCGGGCTTCCTTCTGAGCTCGAGGAAGTTTTTTCTATATGAGTTTTTCGTTGCTTGGAAATACGTTGGCCCGCTCATGAAGAGATGAATATTTGCCTGATTACACCGGCGTTCCCCTTGGATGAAGAAGACTACCGGGCGGCATTCAGCCTCGACTTCGCGCGCGTTATAGAAAAGAGGGGGCATAAGATTATTGTCCACACACCGGACCGGGAAGGCGAGAAAGTCGATCTCGGGCTCGACATCATCTGGTTTCGATGGTCCGGTGGACGTAAGGCAATCGCGAGAACACGATTCTGGCATCCCAGGGATGTGTACGACCTGCTGAGCCTCATCAAAAATGGCACGGCCAGCCTCCTGCGCTTGATCGAGCGCGAAAAGATCGACGCGTGCTTGGCGCTGTGGGCGATTCCATGCGGCGTTTTTGCTTACCGCGCTTTCAAAAAAACAGGCGTGCCATATAGTGTGTGGGCATTGGGATCGGATATTTGGACGTATGGTAACGTCCCTATATTTCGGAAAATCATTTTCACTGTCTTCAAACATGCAATGCGTTGCTATGCAGATGGATTCGGTCTGGCAAAAAAAGTTGAACGCATCGCGCAGAGAAACTGCACCTTCCTGCCGACGTCCCGGAAGCTACCGCCGCCTCAAGACGGTGCTCCAAACAAAGATGAAAATCAAACGCGTTTTCTTTTTGTGGGACGTTTTGACCGGGTGAAGGGCGCGGAGTCCCTCATCGAAGCATCCGCTGCGCTCAAGGAAAAACGGGATGATTTTACCGTTGAGATACGCGGTGAGGGTCCCCTGGAAAGGCGCTTGCGGAAACGGATAGATGCCCTTGGACTATCGAACGCTGTTCATTTGAGCGGCCGATTGAGCCGGCAAGCGTTTTCGAACGAGCTGAAGCAGGCGGATGCTCTGGTCATCCCTTCGTCGATGGAAAGCATCCCCGTAGTAATGACGGACGCGCTTCAGAAAGGCGTCCCGGTCATCGTGAGCAACGTGGGAGATATGGGCTATCTCGTTAGAACCTTTGGGGTCGGCCAGGTCTTCGAGCCCGGTGATGTGGGGGGCCTTGCGGACAGCATGAATCAATTCATCGGATCGAAGACGGGATTCGAGAAGCGAATTCCCGAGCTCGTCGAGGAAATCAGCATCGAGCGCGCAGCCGATATCTACTTGCGCTCTCTTAAAAAGAAACATGATGAATAAGGATCGACGCCATGATATCGATATTTTTTCCGCAGCGGACCGCCGCGGTATAGGCATGCTGGACGCTCGTGACAGCAGGGGAAACAAAAACGCGTACGTTGACCTGCTGCAAAAACTCGCTATCGAGGATTGCTATTCGTTCTCCGGCAACGAAACGATTCTCGAGTACGGGTGCGGAACAGGGAGGATTTCACATTGGCTCGGAGACCGGTCCGCTCGGGTTATCGCCGCAGATCCGGAGATGCGCCTCCTGAAGATCGCCAGTGAAAAAAGCCGGCATTCGAATGTATTGTACGTTCAGATTGAAGAAAGCGGCTTTCCGTTCGCCAAGTCTGCATTTGATGTGATCACTTGCATCGGCTTGTTCCGGCTCGTCACAAAATCGGAGATCCATTCGATCCTCTCCGGTATCAAGCAAACATTGAAACCCGGTGGGCACCTTATCTGCATAGATAAGGTTTACAACAAAAAACGTCCTGAGCATTATACGCTCGACGAATACGCTGAGTTTTTCAGTGCCCATGGATTGACGAAGCGCAGCGTGGTGCCCATTAGGAAAGGGCATTGGATTCCGCTGTATCTGGTTTTCATCGGATTCGTACCAAGGAGTTGGTTTTCCCACCTGGCAAGGTACGAGCTCAAGAAGCGGCCCAGGCAGAGAGCGTCTAGCTGGGATTATTATCAGTACCTTTTTCACTATAAGATAGAGTGATGCGGAATCGAAAAATGCATTCACGCTTTCTGCCCGAATGGGACAAACCAAGGAAATCCAGGAATTGAATGAAAAAAGGGCACCTGTCGTCATTCTCGCAGCGGGAAGCAACATTACGACGCTTGCCCTGGCTCGTTGTTTTCGGGGAACGGGGATTCCTGTCTTATGTGTGGACCTCGACGGAGGGGCAAACCTCCTGAGGAGCGCTCGATCCATCCAAGAAACATTTTCCATCGGAACTCTTACGTCAAGCTCGAACCGGTTCCTGAACCGTTTTCTCGATCTGGCCGATCGGTTGAAGCGTGATTGGGGCCAGCGGCTTCTTCTGTTTCCAACGGAAGACACGGGACTCCGGTTTTGCGTCGATCAATTCGATGAGTTCAAGAAACGCTTCGTGGTATTAGGAGACACCGAAGAAAGGGATGTTGCGAAATTCTTTGATAAAGGCAGGTTCTTTTCGATGCTTTCCGGAGAAGTGGCCGTTTGTCCGTGGACCCGGTTCTTCGACAGCAAGGATATGCTATTCCAATCGGCGGATGAGATCCCTTTCCCGGTCGTAGTCAAACCGGCGAGGAAAGACATCCACCTCACTTTCCAGAAGCGATTCGGCGCCAAGCTCGCGCTTGCCGAATCCTTCTCTGCACTTCAGAGGATTTTCGAAGATTGGCTTCCCACGGATGGTGTAGTACTCCAAGAGTTATTGAGCCATAAAGAGGGAGATGAAGTGTGCTGGTGCGGTTATCGAAGCCGCGAGGGGCGAATCACAGGTATGACGGTGAGAGAGCTCCGCAAATATCCCCGGATCGGGGGGACCGCGACATTCGTGCGATCGGAAGAGATACCTCGATTACACGAGTACGCTTCGCAGATCCTCAACTCGATGGATTTCTGGGGAATCTGTGAGCTGGAATTTCTCCCAAAGCAAGGTGCTTATAAGATTCTTGAATGCAATGCACGGCCGTGGCTCCAGATTGGATTGGCGCTCGAGGCAGGCTTGAACGTGCCGCTATTGGCCTATTCAGATATTGATGGGGTCGATTACAACCTTCCCGCAGGAAAACCGAAGGAGAATATCTACTGGATGAGTCCGGAATATGATGCGTTGCGGTGTCTTTTTGGGGATAAGAAACGTCGATTGTTTGCAAACCTTCTCGAATGGCGCCGGGATCTGAGGCGTGCGGATGATATCGGGCTATGGGATCTGAAGGAACCGCGTCTCGTCGCGGCGCGCTTGAGTTCCTATCCTGGGAAATTATGGAAGCACCGCTCGCTGTTCAGAGCTCGATAGGAAAATGGGGTACAAAAAGCCTATAAAAATCGTCTTGGCCCTCGGCATAGGAGCTATTGTTCTCTATTATATTGTACAAACCCTTATCCAAAACGCGGACCAACTCAGGGAATATGAATTTGTTTTTCGATCCGATTTTCTCATCGTTTCTTTCGTCCTGCTCCTTGTAAGCCACATTTTCCTCCCCCTGATCTGGAAGCGCATCTTGAGTTGCTTCAATGTGAACGTCGGTTATGCGGACGCCTTGGAAATCCTCTTTTTGAGCTACCTCGCAAGATATATCCCGGGAAAAGTGTTTACCGTGGTGAGCCAAGTAGGACTTGCAAAGGAAAAGCAGATATCCATGGAGGTTTCCCTTACAACAGCTGTTATCTACCAGCTACTCGGCGTCTTCGTTGGCTTCGAGGTCTTTATTCTGACGTTCATTCTCTGGCCGGAAGTGGCGCTCTCTCTCAAAGCTACGGCCGTGGCTGCCGGATTGATCGTTTTAATCATATCCACTCGAACGGGAGTCATTGTGCGGCTCGTCAAGTTTGCCATCCGGAGGATCAAGGGGAGTGACGCGATATTCGAGCTTTCCGGCAGAGAGTCGTTGAGGCTTCAGGGATTCCTGCTTATCAGTTGGATCTGGTACGCCGTGGCCCTTCACTTTTTGTTGAATGCATTTGCTGAAATGCCATTTGTCAATACCCTGATCATAATGGGGATCCAGGCAATCTCTTGGCTTATCAGCTACTACGTGCTGATTGCGCCGGGCGGGATAGGCGTTCGAGAAGGCGTTCAGATTATCATGTTGAAAAAGCTGTTCCTTCCGACGCTTTCCGTTCTTATTCCCGTGGTGCTGCGACTGTGGATGACGATGGGGGATGTTTTGATTTTTCTCGTTGGCTTGGGTGTCAGATATGGCAGGCGGGCAAAACGTCCGGTGCTCTAGCTGTTGTTCGCTATTTAGCGGAAGGCCCCGTGGGGGGTTCCTCACCACGCTCCCGCCTCGCGCGGGCTTCTCGCCTTCGGCGGAGGATCCACGCTCGCTCCGCGTAACGGTTCGTCACCCCCCAAGGAGCCTTCCCGCTTGCTTCCACGTAACGGTTCATCACCCCCCTCACGCAGCACTCCACGCTCGCTCCGCGCAATGGTTCATCATCCCCGCGGGCTTTCCCGGTCGAAAGATGAAGTATCGAGGCTAGTCTTCCAGCTTTTTCAGAATAGCGCGGTTCTCTCTTTGCGTTCGGATGATTTCGTTTCTCACCCGGACGAGCAGAATAGACATAAAACCGAAAGCGAGTATTTGGAATCCGCCCAAGATCAAAATGACGACCAGCGTCATCAGTGGACGTTCGGGATTGAGTTCGCCGGCGAAGCGAAGATAGGTAATATACACTCCACCAATCAGCCCGGCGAGCAAGAGCAGCACTCCCAAAGAGCCGAAGATGAAGATCGGTCTCTCGAGCATCCATAGAATCATATGTCCCCACACCATTCTTCGAATCGTAAGCGCCGCCCTCCTTTTACCGGATCCTTCTTTGTGGGATTCCCATTTCAGCGTGGCAGGGATCTCGCCGATTCTATAACCGAGGACCAGTGCTTTGAAGAGCACCTCGACGTGAAACTCTTTGCCCTCAGATTCGATCTCGATGGCGTCTAATACTTCTCTTCGATAGCAGCGTGTCATCCCGCTGACCATCGTGATATCGGCGGGGATCGTCGATGTGAGAAACTTGTTGCCTATTCGGCTGATCAATGCACGTCTGAACGGAACGTTGACCAGCTTCCCTTCTCGCATGAAAGGCGATGCAACAATTATGTCTCTATCGCTTTCTTCAAGGGCCGTAACCATCCGGATTATGATGTCGGCGCCCCAGCTGAGATCCGCTTCGGTTGAGACCACGATATCTCCGATTGCGGCTCCGAAACCGCTGCGAAGTGCGTATCCTCTTCCCCGATTTTCTTTATAGGAAATATAGCGGATGCGTGAATCAGATGATGCCAGTGCTTCTACAGCCTCACGGGTGCCGTCCGTGCTGCCGTCGTTGATCAAAACGATTTCCCAGTCACGCTCCCAATTCTCCAGAGATGACACTAGAGAATCGATGTTATTTTCTAATTTAGCTTCCTCGTTAAAGCAAGGGATAACGATTGAAATTCCTGGTTGCGCCATGAAATACCTCTTTCATCACTGATGAAACGGATTTCTTGCGGGCCGAGATCCAGTAGTGATCGAGTAGGGTGCCCTCAAACCTCTTCTACGAGATCGAGAAACCGGCTGTAGGGAATGGCCGTCCAACTCTCGGCCTGAAGAGCGCCAGATGATAAAGTGATAATCGAAACTTTAGCGGCGATTTCTTCGTTCGGTGCTTCGAAAATGTCCATGAAGTCGTAGGGACCGAGCAGCGCATAGTGGGCAATCCACTTGACTTCAGGACACTTCTCGGACACTTTCTGCATCCACTTTTTGCCGATTTTTTCTCGGTGTTTGATGTCCCTAGTTATCTCGGGCGTGAGTTTCGTCATGAGGACGTATGTGGCCATCTTGAACCTCCGGTGGGTGTAGGAGTACCGGGCGCGAATAGGACGTCATTTCCTCTTTACACGTTTATTCTATCCCCGGACGGGGCTATTCGTCAAATTACTTCGGAAGGAAATAGAGTTATAGGAATGAAGGATTCTGATGCTTAACCGGAAGCAGCAAATCTGACGAAATTTTGAGTCTGATTGTTCGTGTAGTTTTTTAGGTCTTCGATGATACAGAAAAGGAGATCGCGCGCCTCGCCGGGCTGAAATCGGTGGAGTGTCTGGGCTGCATTATCCAGATGCTTGTCTATTCCTTTGGTGCACTGGTTGATCGTTCCCGTCTCGTTGAATAGGGAGACGATGTATACCTCGTTGGCGGGTGAAAAATCCCCCTCTTCGATGATTTTCACCAACCGGTCTTTATGGCCGTCCTCGAGATTGGACAGCACTTTTATAACGGGGAGGGAAATGTAACCGTTCTGGAGATCGCAATCGAGCGTCTGATTGGGATGGGCCATCATATCGTCGAGATCGTCGATCATTTGAAATGCCATCCCGAGGTTCCAGCCGAAATGACCCAGCATGTCTGCGTATTCAGAGCGGTAGCTCAGAGCACCAACCTTGCAGCTGAGCGCGAACAAGGATGCGCTCTTCTCGGAAATAATCTCGTAATACGTGGCTTCGTTCAGGTCGAAGTTGAATTTATGGAGGGTTTCGAGACTTTCTCCGCGAACAAGAACGCGAATCGTCCTCAAGAATTCGGGCATTGTATGCTTGAGGCGGCTTCTTTCGACCAAATGGAGCGCTTCGGCAAGCGCGAAGTCTCCGGCGAGCACGGATGCATGGCTGCCGTACTTGACCCGGGCGCTTACACTCCTTCGCCGGATGTCCACTTCATCGATCACGTCGTCATGGAAAAGTGTGGCGAGGTGGATCAGTTCTACAGCTCCGGCAAGGTCCAGGAGCGGGCTTTCAATATCGTCGATGGGCTTACAGTCGGGGACCTGAGACGTAAGTATCAAGAGAGCTGGCCTCAGGCGCTTTCCTCCATTCTCGAAGCTCTCGAGGGCGATCGCCGCTTCGCGGATCGTGCTTTTCCGGAGAATTTCGAGAACGACAGAATTGCACCTATCGATTACTTCTTGGAGGACGGCGTATTTCTTAAGAGATTCGATCATCCGCTCTTTGAATCTTTCCGGGCTTTTGGATTTTCAGCTCGTCAAGGGGGATGCTTTCTTTGGAGGCACCGTCGATAAATGCGCTGAAAATACCCTCGACGGTCACGATCAGAGCCTGGAGCGCTTTCAGCCGGTCGTAGTACAAGGTAAATGGATCCTCGTCAACAGCATGATCTTGGGGTTCCACGGCAGCGGCGGATAGTGCCTTTTCGACAATTTCTATGGCTGGGTCCAATTCCCTTTTCTTCTTCTCGGCTACCAGCCGCTTGGCTACTTTCGCTATGTCGTCCTCACCTGTGTAAAAGTCTCGCCGATCTCCTCGAATGACAACTTTTCTTACGACCCCCAGGTCCTGAAGTGATCTAACGTTCAGGCTGATGTTACTCCTGCTCGTTTTGAGTTTTTCGGACATGTCTTCGAGAGATAGCGGACGGCTACTTAGATATAAAAGAGCGTAGATCTCGGCCATGACCTTGCTCATTCCCCAAGCGCTGGCCATTCTTCCCCAGCCCTCTATAAATATGTCAAGGGGATTTTCGTCGAGAGAGCGCACTGTATTATTCCTAATCTAATAAAATGGAATGAATTACAAATCGTGCTAAACGTACTGAATGAGTAGAAAAATTAAATAAGCGATCCTGAGTGATATGTCAAGCGCATTTATTTTCCCGCTTGATTCTGATGCGGAAGCATAAAAGAGCAAAGAGTGCTGCGTGATGGCGTTAACGAACTGTTGCAAGGAGCAAGTAGGAAGGCTCTGTGGGGGTGAACGAACCATTGCGCGGAGCGAGCGAGGATCCGCCGCCGGAGGCGGCTAGCCGCGCGAAGCGGGCGTGTGGTGAGGAATCCCCGCAGAGCCGACCAATAACAGAATTTTTCGCCGGAAGCGGATAGCCGAGCGAAGCAGGCGTGTGGTGAGGAATCCCCGCAGAGCCGACCAATAACGGAATTTTTCGCCGGAAGCGGATAGCCGAGCGAAGCAGGCGCAGGTGAAGAATCCCCACCACGCAGCACTCATGCAAGGATCCCCCGCCGATGAGGGATCAAGGCACGTCAACCATGGCGAAGTTCTCTACGACGTGCCCGCTTGAACTGAAGTGGAGGCGAATTATTGACGATCGAGGTTAGTTGCTGACTTTCCAGGAAACGCTTTCCTGTTTTTCCTTGTCGGAGAGATATTTATGTATATCGGCTGCGGCTTTTTTGCCCGCGCCCATGGCTTCGATCACCGTAGCGCTGCCAGTAACGATATCGCCACCAGCCCAGACACGCTCGGCAGAGGTCCGCCCGTTTTCATCGGCCACAATGTTGCCCCATTTGTTCAACTCCAGACCTTGCATGGACTTGGTGAGCAAGGGATTGGCCTGGCCTCCAATCGCGATGATGACCAGATCAGTGTCGATAGTGAAATAGCAGCCTTCTTTGGGAACCGGCCTTCTTCGCCCCGATTCGTCCGGTTCTCCCAGCTCCATTTCCTGACACTTGATTCGCTTGACCATGCCTCTTTCGTCCCCGTACATCTCGACCGGGTTGGTGAGAAGCTTGAAGATAATGCCCTCCTCCTCTGCGTGATGGATTTCTTCCTCCCTTGCGGGCAATTCGGTTCTGGAGCGGCGGTAGACGATGTACACGTTTTCAGCGCCCAGCCTCAATGCCGTCCTTGCCGCATCCATCGCCACATTCCCGCCGCCGACTACACAAACCGTTCGCCCCCTTACGATGGGAGTATCGTACTCGGGAAACAGGAATGCCTTCATCAGGTTCGATCGCGTCAGGTACTCGTTTGCTGAATAAACACCTCCGAGCTCCTCACCGGGAATACCGAGGAAACTTGGCAGACCGGCGCCCACGCCGATGAAGACGGCGTTGTAGCCCATATCTTTTAACAATTCGTCGACGGTGATCGACTTGCCTATCACTTGATTGAATTCGAGAGTGACGCCGAGCTTTTTTAGATAGTCGACCTCTTCCTCGACGATTTTTTTCGGAAGGCGGAATTCCGGGATACCGTACATCAGGACCCCACCCGGCTTGTGGAACGCTTCATAGATGGTTACTTCGTAACCGAGAACAATGAGGTCCCCGGCGACGGTGAGGCCGGCGGGTCCGGAGCCGACAACGGCGATTTTCCTCCCGTTCGGAGGGAGTTTCTTTGGCAACTCTATAAGGTTGTTATCTCTTTCATAGTCGGCTGCGAAACGCTCGAGTCTTCCGATGGCAACGGGTTCGAATTTCTTCGCGAGCGTGCAAACGATTTCACATTGGGTTTCCTGGGGGCACACCCGACCGCAAATCGCAGGGAGACAGTTCTCCTCTTTGATCTTTCTCGCCGCGCCCACGTAATCTCCTTCGGCGATCATTTTGATGAAACCAGGGATATCGATATTTACAGGGCAACCGTCTATGCACAGCGGTTTCTTGCACATGATGCAGCGCTCCGCTTCCTTCTGCGCGAGTTCGGGAGTATAACCGTAAGGAACCTCTTCGAAGTTGTGCCGCCGGACCTTAGGATCCTGTTCCGGCATGGGATTTTTTTTCGGAATTATTTTTTTCTTTTCTTTCTTTGCCTTCTTTTCGTTACCACTCATTTGCCCCCAACCTCCTCCATGTATCTATCTAGCGAGCATTTTTCCTCTTTTAGATATATTTTCTGGCGATCCATCAGTAAGTCCCAATCGACCAGGTGGCCGTCGAATTCGGGACCATCCACGCATGTGAACAGGGTTTTTCCTCCGACATTCACGCGGCAACCGCCACACATTCCCGTGCCGTCGACCATTACGGAATTGAGACTCGTGATGGTCTTTACTCCGAAAGGCTTTGTGGTCAGCGAGCAGAATTTCATCATGATTGCCGGCCCGATCGCATAGACGCATCCGATGCGTTTCTCTTTGTCGTTTTCGAGAATCTCTTTCAGAGGTTCGCTAACCAAACCTTTTCTCCCGAAGGAGCCGTCGTCCGTCGTGATAATGTGCTCGTCACTGACCGAGGCGAGTTGCTCGGTCCAGAAAAGCAGGTCTTCCCGCCTGGCTCCCTGGATCGATATCACCCGGTTGCCTCTTTCACGCAAGCTCCGGGCGATTGGGTAGATCGGTGCCGTTCCAATTCCGCCGGCCACCATTGCGACCGTACCGTGGTCTTCGATTTCCGATGGGTGCCCGAGAGGTCCGACGAGAGCGTACAGGTTTTCGCTGGCATTCAACCTGGACAGTTTCATCGTCGTCGTACCCACGACCATGAAGATCAGAGTAATGGTCCCGTTATCGCGGTCGTAATCCGCGATGGTCAGGGGGATCCGTTCACCTTTCTCTTCTGGCATCACGAGAACGAAGTGCCCCGGCTGAGCCTTGGCCGCTATGAGCGGTGCTGCCAGGACCATCTCATGAATATCCTTTACCAATTCTCTCTTTTCGATGATTCGCGTCATTATGTTTTCCTTCCCTACCTCAACACCGAATTCAAAGGGATTGTCGTATCGTCTCGAGCCCCGGACAGCCAGGAGATTCTGCCTTCCGGCTCCGGAAGCGCTTAATTGTTTAAGCGTTTAGCGATTCTCTCGCTAAACGCTTACCGAAGCGTTTCGGTTTGGCTAAGTATCTGAAAAAATAATCGAATAGGGGCCTGAATGTCAAGCCGTCAATAAGGCCTTCGTGAGCAGTGGGACCGCCACGTGGATTTGATGAAGGGATGAAATGCTGCACACGTTAGCTTCATTTATTCCACTATCCGCCGGGCCGTGATGAACCGCCTCCTGAAATAGGTGTCATTCAGGCGGTCGACGGTGACGCGCCGTTTCCGCGTGGAGGTGTGGATGAATTGATTCCTTCCGATATAAATGCCCACATGAGTGATGGAGGCTCCCCGCTTCGTCTTGAAAAATATGAGGTCGCCGGGTTCGAGGTCCGATCGCTCGATGCGCTTTCCCACTCGGGCCTGGCGGAAAGACGCGCGCGGCAGCAGAATATCGAAGTCCCGGTATACGGCCACGATGAGGCCGGAGCAGTCTACACCCTGTCTCGTCGTACCTCCGGATCTGTAAGGGGTGCCGACATATGACTTCGCAATCTCTACGATCATATCCCTATCGGACGGCCGGGGGGAGGTATCGGCGGGTATCGTCCGGTATTTTGGAGCGCTCGAGCATGCTCCGATCAGCAGAGCTGCGAGTATCGTGAGAAGGATCTTGTTCATCAGGCCATGATTTTGCTAAAGAAGCTTCAGGTCGGTAAACGGTTAATTTTTCATTCATTCGCACGGCAGCCGGCCGATACCATGTTTAACGCAAATCCCGTGCCTCCGTAAGCGGTATTGCAAGGACTGCCGTTGACACGCCGGGCGCTGTGGAGTATAGGTGGGAGCGGGATAAGACAAGAATTTCAAATAGGATAAAAGGGAGAAAGGCTGATGGAACTTTCGATCGACCGGGCAGCCGTCATCGGCTCGGGCGTCATGGGAAGCGCTCTTGCCGCGCACCTCGCCAATGCAGGCATTCCCACGGTGCTTCTCGACATTGTTCCTCCGGATGGTAGCGGCATCGAGGGGGATCCCACAACGGACGATTACCGAAGCGCGTTTGCGAAGCAAGGCATTCAGAGGGTGCTCAAGGCAAGGCCGGCCGCGTTTTTTGTGGGACAAAAGGCGCGACTCATCACTCCCGGCAACTTGGAAGACCATCTTAATCTGCTGGAGGATGTGGACTGGGTGCTCGAGGCGATCATCGAGCGCATGGACATCAAGAAATCCCTCTTCGGACGTATCGCACCCTACCTCAAACCAAATGCGATGTTGACTTCGAACACGTCGGGGCTCTCCATCAATGAAATGGCTGCGGAACTCCCCGAGGATCTCAGGCCGCGGTTCCTCGGAACTCATTTCTTCAATCCTCCTCGCTATATGAAACTTCTCGAAATCATTCCTCACGCGTCCACGGATCCAGATGTTTTGGAATTCATGACCGCATTCGGGGCAAACCTCATGGGGAAAGGCATCGTGCGCGCAAAAGATACCCCCAACTTCATCGCGAACCGAATCGGTGTGTTTTCGATGATGGCAGCCATACGGGCGATGCTGGATGGAGGATATACAATAGAGGAAGTGGATGCGCTGACGGGTCCGGCCATCGGCCGCCCGAAGAGCGCTTCGTTCAGGACGGCGGACATCGTTGGATTGGATACGTTTGTTCATGTGGCCAAAAACGTGTACGACAGGGCGGTGGATGACGAATGCCGCGACTATTTCAAACCGCCAGAACTGCTCGAGCGGATGGTGAAAGAGAACCTTCTGGGCGAAAAGTCGAAGGCGGGATTCTACAAGAAAGTCAAGAAGAACGAAAAATCGGAAATTCTCACGCTCGATTACGATGCGTTCGACTACCGCGATCGCAAGAAGCCCAATCTTCCCGTGCTCGAGCTCACGCGAAGCATCGACGACGTTGGCGAGAGGATACGATCAATACTCAAGGGGAAAGACCGGGCGGCCGAGTATGTATGGCGGATATTGTCCGAGTCGATGGTCTATGCGGCAAATCGTCTCGGTGAGATTGCGGATGACGTGGTCAACATAGACAACGCGATGAAATGGGGCTTCAACTGGGAGCTCGGACCGTTCGAACTGTGGGATGCAATTGGCGTGGAAAGCGCCTCCGAGAAGCTGGAACAGGAGGGGCGCGCCGTTCCGGAGATTGTTGGGAAGCTTTTATCCGCGGAAAGCAAAAGCTTCTATCGCCGGGATGATGAGTACAAGCGTTACGCCTTCAACATGAAAGGCATGCACGAAGAGCTTCCCGAAGAGCCGACCGTTGTCGATCTCGAAACGCTCAAGCTCCGCGGGGCAGTCGTCAAGAAGAATGCCGGCGCAAGCCTCATCGACATTGGCGATGGGATACTGTGTCTCGAATTTCATTCCAAAATGAACGCAATCGGGGGCGACACGATCCAAATGATGAACACGGCCGTTAAAGAGGTGGAGAAAAACTTCTCCGCTCTCGTCATCGGCAATCAGGGAAGTAATTTTTCGGTTGGGGCGAACTTGATGCTGATCCTTCTTGAGGCGCAAGACGGTAACTGGGAGGAGATCGATCTGGTGGTAAGGGCGTTTCAAAAAGCCAATCAGGCACTCAAATACTGTAAGCGACCTGTGGTGGCAGCTCCTTTCGGCATGACGCTCGGCGGTGGGTGTGAGGTGTGTCTGGGAGCGGGACATGTGTCCGCGGCCGCGGAAACGTACATGGGCCTCGTTGAGGTGGGTGTGGGATTGATTCCCGCCGGTAGTGGGTGCAAGGAGCTCCTGCTTCGCAATCTCGAAGGGATGCCCAATGTCGAGGGCGTCGACGTGTTTCCGTATGTGAGAGGGGCTTTCGAAACGATCGGAATGGGAAAAGTGGCCACGAGCGGGGACGAGGCCCGCACGTTCAAGTTCCTAAGACGCTCTGACGGCGTGACACTGAACGGCGACCACCTCCTCTACAGTGCGAAAGCGATGGCCCACGGGCTTGCCGAGCGGGGTTACCGCCCGCCGGATCCTGCAATGGATATCCCAGTTGCCGGCGAAACCGGGCTGGCGGCGATCAAGCTACACCTCTTCAATCTTCGCGAGGGGAAATTCATTTCAGAATACGACGAGTACCTGGGTGGCGAACTGGCGCGAATCCTTTGCGGTGGGGACGTTGCTTATGGAACGAAAGTCCCGGAACAGTACCTTCTCGATCTGGAGAGGGAGGTTTTCTTGAGACTGTGCGGACAGCGCAAGACCCAGGAGCGGATGAAATACATGTTGGAGAAGGGAAAGCCGCTAAGGAATTAGCCTTGATACATTAGAAACGCCCGATGCGGGAACCTCGGTTGCTCCGAACCGATTCCCGCATTGTCCATTTCCGTCGCATCGAGTGTAAACGTCGAATGTTGGGCGTCCAAACCGATCGGTCGTTCCGAAAAAGGAGACACAATGGCTGACGCATATATCATTTCTGCCGTTCGAACGCCAGTTGGAAGAGCGTACCGGGGCGCGCTGAAAAACACGCGCCCGGACGAAATGGCCGCTGCGGCGATCACGGAAGCGGTCAAGCGGATCGACGGTCTCAAACCTGCGGATATCGACGACGTCGTTCTCGGATGCGCCATGCCGGAAGCGGAGCAGGGGATGAACGTGGCGAGGATTTCGCTTCTGAGAGCCGGTTTGCCCAACAGCGTCACCGGCATCACGCTCAACCGCTTCTGCTCATCGGGCCTCGAAGCGATTGCGTACGCGGCTTCGCAAATTCAGCGTGGGCCGGCTAGAGTGGTCATTGGAGGCGGTACCGAATCGATGACGATGATTCCTATGGGAGGACACAAGGTTTCTCCGAATCCGACACTCGTTGCAGAATTCCCCGAAGTCTATATTAGCATGGGCCTCACCGCTGAGCGCGTTGCCGAACGGTTTGGTGTGTCCAGAGAGGACCAAGATCGGTTTGCCTTGTCGAGTCACGAGAAGGCTGTGCGAGCCCTGGATGAAAAAAAGTTCGAGGAAGAGATAGTGCCTCTCAATATTCGATCGCGCACGGTAGATGACACGGGCAAGATCCGGGACAACGAAGTTCGGTTCGACGTCGACGAAGGTCCAAGAAGGGATACATCGCTCGAAGCCCTGGCGTCACTGAGGCCGGCATTCAAAGTGGGCGGGACGGTAACGGCCGGGAACTCATCGCAGATGAGCGATGGCGCCGCCGCGCTGGTTCTCGTGAGCAAGACGATGGCCAAGAAGCTCGGCGTCCGTCCGCTTGCGAGGTTCGTCGCTTACGACACAGCGGGTGTCGATCCCGATATCATGGGTATCGGTCCGGTAGCGGCCGTTCCGAAAGTGCTGAAAAAGGCAAAGCTCGCGCTGCCCGATATTGGACTCATCGAGCTGAACGAAGCGTTTGCTTCCCAGGCGTTGTGCGTCGCGAGAGAGCTCGGTATCCCGGAGGAAACACTCAACGTGAACGGCGGAGCGATCGCGCTCGGTCATCCTCTGGGCTGCACGGGGGCGAAGCTTACCTGCACGATCCTCTACGAGATGAAACGCCGAGGCGTTGAGTTTGGCCTTGTCACCATGTGCATCGGCGGTGGAATGGGGGCCGCCGGGATCTTTCAACTCCTCGAGTGATCATTCGAGAGTGACGGTTCATCCTGCGCGTTGATGCTGCGTGCGGAGTATCCTTTGCGTACCTTATCTGGACCGTAAGAAGAATAAAGGAGATTCGTTATGGCCGTTGAGAACAAGATAAAAGGCGGCAGCTTTCTCATAGAGGAAACCGAGCCGGCTGCCATTTTTTCGCCGGAAGGCTTCTCGGAAGAACAGAGGATGTTTGCTAAGACGGCGGAAGACTTTGTGGAGAATGAGGTGCTTGCGAAAATCGAAGAGACCGAGGCCATGGCGGAAGGGATTATGGCGGGTCTCCTGAAAAAAGCGGGTGAACTCGGTCTCTTGATGATTGACGTCCCGGAAAAATTCGGCGGTCTCGAGCTGGATAAGGCCACTTCGATGCTCGTTTCCGAGATCATCTCCAAAGGAGGCGCATTCGCCTCCACTTACGGAACCCACACCGGGATCGGTACGCTCCCACTCGTCTACTTTGGAACCGATGAGCAGAAGCAAAAGTATCTGCCCAGACTCGCAACGGGGGAGATCATCGGCTGCTACGCGCTTACAGAAGCAGGGAGCGGCTCCGATGCGCTCGCAGCCAAGGCTCGCGCCGAGCTCTCACCGGATGGAAAATACTATGTGCTGAACGGCGAGAAGATGTTCGTGACAAACGGTGGTTTTGCGGATCTCTGCTTTGTGTTCGCCAAGATAAACGGCGAAGATTTTTCGTGCTTTATTGTTGAATTGGATTATGAAGGCGTTTCGACCGGGGCGGAAGAAAAGAAGATGGGCATCAAAGGATCTTCCACCGTAGCGGTAATTCTCGAAGATGCAAAAATCCCCGCTGAGAACCTTCTCGGTGAACCGGGAAAGGGTCATAAAATTGCTTTCAATATTTTGAATATCGGGCGGTTCAAACTTGGGGTCGGCTGTGTGGGTGGTGCGAAGCACGCATTCAGGGACGCAGTCAGGTACTCCAAAGAGCGGCACCAGTTCGGGCGACCGCTCTGCTCATTCGGTCTGATCAAAAACAAGATCGCCAACATGGCCGCGAAGATTTACGTGACCGAGAGCATGTCCTACAGAACCGCCGGGCTTTTGGACGGCATTCTCGCCATGGTCGACAAGAGCTCGCCCGATGCGGCTGAAAAGACGCTGGAGGGAATCGAGGAGTTCGCGATCGAGTGTTCGATCATGAAGGTTAAGGGAAGCGAAATCCTCGATTTTGTAGTGGATGAGGCCGTACAAATCTTCGGTGGTTATGGCTATATGCAGGAGTACCCTGTCGAGAGGTATTACCGGGATTCGCGGATCGCAAGGATTTATGAGGGGACGAGCGAGATCAACCGGCTGGTGATTCCAGGGATGCTGATCAAACGCGCGATGAAAGGCGAGCTTCCCTTGATGGCGGCCGCCAAGAAGCTCCAGTCGGACATTCTCGAATTTCCTGCGCTCGAGGAAGCGGAGGAGGGCTTCCTGGCGGAAGAAACACGGCTCGTCGTAAAAGCAAAGAAGGCAGCCCTTCTGGCTGCGGGTACCGCGTTCCAGAAGTACATGGACAAAATATCAGAAGAGCAAGGTATCCTGGGCGACATTGCCGACATCCTGATTGAAATCTACGGAATGGAGTCAGCACTTCTCCGCACGTTGAAGATCGCTTCGGAAAAAGGCGAGGAAGCCGCCGCGATACCGGCCAAGCTCACCTGTCTGTTTATCTATGATGCGCTGGGGAGAGTGAACCTGTGGGCGAAAGAGGTTCTCGCGGCATCCGCGGATGGAGATGAACTCCGTACGATGCTTACTGCGCTTCGTCGGTTCACGCGATTCACGCCGCCCGATACGCTCGGACTTCGCGTCGAAATTGCCGATGATTTCGTCGAGAAAGAGGAATATGTGATTTGAGTCAGCGCGCGAGGACCATGAGCTGAGGGACCATCAAGATACGCTCGTTTTCAACAGTATGTAGGAGAATGAATCCTTAGAATGCCTCGTCCTCTTCGTAGAGCTTGTCGATGTGTTCCTTGAATTCTTTTTCAACAATATTGCGTCGCACTTTGAGCGACGGAGTTAGTTCGTTGCTGTCGATCGAAAAGTCGTGATCCAGAAGCACGAATTTTTTTATCCTTTCGAAGCTCGCAAAGTTTTCGCTTTTCCTATCGATCTCGCTTTGTATCTTTTCGTGAACTTTCGGATTCTTCAATAAGCTTGCCATATCCGTATAAGGAATCTGCTTGGATAGAGCGTATTTTTTGATGTTGTCGAAATTTGGCACAATGAGTGCAGAGATGAATTTACGCTTGTCTCCGATGAGAACCGCTTGAGCGATATATTTGCTGGTTTTGATGGCGCATTCTATTGGCTGGGGTGCAACGTTTTTACCTCCAGCCGTTACGATGATGTCTTTTTTCCTGTCAGTGATACTGAGAAAGCCTTCTCTGTCTATAAAACCGATGTCCCCGGTATGAAACCATTCGTCCACGATGACCTCATTCGTCATATCCGGTTTCTTGAAATACCCAAGCATCACGTTGGGGCCTTTAACGAGGATCTCGCCGTCTTCTGCCGTTTGTACTTCCACACCGGGGATCGGCCTGCCCACTGTTCCGAACTTGAATGCTTCGAAGGTGTTGATGGCGACCGCAGGGGATGTTTCGGTGAGGCCATAGCCCTCCAGAATCGGCAGGCCTACAGCGTAAAAGAATTCAGCAATCTTACGATGGAGCGGTGCTCCCCCTGCTACGGCAAAGCGAAGCCTACCTCCCGTTCTTTCTCTGATCTTGAATAAAACAAGCTTGTCAGCGATCGCATACTTAAGTTTGTTTGCGAAAGATACGCGTCCTGCGAGTTTCTGCTTTACGTATGCCCTTCCGGCGTCGAGCGCCCAGAAAAACAGATACTTCTTCAATCGGGGCCCGGAGGTGGCCATGTCCATTATTCTTGCGTATGTCTTCTCGTAGAACCTCGGGACGCTGATCATTACTGTTGGTTTGACTTCGATGAGGTCTTGTGGAATCGTATCCATGCTTTCCGCGTAGGCGATGGTTGCGCCGACATGGAGGGGGGTGTAGTAACCTCCCGTTCTCTCGAATACATGACTCAGTGGGAGCCAAGAGAGGAACGTATCTTCGCGGCTGACGTCGATAATCGACACGCACGTAATGGCATTGGTAACGAAGTTCCAGTGGGTGAGTATCGCGCCTTTTGGTTCTCCGGTCGTGCCTGATGTGTAGATGATGCTTGCCCAGTCATACTTCCCGATGGTCGAGATCATTTCTTCGTAGCTTTTCGGGTTGGGGAGCGATGCACCCGTTTCGATGAGTTTGTCGAGACTGATGGCTTCATCGCCGGCGCAATGCGGGTCGAACGTGATGATGCGCCGGAGGGCAGGTAAATTCGAGCGGATCTCGAGGATCTTGGATAACTGATTTGCGTCGGATACAAAAATCGCGCGTGCTTCCGCGTCGCGCAGAATGTATGCAATTTGCGCCGCTGGTAATGACGTGTAGATCGGGACATTGATGCAGCCGGCGGAAAGTATCGCGAGGTCGGCGATCACCCATTCCGGGCGGTTTTCGGAGAGCAGCGCAACGCGGTCGCCTTTGGTAAGTCTCAAAGTCAAAAGTCCCAGAGCAGCATGGTATGTTTTGTCGAAAATTTCTTTATGGGAAATATTCGTGTAGCTACCGTGTTGCTTGACGCGGAAGGCGTCTGCCTTCTGGAATTTCCTGACGGATTGAAGAAACAACTGGGGAATCGTTTCAGCAGCCATTGTTTATTCCATTCGAAAGAAGTGGCTTATATCGTACGCCTTTAAGTCTCCCGGGCGAAGTGAAACGATCGATTAGGTTACTAATCTCGTCACCATGGCGCTTCCTGGCCAGCGATCGCGCGCAAACAGCCGCAGAAGATAGCGAGGTCGGTTGTAATCCCAGTATCTTTTTGACCTTAGGAGCTGTCAACAGATTTCGGGAGCTATACTTCTATTGGAAATTAGATGTCGTTATGCGCTATGCTTATTGCAGTTCAGACGGGTTTTGCGGATTCGGAGGACGGCAGGTGCCGAAAAGAGAACTGAATGCAATAGTCAGCCAGCGTATCGAGATTGCTCCCGGGCTGCTCATACTTCGCGTGGTTCCTGATGGGTGGGAGCTTCCGGATTTCGAGCCGGGGCAGTTTGCCGTTCTGGGATTGTATGGTTCCGCGCCGCGGTGTGATCTATCCGATCTGGAGGACGACCCACCTCCACCGGACCAGTTCCTTCGTGGAACGTATTCCATCACGTCATCTTCGGTGTCGAAAGAGTATCTGGAGTTCTACATCCAGCTGGTGCGATCCGGTACGATGACGCCGCGTATCTTCGCGCTCAAACCGGGGGACAGATTGTACCTGGGACCGAAATTTTCCGGCCTGTTCCGCCTGTCGAGCGCGCCGGAAGACGTCCACTTGGTAATGGTAGCAACGGGAACGGGACTGGGGCCGTATATGAGCATGCTCCGCACGTACCTCCGGTGTGGTTCGCCGCGCCGATACGCTATTATACACGGCGCCCGGCACTCAAGTGATCTCGGCTACCGATCGGAACTCATTTCCCTCCAGCGGCTGTGCGACAACTTCACTTACATCCCGGTGGTCAGCAAACCGGAGGAGGAACCCGTTGAATGGGAAGGGCATGTTGGGTATGTCCAAGATCTGTGGAAAAGCGGAGCGCTGGCCGACGCATGGGGTTTTCGCCCGGAGCCGTCGAACACCCACATCTTCCTCTGCGGAAATCCGAAGATGGTGGACGAGATGATTGCGCTTCTGCGTGAAGAAGGATTTACCGAGCATACAAAGAAAACACCCGGTCAAATTCACGTAGAAAAGTACTGGTAGGCTGAGAAAACCAGAAGCTCAACCGGCCGCTTGTCTTCGCTTAATCAAAATCACGATTGCCCGGCGCAGAGGACCCGCGCCCAGATTGACCAGCACGTATACGGTCCCCGCCAACAGAATCGTGGTCGCCCCCGGCGGTAAATCCGGCCCGTAGCTAATCGCCAATCCCGTCGTGGTCAGTATGGTGCTCAGTATTGCCGCCAGCACCATCATCTGCCACAGCTTCGTCGAGAACCTTCCGGCAACCGAAACGGGCAACGTCATCAGCGCGATAACCATCACGATGCCGACAACATAAATCAAAGTGACGATCGTCAAAGCGGTGAGGCACAAGAGGAACGTATAGAAAAAAGTAATGTTCACGCCGCGCAACTTTGCAAACTCCTCATCGAAGCAAACGGCGAGCAGCTGATTGTAAAAAAGAAGCCCTCCCGTGACGATGAGAATATCCAGCCAAATCAGCAGTTGAACCGCCTGATCATCCACCATAACGATATTACCGAACAGATAGGTCATCAGATCTGTTTTATAGCCGGGCGTACGAAAGATGAACATGATCCCGATCGCCATTCCAATTGCCCATAGCGCTGAAATGACCGTGTCCTCGCGTTCCTTGGCGTATATCCGGGCCACGCTAATAATGAAAGCAGCAAGAATTGCAGCTACCATTGCACCGTAAAGGGGGTGGAGCCATTCCCATCCGTATGCAACGCGAGCATAATATGCTGCACCCATACCACCCAGAACGGAATGGGCCAGGCTTCCCGCTATCAATGTGATGCGGCGCGTGACGACGTACGTCCCTATAACGCCGCACGCAATGCTGGCCAGTGCGCCTGCGATCAGCGCGTTTCGCAAAAAGGAGTGCTCAACGATAGCTCCCAAAAAATCGGACATGATCATCAATCGTGGTTATGAGCCCGGCTGTCGTGGTCGACCAGACGAACATCCATGTCCCCGTAGAGCATGGACACAATGTTGCCGTTGATTTCAGATGCGCAGTGCAGCACCACAGTACGGTTTACACAGACAATTTTCTGAACGTATTTGGAAACGAATCCGACGTCGTGGGACACGATGATCACCGTCATCCGCTCGTTGAGCATGTGGAGGAGTTCGTAGAGATCGTGTTGTACCTCTGGGTCGAGGCTCAGCGTCGGCTCATCGAAGAGCAGAACATCCGGTTCCGCCGCCAGCGCACGCGCGATCAGCACGCGCTGGCGCTGCCCGCCGGACAAAGCCGAGAAGGGCCGGTCTCTCAGGTCAGCGCAGCTAACCTCCTCGAGCGCACGGTCCGCTGCTTGCCGGTCCGATGACGGATACGGCCCCAACTTCGAGCTGAGTCCGAGCCTTCCCATCAGAACGACGTCCCCAACCGTGACGGGGAAGTCGTAGTCGAGCCTTGGATATTGCGGCATATAGCCGATGCGGCGTCTCGCTGCCAGCGGCTTTGTGCCGAATACCCGAACCGATCCCCGCTGCGGCTCCAGAAGCCCCAGGATGAGTTTGAGAAGGGTTGTCTTGCCCGCGCCGTTCGGACCGATAACGGCGACGAATTCGCCGTCTTCGATGTCGAGGCTTACGTTTTCGAGTACGATATGCCTTCCGAACGAGAAGAATACGTCGCGGATGCTGATTACCGATTCGACGGACATTTCCGCGTTTCCTTTCAAAAATAGCCGGATGCTACATTCAACTGCTTGTTCTGCTGTTCGAGCATTCGTCCTGCGGTCTCGTCAGTTTGCAATGGCTTTGCGAATTTTGACGGCCATTTCCTTCATATTCGTTAAGTAGTCTCGGGACAAAGGATCCATGACCACCACATCCGCACCGATCTCGTCTGCAATAGTCTCGGCGCTTTTTTTTGAAAACTGCGGCTGAATGAAGATCGCGCGAACTTTTCTTGCCTTTGCTTTTTCTATCAGATCCACGAGATGTTTCAGACCCGGCGATGTCCCCCCTCTTTCGATGGACACCTGAACGAGGCCGTACGCCTCGGCGAAATAACCATAAGCCGGATGGAACACATAGAATTCTTCGCCCTCTAGTGGAGCCAGCATTTCAGTGATCTTGCGGTCGAGTTCCTCCAAATCGGTCATAAGCGTCCGGTGATTGTTCGTATATTCAGCGCTGTGGGAGGGATCGATTCGAATAAGTGCCTCGAGAATGTTTCGGGCGATCGTTGCCGCCAGGCGCGGATTCAGCCAAATGTGAGGATCCAGCTCGCCTTCGCTGTGCGAATGAGTATGGGCCGCGGCATTCAGATGTTGCGGGCCGCTGAGTTCAACGTTTTTGATCTCTTGCACGCCTGCAACATTAGTGGATACCGGCATCAATTCGATGCCCGCTTGTGTGCTTACGATGTCCACTGTTTGGAAGCTCTTCCGAATGCGGGGCAGGAGCTGTTTTTCGAACGGAACACCGATGGAGAAAAACACGTGCGATTGAGCCAGCTGCACCAGCTGCTTGGATGTGGGCTCATATGTTGCCGGGGATTGACCAGGCCCGACCATCACATGTATTTCCAAATGATTACGGCCAATCCGTTCGACGAAAAAAGCCAGCGGCAGTATGCTGGCATAAACGTTCAGCTTTCCGGATGCTCCAGGCTTGTCGGAAATCGAGCCGGCCGCCTGTGCCGATGCCACCTTTGCAAATGGGTGAAGGACGAGCAAGCAGCCCATAAGCAGTAAGGGACGGAGGATTGACTTTCGATGGTTCATGTAGCGTCCTTGTAGGTGCAGTCGGCGCACTTCCCGTACAGAACGACCTCGTGTTCGTCCAGTTCGAATCCGGCCGGGATCCTGTCGGCTCCCAATGCGCAACCCGGTATGTCGAAAACCCGGTCGCACAGCCGGCAGTGGAAATGGTGATGGTGGGCCTTTCCTGCGACCTCGTAGCGGACCGGTTCACCGGGAATAATGACAGGAACCAGCCATCCCTCATCGGCGAGAATCTTGATGTTGCGGTAAACTGTTGCAATACCAAGACCTGCGACTACGCCTCTCGCCACCCTCAGTAGCTCCTTGGCGCTCAACGGGCGATTGGCCTCCTGGAGCGCTTGCCGAAGGGCCGACCGCTGCTCTGTTCTGCGTGTCATCGCTGATACTCCCTGTATCTACTATTGATAATGATATATCATTATCAATACTTTTGCAAGCCCTTTGCCGTGCCAATCCAGCGTGAAGGAAGCGACGAGCCTTTTCACTGAAGCGTGAAGGAAAGCTCCGTGGAGGTGCTGAACCTTTTCGTGGAGGCGAGTTGGGAGTGCTACGTGATGGGGGTGACGAACCGTTACGCGGAGCGAGCGAGGAACAGCCGCCGGAGGCGGCTAGCCGTGTTTCTTCATGAAATCATCTGGGGTCAAGAAATAGAAGTGATGTGTCGGCCCGTGTCCGCTTCCGATCGATGGTGCGTTCTCGATCGTCTCGGTAATATATTTTTTAGCGTGCCGGACAGCTTTGAGCACCGACTCCCCGAGCGCAAGCCTGGCGGTGATCGCCGCTGAAAAGGTGCATCCAGTGCCATGGACGCTTTTCGTTTCTACGAACCAGGACTCGAAGGTATGGATGTTCTCCCCGTCGAAAAGGATGTCTGTTGCCCGATTGAATCCAGCGTGACCGCCTTTGACGATCACGTTCTTGCAACCAAGATCGTGGATTTTACGTGCTGCATCATGCATCCGCTCCGGAGAATCGATCTCCATCCGTGTAAGAATTTCCGCTTCGTGAATATTTGGAGTAACCACGAGGGCCATCGGGATAAGCTCTTTTTGTAGTGATTCAATCGCATCGTTCCTGAGCAGCTTGTATCCGCTCTTCGAGATCATTACGGGATCGATGACGAGCGATTTGAATTTCCAATCCCTCAGTGAATCCGCTACGGCGCGGATGATTTCGGCCGACGACAGCATCCCTGTTTTTGCTGCGGAGATGTCGAAATCGCTCAGGACCGCGTCCAGCTGCGCTTTAATGAGGTCGGTTGGGAGGTCGAAGGCCTGTGATACGGCAACCGTATTCTGAGCGGTGACAGCTGTGATAACAGAGGTTCCAAAAACACCGTGGGCGTGAAAGGTTTTCAAATCCGCTTGAATGCCCGCACCGCCGCCTGAGTCGGAGCCGGCGATCGTCAAAGCTTGTTTCATTGATGGTCACCTCTTTGAAGATTCTTCTTCATCCATTGTAGCCGCTGCACGATCGATTGCTCTTCTTAGAGCTGTTGTCGCCGCTTCTGGGTTCTTTCGTGAACACACAGCGCTGATCACAGCCACCCCAAATGCGCCGGCTCGTATCACCGGCTCTATGTTCGAAAGGGCGATCCCTCCAATTGCGATAACGGGAATCTCAACAGCGGAGCAAACTTCCTTCAACCGCTCAAGCCCTCTTGGCCGCGTCGGCTTCTCCTTGGAGGATGTTGGATAGATGTGCCCGAAGCCAATGTAATCCGCCCCCTCGCTCTCAGCCAGGAGTGCTTCTTCCATAGTTCCGGCAGATCCACCGATGATTTTATTGGGACCTAGGAGTTTCCTTGCCACTGCAATCGGAATGTCGTCGCTGCCAAGATGAACGCCATCCGCATCCACGGCCATGGCAATGTCCACACGGTCGTTGATGATAAGGGGAATCCCTGAATTCGCACAGATTCTCTTCAATACAGCGGCAGCTTCGACCAGCTTGCGGGTGCCCATCCTTTTATCCCGGAACTGAACAGCGTCGGCGCCGCCCGAAACGGCGAGACCGGCCAGTTTTGCGTGGCTGAAACGGCGCTGTATGGATTCGTCCGTAATGACATGGAGTCTTCCGAGCTGTTTCGTCGTAGGTTTGGCACTCATAGTTATGTTACAGGCCTTCGAGAGCGTTTTCGAATGCTTTTACTGCTTTGGGAATGTTTTGGGCCGACATGATGGCGGATACGACTCCTACGCCGGCCGCGCCATGCTCGATGCAGAAACAGGCGTTCTCCGGAGTGATGCCGCCGATGGCGAAAATGGGGATGCCGGCGTTTCTCGAAACGGTTGAGAGTGCTTCGAGTCCCTGCGGGTCGCCGTACTTCGCTTTTGAAGCAGTCGAAAAGATTGGGCCGAACAGTATGAAGTCTGCACCACGAATCTGGGCATCAACAGCGCGCTCCAGAGAGTGGACACTTACGCCGATCAGAGCATCGGGTTGAAGATGGCGAGCAGTGCCGATTGGAATCCCATTCTCTGGACAGTGAATACCATCTGCGCCCACGGCGAGGGCAATATCGATCCTGTCATTGACGAGTAGCTTAGAACCGGCACGGTGCGTGGCCTTGCGCAGTGCCAGGGCCTCTTCGTAGAGCTGCCTGCCTGGAAGATCTTTTTCGCGGAGCTGAACGACCCGGACCCCGGAGGAGCATGCCTCTTCAACGGCTTTTTCTAGTGTCGCGGGACGACAAAGCGTCCGATTGGTAATGAGATAAAGTTTGAAATCGATCATTTTTCGTCTGCGCCCGAGCCGATGATTCCCTCAAATGGGCTCGAAGCGGTCGCGTAGAGCTTGCGCGGGATGCGGCCGGCGCGGTAGGCAAGACGCCCGGCCTCGAGGGCCAACCGCATCGCACGGGCCATCTCGATGGGGTGCTTGGCTTGTGCGACGGCGGTGTTTAGAAGAACCCCGTCGGCGCCTAGCTCCATGGCCACAGCGACATCCGAGGCGGTTCCGACTCCGGCATCGACGATGAGAGGCACGTCGACGATGTCGCGGATGATCATCAAGTTGTAAGGATTCCGAATTCCCATCCCCGAACCGATCGGCGCACCGAGTGGCATGACCGCTGCGCACCCCATGTCCGCCAGTTTTTTGCAAGTGATCGGATCATCGTTGCAATATGGGAGAACGACAAAACCTTGGTGAATGAGTTCCTCTGAGGCTTTGAGAAGCTCCGGCACATCCGGGAACAACGTCTCATCGTCACCGATCACTTCCAATTTGATCCAATTGGTGCCAAGCGCCTCTCTGGCGAGATGAGCGGTAAGGACAGCTTCTTTGGCGGTGTAACAACCCGCCGTGTTTGGCAGGACCATAAATTTCTTCCGGTCGATGAGGTTCAGGATGTTCTCATCTTCAGTGTCCTCGAGGTTGATCCTGCGGATGGCTACGGTGACGATTTCTGCGCCGCTTGCATCCAGACAATCGATCATAATTTGTGGGTTCGGGAAGCGGGCGGAACCTAGAATGAGCCTCGATTTGAACGTTCTATCAGCAATCTTCAGATCGTCCATTTGCAAACCTCGTTTCAATCCAACTGGCTGCGTTATCCACCTTGGACCGCGTGGATAATCTCGATGCTGTCTCCGTCGCGAAGCGCTGTCTCGCCCCAGGATTCTCTGGGAACTACCGTGCTGTTCACGGCAACAGCGATGCCCTTCTGGACGTTCGAAATATCATACTGTTCGAGGAGTTTCTGGAGCGTAACTCCACTCTCGATGTCTGTTGCTTTACCGTTAACTGTAAGCCGCATGCTGTCTCTCCGGTGTCGGTTGGGAACAAAACCCGTTGAGTTCAACCTTGACCTCTTGATTTCTAAATATTCTCCTGATTATTTACGAAACAGCCGATTGCTTCCCGGGAGGCACGAACCGTCCCGGCTTGAAAGGAGCAAACAGCTCCGAAGATCTGCCATCCAGTATCAGCCCGCTCATTTCGTATGCGGTGATTGGAGCCAGCAAGATCCCATGACGGTAATGTCCCGTAGCATAGTACAGGCCTTCGATGGATGTTTCTCCCACAATCGGATCATGATCACGGCTACCCGGGCGGAGACCCGCCTCGATCTTCTCGACTTCCAGATCGTATATCGACGGTACTGCTTCCCATCCTCTTTCGAGCAGCTTGTAGATCGGGCCAGCGGTAATGGTTGTATCGAATCCCATTTCCTCTTCCGAAGCACCAAGTAGAACCCGCCCATCTCCCTTTGGAAGGAGGTAGGCGTCGGGCGCCCGCACGACGTGCGAAAGCTCATAGGTTCCATCCGAGCGAAGCGTGATGATTTGCCCCTTTACAGGGCGGACCGGCGGGAGGAGTTCTTTGGGAATTCCATTTAACTTTCTAGACCAGCATCCCGCCGCGACGATCACGCTCGTCGCTTTAACATCCCCATCGTCGTTTAAAACTCCCGTCGCGCGGCCATTGTCCGTTTGGATCGCCGAAACAGGGCGGTTTTCGTATAGGGTTCCCCCGCATTTCTCAAATGCGATCTTCAAGGCATCGACGAGCGCCTGGTTGTTCACCTGGTGGTCATCCGGTATCCATATTGCCGAACTCGTTCTCGGAGAGATGAGAGGCTCGATCTCCCTCGCTTCCGTTCCCGAGAGCCATTTCACCGGAAGCCCGAGCTGTTCTCTAAACACGTGGAGCCGCCGCAGCCTTTCTGCGTCGTCCCTGTCGAGACCGATCATCAGTGTTCCGCGGGTGTCGAGTACCACTTCCGAATCCGAGTCCTTTTTCAGTTCATCCAAAAAGCGTGGGTAGAGGCTCAGACTCTCTCGGCCAATTCGCAGAAAATCTTCATCTTCGAATCCAACTTCCGACAGAGGTGCAAGCATACCGGCGGCAACCCAACTCGCTCCCCGTCCGGTCGTATGACGTTCGAAAAGGGAAACATCCGCTCCCCTTTTAGCCAGTTGCCATGCAGTGGCGAGGCCGATGATCCCGCCGCCGATAACAGCGACGGGCGAGCGAGAATGATGTTCGGAGTATTTTCCCATTACACAAAAGATACGTGAGAGCCGGTGAATACGATGTTACGCAGGTGCTGCTTCAAACGATCCAGTTGGACTGGTTGTAGGCCTGATCCCAGAAATAAAATTCGTATTTGGAGCTGATTCGAAAGTGTTCGATCATGCGATCCAGTTCCTCTTTTGAAACCGCAGGTCCAAGCCGGTCGACGAGCGACAGCTGCTCTTCTACGAGGCGCCAGTAATCCTCTGATGCGTACGCCTCGATCCAACCCCGATACAGCTCATCTTGCGGTGGATTCTCGGCCAGACGCCGGCCGACTTCCCCGTAAATCCAGTAGCAGGGTAGCAGAGCAGAGACGATCTCCCCAAGCGTTCCTTCTCTTCCAACATTCAGGAGATGTCGTGTGTAGGCGAGCGTTACTGGAGCCCGGTCCGCTTGTTCCAGCTCATCGATGGGCACTCCCAGCTTTTCCGCCGCGCTCTTGTGAAATGCCCGCTCAGCCTCGATTCCCCCCACAGCATGCTGGACGAACATTTTGAGTGTTTCTACATCAAAGGTTTTCGCCCCCGCCAGGCAGAGCGCCCTCGCAAAATCGATGAGGTACGCATAATCCTGCTGAATGAAGTAGATGAACTTCTCTTTTGGCAGAGTCCCCGCACCCAGTTCGATTACGAACGGTTGATTCAATATTTGCTCCCAAATCGGTTTGGACGGTTCGAAAAGGACCTCTCGCGTGAGCATTATGGCTCCTTTGGTCTCAACACGTAACGAAATTGTAAAAAAACGCCGACCCTCAGCCCGAGGCGGCGTTTGCGGTAAAGAGTGGTTTAGTTTCCCTTCGCCGGCATTACCCGGATCAGGTTCAGAGGGTTTGATCTCAGCCCGCCGGAGCAAGCAAGCACCCCTTTAAATACTATCACACCCGCTGCTTGGCGGATGTTTTATGTGCTTAAAAGATACCGGAAACCCCGATGAGTGTCAAGCGGAGGGCGCTAAATCTGACGCGAACAGGAGGCGCATGGACCACCCGAGCGAGCACGCTTTTGGGGTGCTTTTCACAGGGAATGGTGTATAATAGTGAAAATCCTTCCCGCTTGGCAAAAATTTCCAGAGGAGGTCACAAGATGCGTGCCTTGCTCAACCGGAAAGGCTCACCTGTTTCCACCCCTCGCTTATTGAAGTCCTTATTCCTTTTGGTAGTTATTGTTACTGTTGCTGGAATCGTTGCGGCGACTTTGGTGCCCACCGCCGCAGCGAAAAAGTACAAGTATCCCAAAGCGCATAAAGTCGATGTTGTAGATGACTTCCACGGCACCAAGGTCGCCGATCCGTATCGATGGTTGGAAGATCCCGATGCAGAAGAGACGATCAAATGGGTGGAGGCCCAAAACGAGTTGTTCTACAAATATATCGACACACCCAGCCGGGAAAAGATAAAGAAAAGGATCGAGGATATCTGGAATTATCCCAAGTATACCCTGCCTTATAAAAAAGGTGACCGCTACTTTTTCTCGAAAAACGACGGCCTGCAAAACCAATACGTTTACTATATGCAGGAATCGTTGGATAGTGAACCGAAAGTCGTGATCGATCCCAACACGCTGAGCGAGGATGGAACAATTGCTCTCAGAAGCAGGTCGCTCAGCGAAGACGCTGCGCTTCTTGCCTACGGGCTCTCGAGCAAAGGGAGCGATTGGCAGGATGTCCGTATCCGCAAAGTGGATTCCGGCGAAGACTACGGCGACCTGCTGAAATGGACCAAGTTCACCAGCATCGCGTGGAAACACGACAACTCGGGCTTTTATTATAATCGCTTTCCCGATCCGAGCACCCTTCCAGACGAAGATCACACCAAATACAACCGGGTTTACTGGCACAAGCTCGGCACACCTCAGTTGGAAGACAAACTCGTTTACGGTCCCGAAGAACAGAAAGAGCTGGGCTTCTACCCCGATATCACCGACGACGGCAAATACCTCCTCTTGCACGTTTGGCACGGAACGGATGATCGGAATGGAATCTATTATCGCCCCGTCGCGAGCGACGGCGAATTCATCCGGCTCATGGAGGTTGGAGAGGCCGAATTCGATCCGATCGACAATGTCGGGTCGGTGTTTTATTTCGAGACTAACCTGGATGCTCCGCGCGGGAGGGTCATTGCCGTCGATGTGGAAAATGCCGGCAGGGAGAATTGGAAAGAGATCATCCCTCAAGTGGATGACGTGATTGACTTTGTTACCATGGTCAACGATCAACTGGTTATCGCTTATAGTCGAGACGCCCACCACGTGCTCAAAATCTTCGATCGGAAGGGCAAGTTCATCCGCGAAATCGAACTTCCAACGATTGGTGCCATCTATGGAATATCCGGCAGGCGCGAGGACACCGAGATGTTTTTCAGTTTCACATCTTTCGTCTATCCTTCGACAGCCTTCCGTTATGATTTCAAAAAGGACAAGGTAACGGTATTCAGAAAACCAGAAGTGGCGTTCGATCCCACTCAATATGAAACAAAGCAAGTTTTCTACAGCTCGAAAGACGGCACTCGTGTGCCGATGTTCATCACGCACAAAAAGAATCTCAAGTTGAATGGAGACAATCCCACAATTCTCTACGGGTATGGGGGATTCAACGTCAGCCTCATGCCGTACTTCTCTATTACCAGGTTGATCTGGATGGAAAATGGCGGCGTCTATGCAATTGCAAACCTCCGGGGCGGCTCCGAATATGGTGAGGAATGGCACCAGGCCGGTATGATGGAGAAAAGACAGAATGTTTTCGATGATTTTATCGCTGCCGCGGAGTGGCTCATAGACAACGATTATTCGAATTCCTCGAAGCTCGCAATCAATGGAGCCAGCAATGGCGGGCTCCTTGTGGCTGCCTGCATGGTCCAGCGCCCGGAGTTGTTCGGCGCCGTTGTCAGCGATGTGCCCGTTACCGATATGCTTCGATACCACAAATTTACCGTCGGGCGGTACTGGGTCCCCGAGCTTGGGAACGCCGAGGAGAATCCCGAGCACTTCAAGTTTCTCTATGCATACTCGCCATTGCACAACATCAAGAAAGGTATCGTGTGTCCGCCTACACTTGTGACATCCGCGGACACGGATGACCGGGTCGTACCGATGCATGCCAAGAAATTTGTAGCGGCGCTTCAAGAGAGTGATGCCGGTGAAAATCCGATCCTTCTTCGCGTGGAGACAAAAGCCGGTCACGGCGGCGGAAAGCCCACTTCGAAGAGGATAGAGGAAGCCTCGGACATATACGCGTTCCTCTTCAAAACGTTCGGTATGACCATGGCCTCTGGGAAGTAGGTGGAGCAGGGTAGCGATGCCGCCCAGGATATCGATTGTGATTCCCGCGCTTCATGAGGCGGACGGCATCAATGAATTTGTGTCTCATCTTCGCCATATCCGCCGGGCGGAGGAGAGCGAGATTGTCATTGTGGATGGGGATGCCGAGGGGGAAACGATCCGAGCGCTAGAGGATCCCCACGTTATTGCCTTCATCGGCCCCAAAGGGCGAGCTCGCCAGATGAACGAAGGCGCCGCCCGTGCAAGCGGGGAATTCATACTTTTCCTTCACGCCGACACGTTTCTTCCCCGCAACGCCCTGGGAGCAATTTGCTCCAAAATGGGCAACGAGAGGTACGTTGGGGGCGCCTTCGAATTGGGTTACAGCTCGGGGAGGATTTTCTTCCGGATCGTGGGCGTCCTCGCTTCGATTCGATCGCGTTTGACCCGGGTCCCTTACGGGGACCAGGCGATTTTCCTTCGCCGGGAATACTTCGAAACGATTGGCGGATACGCCGACATACCGCTGATGGAAGATGCCGAGATGATGCGTCGTATCAGGAGGCGTGGCGACGAGATATGCATCCTGCCTTTCAAAGTCGGCTCTTCCCCGAGGCGCTGGGAGACGGAAGGATTCTTCCGTTGCACGTTGAGAAACATCTTTATTGCGGCCCTTTACTATCTCGGGGTACCTCCTGAGCGGCTCTCCCGCTATTATCCTCCTCACAACCCGGAGAAAGATAGCCGCTCGCCGTAGCACTCGTCTTCTGTTCGTTCACGAGCGTTCTCGTTAAAGCATGGAGGCGATGCTCCGCTCATTTTCTCGCAGATACGAGAAGAAGCGTCACACATTGTTATCCTCCTAAAAAATGGTGCGGCGTGGGTTCCGCAATATTCGTCTCCGCCCTCCAGATTGTAACGGGGACTACAGTAATTTCCATTTTCCTTCAGGATTCCGCCTGTATATATTGTCCCGATTTACTCAGAGCTGATATTGGAGTAAGATCTTCAGCGAATAGCCGACCAAGCATACAGATGATTGCGATATGACGTCGGGATTCGGAAGCTCGAACTCGCCAACGAGAGGATAGGACATGAATGCGTTTGATATGCAGATTCGGGAAGCCACCGGGCACGATCTCGAAAGCGTCGGCCTCTCGATGATCCAAGTGAACGTTGGCCTCGTGTGCAACCAGCAATGCTTCCATTGCCACGTCGCTGCTTCACCGAATCGAAAAGAAGTGATGAGCTGGGAAACGATGGAGCACATCCTGAAAGCGGCAAGAGCCGTTCGATGCGAGCTCATCGACATTACAGGCGGAGCTCCAGAGTTGAATCCCCATTTCGAGCGCTTTGTGAGCGCGTTGAGGGACGAGGGCCTCAATGTTCAAGTCCGGACAAACCTCACCGTGTTGCTCGAGCCAGGTAAGACGCGTATCCCCGAGTTTTATAAAAAGAATAAAGTACAACTCGTTGCTTCCTTACCATGCTACCTGGAAGAGAATGTTCGGAAGCAGCGGGGTGTCGGCGTATACGAGAAGAGCATCGGAGCGATCAAGATTCTGAACGGCCTTGGATACGGCATTGAACCTGAGCTTCCATTGAACCTCGTGTACAACCCGGTCGGGCCCCACTTGCCGCCCAACCAGGCCGATCTCGAAGCGGATTACCGCAAGGAACTGAGTCAGCGCTTCGGCATTCATTTTACTAAGCTCCTGACCATCACGAATATGCCCATCGGTCGGTTCATCGGCGATCTCCGCAGACAGAAAAAAGAAAAGGAATACTGGGACCTGCTCATAAATAATTTCAATCCTCGAACGGTGGAGGGATTGATGTGCCGTCACCAGATCAGCGTCGATTGGGACGGCGATCTGTATGAATGTGATTTCAACCTAGCGCTCAAGATGTCCGTCGATCACGGTGCGCCAACGCATATTAGGGATTTCGATCCCGCCACTCTCGCCCGCAGGAGGATCGTTACTGGGAAACACTGCTTTGGCTGCACAGCAGGGTGCGGTTCCTCATGTGGGGGTGCGCTCGTGTGAGGATACTCTTTTGGACCGGTGCAATCCGGATGAGCAACGAGTGCTATTAACAATAAAAAAGGTGGGATACGAAATGAAGGATAAGATGCTATCGAATTCACACTTAAAAGCGATCATTGGAGCGTTCACTTGGATCCTGCTTCTCCCCTCTCTTTCCTGGTCCGGCGGATTTAGTACGAATCCGCTATGGGACGACGGCTTGGCCGAGGTTGCCGTGTACGATGCAAAGGCCCGGATATATAACAGACTGTGGGATCACGAAATGGTGCTGGTAACGGTGAAGGAAGACTTCTCGAAAGAGCAATACACCAAAGCCGATCCACCCTATCATGGAAAAGATCTTCTTCCCGTAATCAAGCTCAATATGTTTACGCGAATCCAGACGTTCAACTACCCGTACCATTTTCTGGTCAGCCTATTCGTAGAAAAGAACGACGCATTCATACCGGTCAAAATGACGGTCGGATCCCAGGAGTGGTGCGGTAACACATTCGTTGAATTCAAAAATTGGGTGCGGCCGGCCTCCTTTGTGTATCATTCGTATTTCGATGGGCAGGGCAACGGTGAGGTATCGATTGACTTCAATCAGGGAGATATGCTGCGCGAGCAGCTGTTCATTTCCCTGAGGGACATTCCTTTCCGCAAGGGATACCGGCGCACGTTCCGGTTGCTCAACTCCCAGATGTCCAATTATTTCCGTGACCCAATCTGGCACGAATCGGAGCTGGTGGTTGTCGGCGAGGAGGAAGTCGAGACTTCCAAAGAGCAGGTCCTGAGTTGGCGGATCGATGTGACGAACAGCACCGAGCAGGTAACTCTATGGTTTGATAAAAACTTCCCTCATCCTCTAGTGAAATATGTCGACTCTTCCGGACAAGAAATGGTATTGAAAGAAATTTCGAGATCTGCATACTGGGAACCGTAGCCTGGAGCAACGCTTGCCTGTTTGATTAATCCTGAAGGACTTGAGATGGATTCGCTGGCGCAGATCACTTTATATGCGTATATCTCAACGTTGCTGTTGCTCTCCATCTATGGAATCCACAGGTACTTCATTCTTTATCTCTATTTCAGACACTTCAAGCGCGCCCGGAGGTCGTCCCCGCCGCCTCTTCCTATGGAAGAGCTTCCACGTGTCACCGTTCAGCTCCCGTTTTACAACGAGTACTATGTAGCAAAGCGGGTGATCGAAGCCACGGCAAGGCTCGACTATCCGAAGCATTTATTGACCATCCAGGTTCTCGATGATTCCACCGACCAGACCCAGCAAGTCGCCGGAGATACGGTGGAGCAGCTCCGGGGAGCTGGTTATCACGTGCAGTATCTGCACCGCGAAAAGCGGGAAGGCTACAAAGCCGGTGCATTGAAAGAAGGGCTCGAACACACGGCGGACGAGTTCGTAGCGATTTTCGATGCGGATTTCCTTCCTCCACCTGAATTTCTCAAGCGGGTTGTTCCTTATTTCCGCGATGAAAGGGTAGGGATGGTTCAGGCCCGTTGGGGGTGGATCAATCGCAGCTATTCTTTGCTCACCCGTCTGCAATCGATTCTCCTCGATGCTCATTTTATCCTCGAACATAGCGCCCGGCATTTCTCGGGAAGGTTTTTCAATTTCAATGGGACGGCCGGCGTGTTTAGAAAGGAAGCGATCCTCGATTCAGGCAGCTGGCAGGGAGACACCCTCACCGAAGACCTGGACCTCTCTTATCGCGCGCAGATGAAGGGGTGGAGATTCATATTTGTTCCGGACCTCGTTTGCCCGAGCGAACTTCCAGTCAACATATATGGATTCAAAACCCAGCAACACAGGTGGACGAAAGGATCCATCCAAGTGGGGAAGAAGCTCCTCCCGAAGCTGTGGAGAGCCGATATACCGTTTCGCGTGAAGCTCGAAGCAACTTTTCATTTGAGTGCGAACCTCTGCTATCTGCTTATCGTCCTGATGTCTGTACTGATGCCGATGGCTGTGATTTTCAGAGGCCACACAGTGTTCCGTGGAACGTTTTCCTGGGAGTTCGCAATTTTCTTCTTCACGACGTGTTCGATTTTTCTCTTCTATCTAACGTCACAGAGGGAACTCTACCCGGACTGGAAATGGCGGTTGAAAGAGATACCCTTTATCTTCGCTTTGGGAATCGGCATGTGCATCAATAATGCATGGGCCGTATCGGAAGCTTTGCTCTCGAAAGAGACGCCTTTCATCAGAACGGCGAAGTACCGAATCGTATCGATCAAAGATTCCTGGAAGGAAAAGATCTATCGCCGGACGAACAAACGCTCCCTCATGGTCGAGTGCCTGTTCTCGGTGTACATGGTCACCTCCGTGCTCGTTCTCATGGCGACGAATAACTGGGGCGCGATCCCATACGTCTTTTTGTTTGTTACAGGCTTTATCTATATTTTCGGTATCTCACTACTGCATTCGAAGAGGTAATATGTCCAGCGCAACTCGATGGGGCATTTGGGCAGCGGGTGTGATCATCGCTGCCCTTTGTTTTTGTGTATCCCTCGTTGGGGATCTGAGGACGAACCTCCCACTTTTTTTTGTGCTTTTCGGCTTCTCGTTTTGTGCGTATGCCGGGGCGGTCTATCTGATATGGCAGGCGGGCCGGGCGAGCCGGCGGCTTGTTGCGTGGATTTTTATCATCGCGGTCATTACGAGAATGGCGATGGCGGCCTCTCCGCCGTCGCTCTCCAGCGATGCGTACCGTTATCTCTGGGAGGGAAGGATCATTCTCGAGGGATTCAACCCGTTTGCTCACGCCCCGGATTCCCCCGAACTCGAGTACATGCGAGATGAAAACTACGATGGGATCAACCACAAGCATCTCGAGACAATTTACCCACCGCTTGCTCAAGGCGTTTTCGCTCTTGGTGCCGCCGCCAGACCGGATCTCATGACTCAAAAGATCATTTTCATAGCCTTCGATTTAGCGGTTCTTGTGGTGATACTCCTGCTCCTGACGGCACGAGGAGGGAATGCCGGTCTTTGCGCGATTTATGGCTGGAGTCCACTGGCAGCGTTCGAGTTTGCCCATTCGGGCCATCTCGATAGTATCGCCATCTTTTTTATGATGCTGGGGATTCTGTATATCGAGCGCTCGAAAAGGCTGGGCGGGGCAGTCTCTCTAGCGCTCTCTTTTCTCTCGAAATATGCCACAGCGATGCTAATGCCGTTTTTCCTCGTGAGGAAGAGACTTGCAGCCTATGTAGGCGTGTTCATCCTGGTGGTGGTTCTCGGGTACCTACCATGTGTTGGGGCTTCTGCCAAGCTGTTTTCGAGCCTGCACATCTATGCGAGCCAGTGGGAGTTCAACTCGGTCCCCTACGGCATGCTTCACGCTCTCGGTGGGGATCCACAATGGATCAGGAGGGCATTGATCGGGCTGCTGATCGTGTTTGCATTCTCCCAGGGCTTCCGGCAGAAAGAGTTTCTCCGGTTTGCGTATCTCGTTGTCGGGTGTTCCCTGCTGCTCACTCCCACCGTGTACCCCTGGTATGTTTGCTGGATACTGCCTTTTCTATGTTTTTATCCAAACCGCGCCTGGCTGCTTTTCACCGGTCTCGTTATCGGGTCTTATTGGGCATGGGCCCGGTTGGCCGAAAGCGGGGAATGGGGGGTGGGAATCCCTATGATGGCGTTGGAATATGCACCGCTGTATGGGCTCTTCCTCTTGGGATCTTTTCGCGCCGGGTCCCGGGAGCACAAGTCCCCGCGAACCGCCACGGAGCCGCCAAATGAGGGCGTGGGGAAAAAGGGATCGATGAAAACGACCATCATCATACCTGCTTTTAACGAGGAATCTTCGATCGGGCTGGTGCTCGATGAGATACCCAAGGGAGAAGCCGCCGAGGTTTTGGTCGTGGACAATGGATCCACGGACCGCACAGCAGAAGTGGCCAAAAAGCACGGGGCCACCGTGTTGCACGAGGAGCGCAGGGGGTACGGCGCAGCCTGTCTCAAAGGCCTCTCCCATCTGGATGAGGATGTGGACGTGGTGGTGTTCCTCGACGGGGACCATTCGGACTACCCGGAGGATCTAGCAGCCCTCTTGGAGCCGATCCGCAGCGGTGAAGCTGATTTCGTGATTGGTTCGAGAGTTCTGGGGAGGCCCGAAAGGGGGGCGCTCCAGTGGAACCAGCTATTTGGCAATGCGTTAGCCTGCTCGCTCATCCGATTGCTCTATGGGACTCGATTCACCGATATGGGGCCTTTCAGGGCCGCGAAAAGGAGGGGCTTCGACACATTGCGCATGTCGGATCCCACCTACGGGTGGAACGCGGAAATGCAGGTGAAGGCGATCATCGAAGGGCTGCGGATCGTCGAAGTTCCCGTCCGTTATCGTCGGCGCATTGGAAAATCCAAGATCTCCGGAACCGTCAAAGGAACCGTGCTCGCCGGGCTGAAGATCATTGGCACGATCTTAAAGTGTTACCCCCGTTATGTAAGGTGCCGGGGCTGGGCCCGACGAATCAGGTAAGGAGGTCAGCCAATGAGGACAATATCTTGGAAACATAGATTGTTAGACGTCTTCCTGATTCTCGTTGCGAGCGCTTTTGTGCCGGGGGTTATTTTCGGGGGTACGGTCAACGCTCCCAGCAATTCCGGAGGATCCACCCATGCATGCTGTTCAGCGAAAAGTGCCGAACTGACGCTCGCTGGAAATGACGGGGAAATAGCGTATGTAAAGGATGATTTTTCGCATGGGCTCTACGCGGATGTGCTCCAGCGGTTCGTTGATGAGCGCGGGAGAGTCGGTTATGAAGGGCTGAAAGCCAACCGAGAGAATCTCGACGCATACGCAGCGGCGATAGCTTCCCTCAGCTTGGAGACCTATGAGACCTGGAGCGATGAGGAAAAACTCGCATTCTGGATGAACACCTACAACGCGCTGACGTTGAAGCTGATCGTCGATCGCTACCCGATCGAATCGTCGTTCTTTACATCGATGGTCTTTCCGAAGAAGAGCATTCGCCAGATTCCCGGTGCCTGGGACGATGTCGAATTCATAGTGATGGGAAAGCCAATGGTTCTCGATGAGATCGAGCACGAGATCATCCGCAAACGGTTCGGCGAACCGAGGATTCATATGGCGCTGGTCTGCGCCGCGATATCATGTCCAATCCTGCGGAACGAGCCGTATGATTCCGCCCATATAAATGAGCAGCTGAGCGAACAGAGCCGCTCATTCGTGGCGGATCCCTCGAAGTTCCGAATCGATAAGGAAAACGGTGTCGTGTATCTCTCTAAAATATTCGATTGGTATGGGGATGACTTTGTCGGGAAATACGGATCCCAATCCGGTTCGAATAACCGCAAAGAAGAAGCAGTGATTGACTTTGTCAAACGTCACCTGCCGGAAGAGGACCAGACGTATCTGGCCGAAGGATCCTACGATATTAGATATTTGAAATATGATTGGACGCTGAATGACCAGGCGCTCGACTAGGACAGCGAACCTTGTTGGTCGGCTCCGTGCGCGTTCATCACCACGCGCCCGCTTCGCTCGGCTATCCGCCTTCGGCGGAGGATCCTCGCTCGCTCCGCGTAACGGTTCGTCACCCCCACGGAGCCGTCCCGCTCGCTCCACGCAATGGTTCGTCACCCCCATCACACAGCACTCCTTGGTCGCTCCGCGTGACGGTTCGTCACCCCCCACTGAGCCTTCTTGCATGCTTCCACGCGGGGGTTCGTTACCTGCATCACGCAACAGTGTATACCAGTAAGGCGCAAAGTATGATCGCACGCTATATATCGTCTTTATTCTTTGTCCTGGCACTCGCCGCTTGCAGCGATGACAAGACCCAGAATCCCGTTGACAAATCGAATGTCGGTTTCGGTGTGGATACGGCCTTTCACGATCTTTCCTTTGAACGCCCTGTGGATCTGCAGGATCCCAAGGACGGGTCGAACCGGCTTTTCGTGGTCGAGCAGGCGGGGCGCATCATTGTTTTCGAAAATTCGCCTTCGGTCAATTCGAGCAAGGTGTTTCTCGACATCAGGGGCCGAGTCAACGACGCTGGAAACGAACAAGGGCTCCTGGGGCTCGCCTTCCATCCGAGCTACACGAGCAACGGGCATTTTTACGCGTACTATTCGGCGACGGATTCTACCAGGCTATCCCGTTTCCAAGTAAGCGGCGGAGACCCGGATGCGGCCGATCCTAGCAGTGAAAAGGTTCTGCTCTCGATTTATCAGCCCTTCAGCAACCACAACGGCGGGCAAATCGCCTTTGGACCGGACGGTGATCTGTACATTGCTGTCGGAGACGGAGGGGGGGCTGGGGATCCGCTCGAAAATGGGCAGGACCAAACATCTCTACTTGGATCCATTCTGCGAATCGATGTGGATACCGGGAATCCTTTTACGATTCCCCCCGACAATCCTTATGCAGGTAACACACAGGGCTTTCGAGAGGAAATCTATGCTTACGGATTACGAAATCCGTGGCGTTTCAGCTTTGATCCCGTTACAGGCTGGCTCTGGGCGGGGGATGTCGGTCAGAATGCGATCGAGGAAGTCGATATCGTTGAGAGTGGGGGAAATTACGGGTGGGATGTCATGGAAGGCTCTTCGTGTTTTGAACCTTCTTCGGGTTGCGATCAAACGGATCTCATCCTTCCGGTCTGGGAATATCCCCATTCTGTGGGTAGATCCATCACCGGCGGGTATGTTTATAGGGGCACAGCAATTCCGGAGCTAGTGGGAGCGTATATTTACGGTGACTTTATAACTGGAAAAATCTGGGCGCTCAGGTTTGATGGAGTAAATCCGGCAACTAACACAGAGCTGATCGATGCCGATTTCAACATATCGTCTTTCGGCGTGGATGGGGATGGGGAAATCTATATCTGTGCATTCGACGGCAAGATCCACAAGCTCATCCCCGACATTGGTCCCTGATGGGCTATTCATTGTGTTCTGCGTTGTTCTTGGTTATAATCTCCTTGTTCCAGGCGATCACAGGGAGCCCGGAGCGCGCCTCACAGTCGTTTGCTCACCCCCGCGGCGATATCTGTCACGATTAATCCGGATGGAGCGCAAGAAAAGGTGATCGAATAGATGCGGAAGTCCGATACTCCCGAGATGTTTTCTGAAATCGCCCCCAGGTACGATTTCCTCAACCACTTTCTCAGCCTGAATGTCGACAGGCGGTGGCGGCGGCTGCTCGTTGAAGAGTCAGCGTTGGAGTGCGGGGGAAAAGTCCTCGACACCTGCACCGGCACCGGGGACATCGCGATCGATTTTGCCAGGAGAAGCCGCCCGGGAGAGGTCATCGGCATAGATCGCTCGGTCGAAATGCTCCGCATCGGCACGCGGAAGCTTAACAAAGCAAAGCTCACCAATACGGTGAAACTTCTCGAAGGAGACGTGCTCGATCTGCCTTTCCCGGAGAATACATTCGATGTGGTCAGCATCGGTTTCGGACTGCGGAACCTTCCCGACTACCCGAAGGGGATCTCCGAGATGGCGCGCGTGCTCGTTCCCGGGGGAAGGTTGATGATTTTGGAATTTGCTCCACCTCCCACCGGGATTTTTGGCCGGGGTTACCGCTTGTACCTCGAGCGGCTGCTGCCTGTGGCGGGCGGTTTGATTTCCGGGTCGAGAGCTGCTTATCGTTATCTCTGTAATTCAATCAACGATTTTCTTGCCGAGGATGCCGTTGCGGGCCTCATGAAAAGCGCCGGTTTCGAACGCTTCTCCGCAAGGCGCCTAACGGGTGGTATAGCATTTCTGTACAGGGGTGTGAAATCCCAGGGAGAAGGTATGCACGGCGGATAACAATGCCATGACCGAAGAACCGAGAATCACCCGGCTGGAGAGCTCCGATGTGGATGCGATCCTGGCGCTCTGGGAGAAGAGCGGACTCCCCTACAAACCGAAGGGGAGGGATGATCGCAAGCGGCTGAGAGATGTGATCGAGCGGGGCATAGAGGCTTTTTGGGGGATCTACGAAGAGGAAAAGCTCGTGGGTGTGATTCTGGTCACGCATGACGGGCGAAAGGGGTGGATCAACCGGCTTGCCGTCGATCCCGCCTACCAAGGGAAAGGTTGGGCGAGACGCCTCATCCGCCAAGCGGAGGATTACCTTCGCGAGGCAGGCGTTGAGATCGTGGCGGTGCTCGTCGAAAACTGGAATAAGGAGTCCTTGAATCTGTTCCGGAGCTGCGGATATACGCTCCACGATGACATATATTATTTGAGCAAGAGAGAGCAGCCGGATGTATGAGCCCCTCCATGTTATTGAAATCCGCCCTCCAACTAGACTCTTGAGGAAAGGGGAATATTGGCTTATATTCCGCGGAAAATGATTTGCAGGGGAGCTGACTTGAGCGCGACCATGGGGCAATAGCGGATGACAAGAAAAAAGCACCCGAAGAAAAAAATCCTCTTTGTCTGCATAGGGAATATGTGCCGGTCCCAAATGGCTGAAGGATTTGCGAGGTCCATTGGAGGTGATCTTGTGGAAGCCTACAGCGCCGGGACGAATCCCACAGGTTTGGTCAGTGAAAAAACGATCGCAGCAATGAAGGAAAAAGGAATAGATATATCGGGACAACACTCCAAGAGTCTGGAAGAGGTTTCCCTTGAGGAAATGGACATCGTTGTCAGTATGGCGGGCTGGTCTGCGGAACAGTTATGCCCGTCTTCTTGTCACGCTCAGAAGCTCGACTGGTATGTTGAAGACCCGATAGGAAGAACGATGGATAGATTCAGGATGACCAGGGATGAGCTGGAAGAAAAGGTGAAACGGCTTCTGGAATCCATTTGGAAGGGATAACCTCCCACTTGGCCCCTCGCCGAGCAGGGCTCGGCCTATCGTTTCGAATCCCAACAGGTAAGAGCACCTACTCGCCGAAGCTTCATTTCTCTCAGCTAATTCCAAAATTTGATTGACATTAGAAACATGATTCAGTAAATTAAATATATATTCATATTTTGAATCAAGATTCATCCTATCTTTTTCCATGTGTGGCCGTGAGAAAAATTTCGAGAAAAGAACGTGAGAGGCAGCGGCATTGCGAGGAAATCTTGCGCGCCGCCGAAGCGGTGTTCGCCGAAAAAGGCTACAACCGAGCAAGGATGAGCGACATCGCCGACGCGGCGGAGTTCAGCGTAGGATATATCTACAACGTGTGGAAAAGCAAAAAGGATCTGTATCTTGGCATCATCGAATCCAAAATCAAGGATTTGAAATCCTTCATCGAAGCAAAGATCGAAGAGACGGACGATCCCTTCGAGAAGATCAGCCTGCTGGTCGATGCCCATTTTAGCTTCTTGGAGAAGCATCAGGATTTTTTCAAGATCTACATGAGTGAAACTTCCGAGACGGATATCCGTATCTTTGGCACGCTGAGCACTCGATTGAAGAGATACAGATCCCAACAGCTGCAAATGGTCGAGAGAATTTTCGAAAAGGGTATCGAGGAAGGAATATTCGCTCCGGTTCCGGCCCAGGACCTCACGACGGCTCTGAAAGGGATGATTTTCGCGTTTACGTTGGATTTCCTGAATAGGACGCCGGGCGAAAATCTTAGCGATAAGAGGAACATTATGAAGCGAATTTTTTTCGGTTCCGTTCTCATGAGAACCAGGGAATCCCGAGAGGAGCTGATGGGGACGTGAACCGGAGAGTCGTTCGTTTTGTAACCATCATTGTCGGCGTCTTAGCCGTGTGTGCGCCGTTTGTTCCTGCATGGGGCGTGTCGGAGCAACCACAGCCGGAGCCTTCTACTGGTGATACACTTTTCTTGAGCCTCGATGAAGCCGTCGAACTGGCCCTGGAGAAAAACGAAGACATCCAAATAGCGCTTTCGAGCCTGGATAAAGCACGCGGTCGGAAGAGAGAAGCATACGCCGCGGCGCTCCCTCACTTCGATTTTTATGCAGCTTATACACGCAACCTCCTGAGGCCCGTCCTCTTCTTCTCGGATCCCGATACGGATGAAACGATCCAAATCGAGATCGGAGAGGAGAACGATTTTCTTCTGAATATTTCTCTCAACCAGGTGCTGTACGCATTTGGCAGGGTGGGCGGAGCAATCAAAGCGGCAGAATTCTTCGTAAAAAGCTCCGAAGCGGGTGTAGAAGCGACAAAACAGCAAACGGTGCTCGCCGTGCAAGAGGCTTACTACAGTGCTGTTCTGGCCGAAGACGTGCTGAGGATCAGCCGCCAGTCGCTCGAGCAGGCGCGCAAGCATTTCGCCGAGACCCGGAAAAAGCTTCGCCAGCAGCTCGCTTCGAGATTCGATTCGATACGGGCAGAGGTAGAGGTCAAGAACCGCGAGCCGGACGTGATCCAAGCGGAGAATGCGATTCGTCTGGCACGGCTGGATCTCAAACGGCTAATTGGTATCGATCGGAGCGTTCCGCTCGCTCTCACCGATGAGCTTCGCTACGAGCTGGCTGCGCACTCGGTGGAGGAAGCGATCAAAGAAGCCTATGAAAAAAGACCGGACATTTCATCGCTGCGCTTACAGGTTTCGATGGCGGATAAGATCCATCAGGTCATGAAGCGAAACAACTTTCCTTACCTGTCGCTTTTCGGAAACTACACCCTTCAGGGACAGCAGTCGAAAAAGTTTTTCCCCGAAAGAGACCGTTTCGCAAGAAGCCTCGGACTCGGGGTATCTCTGTCCTTCCCGCTTTTCGATGGTCTGGCAAACAGGGGCAAGGTTGCCCAGGCGCGAGCGGATCTGAACGCCGCGAAATATGCGCTGCAAAAAGCGGAGAAGGTCGTGGCGCTTCAGATCCAGCAATTGTTCGATGTGCTGAGGGCCGAAGAGGAGAATCTGAGAAGCCAGGAAGCGACGGTAGCAATGGCAGAAGAGGCCTACCGCCTTGCCATGGTCCGGTTCAGGAATGGGCTTTCCACGTCGCTCGAGCTCGAAGATGCCGAGCTCGCCCTTACCAGTTCTAGATTGAATTATTTAGAAGCCATATTCAGATACGTCATAACGAAAGAGAGACTTGAAAATGCAATGGGTCATTAGCGATCAGGAGCTATGGACATGACGGCGAACAGGATTGCGAGATGGGTGCTGATAGGAGTTGCAGCTGTGGTTGTTATTCTTATCGCCATGCGATTCGCCACACTCAGGGGGCGTGAGCCTGCGAAAAGCATTGATGAAATACAAGCGGCTGAAGGATTTCCCGTGGATGTTCAAGTCATTCAGAGAGGGACGGTTGCGCGCTACATCAACGTTTTGGGCAACGTCCAGGGAATAGAACAGGTGGATATCAGGAGTTCGCTCGCCATCGATGTGACAGGGATCCTCAAGAAGGAAGGCGACCGCGTGAAAAAAGGTGAAGTTGTGATCCGTCTTGCTCGCGACCGCCGCGGGAACGCTTATCACCAGTACGCAATGGCCAAGCAGGCTCTGGATAATGCCAGGAGCGACCTCGGGAGGATGGAAAACCTATACAATGAGGGTGCAGTTTCGGGGCAGATGCTCGAGCAAGCACGGCTTGCCTACAAGAATGCGAAGGCTCAGTACGACCAGGCCGCGTCCATGGTCGACCTGATCAGCCCGATCAGCGGCATCGTCACAATGGTAAATGCCACAGAGGGCTCAACAGCCATTCCGGGTGTTCCCCTGGCTACCGTAGCAGCGATGGACCGGGTGAGAATCCGCTGTTATGTCGGGCAGGAAGAAGTGGCCCAGCTCGGAGTCGGCCAGCGCGCATTCATCAGGACGACGCCATCGGCTGCCTCGAACGAAATCGAGCCGGCAAGGGAAAGCCCGGACATGATCGAAGGGACAGTGAGCAAGGTTGCCATGTCAGCAGATCCAGAGACGATGCTGTTTCTTGTCGAGGTCACCGCGGATAATCCCGAGGGCTTGCTGAAGCCCGGCGTGGTTGCGGCACTCTCTGTTCTCGTCGAGGAGAGGAATGATGTGATCAAAGTTCCTGTTGATGCACTGGTGCGCCGCGAGGAAGGAGATTTCATCTATCTGGTGAGATCGAACCGGGCACATCTGATTCAGGTGAGCTTGGGTGTGGACAATAGGGATTATGTGGAAGTGGAAACGGGTGCTGTGGATGGAGATACGCTGGTGTTCCGGGGTCAGTATCGTCTTGCCAACGATGTCCCGGTCAAGATACGTCGAATGGAGGGGGCGAACTAGAGGATGTTTCTCGCAAGGTTGGCAGTGAGGAAACCGGTACTCACGACGATGATCGTTCTTGCGTTCGTCGTGTTGGGCATCTTCTCCTGGCAGCGCCTGGTGATCGATCTGCTGCCGGAAATTGAGTTCCCCTTTGTGACGATAACGACTATTTATCCGGGTGCCGGTCCTGGTGAAGTGGAAACCCAGATTACGAAGAGGCTCGAGGACGAGGTTAGCACGATCAGCGACACCAAATCCCTCGAGTCCATTTCCCGTGAAAACCTTTCCTTCGTGATCATCGAATTCGAACTCGGTGTGGACGCAGATATAAAAGCCATCGAGGTGAAGGATAAGGTGGACGCGATCCAAATGGATTTGCCCGAAGACGCCGAACCTTCCGCCGTCGTCAAGTTCGATATCAATGCATTCCCAATCATCGAGCTCGCTATTTCGAGCCCGCGGCCGTTGGATGAGGTGTATCAGACCACCAAGGACGTGATCAAAGACTACCTTTCTCGTGTTGGGGGAGTTGCATCGATCGATATCATCGGAGGCCGCCAGCGGGAGATCCAGGTTGCCGTTGATAAAAAACTCCTCAAAGCGTACGGTCTCTCGCTTCACGAGATAGTCGCGTCAATCGCGGCTGAAAACGTAAACATTCCCACGGGTCGAATCACGGAGGAACGCAAGGAGTACACACTCAGGCTCCTCGGCGAGTTCGAAAACCTCGAACAGCTGCGCAGGGTGCGCATTCCTCTCGAAAACGGCTCGATCCCCCTCGAAAGCGTCGCGGAGATCATAGACGGCTTCAGAGATCAACGTGATCTTGCCCGATTCAACCGCACACCGACCGTTGCCGTCCAGATACAAAAGCGTTCGGGTGCCAATACAGTCGAAGTCTCGGATGGTATCTATGCGGCCATCGAAGACCTCAAAAATATTCTCCCGGAGGATTACCGGATCGATATCGCATCGGACTCATCCGAGTTCATCAAGGATGCTGTCAAAGACGTTACTCAAAATATCTTCATCGGCATTTTTCTTACAACCATCCTCCTTTATCTTTTCCTGCACACATTCCGCGTGACGCTGGTCGCTGCCGTTGCAATGCCAACTTCCGTTATCGCCACGTTTCTCTTGATCGACTTCGCAGGTTTCACTCTCAACATCCTGACGCTCATGGCTTTGGGGATTACCGTTGGGATCCTCGTCACCAATTCGATCGTCGTACTCGAGAACATCATTCGTCACCTCCAAACGGGAAAGCCTGCTCCGGAAGCCTCCATCGAGGGGACAACAGAGATCTCCCTTGCCGTTGTAGCCAGCACTCTCACCAATACTGTTGTCTTCACGCCTATCGCGTTTATGTCCGGAATTGTAGGGCGGTTTTTCTATCAATTCGGCCTGACAGTTGTGTTCGCCACGCTGTTCTCCCTGCTCGTCTCGTTCACACTCACTCCCCTCCTTGCGAGCATATTTCTCGCGAGTCGAAAGATGGGTGACATGGCATCAGATGGCCCTTCTGGAGCTTCGAGCACAACGGGCGGCGCCAGACGTCCCGGGCTCAAAAAGCGCTTCGAAACGAGTTGGAATCGGTTCTACAGCGCGGTTGCCGTTCTCTACCAGGGAAGTCTCGAAAGAGCTCTCAACCGCAGGGTGAGGGTTCTTGCCGCAGCGACCCTTCTGTTCTTCTTTTCCCTTTTTATGATGGGCAAGGTTGGTGGGGAATTCATGCCTACCATGGATGAAGGCTATCTCACCATCGCGATCGAAATGCCCGCCGGAAGCAGCCTGGAGGAAACCGACCAGGTTCTCGGCGAAGTCGAGGAGATCCTTAGCAAGGATCCTGAAACTGTCTCGATCCTCGTTTCAATTGGTGGTCCCAATAAGGGAGTGGAGGATGGGACGGTGATTTTGGAAATCGTTGAAAAGTCCAAACGGGACAGAGGAATCCTCGAATATGCAAACTACCTCAGATCGAAACTCGCATCGATTCCCGATGCAAAGGTTCGTGTCACAGTTGGTAGCGGCGGAGGAGGCGGGGATGAAGGAGACATCTCGCTCGAGCTGACCGGTTCCGACCTCGATGTGCTGAAAAGGCTCTCCGAGGAAGTGTACGACTCGGTTGCAACGGTCCGGGGACTCGCCGGGCTCAAGTCGAGTATCGAGGCGGAAAAACCGGAGCTTATTTTCTTCCCGGATCGGAAGGAACTGGATCGTTTTGGAATAAGTTCTGCTGCTCTCGCAATGGCACTCCGGACGGGGTACGAAGGTGAAGTTGCCTCTCTGTACCGGGAACACGACGAAGAGTATGACATCCGTGTGCGCTACAGAGAAGCGGAACGCCGCAATCGCTCCTCGTTTTATTCAACGGAAGTGCGGACGGGGGATTACGATGTACCAATCAGCCAGCTCGGTAGTGTCGTCCCTGCCACATCGCAGCGGGAGATATTACGATTGGAGAGGCAGAAACTTGTTCGGATCGACGCAGATGTGGCCAGCGGAACGCTCAGCGAGCTGGTGGGACAGATACAGGAAAAGCTCGAAGACGTGGAACTACCTCCCGGGTATCGTATCGATTACGGGGGCGTGTACGAATACCAGCAGGAATCTTTCGCTTCCATTTTCACCGCCCTGGTTCTGGCGATCATTCTCACTTACATGGCCCTCGCCGGCATCCTGGAATCTTTTATTCATCCCTTCACCGTAATGATGACGCTCCCCCTCGGACTCGTGGGAATGGCGCTGGCGCTTTTTATTACCGGCAAGACGATCAATATCTTTTCGCTCATGGCTCTCGTGATGCTCGTTGGGATCGTTGTGAACAACGCGATTCTGCTCCTCGATTACACATCGATCCTGCGCGGTAGGGGGCTGAGCCGGAGGGAAGCGCTTCTAGAAGCATGCCCTGTGAGGTTGCGCCCGATCATCATCGCCAATCTGGCGATCGCCATCGGCATGCTGCCTCAAGCGCTTGGTGGCGCGGGAAGCGAATTCAGGGCAGTCATGGCAATCGTGACGATGGGTGGGGTTCTCGTATCCGCTGTGTTTACTCTCTACGTTATCCCCGTGATGTATGATATATTGGATCAGCCAGGTGTGAAAATACGGAGCTGGCTGGTGAGGAAAAAGTAGACCTCCCCTTTCACAGGAAGCCTGCGATTTCTGAGAAACCGTGCATCTCTATTCGAAAGGGTTGCAGATTCTAACATGAGAACGCTCGATGCCATTTTAAAACCGAAATCCGTTGCCGTTGTGGGCGCAACGCCGAGGAAGGGCAGCATTGGCCACGAGCTGATGAAAAGCATCATCCAGTACGAATACAACGGAAAGCTCTTTCCAGTAAATCCGAAGTACGAGTTCATCAACAGCATCAAGGCATATCCTACGGTCCAGAGCATCCCCGACCCAGTGGATCTCGCCATCGTCATCGTTCCAAAAGAGAGCGTGCTGACTGTGGCGGAGGACTGTGGGAAGAAAGGCGTCAAGGGACTCGTAGTAATTAGCGCTGGCTTCAAAGAAATCGGCGGTGAGGGTGCCAAACGGGAGGAGGCCCTTCTGGAGCTCAAGAAGAAATACGGCTTTCGAATCGTCGGTCCGAACTGCATGGGGATCATAAATGCAGCGCAAGATGTCAGCTTGAACGCAACGTTTGCTCCCATTACACCCGAGAGCGGCAAACTCGCTTTTATGTCCCAGAGCGGAGCGCTCGGTGTAGCGATCCTTCAAGGGCTGCACAAGCTGAACCTCGGTCTTTCCTATTTCGTAAGCGTCGGCAACAAGGCGGATGTCTCGGGTAACGATCTCCTCGAATACTGGGGTAGCGACGAGCAAACCCAAGTGATCGCACTCTATCTGGAGTCTTTCGGGGATCCCGTGAGATTCACCGAGCTGTCCAAGCGTATTTCCAAAAAGAAGCCGATCGTCGTCGTCAAGTCGGGTACTACAGCGGCCGGTGCGAGGGCCGCCTCATCGCATACCGGCGCCCTAGCCGGCCTCGAGATCGCTGTTGATGCATTGCTTCATCAATGTGGCGTGATCCGTGTCTCCACGATCGATGAGATGATGGATCTCGTTTTCGCGTTGACCAAGTCTCCTCTCCCGAAAGGAGATCGCATTTGCATCGTAACCAATGCGGGCGGGCCGGGCATCATGACGGCAGATGCTGTAGAAACCTTAGGCCTTAAAATGGCGCAGCTGAGCGATAAAACCAAAGCGAGATTGAAGAAATTTCTACCAACGGAAGCGAGCGTGAGCAATCCTGTGGATATGATTGCTTCCGCCGGGCCTGAAGAATACGGGAAAACGCTCGACCACGTCCTTGGCGACAGTGGAGTGGACATGGTGATCACGGGTTTTGTTCCCCCTTTGATGATCGAACCCAAAGACGTGGTAAGCCGTATCACAGAGGTGAGTCGGCGCTACGATAAACCCGTGTTGTCCGTTCTCATGGCGGAAGAACGGTTTTACAACGAGCTCCCCCGTCTGATCAAAGATGCACCACCGTTTTATCAGTTTCCGGAATCCCCCGTGCGAGTAGCGGCGGACATGTATCATTATTGCCAGTGGCGCAACCGACCGGAAGGTAAGATTGAAACATTCTCAGTGAAGCCGAATGCTGCGGAACCGATCATTTGCAAAAAGCGGAGCGAAGGCGGCGGCTTCCTTCCACCGACGGAGGTCTATGCTATTCTGGAGGCATATGGGTTTCCGGTTTGCAAGCATGTCCTCGTTCCGAAACGAGGGGATATCATCGAGGCGGCGGAGCACGTTGGTTTTCCGCTCGTCCTGAAGGTCCATGGCGAAAATATCATACATAAATCCGACATCGGCGGTGTCGTCATCGGCATCAAAACCGCACAAGAGCTCCGCAATGCGCGGCGGCAAATGGAGGATGGGTGCGAAGCAGCCGGAGTTCTCGACAGGGTGTCCGGATTCTTCGTGCAGGAGATGGTCCCGAGCGGCAAGGAGGTCATTCTTGGAATGTCGGTGGACGAAAAGTTCGGCCCGCTGGTGATGTTCGGGATGGGTGGAAAGTACGTCGAAATTCTAAAGGACATCACATTCCGCGTAATGCCCGTGACCGACGTGGATGCTAAAGAAATGGTTAAGGAAATCAAGTCGTATCCGCTCCTCGAAGGCGTCCGCGGCGAGAAGCGGGTGGATATCGAATTCCTTGTGGAATCGATCCAGCGGCTTGCCCAGCTCGTACGCGAGGTCCGCTGCATCAAGGAACTGGACATCAATCCATTTATTCTCAATCCGGACCGAAAGGACTGCAAAGTGGTGGATGCGAGGATTTGTCTGGATGAGAAGCAGCTGTATTAAAGCAGCTTCCGGCTCGCAAAAGCTCTCCCCTTGGCGGCGAGGTCATATAGAGTAATACTTCAAAAATCTTCTTCCCAAACGATCTTCCTGTATGCCTCTGGATTGGTATCTCCCTCTGTTGAAATCAACAAGATCCGCGAATGCCGGCTCAGTTCCAGGATATTCGTGATCTCGGCGTTTTCGAGGTGCGTTCGAACGTGCGCGAGCATTCCGAGCGTAACGGCTCCCGACTCTCCAGAGATGATCCGCTCGTCCCCGCGGACGGGCTTACCGAGGATTCGCATTCCGTTTATCGCAAGGTAGTCCGGGCAGGATACGAATACGTCAGCGTAATCTCGAAGGATATTCCAGGCGAGGAGGCTGGGCTCCCCGCAGGCGAGGCCGGCCATGGCTGTACTTAAATCGCCCGTGGCTTTTTTTGGCTTCCCATCGTAATTTCGCATCGACTCATGAAAACATGCGGCCTGTGATGGTTCGACCACTGCAAGTAGAGGCCTGTTCCGGCCGAACAACTCGTAGAGATACGCTTGAAGGGACGCCGCCAAGGATCCTACTCCGCATTGGACGAACACATGTGTAGGAGTCTCACCTTCGAGCTGGTCCAATGTCTCGTTTAGAATGGTGAGATATCCCTGCATGATCAGGGTTGGAATCTCCTCGTATCCCTCCCATGCAGAGTCCTGAATGAGCAACCATCCATGCTCCTCGGCTTTTGACCTGGCCAATCGCACAGCTTCGTCGTAGCTGCCGTCAATTACGATGGTCTTTGCCCCGTGGGATTTGACGGCATCGTACCTCGAGCGCGAAGTCCCCTGGGGCATATATACGACGGACTTACATCCGATTTGCTTGGCCATCCAAGCAACGGCGCGGCCGTGATTGCCGTCCGTAGCAGTAGCGACCGTTATATCCTGTAATTTTTTTCGACAAGGTTCGGATAAAAGTTGATCGAACGCGAGAGACTCCGGTCTCAAACCAAGCTTTTCGGCCAATAGGTGTGCCATTGCATAAGATGCCCCGAGTATTTTGAATGCATTGAGGCAGAAGCGATAGGATTCGTCTTTTACCCAGATGTTATTCACCTGTAGTCCATATGCCAGGTGAGGCAGCATTGTGAGCGGTGTTGGCTTGTAACGGGGGATACTTCTATGGAACGCTCTTACCGAGCTTGCGACTGATGGGGAATAGGACTTCGTGAGCGTCTTTGCATCGTACCTCCTTCTGGATCTCGGATTGGCTACATAAGAAATATCCACTTGTTCATTCATTGATCTAGCTAATGCACCTTTGTTGAGGGAGCGAGGTTGTTTATCAGAATACTTTTCTCTTCTCCAAATGAGACTCTATGGCTTCTCTCGTTCTCCATACCGGGCGGAGCTCTTTTCGGGAGAAAAGTTCCAGTTGATCACCGTTGTGAACGGAACCTGGTTGTGACGCGTTTCCATAGCTTAGTAACACTCTTGCTCGAATGGGATCGGAGAACTCAACGAGCGCTGTGTACGAATCTCCGAAGGTTGTGCGGAATCGCCCGTCCGTGTCCCGGGTAAAAAATGAGACCTGGAAGGTTCCCATCCAATCCGGCCCGCCGTGTGCCGGATAGTCTTTGCCGGCGCGCCTGAGCCGGTGAATCTCTCCCCAAGGCACATCGAGTTCCTCGAAATCGCTTATTACGTCCTCCGCGGTGCTTTCCAGTGCGGACACGGCCTCAGTGGGATCGGCAAGCCCGTTCGGTGTTTCGAGAGGCGCGCTTGCGCTCCACGAGTTCGCAAATGGATGGGAACCGACTCTTGGTGCCCACGCGGCGAATAAAAGAGCACCGCGACTGTCCACGTCTGCTTTGCGGTCCCAGGCTTCCAGAACATCGGCGGCTTTTTTCGCAAGCTCGTTCCCGTGTTTGCGTGCGGCAAGAATCAGGTCGTCGAGGAGACGATCGGCCAGCTCCATATGCGTTGAATGTTTATACTCGATCAACTCCTCAAAGGAGATACTCTCATCTGCCATGAGCATTCGAATGGAGTGCTGCGAGCGGAGAGACATTCGGCGAGGTGACATATATGAGGGGAAATTGTCAGGATCGAGCACAGTTGGAAAAGTAGCTGTCCAAGGAGGATCATTGGTGTTCTGCACCCAACCGCTTGCCGGATCGACCACGCGCGGGAGATCAACATATGGATGTGTTTCTGTCCACAAAGTAGTCGAGTCCATGCCGGGGACGATTCCCTGCCAGTAAGTCCAGTCTTCCCCCGACCGTTTTGGAACGAGCCCACCAAACAGATACATGATGTGCCCATCGCGATCCGCGTAGATTACGTTGAAGAACGGTAGTTGCATTCGTTTGAGCGCTGACTCGAACTCTGTCAGGTTGGTTGAGCGGAGCATGTCCCAGTACTGTTCGATCAAGAATGGTTTGTCGAAACCAACCAGTCGCACGGAAAGAGCTTTGTTGCCTTTCCTCGACAGAACGGGACCGTGGACAGAGCGATGGACAGTCAAATTCTCCTTTTTATATCCGCCGGCTTCTTGCTTAGCTCTTAGCACCACTGTTTTTTTATCGAAGTCGAGTACCTTACCGTCGAATCGATATCCCTCACCGGACAGGGATAGTTCGTATATATCCATTCCATCCAATGTGTTCACGGTGTGCGTCCACCCCAAATGATCATTGAAAGCGATAACGGGCAGCGGTAGGCCAACCAGCGCAACGCCGTACACGTTGAGTTCCGGGGACGTCAACTGCGCTTCGTAAAACGTATATAGATCCGACCAGGGCAAATGCACGTTCGAGAGCAGAAGAGCAGTTCCACTAGCTGAACGCGACGGCCCAATCGCCCATGCGTTCGATCCCAGCGAACTCCATTGCCGGATATTTCGCATGATTTGATCGCCTACGAAGCTGAGATGGACCGTTCGTTGCAGATGAGCCATCACATCTTCGGCGCCAACGGGCAGCACGATTTCGGCATCGTCGGAAATATTGTCCCTATAGGCCTCGGCATAGTCATTCATCCCTTCGGTGAATGCATCCAGATATTCCTGGAAATCCGCGCTCTGGGCTTGGTACCACTCTCGCGCGCGTTCGGGAATTCCCATGGTCCAGATGTACCTATCGCTGTCCAAATACGCATCACTCCAATACTCTGCGCTGCGTCCGCGCGCAAGCCCATAGAGCCGGAGGATGAGATCGCCGTGGCTTTCCATCTGCGCCCAACCGAAAGCGTAAAAGAGACCCTTCGGATTTTCTGCGAAGATATGCGGCACGCCCCACGTGTCCCATAATATCTCGGCGCGGTAACGTGTTTTCCGAGTGCAGGAGTCGGATAAACACGCCGTGATGGTGAGAAGGGACAAGATCATCAGCAGGGACCATCGGGCTCCATGGCTCCATTTGCGGCACTTTGAGTAAAAAGGCATCATTCGAACTCCTTGAATGCATTCAACAGGGCTTGTTCGATCGGCTTTTCTCCCATCCAATGTCCCGCCGCCTCTGCGATGACGAGCTTGGATCGGGGGAGCATTTTATGGAGGCGGTACGCTGACACGAGTGGGCAAACAAAGTCGTAGCGACCGTTTACAATGACGGTCGGAATGTGTTTGATCTTATCGGTCTCGCGGAGAAGCTGGCCTTCCTCCAGAAAACAGGCTTTGGCCATGTAATAGTTCTCGAAAAGGGCGAATGAATATGGGGTGCTCTCCCTGAAGATGCTCTCGACTCTTTCATCCGAAATATGCAGAGCGCTCATTTTGACTTCGTATTTCGCCCAGGCCAGACTGTATTTTTCTTGCTCGGCTTCGTCTTCGCTCTTTAGCAGCTCGAATAGGTAATCGGGAAGCGGTCGCCGATTCGGCTCGGGCAGAGCTGCGAGCAGCTTGTCGTATACGTCGGGGAAGCACAAGCTCGCCCCCCCATGGTACAAGTGATCGATCTCCTCCTTTGTCGCCGTGAAAACGCCCCGCAGCACCATGCCGCTGACATTCTCCGGATATGTTTCGGCGTAAGCCAAACCGAGAGTCGTTCCCCAAGACCCCCCGAACAGGATGATTTTCCCGAGATTCAGGTGTTTGCGCAGCGTTTCGATGTCCTCGACGAGATCTTGGGTGGTATTCTCGCGGAGCTCGGCATAAGGTCTCGATTTACCAGCGCCCCGCTGATCGTGGAGAACGATGAGAAATTTGGCGGGATCACAAAAGCGCCGCATGTACGGCGAGGATGATGCTCCCGGCCCGCCGTGCAGCACGAAAACAGGTATGCCCTTGGAATTTCCACAAAGTTCATAGTAGATCTCATGGATATCGGAGACTCTCAAGTAGCCCGTCTCGAAAGGCTCGATCGACGGCCACAAATCAATGGTTTCCCCGGAATTATCCGCCGTGCAACCTACGGTGGGGGTGAAGGTCAAGCACCATATGGCAAGGGCGATCACAGAATTTTTCTTCATAGAAAAGCCTCCTTACAGGTGAGCCGGAATGCTACGTGATGAAGGCAACGAGCCGCTTGCCCGGAGAGAGCAGGAAGGCTCCCTGGGGGTGACGAACCGTTACGCGGAGCGAGCGAGGATCCGCCGCCGAAGGCGGATAGCCGAGCGAAGGTATCATATGAAAGACACGTCCCAAACGCAAAATAGAGTCTT
>WVZY01000032.1 GCA_011772205.1 Candidatus Latescibacterota bacterium
GGCTTCGCCTGTGATCACGGGATCGGTCGACACCCCGGGTTACGCCAAAAGCGTCGCGGTCTTGGATAATTATGCCTACGTGGCGGATGGATATGGATCTTCATGTCTCCATGTGATCGACATCAGCACGCCGGCTTCGCCTGTGATCACGGGATCGGTCGACACCCCGAGTTATGCTCTAGGCGTGGCGGTCTTGGATAATTATGCCTACGTAGCGAACGGGTATTGGGGCCTCCAGGTGGTCGACATCAGCACGCCGGCCTCTCCATCGATCACTCTATCGATCGACACCCCGGGTTATGCTTCTGGCGTCGCGGTCTCGGGTAATTATGCCTACGTGGCGGATGGATCTTTAGGTCTTCAGGTGATCGACATCAGCACGCCGGCTTCGCCTGTGATCACGGGATCGGTCGACACCCCGGGTTCCGCCTTCGGCGTAGCGGTCTCGGGTAATTATGCCTACGTGGCGGACTGGACTTCAGGTCTCCAGTTGGCGAAACGTCAATGCGAGCCGGGGAGTTAGTTTGAAACAGGGAGTGAGGCTTCAGATAGAGCGAGGATTCTCAGCGAAAGGGAGGCCTTGGTTTATTTTTTAGCGCAGTCTCATTTTTTGGAATCAATTGCTATGGCTCGATAATCCAAAAACATGATCGCCGGTTCGCTCATCAACTCGTCTGCCACTGCAGATCGGGTCTATTGGGTCTCGCGAGACAAAAGGGAATTGATTAGACGGTTCGAAAACACTGCAACAAATAACTTTTTATAATTACAAACATATCAATCACTTGCATTTCTCTCTTCGTTCGCATTCCTAAACCGCGTGTCGGACGTTCGAGTCGTCTCGGGGGCACCAGTGTCTTCAACCTCAACCGCCGTTTTGCAGTAACTTAGGCAACAAAGCACCTGCGCTTCAGCGCTATACTATTCTATGAAACTGAAGCATCTTTCACGTTCTATCCATTTGTAAATGGCTTGCGCCGCAACCCGATGGCCGCTCGGCGTCCAGTGGCCGTCGAGCCGGTAGTTCAAGAGGTCATTTGCGACGATGGCTTCTCTGAAGGCTGGAGTCAGGTCGAGAAACGGCAACTCGTGGCTGTCCGCCCATTCATTGAGCCTTTTTTGAAATTCCACCCGTTCGGTGAGCCAGCCGGATCTAACCTCGGTTCCAGACTGGATCAGCGGGTTGTCAGGCTCATAGTAAGTAGCGTCATATTGAAGGACGAATGGAATATAAACAACAGCGACTTCTATTCCCTCCTTTGCGGCCTTTTTCGTTATTTCTTCCATCACATAAATCAGCGACCGAAACTTTCGCTCCGAACGTTCGGTATCAATATCCAGGGCCTCCATCCAGACATGGGGATTGAGCAATCCGAATGATAAAATCCTGCCGTTAAACTTCCCCTCATTGGCGGCCGAAACGAGCTTCGCTGGCAGTTTATTTTTCCATGCCTCTATTCTATCCTCCGAGAGTCCAGCTCGACGTGCCTCGCTGATCACAGCTGGCAAAAATTTCGGCCGGCTTGCTGCTTTCTCACTCGCGTTTTTTGTCTTTATTCGTTTTATCAGCGTGTGTGTTCTTGGATACAAACTATAAAGCACCTTTTTGACACCGCTCCTCCGAGGGTAGAATTCGTATAGATCACCTGGCGACAGAGACAGCGGCGTATCCGTTACATCATTGGCACTGAGGCAAATCAGCAGTCCGTCTATCTGGTAGCGGAGACCGACGACGGAGAAGAGCCGCCAGTACTGCAAAGGACCTGCACCTGATAATCCTCCGTTTACGAACTCGACTGGGTGTCCGTTTCTTTCGTCGAAGTGTTGTTCTAGCCTGGAGCCGAACGTTTCTTCGGCCTCGACACCATAGCCCTCCGTGAACGAATCTCCGAGCATAAGGATCCGGGCCTCATTTTTCGCCCGTTTCAGAGGGATATCCTTGTAGCGAAGGCCTTGAGTGTTCGTTTCGAACTGGTACTCGAACTCGATATTTGTTCTGTGCTCTTTGAAATTTGCGGGGTGACTGCATCTGATCGTTTCATCTTTTGGGTTTCCGCTAATGCCGAGAGCTATCTCGAAGAGAAGCAGCAAAACAAAGGGGACAAGGAGGGCGATTATCGTTCCGATTACGTTTTTCATAAGTCAATTGTATCACCCAGAGCGATATCGAACAAGGATACATATCAATAGGCTGATTTACTGGCATTATTATTTTATATCCTCTCGAAGTCGTGCATGTCGGACGCTCGAGTTATCTCGGGGCACCGTGTTTGTGCCTAATCAATATGCATCGTTTCATATGATTATGGCCTATCTGCTGGAAACCTGATAGACTCATCAATTCAAGAGGGATTGTGCAGCCGGCTGTAAGCGAACAGGACGCTGTTCTCATCCAGCGAGCTCCTGACGTGCTGTGTGTGCCGCCCCTTTCACACCCGTCAGCCGGGCTCAGCAAATTCTTCAAAACAATCAGCTCATGCTTACGCGCTTTTTTAGCATACTCTTTGTGTTCGTCGTATGCCACGCAGCAGGTGCTGCCGCATGTTCCAACACAGTACAGAACTCCGATTCAACACGCGACTCCAAGGATTACAGCGGTCTACCGATCGGGCGCATCTGGTGCACAGGGAATCAGCGTACGCGGGATGCTGTCATCACCCGCGAGCTGCTCGTACGCACAGGCGATACGTTCGACCCGGAGTTGATCCAGGAGAGCGAACGGAATCTTCGCAACTTTTCGTACATTGGCTCTGCCGAGATTGTCCCGCACTACGATCCCGCTCGTAACGTCGTCGATTTGGAGGTTCGAGTCAGCGACCGGTTTCCCTGGATCATATTTGCATCGCCGTCGTTCGGCGGGGGGCGATTCGATCTCGAGTTTATGCTGGCAAACATGAACTTTCTTGGCCTGGGCCAGGGCGTCGGAACCCAAGGACAGGTTTCGAGCGATGAGGCGGATAGTTACTACGTCGGCTTCCAAGAGCCCCGTTTGTGGGATTCGCGGTGGGGTGTTGCGGTGGTCGCAGGACGGCAGGGGGACCGCGGAGAGCAGGTGGACCTGATCGTCAACCGTCCGCTATATTCATTGGCGAGCCGGTGGGCCTGCGAAGTGAGCGCGTTCGACTGGGAAGTCGAAAAAAGTCTTTACGACGAGGGTGAAAAGATATCTCAGTATTATAATCGTCGCCTTGGCGCATCGGTGAGCGTGACCCGTAGTTTCCTCCGAGCGAATGAGCGGCTGGAAATCGATCTATCGTACAGTTATTTCGATGAGCGAAACGAGCAGGATAGAGGCTGGACTGGGCCAATTGCCGGTGACAAACGACGGGCGACACTTCGTCTCGAGATCGGCGCCGAACGATTCCGCTACGTGGAGGACACGTATCTGTTTCAAATGGGCCCCGTCGAAGACGTGAAACTCGGACCGAATGGCTTCATTAGATTCGGCTGTGCGCTCGAAGCGCTGGGATCGGACCGTAATTATCCTGAGTTTGGATTGGGCTTGGGCTGGTTCAGAGGGGCACCGTCCAGAGGCTACGTCCATCTGTCCATCGATTCGGATGCCAGAATCACGAACGGCGACATCACCAATCACACGGGACACGCCACAGCGGGCCTTTTTTACCGGGTGGGGGAGCGTAACCTTCTGTCGTGGCGCAATGAAGGTCAATTTTTGACTCGGATGGAAGACCCAACGCAGCTGCTGCTGGGATCCGGCCGGGGACTGCGAGGATTCGAGGCACAGGCATTCGACGGCACGCGTCTTTTGAGAACATCCGTCGAGTGGCGTCACACTGTTTGGGTGACCAAGAAGTGGTCTCTGGCATACGTGCTCTTCACCGACGCGGGATCCATTTGGAACAGCGATGAGTCGATCGACGGCGTCCCGTTCCTCGTCGGAGCGGGGACCGGCATCCGGCTGAGTGTCCCCGGATTCATCGGGGGGCCCATATTCCGGCTGGATTTCGGGTACGGATTTCGGGATGACTATTTCGATGTTAGTTTTGGTTTCTGACCGGATCGCGGTGGTAAAGCCAAATCAACTCACAAACAGCTTTTCCGCCAAAAAGCCGTGTTTTTATCTGCTAGGTCATATTGATTCATCATGCATCAAGCTTAGCGAACTCGTTCACAAAGCGCCTGAAGGTAGTGAAGTTCTTAGCAGTAAAATAAGCTGTGAGATCTCCATGCTCACCAGATATCATTACCTTAATTTCTTCCGCATTAATCATTTTAATCAAGACATCATGGGACACTGAATAGTCCAAGGACTCAGTAAAACTGTTACCTTCCTTTTGCTTCTTCAAAGGCCCCTTTGCAGAAAGCGTTTTAGTTTCATCATCGATTACAAGGGTTAAAGATGGTCCTGCATCGATATTGAACCAATCAGGTCCGATGTATTTCAACAACAGAAAATATGTCACATTACCATTTACATCTTCACACCTTTTCACGTCTAGAAAACAGCTTTTCCCGTATTTGATAATTTCTCCTCCTGGGATGTCTTTTCCTCCCCCTATTACATAGATTTCATTGCCAATCGTGTTGCTTATTGTCATACCATCATCGTTCGTATAGGTATCAACGTGAAATCCAGCGGCGCATCCATAGATAAGGAGGATGATAATGGACACGACCAGCAAAAGCCTTAGCAGAACTTCGCCCTGAAACCTCATTTCAGGTACCTCCTGGCTCAATTCAGATCATTGCAAAAACTCCATCTCAATTCGCCGCTTCAATGATGATGTGTAATATTCGATTGTCATTTGTCTCTGCATATCTTTTGTCTGCACGATAAGATATACATAGACAGAGTATATTTCAGTTTGGCGCCCTGAAAAACAAAAATATGGCAATTCTAGATTGTTCGTCCGCCATTCCATCTGCTCAATTGTGTACGATCGCCAATGAATTGATTGGACAACCCGCAGCAAATATCTTAACAATCCTTGCTTTTCTCTACGTGGTAACAACGAGTTACACACTAAGTAGGTCGGTTTCCTGACACGCGCCTCAAGCGTTCGAGTCAGATCCTGGGTACAATTGGAGATGAAAACATGACCTTCGAGCCGTCATGGTAATCCGACCAGGATCTCACGGACCCCTGAGTTCAGGAGCACAACCCGCTCATGGCTGCACCACACGGTAATCCGCGTTTCCGAGGGTTGCAAAAAGAGAAGAATACATGGCAATATCTAGATAAATTCTCCCTTCCACGGCTGCGTCATGGTGCTATGATAATTAACTGCGAGTCTTGAAGGAGAGTTACTGCCACGATCACGAGTACCCAAATGAAACATTCAAATCGAAAAGTGGTAGAGAACATGTACAACGTTTCTTGGATTATTTTGAACAATATAACAGGGGGTTAGATAATAGTGGAACTAAAGGATAGTCAGTATCAAGCGGCACTCAAATTACTCAGCAGCGCGGAAGGCGCGCTCCAGCAGTTGATGGCCAGTATGAGAAGACGCGACGAACCCCACACGCTGCGCCGGCTCATTGAGGAGGTGGAAGGATGCCTCAAAAAGGCTAAGGGAGCGCTCAGATTATCCTGACAAATTCCTCTTGGCCCGATTGGCGATGATTCCCACCCAACAGCTACCCAGTTTGGTTTGCACGCTGAGGCCGGCCACGATGATCACAAACACTCATGCAGAAATCCACAAATACCCTATCGATGTCATTTTTCTTTTCAGTCGCCTCCCAAATGCCGTGTCGGACGTTCAAGTCGCTTTGGCTGATATTTAGATCACCTTAAGCGCCCCCGCAAAAGTCGAGCAAAATCGTCTCAGGAGTGACCGTTAATCAATATTATTACAATAATTTACGCCGCTCACGCAAACCTTTCTTCGCGCATCCACTGATTTTTGACACAGATCTGCATCGCTGTTAAACTATGACAACTTGTAAGAGATTTTCTACGTAACTAACAACGAGGACACGGAAATGATCGGTCAAACAGTATCCCATTACAAAATTCTTGAGGAGCTCGGTGGTGGGGGTATGGGCGTTGTGTACAAGGCCGAGGATACCAAGCTCAAGCGCACCGTTGCCCTCAAATTTCTGCCTCCCTATCTCATCGGCGACAAAGATGCGAAGACTCGCTTCATCCACGAAGCTCAGGCAGCCTCCAAACTTCAGCACCATAACATCTGCACGATACACGAAATCGGCGAGACGAAGGATAGGCAGCTATTTATAAGCATGGACTGTTACGAGGGGGAGACGCTCAAGGAAAAAATAGCAAGGGGGCCGCTGCCAATTAGTGAAACGATCGATATTGCAATCCAAGTAGCCGCGGGCCTCTCGAAGGCACATGATGCTGGCATGGTGCATCGGGATCTCAAACCAGGCAACATCATTGTAACGAGTGACGGGGTCGTGAAGATTCTCGACTTCGGATTGGCAAAGCTGCCAGGCATGAGCAAGATGGCAGAACGATACGGCGCTTTGGGTACAATTGCTTATATGTCGCCCGAGCAAGCGGGTGGTACGGATGTGGATGAACGCTCGGACGTGTTTTCGTTGGGAGTCGTTATGTACGAGCTGTTAACGGGTCAAACTCCGTTCAAGGGCGATTACGATGCTGCAATCATATACTCAATTCTGAACTTGGAGCCAAAAAGCCTGAGAAAAATAAGAGAGGAAGTTCCCGCTGAACTCGAGGAAATCGTCTTAAAGGCGATAGCAAAACATCCCGCCGAGCGATACCAACTCGCCGGCGAGCTGCTTACTGAACTGAGGCTCGCAAAGAAAAAAATCAAGACGGGATTGGACGCTTGGGTTGACGAAAGCCAACCCTCTATTGCGGTGCTTCCCTTTGCGAATATGAGCACCGATAGGGAGCAGGATTATTTTTGTGACGGCATGGCGGAAGATATTATCAACAAGCTGTCGAAAATCGCCGGCCTGCGCGTTGCAGCCCGGACTTCGTGCTTCGCCTACAAGGGAAAAAGCGAAGACGTACGCGAGATCGGAAAGAACCTCGGCGTTGACACGGTGCTTGAAGGTGGCGTACGCAAAGCGGGCGACCGGATTCGGATTACCGTTCAGTTGATCAATGTTAAGAATGGTTATCAGGTGTGGTCGGGGAGATTCGATCGCGATCTCGAAGATGTATTCGTTATCCAGGATGAAATCGGCCGGAACATTGTTGAAGCACTGGAGGTCAAGCTGACCGATAAAGAAAAGCGTGTGTTGGACAAAGTCCCGACGAGAGACGTCGAAGCGTATGATTTCTACATTCGAGGAAGGCTGGATTTCCACAAACTCGGCGCAAAACCCTTGGAACGTGCTCGCAATCTGTTCACGAGCGCGATCATTACGGATCCCGAATACGCAGTGGCCTATTGTGGGCTCGCCGATTGCCACTCGATGCTGTACATGTATTTCAACAGCGATAAAACGAACATCGAAAACGCAGTGACGGCCAGCAAAAAGGCTCTCAAACTGGACCCGGAACTTGCCGAGTCTCATGCCTCTTATGGGCTGGCAATCTCATTGGACCGAAAATACGAACAGGCGGAAAGTGAGTTCAGGAAGGCAATCCAGCTTTCACCGAAGTTATACGAGCCGTACTATTTTTTCGCGCGCATGTACTGGGTCCGCGGCGACTTGAGGAAGGCGGCCGAGTTTTTTGTCAAAGCGAGCATGGTAAGGCAGGAGGACTATCAGGCGCTGCTGTTGGCCGCCAACGCGTATCGCGGGCTGAACCAGGTATCCAAGCTCGAAGGCGCCTGCCGACGCGGACTGGAGATCGCAGAACGACACGTCCTGAACGAGCCGGATGATGCTCGGGCGTGGTATCTCGGAGCCCAGGCTCTTTGCGAGCTCGGAGATAAGAAAAAAGCTCTCGAATGGATTGAGCGTGCTATGTCACTCGACCCGGACGATCCGATGTCTCACTACAACGCTGCCTGTGTCTACAGCCTTCTGGGGATGTTCGACGAGTTTTTCACTTGTTTCGAGAGAGCGATGGAGAGCATGAGCGGGCGTGCTTACAGGGAATGGTGCAAATACGATCCTTATCTTGATCCTGTTCGCGAGGATCCACGCTATTCGAGGCTTATGGAAAGGTATTGATCGATAGCTAATGCAGCTTTGGCGTTGGCCGGATTTCCGGCAAAGGAATATCGAATAATAACACCTGTTCTACGAAAAGAGCCCCACATGCCTTGGTCGCGGGGCTCTTTTGCTGAGTCATGCGCAGCAGTGACAGCGTGGGCTCAGGAATTGCTCATCCATTGAGATTTAGCCTGATTTGCAAGAGCCAGGCGCTATGCCCAATCCTGGTCACGTGTTCGGGCACTTCAGGAGGAGCGATGCGAGAAGGTGTTTGCTCGAGTTGTGACACAAATGCAGATGTGAAGCGTCCCTTGAAGCTCTCCCTTGCCCTTGTGCTGCAGCCGCGATTCGCGCGCATTGTGCGAAACCTCGAGAAATTTTTCAAAGAAAAAGCGCATTCGGCAGTCTATTTGTCACTACCGATCGTGTGTGTTGGTTTCTCATGATATGCAATAGAGAACTGAAGAGACAATGCGCAAGCGCCACAGAGCGCTTAACGAGAGGTCATCTGGGTGCGACCTTTGCGAAGCTCTGATACGGTCAAGCCGCTTTTAAGGAATGCGAGGAATCCCAGTATCAGGATCGGAATCGTAAAAACAAGCGACAAGAGGATGGCGAGACCGGTCGCCATCGTTTTTTCGATACCGAAAAGCGTGAGAGCGATGACGCAAAAGAACTGATAGGACCCGATATTCGCCGGTGCGCCGGGCACCGCCGTGCCAAGGCGCACGATAATGAGCACTACAGCTGGAACCCATAAAGACACATGTAGGCCATAGGCTTTCATGATCATCCAGTACGATAGTACTTGAAAAAAAACATATAGCATTGACGCAGCCAGCACCGGCAACAAACGCACAGAGGTCCACACGGATCGCATTCCACTGGAGAACTGTGAGAGAAACTCCTTGATGCGCCGGATTGGCTTCCGTATTCCTACATCATCTGTAGTATGAGTGGTCGAGTATTTTTTATCGGCGAAGGCCGACAGGACTATCAAGCCGATCACAAGGAGTATGACTGCACCGACGATCACTCCAGCGTTCACTATCTTTTGCGGCAACGAAACAAAGAACGTGCATAGTCCTATGCCGAGCACGAGCAGGGAACCGTCAAAAATCCGTTCAGCAATCATCGACGGAAGAATGGAGGCAAAAGGGAGGTCCATCCATCGTGATAAGAGATATCCCCTGACAAATTCACCCGGTTTCAACGGGAGAATCAAGTTGGTGAAGAGGCCGGTATAAATAGCTTGTATCGTGCGCAGTAAAGCCACACTACCGACCGGTTGAACCAGAAGTTTCCATCGAAATCCGTGAGACACAATGCAGAGCACGTCGATGATCAGTGCCGCCGGGACCCACCATAGGTGCATACTGCGCATATGGAGGAGCAACTCATCGAAGCGCACTCCGCTCATCACCCAGGCTAAACAACCCGCGGCTATAACGTAGACGACGATCTTTTTGAAGAAACGTTTTGGAAATCTCACAAGATCTTGTCAACCTCCGTCCACCATACTCGGCGATGGAGACCACATTTCATATCCATATTTTGCAACTGCAACAAAATCAATTACTTCCATTTTTCTTTTCATGCAATTTCCGAAACCGTGCCACTGATGTTCGACCTACGCAGCCGAGTTCGAGCGCCGATGGCGGTTTGCGACGCAGCTGAGGAATCGAGGAAAAAATTGCGTTTGAAGCGCCTCTCTTTTATCTTTTACCCCTGTTTGTCATCCACACGCACTGGTACCAACCATTTTCGTCCTTTTACGCACTCTAACGAAAGCGGACAATGGCGGAAACACAAAATGATCACAAGAAACGGCTTCGTCGCGGACCCTATCCGGAGCTCACGGTCCCTGCACTCCTCGTCGGCTATCTTCTCGGAGTATTGATTGCCGTAAGCATCAGCTACGCTGCGCTCATCCTTGGTTTTACGATCGAGGGCTCGGAGATTGCGGCAATTCTGGGATTTGGCATCTTGCGCGGCCTAATGGGCCGCACGAGCATTGTGGAGAACAACATCAATCAGACGATCGCTAGTTCTGTGAACGGGGCGACGGCCGGGATGATGTTCTCCATCCCGGCGCTCTTTATCCTGGGTCACGGAGACGCGTTTGACCCATACCTTCTGACGTTTGGATGTATTGTGGGTGGGATCCTGGGGATTTCTTTCATTGTTCCGCTTCGCAAGCAGATGATCGATTTCAACCGCCTGGCCTTTCCCGGGGGAATTGCCGTTGCGTCGGTTCTGAAGTCCCCGGGCGCTGGAATGCGAAAGGCGATGTATCTCGTTATAGGTGCATTGATCAGCGCCGGCCTGCACGCATTTGTAAATGTGGCTCACTTCGAGAACTGGCACCTGGGAGCGGCCATCGGCGCACCTGCCTACTTGAACATCACGCTATACATATCCCTATTGACCGTAGGTGCTGCATACCTAGCGGGAAAAGGCGGGATCTATTTTGTGGTAGGCGGATATACGTGCTACTGGGTCCTTGCTCCGATCCTGGCTTCCCAAGGATTGGTTCCCACTCCAGATCAATTGGCGGAGATGGGGAGAAGTGCACCGAGTTTTCTGCGGGGCGAGTTTTTTAGGCCGATCGGCATCGGCATGATCTTCGGCGGTGCTTTGGCAGGTATTTTCTGGGCCATACCGCTCATCATCAGCGCCATTCGAAGTATGCAGGAAGCGGCAAAGACAAAGTCGGTGCTATCCCAAGACGAAATGCCGATAAGGCTGCTTTACGCGGGTGTTGCGGGTGCTTTCCTTCTTCTCGTCTTCATTGCGATACGGTCGGTGGATGAGATGGGAGTCGGTCGCGGTTTGATCATGGCGCTCTTTGGAACGATTTGGATCTGGATGGCCGGTGTGATCGTTTCCGAATGTATCGGTCGGACGAACTGGTCCCCGACAAGCGGCATGACGCTCATTGCAGTGACGATCTTGATCTTCATTGCCAGTTCCGCCGGCGGATTGGACAAGGTTCCAACGATCGTCGCGGCTGTTTTGGTTGGAGCCGCGATGGGGGCAGCGTTGTCTCAAGCCAAAGATCTGATGATGGATTTGAAAACCGGCTACTTGGTCGGCGCTTCACCAAGAAAGCAACAAATCGCCCAGTTTTTGGCTGTATGGCTAGGACCAATCGTGGTTCTTATTGTGATCTTTATTTTGCACGAGGCGTACGGACTTGGAAGTGAACGGCTCCCCGCTCCTCAAGGAAAGGCGCTGGCCAGCATGATCCAAGGCATTCTTGGGGGCGACATTCCCCTCCAAAAGTATTTAGGAGGCGCAGGCCTCGGGATGCTTTTGAGCTCCACGGGAATCGGCGGCCTGGGCGTTCTCGTCGGGCTCGGATTTTACCTTCCTTTCAATATTGTTCTTACGTACACAGTGGGTACCGGACTCCGCTTCGCATCCGATTGGAGACTGGGTCGGAAGTTTACGAATGATGTGGGAATTCCTGTGGCCACTGGCCTTATGGTTGGCGAAGCGCTCATCGGCGTCACGTTTGCGCTTCAACAAGTGCTGGCAGGTATTGGAGGATAAGATGAAGTTTTTTGGATTCCTGCTCGTTGCCGTCGGATTTTTGGCCGGAGCCTATTATCTAACCGGGGCCAGAGGGAGCGTGATCGGGACCGGCTTTGCGATTTCTTTTGCAATTGCGATTGTGGGGATTGTGATATTGCGAGTGGTAACTCGAAAGCGAAAGGGAGCAAAGGAAAAAGTCATCTCTGAAGTGAAAACAGTGGAGCAGTGCATTTCGCGTCTTGCGGAAGGTGTCGACAAGTTGGAAAAAGAAAAAGACACGATCGATGTGTACGATCTTTCCAAAGAGATCGATGATCGATTTAACGAAGATCTGGAACGATTTGTCGATGCCCGCGAAAGCATCGCCATTGCTTTTGGATTGAATGCCTACGCAAGCGTGATGAGCCACTTCGCCGCTGGGGAGCGTTACCTGAACCGCGTCTGGTCATGTTCCGTGGATGGGTACATTGATGAAGCGCACATCTACCTGGGTCGCGCGCGGGACCAGTTTGTCGAAGGACACACCGAGCTAAAGAAACTCACTTTGAGCTAATTCTCGCATTGCGAAATCGCTTTTGGCGTTGACGTAATTATAGCTCTGCGGTGCAAGTGGGTGCGGTCACGCTTCACGATGTAACCTTTCGTGTCAAACTTCGTACAGTATTCAGTGGCAGCTCCCATTCTAATGTCATATTCTAATGTCATAAGAAAACCTGAACATTCCTCAAAACAGGGATTGCAGAGGTGGTGCAAGTGCATTTTTTTCAATTTATCGCAGTGCAAACAGTGCTGATGTCGGTTGTGATTTGTTTCAGTTTCTCAAACGCTTTGTCAGGGGAGCAGAACAAATCTCTCGAGTCCATCATCAGTGAGATGCTCGTATCGACTAAAGCCGATCTCATCGAATTTCGGCGCGACTTGCACCGACACCCTGAAATGTCCGGCAAAGAGAAACGCACTGCAGGCGTTATTGCGGAGCGTTTGCGTTCACTTGGGCTGGAGGTGCAAACCGGCTTGGGCGGCTATGGTGTCGTTGGCCTCCTTCGGGGCACAAAGCCGGGACCCGTCGTGGCCTATCGCGCCGACATGGATGCCGTCCCATCTGACGCTCCCGATCCGGTCCCGTTTGCTTCCGAGACTCCCGGTGTGCGGCACATATGCGGGCATGACGTGCACGTGAGCGTTGCGATCGGGATCGCCAAGGTGCTCGCATCGGTGCGGGAGCAGCTCCCCGGAACGGTAAAGTTTATTTTTCAACCTTCAGAGGAGGATGTGGAAGGGGCAAAGGCCATGATAAGCGACGATGTGCTGTCGGATCCGGAGCCTTCTGCGATTTTTGCCGTTCACTGCGCGCCGCTCGAGGTCGGACAGATCGGCAGTAGGGAAGGCATGATGTTGCCGGGATTGGACGTCGTGAACGTGACGCTGTCGGGTGAGGGGGATCTCGAAGCTGCCGCCGATAAATGCGCGCAGATCATCTCAGGTGTGAGCACGGTTGGGGCAATGCTACACGGCGACGAATCGGCGGCCGAAGCATCCAAAGAGAACACCGAAGCGGATGGATTCATCTCTGCAGATGTGTTCAGCTCCGAACACAACCCGGCCGAGAACCAGTGGATTGTGACGGGAACGGTTCGTGCATCGAGCGATGCCCACCACTCGCGCGCGAGAAAGAGTATCGAAAAGGGCCTTGCCGCTATGGAAATCCAGGGAGTTTCCCACGAGCTCACATACATTGACCGAGCGATTCCGCCGGTTATGAATAACCCGGCACTGGTTCGTCGCTCCAACGACGTCATCCGGTCGGTCTTGGGTGACGAAGCGATCCGCATTATCAAAGAACCGCCGCCATATTTCAGCGAGGACTTCGCGTTCTATCAGCAGCGGATTCCCGGCGTAATGTTCTTCCTCGGTGTATCGAATGAGGCGGAAGGTATTTTCGGGTTACCACACCACCCGATGTTTACGGTTGACGAGGATGCCATAGCGATCGGTGCCAAGGCCATGAGCATGCTGTTAGTGGACTACCTCAAAACGCACTAGGATGCTCCGATTCGCCGAGCGTTTACTCTGAGATAAAAAGGGGAAGCGTCAAATCTCCGGAAGAAAGGCGCGTTGCGCAGGCGATCAAGGTTCTCAAGACCTACGATTACGACGAGTACCGTGAGACGATCAAGGAACTGGGAGAAATGGGCCCTGTGGCGGTCAAACCGCTGATCAAGGGGCTACGAAATGGGGATGTGTTTGTGCGGTGTGCTTGTGCGGAGGGCCTTTGCAAGATCAAGGACAGTAAGGCCGTTGGTCGAAAGGATCAACGACCGCTACTGCGGCGGCACCCTAGCGGCACAGTACGCGCTGAACCAGCTAACGGGCGTGAACTATTACGACAGCTACGAGGGATGGAAAGAGTGGTACAAGAAAGAATACGGCACCGAGTATGTCGGCAGATACCGCTGAATCATCTTCGATCGCAAACCTTCGCCATACATCACTACCGAAGCTAAAAGTCTTCCGTTTTCCTCGTAAGTGAGCAATCGGTGCCTCGCGTTATAATGGGATCCTCGTTTTTTCCCAGTGGAAAGGAAGCTTTTTAACTAGCAAAAATTGAAAAAACCGCATATTTTCCCTTCTTTGACGAGGCTGTATGCCGGTTACCGTATCGATTCGCCGAATACCAAGAGCGAACAATGGAAAAGTTTTTCAGATTCATAGAGAGAGTGGGGAACAAGCTCCCTCATCCCCTCATTCTATTCGTTTATCTATGCGTTATCATCCTGACTTTTTCTTTTATCACCGGCCTGCTGAAATGGTCTGCCGTGAATCCCAAAAGCGGGGAACTGATCGTGGCTTCCAATCTTATTTCGGCGCAGGGTTTTCAGGATTTCATGGAGAAGATGATAACAAACTTTACGCATTTCGCTCCGTTGGGGCTGGTGCTCGTGATGCTCATGGGTGTTGCGATAACCGAGAGGAGCGGATTTCTGGAGGCGCTCATACGAAGCGTCATTGGAAGAGTCCCCTCGTGGCTGGTCATCCCCGTCATCGTGATGGCCGGCGCCTGTGGAAATATCGGATCTGATGCCGGAATCGTCGTCGTCCCACCGATCGCCGCCATAATTTTCAAACGAATGGGAAAGCATCCGCTTGCAGGACTCGTCCTCGGTTATGCCGCCGCCACAGCCGGCTTTACTGCGAATTTGATACCTGCCGGGACCGATGTCCTGCTTGCAGCGATTACGACGGAAATCTATGGGTCCTTTGAACCAGGCGCTGAAGTCGTTGCGACGTGTAATTGGTATTTCATGATTGCCGCTACGTTTGTTCTTGCTTTTGTTGGGACTTTTGTGGCCAAGAAATACACGATCCCCATGTGCGAAAGATATAAACTCACCGGCATGGAGGAAACGACAGAAAAAGCGTTGACACCCAGAGAAAAGAAGGGACTTTTGTGGGCCATTATTGCAGGGATCATCTATTTAGCCGTGATCTCTTTGACGATCGTTCCGGAAAACGGCATTTTAAGGCATCCCGACGCAGCGCAGTTTATGAGGTCTCCCTTCTTCAAAAGTCTGATACCTATCTTGTTCTTTCTTTTTGTCATAGTAGGTTACGTTTACGGGAAGATCGTCGGAACGATCAAAAAATCGGGAGATGCTGCCCATTTCATGATAGACGGCGTCCGTGATCTCGCGCCCTACATCGCATTGGTTTTCATGATTGCCCAGTTCATCGCGTTCTTCAATTGGTCGCATTTGGATCAGATCATATCGATCAAGGGCGCAGAGCTGCTGAAATCATCCGGCTTTTCGGGAATCCCGCTTTTCATTTCGTTCATAATCATCGCCATGTTCTTGAATCTGTTCATTGGGAGCGGATCGGCAAAGTGGGCAATAATGGCGCCCGTTTTCGTGCCGATGTTCTATCACATAGACTTGACTCCCGCCTTCACTCAGCTTCTGTACCGTATCGGTGATTCCATCACGAATGGGATCAGCCCCCTGTATACGATGTTTCCGCTGATACTCGGCTGGGTGCAGCAGTATGACGAGGATGCGGGAATCGGAACCGTTTCCAGCCTGCTTCTGCCGTATGCGATATTCACCTTTGTTGCGTGGACGATTCTGCTCATCATATGGTATGCGATTGGCCTTCCGATTGGAGTAGGGGAGTCTATCTGAGTACAATCGTTCTAAACCAGGTTATGCGAATCCATAAATAAACCATTCCCGGCCATTCACATGCATGAAAAAGCCCCGCTTACTTCTGCAGGCAGGGCTTTTTTTGAATTCTAGACGTCGCCTACAGTTTCTCAAGCATCTCGTCCACTTCGTCGCAGGTTTTGCGGACGGCGCCAACAGAGTGCTTGAACGCCTCCTTTTCCTCGTCGGTGAGGTCGAGTTCGACGACTTGCTCCACTCCGTTTTTGCCAAGGATGGCCGGTACGCCCACGAACAGGCCGTCGACGCCGTACTCACCCTCGAGCTTGGCGCATGTCGGAAGGATCTTACGCTTGTCGTAGACGATGGCTTCAGCCATGTCCAGCGCTGCCCAGGCAGGTGATACGAATGCCGAGCCGAAGCCGAGCAGGCCGACCACTTCGCCGCCGGCCTTGCGGGTGCGTGTCTCGATGGCACTGAGGATTTCCTCGTCGAGGAACTTGGATACCGGGATGCCGGCGATCATACAGGAGCTGCGCACCGGAACCATAGTATCACCGTGGCCCCCCAGGACGATTGCGTTTACGTTCTCCACGGAGACTTTTGCTGCATCGGCTACGAAGTAGCAGTAACGACCCGAGTCGAGCTGGCCTGCCATTCCCATGAGCTTGTTCTTGGGCGGGTTGAGCCGCTTGTCCAGGGTGTATACAATGGCGTCCAGCGGATTCGCTATGGATATGATAATAGCATCGGGGCAGTTCTGCCTGATGCCCTCCGCCACCTGATTGGTGACCTTGAGGTTTACGGCCAACAGCTCCTCGCGGGACGGGTAGGTGCCATCCGGCCGTGCCTTACGTGGTATACCAGCGGTGTTGATGATCAGATCCGAGCCGGCTATGGCCGAGTAATCCTTTGATCCAACCAGGCGGACATCGCTGCGGATAGTGGGCAGGCCCTCGGAGATGTCCAAGCATTTTCCGATTGAAACGGATTGCTTTTTGGTGACGTCCTGGCGTTCTGGTGGATCTTCCGGGTTCACGATCGGCGCCGGATCGCTGAGGCCAACCTCCCGCGATAACCCTCGTCTGGCGATTTCCTGCGCTAAAACACCGCCGATGTATCCGCCCCCAATGAGACCGATCTTATTGAGCATTCCTGCGCTCCTTTCAGTGAGGATGTGCGTCCCAGGCCGCCTTTATGTTGTCAAAAGTCTTGGGACAAACTGCGTCGAGAATTAAGAGGGATGTTGCCAATTTGTCGGCACCCGAAGATAATACCGCAGATGTTCGCTCGCTTCAACTTCATTGTCTGCTCATCGATTCATTCCAGCCGCCTCGGAACCTGCCGGGCACTATCTAGGCAAACATGAGTATGGCTTGCCGAATCAGCCAACCTCTCATGCAGCCCCGATCTTGCGCGCCGCTCGTGTACCGCTTGGAATCAGCAGGGCAGGCGTGCCAGCACTGCGCTCAAGCCTTATGGACAGCGCCTTTATCCTGCAATGCTGTACTCGTACTGCCCGCGGATTTCATCTCTTTCGGCGTAGCGGCTCGCGCGAAAAATGTGAGGATCGAACTCGGGTTCGCTTTTCCCTGTTATCATGTCGGCAGCCATGACTCCAACAGCGGGGCCGAGCTTGAATCCGTGACCACTAAATCCCGAACAAATGTAGAAACCGCTGTCGGGGGGCACTTCATCGACAATGGGGTGCCAGTCCGGCGTAATAGCATAGAGTGAAGCAAATCCGCCCCTGCTCTCACTCCGCTCTAAACCCGGGTAGCGTCGCACCAGTCGCTCACCCAGGTCCGAGACGAAGTCGAAATCGACACGCTCTATATAATTATCGGGATCGACGACGGCATCGGCCTCGGATGGATCAACGAGGCCTGCCAGCGTCAAGTCGCCTGTCTCCGACCGGAAGTAGGTCGCGTTGACGAAATCAGCAACAACGGGGTGCGACCCCTCATGATCGGCCGGACGCTTGAAGAAGGCAACCTGCACGCGGCAGGCGTTGATGGGTACTTCCACTCCGGCCATTCTGGCCACTTGCGCGCCCCAAGCGCCGGCGCAGTTCAAGACAACCGGCGTATCCAGCTCGTTCCTGGAGGTCTCGACACCGATAACCCTACCGCCCTCGAACCGGACGCCTTTGGCCTCAGTTCCAGGGAAAACCGTAACGCCTAGACGGCGGGCGGCGCGCTCGTATGAAGTGACGGTGAGATGGGGATCCGCGTATCCGGAGTCCGGCTCGTAGGCTGCGGCCACTAGATCCGTAAAGGCCAATCCCGGCATGATCTCTCTTAGCGCCTCGGGAGCGACCAGCTCCGCCTGAATGCCTATTCGGTGCTGCAGTGCCAGATTGGCTTGCAGGCCCTCTCGGTCTTTCGCATCTACTACAAGAACGAAGCCGGTCCGCCTAAAACCGCAGTCTCCTCCAACTTGCTCCTCGAAGTCCTCGAAAACCCGAAGGCCATAGAGCGCCATGCGTGCAGTCAATTCGTTCGAGTAGTGCTGGCGAATAATTGCGGATGACCGGCCCGTGGGTCCTTCACCGATGGCCCCTTTCTCGACCAGGGCGATCTTCAGTCCGCGCCTGGCCAATTGAAGGGCGCTGCTGCATCCCATGATGCCTGCTCCTATAATGACGGCGTCGTATGTTTGCCTCATAAGGTATCCTCCGGACAGCTGAGCATCTTAGTTGCTCAGGTAGGCTTCGAGGGTCACGTCATGATCATCGTGTATCCACTTCGTCAGTAGGATCATCGGTTCAGGATATAGCATTGAACGCTACTATTACAAACACCAAAGGCACCGGAACAGGCAGTACAGGGAGTGTGCACGTTTGGGAAGTTGGTGAGGAGAAAAGAAAAAGGCGGTTTCTCTCAGGAACTCAAAACCACGAAGGAGGATACATCGTTTTCAGGACTAGACTTCGCTTTCTGAGGGAGGCGTTGCGTGGCCGGAATCGAAGAGGGAAGTGCTCGCCCTTGGCTTTTGAAAACTCCGAATGCGACCACTGTCACGCTCCTGATGCAAATCTCGCCACATCAGCTTCTCATTATGCTGTGACGAATCCGTCTTGATGACGATTGCCGTGATATCGTCTTGAAACACGTTCGCGCAGTGCTTGGTCACTTCGGTGTGCAGTGCTTCAACGATCTCCGCGGCACATTTGTCACGATTCGTCCTGACGATTGCAAGAGCGTGCTCGACTCCGAACGATGCGCCGTCCGAAGACTCCGCTTCTATTACTCCATCGGTGAGGAGCACAATGAGATCCCCTGGATCAAGGATTCGTGTTGAGGTTCGCTCAAAACGAGCATCCTCGAGAACACCCAGCGGCAGGCCCGTGCTCTCCAAAGTCGCTTTAACAGCGTTCTCCCGGTCGAGCAGGTAACATGTGGTATGACCTGCACTGGCATATTCAAATGAGCGCGTTTCGGGATCGAAACGAGCGAGTATCAGCGTCACGAAATCTTCCGCGCCGGTATCGTTTGCAATCAATAGGTTGGTAATTCTCAATATCTCGGCTATATCAAGATTCGATCGTGCGAGTGCATGGATATACGCCCTTGCTGAAGCCATGAGTAGAGCAGGGCCGAAACCATGCCCGCTTGCATCACCGACAACGAACACCAATTTCCCATCGGGCATCTGCAGATAGTCGAAATAATCGCCGCCGGTCGCAACAGCCGGTCTCGATGCGCCGCCGATATCGATTCCGGCAACCGTCGGCGCCGCATTGGGGAAGAGCTTCTGTTGAATTTTTCTGGCAATATCGAGTTCTTCCCGGTTGGCTTTGAGCTGTCTCTCAGTCTCCTCCGCGCGCTTGCGCTGAGTAATATCCCGGGTGATGATGACTCCGCCGGCAAGATTTCCTTTTTCATCTCTTAGTGCCTGCCCGCCGACACTCAACCACGCCCCCTCCGGCTTTTTGGGATTTCGAATGAACATCTCGACTTCGTCGGTGTTCTTCCCATGAATGGCGCGGACCAGAGGCAGCTCCTTGGTCGGATATGGAGTTTCACAGTCTGGTAAAAAGACACCATAGCGCGAAGCCCATTCCCCGGGATCCGTTTCAGTAGCGCCGACGCCAACCATTTCTTCTGCTGCAGCATTGAACATCAAGAACTGCCCCCTCTCGTCGGCGACGATCACCCCTTCACTCATACCGTTGAAAACCGATTTGAGAATCTTCGTTTGCTGAACGAGTGCTTCTTTGGATTCCAGAAGTCGTACGTTCGTTTTTTGCAGCTCCTGCGCTGTCTTGAAAAGCTTCTCCTCCGTAAGCTTCAAATCGGTGATATCTTTACCGCTCGAGAGGAAATGGGTAATTTCTCCTCGTTCATTCCGAATAGGAGAAATGGTTTTCGCTTCGTAGAACAGGTCGCCGTTTTTCTTCTTGTTGATTACGACGCCTCTGTAAGGCTGTCCGGAGAGAATCATGTTCCACATGTCCTTGTAGAAAGCGGCGTCGTGCTTTCCCGATTTCAATATATTGCTTTTCTTTCCGATGAGTTCCTGCTCCGAATATCCGCTGATCTTCTCGAAGCTTGGATTGACTTCCAGAACAACTCCATTCAAATCGGTGATCATCCAATGATCCGCCGTTTGCCGAGAAGCTTTCTTATACTTGTGCAATCCCTTTTCGATTCGCTTGCGGTGAGCCACATCGGCCGCCAGCGAGAGAGTTGCGACCGCGATGACACCCACGAATCCCTGCAGGCTCAGGATCCCTTCGCTGTTGCCTTCACCTGCGAAGGGGCCGTAACCTTTTGCGCATCCCCAGACGGCTTCCACAGCGAGGAAGAAGATCACCGTAGCGGCCTCTCGCTGGCTGAAACGGACGGCAGGCCACATGAGGAGGGGGATAGATATGTAAGCCAAAGGCAGCCCCAAGCCGGCGTCCGTATACCAGCTTCCAAGAAAAAACTGCCCCGCGGCGATGAGAAGCAACAACAGTATCAATATCTCAGCCACTTGCCTGCGGTCCCATCCAGGCTTGGATCTTTGACACCATGCGATCAAAACGGGAGTCGTCACGAGAATGCCGGTTGTGTCACCCAGCCACCAAGTCGTCCAGGTCGATGCATAGCTGCCCCAACTTATGATGCCGTATGATGAGAGGCTAGCAACACCCAAAGTGGCGGCAATCACAGAGCTAAGAGCTGCGGGAAAGACTGCAAATTTGAAGATATTCTTCGCTTTTAGAAACAGATCGTCGAGACCGATGAGACGGTGCAGCAGGAATGCAGCTGCTACAGCCTCGAGCGTGGCCCCCGCACCGATGAGAGATCCAACCATCAAAGATTTGATGAGTGTCGCAGTGCTTGTCGGATCGAAGAAGGCCCATGTATTCGCCAAGAGTGATCCGATCAAAATGCCCGGCCACAGTCGGTACCCAAACAGCAGGACAGCTGCCAGAGCGATCCCGGACGGGAACCACACCGCCGTCACGTTCCCGGGCGGAATCGCGAACACCTGGCCCAATCTCGCCATCACGTAATAGACTCCAACAAGAATCGCAGTTGCCAACAGAACGTGCCATCCAGATCTAAGATTGTATTTCATTGCCAGCTCCTCGACGTCTCGTCTCGAAGGATTCCGAAAAGCCTGTACTAATAGGCTATGAAGACAATAGGGAAACGCTGATCAGCCGAGCATGCTGAACTCCTCTGGCAAGAGACATGCGAGCGACCAGCGCAAAGAATACAGACTATCAGGAGTCTGTAAGTCCGAATATAAAAGTCGTCAATACTTTAAGCAAACAGAAACACCGTGCGTGCATGGGAAAACTTGCTAGAATACTCTGGCTGGAAGTCCTGAGTCGAGAGCAGGTGGTAGGGCTGCCCAAAAAACAACTCCCGATGAAAAGCCAGAGCAGCCAGCGGCACTCGGTCTTACCGTGCTCCTGATAATAGCAGGATCACTCTTGATCGGTGGCTGAGTCACTTACAGCAGCTTGCAGAGCGCACGACTGGTCGACCCTGGCGGATTCGAAATAACGCCATCCTACTCGAATCTACGCTTCTCGAACCGGGGAGGATCGGAAAAAGTCGCGGACCAGTTCGGTGTACAAGCCTGAATCGGCGTAAACGAACACTTCAATGCGCGGATCCGTTACGAGCGCGTTCAATAGGATGCGGATACTGATGATTGATATCTTGTGGATAAAATCGGAAAGTTGTGGATAAGATTGCGAGGCTGTGGATAAGTAGATATCAAAAAAACGAGAGATAACCCCCAATCTTCCGTGTTGCGATTCGCCCATCAGAGGCCCACGCGGCAACCGCTTCGCTGAAAAATCACCTGAGAGCAGAGGGCACACGCAAAGACAAGGGGTACTCTCGTTGTTATAATTTTATCCGGCTCGAAAAAAACTTGTCAACAAAAAAATTCATATTCTCAAAATTATAGCCTCTCCAAAGACATTAAATTATCCCTCTGACTTCAAGCAATTTCGAGATAGCGGCATTTGCAAACAACACAGGCTCGAAGTCAAAAGCGCTTCCAATGAACGCTCCATCGCATTGAATGCGCTTCAGTTAGCGTGCATCTCGCCGGCAACGAACCCCAACAAAGCAAACATATATTTTAATTCAACAAGAAGATACACGATACTCTGAAAGGAGTTTATGAAGGAAGAGGCGGAAGGGATTAGATGCCAAAACGGTGTTCCCGGTGCCAGCTCAATCTCTGGTTGGCAATCGGGAACACCGTGAACAGGCTAACGTCTCAGCCACCAGAGCAGATCTAGGAGGTAAATCCAGCTCATAGGCCACCCCCTTTAACAAGGGTTGGAATTTACCTGCCATATACGAATTGGATCGTACGCGGTGGCTCGTGCAAAAAATGTTCCTGTTGATACCTCAAAGGGGTGCCAGAAGGTCTAAGAGCCTTTGTAATGGGCAATTACGGTGGTGATGTCATCGTCCTGACGCCCGCCTCCAAAGGCGGTGACTTGATCAAAGAGGGCTTCTTGCAAGCTCTCAGGCGGCATGAATTTGTTCACCCGGAAAAACTCGATCAGGCGGGATTCTCCGAACTCCTCCTCTGTATCGCTTTTCTTTTGTTCGGTGATTCCATCTGTGTACAGACAAACCAAATCACCTACATTGATCTGAACTCTGCCTTCCTTGTATTTTCGATCCCTCTCGACACCCAACATCATCCCACCCTCGCTGAGGCGGTCGGTGTAATCCCGCTTAACGAGCAAGGGAGGACAGTGGCCGGCGTTCGAGAATCTCAACATCGAATTCTTTAGATCGATGACACCATAGAAAAAGGTCGCAAACTGTCCACTCTCCGCATTTTCACACAGGTATCGATTCAATGCCTCCGTCAATTCGCCGGGAGGCAACTGGTCCTTTAGTGCTATGTTTTTGAAAACAGCCTGGAGAGAAAACATCAGCATTGCCGCCGGAATTCCCTTGCCGCTAACGTCTCCTACGGCAAGCGCAATATTATTGGAGTCCAACAGGAAGTAGTCGAAATAATCGCCTCCGACTTCTCTGGAACTCAACATTTGGCCGACGATATCGATGGACGGATGCCTGGGCGGAGCCTTGGGCAGAAGGGAAAGCTGGATGTCCCGGGCAACGAGCACTTCTTTCATTAACCTTTCTTGCTCCATGGTTGCTTCATGGAGTGTCGCATTATCGAGGACGACGCCGAGATGTTCAGCGAACGTCTGCAGCAGCTCCGCATCTGCCCGGCTGTATGGAAGCTCGGATCGTTTCTCGCCTAGGAGCACAAAGCCAATCACATCCTCCAGCGATACGATGGGCAGGCAAACCGCTGCTTTTGTCGCGGTCAGAAACGCTCTCGAATCGGAATCGAAATTCCTCTGCTCCCAAACCTTATCCAGGTATTCAACCATCAGGGGTTTTCGATAACGGGAAAAGTACCTGGCCAGAAAGGAATTGGCGGTTATGGTCTTTGGAAGTGACGGAGAAGCTCCGGTCGCTTTTTCGAGAGAAAAATCTTCCTGACCCCGCTTAGTATATATCGCCACATACGATGGGCCGAGGAGCCTTTCCACCCGATCGAAGAGGCAGTTGAAGATGTCATCCCTTCCGAGCTTTTTGGAGAGCTGCCGGTTGAACTCGACGACTTCCTCTTTGTATACATAATCTCCCCTGAAAAAGACGCGGTCAACGAGCCGCTGGACACGGTCCCTGGCAGGAGCGAATACAATGGATAAAACGAGGATGGCGAATATCGTGAAGCCCGAACGGCTCAAGTTGAATTCGCGCGTAAAGAAATCCCCAAGCATGTGGACGACCATGTAGTACACAGCAATGATTGCGCCCGTAAGGAATGCGTATACGAGGCTCTTCCGCATGACGACGTAGAGTTCGATTGCGCCGTGTTTGAGAATCGCGTAGGCGAATGATATCGAAATGAACGCCAAGCATAGAACGGATATCGATTCTCCCAGCGTATACGTTCCCGGGGATATTTGCCTCCATACGAGCACCGCTAGAAAAGGAACTATCCCGGCAACCGTTCCCGCAATGACGATCCGCAGGCGCCGCTTCTGCGCCGATGGGGAAGCCACGTAGTTCCGGATGAAGATCACGAGGGAAGCGACGAGATAAGCTGCTATATAAAGCGTCGTAACGGCGAGGATCAGTGTTACGATTCCCTCGCTCTTCGGCATGAAGAAGAACTGTCTGATAACGAGATAACAATCCACTAGGTAGATCACCAAGGGAATGGCGAAGAGAAAAAGCGAGCGGAAAAGCTTCTTTCGCCCCCTGATTGGGTGAATCCAATCGGGAAATATAAGAAAGAAGTTCAGAAAGACTACGGGAAAACCCAGAATCGCGAGATCGTGGAACAGCTCGCCGAACAGCTGCAGGTGAGGAGATGCCACTACGGGACGATCCGTCAACAAGAATGCGATGAGCGTGCAGTTCAATGCGAACAAACCGCCAAGAAGGTCGGATCTCCGCAAATAGACCAGCACTCCAACGAGCAGAAACGTGAATGCAACGATGATGTAAGCAAAGTTCTTTCTGATCAGATGCGTCGGAATCGCCGCGTAATCGACTACAACGTCGATAGTCTCGCCTTCTCGATGAATCGTATATTGCTGAGAAGAGAAATCTCTATTCGCGTGGACGAGATACCGGTAATGGTTGAAATTCCTGACGCGGACTCCATCGATGGCAAAGATTTCGTCGCCGCGCTGAATATTGTTTCCGGCGTTGGGGCCAGCTTCTTCCACGTTCTGAACGACGAGATTCTTCGTCTCGATACCGGAGTATGGGGTCTTCAGGACATCCCTGGAGCCCGGAAATTCGAGGATGACAACGGCGATAATGAACAATAAGAAGCAAATCCGGAGAACCATGCTGACGATCCGTCGGATTCCCATGGCAAGCCTCCTGGGAACGCCTCGCAGGGGAGGATGTTTATCGTCCGAAGCGGAATACGGTGCGAATTGCCCGTTCTCAGAGGCAAGCTTGCTGGGAAGCATCGAAGAGTGTCAATACGTTTTTGAACCGCTCCTGCGAGAGAACACCTCGCTCAGCGCTTCTTATTTCCGTGCGTACGGTTGTCGAGCCCGGCACAAAAGCCTTGCCCTGGGAGGTTGGAATATGCTATGTTGTTCGCGTTAACTCATTTAATAAGGAGGATTTATTCCGAATGGCGACAAAACGAAGATTAAAAAAGAAGAAATTCAAAGAAGACCGCCTAGTCACCTACTCGGTCACCCTGTCCCGCTATGCCCAAGAGCATTTCAACCAGGTCATCACGGGAGTGGTTATCCTCCTCGCCGTCATCGCTGCGACGCTGCTGATCGTGCATTCGCGTCAAACGGCCGCCCGGGATAGCGAGCGGTATCTCGGTGCCGCGCTCGCGCTCTACCGCCAGGGGGACGTCGCCGCTGCAAAAACGTCCTTCCAAGACGTCATCGATCGGTATTCCGGAACGCGGGCCGGTAAGGTTGCCATGATTTTCAAAGGGGAATGCGATCTGAAGCTCGGCAACTTCGAGGAAGCGGCATCGGCGTATGACCAGTATCTCGAGAAATCTGATAAGTTTTCCGAGTTCAAAACGACCGCGACCATTGGCAAGGCAATTGCACTGGAAGGACAGATGAGGTATGCCGAGGCGGCGTCGACGCTGGAAGCATTAATCCAGGTGCTCGACGCCGAAGACCCGAGGCGCACGGAATCGCTTTACAGGGCCGGGCTCTTTTGCAAGAAGGCCGGCATGATGGAAAAAGCGATTCAATACCTCACAGAGGTAGCAGAAGAGGGAATTGGCCCGTTCAAGGAAGAGGCCGAAATCGCTCTAGCAGCCATCAAAGCAGAAGTTCCCCGTCCCAAAGGATAAGCAATTTGAACCAGCGCGAGAGCAGCAATGCCGACTCCGTATTTCTCGCCGATCATGAACGGTGGTATGCGGCCATAGGATACTTGTTCTTCCTTTGTTTCTTCAGCCTCTGGAAGGCAAAAGACAGCGAATTCGTCCGTTTTCATAGCCGACAGGCTTTTGTCCTCTTTCTGGCCGAATGCGTCGCTTTCTTGGCTATTGTCGTGATCGACCGGACGCTCGGACGACTTCCTTTTCTCGGTCTGCTCATCGTCATACTGGCCCAGCTCGTTGCCTACCTGGCAGCCCTCTTCCTGTCGGTCACCGGCTTCGTCAAAGCGCTGTTCGGAGAGCGATGGGAGATGCCGCTCTTCGGCTCCTACGCTCAACGGGTTCCTCTGATCTAATTTTACAGAGAATCGATTTTTTATCGGCAAATCAATGAGTTACGAGCCATTTGGTGAGCTGCTGGACTTGAAAAAGGGAAGCGGCGGCAGACGATCATATCGCTGGACGCTGCATGACTGGGACGAAGAGCCGCCTTATCTTTGTGGCGCATAATGTATATTATGTTAACTAGCACTAACAATAAAAAACTCGGGCCGATATACGCCCCCGGCCCGAGCCGATTCACATCACGATGTTTACTAGCTTGTTCTGGACGACAATGACTTTCTTGGGCTCTTTCCCGGCCATTAACTCGCGGATGCGCACGTTTTCCAGCGCTTTTTTGCGTACTTCTTCTTCGCCAAGGTCTATTGGGATTTCTTCCCGAGCTCGAATCCTGCTGTTCACCTGAATCACGAGAGTGATCATCTCGCCTTTGGCATATTCGGGGTTCGCCGCGGGCAACGGAGATCGAAAAACGCTGGTCTCGTGCCCCATTCGCTCCCAGAACTCCTCACATAGGTGAGGTGTCATCGGCGCGAGGAGCCTCACGAGAGAATCGAACGCAAACAGGAGCACCGATGCCGAGCGGAGACCGGGTTCGATTTTCTCCTTATCAGAGAAAGCGCCCATCTCATTGGATAGCTCCATGATGGCACTGATGGCGGTATTGAAATGGAAATTGTCGTTGATGTCATCTATGACCCGGACGATCGTCCAGTGCGTCTTTCGAAACAGTTTCTTCTCGTTATCATTCAGGGTTTCAACATCGATCGTCTCTTCACCGGTAGAGATCAGAACGTCTCTATGTTTCTCGAACAACCGGTAAACGCGGTTTAAAAACCGGCTGCAGCCCTCGACGCTATCGTCTTTCCACTCGGAATCGCGCTCGGGCGGCCCGCAGAATAGGATATAGAGACGCATCGTATCCGCGCCCATGCTCTCGATAATCGAGCCGGGACTCACCGTGTTGCCTTTGCTCTTGGACATTTTCACCCCGTCCTTGGTGATCATGCCCTGGGTGAACAGGCGCCGAAACGGTTCCGAAAAGGAGAGATATCCCTTGCTCTGAAGGAACTTGGTGATGAACCGAGAATACATGAGATGGAGAATGGCGTGCTCGACGCCACCAACATATTGATCCACAGGCAGCCAGGTGTCTACCAACGCTTTGTCGAACGGCTTTTCCGTATCGTTCGGGCTGAGGTAACGCAGGTAATACCAACTCGAGTCCACGAACGTGTCCATGGTATCGGTATCGCGCATCGCTCTCTTCCCACAGGATGGACACGGAACCGCAACGAAATCCTCGTTTCTTGCCAGCGGACTTTTCCCTTCGCCCTTCGGACGAAAGTCCACATCCTCGGGCAGCAAGACGGGTAGATCCTCCTCCGGAACGGGCACGATGCCGCAATTCCCACAATGAATCATAGGGATCGGTGCGCCCCAGTACCGCTGCCTCGAGATCAGCCAATCGCGAAGCCGATAGTGGATCGTTCGCTTTCCTTGGGAGCGCGATTCGAGATATTCCGCGATCTTGTCGAATCCCTCTTCGCTGGTGAGCCCGGAATAGGATCCGCTGTCCACCATTATGCCCTTACCTTCGAACGCCGCGTCCGGAAACGGGCTTTTCCCTTCGATTGGTTGGATGACTTCACGGATATCGAGTCCGTGAGTTTTGGCAAAATCGAAATCCCTTTGATCGTGACCCGGCACGCCCATGATGGCACCGGTCCCGTACTCCATGAGCACGTAGGGTGCGATGTAAATCGGGATCTCCGCTTCGTTCAATGGATTGATCGCATATCGCCCTGTAAATACGCCTTCCTTGCTCGGCTCTGTGAGCGCCCTCCCGCTGAGTTTTAGAGCCTTTTCCCTTTCGATGAATTCCCGGATTTGGCTTTCCATTTCCGTTCCTTCGATCAGCTGCGGAACATAAGGATGGTCCAAGGACAGCACCAGGAAGGTCGCACCAAAGATCGTATCGGGCCGCGTGGTGAAGCAGGCCACTGATTTATTGATGTCGTCGATGGCAAACAGGATTTCCTGGCCCTCGCTCCGATCGATCCAGTTGCGCTGCATTGCAATGACGCGTTCCGGCCAATCTTCGAGCTGACCCAGATCATCGAGCAGCGGGTCGGCGAAGGCCGTGATTTTGAAAAACCACTGTTCGAGAAACCGCTCGGCGATCGTCGCTCCGCAGCGCTCACAAGCGCCAGCGATGACTTGTTCGTTTGCCACAACGGTCTTGCATGACGGGCACCAGTTCACCGAAGCTGCCTTCCGGTAAGCGAGGCCGCTCTTGTACAGTTGCAGGAAAATCCACTGGGTCCATCGGTAATACATCGGATCGCACGACGTGATCTCGCGGTCCCAGTCGTACAGAACTCCCCATTCGAAGAATTGCTCTTTCATCTTCTTGATGTTTTCTGCGGTCCAGACGGCTGGATGTATGTTGTAAGCCAGCGCGGCATTTTCGGCGGGAAGACCGAAGGCATCCCATCCCATGGGCGCCAGCACGCTGCAGCCCTCCATCAGTTTGTAGCGAGCGAGCGCATCTCCGATGACATAGTTCCGCCCATGGCCGACGTGGAGATCGCCCGATGGATACGGATACATCATCAGGCAGTAATACTTCTCCCCCGAGCTGTTCAGATCGACCGTCATCAGGCCCTCCCGCTCCCAGGCGGCCTTCCACTTCGCTTCAATTGATTTGTGAGGATAACGGTCCATAATATTGTAATATAATGAATTACTCGCTTTCCGAAAGTGCTGTAAAATCCGCAAGTATGTGAAACTCTTCCCCGATCGCGTCGATTTCTACTTTTGCGTTGCAGGAACGGAAAAATGCTTCCAAATCACTTGCTGCGTCAGCACTGCTGACCACAACGCGCATCATGGTGCACTTCCCTTTTTCGAGGGCCGTTTGCACCATCATGCGGGGACCGGGATTGGAAAGCCCCCTCGCGTTTATTTTAATAACATTTTCGGTTCCCATGGTTCCCCCCTTGGCCTGATTGGGCTTGCTGTTATGCCCAGTCGACGCATTTTACCAAAACGCGTTTAAAACCACCGACGCCCGTCCCCCACGCGATTGGTGTTCAGGACCCGTATCGCTGGTGGACGGGCGCTGTCCGTATCAAAGGAGATCTCTTATCGCGTCCTCGATATTCTCCTCGCTTTGCGCGCCAATCAACTGGTTCTTGATGACACCCTCTTTAAAAAAAAGAAGGGTCGGGATGCTTCTGATGGCGAACTCCGATGGTGTTGACTTATGCTCGTCCACATTCATCGATACGAATTTGACACTGCCCTCATACTTCTCGGCCATGCGCTCCAATATTGGCGTAACCACTTTGCAGGGCCCGCACCAGGGGGCCCAGAAATCAACGATCACCGGAAGACCGGAACGGCGCACTTCATCATTGAAATCCGTATCAGTGATCTCCTGTAACTTGCTTTTTCCCATATAGTTCGGACCTTTCTGGTGTAACTCCCGCTACTAGCGTTTCCTCCCTGAATCAACACTCAATATGGGTCAACAATTTTTTAGAATATATTGGCGTAAGTGGCAAGCTTTTTCCGCACAAATGAGGCGAAGAAAGCTTCCTCTAAGAGGTGCTTTGGATCGATGGTGGAGGTTTTCAAAGTGAAGTCGACCCATCGTAGGTTTTCAAGGAGCATTTCGAGATCCGATTTTTCGAAGCGCATGGATTGGCGCGCCAACTGCTCCACGGAATACTCGCTCCTGCCCATCCTGCCGGCGAGCCATCGGATTGAACCAGTTCCCCTGCGGGACTCTTCGGCGAGCGATTTGATGCGCAGAAGCTCGACGACTCGCTTGAGGAGCATTGCGAGAACGAACACCGGTTCTTCGCCAGCATCGATCAGCCTGTCCAGTCTTCTAACCAGCTCATGCACATTCTGGTCACGCGTGATGAGGTTTCGAACAGCGAACAGGTCTTCCGTCCGGTACTTGCCGACTACCTCGCTGACCACGCTGCGCGTTACCGATGTTGAACCGGCCGCATTTAGAGCAATTTTTTCGACTTCGTTGAGCAAGTCGCTCAGATTCGTTCCGACCGAGTCGATGAGTAGCTCGAGCGCGTCCTGCTCGATATCGAGCCCTTCCTTGCTGAGCCGGCTTTTCACTCTGGCCAGCGTTTCGGTCTCAGAGAGATGATCGAAGCGTATAGCCGCGCCTCGATCTTCCGCAGTTTTCTTCATCGCTTTGAGCCGGACTGTATCGAGCTTGTCCACAGCCGACTCCGCGACAAACACGAGAGCGTCGGGAAATTTCCCGATTCGGTCTATAACCCAGTCCTTATTGGCCGTCGAGAGATCTTCGAATCGCTTGAGAACAATTAGCCGATTGTCTGCAAACAGTGGAAAGCTTCTCATCCGGTCATCGAAAGCGGCTTTGTCGAATTCGTCGCCGTGGAAAATATCGAGGTTGAACGTGCGATTTCGTTCGGGCAGCACGGCCTGGATGATTTCGCTCAAAAATTCTTTCTTAAGATACTCCTCGGGCCCGTAGAGAAAATAAACGTCCCTGACGTCCCCCTTGCGGAGGGCTTCGAAAAGCTTTCTATAATCTTTGAGGGTTTTGGCCATCGCCGTCCCGATTACCAATCCTGGACCGTGAGGTTGAGAATCTGGTCCGTTATTTCATCGATGGCTTCCTTGAGCGCGTCTTCAAAGGACAGGCCCTCTTCGGACACTTCCAGAAAGTAGGAACCGTCTCCTTGGATCCTTTTATCTTTCCAAATCGGCTCGTTCAGTCGCCGGTTGAAGAGACTGACCTGCACGCTCACAACGACGTGATATTCTTCGGCGTTGAGATCTCGATTGAAAGAGAATGGAAGATTCCTGAACTCGACGATGTCCCCTTCGAGAATTGCATCGGCATCATCCTCGTCCATCACTTTGAGGGTATTATCATCCACGAGGTTCTGGATGATCTTTTCTGTAACGCTGATTTCCAGACTTGGCTCGGTGGTCTTATTGGTAAAGAACGGAACGGCTATGGACTTGATACCTTTGGCGGTACGGGAAGTTGTGCTGTACCAGCAACCGAACAATAGCAGTGGAATGAATAGCAGTGGAATTCTCCATTTCAAGACTTGCTCACTTCCTTGCTTTCATCCAGAGAGAAGCTTTTCATTCTATAACGGAGTTTGTCCCGTTTGATTTTGAGTAGCTTTGCCGTCTGGCTCTGGTTCCAGTCCGTCTGCTCCGAAGCTTTAAGGATCAATGCTCTTTCAAGATCGGAAACGACCTTGTCGAAATCAACTCCTTTTTCAGGAATCGGTTGGGACAGAATCCGGTCGATTCTCTTGCCGATGCTGCTCTCCTCGTACCCAGTTTTGGTGAACGGGAGGTACTCAGGTTTCAGGACCGGCCCGTCCTCGAGCAGAACGATGCGCTCCAGTACATTCCTCAACTCCCTGATATTTCCGGGCCAGGGGTAATCCAACATCATCTCCAGGGCGTCGCTTCTGATTTCTTCCATAGTCTTGTTGAATTTCTTGTTGAATTGATTGAGGAAGTATTTTGCGAAACTGATAAGATCTTCCTTCCGCTCCCGGAGAGGGGGAATGGTGAGTGGAACGACCTTTAACCGGTAGTAGAGGTCCGATCGAAAGCGGTTTTCTGCAACTTCTTGACTAAGATCCCTGTTTGTTGCGCTAATTACCCGGACGCTAACATGGATGTCCGCTGTCCCTCCCACTCTTCTGAAAACCATTCTCTCGAGAACCTTGAGCAGCTTGACCTGAATGGTGAGGCTCATCTCGCCGATCTCGTCGAGAAATAACGTTCCCCGGTTCGCCATTTCGAGGAGGCCGAGCTTCTGTGTTTTCGCATCTGTGAAAGCGCCCTTCTCGTGACCGAAGAGCTCGCTTTCGAGCAGCTGTTCTGGAAGGCTGGCACAGTTGATATCGAGAAAAGCTTCTTTCGCGCGGTTGCTGTACTGGTGGATGAGGCGGGCGACCATCTCCTTTCCGACGCCGCTCTCCCCTTCGATGAGTACCGTTGTGGTGTCCGTCTTGGCAACTTGTTGGGCGATGTCATAGACTTTCTTCATCGCCTTGCTTTCCCCGGTAATGTATTCGAAACCCGTGCCGAGATCCATCTGCCGCTTCAGCTGGAGGACTTCGCGACCCAGGCGTTTGCTCTCGAGACCCTTATCGATGACGAAAAGCAGCTGCTCGAGATTGATGGGCTTGCTTACGAAATCATATGCCCCGCCCTTCATCGCCTCTACCGCCGTCTCGATGTCTCCGAACGCCGTTATCATCACAACGCAAATCTCGGGGAGAACCGCCTTGATTTTTCGAAGAACTTCGAGCCCGTCCATATCGGGAAGCTTCAGGTCCAGAAGGACGAGATCTGGAATGTGCTGCCTCGCTATTTCAACGGCTTCATGGCCGGTCTTCGCCGTTAAGGCTTCATAGCCTTCCTGCACCAGCGTCTTTTCCAGGAAAAAGCGAATCGTGTCCTGGTCATCAACCAGAAGGATGACTGACTTCACTTGATTCTCCATGCTGCACCTTCTCTACAGGGAGATAGACTGTAAAAGTCGTCCCCTTATCTTTGTTGCTGTCGACGAAAATGTAGCCGCCGTGCCTTTCCACGATGCTGTGGCTGACATATAGACCCAGGCCGGTACCCTCTTGTTTTGTTGAGAAGAAAGGTTCGAAGACCTTGTTCTTTTCGTCTTCGTTCAGTCCAACTCCCCTGTCATTGACTTCGATGATAACATAATCGCGCACATCGTCAAACAGAACGTCGCTGACGTCCTGGGGGAAGGATGCACGAATAGTTACTTCCCCACCTTCGTTGCTTGCTTCTATTGCGTTCTTGATCAGGTTGATCATGACCTGTGTAACTCTGTCGCCATCTAATTTTATCATTTTCGATTCTTCGGGATACTCCGTTATTATCCTTGCCGACTTCTTCTCTGCGAGATCATGGAGACTGGCAATACTGTTCTTTATGATTGTTTCGATTCTAATGTTTTGATACATCAAATCACCGATCCTCACCACACTCATAATGTCGCCGATCAACCGGTCGATTCTACTGACTTCATTCAAGATGAACGCGATATTCTCCCGCTGATCCTCAGTAATGGAACCCGAGCGCTTGAGATACTGGATTCCGGCGGCGATCCCCGTTAGAGGGTTGCGGATCTCGTGCGCAATGCTCGACGAAAAACGCCCGAGCGCCGCGAGCTTGTCCAGGTGCATGATCTTCTCTTCCATTCGCTTGATCCTCGTAATGTCATCGAAGACGGCCAGCACGCCCTGGATCTCCTTCGACTCATCGAGAAGGAATGACGTGTTGAGCAATACCGGAAGCTTACTCGAATCCTTCTTTATTACCCACGTCTCGCGATGGAAATCCCGCCTGCCCGTTCGCAACGTGCTCAGAACGGGACTCCTTCCCTCTTCGGAAAATCCGTCGACAATGAGATCCTCCACCCGCATCCCTATTAGCTCGTCCGATGCATAACCGGTGATCCTTTCCGCCGTTTCGTTCGCAAGCACCACCTTCCCCGTTTTATCCACAGTGAGCAATCCGTTCATCATGCTGTTGATCACATTTTCTCGAAAGCTCTCCTCCTGTTTGAGTTCTGTGTAAAGTCTTGTATTTTCAAGGATTGTGCCAATCTGGAGTGATAATGTTTCAACCGAGACGAGGTCGACCTTGCTGAGCTTGGCCGCTTTGAAACCGTCCGTTACTCCGACCACACCCAGAATTGGGAAACGCTGGCAGCTGGGGCACCTCGCTTCGTCCAAGGTCATCTCCGTTGCGTCCGGTGAATATTGCCCCTTGAGCAGGCAATCCTCGTTTTCCCAGCAAGGCAGAGAGGCCGCGCTCTTCATCAAAGGGACAATGATGAATGTCTCCATCGTGCTGTCCTCGAAAAGCTCTTCTCCTCCTAGGCTGCCGATGGGGTGCATAGCAGGATCCTTGATAAGTACCGGCTGCCGCCTGAGAATGGCTTTTTTGACCATCCCGTCCATGTCGGACAGCTTGAGGTTTGTCATTGTAGAATGCTGACCGGACTTCTCGCGGAACACATACAGATTCATCACCTCCCTCTCTTGATTGTACACGCCCACGAATAGCTCCTTGAATCCGAGTCCTTTCGAGAGAAACGTGGTCACCGAGTCGACGATCTTCCTCTCATCGAGAGAAGAGATGATCATTAAACCGATCTCTTTCAGGCTCAGCAGCTGGATGTTTTTCTCGACAAGCTGAAAACATCGCTTCTCGAGCTCTGTGGCCACTTCCTTGAAGGATTCGAGAATCAGGTGATCGATATCACCACCGCTGGCCCGGTCCAGTTCCCCAAACGCCTCGGACTTGATGTTTCGAATGCTTTGGAGAATCGCATGATACCTGCGTTTTTTTCTCCGGTAGACGAGGTAGATGTTGAGGAAGACTGCGATTCCAGCAATTGGAATGAAGATGTACCATGGAAGATATAGTGCGAGCAGGGCGAAACAGATCGCATAGATCGCGATGTTGGTGATCAGCTCTCTTAGCGGCATCTCTGCATTCGAGGAGAAACGGATTCTCTACTCAATCAGAACTCGAAGTCCAATAGCTACATAGCTTTCCAAATAGCATGCTAGCACAACCGCCGTGCAATTACCATGCCCTTTCTGGAGCGCACAGCGGCATGCACTATACACCTGTATGTTGTGCTTGGATCGGTAGATGCGGTAGGGTAAGAGCGCTAATACGGCCGCTAGCAGGCTCCCTTGCCTGTGAGAACCACGGAGACCGTTTTGAGCAATATCTTGAGATCGGTGATAGCGCTTAAAGATTGGATATACTGAAGGTCGAACCTTAGCTTGTTCCGCATTCCTTCGGTGTCATTCGCATAGCCTAGTTCGACCTGGGCAAGGCCGGTGATGCCTGGCTTCGCGCGCAAGCGGAGCGGGAAATTCGGAATTTCTTTTTTCATTTCCTCGATAAAATAGGCTCTCTCAGGACGCGGCCCGACGATACTCATATCTCCCCTCAGCACGTTGACGAATTGGGGGAGCTCATCGAGTCGGCTCTTGCGCATGATCGCTCCGATGGGAGTGATCCGAGGATCCCCCTTCCGTGCCAGCACCGGTTTCCCGCCCTTTTCAGCATCCATCTTCATGGTTCGAAACTTATACATTTTAAAAGGCTTGCCAAAGCCAGGATTGATCCTTCGGTTTTGACGCCGCCTCTCCATGCTCGGAGGGGTACTCATATGACGCCTGCGGTCGGCGGTGCGGCGGTCCAGGCCGATGCGCTCCTGACTAAAGAGCACAGGACCGGGAGAAGTCATCTTTACGAGGAGGGCTGTGAAAAGCATTAAAGGGGCGAGTAGCAGCATTGCAACACTGCTCAAAAGGATGTCCAGCATTCGCTTCCAGGCGAAGCTAGCTGGTATGTGGAAAAAGTCCCGATGATAGATGACGCTCTCCGGTTGGCTGATAAATATATCAGCCGGTTGAAAAGCGGCTTCGGCCCTCAATGCTGAACCCGCTGCATTGGGTGCCCGCTTTGGTTTGGAGAAGGTCATTAATTTCCTTTTCTAGTTGAAAAAAGCTATGCTGCTTGATTGAAAATGCAGAGTTCCCTCGAGGTATTTTTCGCATTGATTTGCAAGTTTGGTTCCAGGCTGAGAAAAAGTAGACCAAAAAGAGTTAAAATTCTGCAGTCATAACTTATTGTTAATTAATGAATTAGAAAATAGCTTCCGGAACCTGGCAAGCTGGGTCAGAGATGAGCGAGTTCCCGAAGAGCCAAATGGGGAAAAATCCCCAGCAGGGGATTCCTTTGTGAGGTTAATGGGTTGAATTCAAATCCGTTAGTTTATTCAGCAAATTGAAGCTGAGCTGGGAAATAACCCACACACTTCTCAGAAATCGTGTTGGTGTTTCAGGGATAAAGCGATTATCAGTCAATCTCGATGATCTCGAAGCGGTATCCCTTGCCCTCGTAAGATTTTGCTGCTGATTGGGCGGCCTTTTTCGACGTGTAGCGGCCTACCACGACACGGTAGCGGCTTCCCACTGCTTCCATAAACGCGGGAATATCCAGAAGGGTGAGCGCACGAACCTCCGCTATCGCACTCTGCTTGCGACCGTGGATGCCGGCCAATAGCGTATATTTGTGTTTTTGCGTCGCTTTTTTGCTTTGCTCGACGGGGGCGACGACTTTCTCGGTGACGGCTTCGGGCGTTTTCTCCAGGTTTTTCGCTTCGGCTTCGCCCTTTGCGTTCCTCTTTGCTATCCCCTCTTTCTCGTCTGGAGGGTTTGGTGGCGCTCCAGTCGGATTTTCGCCGCTGAAAGCCGGTGACGAAGGGAACGCCGGAGCCATGTTTGGGTTCTGGTCGAGTGTCTCTCCCTGCGGAGCATTCAAGGGGGCGAATGTATACGAAAAAGAGAACATATGGGTCGCCGGGAAATACGAATGTGGCGTGAAAGCGTAGTCGATCGCCATGTTCCGGAAGCGGAAGCCCAAACCGCCGATCAATGGGAACTGGCTGTTGTCGGGCGATTCGAAATAGTGATTCACGGCTGTACGGAGGATGAGATAACGATTGAACTGATATTCTCCTCCAAATCGGAACCTCTTGGTATCCCCACGCGTCACCGTCATCTGTGCCCCGACGTTCAGTGCTCCGCGGGGGAGATTCAGCGATCTCCCGTACCCGAACACGTAACGGCTGTCAATTGGGTAGCTGTAGCCGTCGAATGAAATCTCGCCGCCGATATCTCTTGCAAAGAAGTGGAAGCTGTTCCTTGCATGCTGGTAGTGAGCTCCAAACGAAAACGCATATCCGCTGCCGTCCGGGAACGAATGCTCCCTGATATACGTCGCACTTGCGCCGATCGACAGGCCAATTGATTCGAAGCGATAGCTCAGCGCCGTTGAAGCGCCAAGATCATAATAGCTCTCCTGCGAGACAACCTGCATGGCGTCATTGTAGCCTTTCAGCGCACTGGAATAGAGCAGTCGGGTACTGAACCCGATCCGCATGGATGACTGTCCAATTGGAAATACCACGCTTGCCGCGCCCATTTGCATGCCATCCAGCCAGTTTGCGGTAGTAATAAACATCTGTCCCGATGGCACTCCAGCGATCGCCGCCGGATTCGAAAACACCAGCGAGGCGTCGGGTTCCATTCCCGCAACGATTTCGGTCGAGGACAGCATCCGAGGCCCCACGGGAATCTGGAGAAACGATGCTCCGTAAGTCCCCACGTCAGGGTCGGAGGCCAGGGCGTTGGCCGTGAATTGGCATGAAATCAGAAAAACAAAACCAAACAAAAAGACACTGCAGCGTATGGTGGTTGCGCTTCTCACCATGATGCATACCCCCGGGATCTCTGAGCCTTTTTTGATAAGAGCCGGTAACATCTCGGCGTGCAAGTTGGGGGCCAAAATGGCCGTTTTATCACCCCATTCTGATTAACTAAGTTGATTAATACCAATGAGTTAACGCAGTCTGATTTCAGGGTCTTTTTCTCCCTCCTTTCCGAGTTGCGATGTGCCCGTTTCGATTCCAAATTCAATTGTTTTTGCCTCTGCACTATTCCGTTGATACCTCATTGCTCCGCGACTTGTGCCCCGCCTTGTCATACACAAACACACGGAAATAATAAGTATTTGCGGCGAGGTCGAGGCCTGTCACATCGAGGTATGTCTGGTAACGATCGGTAATCGTTCCTTCAGGCGATCCGCTGTCACCCACTCCTGGAGCGGTGGCCATAAAGACTAGATATTCGTCGAAATCCGTATCGTCGTTTCTGCTCCATGTGAGGGTGACACGATTCGGGCCAACTGATGAGAGCGTATCGAGGACGACGGCCGTCGGCAAAATGTCATCGGTACGCGCTAGCCTCTCGTTGCTCTTTGCCGACTCTTCCAAGTCGTTCACCACATAAACGGCGTAATAATAGGCTTCTCCTTCGAAAACGTTGTTGTCCGTATAGAGTGTGGCCTCCCGATCCATGAGGGATGTCACCAATGTGGATGTTGTTTGCGTAATGCCAGGAGTGTCATCGCGGTAGAGATCGTATGAAAAAAATCCTTCGTCGTCCGACTGGCTCCATCTGAGCGTGATCGAAGTGGTCGTTGAATCCACCACAGGAGACAACGCCACCGCTGATGGGGGATCCGTCATGTCTAGGCGTGTTGGAAATTCCGTTTCATCGCTCTGATTCCCTGCCTCATCGATGAAAACGGCCGTCATGAGGATGTCCGTCCCACGGAAATTCGAAGGGAGTTTGAAATCTCTTTCGTAAGCGCCGTCTCCTATCTGTGTGTCGCCGCCCGAACCGTCATCCCGAGCAACAATGTCGGTCCCCAGTCCCGGCATCGTGATGAACACCGTGCCGCCCGTTTCAGCTCCCACCGGGACAATCCGGAAGTGCAGCGCCGCGCCGGGCTGTATCGGTGACGGAGGGCTAAAGGTCAAACTATCGATCGCGGCCTGCATATCGAGGATGATCGTGTCCGATACTTTATCCGAAGCGTTGCCGAATTTATCCATGAACTGAGCATATACCGTCTTGGTCCCATCGCCGGGTGAGAGCGTAAAATCGTATGTCGATTGAAAACTGATCCATTCGGCCCCACCGAGATCCGGGTCTTCGGAAAACCGGACGTGCTGCGTCTGCGACGAGGCCGTTAGAAAGAGGACGACGGAGCGCTGATTAGTAAACTCGTCCCCGGCATTGATGGAGATGGAAAAGAGGGATGTCTCGACAATAAGGGGAACCGATGGGTTTCCCTCCAGACCGCTAGGATTGAGACCCGAAATCCTATATAGATAAAGCAGGCCGGAACGGATCGAACCATCACCGAACGGCGATGACGGCGCTTCACCGATCTTCATCCAGACGGCCCCTTCGTTATCACTTCGGTAAACGGCGAACCCGGAGAACGCATAATCTGGATCCGCATCCCAATAGAGAGTCAGACTGTCCAGGCCTACCACCGCCCTGAGATTGAATGGCCTGGGTATCTGAGGAGATGGTGCGGTGAGCTCCTCAGGGACTTCGTCCAGACAGGCGCTGAGGCCTCCTCCTAGGGCAATGATGAAAACGAGCAGCAGAATTCGAGGCTTACCGATCATTTGCTTCCTCCGAAACCGTCAAAAGCTAATTCGAATCCCGGCATGTACCTCGGACGGACGAAAGGACGTGTCGAATCCGAAATTCTGGCCGGCGGCGGCAACATCGCTTCTCGATAGAGATGTGTCGAGCACATTTAAAAACCACAGAGAGGCGAGTATGATGTAGTAGGCGTTCCGCTTTGTCTCTTCATCCCGTCTCTCTTCCCATCTCGCGGCTACCAATTCTCGGGCCGCTTCGACCTCCGGCTGAGTTTCCGCTCGAGCGAGCGCTTCGCTGGCGAGTTCATATTCAATGGTGGCGGTATCATAGTCTCGCCTTGCATCCAGCGTAAGTACGGCCGCAGTAACGAAGAGTGTCTGGTACATCAATCCTCTCACGTGTTTACCGAGATACTTCTGGCCCATACCCGGAAAGAAGAACGATCTCGTGACCGCGCGAGCTTTCGATCTGCGTGGAATTTCGAGTGTGATATTCGGCCCTTCGACAGAGGCAACGCGGGGAGAAGCGGAAACAAGAAACGTTTCTACGAGGTTGCCCACGTACATCCATCCACCCAGAGCGGCAACCTCCAACATGTGTCGCCGTTGGGCATTCGTCAATCGGGATGAACGCCATTGCAATTCGCTGTATCGAATGAAATCCGCTTCCGTGGTTGCATTCGAAGCCGCGCTTTTGAAAAAGCGGTATCGGTCGCGCTCATCGATATAATCAGTGTAAGCACCGTACCAAACTGTTCCAATTGCAGCGGATCCCAGCATTGTCTCCACGCCCAGCAAATATTCGCCGTTCGCAAGTTGTCCCCATCCCGGAATTAGCAGCGAGCGAACAAGACTACCGAACCGTTTGCTGAATAGCTCGACTTGCTGGTTCTCTGGAGAAAATGAGAGCCTTAGTTCCCGCGTTTCATAACCGGGCTTGCCGAGGCGAAGGAGATAACGCTGTTCCGGCACGAGCGTGCAAAACAAGCAGGGCGACACACCCGATGTCTTCACCGAACTCTTGAGAGTGACCGTCGCATTCGTGGGAGTGGACTGGACCTGGAGGCAGTCTTGTGCAAGCCCAACCGTGCTGTATCCGGCCATCGCCAGGACGAGCAGGATTATTACGCTATAGTTGATTCTATATACTCTTTCTAACATTTTCGTTTTATCGGTGGATCGACGCCGCCCCTGAACTCTTGACAATCCGGCATAACGCCATTCGAAGAATAACTCAAGGATTTTTTTCAAACATCGGAGCTGTAAAGGACAAGATGAGAATTGCGATCAATATGTGCTTCGCCAAGGCATTTCGCAACCCTTAATTGGGGGAGTCAGACAGGTCTCGCGTGTGGGTATAAAAGGGCGTGAGCAAGCATGATCTAGCCCGAATAGTCGAAGTTTTCGATCCTGGCTATCCAATCGTTATCCGCGCTCTCGAGCGCTTTCACGCAGAGGTAAAGCTCCCGAGCCGATACAAAATGGGTCAGGTATTGCTTGCCATCGTTGTATTTTGAAAGCAGGTAATCATACATTGGCGCGATTCTCTCACCAAGCAGCAGCTTGGCATTTTTCGGCTGCACACCGTGCGTGTGCACTTTGACAAATATCCATCTCGGCCATCCTTCTACTGATATGCCAAGACGAATCCACAAATCGATGCGGTCTCCCGTGGGCAAGTTGACACCGGTTATGTCTCCATTCTCGATCGCCGGAAGCACGCCGCGTCTCCTCTTTTGCCAGTTGAAGGCCAGTGGACCAGTAATAAGGAGCAAATCTCCTCTCGGGGCAGCTCCAAATGCTGCGTCCACACCTCGGTGGTGAGACTTCCCTTTTTTCGGATCGTCCGTGGCGTAGTATACCCTGTTGATGACAGGCGGCTGAGTTGGGTGGGGAGCCGAAGGATACGTGAAATCCGCGTAACATCCCGTTTCTTTCAATATGGTGATCTCATCCTTTACGCCGCACCATCTGCCGTCGATCCCAGAATCATCGAGTGCCCAGTTGCCGTGAATGAAGCCGTATTCGACCGTTCCCGTAACTGGATCTTTGTGAAGCATTCCGTGGCGGCTATGCAGCGTTTCCTTGAACGAATTGATTTTCTCCCTGAAGCTCGAGGAAGTATCTCCATCGTGGTGGAGGTGCACTTCAACTCTGCCATACCCGCTGTTTTCGAGCTCAGCAAGCATGTCCAAAAGGCGCGGAGCGTATTCTTCCTGCGGGTAAAAAAAAGAGTGTATCGGGGGTTTTCCGCCTTTATCCCTGAAGCGATCGACACTCGCAGGATAATACTTGACCCAGTCCTCGACTCTCTCTAGAGCTGTTGCTTCATCGGCACCAGCCCAGAAAGGCTCGAAATGGTCGACAAAGCAGAAAAATACGTGGTTAAGGCCCTCAACGCCGATTCTTTTCCTTTTCAGGCTCTGAACAGCAATGATATCGATGTTTTTCTTCCTGATCGATCTGGCGGCCACAACCAGGAGGCAAATGGCCACTGCAACTATAAGTACCCCGTACATCCTAGTATCACCAATACCAGAGCAAGAACAACTGAAGTCCAATCAAGCTTGCAACGATTATGAAAAACACGTACATGAAATCCTTTTTCTCGATTAAGCAGTATTCATCGGAACTCTGGCTGACGAAAACATTGACGGAGGCCGCGCTGAGAGCGATGAGAATGTACAACAGCTCGTTATATGCTCGTGACAAGAATGTTGTTGTAACGACGAACGCAACGAATGCATATAACGTCGCCTGGTTCATGGTCCATATTTGTGTGCCATGCGATGTGCCTGCATTCCTTGTCACGAAATAGATATTTTTCATCGAAATGTAGATCAGCATCACCCATGGGAACAGGCCGAACAAGCCCAGTTCCGCCGCGCAATGTACGAAGGAGTTGTGCGCGACTAGAGGGTGATAATCCGTATAATTTCCAATTCCAACGCCGAACAGCATATTGGATTTGAACATATCCATTCCTGCAGCCCACGCCTCCACCCTGCCATATGCAGATTCCTCCCTGGCAGACATCTCCATCGTCCTGGATGGTCCGAGCAGCAGAATCGCGGCCAACGTGGCCAAGGTCAGCATTGCTCCAGCCTTTTTCCCGTATCTCTTGAAGAAAACAACAGACAGTAGGGCGGCCAATCCGAGGAATCCACCCCGGGAGTTCGTCAAGTATAGTGCGTAGATGAGCGAAGCAGTTATCGGTATCAAAGCAATCTTCACCCGGCCTCTACTTTTGCCCAATAGGGGCAAAACGATGAATGGCATAGCAATCAACAGCGCCAATGCCAAATCGTTTGGATCATTGAAAATTCCCATGCCTCTTATCCTTCTATCTTCTAGTACGGTAATGCCGAACACTTCTCCCGTGAAGTACTGATAGATCCCTGTTATCGCCAAATACATCGTCAGCACAATCAGAACATAAATCGTGATTCGCAGCTTTTTCTCTGTCGTAATCAAATTGACCATAAACGTGTACATAAAGAGAATGCTCAAAAAGTAATTTGCTGATTCCATGGCCCCGGCCATATAGAACTGCGCTAGCTGCGAGACGATAATGGCTACGAAGAGCCAAAACATGAAAAAGCTCTGGGGTGCTTTGGCAAAAGGTTTTCTGTCCATCGCCATGCGGATAAGCATGATGACAAGAGTAACCCCACCGACCAGGAACATCACCGGTATGGTCCTGAATGCGCTGATAAACTCTTGCGGCCTGAGATAGAGGAATAAGAGGTAGTTCAGCATTCCGATATAGGGCTCGACGATGATCATTATCAAGCTGAAGCTGACAACGTATAAGCCAATGGCGGCTTTTTCCGATTTGAGGAGAATCAGCGAAAAGATGATGCCGATCAGCGTTGCTAGAACAATGATTGATGCGGCTATGAGCTTCTGTCTAAGCCCCATGCAAACACGATCCTTCCAGATATACGTTTCTTTATTTAGAAATGGGCGTCTTACGCGCGATCCGTCAGTCAGCCGCCTCGAAATCCGTGCATTCGATTCCCTTTTCCCTGAATTGATCGAGCAGGTCGTCGGGATTCTCGTCCCTTACACACAGCCTCCCCCACAGTTCGACGTCCAACAGGTTCCAAAGCAGCTTGGGGTGATTTTCAGCGATAGGCATCAACACGTCCGGGTCGAAACCGAGCTGTTCCGCAACGAAACCTTCTATTAGCAAGAATTTCAGAGGGACGATCCATTTGTCGATCGGGACGTCGCCTCCAAATTTCGGCCGGTCCGCTAAGTCCTTCCCGAGCGTTGATACCACAGCATTTCGCACGACGAGCTTCGCCTCGCTCCAATTGACGCAGTGCTTGACGGGAAGGTTTATTGCAAAGCGGAGCATTTCGATGTCGAGGAAAGGAAAGTAGTAAGACACTCCCTCCCCCGCCATCAACTCGAACCTTCGATTGAGAAGATGCTGTTGGTAGTCGCACAGGTTTTCGAGCATTAGAATCTTAACATGTCGTTCCGCTGAATCGCCGATTCCCTCCAGAGCCGACTCAATCCGTTTCTCCGCAGAGGCTTTCTCGAAGTTGCCGGCACCCATAGCGGCCACAGTGGAGAGCTCGTTTCTCATTCTGAGCTCGAGGTTGAGCGCCTCCATTTCTCTGACCGATACTCCCATCAGCCTGCGCAGTCCCTTTGGCAAAATCGCGGCGAACTTTCGAAGTTTGAGATATCTATAAAGTGACCTGACGTTTCCCGTTCCCCCGAAGAGGAGGTCGCTGCCCACGCCGAGTATCTGGTTTGGCTTATTTTTCGCAAGAATTGTTTTTGCGCCGAGCTGCAGTCCTGCCAGATTCGGGTGCACGACAGGTTGGTCGAGGGTGAGGATATTCCGGAGGAGGTAGGGGTAGTACTTCTTACGGGGCATATAACTGGCGATGAATTCCGTCCCCAACCGGTCACTGAGCTCCTTTGCCTGGTCGGCTTCTTGGACCTCCACATCGGAAGTGTACAAGCAGAATGTGGGGACAGTGACTCCCATCTCCTTCAGCGTGCTCCCCACAAAGCTGCAGTCGATGCCACCCCCGCAAAGAAGCCCAAGGCTATTTTGATCCTGGCCTTCGATGATATGCCCGAGGCAGCTCTTTAGATGGGACTTGAGCTCTCGAGGCGCTTCGATCCGCCGGTTGCGGCGGTATTCATCGGATTCGAACAGTTCCTCGTACCGGAAGTACCTGCCTTTTTTGATTGCCCGTTTATCCATATCGACGAGCAGGTATCCCCCGTAAATCAAGCTCGATACATCCTCGTAGTACGTATTTTCGCCGTACTGGGCATCGAAGAAGAGGTGCTGGGCGAAAGCTGCTTTATTCATTCGATTGATTCCCGTAGCGGCTCTCACTGCTTTTATCGACGAGCAAAAGACCAGGTTTCCCGACCCGCGTCCGTAATAAACGGGGAAGAATCCACTCCTGTCACAGGCGACGAGAAGCTGTTTGAGCTCTCTGTCGTATATCGAAAGCGAGAACATGCCCGGTATCAACCGGAGGAAATCAATCCCTATGACGCCGTATAGGCTTGCCAGGTTTTCCTCCAATGGAGCATCCGGAGGGAGGTCGTGATCCCGGAAGATCTGTGTCGATCCATAGATGAAACCGCAGCAGGAGACGATATATCTTCCTCGAGACACCTCACTCAGGGCTGCTGTATAGCTGTGCGATCCGTGCATGAGCCCCAAGGCGACCGGGCCGCTCGATATCGTTTTTGTCACGGACTCCAGATTCTTGCTGACCGGCACCGCTTCCATGGCGCGGCGGACGAGATCCTCCGCCTTTTCGCCTTCATTCCAGCATATCGCTCCGACGATTCTTGACATTACGCTTTGACTCTCTCGTCAATAGCAGCGCGATACATCGCATGGTAGCTGCTGACCATCTTCTCCAGCGAAAACAGCTCCTCGATCCTTTGCTTCGCATTGTTCGCCAGCTTGCGAAAATGGTCCGGATCTTCCAGAAACCTGTTCATCGCCGCTGCCAGCGCCACCGCGTTCCTCGCTTCTACGAGGATTCCGGTTACTCCGTCGACGATGATTTCAGGCGTGCCGCCAACGGGCGTTGCGATGATGGGAATCCTCGATGCCGCTGCTTCGAGTATCGTTAGAGACAGGCCTTCCTCGATGGACGGCTGCAAAAAAAGGTCCAGCGCGGGGAGAACCGCAGGGATATCATCAATGAAGCCTGGCATTACCACTTTCCCTTCGAGCCCCAGCCCGCCGATCGAGTATTTTATGCGTTCACGCTCAGGGCCGTCTCCGATAATCATGAAGAGACAGTCATCGCGCTCGGCCGCAACTTCTTTGAACGCTTCGAGCATCGTTCGATGATCCTTCACCGGATCGAGCCTGGACACCGAACCCATAAGGTATACACCTTCATCGACTGCGAGTTTCTTTCGAGCTTCGCGCTTGCTGCCTGCGGCGTATCGCGCAACATTGATCCCGTTGTAAACCACTTCGATTATCGAAGGATCCAAGCCGGCCTTTTCTCTCAAGCTCGAGCCGGTATCGCCTGAAACCGCGGCCACTCTCCAGGAGAGATTGTAGAGGTAACGCCTCAGCCAGGGAAATCGACTGAAGGAAGCCACGTGCTTTCCGTGTTTCGTATGAATGACTGGGATGCCAAGCAATTTTGCCGCTGGCGCGGCATGAACGTGGGATACGAAATTGTGGGTATGGACGACATCGGGCCGCCTGCGCGAGAAAATCCTCATCAGCCTGACGATGGCCGAAACGTACCTGATCCCGTGCATGCCGGCGAGAACCGGTTTCAACCCGTGCTGCTCGGCGTCGTGGGAGAGCGGACCGAGGCTTCTCATGCAGATCAGATCCGGAGCAATCTCCCCGGATTCCTTCTGATGCATTGCCAATTCGAGCACCAGCTTCTCGGCACCTCCGAACTCGAGGCTCCGAAGTACATGGGCAACTCTTATTCGATCGCCTCTGTCATCCATCCTTCGACGACACCCTTTCCCCTAATTGCCGAGGAATCTGCCGGGCCGGAGATGGATAATGTCATTGTCCTGTCAGAGATGCACGTATGCAGCCTTAGGGAGATTCGAGGGTAATCGGGTTCGAGCGCTGCTTGCAATTGAGACCGGCGCTCGATGTCTTATGGGTCTATCCGGACGAGGAACCTGCCCGATTGCTTCACGTTCCCGCTGGGATCCGTCACCCGAACCAGATACAGTGCCCGGGCGACCTTGCGGCCGGCATCGTTGGTAAAGTCCCACGTCCAGTCCAAACCGTCCTGCGTTCCGTTGGTAAAGCCCCTCACCTGAAAACCAGCCGTGTTGAAAATGCGGACGGTCCAATTTAGCGGTAGGTTTCTGACCTCCAACGGCCTCGTTGCATCGTTCGCCCAGTACCCATCGGGAATGATCTGCCCAGGCACCAGCGCAGCGGGATCCTTTGGTAAGCCCGGACCGAGCACCCTAACACTCCTTTCCACGGAGTAGGCGCTGAACATGCCGCTTACCGTGTAGGTGCGTACGGCAAAGTAGTACGTCTTTGGCAGGAGGTCGCAAATTTCTCTTTGTGTATTGCTTCCGGCATAGACCGAATCCGAATACGCTGACGTTTCCCCGGGAACGGAAAGCGTGTCGTAATAAACGTAGTATCCGGCGATGTCCGGTTCCCCACCGGCTTGCCAGGTTACGGTGACGCACCCGGGCGACGTCTCTGAAGCCGACACCTGCTGGGGTGGCAGCGGTGGCTGCACGCTCCCATTGGTGACGCTGGCCGATTCTTCGGAGGACAACGGCCCCAACAAGTTGTACACGTTTTTTGCACGAAGTGCGAAGTAATAGGTCCCATCTGACAACCCGCACCAGTTGTGATTGGTGATATTCCCGACATCGACGGAATCCGTGTACTGGGACGCTTCACCTCTCTCAACGGATTGCGCGCCCGAGTAAATCCTGTACCCGGTAATGTTGCTTTCGGGATTGGGATTCCAGCCGAGTACCGCACAGCCGTAGTCGCTGCCCGTTGCGTTGAAGCCTGTCGGTGCGGATGGGCGTTCGGGCGGATGCGGAGGCTCGCCGGGCTGAACGATGAACGAAAGGACGCCATCCGGAGTGGACGCGAGCATGCCTCCCCCTGGGAGAGGATTTCTCGATATGGTAATGGTAACCAGCCCGCCATTCTCTGTGTTGTTGACGTAAAAGTTCGTTGATGGGTCGAGGTTCATCAGGAACACTCGTATCGCCGTACTGAAGTACCCGTATGTCAAAGTGAAGCTGCCGAAAGACGGGATATCGCCCTGGAGGTCGTTGCTGTAGCCCACTAGATAATCCAGGAGACCGGATTTGGCTTGAAAAGCCGTTGCCACGATATTCGCCCCATTGACCTGGACGTCACCGGCAACGAGGCTGCCGCCCCTATCCACGACTCTCAATACGTGCAGGAACGTCTTCTCCGTTACGAGTTGCGGTGTCGAAACCCTGAGGAGCGGGATGCCGTCCGTATCAGGAATTTGTACGGCATTCGTCGGCCAGGCCGTGTGGACGAGCAGATCGTAGTTGCCATTCGTCGTCCTGTGCCCCGAGCCGGATGGTACCGGAGTGCTGGGAAGGAATACATTGAAGATCTTGTCGACCTGGGCATCGAATGATTTGCCCCTGTCCATCACCACGAGAGCGAGATCATCTTTGAGAAGCAGAAACTCGCGTTCCTTGTGTTCGACGACATTATTGCGGTAACTCGGTTGATCCAGGTACGGGCTGCTCAAATCGCCGGCCAGATATATATAATCCGTCGTTGCTTCGAAGTGCTCGAGTTGGGAAGCTCCCCAGTAGAGCTTCCTGTCGTCGGACGGCCGGATAAACAGGGTGTTGTGATCGGCGTCGCTGAGCAGCATCGTTCCTCCCGTCTCGGCGGCCTTGTCCGAAACGAGATAGCCGTTCTTGTAAATGATAAAGTGTCCCAAGCCGTTGTGGGCATGGTCCGTGTTGAGAAGACCGAGTTTGAGCATTATCCAACATGCATTGTTGCTCCAATCGCTTCTCCAGAAGAGAGTCTGCACGCCTTCGTCCCAGTAGTAATCGGGACGATACGGCCTGTAGTCGAGTGCTTCTTGTTGGTCGTCGTACCACAGGAACTCGTTGTATAGCTTGTAGCTCCAAGTCACTCGGTCCGTGTATTGATTCACCCAGTACTGGCCGTATTTTTTCGCGTCACCGGTCGCCAGCTCCCCGCAAAAGAGCTGCGGCACCCTGACTTTGGCGTCGATACCGCCCCGAGAGGCGCCGTCGCCGTCCGCGTATGTGTTCGTGTTGTTCGGATAGAGGGCGTGAATGTAAAAGAGAATTGCTTCATTGGGAAAGGTGAACTGTGAAAACTCTATAGATTCTGCGGATCTGATCGCCAGTACCGCTGAGCAGAGGAATTCGTTGTTGACCGTACCATAGGCTGTTCCCTCATTCCACATCCCGCCTTTGGCACGTCCAATGTAGTTATCAAAAGTGGGCCACTGTACCTGCTCGCCACTCGCATACTTGATTCCCTCGGGGAGCATGACGTCGCGGGCTTCGTGCAGGTAGTTATCCGCGTTCGGGTGATGCCCGTATATGGCATAACCCGTCGTAAGCAATCCCCACATATGGCCGTAGAAGTAATTGTTCGAAGGATCCCGCCACGACCAGGGTTCTGCATTGACGATCATCGATGCCCACGTATCGAGCTGGTCGATGAAAACGGTGCGCCGCTGTGAAGTCATATAGTCGTAGCACCAGTCGAGAACAATGGCTACGGCGGGCACCAGATAGCGGCTGTTGTAATAGTTATCGAATGAGACCCATGAATCTATCGTGTAACCGGTGTACGGATTGGCAAAAGCATATTCAATAATTTGCACCGCTCTCTCGGCGTATCGTGTGTCCCCGGTGATCTGGTAGAGAAGCGCGTAGTTGATTGCCCGCAGGAGATTGGTGGCCCTGCTGGTGATGTACTCGGAGAGACCGTCGTTTATATGTTGGTCGCACCAACTAGTGAGTTCCTGGGCGTTGGGCGTGTTCCTGTTGAGGCGGTCGACGAGTTTTGCCTTCAACTCCGGCGTTAGCCAGATTCTGGGGTGCTGCTGCTTTACAACGGCAAAGGTGCTGGTATTCAGGCCACTCAATACAGTGTATGCAATGCAAATCAGAGCTACCAGTCTCATGGCCGACTTCTTCATAACCGTACCGTCCTTACTTCTCGAGATGAAGGAAACTGAATACTCTTCCTTGGTTTCTAAATATCCATAGCCTGACGTTTGGAGTCCAGTTATTTATGCAAAAAATGGGGCAATTTCCTTTTATCTTTGCGGTTCTCTCTTCTCGGAAAAAATCACTGGCTCCGTTGTTCTCACGTTATCCCAGGAGACGGAGAATTGTTACTCCATGTTTCTCATACGTGTACTTGGATTTTGCAAGCTCTTTCAGCTGACCTCCCTTTTCCAGCCAATTCTCCCGGTCTTCCAGGACGATCGATATCGCTTTTTTCAAGGAGGTATGCGATTTTGCCTCGAACAGGTAGTAGGGCTGAACCTCCCCGACGATCGATTCGACCGGCTCCTGATTTGGCGCCAGCACTGGTTTTCCATACGCCATGTACTCGAAAAGCTTTATGGGCGATCGATACTCGTTCGTGTGAGGAATCACGCCTATATCCATCGCATCTATATAGTTTCCGATTCCGACGTTGTCGATGGCGCCTGTAAATATCATGCGATCCTTGAAGTCCATCGATTGCCCGATCTCCTCGAGATCATCTCTGCCGGGGCCCCCTCCGATGAGCAGCAGGACAGCCGATGGATGGTCCTTCACGGCTTCGATGAACGCTGGAATAAACCAATCAAGGTGATGCCAGCTCTTCTCGCGGAGAAAAAATCCAATGAAACCGAAAACGATCTTGTCTTCAATTCCCAGATCCCGCCTTATGCTCGCGCCATCGACACTTCGAGTGAAGAATGATTCCTCCACGCCGTTAGGCACTACGTGAATCTTGTCCGCATGCACTTCCGGGTATTGCTCGATAATGGCGTCCCTGAGAAATTTCGAGACTACGGATATGACGGTTGCGCGGTTGAAAAGGGATCTTTCGCACTTCTTTGCCAGGCCCGCGAGATAATTGCGCCTCACGCGCTGGAAGCCGGCGAGCTCGTTTACCTCGACAACAAGGGGAATGCCGAATCTTTTTGCTACCAGTCCTGAACTGAGCGAGAAGAAGAAGTGCCGCTCGTAGATGAATTGGTAGCTTCTCTTCCTCAGTATTTGTCGCAGTCTTCTGTAAGACCAGAAGTTGTAACAAAACTCCAGAATCGCGAATACAGGCCCGGGTATCAGCGGGATCACCAGCTCAAAGGGCGATTTTCTCTTTTTCGTGTCATAAGGATTGACGCCGGCTCTGACGGTCGGGTCGCCTTCTCCAAGGGGCCATAAGAAGTCGACGGTGTACCCTTTCTTCCGGAAAGCCGTCACCATTCCCCTGATGTGGATTCCCTCCGATCCCGTGCCCTGGGTTCTCAAGTGATACAGAACCCGCTGGCTCTCCGAAGGTCCTTCGGTTATCGTCTTTTCTTTGCTCAAATTGTTATATCCCGCGTTGCTGATAAGGTTCCCGCGCCTCCAACGCGCTCGAAGAGGACCCACTGCATGTGTTGGCATTCCCGTCTCCAGGAAAATCGCGAGGTCGCCATGCTCGCCCCGGGCGCGACCCTCAAGAGACGCATTGCCATCCCGTCAATAGCTGATGATTTCCGGGTAGGATAGCTTTGCCTTGAAGCTCGTCTTCGTGTCATAGGATTCGATGCCGAGCCTTCCGATTCGGTAAGCATCGAAATCTCTCGCATAGACAAGCCCCCACCGGTATTGCGTGCTGAATCTATATCCACACTCGGTAACGATTTTTCGTAGCAGCTTTTCGAACCGCGCTCGCTCTTGCGGCGAAAGGATGCCGCGGCCGGGAGCGCCGAACGTAATGATCTCCCCGCCCAGTTCATTTTCGATCATTTCCTTCGAATGAGCAATCTCCGTTCGCAGGCGCTCCTCTTCGATATTGGAAAATATCGGGTGGTTGACCGAGTGAGCGCCGATCTCGATGCCGCTTTCATCCAGTTCCCGCAGCTGCTCCCACGTCATGGTCAACCGGTGCTCTGACTCATCAATGGCGACGTTCAGCTTTTCGGACAGCTCATCGATGAGCGTTTCCTTGGCATCGTCCGTGAGGAGCTTCGCCTTTTTGATCAATATCCGGGCAGGCTCCTGCCTGCTTTCGCGAGAACCGAGGGCCAGGGATACTTGCACTGGGTTTTCCAGTTCGAGATGGTCCGCACGTGTTGTCTTGATAATATATGCAATCTCGTCCCACCAGAACATCCGGCTCCTGCCAATGAAACCTGTCGTCACGAACATCGTCGCTGTGAGGCCTCGCATTTTGAGCAGAGGCCAGGCAATCTCGTAGTTGTCGATATATCCGTCGTCAAAAGTAATGATGAGCGAATTTCCGGGGAGCGCTCCCTCGCCGTCGAGCCTTAATCTCAAGTCTTTGAAGTTGATCACGTTGTAGTGTTTCGAGATGAAGTCCAGCTGGCCGGCGAACTGGTCGGCAGAAGCGCTGACCAGGTCATCGTCGTAAGGGAAATTGGCCGGCCTGTCCAGTATGCGATGGTAACAGAGAACGGTCAGGTATTCCCCGAAGCGCATCTTCCGGAACTGCCGGTTGAGTCCGAACGGGATCACGTTGAGCAGTCCGCCCAGAAGGTGTCTCTTCTTCATTGAATCTCCCTGCCTCCGAATCTACTCTCGATGGCGCTTGTATAGACCATTTTTTGAACTTGCTATGAATTACGGTCCGAATTATATGTGCACTGGGACGGCTGTCAAGACTTCCCGGCCCGGAGTCCAGCATTCCTTGGGAAAATCCGTTTTGGCCCGAGAATCGCATTCAAGTAGAATACCTTGAGGTCTGACCTCGGCTGAGGGATGGAACAGAATACCATCGACGAGTGCATGAAAATCATCCTGGTCCGTTCGGTTTGCATGCGGCCGGTTCAGTTCCACCTCGACGCAATCATAACGCTCCGACAGCCGATCGGACGAACCATTTAATCGATCCATATGAATCCTTTCGCATCACTAAAGTCCCGGATCATCGACGCAACCAAGCAGGACACCATCAGGCATCTCGGATTCACCTACTCCAGCAGGTTGATTTCGGCCTTTCTCAGGCTGGTGGCCAGTGTGGTCATCGCCAGAACATTGGGAGCCGAGCGTCTCGGTACCCTGACTATCGCCGCCGTCATCATGGGATTGACGATGCGGGTCCTCGACATGGGTCTTACGACGACGCTGATCCGCAAGCTCTCCCTTCACATTTCGCAGGATGACGACGATGAGGGGAATGCCGTTTTCAGGCGAATCTTTTTGTTTCAGGTGCAGGTATCCGCCGCGGCAGTCATCGCCGGATACTTCGTCGCCCCGCTATTGGCTGTCCGGCTCTATGGCAGCCCCGATTTGGTGGCGCCGCTGCGTCTAGCCTTCTTCGGCGCATTCATATTCAACCTCGAGCACCTCGTAGACGCGGTGCTCAGGGCACACGAGAAATTCAAACAAATTGCAATCATAAACGTCGTATCGCATATAGCGAGAACAGCAGTGATCACGCTTCTCGCTTACGTGATCTTCTACCTCGATGTGGAGCGCACACTGATCATCAACATCGCTCAGATCTTCATGGCTTTCATGATCGCTTCGCTCCTCATCCCCAAGCGTTATTTCATAGCGAGCATCAGAAAACCTTATCCTTTCCGCGAAGTGTTTGCTTACAGCGGATGGATTTATGTTTACAACCTGTTATTCATGCTGTTCGACAGGCTCGACGTCCTGATGCTCGGTTATTTCAGGGCAGGAACCGAGGTCGGTTTGTACGCCGTGGCTTTCCAGCTCATCAAACCTTTCGAAATGATACCGGAGACGTTGAACATCGTGTTCTTGCCCAAAGTCTCGAAGTATACAAAGAAGCTTCAGATTTTCCGCTACTTCAAGAATACGCTCAAAATTACATGCTTCGTCGGATTTTTTGGCCTGATCATGCTCATCGCCGCCAAGCCGTTGATATTGACCATCTACGGCGCTGAATACGCCCCTTCTGTAAAGCTCTTTCAGATACTCATCGGGGCTTTCATTCTCCTGACGATATTGAATCCTTTTACCCTGGCTGGACATACGATCAATAAGCCCCAGCTTTTCGTAATGATGGCCGGCGTGAATCTCGTGCTCAATTTTGTCGGCAATTTGATCTTCATCCCGATGTACGGTGCTGTTGGCGCAGCAATCGTTACGCTCCTTTCGAGGGTTATCGGAGGCATCATAGGGCTTTTCATACTCAAATGGTTCCTGAGCCGCTGGGTTGACAGAGATGATGTAGAAAGCAGCCAGAATGGCTGACGAGGTTCAGTTCACTTATGCAGCGGAATCTTCAGGCTGCGGCGCTCAAACGGTGCGAAAATGCTTGAAAATAGTACTATATTGAGAAGCGATAAAACCTTTTTCGCTTGCGGCAAAATTGCGAGTGCTCCTAAGATTCCGTTCGAATACTCCGCATCCCGGGCCGCGGCGAAGCGCATCTTCAATGGTCTGCTTCGATGAACATGAAAATATTGCTCTCAACCGGCATATTCCCGAACAAAACTGACATCAACAGGGGGATTTACATTTTTAGACAGGCAGCTGCGCTCAAGAATCACTGTGAAGTCATTGCGCTTGCACCCGTTCCCTTTTTCCCTTCGTTCATCAAATTCCGCAAATACTCTGCATACTCGAAGATTCCCAGGCAGGACAACATATCCGGTATAGACGTTGCATACCCGCGATATTTCGTTACGCCGAAAATCCTGCGGTCGCTGCACGGCTTCTTTTTACTCGCATCAGTCTTTTTCTCATATCGAAGGGTGATCAAGCGTTATCAACCTGATTTGATACTTGGATTCCACGCTTATCCTTACGGCTTTGCCAATGTAGCGATCGCCAGGATTTTCAACTTGCCCGTCTTCATCGGGTGCAGGGGTAGCGACATAAATTATTTAACCAAAACCTTCTGGCGAAGGAAAATAATCACATGGACATTGAGACGCTGCGAAAAAGTGCTGTCCGTTAGCGAATCATTGAAGGATGAAATCGTGAAACTCGGGATCGATGAAGCACGCGTGGCCGTCATTCCGAATGGGATTGATCTTGAATTATTCGCGCGAACAGCCAAGAAGAAGGCGAGGCAGATCATAGGCATGGATGAGGAGGCTCCGATATGCGTCTGCGTTGGGCGCATGAGCCCGGAGAAAGGTGTTGACGTTGTAGTCCGAGCGCTCGAGCATGTTCAGACCGAGGGACTGAGGCTCCTTTTGGTCGGTTCCGGTTCGGAGGAGGATCGTTTGAAGACCTTGGCAACGCAATTGAACGTTGACGAGAAGATCATGTTTGCCGGAGAAAAAGCTTACACGGAGATACCGAATTGGTTATGCGCTTCGGATGTGCTGGTACTTCCGAGTAGAAACGAAGGACACCCCAACGCCGTTCTCGAAGCTCTCGCATGCGGCGTGCCCGTAATCGCGTCCCGAGTTGGTGGAGTCCCCGAGATAATTACATCGCCAGAACTGGGGCTGCTCGTGGATCCCGACAACCCGGTCCAGCTTGCGCGAGCAATCGATCAGGCCCTGGCGCGAAGATGGGACCCGGAGAAGATTTCAGGGGCAGTGAAAAGAAGCTGGAATTCAGTTGCCCAAGATATTTTGCGCGAGGCGAGCGATTATATAGAGAAATAGACAATGGTTCTCCATTTACATTGAGCAATATATAGCAGCACTGAAAAAACAATATCAGTAGGTGGAGGTCTTCATGTGAAGTTAAAAGTTGCCATCGTTGGTTGTGGGCAAATCGCAGAAGCCCATATAGAGGAGATCAATAAGCTCGACTCGGCTGATGTGGTCGCTGTTTGCGATTTGGAAATCCTCATGGCGGAGCAGGTGTCAAAGCGGTTCTCCGTGCCCAAATTCTACGATGATTTCGATAAAATGCTGGACGCAGAAAAACCCGATGTCGTGCATATTACGACTCCTCCCCACTCGCACCTCTCTCTCGCCCAGAGGGCGATCGAATCGGGCTGCCATGTCTACGTCGAGAAGCCGATTACGTTGAACTTCGAGGATGCCGCGAAGCTCATACAACTCGCTGCCGACTCCGAGAAAAAGCTTACGATCGGTTTCACGTACATGTTCGATCCGCCTGCAATCGCAATGAGAAAGCTGATAGAGAAAGGAGTCCTTGGAGACCCGATTCATGTGGAAAGCTACTATGGTTATAATCTATCGGGTCCTTTCGGCTCTGAGATTCTCAGCAGCACCAAGCACTGGGTTCATTCCATGCCGGGCAAGCTGTTTCAAAACAACATCGACCATTTGCTGTACAAGATCGTGGAATTCATCAAGGACGATAATCCCCTCATATCCGCTTACGGCTTCAAAAGAAGAGACGTAATCCACAACGATATCCGGGATCAGATGCTCGATGAATTGAGAATACTCGTCGCTGGCAAAAGCGTGACAGCCTATGGCACTTTTTGCTCCCATGCCAAACCTGCAAGTCATCTGTTGAGAGTGTACGGTTCCAATGCAACTATAAACGTTGATTACGTCGCGCGATCGGTTACCGTAGTCACACCCAACAGGATCCCAACAGCTGTTGGCAGGCTGCTCCCGAATTTCGGGCGGAGCTGGCAGTACTTCAAGTGCGGGACAAAAAACGTATTTAAATTTATAAGGTCCGACTTCCATTTTTTTGCAGGCTTTCACCGCCTGTTGAACCTTTTCTATGAATCCATAATCAACAACAGCCCGGCTCCAATAGATTATAGAGACATCCTGAGAATAAGTTACATGATGGATGAAATATTCAACCAGCTGGATCAGGGCAGGATGAGTCAATGAAGATACTCGTAACCGGCGCTACCGGATTTTTGGGAAAAGTTCTCGTACAGAAGCTGCTGGAGCAAGGCGAGAAAGACATCAGGTGCATTGTCCGGGATAAGCGCAAATGCGCCCCGCTCGAGCAATCTGCGCTGGGTTACTCTGATGCCGGCGTTGAATTTCTCACGGGGAATCTCTTATCTTCCGGCGACGTCAGCGAAGCGATGAAAGATGTCAATATCGTGTTTCATCTCGCATCAATGCTGAGAGCGTCCAGCTCCAGCATGTTCCTGAATAACGTTGTCGGTTCCAGGAATCTCATGGAAGCGGCCATCCAATTCAAATCTATAAAAAAATTCATCCTCATTAGTTCGATCGCCATATACAGGACTCATGACCTTCCGAATGGAGCCACAGTGAACGAAGACATCCCGATTGACGATTGTCCCGAAAAAAGAGATGTATATACTCATTCCAAATTGATGCAGGAAGAACTCTTCTGGAAGAATTTCAATCGATTTGAATTCGATTTCGCTGTGGCAAGACCATCCGTCATATACGGCCCCGGCGGAACTGCGCTTCCGGCACGGGTTGGGCTGCAGCTCCCGGGGCTATTTCTTCATCTGGGCGGAAGCAATCGAATTCCAATTACATACGTTGATAATTGCGTCGAAGCCCTCGCCCTCATCGCCCGACATGAAAACACTTCTGGACAGATTTACAACATCGTCGATGACGACCTGCCGACTTCGAGATACTATTTGAAGCAATACAGGAGAATCGTCGGAAGAATCAGATATATATGGATTCCCTATCCGATGCTGATGATGCTTTCGAGGCTCAACGAATCCTATTCGAGGTTCTCAAAAGGTCAGCTCCCGGCGGTATTTACTCCCTATAAGTCTTCCAGCATGTGGAAAAGGCTATTTTACGATAACAGCAAGATAAAGCAGCTTGGATGGGAGCCGCGCGTTCCTACGGAGGAAGCCATGAAGATCACCTTTCAAACGGAGAGGCAGAGCCTGGCGGAGGCGGAATTGCGGCATAAATGAATGAACTCGGCATTCTGTAGGGTTTTAGGACTTTCTTTATATCAAATATCGTGTATCATAACCAGTATACCAAAGGACCAGCGACGCCGAAGCATCCTCGTAGGGAGCAAGCAATGAACAAGAGCGAAGTCATTATCAGATCGGTGATAGAAAAAAGCGTCTTCGACATCGTCAAAGAGATGTTCGATCGCTTCGATTACAAAGCCTTCATTCCGGAGGGCTCCAAAGTCGTGATAAAAGTGAATCTCAGCACTCCGTTCAAGGAAAACGCCGAAGCCTCGAACACGTCTCCGGAAATCCTGGAGGCGGTATGCAGGATTGTCAAGGACAGGACCGACCGAGTTATCGTAGGCGAATCCAATGGGATGAGGTACGACACCGAAGATGCTTTTGAAGTCTCCGGATATTATCCCATTCTAGAGAAATACGGAATAAGCAGCATGAACTTCACCAAGGACGAATGGATTGAAACCGGAGAAAAGCTGATCAAAGGGTGGGGTCTGCCGAAAACTCTTCTGGAAGCCGACGTATTTATTAGTTTGCCCGTTTTGAAAACGCATGCAACAACAGTATTCACAGGTACATTGAAAAACCAATTTGGCTGTTACCCCCAGCATAATCGAATCCTTTTGCATCCACGACTCGATAAAGTGCTCGTACTGATCAACAAGATAGTGAAACCCAAGCTGGCGATCATGGACGCGATAATAGCTATGGAAGGAAGAGGACCGATCAACGGGAGGCCCAAGCGCTTGGATTTGCTCCTGGCGAGCAGGGATCCCGTTGCGTTGGACGCTACTGCAATGCGTTTGGTGGGGATCGATCCCTACACTTCACGTCACGTAGTGATATCCGCCCAGGATGGAGTGGGGAACATAGCCGAAGGCGACATCGAGATAAACGGTGACTTCGAAAAATTCAAGACGATCATCGAACCGGCGGAGAAAGACTTACCCATTAAAATGCTTGCCTTAATCAGCCGCTCGAAGTTCCTCACAGAGAAACTCATTCTTAATCCAGAATCTTTTTATCCGCTGAGGAAGTCTGCAATGATGTGGCGAGATGCCAGAGATCTCGTCCTGAAAACGCTGAGATTCAAGAGAACATGATGCGCCGATACGCTGCTGCGACGACGTGGCGAAATGCGCAAGAGCGTATCTCAAAAAAGCATTGATTGAGAAGAACGACTCCGCGGTTAAGGGGTCCGATTTATGCGGCTGACCGCCGAGAATTGCATCCTTGAATATCCCGTAATTCCCCATAATTTTCTTCCCTTCCGTAATCCCTTGTCTTCATTTAACTTTGGCATATTACTTGCGATTGATTTTCCGCTTTTCTTTTAGGCGAGTTCGATTATAATGAATCAATTTTTATCCCGAACGGGATGATTGATTTTTTTGCTAAATTTTGGGGTTGCTCCAAAAGAGACTCCGTATTAGCTTACGCTAAATCGTGGAACTTGCGTGCATCGCTAAGTCTGCCGGACGAAAGGAGAGACAGATAATGAAAAGTGCCAAGCATCTGTGTTCGTTCAGACTTCGTACAACGGTTATCTTGACGTTCCTCGTTTTACTCTCATCTTCTTCAGTTTGGGCACAGCGCACGAACCCGCTAATCATCGATCACACGTGCTGTGACATTACTCTGATTCCCGAATCGGCAATCACCCAAGCCAAAGCCTCGCTCCATATCGGTTACGGACATACCTCTCATGGCCAGCAAGTCACCGAGGGTATGGATGGGCTGATAACCTTCGCGAACAATGGAGGTCTCGGTCTTTCTTTGCCTACGGACATATTCGATTGGAATTCCGGCGGCAATGGAGGAGCCCTGGATCTCCGCGACAAAGGTTATCCCCGAAGCCTTCCCCTGGACGTTGGATACTATCCCGGCTGGCTAGACGCTACTCGAGAATACCTGGGACCCCCAGATCCTGTGACCGGACGCGGAACCACCGAGCCTGAAGTAAATGTCATCATGTGGGCCTGGTGCGGGCAGGTGGACGATAAATACCGAGCCGGAACATTGGACAGTGAGTACCTCACATCTATGGCTCAGCTCGAGGCGGACTATCCAGGTGTTACCTTCGTGTATATGACAGGCCATTTGGATATCGGATATGATGCCAGTGTTAAAGCGGGAAATCAGATGATCCGCGACTTTTGCACAGCCAACAATAAAGTCCTTTACGATTTTGCCGATATCGAAAGTTACAATCCGGACGGCACGTACTTCGAGTTCGCTCACGACAACTGCAATTATTACGATGCTCCCAAGGGCACGCAATTAGGCAACTGGGCAGCAGAATGGCAGGGCTCACATGTTGAGGGCGTCGATTGGTTCGATTGTTACTCGCCTCACAGCGAGCCTCTGAATGCCAACCAAAAAGCGTTTGCTGCCTGGTGGTTGTTTGCAACGCTCGGGGGTTGGGACAATACCACCGCCGTCCAGATCAGCAGTTTCGAAGGGAAAGCGCTGGACTCCGGGGAGGTAGAGCTTCGCTGGGACATGGAAACGGATGAGAATATCGTGGGATTCAACATCTACAGGAGAACAAAAGGAAAAGAAGGCATCGATGTTGTCAACTCCAGTGGCATGCTGTCACCCGCGGCAAGAGAGTATACGGACGATGGCGCTAGACCAGGGAATATCTATTTATATACGTTGAGCGCCGTGCGAGAAGACCTTTCTGAGGTGCAGTCTCAGATCATCACCGTGGAGACCTTGGTCCCGGCACTCGCGCTGCACCAGAATTATCCGAATCCTTTCAAGGGAACGACGGTAATTATCTTTCAAGTTCCAGAGCAATCCCGCGTCCGCTTGAAAGTATACAACGTTCAAGGCCAGGAAATAGTCACGCTCGTGAACGGACTGAAACAAGAAGGGGCTCACCGCGTCGTTTGGGACGGCAAAGACGCCGCCGGCCGGCAGTTGAGCTCGGGTATCTATTTCTATCGCTTGGAGTCGGATAATCTCGTTCAGACACGAAAAATGATGGTTCTGCGCTAGCAGATAATTTCAAATAATGAACAGGAGCGTAGAAAGTAGAGCTTGCAGCAACATAGTAAGTGAATCTCATATAGCGCGAGAACAATATCGAGTATTCAAATATTCGTTGCATATTGTTCTCGCGCTATTGGTTTTCTCCTCTTGCTCTGACAAGAAGCCAGTAGTTGTGGAACGATATTCCCCCGAAAAGATCTCTCCGCAATCTTGGAAAGAGCTCAAAGCGATTCGTGATTCCTATAAGGCCATCACGAATCTCGATTCGATTTACAAAGACCGGATTCACAGTAACGGTCTTCCCTATCATATATATGAGCCGGAATCTCTATCCCCGGGAAAGCCGTATCCCCTGGTAATCTTCCTCCACGGCCATTCCGATCTCGCCCTGGATGCCCACAGAGGATTTCCCAAAGGCATCTGGTCTTTGCCTTCTGTCCAGGCGAAACACCCACACATGTTGTTCATACCTCGGCACCGAACCATCGATGATAACTGGACTCATGAGGAGTACCGGACGATGGTAATCGATGCGCTGGATAGCATTATAGCCGAGTTCAACGGCAATGCATCCTCTCCGAATATCGATGTAAATAGAATCTATCTGACAGGATTTTCCCAGGGAGCAATGGGGACGTGGGATTACATCAAGCACTATCCCCATAAATTTGCAGCGGCATGTCCCCTATCGGCGCTCTCTCATGGGCCCCGGAACGAGTCAGAAGCTCGTGCAATCAAGCATATACCTACATGGATTTTCTGCGGATCGCGCGACGAAGGAGTGAATGCATCGCGCTTGAGCTACCAGATTCTTAAAACAGTAGGAGCACCTGATGTCACGTACCATGAATATATCGATCATGGTCACGTGATCGATGATTTCGCATATTTTACGGAAGGATTCATGGACTGGCTGTTCGATCAGAAACTGCAGAATTCCCCGTAACTGTCCTGCCACTCACGCGTTGACTTCGATATTGCTCTTAGCGGTCTCCCATCCTAGCTCTTTGGTCCACAAAGCGAATCCGAGCAGTGACAGCATGGGCAGTCCATATGGGATGGAGAGCTCATATTTCCCGTGTGCTTCTATCAATTTCTTCGTCTTTTTTCGATCGATCACCTTGCTGTCAGAAACAATATCCCAAAAAGCCTCTCTAAAGACATCGTGCCTTATCCATTTGTCCCAGTTATCCCACGTCCACCATATCGGAATCAGTTCCCTTTTGAGAAGGCGCTGCACGTTGCGCATGATCCTGTCGAACACAATGTGATTGATTCGCTCGGAAAGCTCATGAAGTTTAGGTGGAAGCTTGAGCGGTAACAGAGATTTGCTATAAGGTATGAATGAATATCGGGAGTATTTTTGCTTGAAAATATTCATGTAGAGCTGGTGTCCAATGACGAGACCAGCGGGAACCTGCATGCAGAAATCATAGAAATCATAATCAATGAAGGGATATACGATTTCCACTTCGCTACGTGTACCTACTCCTTGCAGTGATACGCCCTGGCGATCCAAATAGATTCTGAACCGATACGCCGACTCGCGAAGCAGTTCATCCTCAGCATTTACCCCGCCCTGTACCTCGTTTGCAGTCCTTAGATTTTGAAATGACATAATTTCATTTTCAATGTCCTTCTTTATTTCTTCCTGGAATCCTTCGATTTTGGCGATAGTATCATCCGTTAGATAGTTTTTACAGAATTTTCCGGCTGTAGCAATAATGCCAAAAAGAGAATCTACAATTTGCCCCAAGGAATCGCCTTTGGTGTCGATTCCAAGCCCGCCCAATATATTGCCGCCCAATAGACCATCGACCGAGATTTCCGCCCCGAGATCCTTCATCTCTTTAGCACTGATAAGCCTGTTCGGGTACCGGAGATTGCCGACTTCACGGAAAGTTTCATGAAGAGCTTTAGCAACGACATCTCCGCTCAGCTCCAGGCTGTGATGGCCGATGCCTTGGATCTCCGCAACTCTCTTCGCTATCTTGACCTCCAGAGAGCCTTTCTCTCCCCACGAATACGAGAACATGTTTTCTGACGAAGGCCAGGCCCCTGCAATCAACCTCGAATCGCACCCACCGCTGAGCATTAAGCAGTACTGTTTCGCCGGCAGATACAGTCGCCGGCACGCCTGCTCGAATGTTGCGCTCGCTTCCTCGACACAATCACGGACGCTGGCTTTGCGGGAAGATCGTCTCGTCGGTTTGTCGGCATAGTATTTCCGGATCTGAACCGCCCTGCTAGAGATATTGCAAGTCAAAACAGATGCCGCCGGTAGTCGTTTTATCCGCTCGATAAGAGTTCTGTTCCCAAGAGGGTAGCCAATTGTCAATAATTCAGCGAGGCCGGTGCTGTCGGCTTCCTTTTTTATATCCTCCACTTGTAGGATGGATTCGACGTTATAAGAGAAGACAAAGTCCTTGCCTTCATAGTAATAAAGAGGATTCATGCCAAGACGGTCGTTGATCAACACGATGTTGCCGAGTCGAGCGTCGTATATCAGGATATTGAAAACTCCTGTCCTGATTTTCTTCACTAAGGATTCATACCCATTCTCCATAAAGCTTCGAAGCAAAAGCGACAGCGTTTCCCGGGATTTATCCGCAGAGTCCGAAATATCGTCATCAACAACCATATAGCCATCAGCTATGATGGCGTAGTTACCGGCTTCGTCCCAAAGCGGCTGTTTGGAAGCGAAAAAAATCCCAAGACTCGTCATTCCGAAGCAAAGGCTTTCCCCTTTGAAATCGGTGACGTGCAAATTATCCCTGTGGAGTGATCGCAACAGCCGCGGCCAGGATTCCTGTATGTTTTCGCCCGCGATCCCACACAAGCCAGGCACGCTATTCGCCTCCCATTATATCGAACTCGAATCTGGAATCTGCCGGCAGTTACCGATTGCCGGCCAAAGGATAGGTAATGCGTCCCTCGAACACGCGTTCAGGGCGGCCGGTCAGCCATGCGTTGTCCGTTTCGTCCAGCTCCGCCAGAAGCTCTCCTCCCTTCGACGAGATAGCAACGCTCTTTGCCGTCAAGCCAAGCCGATGCCCAACCGCTGCCAGTGCACAAGCTCCCGTTCCGCAAGCCAGGCTCTCCCCGACGCCACCCCTTTCCCAAATGCGCGTCCGTGCCTGTTTGGTGGAGTCGATCACCGCCCAGGTCACGCTCGTTTTCTCCGGGAATACGGGGTGCATTTCGATTCTAGGCGCCCACTTCATAAAATAGTCGTCATCGGGCAAGCGATCGCTGAAAACAATCGTGTGCGGCGTGCCTGTCGAAACGCTCGATATCGTGAAGACATCTCCCTCCACCTCCAGCTTGCGCTCCAAAACAGTGTCCCCTTCGAACTGAGCCGGAATGGCTCGAGGCTCGAAGAGAGCCGGACCCATGTTGATCGTTGCTTGGACCGCCCGGCCCAATTCGATTCGCAGCCGAATGTGTTTCCACCCTGCCAGCGACTCGATCTCGAACTCGTTGGTGCCGACCAATCCCTCATCGTGCAGGAAGACACCGGAACATAGCATTCCATTGCCGCACATATCCTCCGTCCCATCCGGATTGAACATGCGCGCGCGATAGCCACCTTTGCGGGACTCCTGGATTACCATCAATCCGTCGGAGCCAATGCCAAAATGCCACGGGCAGAGACGCCTGGCCGCGGCGGGCCAGTCGGTGTCGGGGAGGCTGATTGCGTTGATCATTATGAAATCGTTACCGACGGCATGCATTTTGACGAACTCGAGCGTTTCCATCATGCGTCACTTCCGTTCGACGAGAAGCCCCTCCGGATCGGCAAGGCCGCGTTTATCAGCCGCATAGGATGTCGAGCATGAAAACCGAAGCTTTGCATGCTATTTCAACATCTTTTGCGTATCCAGTCCAGCACGAGCGTTGGCTTCCGAGCAACTGCCTCCGGTTGCACCGCCGCTTGCCAGGGAGCTGCGGTTCGCGCAGCAAAGCGTTCCCTGCAGATACGATCCTGCTCCAGAAAGCGTCTTAATAGTCCGAGGTCTTATCCAGGGCTAACACAGTGAGCGCGATCGGTAAAGTTCAAAATACTTGAAAAAAACGCGCTTGATGGTATTTTAAGTGCAAGAGCATCTGCGCTGTAAAATGGTTCCTTGCCTGGTCGTAACCACATGTACGCTTACGTATATAAGAACATTCTATATCCATTCTATGAGACCGTCTTGCGAAGGCGAAGGACCTTCCATTATTTGAACCAGTTCGAGAAAGATCAGTGGCTGTCGGAAGAGGAACTAAAGGAGATCCAGTGGAAGAAACTGAAACCGCTCCTGGAGCATGCGTATCAGCATGTTCCCTACTACCGTGAGCAATTCGAAAACTGCGGGTTTCATCCCGAACAGATGCAAGATCTGAGCGACATTTCAAAAATCCCAATTCTCACGAAAAAAAACATCCAGGACAACCAGCAGTCCTTGTTGGCCGACAATTATAAAGACAAACCCCTGCTCGAGAACTGGACCGGAGGCTCCACAGGAGAGCCGACCCGGTTCAAGTTCGATCACCGAACTTATGAAATGAGAATGGCTTATAGCGCCCGCTGCGACCGCTGGTCCGGATGGGATTATGGGATCAAAGAATTTTATATTTGGGGTGTCAGAGACACCGGCGATGCGCCAACAGTCACCGCAAAAAAAACTCTCCACAATTTGCTGCTGAGAAGGAAGGTCGTCAATTGCTACACATTTTCCCGGGACACGTTTCCGCGCTATGTGAAGGAGTTCAACCGGTTCAAACCTGACATGATAATCTCGTACACGAGTCCCTTGTATAATCTTGCACGCTACATACATGAAAACAAATTGGACATTTACACACCCAAATCCATCATCGCCACCGCCGAACAGCTGTACCCATTCCAGCGGGAACTAATAGAAGAAGTATTCCAGGCCCCCGTATTCAATAGGTATGGATCTCGCGAAGTAATGAATATCGCGATGGAATGCGATAAACATGAAGGCCTCCATCTCAATATCGACAATTTATTGGTAGAAATCATCAAGGACAATCAGCCGGTAGAACCCGGCGAACTCGGCGAAATTGTCATAACCGATCTGAACAACTACGTCATGCCTTTTATCCGCTGCAAGCTCGGCGACCTTGCCGTTCCCTCGATCAAAAAGTGCAGCTGCCGAAGAGGGCTTCCGCTCCTGCAAGAAGTCGCGGGAAGAACCTTTGACACCCTCACGCTGAGGGATGGAAGGTGCATCACCGGATTGCTTTTCACGTTTTACATGCAAAAATTCACCGGCGTGAGCCAATTTCAGGTCATTCAAAAAGATCTCGACACCTTCATTGTAAATATTGTAAAAAACAGCAGATATAAAGATTCAGACACAGAAGATATCGGGGCGGAATTGAGGCAGCAGTTAGGAGCCAATGCTAAAATAGATTTGCATTTTGTCGATAACATACCCATGCAGAAGTCCGGCAAACAGCGAATCGTCATTTCCGAAGTTCCGCTCGATTTCGGAAATGAATAGCCGAGTGATCATTTTCAACGAAATGATTGCATTATTAGCGTGCCTTGATCGCCCTGAAGCGATTTCCTCGGCGCGCTATAACTTTAGACGCGCGCGAGGGCCATGAGCCGAAGGGCGATCAAGGTGCGCTTACCAAATTGAGAGACAGCATGAAAACTACTTTAAGGCCAATAGTAATCCTGCTGATCATCGCCGTTCTTCCCGCACTTGGATGCGGCGGTTCGGGGAGCAATGAACCTTCGGAGGGCGAAATGAAGATCCTATTTCTTCATCACAGCACCGGGAGAATCATCTGGGAAGCCGGCGTCAAAAAGTGGTTCAAAGATTATAACAAAAAGAAAGGCACGAGATACGATATAAATGAGCGGGACTTTCCGGCTGAGTCTCCCTACGGGTGGAACAACTATCCCTACGATTACTGGAATATATGGGTGAGAAACGCCGCTGACAATGCATTCAAGAAGGAACCCACGCTGGAGATGCTAACAAAAAAATACGACATGATCATATTCAAGCATTGCTTTCCAGGCAGCGATATCAAAGCGGACATCGGCAAACCCGAGATAGAATCGGACGACAAACGCATCGAAAATTATGTGCTCCAGTACAATGCTCTGAAACAAAAAATGCATGAGTTCCCGGATGTTAAATTTCTCGTTTGGACTGGAGCAGCTCTCGTTCGCGGGGCAACGGATGAGGAGCGAGCTGCTCGAGCAAAGAGCTTCTCGGAATGGGTTCGCAGCGAATGGGATGAGCCCGGCGACAACATTTTTGTGTGGGATTTCTTCAACCTGGAGACCGGCGGCGGCCTGTATCTCAAAGACGAGTACGCGAAAAGCCCCGCGAATTCCCATCCGAATGAAGAGTTCGCGAATACTGCTGCCCCGCTCTTTTGCGAAAGAATCGTGAATGTCTTGGAAGGGAGAGGCGATCAGCGCTGAGAACGCTCTGAACTTCTTGGGCGCTCCTTCGCGCCGCAGCGGTTGTCGGGGTGGTATCCTTCTTGCATATACGCTAATTAATTGTTATTAATCATTTTAGGATCTATGAGAAATCGCAGGCGTTGCGTTAAACAACCGGGTAACCCACCCACCGGCACTGCAGCTCCATCAAGCACCGCGCCGACTGGTTTGGGCAATCATAATGGACACTCCGATCAGCGAAAAAGCCATTTTCTTCCGTGAAGAGAACAATCCCCTGTTCGCGATGCTATACGGTCCCGATGAGGATAGTGCTGCATCGAGAGAAACTGACGGCGTTCGGCGGGGCGTCGTTATTTGCGATTCTCTGTTCGAAGAGAAGTTCTGGTGCGAAAGGGTATTTACGAATCTCGGACGGCACCTCGCCGCTAAGGGATTCAGAGTCCTCGTCTTCGATTATTTTGGTTATGGAAACAGCTCGGGTAGCAGCATAGATGTCGCCGTATCCACCCTCGAGCAGGACGTCGATGACGCCTGCGATTTGCTCGTGGATTCCGGCGTCAACCGGCTCACCCTCCTGGGGATACGATGGGGGGCGGCGCTCGCCTGCAGGGCTGCCTCCAGAAGAAACGATGTCGACAGCATATTTTTGATAAATCCCATAGCGAAATGGCAGACCGAATTCATGAAAACACTCCGAGCCAACGTTGCCGGCCAGTATGCGATTTTCAGGAAGGCTGTCCTGACCCGCGAGGGGATTATAAAGGAGCTGACTTCGGGCGGCGATTGCGTTCGCTCCGGCTACCGCATGAATAATATAGACGGCTACTTTTTCTCCCGTGACTTCTACGAACAGCTGCAGGATGTCTCACTTCCCATCGACATTCCCGACCGCGTGAAGTCCCTTACTATCTTTACGATTCCAGCAAAGAAGACAGCCGCTCCGCCGCCAGAAGACAAGCTTGCCGCTGCATTTAGATCTGCCGGCGTTGATTGCGATAGCATCACGTTGAACGAAGACAACGCATTCTGGTTGAACAACCTGATCTTCACATCCGTGACGCCTCACCTTTACCGCGAAATCACCGGCCGTCTGGAAATGCTGGCGGGTAATGGCGCAGCCGCAGCGGGAGTCCAAAGCAAAGAATTCTCCGCTGTTGGTTCCTTCACCAGGGATGGAATTCAAGAAACGGCGGTAAGCTTCATATCCCAAGATGGCCACCGCCTATACGGCGTTTTGTATCTTCCCGACGGCCGGGAAGCGAAGGACTTGGCTTTTGTTTTTTCTCATGGCGGCTTGATTGGTATGAACGGGGCTTTTCGTTTTCACACACGAGCCGCCCGGCGGCTTGCTGCGGCCGGATATCCAAGCTTCTGTTTCGATCCTCACGGCATGGGAAGGGCCCACGGAACTTTTGAAAATAAAGACAGAACGCATTTGTTCCGCGAGATAAATCACGGGATTCTTTCGGATGATGTGGGAACCGCGATTTCATTTCTCAACGACAAAATTGGCAGTAAAAAGGCTGTTTTGTTTGGAGTATGCGGTGGAGCGATAACGAACATTATCTCGCACAGCCGTTTTGATAGCATTCACGCATCGATCCAACTGAGCATACCGGTGATGCTGCCTCGCCTCTCGCATGAAGAAATGCGAATGAGCAGTGAGTACGCCAGGTTCTATCTCGGTATGTACTTGAGAAAAATATTCAATCCTGGCGCTTGGTGGCGTTTCATCACGTTCAAGAGCGATTACACTATGATCTTCAAATCTTTGCAGGTCGCATTGGGAGGTTTCTTCAGGCGATTGGGAATGAAAAAAGCTTCCTCTGCGGGAAAAGCCGCGACGCACGCCCCAAGAGAAAAGGGCGATGAAAGTGTCTCACCCGATGCAAACGCAGGCGCCAGGAAAATCCAAGAAGGACAACGAGGTGAGCGTTCACAATATCAAGGTGGCGAGGCCGGCGTATTTCAGCCTTATCTTCAGGGAGAAGGCGTCAAATTCAACGACGCGTTTATCGATGCGTACAGGCGGATCATCGCGCGCGGGGATCAGATCGTCTTCATTTTTGGAGAAAACGATAATTTCAAATGGGAGTTCAATAACGAGTTCATCGCGAAATTTCCAAAGGATGTCAAGGCGGGTAAGGATCTCATCAGGATCGAGGAAATCAAGCACGCGAACCACATGTACACGCTTCACGAATGGCAGGATGACATAATAAAATATTGTCTGACCTGGGCTGAAAATGTCACTCTCGCAAGGGGCGTTGCTGCGAAAACATCGTGATACCTTCGACCGTGACAGACCCAGGACTAATATTTCCTTTTGAACATCAGCCCTGGTGTCAGGTAGTGCTGGTTTTCACACCCTTCTCGAGGCGCTTCTGCACCATATCAACGATCTTGGGATCGGTCTCTTCTTCCAATCTCGCCAGCGCTTCCGCACGGTCCATATATCCCTTTCTGACGAGATTTGCAAGCTCGTGAACATATGGATGGAAACCGAACTTTTCCTTGTGCACTTTTATGCCCAGGGCGTTGAGAAGACAATTCGTGGAGTTAGGATCCGTGTCATCGGGCTTTTCCCATCCCATAGCGCTTATCTGCTGCATGACGGAATGTTCGTCGTATTCCAGAAAGGCTAGAGGATTGACATTGTACGGGAACTGATCTGCCATCCCAAAGTGCTCTTCCGTCAGGAAGTAGTTGTAGATTTCATCACCGACAACCTGCTTCATGGGTTGGATATACGCGTCTTGCATTTTCTTGATCATTTCCGGGTTGTTACGGAAGATCGATGATTCTATCGGAGCCTGTCCGGGAGACCACCCGTATGTGATAAAGGGAATGCCGCTCTCGATAGCCATCCTCAACGCCACAAATTTTACTATCCCCATACAAGTCGTGCAGATCGAGCTCGCCCGCTCCAGCCCCTTTTTCGAATAAATGTTCTTCTCGGCCGTGTATAGAAACAGCTTGCTCAGAACATCCAACCGCGGCTTGTACAGCACATAATCGACTCCGAGCCCTTCAACGACTTTACGGCTGTTCTCCAGCGCCTGGGGAGATACAAATCCGTTGTCTATAGTTAGGGCGAGTATGGACATGTTGTACGTGTTCCGAAGAACTGCCATCGTATAGGTCGAATCTTTCCCGCCGCTGTACGCCATTAACGCATCATAGCCGCCTTTTCTCCTATGCTTGGCGAGAAGATCGTCGAAACGCTTCCGGTACTTTTCTCGCGACTTGTCCAGGTGTTCCCTGCCTTTATACGCTCGGCAGAAGTTGCACACACCCTCATCATCGAATTTTATGCCGGGAAACGTCTCCGGCAGCACACACCGAGTGCATCGTTTCATATTCGACTACCTTTCTTATTTATCCTGTTCCACCTGGGCCTTTGTCCCAGGCCAATCCTCTATTTCAACCATCTAGTGCTTGTCGGCCTATCTGCGTAGATCCGGAACGGGCGGCATTGATCTCAAGTGCTCCGTTACTTCCCGTTTCCTCTCCAGGTCTTTCCACGCGCGATCCAGCTCTTCCATCCCCAGCCCCAGTGCCTTTGCAGTCTCCTTCTTGTCGATCGAGTTTTCCTGGGCATAAAGGATCATGTCAACCGTGTCGTAAGGCAGGCAGAAATAGAAATCTTTGTCACTAACTTCGAAGCTGTACGTATCCGGGCTGGGCGTTCGAGCAAGAATTTCCTCAGGAACTCCCAGGTGCTTCCCGAGTTGTAATACCTGGTTCTTGTACAGGGGTGTCAGCGGCTCGATGTCCACACCTCCGTCGCCGAATTTGACGAAGAATCCCTGGTCCGTTTCCGATTTGTTCGTTGTTCCACAGACAATGTAGTTGCGCCTCTCCGCTTCGTAATACAGGACCGTCATTCTGGTTCTTTGCTTGATATCGTTGGCAGCCATCATTTCCAAGTAATCGCCGTGGGAAAGCCGGGCAGTAACGACAGAGCCGTCCTTCTTCCGGACCTCCAAGCTGTAGGCATTGATCCTGTCTCTATCCAGCAGATCCTGGGGGAGCGTTAAACGGAACTTGTAATCTCCGCCTGCATCAGGGAAGTACCTCTTGACCACTGCGTCCCTTCTGGCGTAAACGCCGAAACTTTCGAGCATCGGTGTAATTTCGACCGCCGAGTACTCGATCCCTAGAGTTTCCGCCATCTTGCGGCCATACTCTCGGCTTTTGGGGCTGGAATCCCGCTCGGGAAGTAGAACACCGTAGACGCGCGTTGGGCCAACAGCTCTTACAGAAAGTGCTCCGGCCACGGCTGAATCGATGCCACCGCTCAGCCCGATGACGATTCCCCGCTTTCTGAAAAATTTTCTCAGCTGATCGCGTATGAATTCTTCGATCTCGCGAGAAATCTTGTCTGCGTCGATACTCATCACATCCCGACTGAATCTCATTTTTCCTTCCTTTCCATAAAAAGGCGCCGTCCAAGTCTACGATCGTTTCGCGCTGGCCGAAATACGGTCCGTTTCATTCTATTTTCAAGTCCTTCTTGGTAATTTTCCCCGACGAAGTTTTCGGCAGTGAATCGCTTAGTTCCACGTATTTGGGGACCATGAAGTCCTCCAGATTCTTATTACAATAGGCCATTATCTCTTTCACAGCCAGGTCGGAGCCGTCCTTCAGGACGACGTATGCCTTTATCGCTTCACCAAGAACGTCGTCGGGAACTCCGATGACTGCGGCCTCGACAACGTCATCGAGAGCGTACAAGACGCTCTCCACCTCCTTGGGGCTCACTTTCTCTCCGCGGCTCTTTATTATGTCGTCCTTTCGCGACACGAAATAAAGGTATCCTTCTTCATCCATCTTGAACAGATCGCCCGTAAAAAGGACCTGTTCCCAGGGATAGCGGCCGGGTTTTAGCATCTCGGCTGTTTCTTCCGGAAGCTCCCAGTATCCTTTCATCACATTGCCTCCCCGAACGACCAGTTCCCCGATCACTCCCGGTTCCGAAATTACTCTGCCCTCTTCATCGACGAGGTACACCTGCTCGTTCGGCATACCCTTCCCAACCGATGTCGGCTTGCGGTCGAGCTCCTCCGGAGGCATGTATGAGACCCGCTTACACTCCGTCAGTCCATACATCGAATATATTCTGGCGCCCGGGAAAATTTCCTTCAACCCGAGTATGTGCTTTTCGGGGAGAGCAGCCGCTGTGTTCGAAATGTAGCGCATGTGCTCGAAAGATTCAGATTTCAGTTCCTTCATTTGCAGGAGAATTGCGGAGATCGTAGGTACTATCGGAAACCCGGTAACTTTCTCCTTCTTGAGAAGATTGATGACCGCATACGGATATGTAAAAGATCTTTCGAGAATCACAGTTCCCCCAAACTGTGCCGCCATTATAACCTGATAAAGCCCGTAGTCGAATGACAGCGGGAGAACGCTCAGGACAATGTCATCTTCAACGTTCTCGAGGTAGGTCGTGATCGATGTCGATGCCGAAACGATATTCTGGTGCGTCATCATAACACCCTTGGGATTGCCCGTCGTACCCGAGGTGTATATCAAAGCGGCCAGATCGATATCGATCGCTTTGTTGTCGGTGTTGCTCTCTTGCCGCCTGTCGAGCGTTTCCGTCCATTGACGAACCTTGAGAGAGGATCCTGTTTCCAGGGTATTCCTCATTGCTCTCTTTCCAACCATAAAGACGGTTTTTAGCGAAGGGGTATTATCTATCGCTTCCTTGGCATTTTTCAGCTTGTTGTAGTGAGTTATCAAGCCCGCCGCTCGACAGTTGTTGAGTATATATGTGATTTTTTGTGTTTTCGTCGTCGGATTTATTACGAGAAAAGTTGCTCCAGCCTTTAGGATGCCCCATATCGAGATTACCGCTTCAATGCCGTTATCCAGCAGCACGGCCACTCTATCGCTGTACTCGATGCCGCTCTGCCAAAGAGCACTCGCCAGTCGATTTGCAGCTGAGTCCAACTCGCTATAAGTAATGCGTGAATTGCCCGCAACGAGGGCTTCCTTGGCGGGAGACTTTTCTGCGCTTCTTTCTAGGAATTTCTGGACAAGCATCAGGTTTATGAGAAAAAGGAAATAGCGATATCTCCTTTTATGGTCGATTTCACGCTACTTGTTCTTTTCTTTCAATATAGGACGACAGTCTATTCAGCGAATCGAAATTATCGGGGACCAAATCCTCGTCCCTGACGTCTATCCCAAATTCTTCCTCCACGAATGACACGAGTTCGAGCACTCCTGTGGAGTCGATAATCCCGGATTCCAACAACGATTCGTCATCATTAAACGAAGTCTGTGAAGCTCCAAAAAGAAACGTTTCAACAATGAAACTTCTGATCTTCTCTTTCCTATCCAACAGTTCCTCCTTGATCGATTTTCTCTATCTCTATTCAGTATCAGATTATTACAGCTTGCTACCTGCCTGCATATTGCTCTGACACAACTCTATATCTCACGAAACCTATCATACTCGTAATATTTGTAATCGTAATAATACGGCAGCACTTCCAAGGCGTTATTCAAGACAACTCCCAGAATTTCGGCATTAGAATCCAATAGCACGTCTCTCGCTCGCAAAACTACTTCCCTTGGAGTAACGCCGGCGAGCACTACAAAAATCGTCTTTCGTAATATCGCACCTAAGAATAATGTGTCGCTCACCGCCAGAACTGGAGCGCTGTCAACTATTACATAATCATAATAAAATTGGACTTTTTTTATCACATTCGCAACGGTCTCGGACTCGAATAGGCTTGATGGTGTGCCAGTTCTCGCACCAGCCGTTATCACATACAAGTTCTTCTGATGCGTCTTCTTGACAGCTTGCAAAGGATCTTGGGAATCGCTCAAACATTCTTTGAACCCGAATAGATTGTCCAACTTGAATATCTTGTGCATCATCGGTCTCCGCAAATCTGAATCGATTATTAAGACTTTCTTTTTCGTGAACTGGGCGATCGTCAAAGCAAGATGTGAGGCAATCGTGCTTTTTCCTTCTCCTCTGTTCGAGCTGGTGATCAAAAAAGAATTATCGGCAGGGGTGCAATGCTTCTTCAAATTATTGTATATTCGCCTGAATTCGGTAGCAATTGGCGATTCGCTATCATAACTGCTGAAGATGTCCTTGGCGCTCTTGCTGTCTTTCATCAAATTCTCCTACTTAATTTCAGTTTGTGTGCTGGTCATATTCAATGTGTTGCCCTTTGTATTCTTCCCGTAAAAATAGAATCCGGAAACCGCGATGATCATCGCAAATAGAATTATGGAACACCAGATTATAGAGTTCTTGCTTAGGGCAGTCTTCCAAATTGATTTTTTCTCGAAGGTGGGTATGACGCCGAGAACCCTTAATTCGAGCATTCGCTCGATCTCATCGACTCTCTTGAATGATGTGTTGCTGTACTCCGTGAGGACCAGAGAAACGAAACCCAATATTCCGCCGAACATAAGAGATATTATCATTATCTTCCACTTGTTAGGTCTCTCCGGGAAAAGAGGCTCTATTGCTTGCTCGATTACTTCTATAGAGAATCCCAGCTTCATGCTTTCGACGGCTTCGCTTATCTGAGCCGATGTTTTCGCCCGCAGGAAAGAGTTATACAATTCTCTATTCGACTCGACTTCCTTCTCGATCCTGGAGATATCGTTCTCCAATTGCGGGATCAGTTCTAGATTCTTCCGGAATGACACAATAAACGAATTGAGCCTGTTGTATTTTTCCTTGATGCTCTGGAGAACGGCGATCTGAAGAAAATATTCAACGAGCAGGGACCTATGCTCCGCCTTTAAGTTCGGATATAGAGGCCTCAGCAGATCCGATAGATATACTTGTATTTCATTTTCTGCCTCGCGAATCCTTGCATTGTATCCGGCTGCAGCCCTGGTGGGCTCTTCAGCACGCGCGAGCTCATCAATGAGCTCTGCCTCTCTCATGTTTACCAGCTTGTTTTCCAATTCGGAGAGCTGCTGGTCAGCCCAAATCCTTTCGCTGCTCGGAACGAATCCCACGATGTTTATCGCGTTATGCCTTATTTTGTCCGTTGTTTTCTGTTGCTCTGCAATGAGCATGTTGGTTTGTCTCAACAACGCCTCAGCGTCTCTGATGTTCGCATCCGAGACGGGATTTACGCTGAATTTTTGCTGGGCCAGCGCGGTTTTCGTCCTCGAGAGCTCTCTCTCCGATTTCTGCAATTGCTCCTTGTACAGAGCCAGCTGTTCATCACTGAACTCGCTTGCCTCTTGATAGCCACGAAGCTGCTTTTTCTCCTGTTCTTTTATGAATAGATCCGTGACAACCTTGGTTAGGTTATAGCAATCGTTGGGATCCGAGTCTGAACTCGATATCATGAACATCGCAGGCCCCACATCTCTCACATCTATTTTGCCCCTTAGCATGTCCCATAGCTGCCTGTGGACTATTTCGGTGATCGCCATGTGCGGATATTGCTGATGCCGGAGAGATGCACTCTGTATGATCGCTTGATTCTCATCCATTCTGAGCGCCCGGATGACCTCGTCCAGAAACTCGCTGCTATTCAGCTCCGCTCTTATCAGCGCGAGCGTTTCGCGGTCATGCCGTCGTTGTCTCGATCTATCTTGTTGAACATATTTAGCAACGTCATCGCTGAGGAACTCACTGCTCTGCATCAGGATGACCGAGCTCGATTCATATTCTGGAACCAGGAACCGCACACCGATAAAAGTTACGATCCCTGACGCAATGACTGGTACGAGGATGAAGTATTTCTTCCGCCACAGCGTTCTTATGTACTCCGTGATGCTCAGGCCAGCTTCGTTTTTTTTATTTTCCTTCGATATCTTTCGCATCCCTGGTCACCCGGCCGCACGGTCATCATTGTGCGGCAATAATCAAAGCAGCAATACTCACTCCGGCTGTTATGATGCTAAAAATTAACGTACCGCTTTTCATGTTATGAATGAACCTGTTTTTCTCGGGAACGTGGACTGTATCCGACGCCTGGAGAGGGGGATTCGACATGGGATCCCCGTTCTCAAAATACTCCTTGAGGTCCACCTCGATCGTTGTGATGCTGCCATCGCTCTGTTGCCTTATAATTTTGATACGATCCAGCGAGGCTATCTCCGTGGGTCCTCCCGCCAGAAGGATTGCGCTCACGAGATCTTTCCTTCCGTCCAATCTATAAGCTCCGGGATTGAGCACAGCGCCAAAAACACTCACCCCAAAAGGACCCGTATACATTTCGGTGCTCTGAGGAATTATCACGGTATCCCCGCCTTCGAGGTCCGGAAGATTATCTACCGTGCCATACTCCAACGCCTGCTGAACGTTCACTGTGGTGCTCGTCCCGCCCTTGCTTCTGTCTTTGACAATCCGGACGTGGTCCAAAGAAGCCCCTGGCAAGGGACCGCCGGCTTCCCTGATCACTTCCCAAAGATTCGGAGCGGATACGAAGCTGTACCTTCCGGGTGTTTCTACTTGCCCAATGACATACACAACATGGCCGGATGCTTCAACAACAGTAACCTCGACTCTCGTTACGCTTGGATACAGTTCCTTGAGCGCTTGATATATCCTGAGCTCTATCTCAGTCGAAGTAAGACCTGCGACATGGACGTCCCCTATGAGTGGAAGCTCGATGCTGCCGTTGCTTTTCACAACCAGCTCCCGGTTCAGATCGGATCTTTGTGGAACGGCCATATACAGTTTATCCCCAGCTCCCACCCTGTAACCAGTTCCCGGAGCACTAACCTGTGCAAAGGCGCGTATTTGACCAAGCTCCAGAAGGATGACAATAATCGTCAGGAAAGATACAAGCTTTTTGTTCGGCTTCATTTTACCACCTGGCTCCGGTTAGCCTTCTAGAGGCATCAGTAACAAAAACCCCGCGATTCCTCTATGCACACAAGTCCCAATACTCCACGCGTAACTCAATCCGCCTTTCCGTACATCCTATCGATGAACGATACATCCACCTTGTAACTCGTTTATGCCGTTTTGAGACCTACTTCACGATACCACTGAACGGTTCTTTCAAGACCATTCTCGAAATCCACAACGGTGCGATATCCAAGCGCTTCTTCAACGGCACGTATCGACGCCTGGGAATGCTTTACATCTCCTGGTCGGGGAGGCCCGAATTTGGGCTCGATGTTCGAGCCGATGATCATCATGAGCCTCGCATAGAGGTCGTTCAAAGTGAAACGATCGCCGCAAGCAACGTTGTAGACTCCACCGCCCGGACTGTTGGATTCGCAAGCAAGGAGGTTTGCCCGGACAACGTTCTCTACAAATGTGAAATCCCTCGACTGCTCTCCATCACCAAAGATCGTCGGCGGCTCGTTTTGAATCAAAGCCTTTATGAAAATGGGAATAACGGCGCTGTACTGGGAATTCGGGTCTTGCTTCGGGCCGAATACATTGAAATAACGAAGTGATACGGTTGGCAAACCGAACACCCCGCTGTAAACCTGGCAGTACAATTCTCCGGCCAGTTTGGTTACTGCATATGGAGATTTGGGATTGGTTGGCATCGATTCTTCTTTTGGCAATACTTCGCTGTCCCCGTAGACAGATGAAGAAGATGCGTAGACGAAACGCTTCACCGATTCGCCGTTGGCCGCATCGAGCAAGTTCAGCGTGCCTCGAACATTCACTTCGTTACTCGCTTCCGGATTGTCAATGCTCCTCTGCACGGAAGCGAGCGCAGCCTGGTGAAGCACATAATCGACGCCTTTCATCGCGCTCTGAACGGTCGCCTTGTCACGAATATCCCCTTCGATGAGCTCGATATCGCTCATGAAATCCCGGATGTTCTCCTCTCTTCCAGTCGAGAAGTCATCCAGGACTCGAACGGTGTCCCCGCGCTTCAGCAGTTCCTGGGTAATGTTCGAGCCGATGAATCCTGCGCCACCTGTAACTAGAAACGTCGCCATCTATCTCTTCCCGTTTCGATAAGCCTCTCGCAGCAATATCGCCTCACGTGACGGCTATAGCTTAACGATTTTGTCCGATTGATGTCCCTTCATTACGTTCCGTGTATCAACTAATATAGGTATGTTGTCAAGGACCAATTGGTAATCCACTCCCCTATGGCCCGTAATGATGGCTGCGCAGTCGCATTCCGACACCGTCTCGGGCGTGAGCGCGATATGAGCATTTCCGTCTATCTCATCGGGCACGCCTTTTACCAGAGGGTCGTGATACACGACATCGGCACCTCTCAGCCTGAGCAAACGTATGACGTCCAGCGCCGGAGATTCCCGAACGTCATCGATATTTTCTTTATACGACACACCGAGGATCAATATCCGCGAACCGTTGACGCTTTTCTTCGATCGGTTCAATGCATCCGAAATCTTTTGCACGACGTACTCGGGCATTGAACCGTTAATTTGGCCGGCGAGCTCGATGAACCGGGCCTCGAAACCCGCAAGCTTTGCTTTCCAAGACAGATAAAACGGGTCGATTGGAATGCAATGTCCGCCCAGCCCGGGGCCTGGATAGAACGGCATGAATCCGAAAGGTTTCGTTGCCGCTGCTTCGATCACCTCCCACACATCAATTCCCATTTTATTGCACATCAGTGCGATCTCATTGACGAGGCCGATGTTCACGCTGCGAAAAGTGTTCTCGAGCAGTTTAACCGTTTCGGCGGCTTTTGCCGAGCGAACGGGGACCGTGTGCGAGAGCGTGGCGCTATACAGCGCCGACGCCGCTTCCGTGCATTTCGGCGTCACTCCTCCCACAACTTTTGGAATGTTCCGCGTCGTGTACTGCGCATTTCCTGGATCAACCCGCTCGGGAGAGAACGCAAGGTAGAATCCTTCTCCAACCTTCAGTCCGCTTTCTTCGAGCATCGGAAGAATGACCTCTTCGGTGGTGCCCGGATAGGTCGTGCTCTCCAGCACGATCAGCTGCTCCTTATGAATATATTTAGCGATTTCCTCGACGGCGCTCACAATATAGGAAATGTCCGGATCCCTCGTTTTCCGCAACGGCGTGGGAACACAGATATTTACCGTATCTGCCTCGGCGAGAAAGGAGAAATCCGTCGTCGCCCGGAGATTCCCCTCTAGGGCGTTTTTGGAGATGATCTTTGAAGAAACATCCCCGATGTAACTTTGACCGTCGTTGATGCTCTTGACTTTGTTTTCGTCGATATCGATTCCGATCGCTTTGAAACCCGCGTTGGCGAATTCTGCAAGCAGCGGGAGCCCAACGTACCCCAGGCCAATGACGCACAAATACGCCTGCCTGCTCTGGATTTTCTCTACAAGAGTCATGCGGTTCCTTCCTTGAAGCTCTTGAAATTATACACCACTCTTGATGATTACGCTAAAATTTTAATCTGTGGGATCGAGAACCAAGTTCTCAGTGGTACAGACAGCGTCCTTTCCGGACCGCTTGGCTTGATAGAGGGCCTTGTCGGCGCTGGAAATGATCTGTTTCGCGGTACTCCCGTCTTTAGGAAAGCACGCCGTTCCCGCGCTGGCCGTGAGCAGGCCGAGTGTCCTGCCATCGAACGCGTGTTTCCGGATCGCATCCAGAACTCGTCGAGTAACCTTTTTTGCGCCGGAAAGGCTGGTCTGAGGCAGCAGGATTCCAAATTCATCCCCGCCATACTTGCTCACCAAGTCGATATCCCTGCAGGTCGTTCGGATGATCTCGGCGATTTCTTTGAGGGCCTGGCTTCCGCTCAAATGCCCCAAGCGGTCGTTATAATCTTTCAGATTGTCGACGTCCAGCATCACGAACGAGAACACTTGCTTGAACCGCCTGGCGCGCTTGATTTCAGATTCGAGTGAAGACATCAAGAACCGGTAATTATACACATTGGTCAATCCATCCGTAATTGCATCCTGCTCCAGTTTCTGATACAGGATTGCGTTTTCCATGGCAATGGCTGCCTGGTTGGCCAGGATGGTGATGAGATGGATATCCTCCGAAGCATACAGCCCGCCGTCTTCCCTGTGCATCGCGAGGAGAAGCCCGAACATCGACTTCTTGGCCACCAGAGGAGCTGAGATGATGACGCGGCCGGGCTCGCTGTCACCCAGGTACCGGGTCGTCAGATATGGGAGGTCAAAAGCGAGCTCCCCGCCCCTGCGGAATCGCCTTACGTCAGCACCTTCTCGAAGCATCCAGTCCCTCAGGCCTGTTGTTTCCGAGATCTTTTCAATGCTGATGTCCGCACCCGGCCCAGAAGCGCTCGATTTCGAATATTTCACGATTCGATCGCCATCCAGCTCCAACAGGTAAACGCGCTCCGCCTCGAGAACGATGAGCGAGCAGTCGAGGAGCTTCTGGAAAATCATTTTTCGGTCGTTTCCGGCAATGATCAGGCTCGTGATCTCGGAAAGCGTCGAAAACAGAATTTCCTTGTATCTGTCGAACTTATTCATTTTACAGATGCAAGCGTTTTTTATAGCGCAATATATAAGAAATAGATGAGTATAGTATACCCTGACAATCCAGCAAGTCCCATGCCACGAATCACGTTAATATATTGATATTCAAGATGATTAGGTGCGTCTATTCCGATCGCCATCCATTGCGGATGGTTTTTGGACGGATCGGGCTTCGAGGAGGTTTCGTACAGCAGCACGGAGCACGAAAATGGCGGCAATGATGAAGAATCCCGGCACGGCCAGCTTCTCGAGCGTTCCCAGCGTGGTTGTCTGCGTCTCGATGGCGAGATAGCTCTTATAGGACCCCATGATGAGAAAGAAGAACAGCACCAACTGGATCGCTGCGGTGCTGTAGAGGGACGCGGTCTGCTCTTTCCGGCGCTTGGCAGATGAAGCCCACTTCGAGGTGAATTTACCCGATCTCCTGACTCTGCGAGGTCTGATAAGCATGCTACCTACTCCTCATCTTTCTTGATTTCTTCGTAATCCGCGTCTTCGATTTCGTACGGCGACAGCGAGGAGTAATCGGGCTCTTTGTTCAATTTTTCCTTTTTCGGAGCCGGCCCGAAGAGCCTCCTCAACGCCGAGCCCACACCTCGAAATATCGGAAAGAGCAGCCTAAGGAGCAAGAAAAGAAGCAGAATCTGCAGGATAAATTTGAGCAAATTTCCTCCTGTGGTTTTGGAAGAATAACTGGTGCGCCCGGCAGGATTCGAACCTGCGACACCAGGCTCCGGAGGCCTGTGCTCTGTCCAACTGAGCTACGGGCGCACGCTATCTGATGGGCTCTTTCTCCTTTTCTCCAACATTTCCGCAGCAAGAGCAAGCCTTTTCTCGCTGCCTTCCCGGCCTCCGAGCATTCTGGAAATCTCACGGAGCCGGAGTTTGCCGTCCACCGGTGACGCCTGGACGTGCGTCCGCCCCGCACGGCTGATCTTGCTGACGACGATGTGAGTATTGCCGGAAGCGGCGATCTGCGGCATATGCGTGATGCACACGATTTGGTAGCGCTCGCTGAGCGAATGCAGCTCACGGGCGATGACGTCACCGAGATCGGCGCCGACGCCTGCGTCGATTTCATCGAACACCAGCGTACCCGTTTGCGCTCCCGCATGCGTAATTTTCTTCAACGCGAGCGCGATTCGGGATACCTCGCCCGATGACGCGATCTCGCTCACGCCTCCCTCCGCTTCGCCCTTGTTCGTGCGCACGACGAACTCGACCCGGTCAACGCCATGGGGATGGAGCTTCAAAGGACGTCCGCTCATTGCCAAAGGACTGTCGGGATCGACCTCGTGGGAGATCTTCGTCCGAAACGTCGCTCCCGGCATCATCAGTCTTTCCATTTCCCGGGTGACTTTGGCGTCGAGCGTCCTCGCCGCCTTGGCCCGCGAATCACTCAATTTGCGTGCAATTGCCTCGAGCGATCTCACTTTCTGGTCGAGATCCTGATTCAGTTCTCTTCGCTCCTCATCCTCGAAGCTCAGTGCTTCCAGCTCGCGCTCCCACGAGTCGCGGTCTTCGAGAACTTGGTCAATGGACTTACCGTACCGGCGCTCGAGCCCCGCGAGGAATGCGTGCCTCTCCTGCATTTCCTGGAGAGCTGCGGGATCGTGTTCTATATTTCCGAGGTACGAACGAATCTCCCTTGCGCATTCCTTCAGCGTGATTTCGGCGGTCTCCAGCGCTTCGCTGATCACCTCGAATTTGGGGTCCACGGAGCGAATGCGGGAGATCTGCCGGATTGCCTGGGAGACACCGGACACCGCTGAGGAATCGCCTTCGTACAGTGTTTCGCTTGCCGTATTGAGCGCGTCGAGTATGGATTGAACGTTTTCCATGATCCTCAAGGAAGCTTCCAGCGTTTCCTTTTCACCTTTCACAATTCGAGCGCGATCGATTTCTTCGATGCGATGCTCCAGCAGCTCATGCTTTTCCTTCAGTAGTGAAATCCGTTTATCGAAGTCACGAAGGGCCGCTGCAGAGGCGCGCACTCGATCGAGCGCTTCAGCATATCCCGCTCGAAGCTTCTCGTTGCCCGCAACTGCGTCGACATAGGCCACATGATTGTCAGGATCTTTCAGGCGCAGCTGTTCGTTCTGTCCGTGTGGTTCGATGAGCGCAACGCAAACCTCATGAAGTTCCTTTAGTGCGGTCGGCTTGCCTTGGACATGCGCGAAACTCCGGCCGTTCCTTTGGACTTCACGCCGCAGAGTGATGCGATCGTTTTTTATGATCGCCGGAAATAAGTCTTTCGCCTGCGCACGAGGAAAACGAAACACTCCCTCCACGACCGCTGTCTCAGCCCCTTTTCGAATCACGCGAGCAGAGGCTCGTTCCCCAAGCAGCAGGTTGACCGCACTCAGGATCAGCGATTTACCGGCGCCGGTCGAGCCGGTAAGCACGTTGAGACCCGATCTGAAGGTGAGAGTGACGTCTTCGACGACGGCGAGGTTTTTTATGCGAAGTTCGACGAGCATTGTTGTCCCCCACCGGGCCCTTGGCAGCGTTTCCGGGTGTCTCAGAGCTTTTCTCTCAGGAGGGCGAAGAAGTCATAATCTTCCGGAATCACGAGCTTCGTGGAGCGGTCGCTCTTTTTCACCTCGACGTATTGCCCTATGCCGAGGCCGCTGCCCTCCTGGCCGTCGACGGTGACCATGATATCCGTTCTTCCACGGACCACACGGACGATAATCGTTTGTCCGGCATCCAGCACAATCGGCCGGATGCTCAACGAATGCGGGCAGAGGGGAGCGAGAATGATTGCTTGGAGCGTAGGCACCAAGAGGGGCCCGCCGGCCGAGAGAGAATACGCGGTAGAACCCGTTGGAGTTGCGAGAATCACGCCGTCCGCTGCATATTCTCTGAAGAAAGAATTATCCACTTCGGTCCGCAAGGTCACCATTCTCGAGAAACCGGCCCCGTGGACGACCACATCATTTAGTGCACTGAAAGACTGAATCGTTTTAGCGCGATCCATGATCCTGGCGGAGATTCGCATGCGCTCCTGTATTTTGAACCGCCCTTTTTTGATCCACTCGATATTCTCAGATACCCTTCCCTCGGCAAGAAATCCCAGCCTCCCCACTTTTACGCCGAGAATAGGCGCGTCGAGCTGTGAGAATTGCCGCGCTACCTTCAGAATGGTACCGTCTCCGCCTAAAGCAGCTATGAGGTCGCATTCATCGGAGATTCCCACCTTCACCCTCGATCCCCAGTCCTTGAAGGCCGCCGTTTCCTCGTCCATGAACACCTCGATGCCTTCTTCAAGCAGTGCAGGCACGAACTCTCCCAGGAGCGATTGCATCTCTTCCTTTTGAAGGTTTGCGACGACTCCAATTCTTCGAATTGGCCTTTTCCTCATGAGGATGGATCCTTCTTCAAACGGGCGGTTCTAACCGGCGAGCGGTCCGTAGAATTGTTTTCGTGCTTGAACCAGTTCCAGTGTGCTCTTGGCCACGGAATCTGCGGTGAGACCGATATCCTGCCAAAGTTCACCCACGGTGCCATGCTCGATAAATCTATCGGGGATGCCTATGCTGCGCAACCGCGATGTATCGAATCCATGGTGGACGAGATGCTGGAGAACGCTCGAGCCGAAACCTCCGATCAGACTGTTCTCCTCCACAGTGATCAGAGCCGGTTCGCACTGCAGAACTTCATCGAGCAGCTCCGTGTCGAGAGGTTTTATAAACCTCGCGTTCACCACACCAGCGCTAAAGCCCTTCGTACCGAGCAGCCCTGCCGCTTGCTCGCACACAGCCACACTGCTCCCAACGGCTACGAAAACAGCGTCCTTTCCTTCGGAGAGCACCTCGCCCTTTCCAATGGGCAATATCTTCGGCTTCGAATCCAGTGGCACACCTATGCCGCTTCCCCTGGGAAATCTCATGGCAATCGGCCCATTGCTGTAATCGATGAGCGTGCTGACCATATGCTGAAGCTCGTTTTCGTCTTTGGGAGACATGATGACGAGTTTGGGGACGAGCCCGAGGTAGCTGAGGTCGAATGCCCCGTGGTGCGTGGGGCCATCTTCTCCCACCAGCCCCCCTCGATCGAGCACAAAACGTACGGGAAGATTTTGGAGTGCAATATCGTGGACGATTTGGTCGAAAGCCCTTTGGAGAAATGTCGAATAAATAGCGACAACCGGCTTCAATCCTTCCACCGCCAGTCCCCCAGCGAACGTTACCGCGTGCTGTTCGGCGATGCCGACGTCGAAGAACCTGTCAGGGTATATGTCGGCGAAGGCCTGCAAGCCGGTGTTGTCCGGCATTGCTGCTGTAATTGCAATAACGGAGGCGTCTCTCGAGGCGATGTCGAGGATTGTTTTGCCGAAGACTTCCGTATATGCAGGCGCCTTCTTCTTACTCGGCTTGTCGCCCGGTACTTTGTCGAAACTGCTCACACCGTGGCAGCACAATGCATCCTTCTCGGCGAATTCCACGCCTTTGCCTTTCTGGGTCAACACGTGGAGAAGGATCGGTCCGTTTAAATTCTTGATGTCTTTGAGTGTCTCAACGAGAAATTCGACATTATGCCCGTCCACCGGGCCGAAATACCGGAAGCCCAGCTCCTCGAAGATAATGCCGGGCACAATGAGATTCTTGATACTCTCTTTGATGCGCCTGGCAAGCTTCCGCGCTTTCCCTCCAACCTTGGGAATAAGGCCGAGCAGTTCCCACACATCTGCTTCGATGCGATTGTAAATTTTCCCCGATGTAATCATCGTCAGATACTTCGACATCGCACCAACATTCCTGGAGATCGACATTTTGTTGTCGTTCAGGATGATGAGCATGTTCTTCTTGAGAATTCCCGCGTTGTTGATTCCTTCAAAAGCAATGCCGCCCGTGAAGGCGCCGTCACCTATGACCGCGATGATTTTATGATCCTCCCCGGCAATATCCCTCGCCGCTGCCATTCCGAGGGCGGCGCTGATCGCTGTACTGGCGTGCCCGACGCCGAACGTGTCGTAAATACTCTCATCGCGTTTCGGAAATCCGCTGATACCGTCCTTTCGTCTGAGGGTCTCGAACTGTTCCCTCCTGCCGGTGAGCAGCTTATGACCGTACGCCTGATGGCCAACGTCCCACACAATCCTGTCTTTCGGGGCGTCGAATACGTAATGAATCGCCAGCGTCAACTCCACGGCCCCCAAGCTTGCACCGAGATGCCCTCCTGTTTTGGATACCACACGTATGATTTCCTCCCTCATCTCTTGCGCGACTTGCGGGAGCTTCTTTTCTGGAATCTTTTTCAAATCTGCTGGGGAATTGATCCGTTCGAGGAGTTTTGACATGATGATCCCTTACGGTTTGTTCAGAGAATTAAAAAATGATAAGGGCAAATACGACGCCTACGGCCACACCCGAGAGCACATTGATCGGTGAGTAAGACATTCCATGGTTGCGATGATTTGCACGATCCATCTTTCTCTTCCGGATCCGTTCCACGATGATTTGCATGACTTCTGCCTGTCTGGAAGCGGCATTTTTCACGTTCATCGTATCGACGCATATCAGAATCGTCATACTCAAGACCAGTGCAAAGGGCAGCGCCCCAAAACCATCCTTGAACCCTACCGCCATGCCCAGGGCGGACAACGCCGCTGCGTGCATGTTGGGGCTGCCATCTGCCTGGACGAAACGCCTATAGTTTACCTTCTTTTCCACCAATAGAAAAGAGAGGACTTTTATGGCCTGGGCGATCGTGCCTGCGAAAATAGCCACGAGAAACGGCTTGTTCTGAAGGACTTCGATCATTGATGTCTTCTGCCTGGCTCCGCAAATTTTGATGCATCGAGTAACCTTCGCCCCTCTGCTCAAGGCATCATGTCATTAAGCACTTGCGGTTGCCGGTGCGTCTCGATCGCCCCTCTGCTCATGGTCCTCGCGCGCGTCTAACGTTGTAGCGCGCTGCGGAAATCGCCTCGCGGCGATCGAGACGCACCCGTTATTTATATTCACTGCATCGCATAAAATACTACCGTCAACCTCACATGATACCGATCAGGCGGCACGGTTCAAAATAAACTCCATCATCTCGGTAAGCAACGGGGATTTCCCCAGGCCCGCCAGATCTCTTTCCGCTTCTTGGATCAGAGCAGCGGCGCGGACCTTCGCATCCGTGATTCCCAGCACGGAGGGATAGGTGAGTTTTCCGCTCTCAACGTCCTTGCCGGGCGTCTTACCCAATGTTACCGCGTCCGTCTGGATATCGAGGATGTCATCGACAATCTGAAACGCCTGGCCGGCCCGCATCCCTATCCCCGTCACTTGCGCCCGGATTTTCGAATCCGCATCCGCGCATATGGCGCCGGCTTCCATCGAAGCTGCGATCAGCTTCGCAGTTTTGTGCCTGTGAATTTTCTCCACGAGCTGAAGGTTCTCCTCCGGATCATCTCGGCGTTTTCCCTCGGCGAGGATATCCAGCGCTTGGCCGGTGATGAGTCCGTCCGCCCCTCCAGCGCGGGCAATCACCCGGAAGACTTCGAGCACCGTTACATCGGGCACGTCCCATCTCTCGCCGAGTGACGCAATGATTTCAAAACACAAGGTCAGGAGCGCATCTCCCGTGAGAACGGCCATCGCTTCCCCAAATTTCTTGTGGCAACTCGGCTTGCCGCGCCGAACGGCATCATCGTCCATACAGGGAAGATCGTCGTGTACCAGGGAGTACGCATGCATGCATTCGATTGCGCAGGCCGCATCCAGGCAAGGATCTCGTCGCTCGCCGTTCAATAGATCGTGCGTCCACAGGCACAGCATCGCACGAAGCCGCTTCCCGCCATTGAGCAAGCAATACGTAACGGATTCGTTGATCCCCGGCGATCCCTGCACGAACTCACCAATGAGTTCCTCGCATCTTCTGTTTATTCTACCCCGCTCGGTGCTGACGGTTTCGAGAAAGGTGGCGCTCTGACTCTTAGAACTCATCCGTCACATCCTTTTCCGTGATCTGCCCTTCTTTTTCTTCGACGAGCTCGCGGATTCTTCCCTCCGCTTTATCGAGGAACTCGCGACACTCTTTACCCAACACCAATCCCTCCTCGAACTTCTTGAGGGATTCTTCCAGCGTGAAATCGCCCTTCTCGAGCTCCGCGACGATCTTCTCCAGCCTCGCCAGAGCTTCTTCGAAGCTCAACTTACCCTTTGCCATCGATCCTCTCCTTGACCTCGGTGCGCAGCGCTCCATCATGGAATGTCACGCGCATGTCCTTCAGCTGCGCTCCGGCCGCAGCCGACCGCACGATAGCATCGGAGACCATGTCCGAACAAACGGCAAATCCCCTTGCCAGGATCGCCCGCGGATCGAGGGCTTCGAGCCTGGTAAGCTCTCTGGCAAGGGCGGTCGAGCGCTTCTCTACCGCTTCCCTCGCGCCGCGCTGAAGCTTTTCCATGGAAAAATCCAATGCTTGCATGGCCCCCTCGATTCTACCCCTCACCCGACCCAATGCATAGCTTCTAAGGAGTTCACGGAGACGGCCGGATCTCAGCTCAATGCGGTTCTGCATCGATTGTACCAACTGTTCTGTCATGGCGTCCAGCTTCGCCCCGACCTCGGTAATCAGCGGAACGGCGATTTCCCCCGCCATAGTGGGAGTTGCCGCCCGCACATCCGCTACGAAGTCGGTGATTGTGAAATCCGTCTCATGCCCCACGGCGCTGATAACGCGAACGGAACAGGCATACACCGCCCTGGCCACGGCCTCCTCGTTGAATGCCCATAAATCTTCGAGGCTTCCCCCGCCCCGCCCCAAAACCACCAGGTCCAAATCTTCGACCTGCTGAACCAGCTCGAGCGCCCGGATGATCTCGGGGGCCGCTTGGACTCCTTGCACGTGAACCGGGAAAACAAAAATATCGACACACGGCCAACGGCGTTTGAGCGTCGAGACGATGTCCCGGATCGCCGCTCCGGTACGTGACGTGATAACGGCAATGCGGAATGGAAACGCGGGCAGGGATTGCTTGTGCTCCGGCGCGAACAAGCCTTCCTTTTCGAGCTTTTCACACAGCGCCCGAAAAGCGATCTCCAATTCTCCCACCCCGACTTTTCGTATCGAGTGGGCGACGAGCTGGTACTGCCCGTAAGGTTCGTACACGGTAAGCCGGCCCGTGGCGATGACCTTGATTCCATCTTCCGGTGTAGTATCCAACGTTTCCGCATCGCCCCGGAAGCAAACGGCACGTAGCTGCGATGCAGCGTCTTTCAACGTAAAGTACAAATGTCCCGATGTGTGTTTCTTGAAGTTCGAGATCTCACCGAGCACGGCGACTTCCGGAAAAGACTCTTCCAGCAAAAGCCTCACTTGCGCGTTGAGATCCGAAACGGTAAGAAAATCTTTTTCAACGAACGGCATTTGGGGATGCTACCTGGAGAGAGTACGCCTTCAGAGTACTTGCCATGAGCATTGCAACGGTCATCGGGCCCACGCCACCCGGAACAGGCGTGATGTGTGACACTTTGGGAGCAACGGATTCGAAATCGACGTCACCCACCAATCGGTAACCTTTCTTTTTGGATGGATCCGGTACCCGGTTGATGCCAACATCCACCACCACGGCGCCTTCTTTCACCATGTCACCCGTTACGAGCCCGGGCTTTCCCATTGCGGCCACGAGAATATCAGCCGAAGCGGCATGTTCACCGAGGTTTTTGGTCCTGCTGTGGCAGATCGAGACGGTGGCATCGCCGCCCTCGCCTTTCAATGCGAAAAGGAGCGCCAGAGGTTTGCCCACGACAATGCTTCTGCCCAAGACCACCACGCGTTTTCCGGCAATGTCGATTCGGTTGCGAACCAGAAGCTCGCGAATACCGAGAGGCGTGCAGGGAACGAATCTGGGCTGCCCCGAAACGAGAAGTCCAAGATTTTCCGGATGGAAACCATCGACGTCCTTGATTGGCTCGATGGTGCGAATCGCTTCATCCGGATCAAGGTGCTGGGGAAGCGGCAGCTGGAGAAGGAGTCCGTGGACCGATTGATCGTCGTTCAATTTGCGTAGAGTCTTTAAAAGCTCTGCTTGCCGGATTCCCTCCTCTAGATGAACGTGTTGGGAATCGAATCCACACTCCTCGCAAGAACGGACTTTGGAACGAATGTACACGCTCGATGCGGGATCTTCACCCACCTGAACCACGGCCAGTGCCGGCCGCGCACCCTCCGGCACCGAATCCTTGACTTCCTGTTTGATCGTGGCTGCGAGGGCTTTGCCATCCAATAATTCCACTCAAGCCTCCTGCTTCAGTTGCAAATGCTCGAACTCAACGAGTTTCCCGGTCGTTGGGTCGATGTCTGCAATCACCAGGTCACACCTTATATCCCCTCTCGCAACCTGGAACTTGCAGGGCCGCATTTCCATGAACCTCTGCAATACCGCTTTTTTATCGACGCCCAATATCGAGTCGTAAGCCCCACTCATCCCAACATCCGTGACATATCCAGTACCTCGAGGAAAAACACGGCAGTCTTTCGTCGGAACGTGCGTATGCGTCCCAATTACCAGCGATGCCCTTCCGTCGAGATACCAGCCCATTGCAACCTTCTCGCTCGTTGCCTCACCGTGGACGTCGACAATGGTTATCCTGCTCTTTTCACCGATTTCTGAAAGCACTCTATCAACGGTTCGAAACGGACAGTCGATCGGAGGCATGAACACTCTTCCCTGCACGTTGATCACGGCGATAGGGTGCCCCGTCACCTCCACGATCCGCCAGCCCGTTCCGGGTGAAGCGCCGGGATAATTGGCCGGACGTATGATGTTGGCGCGCTCATCCAGCATGGGAACGCCTTCTCTGTTGTCCCAAACGTGATTGCCGCTCGTAAAGAAGTCGACGCCCGCAGCCTGGAGCTCATCGATCGCTTTCGGAACGATTCCAAAACCGCCCGCGACATTCTCTACGTTGGCTATGGTGAAATCGATCTTGCGTTGTTTTTTGAGAGGGGAGAACAATTCGGCGACTGCCCGCCTTCCGGATTTTCCCACAACGTCACCGATGAACGCGATTCTCAATCAAAACACCTCAGCGCTGGTTCGACATTCGCCTCGTCGAGCTACTTCGCATACCCCACAGCTCTCATTTCCCGAATGACAACAACTTTGATCTGACCCGGATATTCCAGCTCTTTCTCGACTTTTCTGGATACCTCGTGGGCGAGGTTTGCCGCGGCGTCGTCATCGAGCCTCTTGTGACTGACCAGGATCCTGATTTCCCTTCCCGCCTGTATCGCGTAAGCCTTTTCCACGCCATCGAACCCGTCGGCGATCTCCTCGAGCTTGGTCAGGCGTTTGACGTACGTTTCGAGCGTTTCTCTTCGGGCTCCCGGTCTCGCGCCGCTAATGGCATCGGCAGCGCCAACGATCGGAGTGTACAGCGAAAGCGCTTCCACGTCTCCGTGGTGACCGCCGATGGCGTTGACAACGATATCGCCCTCACCATGACGCTTCGCCATCTCCGCGCCTATCTCGGTGTGCGTGCCTTCCACTTCATGGGCTACCGCTTTACCGATGTCGTGGAGCAGTCCCATTCGCTTGGCCAGCGGCTGGTCGAGTTTGAGTTCTGCGGCGATCATACCGCTCAAGTATGCAACTTCGATGGAGTGACTCAGGCAGTTCTGTCCGTAACTCGTTCTGTAGCGCAGCCGGCCCAGCAGTTTGAGCAGTTCGGGATTGATGCCATGGATGCCGAGATCGATGCATGTCTGTTCTCCGATCTCACGAACCTTTTCCTCGATCTCGGTTCGGGTTTTCTCGACAATCTCCTCTATTCTACCGGGGTGAATCCTCCCATCCTGCACGAGCTTCTGAAGGGACAGCCGTGCAACTTCCCGCCGGACCGGATCGAATCCGGAGAGGATCACCGCTTCCGGAGTGTCGTCGATGATTACATCCACCCCGGTGGCGGTCTCGAACGCGCGGATGTTTCTACCTTCCCTTCCGATGATCCGGCCTTTCATCTCATCGGACGGCAGGTCAACGACTGAAACGGTGGTTTCCACGCTGTGTTCAGCGGCATACCGTTGAATGGCCATCGTTATGATTTTCGTCGCCTCTTTCTGAGCCGTGAACTCCGCTTCGTCACGAATCTCCTTGATCCGCTTCGATGCCTCCATTCTCGCCTCGCTCTCGAGGTTTTTCATGAGTATTCTTTTGGCTTCTTCCTTGTTCATGCCGGCTATCTTTTCGAGCCGTACGTTTTGTTCGGCAATAATGCGGCTGGCATCGGCGATCTTCGAGTCGAGCGTTCGCTGTTTGCTTTCGATGGCGGCGCTTTTCTCGTTCAGTGAAGCGTCCTTTTTCTCCAGCAGATCCAGTTTGCGGGCGAGATTGCTATCCTTATCCATGAGCTTCGCTTCGAGCTTCTTGAGCTTCTCCTGTGTCATCTTCGTTTCATCCTCGAAGCGCTGCTTCATTTGGAAATAGGCATCTTTTGCCTCGACACCAGCGCCCTTCCGCACGTTTTCCGCTTCTTTCTGGGCGTCTGCGATAATCGACTCGGCGAGCTGTCTGGCGTTCATCAGCCTCCCAGCAGCGACACGCCGGTTGATCAGCATTCCGACGAGGAAGCCGATAAAGGTCGCGGCGGCGCCGATAACGATGTATATCCAATAGCCAGTCATCGCTGGTCCCCCTGTTCGGTTATCATCCGAGCACATCAATTCGACGGAGCCCAAGGCTCATCGAATGCGCCTAAGAGAGTATGGAGCTGGAGATGAATGGGAACTTCGTGGGAGGAAATAGGAAATTCCCCACGCATTGCCGTGAGCAAGGGAACTCTTGAACCTTTCGGTTCAAGTGGATGCCCTCATGACGAGCTCAGCCTTCCACGTTTAAGAGGCATGACATCCCCCGCCAGATTTGGGCTTCCTTCATGAAAGTGTTGGCTCAATAATCGCCCTTAACATCACGAACACGGTGGGGAATCTGTTTAAAGTATAACAAATCTGCTTAAAAGCGATCAAGCTTTTTCCATGTCGCAATGTTATTCTTGATTTATCCTCCGGCTAGCGAATTCTTTTCGAGTATCTCGATGAGGTCATCGGCTTTGCGTTCGATCGATGAAAAGGTTTCTGACATCTTCTGTCTTTCCTGAAACAGCTCATCAGCTATGTTCAATGCCGCCAGGATAGCAATTTTGTCGTGAGAAGCCAGGGATGAATTCTTCGAAAGTTCCCTCATCTTTTCATCGACATATTCCGCTACCTTAATGATGTAGTTTTTGTCAGCAAACCCTTTGATTTTGTACTCCCGTCCCATAATATGAACGGTTGTTGCCTTCATCTCATCCATCAGGACTCCCAGAACATCGTCGGCCGAAGTCTAAATCTGCCAACACGTTAGATCGGTTGCCCTACAGCTATATTTGAAGTTCTCCGAACTTCTCCAGCATGCGATCTATTCGCTTCTTGATTTCTTCGTTGGAACCGTACTGAGCGGATAGCTTTTCCCGCGCAGTCTTCAATCGTACAATCTGTTGCGAAAGCTCGTTCGCGTGCTTTCTCAACCGTATGACTTCCTCCTCCAATTCTTGATTTTTGTGTTGAAGTGCTTTAGCTCGAGCTTCCATCCGGCTTACTCGATCAACAGTTTGATGGATCTTCTCTTCGAGCAGATGGAATTTCTCGAGATTATGCATATCTTCCTCGCTTCGCATCAAGATCGCAGGGTCACGTTCAATTCGCGCTCGAGTTTGGATAGCATTTTATCGATAATCCCGTCAATCTCTTCGTCGGTAAGTGTTCGCTCCCTCGACCGGAACTGCAGGCGCACACCATACGCCGTGCTTCCTTTGGGGATGTTTTTGCCCCGGTAGACATCGAACACTTGAAGCGATTCTAGCAATCCCCCGCCCTGACTGACCAGCGCTTTTTCGATTTTTTGGAAATCTACATTCTCGCCGGCTACCAGTGACAAATCCCTTTTGGATACCGGATATTCCGGCAATGCACTGTAACCCTTCACTAAGGATCGCTGGCCGTAGAACTCAGCAAGGTCGACGGCCGCGTACCAAACGGGTTGATCAAAGTCATATCTCTCGGCCACCGGGCCGGGCACGATTCCGCCCTCGATCACCGTTTCTTCATTGAGCTTATAGAAAAATTGGCCGGCAGTTCTGTCGAAATCATATCGGAAATCATCACGGATGTCAACGCCAAATACCTGGGCTACGATCTCTATTTCTCTTTTAATATCAAAGAGATCCGTAGCTTTCTTCGAGCTTTGCCAGAAGTCTGCATCGTCTGGATTTGTCATCACGATACCCAGCATCAACGTCTCATATGGAAGGCCTTTCAAGCCCCCAGGGCAGCTGAATGTTTTGCCGATTTCAAAGATGTTCACCCGGCGAATGCCGTAGTCCATGTTTCTGCGGACCACATCGACCATCCCCGGGATGAGGCTCGACCGCATGTATCCCTGCTTGACGTTCAACGGATTGCGAACCTTGACCCGGCTGCGTTTCACGTCGCCTTCGGTCCATCCCCACAACGCATCCTCGCTTCCGTCGGTGAAGCTGCTGGTGATCACTTCTGTGGCTCCTCGTGCACAAAGATGATCGGCAACGTCTTCGACGAAGCGATCGAAAGGAGCGCGGACCGCATACGCCGTACATCTGAAATTCCATCCCAAGCCAATCCGGTCGTAACCATATAGCCTCGCAACCTCTTCTATGAGATCGGCTTCCTCTTTAACATCCAATCGGTAGGAAGGCGGTTCCACGGTCGCACTCTTTTCCGAAGAACTCACGATGCGAAAGCCCAACCTCTCGAGATATTCGACGATTTGTTCGGTGGATATGTCCACGCCGAGCAGCCGCGCATTGTTCGCACGGCGGATCTCAATGGTCATTGGCCGGTATTTTTGCTCGTAGGCATCCACGACTTCTCCGGGCGTGCCTCCGGCAATCTCAGTGATGAGCTCGCATGCCCTGTCGGAAGCCGCCCTGCATATTTCCCTGTCCGACCCTCTCTCGAAACGATACGACGCCTCCGTCGAGAGGTTGATGGACTTCCGTGTCCGCCGGACGAGCGTCGCCGAAAAGCATGCGCTCTCGATAAGGATATCAGTGGTCTCTTCCGTCACGGAGGACTCGATGCCACCGATCACGCCGGCAATGGCGACCGGCTCGCGAGAATCTGCTATAATGAGATGCCCTTCATCGAGCTCGTACCGCTCGCCGTTCAATGCGAGAAGGTGCTCCCCTCTCTCTCCTCTGCGTACAATGATCTTGCCGCCTCTGAGCCTGTTGAAATCGAAGGCATGGAGCGGTTGGCCGGTTTCCATCATGACATAATTGGTTGCATCGACGACATTGTTTACGCTGTTCACGCCAACCGCCTCGAGAGAGGAAACGAGCCATGCAGGAGATGGCCCGACCTTTACGCCACGAACCATCCTTGCCACGTACCTCGGGCAATCCTCCCCATTCTGGATGGCTATCTCTACTGCGGATTTGGCTCGTGCAGGGACTTCTTCGTAGGGCAGCTCGAGCGGAACTCGGTAGAGGGCGGCGACCTCACGAGCGATCCCGACGTGCGAGAGCAGATCCGGCCGGTTCGGCGTGACCTCGATTTCGAGGACCTCATCAGGTGGCGGGAGCGCGTCTTCCAGGGACGATCCGGGCGCGTATTCACCATCGAGCACCATGATCCCGGCGGCATCTTCGCCCAGCCCGAGCTCTTTTTCCGAGCAGATCATCCCATTGGACACCACTCCGCGGATCTTTGTTTTTCGTATCTTCGTTCCGTCGGGCAGATGCGTTCCGTCGAGCGCGACCGGTACGAAATGGCCGGCCTCGACGTTCGTCGCCCCGCAGACGATCTCCCGTTTGTCGTTCTCTCCAACTTGGACCGTGCAAAGCCTCAACCGGTCGGCGTTGGGGTGCTGCACCACACTGAGCACATGGCCGATGATGATTCCTTCAGGAACGGAGCCAACTCGCGTGTGATGCTCGACGTTGTCCCCGAACATCGTGAGATCATCGATCAACGTCTTCGTATCGACCGGGATATGCACGTAACTATTCAGCCAATTCAGACTGATCAGCATCATTAGCTCCGGCTGTTAAAACTGATAGAGGAACCTCAAGTCGTCCGCCAAGAACAGGCGGATGTCGGAAATGCCGTACATGAGCATGGCGAGCCGATCCACACCCATCCCGAAAGCAAATCCTGAATAAACGTCCGGATCGTAGCCGACAGCACGAAAAACACTCGGGTGTACCATACCGGCGCCCATGACCTCGATCCAGCCCGTTTGCTTACATATCTGGCACCCTTTGCCGAGGCATCCGAAACAGGTCATGGCAACGTCCACACCCGGCTCGACGAAAGGAAAGAAATCCGGGCGGAACCGGATTTGCGTTTGCGGACCGAACAGCTGCTGGACAAAAATCTCCACCTCTTTTTTCAGGTCGGCGAGAGAGACGTCCGTATCCACATAGAGTCCTTCGACCTGGTAGAATTCCGCCGCGTGCGATGGATCGATGCTTTCGTTCCGGTAGACCTTCCCGGGAGCGATGATTTTCAGCGGGGGTGTGTGCGATTCCATATAGCGAATCTGGACGGGGGAGGTGTGCGTCCGGAGCAGAATATCGTCGGTCACGTAAAACGTGTCCTGGGTATCCCTCGAGGGATGCTCCTCGGGAAAATTCAGGGCCTGGAAGTTGTAGTACTCGAGCTCAACGTCCGGTCCTTCTGCCAGGCTGTAGCCCATACCATAAAAGATCTCCTTCATCCGGCGAAGAACCATGGAGATCACGTGCCGGTGTCCCCGAATGCCGTCATGTGCCGGTAACGTCGGATCGTGCGGCGGCTGATACAGCTCATTCGCCTCGCCGGCGCGAGAGAGTTCTTCCGCTTTTGCGGCAAGCTGCTCCTCCAAAAAATCTTTCAACCGATTGCAGGCCGCGCCGAGGCGCGGACGTTCTCTTGGGGGGGCGTCTTTGATGCTTCTCAGGAGGAGCGTGATTTGGCCTTTCCGGCCGAGGTATTTGACGCGGACCGCTTGGAGATCATCGCGGCGCTCGCAACGATTGATTTCCCAACGAATTTTGCTTTCCAGTTTTTCGATGTTTTCGACGTCCATCGAGGGATTACCCTGCCGCCTCGCCCGCCGACCGCGCGAGTTCAGCCAGCTGCTTGAAACCCTCGCTGTCGTTCACTGCCATTTCCGCGAGCATTTTGCGGTTGATATCCACATCGGCCTTCTTCAAGCCGCTGATGAAACGGTTGTACGATAGTCCATTGAGCCGCGCCGCAGCGTTGATCCTGGCAATCCACAGCTTGCGGAAATCCCTCTTTCGCTGGCGTCGATCCCTGTATGCATAGGTGAGCGAGCGTTCGAAGGACTCCTTGGCCGTCCGGTAGAGCTTGCTCCTTCCACCGTAATAGCCCTTGGCCGCCTTGATGTATTTCTTTCGCCTCTGTCTGCTTGCGACGCTGTGTTTTGTCCGCGGCATAGCTCTAACCTCCTTGCGCGCAATGCGCCTGATTTTCTATGTCGGTGATCACTTATTATTTCGTTGAGAGTCGTTCGAAGAAACAGCTGGCTTCCGGTGGCTATACCCCCAGCATTCGCCTGACACGCTTCCTGTCGGTTGCGTTTACTACGGCCGGCTTACCGAGGTTTCTTTTCCGCTTTCGTGTCTTCTTTGCTAGATTGTGGCTCTTAAAAGCACGGTTGCGCATGATTTTGCCGCCGCCGCTTATTTTCAATCGCTTCCTTGCTGCTCTATTCGTCTTGAGTTTCGGCATCCTGACCTTCTTTCACATCCGGTGGATTCTCCGCCTCCTGTTGCTGTACCCTGGCCTCGGGCCTGGAAGGTGTCGGCCTCATGAACATTACCATGAGCCTTCCCTCGAATCTTGCCGGACGCTCCACCTCTCCAAGTTCGGCAAGTTCTTGCTCGAGGCGGGAAAGCATCCGCTCACCGAGTTCTTTATGATCCAGCTCGCGGCCGCGGAAAACGACGGTGAATTTGACCTTATTATGCTTCTTTAGAAATTCCTCTGCGTGACGTTTCTTGAACTGATAATCGTGCTCTTCGGTTTTGGGCCTGAATTTGATTTCTTTTACATGGATAACATGCTGTTTCTTCTTGGATTCCTTTAGCTTTTTGCTTCTCTCGTACTTGTATTTGCCATAGTCCATGATCCGGCAGACGGGCGGCCTGGCTGTCGGGGATACCTCGACCAGATCGAGCCCCCTATCTTCTGCGATCCCCAGCGCCTCCGATGTGGGCATTACGCCCAGCTGCTCGCCGTCAGCATCTATCACCCGAACTTCGGATATTCTGATCTGCCGGTTGACCCGGATTCGCTCGCTTCTGCTAATAGGCGTTCACCTCCTGTTAGATCCCATAAAAAAAACGGATGGCAGGCATCCGTCCGCAAAACGACCATTGTCGTACGTTGAAAACCTTGCCGATCACAATCGATGGAAGGTGAGGGAACGGTCCCTGCTTGATTCGTTATAATTTGGCGATATATTAACGCTTCGAGCGGACTTCGTCAACAATTTCCCCGATGAAGTCCCCAAGTTTTCGTCTCCCCAAATCACCCCGCCCATGCGCCCTCACCGCCACCTCCCCCGTCTCGGCTTCCTTGCCCCCGACGACCAGCATATATGGGATCTTCTGGAGCTCGGCTTCCCGGATCCGGTATCCGATTTTCTCGTCCCTTTCGTCCATTTCCGCTCGCACGCCCCGCTCGATGAGTGCCTCCAAGACGCTCTTGCCGTACGGCGCGCGCTCGGAAGTTACCGGGAGGATCCTGCACTGAACTGGAGCCAGCCACAACGGGAACGCACCGGCATAGTGCTCGGTGAGAATCCCGACGAAGCGTTCGACCGATCCCAACAGCGCACGGTGCACCATCACGACGAGCTTTCGCTCGCCATCCCGGTCGACGTAGTTAATGTTGAAACGCTTGGGGAGGTTGAAATCGAACTGAATGGTGGTCAGCTGCCAGGGCCGCCCAATGGCGTCGATGACCTTGATATCGATTTTTGGGCCGTAGAAGACCGCTTCCCCCTCCATGAGCGTAAACGGAAATCCCTTTCGCCGGATGGAAGATTCGAGGGCCTTTTCCGCCGCGTCCCACTCATCGGGTTCGCCTGCGTACTTCTCCTGCTTTTTCGGATCCCTGACGCTCAGCTCGATTTTGAACTCGTCAAACCCATAGTCGGCCATAATCTCGAGGGCGAAGTCGAGGCTGGCGTCCACCTCTGCGGAGAGCTGCTCTGGCGTACAGAAGATATGAGCATCATCTTGTGTAAAACCGCGGACCCTCAGGAGCCCGTGAAGCGTACCGGACAGCTCTCGCCGGTAGACGGTGCCCATCTCGGCGAACCTAACGGGCAGGTCTCGATAGCTATGCAGCTTCCGCTGATAAATCAAAATGTGACCCGGGCAGTTCATGGGTTTCAGCACGTAGTCCTGCCCCTCCACCTCCATGGTGTACATATTGTCGCTGTAATAGTCGAAGTGCCCGGATGTGCTCCACAGTTCGGCTCTGGCAATATGAGGCGTCAGAACCAACTCGTAGCCTTTTTCCAGCAGCTTCTCTTTCAAATACTGCTCTATCGTCTCACGCAGTATCGATCCCTTCGGGTTCCAAAACACGAGCCCTCCGCCTGCCTCCTCCCGCACTTCGAATAGATCGAGAATCTTGCCCAGCTTCCGGTGATCGCGTTTCTCTGCCTCTGCAAGACGCTTGAGATGCTCATCGAGATCTTTCTTCTTGTAAAACGCCGTCCCGTATATTCTCTGGAGCATCGGCTTCGAGGAATCGCCGCGCCAGTAGGCGCCGGCCGAAGAGAGCACTTTGAAATGCTTGATCCATTTCGTGCTGTCGAGATGCGGGCCCGCGCACAGATCCAGGAAATTCCCCATGCGATAGACGGACACATCGCTGTCGGGAATCTCATCGATCAGTTCCAGCTTGTACGCTTCCCCTTCCGCCGCGAAGTAGTCTTTCGCTTTTTCCTTGCTCCACACTTCCCTCGAGAAATCCATCCGGGTTTTGAGAAAGTCCCGCATGGCAGATTCGATCCGCTCCAGGTCTTCCGGAGTGAACGGCTTTTCCACATCGAAGTCGTAGTAAAACCCATCCTGGATCGAAGGGCCTATGGCGAGCTTCGCGTTTGGAAACAGCGTTTTCACCGCGTGCGCCAACAGGTGGGACGTGCTGTGCCTGAGGACGTCGAGGCTCGGCGGATCCGATTCGCGGAGCACCTTGAACGATCCCTCGCCGCTGATCCGCTGATGGAAATCGACAACATGGTTGTCAAATTCCGCCGCAATAGCGGTTTTGAGCCAGTTGTCACCGAGGGATGCAACGACTTCGCGGACTTCTACCGACTCACCATCGTAGCGCTGTTTGGAACCATCTGGCAGTGTGATTTCAACCATGTTCAATAATTTGCTGCAAATGCGCGCCCGTCGTTCCCCACAAATACCCTCTATTAAGTCCCTGAAAATGCCCGTTCGTCAATCTCTATAAATGTACTGCAATATTCCTTCGCAAACGCGCGCTAGTCGCTCTCCACAGATACCATCTGGTATTCCCTCTCAAATGCGCATAGGTCAATTCTCTGCAAAGGCACTCGAAAAAAATGGTGGGCGATACTGGACTTGAACCAGTGACCTCCTGCGTGTCGAGCAGGCACTCTAGCCAGCTGAGCTAATCGCCCACACCAAACATGTTGGGTGTATACAACGAATTATCCGCTTTTTCCAAGGCGGGTCAAGCTAAAAACAGCCAGGGGGAATCACGTTTCCCCCCGGCTGGCGGGTGGGGCTTTTCGCCGCGTGGATTATTTCTTGTCATTGTCGAGGATTTCGTAGTCCGCATCAACGACATCCGAATCTTCACCGCCCGGGGAAGCGCCCGCCGCTTTCTCTTTCGCCTGCGATTCGCCGGCTCCCGGATCTGCCCCGGTTCCTGCGGATTGGGCGCCGCTCTGGGCCGATGCGGCCTGGTACATCCGCTGTGCAACTTCCTGCCACACGGCGTTGAGCTTCTGCGTTGCATTCTTGATCGTGCTCGTGCTGTCCGTCTTCAGCGCATTCCGGATCTCTTCGATGCCGTCCTCGAGCTTTTTCTTATCGCCCGGATCGAGTTTGTCGCCGTACTCCTTCATATTTTTTTCGGTCTGATAGATCATGGAGTCCGCCTCGTTGCGGGCATCGACATGTTCCCTCTTTTTCTTGTCCTCATCCTTGAGGTGTTCGGCATCCTGGACCATTCGATCGATTTCAGCCTCGCTGAGTCCACCCGACGCTTTGATGATGATCTTCTGCTCCTTGCCCGTCGCCTTATCTTTGGCCGAGACATTCAGAATGCCATCCGCATCGATGTCGAACGTGACTTCGATCTGGGGAATGCCGCGGGGTGCCGGAGGGATACCGGCCAGCTGAAATCTCCCGATCGTCTTGCAATCCACGGCCATCTCGCGCTCGCCCTGGAGCACGTTGATGTCCACAGCCGTTTGACCGTCGGCCGCCGTGGAAAAGATTTCACCCTTCTTCGTCGGAATCGTCGTGTTTCGAGCGATCAGCTTGGTGCTGATCCCGCCGAGCGTTTCGATACCCAGCGAGAGCGGCGTGACATCCAGAAGGAGAACGTCGCGCACCTCGCCACCGAGGACGCCCGCTTGAATCGCGGCTCCGACGGCAACGACTTCATCCGGGTTGATCCCTTTGTGGGGTTCCTTGCCGAACAGCTGCTTTACCTTGTCCTGAACCATCGGGATCCGAATCGATCCACCGACGAGGATCACCTCGTCCACCTCTCCGGTCTTGATCCCCGCGTCTTCCATTGCCTGCCGGCAGGGGCCGAGCGATCGATCGATCATATCTTCGATGAGCTGCTCGAACTTCGACCGGGTGATCTTCATGTTGAGGTGCTTGGGGCCCGATGAATCGGCCGTGATGAAGGGCAGGTTGATTTCTGTTTGCACCGCCGTCGAGAGATCACATTTCGCACGCTCCGCCGCTTCTTTCAGCCGCTGGAGAGCGATCGGATCCTTGCTGAGATCGATTCCCTGATCCTTCTTGAATTCGGCGACCAGGTACTCGATCAGCCGCTGGTCGAAATCGTCCCCGCCGAGGTGGGTGTCGCCGTTGGTCGCTTTGACCTCGAACACCCCTTCGCCGATTTCGAGGATCGATATGTCGAACGTCCCCCCGCCCAAATCGTACACGGCGATGGTCTGATCGGCTTTTTTGTCCAAGCCGTAGGCGAGCGATGCCGCCGTCGGCTCGTTGATGATTCGCTTGACATTCAGGCCGGCGATCTTCCCGGCATCCTTGGTTGCCTGGCGCTGGCTGTCATTGAAATAGGCTGGTACGGTGATAACGGCGTCCTCGACCTTCTCACCGAGATACGACTCGGCGGCGTTTTTCAAATACCCAAGAACCATTGCGGAGATCTCGGGCGGCGGATACGCCTTGGCGTCCATCTCCACCTGAACCGCTCCGTCGGGTTCTTGGAGGACTTTGAACGGGACGTTTTTGATCTCCTGGGAAACCTCGGAGAATTTCCGCCCCATGAACCGCTTGATCGAGGAAATCGTGTTCAGCGGGTTGGTGATGGCCTGCCGTTTGGCAAGCTGGCCGACGAGCTTCTCGTGATCGGCCGTGAAGGCAACCACCGAAGGTGTGGTCCGCCCCCCGTCGGGATTGGGGATGACCTTCGGTTCACCACCCTCGATCACGGCCACACACGAGTTCGTGGTTCCCAAATCAATACCGATTGTTTTTCCCATTGATAACTCCTTTTGCTCTGAATTCGAGTATTTGTGAAAGCAACTCTGTTAAAGATGCCATGAATATCATAAGCGCCTATATAATCTTTATTTCCACTGTCCGAGGGCGACTGAGCGGCGATCAAAACATCATCTCCTCCACCGCCGGGTGCAACGCCGCCGCATGGCGAGGCGGCGCACTATGCTCGAAACAGTAATATCAAATCACATGCCATCATCATGGCATATATAACTTATTGATAATAAACAAAATAATGAAAAGTGGAAATCCGCGGCATCAAAGACTGCCGTCTTGGATGGTCAATTAGTCAGTGAATGCGCCAGAATGGCAGGCTTCTGAGTCATCGTTTTTCCTCTTTGTAATTCTCGAGCAGCCCCATGAGCAGCTGAAGCCCCACCCTGAAATCGTCGTCAGGAAGCGGCTCCGGGCTTTTCTCGAGGGAGAAAGTGGTGCATTTCTCCCCATCCTGGATCGTGACGCGCTTCCAACGGGAGTCGGACAGCGAAATCCCCTGTTTCATGCAGAGCTTGAGGCAATTCGCCCAGATACTAATGGCCTCGCTGGAGGGTGGCTCATCCGCCCGAAGCAGAGGCAGCTTCAACCGGTGCTTTCGGGTGATTGAATTGAGGATGGATATAAATTGGCTGTCGTTCATAAGAGGCATCCCTATGCTAAATTCTTGCTGTTACAGGTGCTCATTTCCTCGTTTTCGTCCCCGGATCGCCGCAGTATTTCCCCCGCCATCTCACCTTTCTATCCCCTTTCTCTCCCTGTTATCTCACCCAGGTACATGGGTTACTCTATATAATACAAGGGACTAAATAACAAATAAAATTATTGACAAGATTCTCCGATAATCTCTATTTTCGCTTTAGAAAGTCCCTGTGAGTATGTATTGCCCCAAAAAACCTACTCGACTTTTTGGGTTCCGAGGAACCATTCCTCACTCCAAGTCAATACCCCTGACACCGCTCGCAGGGGCTTTCTACTTGGCCAATCCTTTTCTAGCAAGATCAATGAGCTTTTCCCTCGTGTTGAGAGCGGGATCTTCGATCACCGCCTCGAGCAGGGCGTCGAGCACCTTCCCGACCTCCGGTCCTTCGGGAAGCCCCAACGCCTCCATCACATCCGCTCCGCCTATGGCCAGATCGGCCAGTTTGAATGCCCGACCCTTACTGAGTTCATCGTTCACCCGGGCCTTCAACTCGCCCAGTATGGCAATGCCCTCGTCCGCATCCCTCGAGCGGCAGTCCGCCTCCCGAAGGAGGAACATGTCGTCCATGTTCTCTTCGCCGACCCTCCGGATCAGACGCCGGATCGCCGCCTGGCTCCACTCAGGCTGGTAGTCGAACATGTGATATCTAACGAGTTTTTGGCATTTCTCGACAAACGCATTGCTGTATCGAAGCCGCCTCAGCACGTGTTGGGTGATGGCGGCACTCTCGACCTCGTGCCCGTAGAACACCACGCGCGGCGCTTCCCCTTCCTCTTCGATGGTCATCTTTTTATCGACCTTCCCCAGATCATGGAGCAGTGCCGCCCATCTGACGGCGAGGTTTTGCCTCGGCGCGCAGTCGCAGGATTTCAGTGAATGAACGAACACGTCATCCGGGTGGTATTCGTTTTGGATCACTCCAGCGCCCCGGTCGAGCTCCGGAAATACCACGTTCAAGACCCCAATCTCGTGCATGAGCGTCAAACCGACGCTTGGCGCATCACACTGAGTTAAGAGCTTGGTAAATTCCTCCTGCACGCGCTCCTGGCTCAACGTACCCATCAGGCGGGCACTTGCCCGCATGGCTTCGATCGTTCGATTCTCGACCACCAGAGAGAAACGGGCGGCAAACCTCGCGCCCCTGAGAATACGCAGCGGATCTTCCTCGAACGCTTGGGGAAACACCATCCGGAGCCGCCGCTGGAGGATATCCTTCGCGCCGCCGAGCGGGTCGACGAGGGTGCCATCCCTGACGCTCTGCGCGATCGCGTTGATGGTAAAATCCCGCCTGCCGAGATCCGCTTCAACGGGCAGATCCCAATCCCAATCCACTTTGAAGTCACGATGCCCGGGACCTGTTGACGCTTCTTTTCTTGGGTACGCGATATCGAAGGACTGAGTTTCCTTCCGGGGCGTGAATTTGTACACACCGAACGCCTTGCCGACGAGATGAACGCTCCCGAAGCTGGAAAGCATCTCTTCCAGCTCATCCGGCGGTAGTTTCCGGACGAGATAGTCGGTATCCGGCGCCGGTTCTTCCAGCCCCAACAGGCGGTCCCTCACCGATCCGCCCACATAATAGAGCTCCCCGCGCTTCAAGATTTCTTCTTGCCATTGTGCGTGAGGCATCGTTTCCCTCCGCAGATGCGCCCGGCTCGACTATCTACCGAGCTTGACGGGATTGCGGAGCCAGAAGATAAATCCCATGAGAGATGTCAGGTAGGTACCCATGATGAGGTAAGTGAGCGAGAATCCCACCGCCTGAGCGTTCGAAATGCCGACAATCGAAAAGAAGTAAATGACGGTCGCCTCGCGGGTGCCCAAACCCGCTACGGAGATTGGTATGAGCTCCACCAGCGTGACCATCGGCATGATAATGAATATATACGCGACGCCGACCTTGAGCCCCAAGACGAAGGCCACATACCACGCCATGCCGAAGACCATCAGCCAGTACACAAGCGTTAGGATAAATGCATTCAGCGTCCCCTTCCATTCCTTGACATAGACACCCAGCGAATCATAAAAGCTGTTGAAACTGATGGACATCGCTTCCTTGTGCTTTTTCGGGAACAAGGAGTTGAACACCGGCCTGATCATTTTCTTCATCAGGTTCTTGTTCATTATTACCCAAAGCAGCACAAAAAATCCCAGCGTGGCGAGAAAAATGAGCCAGATGGACGGAATCTGCATGTAATACACCGAAAACAGCACGATCGCTACGATCAGGTACAAGACCACCGTCACCAGATCCATCAGGCGATCGATAAATACGGTGAGAAAGCACTCCCCAAAGTTCCTGCCCGTCTCCTGGTTCGTATAAACAGCGCGGATTGCATCCCCGACCTTCGCAGGGGTGACGGACGAAGCAGCGAAACCGATCGACCATACCACGGCGCTCCGCCACATCGAGTAGCGCATCCCGATCAGTTTCATGAGGTACTGCCACCGGAATCCGCGAATCGCGATGATTGCCACTACAATGAGAGGAAACGCCACAAGGTGTATCGGATTGACGTCTCGAAAGGTGGCGGCGATTTCGCCCACACCCGTCCTTTTTACGATATAGACAAATATTGCAAGTCCGATAAATGGAAGGAGATAAGATAACCACCGGCCCACGCAAGTCCCCTTTCGGCCAGGCCGTCTTTGTCAAGCGCTGAACAGTCTCCGGCGAGCCTGCATCGACCCGGCTCCAAACCGTCGTAAGATATCAAAAATCAGCGGGTTTTCCTAATACTATCCCGTATCCTGCGTTTCCGATATTGGAGGCGTTCAAGGAACGTGCCGTATGCTACGCTGAAACGCCCTCCTCAGCCGCAGTTGGCATCAATTCTGGGCTTGCAGAATTGGCCCGATTATAATACAATAGGAGTGTTATAGGATTCCTACAGGGCTACTCCAGGAGTCTTCGCATGAAAAGCGACAAGGTAACGATTAAGATCCCGAGGCCGCTCTACACGAAAATCCAGCAGATTACCCGAGACTCCGGATTCAATTCGGTTACCGATTTTGTTGTCTACGTGCTGCGGGACATCATAAGTGAGAAGGGAAGCGAAGAGCGAGAAGAATTTACACCGGATGAACTGCGAGCAATAAAGCAAAGGTTAAAAAACCTCGGTTACATCGATTGATGATTCCGTCGAGGGATGCCGAGGCGGTTCCTGAACACTTGCTCGGTAAGGTGATTTGACTCTGATGGAGGAAAAGTATTTGGAGCGCGTTTTATGAGTGTGTCTTGTGAGTGCGCCGTGACCGCCCCTCGGCTCATGGTCCTCGCGCGCGTCTAAAGTTATAGCGCGCTGCGGAAATCGCTTCGGGGCGGGCACGGCACACTCACTACGCTTTCTTGATGTACTAAGGCGCACTCTTCACGCATTCTTGATGCATAAAAGACAGGTTCATCAGCAGCGAATCTTCGCTCGATCAACATTAAAGGAATTCATCATGCCAGACAAACTCGTCATTATCGGTCTCGACTGTGTGACACCGCAGCTCTACTACGGCCCGTGGTTGGATGAGATGCCGCATACGAAACGCCTCATCGAGGGCGGCATCCGCTCTAATCTTGTTTCCACAATTCCCCCCATTACCGTGCCTGCGTGGACATCCATGATGACGTCGCAAGATCCCGGAATGCTCGGCCTGTACGGATTCCGCAACCGAACGAGCTATGAGTACGAAGCGCTCGCCGTATCCAACGCAAACCAGGTCCGCGCAAAAACCGTGTGGAATCACCTATCGAGGAACCGGTTAAAGTCGATTATTCTCGGCGTGCCTCAAACCTATCCCCCCAAACCGTTGAACGGCGTTCTCGTCTCGAGCTTTCTCACACCGGATAAAACCGTGACCTATACGCACCCCCCCGAATTGGCGGACACGCTGGACGCGGTTGCCGATGGCGACTACATCATCGATGTCAAAGATTTCCGGACGAATGAAAAAGATCGATTGCTCGAGCAGATTTACATCATGACCGAGCGGCGCTTCAAGGTGTTCCGCCATCTCCTCGGTACGATTGAATGGGACTTTGCCATGATGGTCGAAATGGGTCCCGACAGGATCCACCACGGTTTCTGGCGGTTTTGCGATCCCAGCCACCGGTTATTCGAGCCGGACAGTCCTTACGTCGATGTGCTCCGCAAGTACTATCTCTATATGGACAAAGAGATCGGTAGAACGCTCGATGTTCTCCCAAGCGATGCTTCGGTGATTATCGTGTCCGACCACGGGGCTAAAGGGACGAAAGGCGGTATCTGCATCAACGAGTTCTTGATTCAAGAAGGACTGCTCACGTTGAAATCCTATCCAAACGAAATCACCAGGCTATCCGCCGATATGATCGATTGGAAGAAAACTTCCGTCTGGGGAGAGGGCGGGTATTATGCGCGGATCTTTCTCAATGTGAGAGGCCGCGAACCCGAAGGCGTCATCCCGCCCGACCAGTACGACACCTTTCGCGGTGAATTGAGAGCGAAGCTCGAAGCCCTCGTCGATGAAAACGGCGAAAACATCGGCACCAAGGCGTACTACCCGGAAGATATCTATAATGAATGCAAAAATATTCCGCCGGATTTGATCGCTTACCTGGGCGATCTCAATTGGAGGAGCGCCGGAACGGTCGGCCACCGGACCATCCGGATCTTCGAGAACGATACGGGCCCGGACGATGCGAACCACGCTCAAGAAGGCGTGTTCGTCTGGTACAACCGCGGCAAGGAACCGAAGCAGCCGGTGGATAACGTATCGATATACGACGTGGCCCCCTCGATCCTCGATTTTTATGGGATCGACATTCCGGAAGCCATGATCGGTAAGGTGATTTAACTTTTGTGGAAAAGAAGTGTAGGGGGTGTTTTGTGCGTGTGCCTTGTGAGTGTGCCTTGATCGCCGCGAGGCGATTTCCGCAGCGCGCTATAACTTTAGACGCGCGCGAGGACCATGAGCCGAGGGGCGATCAAGGTGCACGCAATACACATTCTTGATGGATCAAGGCACGACCTAAGCCCACTTTTGATGCATCACGGCACGACCAAAGCGCACTTCTTACCCATCCACCCTAGCAGCACGAAGGAGACAGCATGAGAGGCTTCACACTGTGGTTTACGGGGCTTCCCTGCTCCGGCAAGAGCACGCTGGCCGAGGCGATTTACGAGACCCTCCTCGAACGCGGCATGAAAGTGGAGATGCTCGACGGGGACGAAGTCAGAAAAAACCTCTCCAAGGGATTGGGGTACTCCAAGGAGGATAGGGACACGAACATCCGACGCATCGGTTGGGTGTGCAAGATCCTCACGAGAAACGATGTCATTGCGATCGGCGCCGCCATCTCGCCTTACAGCGCGATCCGGGAGGAAAACCGGAAGGCCATCGGGCGGTTCGTGGAAGTCTATGTTACAGCACCGATTGAAGTTCTCATGGAGCGGGACGTCAAGGGATTGTATAAAAAGGCCCTTGCAGGAGAGATCGAGAACTTTACCGGTGTGAACGATCCGTACGAAGCTCCGGAAAATCCCGAAGTCCTCTGCGAAACGGACAAGGAATCCATTGACGAATCCGTGCAAAAAATCCTGCGCACACTCGAGCTCATGGGTTATATTCCTAAAATCGAGGCGGAAGTCGACTACTCCGCGGAAGAAGAAGAGAAGATCAAGTCCAGGTTGAAAGACCTTGGCTATATCTAAAGCGCTAGTAGCGAGACTTCATCCACCAACGAAGATCACGGAGCATGCCATAATCGCTGCGAGGCGGCAGAGACGTTCTCGCCGACCATTGGTGGGCCGGCCTCGATCGCCCCTCGGATCATGATCCTCGCGCGCGTCTAAAGTGATGGCGCGCTGCGGAAATCGTCTCGGGGCGATCGAGGCAGACCTGATATTTACCTCGGCACATTGACGAAGCGCGATGATATACAAGGTCATCACAAAGGCTGAATTCAAGAAATTTGTCAGCAGCCTGATCAGGGATAACCAAACCATAGGCCCCAAGCAAGTCGACACCGACAAAGACGGAAGGCCCATCTACCATTTCGTCGAGGTCCATTCCTACGACGAAATGGATCTCGATTACACCATTACCTACTATTCCGTTAAACGCTTTTTCCTTCCATTTCGCGAGGAACTATCCCGATTCGAGTTCGAGGAATACGACTGGCGGCAAAAAATCGAATACCGCGTGCACCCGCGGGTCATCATCGGAGTGCGACCCTGTGACATCAACGGCCTGGCGATTCTGGATAGGATCTTTATCGAAGGGGCTTATCCTTCTCCATATTATATTGCACGGTGCAGGAACACGTTCATCGCCGGGATGGACCACGAGCCATTAGAGGACTGCTTCTGCGAGTCATTGGACCAGCACGCCGTCCGCGATGTATTCAATCTGTTCCGCTCGGATATCGGGAATAAATACTATCTCACCATCAATTCTTCCAAGGCCTTCAGTTTTCTCAAGAATTTCAACATCAGCGATCCCAGCAAGCTCGATGATCAGAAATACATCGAAAGAAGAAAGCACATCAAGAAAAGCTTCAAAACGCGCGTAGAAGTGTCGGGCTTGCCGAGCTTCCTGGACATCGAGTTCAAATCCCCGATATGGGACAAGTGGGGAGACAAGTGCCTGAACTGCGGTACCTGCGCGATGGTCTGTGCCACCTGCTGCTGTCACGGTGTCGAAGAAACCATTGACGTCGGTCTCAAATGCTCGCACAAGGAGCGCTCCCTCTATTCGTGCAGTATCGTTGATTTTGCCGAAGTGGCCGGAGGGCACAACTTCAGGCCGGGAAGAAGCGACAGGCTCAAGTACCGGTTTTATCACCAATACCGGGGATTTGCGGAAAACGCGGATCAGCCGATTTGTGTGGGCTGCAGCCGCTGCGGAAGGGCCTGCCCGGCCGGCATCACACCCGAAGATGTGATCAACGATCTCGGACTGGAGACCGGAGAATGAACTCGAAGTTCGGAATCCCCAAACTGGACATCAATCAGGAGCCATTCATGACCCGGCCTCCTCAATACAACCACAAGACGATCGTCATGCAGACGGACAAGGTCTATAAATGCGAAATCATCAATATCGTCGAGCTGACTCCTTTGGAAAAACTTTTTCACATCAAAATATTGGATCCCGTGGAAAAAGAGAGCTTCTTTTTCAGGCCCGGTCAGTTCGTGATGCTCGAGGTGCCGGGTTTCGGTGAGTTCCCCATTTCCATTTCGAGCTCTGCCGGCAACAAAGAATTCATCGAGCTGTGCATCAGGAAAGCAGGACGCGGCATCGGGGCGGTGGAGGTGCCGCGCGGCATTCTCTATCACGATTTCAAGATCGACAAAAAGGGCAAGATTCTAAAAGCAAACTGCATCATCCCCACGACACAGAACAATGCAAACATCCATTACGACCTAAAGGAGCTCATCGAGCAGCAGGTGAAGCGCAAGAAAAGCGATAAGGACATCATTCGACTCAGCGAGATGCTCGTGCGGGCATACGATCCGTGTATCTCCTGTTCCGTGCATTGATTCACCGGCGGAAAGGCAGCACAATGCCCATAAAATTGTTCAATCGAAAGCAGCATAAGACCTGCGTCATCGGTCTCGACGGCGTCCCGCATTCGCTCATCACGAAGCTTGCCGCCGACGGCGTGATGCCGAGGATACAGGCGCTTTTTTGCACCGGCCGGGTGGCACCCATGCGCGTCACGCTTCCCGAAATATCCTCCGTAAGCTGGTCCTCGTTCATGACCGGCAAGAATCCGGGCGAGCACGGGATCTTCGGGTTCACCGACATTGCCGAAGACGGCCGCAAGCTCCGCTTCCCTTCTTTCAAGGATCTCAAAGCGGACACCATGTGGGACCTTTTGGGAAAAAGGGGATACAAAAGCGTGGTGATCAACCAGCCTTCCACGTATCCTGCGCGCCCCATACCCGGCGCGTTGGTCTCCGGATTCGTAGCGATCGAGCTCGAGCGCTCCGTGAGTCCGCCCCAGTATGTGACGCCGCTCAAAAAATTGGGGTATGAGATCGACGTGGATACCGAATCCTGCAAGGAGTCTCCCGATAAGCTGTTCACATCGCTGAATGCGCTGATCGAGTCGAGACGGAGGGCGTTGGATTTCTTTTGGAAAGAGATCGATTGGAATCTGATGGAAGTGGTCGTCACGGGAACGGACAGACTTCATCATTTCGTGTGGGATGCCGGTGAGAATGCCAATCATTCTCATCATATCGATTTCCTCGATTATTACAGACGCGTGGACGGATTTGTCGGCGATGTGGTCGACAAGTTTCATTCGGAGAATCCGGATGGAGACGTGTTCATTTTGTCCGATCACGGTTTCTGCCGCTCGGATTTCGAGGTATACATCAACACGATGCTCGAAAAGGAAGGCTTCCTCCGAATGGCGACTCCGGATGCCCGCGAGCTGGACGCCGTTACGGAAGACACCAGAGCGTTCGCCATGGATCCGGCACGGATCTACATCCGGCGCCGCGGTCGCTTTCCCGGAGGACGCGTGGATGATGGGGACGTCGCCCCGATCAAGCGGGACCTCAGCGCGTCGTTCGAAGCGCTCGAATATAACGGCAAGCGAGTCGTGCAGCGCGTGTTCGACGCCGAGGAAGTCTACTCCGGTCCCTATGTCGGGAACGGTCCGGATCTCCTCGTCGTCCCCGTGAACGGCTTCGATTTGAAAGGCAAGTTCGGCTTCAAGGAGATCTTCGGCGAGCGCAGGCTCCAGGGTATGCACACATGGGACGATGCGTTCTTCTTTTCGCTCCGCGGCGCCCCGATCGAACCCGACCGGGAAATCCATATCCTGGAAGCCTCCCAATATATAATGAGGAGCCTCGATGCGAAGTAGGCGTCCTATTCCAAGGCAACCCAGTGCGTCGTTTGCTTCAGATATAATGAGGAATTTGAATGTGTAACAAGCTTCATATCCTGCGGGTTGATGATGCGTCTTAAGCTCATCGCACTCGGTGCGGCCGCCGTCCTCGCCGCATACACCTCCGAGGCCTGTGCGTATATCGGCCCAGGCGCGGGTTTTGCGCTCCTCTCTTCTTTTCTAGCCGTTATTGTCGCTTTCTTCACGGCGTTTCTCGCCCTCGCCACGTTTCCCATCCGGAAGCTCGTCCGCTTGCGGAGGCGCCTGAAACGCCACGCAAAAGCGCGCGTGGACAAGGTGGTCATTCTCGGTCTGGACGGTCTCGATCCCGAGATCTGCGAGACGCTCATGGACTCGGGCGATCTGCCGACCTTTTCCGAGCTGAAAGCGTCCGGAACCTACCGGCGGCTTGCGACATCGACGCCGGCCATGTCTCCGGTGGCGTGGTCGACGTTTGCCACGGGCGTGGATGCATCGCGCCACGGGATCTTCGACTTTCTAGCGAGGGATCCGAGAACCTACCTCCCCGTTCTGTCATCTAGCCTGATAACGGGCGGCGGGCGCTGGCTCCGGCTCGGGCCGTTCCGCATACCGATCCGAAGCGGGGGCGTCCGGCTCCTGAGAAAGAGCCGGTCGTTCTGGAAAGTGCTGAGTGACTACGGCGTGTTCTGCAGCGTGCTCCGCGTGCCGATTACGTTTCCTCCGGAGAAATTGAACGGCGTGATGCTCGCCGGCATGTGTGCCCCCGATCTGCGCGGTACAATGGGATCGTTTACGTATTACACGTCCTCCGATGCGGATAAGAAGACGGGCGGCACAGTGGTCAAGCTCCGATCGAGCGGCGGCTCCCGCGGGGAACGCTTCGACACGGCGCTCGAAGGTCCAAAGAGTCCATTTGCCAAGGGCGGCTCCGGCGGGTCCGATGCAGGCGGGGATGACACACTGAAGATTCCCATGACGATCACCGTTCGAAAAGATCGGCGCGGTGCCGAGATCAGCGTAAGCGGGGAGAAGTTTTTTCTTCGTGAACACGAGTACTCGCCGTGGGTGCGCCTGACGTTCAAAGCGGCGACCGGCGTCAAGCTTCACGGAATTGCGAAGTTCTATATTACCCAACTCGACGGTGATTTCGGATTGTACGTAACGCCCATCAATATCGATCCCGAGAAACCGGCCATGCCGCTATCGTATCCATCCTTTTACTCGGTGTATCTGTCGAAACTCATCGGTCCTTATGCGACCCTCGGCCTGGCCGAGGACACCTGGGCGGTCGAAGAGGGCGTGCTCGATGAAGCGGCGTTCCTCGAGCAGGCGTACGGTTTTCACGAGGAGCGGAGGGCGATGTGGTTCGAGACGTTGAAAAAGCAGCGAAAAGGCCTCGTCGCGTGCGTCTTCGATTTGAGCGACCGGCTGCAGCATCTCTTTTTCCGCTATTTGGTCGACGACCACAGCGCCAACGTGGGAAAGGACACGTTACAACACCGGGACGCTCTGTACGACATGTACCGCGAAATGGACCGGCTCGTCGCAGACACGTTGCGTCACATCGACGACCGCACGGCCCTCATTATAATATCCGATCACGGATTCAAACCGTTCCGGAAAGGGATCAACCTGAACACATGGCTCCAGGACGACGGGTACTTGCATTTCAAGGAAGGCGTCGAGCCCGGCGAGTACCTGGAAGGAGTCGACTGGACCAAGACGACAGCGTATGCCGTCGGCCTCGGCGGTATTTATATCAACCGAAAAGGCCGCGAGCGGAGCGGCATCGTCGAGTCCTCTGATTTTGACGCATTGAAACAAGCCATTAAAGACGGGCTTCTCGCGATCGATGACGGCGGCGTCCAGGCGGTCAACCGCATTTTCGATGTGGAAAAGGATTTCTCGGGCCCTTACCGAAACGAGGGACCGGACCTCATCGTCGGCTTCAAAGAAGGCTACCGGGTGTCGTGGGACTGCGCGAAAGGCATCGTGACAAAAGATATCATCGAAGACAACGAGAAGAGCTGGAGCGGCGATCACTGCATGGACCCGGCGTCCGTACCCGGAATCCTTTTCTCCAATATGAATATAATTGAGGAGTCACCGGGACTCGTGGATATCGGTCCCTCGGTGCTCGATCTGTTTGGCGTTCCGGTGCCGCGTTATATGGTCGGCAAGAGCCTTATGGGGCAGCCATGAGAATTCGTAACGCATCCTGCAGCAAAACTCGCACCATGGCGGCAATTCTAATATTTAGCGCAAGTGCGATACTGTCAGCGGCAGGACTCATCGGCGGTTTTATAAAGTCGTTCGGTTCCGCCGGCATGCTTTCCCTGCTCGAACCACCACCCGCGCGCGCCGATCAACGTAGCACCCGAGCGTATTCCCCGCCCGAACCACCACCCGCCCACGCCGAAGAATCCATCCCCCGCGTGTTCGTCCTCGGAATCGACGGCATGGACCCAAAGCTCCTCGAACGATTCGTCGCCGAAGGAAAGATGCCCAATTTCGCCGCGTTCATGAACGCCCACTCCTACACGCCGCTCGGCACGAGCATTCCTCCTCAAAGCCCCGTGGCCTGGTCGAATTTCATTACCGCGATGGATCCGGGCGGTCACGGGATCTTCGATTTTATTCACAGGGACCCAGGACGATACATGCCCAAGTTCTCCGCAGCCAGTCTCGAACCACCGAAACGCGTGTGGCGGATTGGCGGCTGGGAGATCCCGCTCTCCAAAGGTGAGGCGCTGCTCTTGCGTCGCGGCAAGGCGTTCTGGCAAATCCTGGACGAGCATGACATCCCATACACGATTTTCAAAATTCCATCGAACTTCCCTCCCGCGGATTGCGAAGGCATGACCCTGTCCGGTATGGGAACTCCCGACCTTCTTGGAACGTACGGAACGTTTTCGTTTTACACGGACGATCCCTCGTTCATGTCGCTCGAAGTGAGCGGCGGCGAGATTTACAACGTAGCGGTGGTAAACGGCAAGATCACGGCCGACCTGATCGGCCCCGATAACACGCTGAAAGCCGGCCATCCGGCGTTGATGCGAGCGTTCACCATGTATATCGACCGCGAAAACGCGACGGCCAAGCTCGAAATGGGCGGCGAAAAATTGATTTTGGGCGAGGGCGAGTGGAGCCCCTGGGTGCCCGTTTCGTTCGATGTGGTCGGAGCGCTCAAGCGGCTGCACGGCATCTGCCGGTTTTTTCTCAAGTCCACATCTCCTTACTTCCAGCTGTACGTAACACCGATCAATGTCGATCCATCGAAGCCGGATCTCCCCATTTGCACGCCATCGGATTACTCCAAACGCCTCTACGAAAAAGTCGGGTACTACTATACCCAGGGGATGCCCGAGGACACCAAAGCTCTCGAATGGGGCGTTTTCGATGAACGTGATTTTCTGAGCCAGACACGATTCGTTCTCGAGGAGCGGATGCGGCTGCTCGATGCGCTTCTCGAAGACTTCCGCGACAGCGAAGGCCTCATGTTTTTCTACATCTCGACACTGGATCAGGCCACGCACGTGCTCTGGAAGGACATGGATCCGGAGCATCCAGGCTACCGGGAAACATCGATATGCAAAGACGCCATCGAAAATCTATATGTAAAAATGGACAGCGTTCTCGGTGTCGTGCAGGAACGCATTCCTCCGAACACCACGCTCATTATCATGTCGGACCACGGGTTTGCCCCGTTTTACAAGAAATTCAACCTGAATGCGTGGCTCTATCAAAATGGCTACATCAGGCTGAGAAAACCCGAGGAAATCGGCCAGCACCCGCTTCTTACGAACGTGTTCTGGCGGCGCACGCGCGCTTACGCGCTCGGGATCAACGGCCTCTATATCAACCGCCGCGGACGCGAAGGGAGAGGAGCGGTTACTACGGGGCGCGAATACAAGGCGCTCCTCGATGAGCTCGAACAGAAGCTCCTCGCCGTGAGAGATCCTGAAACAGGCGACCCCGTGATTGCCCACGTGTACCGGTCCAGCGAGGTGTATCACGGCGCGGCCGTGGAAACGACGCCCGACTTGATCATTGGCTACCACCGGAAATATCGATCGAGCGACGAATCCGCGCTGGGCGAGCTGAGCAAAGAGATTTTCTCGATCAACACGAGCCAGTGGAGCGGCGATCACTGCATGGCGCACGATGAAGTGCCCGGCGTCCTTCTGGTGAACAAGCCGCTGATGGTTGACGACCCCGATCTCAAGGACCTTTCCGTGTCGATTCTCGCATTGTATGGCATCGAAAAGCTGCCCGAAATGGCCGGCCGCGTGGTGTTTGGTCCTTGATTCGGCATATTGGATGACAGGGTGCGTTGGATTTGGTCCTTGATTTGGCGTTTTGAATGATCGGTTGTGCTGCGTTTGCGCCGTGACGCTGCGTCCTGCAAGAAAGGCGCGTGGCGGTTGCGGGCTGATCACCAGGATGACGCCAGCGCGCCGAGTCAACATCCCGAAAGGAGATCCCGATGTTTGGCGGTCATAAGATCAAGCTCGACGTGGACATGTACGAACGATTGAAAAAAGTGGCCGAAGCGGCCGGATATGCTTCTGTCGATGAGTTCGTCCTGCACGTGCTCGAAAGAGAGCTGGCGCGTCTGGACGAAGGCGGCTCGGATGAAGACATCAAAAAGAAGCTCGAAGGGCTCGGGTATATGTAGTGATTATTTTAATAGCCCGCGTGCACTGATCTGCACGCGTGGCGCTGTGTGCGGCAATCCCCGCACGCTAACCGGCGATTGAGAAGTGAATATCATCTCCACCATCATAACGAAATGCTTCGATCTCATTTTATGGCCGTTTGGCCGGCACCCTTCGATCGGGCTCATCGTGCTGTCGCTTCTGACCGGCATCGCCCTGGCGATCATTTTCAAATACGCGTCCAACCAGAAGCGGATACGCGCCGCCAAGGACCGTTTCAAGGCGCGGATCCTGGAGATGCGCATCTATCAGGATGATTTTTTATCGATTGTCCGCTCGCTGTTCGGTGCCTTGTGGGCGAACGTGTTTTATCTCCGCCACAGTTTCAGGCCCATCCTGTTTCTCATTGTTCCCGTCGGCATCATCGTCATCCAAATGGATGCGCGGTATGCCCGGCGGCCCTTGCAGCCCGGAGAAAAGACGATCCTCGAGCTCTTGCTCGCACCGGGCGTGGATCCGTATTCGGTGGAGGCTTCCGTGTCGAGCGTTTCCGGCGTGCGCGTGGACTCGCGGCCCGTCCGAATCGCCGACCCTCCGGAGATCGACTGGCGCCTCGAAGTGCTCGAAGCCGGGAGGCATGAGATCGGCGTGTCTGTTAACGGTGCGCGATACGTGTTTCCGGTCATAGCAGAAGAAAAGAACCGCGTGATCGGACACGAACGAAAGGCATCTTCGTTCTGGGAGCCGTTGATCCACCCGGGTCTTCCCTCTTTTTCTGGAGATTCGCAGATTGTGGGTGTTCGAATCCAGTATCCCTCGCTGTCCCACCCGCTTCTCTTCTGGCACACACACTGGATCGTTGTGCTGCTCTTCTACTCGCTCGTGGGCGCCCTCGTATCGAAATTTCTTTTCAAAGTAGAGATTTAAGAAAGTCTGCACAAAGCTGCTGCGACGTGGCGTGTGCCGATTAGCTAAAGCTCCGGCAGCGTGGCTTGTGCCGATCTGCGCGGACGACTTTCTGTCAGCTGCCGGTCACCCTGCATCTTTCGCGCAACGTTCCACCGGCTGTTAATCGCCCTATATCTTTCGAGCAGCGTTCCACCAGCTGTTAATCATCCTATATCTTTCGAGCAGCAATGAACAGCCATGGGCTGACGTGCGGGAGACGCCTGAGGAACAAGACGCGTTCGAGAATTGCAAACACAGGAATCAGTGGATTGTTGGAGCTGCGGGTGAACGGGGGCCACCGATACCCCCAGCACTTTTCGACGTCGAATCCGGTCTCGCGGAGCTTTTTCGTGTATTCGGCGACGCCTTCCAAATAGTACAGGTCTTCGAAGTCGGGCGCGTTCTTACTGAGCTTTTTGAGACGGCCGATATAAGAGTTTTTGTTGTGCGCCGTAAAGAGAAACCTTCCGTTCTTCTTTAGAATGCGGTGAACGTCGGCGAAATATCTCACGTTTTTATCGCCCTCGCCCGTGGTGCAGGGGCTCACTTCAATCGTCAACACCACATCGAATGCGGCATCCCTGATGGGAAGCTCGAGCCCGCTTGCATGGATGGCAGGGATGTCCGTCCTTTCTTTTAGAAATATTTCGATGGGTTCCGGATCGAAATCGACAAGCACCGGAGAATGACCGAGTTCATGGACGAAGCTCGAGTGCTGCCCATGACCTCCGCCCACGTCCAGAATGAGGAGCCTGGCGTCGGACCGGCTCAGCGCTTTTTTAATGAACGTCTGCTCGGCACCCGCCATGTACCTCCCCATACGAGTGCGCGATTGGTAAATAAAATACCAGCCTTGATTGTCCGGCACTTGCGTTCTCCCTGGCGGCCGTTTCGCCGAGTTTTGACTCTTCATGTGTTGTTGTGTTTGTTCAATTGCTTCTGCCCGATCGATTTTGTCCAGGCTGGGACGATTACACTCCAGTATTTTGGCTCTTTGGATGTTGTTGGATTTGCCCGATTGCTTTTGTCCAGTTTCTTTTGTCCAGACTGGGACGACTACGCTATCGAATATACCCCAGCGTTTTCAGGTATCGTTGAATTCGCTCAATTGCTCCTGCACGGGCCAGGACGACTACGCTATCGAATATACCCCAGCGTTTTCAGCATATCTTCCAATGATTGCAGCTCCTCGTAGCTCGCATCGCGAGCGGGAGTCAGCTCCGCGTATTTTCTCAAATAGTAAGTACTTTTTTGCGCGAGAAATTCCGGTCTAATCGCCGTGTCGATCACTTCCCCATCGAAATCCTTTGCCAGCGGCAAATCCATGAGATAGAGGATCGTGGGCGTGATATCCTGGATGTTCCGTATCCCCGCATCAATGCCCGCCTGAATGTGATTGCCCCACAGGAGGTACATCCCGTTCCTTTCGTGATACCAGCTCTCGCGCTTATTCGCCCTTCGGACCACCTTGGGAGAATTGATGCGGAGATCCGATCCTTCGACAAAGTAATCCGAATACGCCCCCGTGACGATCATTGCGGGGGGATTCCCCGCCGCATCTTCGGGGACCTCGATCAGTTCGACCGGGAATGCCCGGCCTGTCTCGGGATCCGTTATGTTCTTCGCCTCTTCTTTCATGTAAGCGATCAAGGTCTCCCTTGGCTCCTGTCCCTCTTCGATTGGAATGCCGCGCCGCATCAACACGCCCCTTGTGAGCAGCTTCTCATTGAAATACACGCACCACCGGTCTGTAAAGGCGAGCGATTTGTCGAAATTCACGTTTCTCGAGTTCGACAGCACGCTGATGTCCTCGAAAAACTTGTTCAGATCGATGGCGTATTCGAACTCGGCAAATCCGTGATCCGACGCCAGGATGAGCGTTGCATCCGCGGGCATCCGTTCCAGCAGCTCGGCGAGAAACCTGTCGATCGTTTTGTAGGCGTGTTTCGTCCTGTTGGACACGCCCTCCTGGTGCTGGATATTGTCCGGTGCCATGAACGTGTAGAGGAAGAGATCCCAGTCATCATAGTCATAGAAAAATGAGGCGAACTTGGCCGTCTCCTGCACACCTTGCGGCACCAACTCCGGATTGAATCCAAGGGAGATGAGATAATGACCGAACGTTTCCTCGATCTCGCGGCCGAGCGTTTCCGGGTACGTCATCTCGAGTTTCGGATCCGACGGCAGGCGCATTAGCGGGCTCACCTTGATCAATCCCCTCGCCCTCAGGCGATGAACATTCACACTGCAAGCCAATTTCCTGATCGGTCCCTTAGGGCCGCCTTCTCTATAATAGAGCTGAAACCACGGCGACCATTTGTCTATTTTGAATACCTGCACCGGAACCGGCTTACCAGGTTTCCATGCACTGCCCATTGGCGATACCTTCAATGCGACCGTGTCTAGATTCTCCTCGTTGTCATCTGTCGTGTCGTACAGACCGAGCGCCAATCTGCTCCACAAGAAGTTCGTCCGACCAACGATCTTCCGACCATAAGATATGCTGTCCAGCGCCTCGTAAAACTTACCCTGGTGCGTCCTGAACACACAGTTTGTGATCTGCTCCTCACTCTCGTAGGAGATCGGGGTTAGCAGTCCCGAGACCATGATCCCGTTGACCGGCCGCACCGGGTAGGTGACCGGCATGTTCGTCACTCCCACGCGCCTCCCCGCAGCGGAGGCCACATCCCAGACGAACGGCACCTCCACATCGAGCGATGACACCGTATGAAAGAGGTTCCCCTCGCCGCTCCATGAGCCAAACGTGTAGATGCCGCTTTTCTCCGGCAGGTAGCCCGTTTGCATCGTCGTCCAGGCCGGCGGGGAGAAAAAGCATTCCACGGATCGCAGTATGCCGGAAGCGCCTTCTTCTTTGAGCCGCTTGAATGTGGGGAGGATGCCCTCTTCGATCATCGGATCGATGATTTTCCAGGTGGCGCCGTCCAGGCCGATGAAGACGACCTGGTGGGGTGGTTTTTGGGTGGTTGTTTTGGTGGTGGCTTTGTCATTGGCGGTTTTTCCGGCGGTTCTGCTGGCTCTTTTGCTGGCGGCGGGGCCTTTAGAGAGGAAGTCCTCCATGGTGTCGAATTCGTTTTTAGGGCCCGGGGATAGGGGGCCTTTGAAGAGCGCGAGTAATATGGCGGCTGCGGAGATTATGATTATTGCGGTTGTTGTGAGGAGTTTCTTGATCATGATGTATTGCTTATGGAGCTTGGGTGCAGTTTTGTTTTTGCTAAGCCAGGAGTTTTATGAAATTTATGGTGCTGGCAGTGCGTTCGTGCCGGCTATGGCACATTGGAAACATTGGCGTTGGAGCTACTTTTGTCGAGCCATAGCACTCTGAAAACATTGGTGCCGGAGGCCGGACTCGAACCGGCACGGAGCCTTAGGCTCCAGCGGATTTTAAGTCCGCTGCGTCTACCATTCCGCCGCTCTGGTATACCGTTTACCTTATTATTCATAAATATACCAACCATTTCAATAAAAATGCAAATTTTTTTCACGGCTGATTGTGGGACCTATCTTTCTTTGGTCTTTGGCTAATTATCATTTTAGCCGACTCCTGCAAGTATCGCCATTTCCGCAGCTCGCGCGTTGGGGCTACGCCGCGCTTGCCGTTTACCTGTTATCTGTACGAATGCATTCATCCAGGATTTCTTGGCCACCCAATGTTTGGAGCAAGCTCTATGGATTGTGTCCTTATACCAGATCACTTTATCTTGCTAATTTCCTGTGCCTTTCTTTTTTCTTCTGAAATGGCCCTAGTCATGGCAGATGAAATTAGCCCAGTGGGAACTGCCACGACTCCTAGCCCAATCATTAGCATCAAGAATGTAAATATTTTGCCCCCAACTGTAACTGGACAGATATCACCATATCCGACGGTTGTTAGGGTTGCGACTGCCCACCACATTGCATGAAAAATCGAGCCAAATGTATCAGGCTGAGCAGAATTCTCGAAGTAGTAAATTCCAACAGAGGACACGAATAGCAGAAATACAGTTGCCTTGGCTGTCAACGCCGTTTTTCTTTGTCCGCAAAACAACGGTTTAAGATGTCCCCTGTTCAACGGAT
>WVZY01000035.1:0-136 GCA_011772205.1 Candidatus Latescibacterota bacterium
ATTGCCGATCGAACCACCATGGCGAAAATATTCGTGCGTGCCGTGGGAAGCGGGAAAGCCCCCGAATCCCCAGCGCTTGATCACCCCGGTGAATCCTCTTCCTTTGGAGGTCCCGGAGATATCGACGCGGTCTCCG
>WVZY01000035.1:257-551 GCA_011772205.1 Candidatus Latescibacterota bacterium
GAAAGGCGCCTTTTCCCGCCTTTCCCATATGGCCCTGCCCGGGCTTGTTGACTCTCTGGCTCTTCTTGGAGCCGAATCCCAGCTGAAGCGCGTTATAGCCGTCCTTGGCGCTCTCTTTTTTTTGCACGACAACACACGGACCCGTCTCGATGACGGTAACCGGAACGACGTTCCCGTCGGAGCCGAATAGCTGCGTCATGCCGATCTTTTTTCCAATAAGACCCTTCATGGGTTGCCAACCTCACACCCCGACTCAATGCAAAATGCAAAAATGAAGTCGCATTTTGAGTTTTG
>WVZY01000035.1:643-818 GCA_011772205.1 Candidatus Latescibacterota bacterium
AAGATGGAAAAATGAAGTCGCATTTTGAGTTTTGCCATTGGCCTTTTGAATTCAGCAACGTCATTGCAACTTGATCTCCACATCCACGCCCGCCGCGATATCCAGCTTGCCGAGCGCGTCGATGGTTTGCTGCGTGGGCTCCAGGATGTCGAGCAGCCGCTTGTGGGTGCGAATC
>WVZY01000035.1:914-1919 GCA_011772205.1 Candidatus Latescibacterota bacterium
CAAAACCCGGTGGTCATACGCCTTCAGCCGAATACGGATCTTCTCATTCATAATGAACTCGACTCATGTTGCTACAATCCAACGGCCTTGGCGCTGATCTCCTCCGAGATCGTCGCCGGCACCGGTTCGTAGTGGGAAAATTGCATGGTATAGGTCGCCCGGCCCTGAGTCATCGACCGCAAATCCGTGGCATAGCCGAACATTTGCGCCAGCGGGACATGAGCTTCGATAACCTGTGCGGCCGGCCGGGAATCCATACCCAAAACCTTGCCTCGGCGCGAGCTGATATCCCCGATGACATCACCCATGAACTCTTCGGGCACCACCACTTCCACGGCCATGATCGGCTCAAGGAGAATCGGGCTTGCCTTGCTCACCGCATCCTTGAAGGCCATGGAGCCCGCGATCTTGAAGGCGATCTCCGAGGAGTCGACGTCGTGATAACTCCCGTCTAAAAGGCTGACCTTGACATCCACGATTGGATAACCTGCCAGCGAGCCGCTCTCCATCGCCTCCCGCACCCCTTTTTCTACGNNCCCCTTTTTCCACGGCTGGGATGTATTCTCGGGGGATGGTCCCTCCTTTGATGGCGTCAACGAACTCAAATCCGCTCCCGGGGCCTTGCGGCTCCACTCTGAGGACGACATCCCCGTATTGTCCGCGACCTCCGGTTTGGCGAATAAACTTGCCCCTTTGCTCTACCGCTTTGCGGATCGTCTCCTTGTAGGCCACCTGGGGCTTGCCGACGTTGGCCCCGACGTTGAACTCGCGCAGCAGCCGGTCGACGATGATCTCCAGGTGAAGCTCTCCCATTCCCGAGATGATCGTCTGCCCCGTTTCCTCGTCGGTTCGCACCCGGAACGAGGGATCTTCCGTCGTCAACTTCTGCATGGACAAACCGAGCTTTTCCTGATCGGCTTTGCTCTTGGGTTCAATCGCGATGGAGATGACCGGCTCGGGAAAATCGATCGACTCCAAAATAATCGGATGGGTCTCCTCGCAGAG
>WVZY01000035.1:1975-2220 GCA_011772205.1 Candidatus Latescibacterota bacterium
CGATTCGTTCGCGCTTCCCTTTGATCGAGTTGTAGACGCTGGAGCCCGAGAAGATCGCCCCCGAGTAAATGCGGAAAAAGGTCAGCGTGCCGACAAACGGATCGGTCATAATCTTGAAGGCCAGCGCGGAAAAAGGCGCGTCATCCTTGGCGGCTCGCTCCTCGACCACTTGGGTCACCGGATGGGTCCCTTGAACCGCCGGGACATCCAGAGGAGACGGGAGATAATCCACCACGGCGTCTAAA
>WVZY01000035.1:2303-2535 GCA_011772205.1 Candidatus Latescibacterota bacterium
AATTTCCTTGCCCTCCAGATACTTCTCCATAATCGACTCGTCACAGTCGGCCACGGCTTCCAGCAGCTTTTCGCGGTATTCTTCCGCTTGGGCGGCGAGCGCGGCGGGAATGGGCTCGACTTGATATTTCGCCCCCAGGCTTTCCTGCTCCCACAGAATCGCCTTCATTTGAACGAGATCGATGATGCCGGCGAACTGTTCTTCCGCGCCGATCGGTAATTGAATCGGAACC
>WVZY01000035.1:2593-2840 GCA_011772205.1 Candidatus Latescibacterota bacterium
CCATCTTATTGATAAAGGCAATCCGCGGCACGCGGTATTTGTCCGCTTGACGCCAGACCGTCTCCGTTTGCGGCTCGACCCCACCGACGGAACAAAAAACCCCGATCGCTCCATCCAGGACTCGCAGTGAGCGCTCGACCTCGATGGTAAAATCGACGTGGCCGGGGGTATCGATGATATTGACCCGATGGTCACGCCAGAAACAGGTCGTCGCCGCTGAGGTAATGGTAATCCCCCGCTCCTGCTC
>WVZY01000068.1:0-226 GCA_011772205.1 Candidatus Latescibacterota bacterium
AACGATTGTTCTCATTAACGCGATCGGAAGCATTCTCTATGGCCCTATCCTGGCAGCGTTCATTCTCGGCATCATGACTCGCTGGGCGGCTCCCTGGAGCACCAAAATCGGTGTGTGGGCCGGACTGGGCTTGAACCTGGCCCTCTGGCAATTGACCTCGATCTCGTGGCTTTGGTGGAATCTTTCCGGGTTCGCGACGACGGTTTTTGTTGCCGCAATGCTCTCG
>WVZY01000068.1:321-1610 GCA_011772205.1 Candidatus Latescibacterota bacterium
TTATGTTTTCATCGGCGTCTATTTCTTTCTCATCGTGGGGCTCTCCCGCCTCATCGAAACCGCTTTGTGACCTCCGCAAACATCGTCACCTGCCGGTTCTGCCCCTCGAAGGATTGGCGTCCTTGAGATAGCGGTAGTAGTCACTGTTGGTGGTGAGAACCAGCACGGAGTTTTTGTTCTGCCCTTCTTTAAGCGACTCCAGGGTTCGCGAGAAAGCATAAAATTCCGGATCCCGACCGTAGGCTTGACCGTAGACTTTCGTCGCTGTCGCGTCCGCCTTACCGCGGATCTCCTGCACCGCCCGGTAAGCCGTGGAGCGGATTTCTCGCAGCTCCTTTTCCATATTGCCCAAAATCTCCGCGCTCCGCCCTTCTCCTTCCGACCGGAAACGGGCCGCGATCCGCTTGCGCTCGGAGATCATGCGCGCGTAGACCTTCTCGCGCACGCTCTCGACGTAGTTGAGCCGCTTGATGCGCACGTCGACGACTTCGATACCGTACTGGGGGGTCGTCTTGCGCACCTCGGCCAGAATCGCTCGGGTGAGTGATTCCTTCACGGCCCAAGTTGATTTCTTTTTTAAGTTCCTCCACTACCTCTTTCGAGGCCTCCTCGAGAACCTCGGTCTTGGGAGTTTCCCAAGTCGAGCTTCGAACTAGCTCGACCAAGGGATTGGCAGAGACAAGATCCCTGATAACCGAATCGATAATATCATCAAGTCGGGATTGAGCGCCCGATTCTGTGGCAACGCTTTCGAGGAATTTCAACGGATCTACAATCCGCCATCGCGCGGTTGAATCCACCCAAATGAACTCGCGCCCCGCGGTGGGAATCTGATTCGGATCCCCATCCCAAATGAGGAGCCGCTTATCGAAGCGCCGAACTTCTTGGATAAACGGGACTTTGAAGTGAAGACCCGCTACGATTACGGGATCTCCCACGGGCCGGCCGAACTGTAAAATAACGGCTTGCTGTCCTTCATCCAGCACATAGAAAGCCCCCGACACCGATAGCAGGGCGATTGCTAACAAAATTCCTAAAGCGTAGGTCATAGGTGTCTTCATGGCTTGGCTCCCTCCTTGAGATTCCCGAGCGGCGGAGGGCTTTTCGCCGAATCGATGGAAAGCCACGGAATCAAGGCCCGCTGCTCGCTATCCACGATATAAACTCCGCTCGCCTCGGACAGCACGTTGCTCACCGCCTCGAGGTAGAGACGGCGCCGGGTCACTTCGGGCACCCGCTGATACTCCTCTAATATAGCGGAAAACCGGGAAGCTTCTCCTCGAGCCTGA
>WVZY01000068.1:1756-2515 GCA_011772205.1 Candidatus Latescibacterota bacterium
GATCGGGTGGAGTCACATCTTGAAGCTCGACCGTGACGAGTCGGATTCCAGTCTCATATTCGGAGAGGATTTTCTGCATTTCTTCCTTGACCTCGCTGGAAACAGCAACCCGGCCCACGGTCAAGACATCGCTTCCCAAGCGGTTGCCGACGACGCGGCGCATGACGGCCTCTGCGATATCCCGAAAGGTTTCGCGCTGTTCCCGGACCTTGAAGAGAAACCGTACTGGATCCTCCACGCGGTACTGGACAATCCACTGCACATCGATCACGTTGAGATCCCCTGTGAGCATCAGGGATTCGCTGGAAAAATCTCCGCGTTCATAGCGAGTTCTTTGACCGGCGACCAAAGTTCGAAAGCCGAATTCTTCCTTAAGTACGCGCGCCGTGGGAACCAACCGAACCGTCTCGACACCGAACGGAATCTTANNACGGAATCTTAAAATGCAGCCCCGGGCCCGTGGTTCGCAACACTCGACCAAAGCGCTGGACCACAGCCGTCTGCTCCGGCTGGACCGTGTACCAGCTCGACCAGAGCAAGATAAGAATCACCAGCGCGGTTATAATGGGCGTCACGCCCCCGAGATTGAAGCCCAGGAACTGACGTCGAAGCCGTTCAAGTAGTATTTCAAGATCGTTGGGCCATCGTCCATTGGGCATATTGACCTCCTCAACTCCGGACCGCCGGAAAATTCGGCCCGGGATCTCTTGTGCTAGTTCAATCGAGAGTAACGAGTCCTACTGTCAGTCTATCTCGATT
>WVZY01000068.1:2529-2704 GCA_011772205.1 Candidatus Latescibacterota bacterium
GACTCAGAAACCCAGCAGACTTCAATGTTAGTCACCAAGAAAACAGCGAACAGCGGGAATGACCTGCAGAAGCGAGGACTTCGCGAGAGATAGCCGACCCATCAGCGAGATTCGTTATCGAGAAATTCAGTAGAGCTTGAATCCCGCCCAGCCAAACTCCCCGATATGCTTTCCG
>WVZY01000068.1:2789-3012 GCA_011772205.1 Candidatus Latescibacterota bacterium
CCGTCGAAGATATCGATTAGCATGAATTTTTCGGGATGGCCGGCGAGATAATGGGAGAAGATCTCGACAAACCTTTCTTTCACCGCGTGATCGGCCCTGCCGAAACCCTCTCCCACGTAAAGTCGGTGAGGTCTCTTGTTATTGTCAACTCTTAGCCATAAGCGATAGCCGTTGGTTCCGACTTGATCGAGCCATCTCTTGTATTCGGCTATCTTGGCCTCTG
>WVZY01000017.1 GCA_011772205.1 Candidatus Latescibacterota bacterium
CTTCTCGATAAGACTCTATTTTGCGTTTGGGACGTGTCTTTCATATGATACCTTCGCTCGGCCATCCGCCTCCGGCGGCGGATCCTCGCTCGCTCCGCGTAACGGTTCGTCACCCCCGCAGAGCCTCCCTGCTTGCATCCGCGCAATGGTTCATCACCCCCACCACGCAGCACTCCTCCTCCCTCGCTCCGCGTAACGGTTCGTCACCCCCACGGAGCCTCCCGCCTTGGCAACTTCAAATTTGTATTACATTTAACGTAATTATGTAGTAAGATAATATAGCGCACGCAGGCAGCGGCGTTGTAGGTGGCGGTTACCACGGAAGACCTTCCATCGCCGCTCAATCGGCCCTCATCAGTTCCGGCAGGTTTGTATTTCTTTCGGAAGTATCATGAGTCTAAGTAGAGTCATTTTCAATGGCACGAATCATATATTATTTTACGCGCCGAAAGCCCTACGAAAAAGTTTTCTCAAGCTCATTTCCTATTTCCCCTTTGATGTCGTATATCCCTCTGTCTTTATGATAGAGCCGACGAATATATGCAATGGTTTGTGCCCATTATGTCCAATCGGTGTGGATAGTGACGATCGGAAAAAAGGATATTTGCAGTATGAAACTTTTATCAGATTAGTCGATGAAATCAAAGATATCGCCAAGTTGATCATCATGAATTTCGCTGGGGATCCGATACTCCACCCGCGTATCGGCGATTTGATCGCTTATGCAGAGAACAACGGAATCCAAACGATCATTGGGACAAATGGAACGATTGACAAAGCCGAAGAATTGATTCGCGCAGGCGCGTCCGAAATTCTCTTTTCATTGGACGGAGCATCAGAGGAAACGTACCACAAATATCGCAATTACAAAGATGATAAGGGATTCGAGGAGATTGTGGAGAATCTTCGGAAGCTGGTCGTCAAAAAGAGCGAGATAGGCAACGGTAAAACGAATATCGTCCTGCAATTCGTTGTTTTCAAGCACAACGAACATGAAATCGATGACATTGTCAAACTAGGCGACAATATTGGCGTTGATGCAGTTGATTTAAAGCCAGTCTGCCTGAACGATTTTTTTGATGATTCTTTGGACGAATTGATAAAAAAATATCTACCCAAAGATCAGAATCATTATATTCGAAGGCGAAATAAATTTATTCTGAAAAAGCCGCCGCTGTGTTCTTTCGTCTTTCATGAAACAGAAATACTTTGGAATGGCGATGTGACGATATGTTGTTATGATTATGATGGTGGTTATGTCATTGGAAATATTTCTGATGAGGGCGGCTTCAAAAAAATATGGAAAAGCAAGAAATATCGTGAAATGCGCAGAAAAATCGTCAACTCGGAACTCGAGCTATGCAGAAAATGTGCGAATACATCCGTTTTCGGAACTAGGTTGCGGCTCAAAGAAATGTAAGATGAAAAACTCCCGGATTTCATTCAGTCGCAGGTGAGTGCGCCCAAAATGACATTGATACAGTAGTTGGCAATATACTTCAACAGTTAGCAAGACTCGCTAGATGCCAAAACAAACGAGAGCCTCTTATCCTGCCAACGGTGAAACGTTGGCAGGCTCCGTGGGGAACCCGCATGGAGCCTGCCAAAACCAGGAACATCCGCCGCCAGCGCGTGGTTCGTCACCCTCATCACGCAGCGGCTATCGTTGCAAACCAGCAGCTTCCGCTCAAAACATTTACTTCAACAGCGAAACCGATTGCTTCGGATGGATGAGCTTCAGTAGCTTCGATCCTTCGCTGATCGTCGCTCCCTTCTCGATCAATGCGATGACCCCAGGGGGCGAGAGCGACGGATCGAGTGCGATCAGTTTCGCTGCAAGATTGATCGCGTTCGGCGATGACATCGAGGTGCCGGAGAACGCCATGCGCGCCCCACCCGGAACGTAACTCTCCACTTCGAAGCCATTCGAATAAACGCTTACCCGGTCGCCGAAGCTCGTGAAACCCGTCTCTCTGCCCGTCTGGTCTACGGCGCCCACGGCAAGGAGATTCGGCAAATCGAATGACGCGGGACAGTCCTCGTTGAACGCAACGTCTTCATTGAAATTCCCGGCTGCAACGACGAATAGAATATCCGGCGTACTCTCGATCGCCGAGTACAGACCCTCCCTCATCACATCGAAGATTTCGCGTGCTATCTTGGCGCGTTCTTCCGCAGTTTCGCCGATGCCGTTTTTCTCGAGCTGTGTTTCGACCTCTTTTAGACCGATGCCCCAGCTCATGTTGACGGCCCGCACGCCGTGTTTCTTGAAATACGAAACAGTCTCCTTGAAACTCTTAGCCATCTTTTTGGCAAGTTCCATCGTTGGCGGTCTGGGAATCGTGTGATAATCCTCCTCCATTCTACCCACAATGAGACGCGCATAAGGATTACCATCGATCGCAATTCCTCCCACGTGTGTACCGTGGACGTACAGGGCGCCTCGCATGAAATCTTCCAGGAAGGTTTTGACGTCTTCCGGCGGCATGGCTGAGAATTTTTTCTTGAGGGCAGAAGCTTCCGGGCTGTCAATGGCCGCCTGGAGATCGAAAAATCCTTTCATTTGATCGAGGATTTCCTGCGCCCGATCCTGTGCATCTCCCAGCGGGTAGAGAATCTCGGGCGATTTGTTCCCGTACATGTCGTAGGCAACGCCGTGCACGTCATCCACGAAGCCGTTGCCGTCGTTGTCTTTTCCATCCATTTTTTCTTTTGGATTGGTGTAAACGATGTCTTTGAACACATCGCAATCCACGCCCGTGTCCCAGATGGCGATGAGTACCGGCTCGCCCCCCTCATCCCCCGTTAGCGCTACAGATCGTTCAGCCCAGATATCCGTCTTTGCGACCCGATGTTCATCGATCTTGCGCTGGAGCTCTTCGATGATCACGTCTCTGACGGGCATCGTAAAAGCGATCATCCCGCGGAGGTTTACCACCTGGAGCGCCAGGTCGGCACTGAGCTCCCCGGTCGTCTCGACCACGGGCTCGATCTGGGTTGCAACTACGCCCATGATTAGATTTTCGCCGAACATCTCCAAAACGCCTTTGAGCTGCTCGATTTCGTCCTGGACGATATCCCAGGGAAGATCCTTCACTCTCGCCGATAGCTCGCCGCGGAACACTTCCTTATAAATGGGATTTCCCGGGTCTCCCGCAGCCGCCTTGAGAGCCCTCGTGGTTGGCACCCCGAGGAGACCGCTCGTAAGCTTCTTGGCCGGCTTGTCTTGCAGTTCTCGCATGCGTTCGATTCCCTCGAGGGCTGAATCATAGCGACCGTCGAGCATATCCAGGTAGACGAGTGTGGCGTGCCACCTCCGGAGGGTCGTTTTGTCTTCGAGCTCGTATTTCGCCAGATCCGCTTCGATGTCCGCTCGGAGCTTGGTGGCGAACTCCTCGAAGGCCTTTTCGGACTTCACCAGGTCGGCGACCTTTCCGGTCACCTTGTACGCACGGCGCGGGAGCTGATCCACGGACTCGATTTTGATCTTTTCCTGCGGCGCGTCGCCGTAGAGCGTTTTCGCCGGGACGAGCTGGGATCCCCAAACGAGCACGCCAGCGAGTGTCAGCGTCAGCAGGACCGAATGATAGCGCTTCATCGCGATCTCCCTTCCTTCGATAATTTTCAGAGCTTCCAGTTTGGCTCCAAGGGCACCGGCCGGGGCGAATAGACGGTGTATGGACCCTTTCGGGTCCGGCGAACAGCGACGAGTTCCGGCCATCAATGCTCTATTTAATCATTCGCTGGGCTCCGGCTCCAGAGCAAAATTGATTGGAATTCAGGATGCTAAGTCGGCGGGGCCGCGGCACGGGAGGGCTTTTTCAACAAAAGGCAAGGGAATATGCTGCAGCGCGGAGCAAAAAAAACAGACCGCGTGGGCCTGCTGAGGGCGAAAAGAGTGATGGTTTTCCAGCGAAGCTGCTCAAAAAATGTCCGAGGGGAAGTTCTTGAGATCTCATGCAAACCCCGTAAAGGGACTGATGCGCTCCTTCCCCCCTGACAAGCCGTGTAAACAACGTAAATGTTAACTTACCGGCTGGAAAAAGCAATGATCGGCGTCAACGGAACGATTGATTGTTATCAAGGGAGTTCGAAGTCTGCGTTCATGCCGGCGAGCTGCCGGAGGCCTTCCGGATCGAGGATGCGCAGCTCAGTCCGCGTGGATTGGAGGAGCCCGCGCTGGCCGAAGTATCGCAGCGTGCGCGAGAGGGTTTCCGGAGTTGTTCCGATCATCTGGGCCATTTCGTTGCGCCGGATCGGGATCTTTAGCTCGATGTATTTATCATCCGCTTCCGGACTCCGCCGCATCAGCAGGAGCAGCAGTTGAGCGGCTCGCTGGCGCACGGACTTATGCGATAAGATCACCATCTGATCTTCCGACACGCGGAGTTCACGGGCCAGCCTGCCCATCAAGCGCATCGAGAGCTGAGGAGATTCTTCGAGCATCTTGAACAACGATTCTTTGGGAAGGGAGCATATCAAAGACGTCTGGATTGCCTCGGCGGTGGTCGAATACGGCTCGTTTGCCAGGACAGCACGGTGTCCGATCACATCTCCGGGCCCCAACAAGCGGACCACCTGCCGTTCGGCCCGGCTTCCCACTTTGTACACTTTCACCCATCCGGTGAAGATGCAGTAGATCGCAAACGCAGGAGTGTTTTCGTAGAAAATCACATCGCCGCGCTGATACTCCCGCGTCATTTTTTCCCTGTCCAGCCGGTCGATTTGCTCGCCCCTCAGCACGGAGAAGAGATTGTTCTTGCGAAGATCACAGGTTTTGCATTCCGGGTTGGTAATCATCTGTTTCAATATGAGTTATTATTGGTGTCACTGCTTTGGGCAATGTTGGCCAGCGGGCGCCATCGACGTTTGCCGGTCCCTGCCGCGTCTAACCCAGCAGCTTTTTCTTCAGCGCGGCGATTTCCTTCATAATGGCTCTTTGCTTCAGATCAATGTTGAGCAAGTATAGAAAAATTGCAGTCCAGATGATTGCGTATGCCCAAAAGAGATGTTTGTATAGAACTCCCATTCGTTGACTCCCTTTAAAGAATTGTACGGATCAGGTGAGCTCTTGTCCAATTGGAACGCACGGACAACGGCTCATTTTGGGTGCGTCTCTTCGACCCTCTCTTGGAGCCCATCGAGCTCTTCCCTCAGTTTCTCGAGCTTGACCCGCTTCATCAGTAAATATACGAAAAGGATCGTGAACGCCGCAAGGCACGTGAAGAAAGCACGCGCCATATCCGGGTCGAGTCCGGAATCCGATCCGCCGGCCATGACGGGGCTCGGGTGCTGGGTGCGCCACCAGCGAATCGACAGGTAGACGAGCGGGACATCGATAAAACCAATGATACCGACAACTGCTGAAAGCGTCGCTTTCTTCTCGGGATCAGCTACGTAGTACCGGAGCATCATATATCCGACGTAGAGAAGCCAGAGGACGAGGGTAAGGGTGAGTCTGGAATCCCAGGTCCACCATACGCCCCAAACTGGTTTTGCCCAGATCGGTCCGGTAATCAGCACCAGCGAGCAGAACAGCACGCCTACCTCGGCCGAAGAGGAAGCAAGATCATCCCACTTCTTCTCCCGCCGCATGAGGTATACGATGCTGAAAAGGAAGACGCAGAAAAATGCCAGAAACGCAATCCAGGCCGAGGGTACGTGAAAATAAAAAATCTTCTGCACGATCCCCATCGTTCTTTCGACCGGCGCGTATACGAAAACCATATAGACCGCAAAGAGCATGCTCAGGAACGTCAGCGCCGGAAGTATGAAGCTGGCAGGATTGCCTTTTCTTTCCACAGTGTATTCACTCCTCGACTACGTACTCAAAAGCGAGAAACGATGCGACTGTGAAGACAACATCATAGGCTATCAGAAGCCTGAACCAAAAGGAAGCCTCATCTCGAACTCCCATTGCGTATGCCGTTGTCTCCACGGCTGCGATGAGGACGGGAATGGTGATCGGCAGCAAGAGAATCGGGAGCATCACCTCCCGCATCCGCGTGTTTGCGGCAATCGCCGAAAAGATCGTCCCAACAGAAGCAAAGCCGACAGTCCCAAGGAAAAATATCAACAGCAACGGCGGGATCTTCCCGCCGAGATCGAGATTGAAAAAAACGACGAATAAGGGAAGGATGATGATCTCCGTTACGAGCATGAATATAACGTTGGCGAGAAGCTTGCCGACATAAATAGCACCCCTGTCCACAGGCGCCAGCATTAAGGCCTGCGCGCAGCCTTCTTCCTTTTCGAGTGCGAAGGATCGGTTGAGCGAGAGGACGCCGGCGAAGGCGAAAGCAACCCAGAGAAATCCCGGACCGAGGCGCAACGCCTCCTCGGTGGTCAGATCGAGCGTGAAGTTGAATATGACGAGAACGATAATACAAAAAACGAACGATGCGCTGAACGCCTCTTTCGTTCTAAGCTCGATCTTCAAATCCTTCCAGAGAATTGTCAGTATCGTTCGCGTCATGAGTCGGTTCTCATGTGCTATTGGGAAATTATCTCCCGGTATTCTTTCCGAAAATCATCGATGTTGATATCGGACGTCTTCGCTTTGTGAACGATCGATCCTTTGTCGAACACGACGATTCTGTTGGCCTGTTTCATACCGCGCTCGATGTTGTGCGTCGTCATGATGATCGTTCCACCTTCATTTATGAATCCTTCGAAAACCTCGTCCAGGATCTCACAGGCACGCTCATCCAAACCGGTGTAGGGTTCGTCCAGCAGGAGAAGCTCCGGTTTGTGCAGGAAGGCCCTGGCAAGGGAAAGCCGTTGTTTCATGCCCCTGCTCAGCGCCCGCATCACCACGTTCCGCTTTTCTTCGAGGCCAACCCGCGCGATGATGTTTTCCACGCTCTCCTGGAGCGGATTGACGCCGTAGAGCCTGCCGTAAAATGTCAAATTGTCGGCAACGGTTAGATCCTTGTACAGGAAGCTCTCGTGGGAGATGAAACCGATTCTCCTTCTCGTATCTTCTTCCGCTTTCCTGAGGTCTTTTCCAAAGAGGGTGACCTTCCCCGAGTAAGATCGGATCAAAGAGGAAACGATTCTCAGAAAGGTTGTCTTTCCGGCACCGTTCCTGCCAAATATGGTAAGAAATTCGCCTAGCTCGACGGTAAGAGAGATGGACCTCAGCGCATGGAGCCTGCCGAACTGTTTGGCAAGCTCGGTGGTCTCGAGTACTAGGCCGTTTGGGGTCATCTCTTACCCCCTCTTGCTTTTTTTCGCTTTTCCAGAGCGTTTGCCGGCGTGGCTTTTCGACTGGTAGAGAATCTGCGCGAGCTTGTTTTTGAGCTCCGCACGTTTTGCGTGGTAGAGCTTGTCGGGGACCGTGCCGGTGGCATGCAGGTCGTCCAGTTTAGCAATCTGGTTGTAGAGCAGGTTGCTCTGGGTTTTGAAGAGCCCCTCGTTTCCCTTTGCGCCAATGGGGCGTTTGCCGGTGAAAGCGGTAACGCTGAGAAGGATAAGCGTGAGAACGATGATGAGCGGGACGGTGAATCCTTCCGATGCCTTTGATTGCACGATGACTCGGGAGGAAGTGGATGAGGCGGGCTGGACTTCTCCACTGCCCCCGGAGAACCTAATCGACAAAACGCTGGATTTCTCGAGCGAAGCAACTCGAAATGAAGTGAAGCCGTGGACGTCGGTATCCTTTTCGAGGTTCACGGTTTCGCTCGTTATGCTCATTTCGGGATCGTTTACGAGAATGGTGAGTTCTTCGACGTCGTGGGGCAGTACCTCGCGATAATCATAAGTTCCGTCTGCATAAGGAACGTCGAAGGATAGTGCCACGCGGCTAACTCCGGGCTTGAATGGATAATGGATGTGGTAGATGTCTTTCGTCTTGGTTGGCAGGGATTTCTGGTTGATGGGAATCCCCAGCTCTGTAACGTACAACGCATTCAGGCTTGTGCGATCTCCCGGGATGTACATCGAAAATTCATCCCCAACGAGCGTCTTGGGCGGGTGGGATGTGTTGCTGAGCTCGAAAATCTTTTCGATTCTCAATTGGTCGTCCATTCGGCGGACCATAGCATGTGGGATGGAGATCTTGACGTTTTCCCACGAGGAGGTCGTGTCGTAGACCACAAAATCCGCATGCAGATGCTCGTTCCCCTGATAGCGAATGATCTCCGAATAGGAGATTCCCTGGTAAATCAGTCTGAACACGTACACATGGGAAGTATCACTGAGGTTTTCAACGGTGAATTCACCGTCTGTTATATCAACCACCTGAAGCACATCCATGCCTGCGCGCGGATTCACCACATCGAGCTTCGCCTTTACGTTCGAGGCACCGGTGGTGCCGTTGGTGACTTTTCCATGAACTTCGAAGGCATGGACCGGCGAAGGGGCTGGTGCTGGGAGAACGAGCATGAGAGCAACCACGCCAAGCGCGATGCGGTGCCGCGGTGACTTATGATCCTTTTTTACCGGCATGCTATAGCTCCAAGCCGAATGGCGGCCAGAGAAGACTCTAACCGTGTTTTTATAAATCTCTATATAGTAAAATGGAGTAGTTAGCGTGCCTCGATCGCCCCTCGGCTCATGGTCCTCGCGCGCGTCTAAAGTTGTAGCGCGCTGCGGAAATCGCCTCGCGGCGATCAAGGCACGCTGGCCATTCCCTTATGACACATCAAGATGATAATAGTGCCGAGTGCTGCGAATTGGGTCTAATTACGCTACTTGATCTTCCGTCGCGAGTCAATCTCGCTCTCGATCAGCTCTTCGATCTCCCGTTTGATCTTGAGGGCATCAATCGCTTTGTCTACTTCTTCTGTTTCTCTGTTGCAGTCCTTGCGAAGCCGGTCGAAATCCTCTTCGGACAGTTTCCCCATCTGGTACTCGAATTCGAGATCCGAGATGTTATCTTGAATGACCTGTTTCTTGGCGTCCAGATAGTCGAGCTTTCTTTCCCCGCCGAAATCGAACATATCTTCCAGGTAGAGGAGATACCTCTTCGAAGACAGCAGGGGCTGTGCAACAAAGAGGAGCGCCACGACGGCGAATATGCCGAGAAAAAAATACGCCATGATAACTATCCGGGTCTCTCAGTTTCCGATCCGCCGCTACAGCGGCCAATCGGTAGTTGAAGTTTCCCCACCTAAGCGATGTTGTTACTTCCAGCAACGCGTCGGGTATTAAATCTTCTCCGACGCTTCCAGCATCCTCTCCAGCTCGCGCTTCCTGCGGTTGAACCTCACTTCCCTCGCATCGGGGAGCACGGTGAGAAGGGTGCCGAAGGCGAGCGTGAATCCGCCGATCCAAATCCAGACGACGAGGGGATTCACATAAGCCTGAATAACGGCCGGTCCTCCATTCTCGTCCATCCCGGAGAATACCACGTAAAGGTCTTCTTTAAGGGTGCTCTTGATCGCGACCTCGGACGTCGCCTGCTCGCTCGCGAAATAATAGCGTTTTTCGGGATGCAGCGAGTAGGCTTGTTTTCCATTCTTGATAACGTCCAGTGTCGCTCTCAGATACGCGAAGTTCGGATTTTCCCCTTCTTCCACTTTACGGCAAACCAGCGTGTAATCTTTGATCGTGAACTGCTCTCCCTCTCTGATCTCCGCGTGAGTTTCCGTGTTGAATGCGCTGCCGGTGAATCCGGCGAACATCATCACAACGCCAAGATGAACGACGTAACCGCCGTAGCGCCGTTTGTTCCTCAAGATGAGGTTGGTGAATGCCTCGATGAACTGCTCGCCCGTGGCTCTTATGCGCGCCGCGGTTCCGCGATAGAACTCGGAGACGATCGTTACCAGCACGAAAGCACAGAGGGCGAACGACATCACCGGATAGACGGATCGGACACCGGCGATAATGAGCGCGACCGCGGCAATGATGCCGGCTGCTACCGGAGGGAGAAAGTTTTTCCTGAGGCTTCTTCCAGACGTCTTCCTCCATGCGAGCAGAGGCGCAATCCCTGTGAGAAAGAGGAGGAACAGGCCGATGGGAATGTTGATCTTATTGAAGAACGGAGGGCCAATGGTAATCTGCTCTCCACGGATTGCCTCAGAGAGCGTCGGAAACATCGTTCCCCACAGAACGGCGAAGCATGCAGCGAGCAGCACAATATTATTGAAGAGAAAACTGCTCTCGCGGGAGACGAGGGTATCGAGCTCGTTTTCGCTCTTCAGGTATTTCAACCTGGTGAGGATGAGATAGGCGGAGCCGATCGCCATCAATCCGAGAAAAACCAGAAAATAGTAGCCGATGGACGACTTGGCGAACGCGTGGACGGACGAGACGATTCCGCTTCGCGTAATGAACGTGCCGAAGATACAGAGCAGGTACGTCGCGGAAATGAGGGACACGTTCCACACTTTGAGCATGTTCCTCCGTTCCTGAACGATAACGGAGTGCAGGAAAGCTGTTCCTGTCAGCCACGGCATCAACGATGCATTCTCCACGGGATCCCATGCCCAGTATCCTCCCCACCCGAGTTCGACGTACGCCCAGTTGGCACCGAGAAGAATACCGGCCCCCAGGAAAAACCATGAGGCAAGCGACCAGCGGCGGGTGATTTTGAGCCAGGCGTTCCCCATTTCCTTTGTCATGAGAGCGGCCATCGCAAATGCAAACGGTACCACGAAGCCGACGAAGCCGACGTAGAGAACGGGCGGGTGGATCACCATCTCCGGGTGCTGGAGCAATGGGTTCAATCCCCTCCCGTCGCGCGGTGTAAACGGCACGGCGGATAGGCCTTCCTGATGTTGAATCCCTAGCGTATCGAAGGGATTGGCGACGAACTTGTTGAGAAGGAGGAAGAAGATGCTCGTGAGCATCATAATACCGAGCGCGTAATTGATGAAGTCGCCTCGCAGGTGCCGCTGTCTGTAGGCAATGATGGCGCTGAACAAGGCGAGGAGCCACGTCCACAGAAGGAGCGACCCTTTCTGCCCGCCCCAAAACGCGGCGAGCTTGTAGAACATCGGGAGGTCTCTATTGGTATAGTTCGCGACGTATTCGATATTGAAATCGCTTCTCGCCAGGAGGACGATCAGCGCTACGGTAGCGCAGGTCGCGAAAAACAAAACCGCATACAGTGCGTTGTAACCGCTCTTTACGACTTCCCTTCTTCCCGACTGGGTGCCAAAGAAGAGGGCGATGGTCGAATAGATCGAAAAACTGAATGCAAGGGCAAGGGAAAGGTTGCCGAAATTCGCCATGGGTCGTCTCTCTATATGGTCTTTCTCTAGGATTGAGTCTTCGCTCTTGCGGCTCCGTACTCTTTTTCGTATTTCGAGGCGCACTTTGCCTGGATCTTCTTCGCCTCGAATGTGCCGTCCTCGTGATATTTGCCTTCGATGACGGCCTCGGCCCCATCCTTGAAGGTATCGGGCACGGGCGAGCTTCCCGTATACCGCACGGCAAGCAGTATATCATCCTGTTGGAGCTTGAAACTGACTTCCCTGCCGTGCCTCTCGATAGAACCGTCTTCCACGTAACCGGCTACCTTGAGACGCTTACCGTATGCCGACTCCCCCATCGCGTTCAGCTCTTCAATAGTTTTATAATATGCTTTTCCTTCCTGGAAGCCGCTGATCGCGAAAAATATCAGTGCCGCGATGACGACACCAATACCAAGAGAGAATCTCAATGTTTTTCGACCCATGGGCTCACCTTTCTGTTTGACGGGACGGCTCGGGCTTGGAAATGGCCCCTGACGAGGTGAGAATTGCTTTACCCGAGAGGAAATTTGGGTATAAATATACTGTAACTTAACTCGAATTGCAAAAAGTAAATCAGGGGATAGAATAGTTGTAATTGCTGTAGCATATTCAACACCAATTGTATATTATTCTACAAATCCTGGCTCTCGGGCGTTTTCGGCAAGGCCTGAAAACTGCTTAATAGCAATGCAACTAATTGTCGAATAATCAGTTGTAAAAAGCCGCTCGAGCAGCTGCTCAGTGATATCCAATTTGCCTTTTGGAAATGCGGGCAAGCTTGTCCGATTCCGATGAAGCGAGGTTTTGTGGAAATGAAATTAATTATAATGAGACTTTTGTCTGCCGCGGCTGTGTGCGCCCTCCTGGGGGCGGCGTCGGCCGCTGGAGTCGCCCCTAGGGCGGCAACCGCTCCCGCTGAGAGCACCACTCCCGGTGCGAGCGCGGCCCAGAATGAGGGTAACACCCTCAGGGCAAGCACCTTTGGCGAGGGCGCACCTCTGAATGAGGGCGACCTTCGCGGGACCGGCATCACTCACGGCGCGAGCGCCACCTATAATGAGGGCGCCGTCCTCGGGACCAACGCAACCCTAGATGATTACGTCAGCTACGCGCTAGAAAGGAATCCGTTCCTTCGGTCGTATGCGGACCTCCATGACGCAATGAAATGGATCCCCGCCCAGCGGCGTGCGCTGCCCGATCCGACGCTCTCCTTCGGGTACTTTGCGAGAAGCATTGAAACACGAGTCGGCCCGCAGGAGCAGGTGTGGATGCTCCAACAGAAGTTTCCATTTTTCGGGAAGCTTTCACTGAAGGGCCAGATTGCCGAGAGAGAGGCATCCATCGCGGGGGAAACCTATAGAGATCAGGCCAACGATCTCGTAGAAAAGGTCAAGCGTGCTTACTTTGACTATTACCACGTCTATCGCCTTATCGAAATCGCCAAGGAAGAAAAGAAAATACTCCTGCGGATGCAGGATGTCGCGCAGGTGAAATACGCTTCAGGGCAAGTTGGCCAGCAAGATGTCCTCAAAGCCCAGCTGTCTCATTCTGCGGTAGAAGATGATTTGACCAAGCTCGAACGCGCGCGCGTAGGAGTCACAGCCCGGCTGAATAACTTACTCAATCGGGATCCCGATGCGCCCCTCGCCATCCCGCGTGCGGATGTACCCGAGGCGGACCTGGGCGATATCGAGCGCTACTACGACGTTGCCGAAGCTCATCGTCCCGAGCTCAGCGCGGCGGCGCTCGCCGAGGAAAAAGCCGCAAAGGCCAAATCGCTTGCCAAAAGGCAGTATTTCCCGGACCTCGCCCTGTCGATGCAATACGTTCGTGTGGACGAGAGGCCGGTGCCTCTACTCGAGGCCAATGGGAGAGACGCGCTCCTTTTCTCTGCATCGATCAATCTTCCCATTTGGTTTCACAAGCTCAGCGCCGGTGTGAAGGAGGCCGAGGCAAGAATAGCTCTCGCTAGGCACCGAAAAGAATCGGTGCGGACCACCATCCGAAGTGACGTGCAGGACGCCCATGCGCGCGTTCGAACAGCCGTAGAGCGCGTGATCCTATACAGAGATGTGATGATCCCGCAAGCTGAGCAGGTATTTCGTGCGAGTGAGGCGGGTTATCAAACGGGGAAAATCGATTTTCTCAGTTATCTGGACAGCGAGCGGATGCTCCTTGGTGTCCGCAAAATGCATGTCGAAGCAGTCGCCGATTTGGGCCGACAGATTGCCCATTTCGAGCGGATGATTGGTGTCGAACTGGATGAGATCGGCATGTAAAGAAACGGCCGACCGCTCGACTCAAAAGGACTAAGATAAAGAGAGGTGTCGAAATGACTATGAAAAACAAGAGTCTCGTTAACAAGCTGCGTATGCCGATTGCTGCGATCGCTATCCTGGCTGTGGTGTTCGCCATTCCGGCCTCGAGGCATGCGATCCTCGATTTCTTCCAATTGGGTGGAGAGACCACCGAGGTGGGCGTGTACTACACCTGCCCGATGCACCCGGAAATCCGTCTTCCTCAGATGGGTGATTGTCCGATATGCGGGATGTCTCTCGTCGAGAAAAGCATTGGTGAAGATGAAGAGGAACAAACCGGTGTGGTATCTGTGACCACCCGCCAGATCCAGTTGAGTGGTGTTACGGTGGAGCCCGTCGCTCCCCGCAAGCTGGTGAGGGAAATCGACACGTATGGCACGATCGACTATGACGAAACGCGGCTCGGTGTTGTTTCCGCGTGGGTAGGTGGACGGATCGACGATCTTTATGTCGATTTCACAGGAGTGACAGTGAACAAGGGGCATCCACTCGTCCATCTGTACAGCCCCGATCTCATATCTACGGAGAAAGAATTTCTGCTTGCAAAAGAAAATCTGAGCAGGGTGGAGCGGAGTGGTCTTCATGACGCCATTTCCAGCGCCCGTGAGCTCGTCAACGCATCGAAACAGCGGTTGTTGTGGTGGGGGCTAAGCGAAGCGCAGATCGATAAGATTGCGAGGAACGGTAAAATAGAGGACCACATCACCATCTACGCACCTCAGGGCGGCACGGTAACACACAAAGAGGCGTACGAAGGGATGTACGTCAAAGAAGGCGATGAGCTTTTCCACATTGCCGACCTGTCGAAGGTGTGGCTCTTCGCCGATATCTACGAGGAAGACATACCTTTTCTCTACCAGGACAGGCCGGATGATTTTTACGAGTGCCCGATGCATCCGGAAGTGACATCGGATTCACCTTCCATGTGCCCGAAATGTGGTATGGATTTGATCCGGACCAATAAATCGATCCAGGCCGAAATTACGGCAAGAGCATTCCCCGGTGAAGTGTTCAAAGGCACGATCTCGTTCACCGATCCGTTCTTGAATCCGGAGACCCGAACCGTTCGCGTTCGTGTGAACATCGATAACCCCGAACTCAAGCTCAAACCAGATATGTATGCTCGCGTACAGATCAAGCTTCCGGTGGGTGAGCTGCTCGCTGTGCCTGAGAATGCCGTACTCCACTCGGGCAAGCGGAAGATCGTCCTCGTCGAGGAGGAACCGGGAAAATTCAGACCCCAGCCGGTCGAGCTCGGACGGATGTGGGTGAACGACATCGAGAGAGAAGAATCAGAGCACAAGACGCTTGTTTTCAAACGCGAAGCGATCCGCTACCACGAAATCATCGCGGGCCTCAATGAGGGTGAGCGTGTCGTTACATCGGGTAACTTTCTCCTGGGCTCGGAGAGCAAGCTCCAGGGGGCGCTGGCGAAGATGCTGGGCGTGAGCGATGCCAACGCAACACCGGCTGATGCGCATATCGGCCATTCGCACGCCAAACCGGTAGCCGTTCAGAAGGAAGACAAGAAAGAGAAGCACCAAGGCCATGCGGGCCGCGAACAGGCCGGCGACAAGAAAGAAAAAGCTGAAGAGAGACCATCGAAGCTCGAGTTTGTCGAAGAAAAAGCGTTTGCCGCCATCATCGATGCGTACTACGACATGGCCGACAAACTGGCGGGCGACAAGTATGAGGGAATATCGGCACTTGCCGATTCGATCAACGCCAAGGCTTCCAGCCCTTCGATCAAGAAGGCCGTGGAACCACTCCGTCACGCTCATCACAAGAAAGACATCGAGAAGATACGGGTGGACTTCGAAGGTCTTAGCGATATGCTGATCGCTTATGTCCAGAAGCACAAGGCCGGCATCAAAGATCTCCCGCTCAAAGCCTACTGCCCGATGAAGGATGCCAGCTGGCTCCAGAAAAGCAAGGACATCGCCAATCCGTATTACGGAAGCGCGATGTATAAATGCGGGGTGATTCAAGCGTGGGAGAAGTAACGGCAAAACTCATCTCCTGGTGCATCGACAACAAGTTTCTCGTCATTATCCTCACATTGTTCGTAATTCTGGCCGGCGTCCTGGCAATGGCGAGGACGCCGCTGGATGCCATTCCGGACTTGAGTGACACGCAGGTGATAATTTACAGCCAGTGGATGGGACGGGATCCCCAGACGATCGAGGACCAGGTCACCTATCCCCTTACCACAGCCATGCTCGCCGTACCTATGGTGAAAGACGTCCGGGGATATTCTTTCTTCGGCTTTTCGCTCGTCTACATCATCTTCGAGGACGGAACGGACATCTACTGGGCGAGAAGCCGCGTGCTCGAGTATCTCGATCAGGTCAAAGGGCAGATTCCCGAGGATGCGGTAACAGCCCTCGGGCCGGATGCCACGGGTGTGGGGTGGGTCTACCAGTACACGCTAGAAGACAAAAGCGGGAAGTACAACCTCGGGGATCTCAGAGCGATCCAGGACTGGTATGTTCGCTACCAGCTGACGAGTGTTCCAGGAGTGGCGGAGGTGGCGAGCATCGGCGGATTTGTCCGGCAGTATCAGATTACCGTGCACCCCCATCTCCTCCAGACGTATCAGGTGTCGCTGAGAACCATCATCCAGTCGGTCAAGCGCAGCAATAATGACGTGGGAGGGAGACTTCTCGAAATCTCCGAGACGGAGTATATGGTGAGAGGACGGGGCTATATCAGAAGCGTCGAAGACATCGAAAACGTTGTATTAAAGGTCAGTCGGGATGGCACGCCGGTTCGGGTGAAAGATATCGCCAGGGTTCAAATCGGACCGGACATCCGCAGGGGCATTGCGGAAAAAGACGGGGAAGGGGAGGTGGTCGGCGGCATCGTCGTGATGAGGTTCGGCGACAATGCGCTGGAAGTCATCAAAAACGTAAAGGAGAAAATCGAAGAGATCACCCCCGGCCTCCCCACCGGGGTTGAGATCCATACGGCGTATGATAGGAGCGCGCTAATCAAGCGGTCGATCAGGACATTGGAGCACGAGCTGATTCAGCAGATGATCATCGTGGCGCTCGTTTGCATCCTCTTTCTCTGGCACGCGCGCAGTGCGCTGGTAGCCGCGTTTTCGCTGCCGCTCGGAATTCTCATTTCATTCATTGTCATGCGATATCTAGGCGTCAACGCGAACATCATGTCGCTCGGGGGGATCGCAATCGCCATCGGAGCCATGGTGGATGCGGCCGTTGTCCTGGTGGAGAACGCTCACAAGCACATCGAGCGGGGCGGCGATGTGAGCGGAAAAGCCCGGTGGGATCTCATTCGAAATGCCGCGATGGAAGTCGGGCCGGCGCTCTTTTTCTCGTTGTTGATCATTACCGTGTCGTTCCTGCCCGTTTTTGCGTTGAAAGAACAGGCCGGACGTCTTTTCAAACCGCTCGCCTACACGAAGACCTTCGCGATGGCCGCATCTGCGTTGATCGCCATTACGATCACTCCGATCCTCATGGGCTTCTTCATCAGGGGCAAAATTCATCCCGAACACAAGCTGTGGATCAGCCGGGCGTTGATACGCGTCTACCGGCCAGTGATCGAATGGGTCCTCCGGCGCCGCGTGCTGGTGATCATAGTATCTATTATAGTGCTGGTTCTCACCTACTTTCCCTACGCGAAGCTAGGATCCGAGTTCATGCCGCCGTTGAACGAGGGCGATATTCTCTACATGCCCACTTCTCTCCCCGGCATTTCGGAAACTGAAGCGAAACGTGTTCTTCAAACCCAGGATAAGCTGTTTAAAACATTCCCTGAGGTAAAGGTGGTGTTCGGTAAGATCGGCAGGGCCGAAACGGCAACGGACCCTGCCCCCCTTACCATGGTGGAGACGACCGTGTCCCTCAAAGAGAGAAAAGATTGGCCAAAGCGGTGGATCGAGTATGGCTTTATAAGGGGAAAAGCCGAGCGCGTGTTGAAAGAGCTGCAGCGCGACGGACTTGTTGTGAAGGATGAATCGTTGAATGTGGAGAATGCGGCCGGCGAGATCGAAGGCATGGCGAGGAAAACCGTTCAGGAACGCATTCGTTTGCTGCTCGCTGGAGGGGCTTCTCAGGATTTTGTCAACAGGGTGAGTGTGAATGCGGTGAGGGAAGCGATCGCGGAGGTGACGGAAGAGTACGTTCTTTCGGGAAGTCTGCTTACCGGAGTGGTAACGCCCGAGCGAAGGACCGAATTTCACGAGGCCATCGAAGAAATCGTTGAGTCCAAGCTCCGGATCGGATCGGTGCCGATGCGAAAGCTCAGCATCGAAGAGCTGATGTACGACGACATGGACAAGGAGTTCCAGTTCATCGGGCTAACGAACGCGTGGATCATGCCGATCAAAACCCGCATCGACATGTTGTCCACCGGTATCAAAACGCCCATCGGCATCAAGGTGTTCGGAGATGATCTTCGAGTGCTGGAGAAACTGGCGGTTGAGGTAGAGGGCGTAGTGAAAAAGGTTCCCGGCACGTTGAGCGCGATAGCGGAACGCGTAATGGGCGGCAATTACATTGATTTCGAGATCGACCGGCACGCGGTGGCCCGTCACGGTCTCACCGTGGGCGACGTGCAGGATGTGATCGAGACAGCAGTGGGAGGGATGAACATCACACAGACAGTGGAAGGCCGGTACCGGTTTCCCGTGAACGTCCGGTATCCGAGGGAACTGAGGGACGATCCCGAAAAGCTCGGTCGTGTGATCATTCATACGCCGCGCGGTGAGCAGATACCGATCAACCAGCTGGCGACCATCGAAATCAAGAACGGTCCGCCGGGAATCAAGAGCGAGAATGCGCTCCTCCAGGCGATCGTGTATGTGGATCTTCAGAAAGGCCAGGATGTGGGCGGTTATGTGGCGCGCGCGAAAAAAGCGGTCGAGAAATCCGTCGCCCTCCCGCCTGGCTACTATGTCTCGTGGAGCGGACAATACGAGTACATGATCGAGGTGAACAGGCGGCTTCGGATCGTGGTGCCCATCACGCTTCTCATTATATTCCTGCTTCTGTATTTCAATTTCGGGAGGATCACCGAAACGCTCATCGTGATGCTTTCGCTCCCTTTCGCGCTAGTGGGGGGCATCTGGTACATGTATTTCCTCAATTATAATATGAGCGTGGCATCGGGTGTGGGCTTCATTGCCCTGGCGGGTCTCGCTGCAGAGACGGGGGTCGTGATGCTGCTCTTCTTGAACATTGCCTATAAAAATGAGCTGGCACGCGGCGGGGCTTTGACAAGAAAAAGGTTGTACGATGCAATCATCGAGGGCGCCGTGATGCGAGTCCGGCCAAAGCTCATGACGGTTATGACCACCATAATGGGGCTCATGCCGATCATGTGGATGACGGGCGCAGGCGCGCGACCGATGAAGCGAATGGCCGCCCCGATGATCGGGGGCCTGGTGTCTTCGCTGCTCCTTACTTTAATTGTGATCCCGGCCGTTTATGCGATCGTTCAAGCGTGGAGGGGAAAGGTGAGGGAGAAGGATGCCTAGCCGCGCCGGATGCGTGGGCAATGGTACTTGTACAAGCTTGGGACTTCGATTTATTAAAGAAACATCGGCCGGAAACTTCGGTCGTTGGCTTATAAGATTGAGTGATTCACGGGAAGCAAACATTGAGTTCGAAAAAGAAGAAACTTCCCTGGCGGGAACGCTATAAACCAAGAGCACCGGTAAGGGTCCAGCTTCTCCTGGCGGCGCTCTTCTGGAGTATCTTTGGAGCGGTGTTGTTCTCGGTCGGCCTGCTCTGGGCGTACGGCTGGCAGGGCGCTGCCATTGCAGTCCCGGTCTGTATCGCAGCGGGCCTGCTCAAGTCCGTCGTCGTCCTGGACAGAACGGCCGCACGGTATGTGAATCGGATTGTCGAGCGGGGTGACAATCGGTGTGTGGGGAGTTTTTTTTCCTGGAAGAGCTGGATGCTGGTGGTCGTGATGGCGGGTCTTGGAAGAATCATTCGAACGAGCTACTTGGAAGCGTGGACGGTGGGGCTGCTCTATGCAGCGGTCGGCACGGCGCTTTTATTTTCGAGCCGGCTGATTTGGAAGGGAATGGGTGATTGGGCGGGGCGGGACAGCGCGTGATCTTTGCGTAGTCGGCTCCGCGGGGGTTCCTCACCACGCTCCCGCTCAGGTCGGCTTCCAGCCTTCGGCGGGCGATCCTCGCTCGCTCCGCGTAACGGTTCGTCACCCCCGCGGAGCCTTCCTGTTTGCTTCCGCGCAAGGGTTCATGATCCCCTCGCGTATCAATCCTCCACCGCACGACACTTTATCAAAAGCACCGACTTACGAATATGCGTCCGGTAACCCGCCGTGAGATGATAAAAATAGATGCCGTTCACCAGCCGCTCTCCCCGCGTGTCCATCCCATCCCATTCCACCTCATACGCGCGCGTCACGACTTCGCTCCGCCGGGACCTTGTTGCAGTCGCCGTTCCACCGCAACAAGGAGTTTTTGGCAAGTTTTCAACTCACTGCCTTTACTCGTCACACTCGAACTCGTTGTCTTGGATCGCTCCTGATTGAACGCGAACCCATCCTCCAGCGGGGGGGCCTGTAAAGGCGCGAGAGAAAGCGGCTACTTCGCCTCACCGGTAGGCTCAAGAAGCCGGTTCCCTTCCAAAACATTTGTCATAAACGCCATGATTCGCATCGAACTCCCGCATCGAGGACATAGCAAGGTAGGGTTTGGTGATATAATGAAAGCCTCGAAAAATTCGCAACTTTATGGTAAAATAGCGATTACATCACACTAGGGGGGAGGATCATGCCTGGTGACTTCGTTCGCGAGCCCACAGGGAAGCCTGAGAGGCTTCTTGCATCCTGGAAGAGCGAACGGTTTTCCCCCTCGGCCTGTTCTTATAGCGATCCAAATGGTATTGCCTGGATCGTTTTCGTGCCCTTAACACCTTCTCGGGAGCCGATTGAGCTCACGAGCTCTCGAAATTTCCACACTCATCACTGCACGTGCGCTCCGATATCATTGCGATTTCCACGCTCAACAGCTCATCGGCATATTCCTTCAAAATTGGAGCACGCAAATGCGGTCGAAAGTGAGGAGTGAAAATGAAAACGATTTGTTACTCGATGGGTTGGCTTCTCATCGTTACTTTGCTCGTATCGCCATTATCTGCCCGCGATAATCCACGAAAATCGGTGCGAAAAAATTTCCAGACGCGTGTGATGTCTGGAAGCCGGTTGAACCTCGACCATTTCCAACCAGGGGAAACACGGCTGCTTACCGCACAGCCGGACACTTTTTTTCTCGGCTCGTGGACGTTCGAGCCCATTCCGTCTTGTGATCCCCAAGGATGGATCGGTGTAGATCGCACCGTGCAGGATGGCTGCTATTTTCATATTGACGACTTCTTCGGATTGGGCGGGGGCGATTTCGGACGGCTCGAGCCACTGCAGGGAGATCAATCTCTTTGGTGCGGTGCCCGTCCGGATACGGTGGCGTCGCCGTTGTGCAACTATGCAGTGCTTCCGGGCTATGGAGACGATTGGGATCAGAGCTGGTGCTTCGATTGTATCGAGGTGCCGGATACGGAGGCGGTATCCATCGATTATCTCATCGCCTGGGATACGGAGATGGATTACGATTTCGTCTTTGTGGAATACGCAACAAAGAGCACATGTGATTCGCTGCAAGGTATTGATGACATCTATTTTGATGATTGGGTTGAACTCACCGCGCTCGATGGTATTGGGGTTGAGCAATTCCGGTCGGATACCATTCCTTCCGGCCATCGCGGTGCACTAAAAATCCGCTTTCGCTTTGTATCCAACGGGACCGCGTCGGATGAGGATGGTGTGTGGGATACCGACGGGGCGGTCATACTGGACAGCACGACGGTAAGGAGCGCATCCGCCGTTTACGACTTCGAGGATTTTGAGGACGAATCCGCCGGTGACCTTGCTACAACCGATGGTGATTGGGAATGTGCTGAACGCCCCGGTTTTGGCGATTATGCCGGTCTCTATTACGGCATGACAGTAGTGCAGGAGGATCATTGCGAGGTCAATCTATCGTGTATTTGGGCGTTCATTAATGGGTCCACGGATCGATATACGTGCGGTGGACATCCTTATATGATTTCCGTTCCGTATGGATACGAACCCGATCGTTACTTGATAAACGAGATCTGGTCGCCGCTAATCGAATGGACGGGCAGCGGCTCTGAGGTGGAGCTGCAGTTCGATGTATATCGGGATCTGCGATTTGATGGTCTTGTGTTTTATGTGTGGCATGTCCGTACGTTTGTGAATGAGTGTCCAGGCCCGTGGCTGGACCGGGGATACGTATATTACGGCTTTGAAAAAGCATGGATGACCATCACGGAGCCAGTGAGCGATCTCATCGATCCGAACGCTTCTCAAATACAAGTTGCGCTGGGTGCCTGGGATATGTGCGAGTATTGGTGCGGTATATACGGTTCCAGTGGTTGTCACAGCGATGCACCGCTATTTGACAATGTGAAAGTGTACCGCATCGACAATCATGGACCTTCTTGGTATGTGGAACCTATCCATCTATTTCAGGACAATTTTGCATCCGACGGAACACTGACCGGTACCGTACGTGCCGATATGGCAGCCGACATTCTTCCAATTGACAATCCCGCAATTCGCCCAGGTGATTCGGTCGTCGTGAGCGTAAACGATCTGGAAAACAACATCGGTACTTGCCCTTATACCGGCGGACCGGCCGTTTATCTGTATGCCGCAGTATGGCCGAAATACCAGGGCACAAAAGCAGCAAGCGCTCTTTCGCAGGATCACTCACGCTGGCCGCTGGTAGACTCTGTTAATGCCGGCGGCAACACGTGGTACGGCTTCCGGATGGATACTGTGTTCACGGGCAGCGAGGGATCCCGTACCACACCTGTGCCGCACCGGTTTTGCGTGGACCTGAACGACAATCTGTTCACGCCCGGTGATACCGTTTTCTTTTTCTTCAAAGCGGTGAGCGGGCCGCCTGCGAACAATATTACCTACTGGAGCGAGTTCACCGGTACGAAGAACAATATGTCAGAAGTCATCGAGGATCCGATGGAGTTTACGTGCCTGCCTGCGGGATGGTGGGGTCTGTCCGATAAGCTCTATGTGGACAACTACGATGGTTTGGGTGCCGAAGCGTTTTTTCAATGGACTTTCGGGTATACTTGCCTGGGTTGTTATGGCGAAATTGATCGCTATGATGTCCGGGGGCCCGCTTCACTGGCGGGTAACAGCCTCGCGAGCCGTGTGGTGGATGTATCACAGCAAATGATTCCGCGCTATCGGACCATCATATGGAACAGCGGAGATCTCCAGAAAGGCACCGTTGGTGAAGGAGAACTCTACCGGCGCAAGGAAGACGACTATAGCGTTCTCTATATGTTTCTCGATCAGCATACCGAAAACAACGCGGGCATTTATTTCTCGGGGGATAACATCGCACAAGAGCTCGATGGTATGACCACCATGAGTTCACAAAATTTCAAGAACGACTTCATGCCTCATGAACTCATCACGGGTGATCATACCGATCTTCACCGGATCCTCCTCCCCGCTTGGGATCGGTGAGGGAGCTGGAACAGGAATGCCGCCGTCTGTTGGGGTTTTCGACAACGGCCCTCCTTTTGGAACGGATACGCTGGTGGTATTCGGCGGGTGCCCGATCATCAATGATTTCGACGTCATTGCGCCGGCGGGAAGCGCGACTCTCGAGATGTGCTATGATCCGAGGAATGAGGACGACGACTCGAATCCCGCCATCATCGTCTTCGATACGACGAACACATTTGACAACCGGGTGGCTGTCGTGCTGTCCGGCTTTAGCTTCCATAATGTTAGATGCGATCGCCAATGGCAGTGGGATCGAGAGGTGCATTTAGCGAATATCATGTGGTACTTGGGCGTATGGACCCATTTAGGAGGGGCGGGAGACGATCCTTCTCTGAATTGGACCAATCACCTAGCACAGAATTTCCCCAATCCCTTCAATCCGGTAACGACGATCCGTTACTCGATTCAGGAGCGCGATCACGTTTCGTTGAAAATCTATAACGTTGCCGGTCAGCTCGTGAAAACGCTGGTAAACGAAACCAAGCGCCCCGGCATCATTCATGAAGTGCGTTGGGACGGCCGGAGCGATTCGGGCGATCCGGCCGCGAGCGGTGTGTATTTCTATAAACTCGTTACGAAGAGCTACGCCAAGACGAAAAAAATGGTTCTTCTGAAATGAGCCGCGGCTCTTTTGAGGATTAAGGGTATAAGAGGCTCGGTTGTTGAGTTGATGGAGACCCGACAACGTGACGTTGAACTCAAGAGATACTTAGGATGCCTTGTCCAATCCAGCCCCGGCTGCGGGGGGCCTCTTCCCGGATTCATGCACACGAATTCACTGCGATCGCGAAGCAGAGGGACGAGATTTATGGTCCTTCTCTTCGCTTTTAAGCCCATTTATTGATATCCCTGTGCCATTCATGCAATTGCAGGGGTCGTTGAAACTCCTTCTTTCGGGAACTCTTACGCGTGACTTCGTGTATGATTCTGGTATAATCACATTCCATAGGGGCATCGATCGTTTGCAGCTTCCGCGATCTGCGTGAGTGTTTCTTGGGACACTTCCCGGTCGAGGAGCTATTTGAATTGGGTTTGGGTTGGGATGAGAATGCCGCCGAGCTTGGGCTGCGATCATCTGCTTATCTAAATAAACCCTTATAAATTAAAAGGTTAACTTGCTGCGGCAATGTTGAAACAGGAAAGGAGCTTGCATGATCGAGATTTCAGACCTGACCAGATACTACGGCGATCTTCGTGCCCTCGATCATATCAGTCTGTCCATCAAGAGGGGGGAGATCCTGGGGCTTCTCGGGCCGAATGGAGCCGGCAAGACGACCTTATTGAGGATCCTGACGGGCTATCTGGCGCCGACGAGCGGCGCCGTAACCGCAATGGGCTTCTCGATCGATGAAAAACCGCTGGAAATCAAGAAATTCATCGGTTACTTGCCCGAGGAAGCGCCTCTTTACAAGGATATGCTGGTATATGATTACTTGAATTATGTTGCGGCAGTCCGGGGGATCACGCGCGAGAGAAAGACCCGGCGCATTCGCGAGCTCACCGACATTTGCGGCTTGTCCGAGATTATGCACCGCTCGATTCATGAACTCTCCAAAGGGTACAAACAGCGAGTTGGACTGGCCCACGCGATGATGAGCGATCCAGAGATCCTCATACTCGACGAGCCAACATCGGGACTCGATCCGAATCAGATCGTCGAAATCCGCGACATCATCAAAGTGATTGGCAAGGAAAAGACTGTTATTCTCTCGACTCATATTCTGAGCGAAGTCGAGGCGACCTGTGATCGGGTCGTTATCATCAACAAGGGCCGGATCGTCGCAGATGGCAGCACCGCCGAGCTCAAACAATCTTCCGAGTTGGAGTATGCATTGAACATCACTTTGAAGGGCGCGGAAGGGCAGGATGTGAAAACTTTGCTGTCGCCTGTCGAAGGAATCAAGGAAGTGAGGGAACTCGGTGCGACCAACGGCGAACTCGCTTTCCGACTGGTTTGCGATACGGCGAAGGACATCCGTGACGAGGTATACGGGAAAATCAAGCAGAGAGATTGGATTCTTCTCGAGTTCACACAGGAGTACAAGAGCTTAGAGAAGATATTCAGAGAGTTGACAAAGGAGAGTTGACAATGTTTATGGCCGGTAACGTGATAAACATTTTCAAGAAAGAGCTCAGGACGTACTTCACAACGCCGATCGCCTACATCGTCATTGCAATTTTCCTCGTCTTAACGGGTTGGTTCTTCTTCTCGACGTTTTTTCTCTTCGGCCAAACGGAGCTGAGGTCTTTCTTTACACTTCTGCCCATCATCTTTTCATTTGTAATTCCTGCCGTTACGATGAGGCTCTTTTCGGAGGAATTCAACATCGGTTCTTACGAGATCCTGGTGACCCTGCCGGTAAGCCTCAATGAAATCGTTCTCGGCAAATTTCTTGCCGGAACGGTGTTCGTGGCGATGATGTTGGTTCCTACGCTGAGTTATGCCATCTGTGTTGGCTTTCTCGGTCAACTCGACTGGGGCCCGGTTGTTGGAGGCTACTTGGGTGCATTGCTCCTCGGAGCAGCCTTCACCGCGGTGGGTCTTTTCGCATCATCATTGACGAAAAACCAGATCATCGCATTCATCATTGGCATGATCGTCTGCTTTACCCTGACGATGGTCGACAAGGTCCTTTTCTTTCTGCCCGAAAGCATGCTCGGATTCTTTCAATTTCTCGGGGCGGATTATCACTTCCAGAATACAGCGAAAGGCATTCTGGACTCACGGGATATCATCTATTTCCTGAGCGCTACTTTTATCGCTCTGTATATGGCCAGTTTGAGAATTCAAGAGAAGCAGTAGGGGTGCAAAATGACGAAGAGGAAGCGGTACAATAAGTATTACAGATTCGGGGCGTACTTGCTCGTGGTCGTGCTGCTGAACGTGGCCGGAGTGACCCTCTTTTTCAGGGCTGACCTGACGGCGGACAATATATATTCGCTTTCCAAAGCGAGTAAACAGGCGGTAGCTTCACTCAGGGAGCCCCTTACGATCAACGTTTTCTTCACGAAAAATCTTCCCGCTCCGCACAACAACACGGAACGGTACCTTCACGACATGCTGGAGGAGTATTCCATCCACTCGAACAGATATTTCAATTACCGTTTTTATGACGTGAGCGCCGAAGAGGGAGACATCGACGACGAAGCGAAAAAAAACCAACAGATGGCGCGAAACTACGGGATTTTTCCCGTGCAGATACAAAACATCGAGCAGGACGAGGTCAAGTTTCAGAACGCCTACATGGGATTGGTCCTGATTCACGGGGATGTTATTGAAAAGATCCCCACCATTACAACTACCGAGGATCTCGAGTATCAGATCACTTCAAAAATAGAGAAAATGAGCAACAAGATCAGCACGCTGCTCAACATGGAAGAAACTGTGCAATTGAAGCTCTTTTTCTCGTCCTCGATCGAAGCGGTGGCGCCGCAGCTCCGGATGGAGGGACTGATGGACATGCCGCGGAAGATCGAGGAAATGGCCAACCGACTCAACGAGAAATATTATAGAAAATTGGCGCTCTCGATTCTGGATCCATCCACGGATCCATCACTCGAAGGGCTAGTGACCCGCTACAACGTCCTCACGCTGAGGTGGCCGTCGCTCAAAGACGCGATGGGAAACGAGGTCGTTCCTCCCGGTCATGCATCAGCGGGGCTCGTTGTCGAAAAAGGGGATAAGTCCCAGACGATCTCTCTCATTCGGGTGATCAATCTCCCTCTTTTCGGAACGCAGTACCAGATGGCCAACCTCAATGAGATCGAGGAGCAAATCGGCGAAGTGATCGATGATGTCATCGATATCAACAAGAAAATCGGTTATCTATCTAGCCACGGTACCATCCCACTTCGTGGGATGCCCCAGATTCCAGGGATGCAGCAGCCACAAGAAGAGAACCTCGGCAATTTCAGCCGGCTCATTTCGAGTGACTATTCCATTGTTGAGGTGAACCTGAAGGAGGAAGACGCAATTCCCGAGGGGATCGACTGTCTCATTTTGGCGGGACCAAAGGAAGAATTCAACGACTACGAACTTTTTCAAATAGACCAGTTTCTCATGAAGGGCAAATCGCTGGCCCTGTTCCTGGATGCTTACCAGGAAATCAGGCTGCCGCAGACTCAGTCTCAGTTCAGCCGGCAGCCGATGTTCAGGCCAATCAATACGGGCATCGAAAAGCTCCTCGGACATTATGGTGCGGAAGTAGAGAAGGCGTACGTTCTCGACAAGAGCTGTTACGAACAGAGAGTACCGCAGATATACGGCGGTGGAACACGCTCTTTATATTTCGCGCCTCTTATCAAGAATGAAAAGATCAATGACGACCTCCCGTTCATGAAGAACATCAAGGGCCTCGTCATGCTTCTCTCAGCTCCGGTCAAGCTCGATAAGAGCGCCATCGCTGAAAACGGTCTTCGCGGAAATGTTGTTTTTTCCTCGTCCGATCAATCGTGGCTCATGAAAGGCAGGATCGATCTGAACATGTGGGCGATGCGGCCTCCGGCGAACGATACGGACATGGAAAGTTATCCTATGGCGGTTCTGATCGATGGCGAGTTTCCGAGTTACTTTGCCGGTAAGGAGATCCCTGAGAGACCCGCCGAGGAAAAGGAGGAAGAAGGCGAACCTGCCACTGAGGGCACGACAACGGACACTGGAGACGTGAAGGATGAAGACAGCGCCCAACTCGCCGATATCGGCAGTGAGGTGAACGACACGGAAACGTTCAAGGATTTCACTCCAGTGGGCGCGGTCATCGATCGAGGAAGCCTCGGTAAAATATTCCTGGCCGGAAGTGCCGAGATCCTCAAGGATAACGTGATCGATGAAAAGGGAAGCTCGACGAATGCGATGTTTATCCTCAATGTTCTCGACAACCTCAACAATCGCGATGAATATGCCGAAATGAGGAGCAAAACCCAGCGCTTCAATCCGTTGAAAGAAACAGGCCCTGGCGTGAAGGCGTTCGTCAAGACGTTCAACGTCGCCGGTTTGCCTGTCTTGGTCGTTGTTTTCGGCATCATCGTGTGGGTTCGAAGGACGGCGAGGAAGAAAGCCATCCAGGCGATGTTCAGCAGGTAGAGTTGAGAACAACCGCTGAAGGTGATATATAGCGGGCGGAGGATAGTTATTCGTTCAGCTAATCTTGAAAAGTTTGGAGGATAAATAGAAATGAAGCTAAAAAAGGAATATATGGTTTTAGCAGTCATTGTGGTGGCGCTATTACTCTACATTCTTTTTAAGAGTCCCGACAAAACCCATTACCGTCTGCCCGAAGTGGGGAAAATCGTTACAAACGACATCTCGAAGCTTGTCATCGTGCGCCCCACCGGCGCGCTGACACTCGAACGGCAGGGCGACAAATGGAGGATACAACCTCAGGGATACCCGGCTGACCAAAATCTGGTCGACCGGATGCTGAAGACGGTGGGAGATTTCGAGTTGAGCACTCTCGTATCGGAATCGAAAAACTACACCCAGTTTGATCTAACGGAGGACAAGAAGATCAGCTTGGAAGTGTTCGGTGGAGAGAAGTCTCTTAGGAAACTGGATATCGGAAAAACGGCATCCACGTACCAGCATACGTTTGTTCGACTCGAGGGCGATCATAGGGTATACCAAGCAAAGGGGAACATCCGTCAGCCTCTTGATACCGATATCGACCGGTTGCGCGATAAAACCGTGGCAACGATCGAACGAGATTATGTGACCGGCATTTCTCTGAAGATCGGTGAGGAGACCTTGACGGTAAAGAAACGCGAGGAGCCGGCCCCTCCTCCGTACGCAGGGACAGAGGATTCCGTGATGAGCGAGCCGGGACCGGTTTGGGCGACAGAAGACGGTCTGGTGGCCAAAGAAAACATCATCAACGGCATAATCAATACTCTCGCTAATTTGAGGTGCTCTGAATACATCGAAGGAAAAAACAAAGAAGATTTCACCGGCCCGATGTTATCCATTACCGTGGAAAGCACATCGACCGTCACTCTGGAGATATTCGATAAACGAGACGATAACAAATACCCCGCCATTTCATCTCAAAGTGACTACCCATTCCTGCTTGCCGAAGGTGTAGTAAATCGGATTAAAAAAACGCCGGATGAGCTACTCGTAAAAGCCGGCGAAGAGGATTGAGTTGGTGCAATCTATATCCGTTGAAAATGGTCCAAGATTCGCATTAACTAACTCAAAATATAGTACGATTATATTGGGTCGGCTCTTCGTTGAGGCAAGAACGGTGTTCCCATCAGAAATAGCACGTTAAATTATCCGTCGGTGTTCTTCTTCTTGTCTCTCCGTATTCAGAAGTAGTAATAATTATGTCTATGTAGACATCTTCCCAGCATGGTTCCGGAAATATTTGTGAATCTTCTACAATCTTATTCACCACAACAGTAACGGTATCGCCGGCGCTGACAGTGCCATCCCAATCCGTTTCAAACGCTATTTCTCCCAGTAGCTGGTTGTCTGAACTCAGGTATACTTGACCAGAGGGAATCGATATTCCCGAATACGAGTGTTTTGAACTTTTGTTCTCAACTGTCAGTGTTAATTGACATCTGATAGGATCAGGAGGCATCGTTGAAAATGCGTATATGTCAAAATCAAGCACCTCGACTGCGAGAATCGATACAAGAGGAGGTCCCGTGATACAAGGAGGACACCCATCATCGTCACATGCGTATGTGCCGAATAAAATGAGTGCTGAGACTGCGATTATTAGCTTTTTCATATTCATCGCCTGGGCCTTCAGGTTAATTTTTTTACCTCGTAGCTCCCACGCTACTACAGATGCACCCATCGAGCAACCCGTATCGCTCCCATGATCCAACTGTCCGGCTCACTCTTCCGCATCACCGTCCAGGTCCTCAATAGTCGCAGTAGAAGCGGGTCGCAACTTCTGGATGCGCCGGGCCGCGGCCTCCGCCTCCCGGAACGCGCGGAGAAAATTTTCACCCGCAAGTTTCTTCAGCTCCGAATCACTCCAGCCCCTGCGGATCAGCTCGGCGAAAAGGTAAGGGAATCTGGATGTATCCTCCAAGCCGATGGGCATCTCGCTGCTTCCTGAAAAGTCGCTTCCAATACCCACATGATCGATTCCGGCAACTTTTTGCACGTGATCAATGTGGTCTGCCACCTGACTGATGGTGGCACGGGGCATTGGATGTTCCTCGGCATATTTTTCTCGAATCTGTTTGCGCTCTTCTCTCGAGTCGATCCCCTTGAAAAGTTCCTCAAGAGCTGCTTCCCAATCGGCAACATCCTGTGAAACAAAATCGGGAACGAAAGACACCATCACGATGCCTCCGTTTTCAGGCAATCGGGTGAGGATGGTATCCGGAACGTTTCGGGGATGATCCGTGAGCGCCCGCGCTGAAGAGTGAGAGAAAATCACCGGCGCTTCGCTGATATCGAGCGCGTCGCTCATTACTTCCGGTGTGACATGGGATAAATCAACAAGCATCCCCAGGCGGTTCATTTCGCGGATCACTTCTTTTCCGAAGGCAGTGAGGCCGTTGTGTTTGGGCTCATCCGTAGCGGCGTCGGCCCAATCCACCGTGGCGCTGTGCGTAAGGGTCATGTAACGAACGCCTAGGGCATAGAAAGCCCGCAGCGCACCTAGAGAGTTTTCTATGGCATGGCCGCCTTCCATGCCGATGAGCGAGGCTATGCGGCCCTGTTCGAAGATCGTCTCTATATCAGAGGCGGTGAGGGCCAGTCCGAGGCTTTCGGAATAGTGATCGATCATGCGCCGGACGAGGTCGATTTGTTCGAGCTGAACTTTGGCGTAACTCTCATCCTCCAAACCGGGGGGAATCCATACGGACCAGAACTGAGCGCCCACATGACCTTCTTTCATTCTCTCGAGGTCGGTGTCTCCTGGCGTCCGCTTTCGAAGGTCGTGAGCCTCCACGTCTCCCGGCGCCTCCGGGTATCTCCGAATCACCCATGGCAGATCGTTATGCCCGTCAATGAGAAGTGTAGATCTCAGGATCCAGCGAGCGTGCTCGAGCGCAGGGTCCTCGTCCTCGGGGACGGTTTGAGCTCCAAGCGCAGCAAGGAGAATCGAGCTCACAAGCAGGAATCCGACTGGGAGGAGTTTTCTCATAGCATCTTCCTTTGTATCGGCTTAGAAGCAAAGCGCTTAAAACATGAGAATGCCAATAATGTATCACGGCTCCAGGCGAAAGGCGATCAGATCTACACCGATGGCACTGTGGGGAACAGGAGGCTCCCTGGGGGTGACGAACCGTTACGCAGAGCGAGGGAGGATCTCCCGCCGCAGGCGGGAAGCCGACCGAAGCGGGCGCAGGTGAGGAATCCCCCTCACACAGCAATCATACAAGCATCCTCCGCCGCAGGCGGGAAGCCCGCGCGGAGCGGGAGCGTGGTGAGGAACCCCTATGGAGCCTTTCACAACAAGGCTCATCCAGCGAAGGCGGATAGCCGAGCGAAGGGAGTGGGTGGGGTGGAACTCCCCACGGAGTCAGCCGATAAGAGGCTCCTCCGTCGGGGGTGGGAAGCCGACAGAAGCGAGCGTGTGGGGAAAACCCCCCGAGGAGCCGACCAATAGGAGGAACCACCGCCGGAGACGGGAAGCCGAGCAAAGCGGGCGTATGGGGAAGAACTCCCCGCGGTGCCAACCAATAGGAGGAACCTCCACCGGAGGCGGAAATCCGAGCGAAGCAGCGGGATCAGCCTCAGTGGGAGGCGCCGCTGAGTGACATGAGTTCCTCGTCGAGTACGTCGACACAATGCGCGCAACAGATCGTCATCATGTCCGGGGAGTCGCCGGATCGATTCCCCACTTCATGAAGATGCGTGAGCGAACGGCGTGGCCCCGGGGCCGTACACTAAATAACGCTGCACAGACAGAACCTCCTTGACAACTTGTGCGCGTATCCGATTTACTGGGTTTCGAAGATCGAAATCCCACGTACTCGACATGTATTAAATCGGGTTGGCGTTCAGGGGATTCTAAGCGGCCGGTGTGATCGTGAATTTGAATTTGTCTACCACGCGGCCTTGAGCCAGGTCTGTATTTCAGATCGGGCTTTTTTATTGGTAAGGAGGTGGAGTTTCGAATGCGGACCATTGCCGTGATGAACTACAAGGGAGGGTGCGGAAAAACGACAATCGCGGTCAATTTGTCGTGTGCGTTGAGTCGACTGGACAAGCGCGTTCTATTGGTCGACATCGATCCGCAATCGCACGCCACCGTCGGTCTGGGGATCGACAGCGCCGGTCTAAATGCGACGACCAGCGAACTCCTGATGGACCCGTCCGTCCGCCTGGAGGATGCGATCGTCCGGCGCACCGACACTCTGAGTGTAATTCCCGCCAGTACCGTTCTCAGTGGTGTCGAGCAAGAGCTTGCAGGCGTTGACGGCCGGGAAAGGCGGTTGGCGGAGAAGCTCTACCAGATCGGAGAGGATGCGTTCGATTTCGTTTTGATCGACTGTCCACCGAGCATCGGCGTATTGACCTTCAACGCGCTCATCGCCTCGGGCGAGGTGTTGATTCCCGCAGATGCAAGCTACTTCTCGCTGCACGGACTCGTCAACTTACGAGAAACCATTGATTTATTACAAGATGCGCTCGACCACCGTCTGCACGTCCGTGTCTTGTGCAACAACCTCGAAACCCGAACGCGTTTTGCCAGGGAGGTCGTCGCCGAGGTCGAAAAGATCCATTCCGGAGTGATGATCGATACGTTTATCAGCCACACGGTGAGGCTCAAAGAGTGCTCGGCAAGGGGAGTCTCCATTTTTGACATCGACGAACGCTCCAAGGTGAGCCAGCAGTTCCTGTCACTCGCGCAGGAGCTGATTGAGAAAGCACCGAAGTTGAAGACAAGAGACATGAAAGCGTGGATGGAGCGGATCCACGGTCCGAGGAAAGTCCCCGAGGGTGTGTTGTTTACATTGGAAGCCCCGAACGCGACCTTTGTGACTGTCACCGGTGATTTCACGAATTGGTCCTGGGAAGGGATTCCGCTCGTTCGTGATCCGAAAGACGGGATCTGGAAGGCCGTCATCGACATCGAACCCGGCCGGTACGAATACCGGTTCATTATAGACGGAAGGTGGTCCCGCGACCCGGCAAACACCCAGGCCATAAGGAACGAATTCGGCCAGGAGAATTCGCTCCTCGTTGTTTAGAGGCGTTTCAACTGCACCGGGCGATTGGATGCGACAACCCGGCAGCAAAATGGACCGTATATTAGCCGGATTTCTCCAGCTGTACACCTCACGGAGCCGCGCGTAATCCTGGATTGCTGCGAACCGGCTGTTCGGAACTACATCGCCCCCGGTTACAAACAGTTTCCACTTGCAAAACGCCGAATTAGTGATCTATGTTCAAGTGTACGTGCGAGCCCGTTGGTTGGTGGTATTTCCAGGTGTTACGTCTCACCCGAGCTCATTCGGAGACAGGGACTAGACACAAGGAAACCTTCCCCGTGAACGGAAGTTGGGCCGGCGATGGGTAGGCTCGTAAGGTGCTTTTCATCACTCACGTTGTGTCCGACCGAAACTTGCGAACCTCTCCGTACCGACCGATTCTCGTTGACACCCCGCCCGGTTGCAGCCGGGCCGTTTGAGCGGCTTTTTGTTAAACGCCGATTGGCTCCCAGTGTCTCGTTTGCCGACACGCATCGTCCGTTTAACATCGCCGCCCGCGAAACCAGACACCCGAGGAACGAATCCTTTGGGAGTCAGTATGCAATGCGTGTGGATCGATGGATCCTCACCGGGGTCGATGGCGACGATGGAATGTCCGGTTTATTTGACACAACCAGTTTAAAAGGTGACAGGCAAGAATTACTTTTGATCTTTTGCGATCGAGGTGTCAGTATGGAAACCAAGAAAGGAGGATGCGATGAGTGGGAAGAGTTTGAAATACGCGGATCCGCAGCGAACCTCCCCGAAAAAGGCTAAAGGAGCGAGGTCGGAGAACGATACTGTGTTCGTATGCGGGCTGAAACCGACCGCCAAAGAGGTGTACCTCGTCGGCGATTTCAATGACTGGGATCCGCAGTCGGATCGGATGGTCAAGAAAAAAGGCGTGTTTCAAAAGACGAAGCGCCTGGCCCCCGGAGAATATCAGTACAAGTTCCTCGTCGATGGAGAATGGCACAGTGATCCTTCTGCGCCGAGACAGGTGCCAAACGAATTCGGCACGACGAACAGCGTAATCCGGATCGAGGCGGGTTCCAAAAAGTGAACGCCCGCGTGCGGGCGCACGTCGAGTATCACCATCGGATTTGTTCATGAGAGAAGCGACGAATGCGTGTATTGATGTTGGGTTGGGAATTCCCTCCCTTTATAAGCGGAGGACTGGGTACAGCATGTCGGGGGTTGACCGACGCGATGCGACGTTTGGAGACACGGATTCTGTTTGTCCTCCCCAGATCGATCGAATCGCAAGAGCATTCGTATTCGAGCGAGGAGGTTGAATCACCAGACGGAATGCCGCGCTCTAACGATACGGCGAACGTATCCGAACACCCGGCCGGGGAAGTCGAATTGTCCCCGGTACAGAGCGAAATAACAAATCCGTATCGAACAGCGACTCCACATCGAATGAATACATCGACCCGATCCGCCGAGATAAAAAAAAGGGCGCAGGAAGTCCGTATCCGGAGAGCGGGTTCGTCATCCGTTCGGGTCATGGGCGTCGGCGCGGAAGACGGGTACGACGGGGATCTGCTGCAAAAAACCCACGCTTACGCCGATCGTTGCGCAGAGCTCACGCGTCGTGAGTTGTTCGATGTGATTCACGCTCATGATTGGATGACGTTCCCGGCCGCGATCAGGATTGCGGCGTTTTCGGGAAGACCGCTGGTCGTGCATTTACACGCCACCGAGTTCGATCGTTCGGGAGAGTGGATCAATCGGTCCGTGTTCGACATCGAACGGTGCGGCATGCATGCTGCGACGAGAGTGATCGCCGTTTCCGAAAGAACCAAACAAATCATAGTTCAAAGGTACGGCGTACCGGCCGAAAAGGTCGTGGTGGTTCACAACGGGATCGATTTCAACCCGCTCGAAGAGACCGCTCGGCACAACGGGCGGCGCGAAAAAACCGTTCTTTTCCTTGGACGTATCACGATGCAGAAAGGTCCCGAGTATTTTGTCCGGGCCGCCGCACGTGTCGCGGAATGGATGGATAAAGTGAGATTCGTCGTCGCGGGAAAAGGCGATCAGCTGCCTTTCATCATCGGTCTCGCGAATGAATTGGGACTCGGAGACAGGGTTGAGTTCGCCGGATTCTTGCACGGTGCGGATGTGGACAGGGCGTACCGGACGGCAGATGTCTTCGCCATGCCCTCGGTCAGCGAGCCGTTCGGGCTCACCGCTCTGGAGGCGGCACGGCACGGCGTCCCGGTGATAATGTCCAAGAGCTCGGGCGTCGCCGAAGTTCTCCGGCGCGGGGCGTTGAAAGTGGATTTCTGGGACGTAGAATTAATGGCCAAAATGATCGTCTCGGTTCTCAAGTACCCACATCTAGCCGAGACACTCCGTCGTGAGAGTGCCGCCGAGATCCGCGGACTCACATGGGATGCAGCGGCTCGCAAGTGCATAAGTTCTTATTATGATGCTTTGAAACATAGTAGCGACGGGTCGCGTTCGTTACGAGTCGAGGACGTGCAGGAAGAATTGACGGTCGTCAGCGCTTCCAACTGAGGCAATCAACTGGAAAGGAAGATACGCCGGTGAAGATTGCGATGTTGTCCTGGGAGACGCTCCATTCGATATCGGTGGGTGGGGTGGCCTCGCACGTTACCGAACTCGCTGCCGCCTTGGAGCGGCGGGGGCATGATGTCCACATTTTCACGCGAATGGCACCCGGGCAGAGATATCACGACTGGATCGACGGTGTGCATTATCACCGCTGTCCCTACCCGGGCCACAGTGACTTCGTCGACGACGTCAATAACATGTGCCGCGCGTTCGTGGAGCGCGTATTCGTCATCGAGGATTTGTTCGGCCCCTTCGACGTCGTGCACGCCCACGACTGGCTCGCCGCAAACGCGATGATCTGGATCAAACAGGGACGCGGCCGGAAGTGCGTGCTGACCATTCATTCGACGGAATATGCCCGCTGCGGCAACACCTTTCCAGGTGGGCGCTCCGTCCGCGTGCGCGATCAGGAGCGTGCCGGGACATACTGGGCGGACAAGGTGATATGTGTTTCGAACGAAACCAAGAACGAGATCACTTGGATGTACGAAACACCGGAAGACAAAACGGCCGTCGTCTACAACGGCGTGAGCTCGGGCCGGTTCAACGTGGATCTCGATGTCGGCAGTACCAGGCGAGGCTATGGCATCGGTCCCATGGATCCGACCATCCTATTCTGCGGACGGCTCGAATGGCAAAAAGGTCCCGATCTCATGGTGGAAGCGATCCCACCCGTGCTTCGCTACTATTCGAACGCCAAGTTCGTCTTCGCCGGAGACGGGGGGATGAGAAACGAGCTGGAACGCCGGGCATGGCAGATCGGAGCTGGACCGGCCTGCCGGTTTCTGGGCTACCGAAACAGCGATGAAATCGTCGAGATATTCAAGCTCAGCGACGGCGTATGCGTGCCCAGCCGAAACGAACCGTTCGGGATCGTGATTCTCGAGGCTTGGAGCGCGGGGAAACCGGTGGTCGCAACGGATAGGGGCGGACCGGCGGAATTCGTGCTGCACGAATTCAACGGTTTGAGAATCTCTCCACACCCCGAATCGATCGCGTGGGGACTGGGGACGCTATTCGCCGATTTCCATCGGGCTCGATGGATGGGCGAGAACGGGCGCCGAACGGTGCTCGAACATTTCACATGGGACGTGATCGCGGGCCAAATGCTCAATGCGTACGGCATCGTGCCTTTCGAACGGGTGGTCCCGCAGGCGGTACGCGTTCCGGGAAAAGGTGAAAAGGCCGCGGCCTGAGGCGTGATCGTCGGTCGTCCGATCGGATCCGGGTTCAGCGGCGGTTGGGGTAATCAAAAACAATCAGCATCAAAACAGAGAAGACGAGTACCTGTGAGTGTGGGGAGTTTCTGTCTGGTTTTGCACGGGCATCTTCCGTATGTCCTGCGTCATGGTACGTGGCCCCACGGCGAAGACTGGTTGTACGAGGCGGCTGCGGAGACCTATCTGCCTCTTTTGTCCGCGATTCAGGAGTGCGATTTCCTAAATGGCAACCCGAAACTCACCATCGGCCTGACGCCGGTCCTTCTCGAGCAGTTCATTCACGATGATTTCGAGCGTGGCTTCGAAAGATACCTCATCGAACGTCACGAACGCGCCGTGTCGGACCGAAGAGAGTTCGAGAACACGAACAATCTTCATTTTGCCCATCTGGCCGCCAGGTGGGAGGATTTCTACGAAAACCTTGCGAAGCGATTCTCGGAGATCGGGGGCAACATCCCCGCCGCGTTCGCCGCTCTCGCGCGTCGGGGCTTCGTTGAAATCCTCACGTCGAGCGCCACCCACGCGTACCTTCCCCTGCTTTACGAAGACTCGTCGGTCTTCGCCCAGTTTCGCGGCGGAGTGGCGACGTCGGCACGCATTCTGGGCTTCAAACCCGAGGGTGTCTGGTTACCCGAGTGCGCCTACCGTCCACCCGGCCCGTGGTATGCGCCGATTCCCTGGGGTTACACCCGCAACCGCATGGGCTCCGAACAATTCTTGGAGCGAGAAGGGCTGAGTTACTTTTTCGTCGAAAATCAGCTCATCGAACACTGCCGGAGTGAATGGGTGGACAATGCCGGATGGCAGAAGGTGGATTGGGAAGAGGCGGTCAAGTATCCAAACCGCGGATGGCGGTCGGTTCAAGAACCCGTGCGGGTGACGAGCGACGGATCGATGCCTGGACGTGTGACGGCGTTCGCCCGTGATCCGGAGATCTGCGAACAGGTCTGGTCCGGCGATATCGGATACCCCGCCGACGGTGTCTATCTCGAGTTTCACAAGAAATTCGGTGAGCGCCGCGGCTTGCGGTACTGGAAAATCACCGGATCGAAACTGGATCTCGGCGCCAAGGAACCCTACTATCCGGATGATGTCCCCGGAAAAATATACGAGCATGTGTCTCATTTCTGCGGTCGGGTCAAACAAAGGCTCCATGACTATCACAACCAAACCGGAAGGTACGGTGTCGTCGTCGCGTCTTTCGATGCGGAACTCTTCGGGCACTGGTGGTTCGAGGGACCGCAGTTTCTCCGGGACGTTCTGCTATCGCTCAATGCGGACCCGGATGTAGATCTATGCACCCCATCCGAGTATCTCGAAAATCATCCGCCGGACAAGGCGGTGGCGCTTCCCGAGGGCTCTTGGGGAGATGGAGGAGATCATCGGGTTTGGGTGAACGACAGGGTCAACTGGATGTGGGATGTGGAATACCGCTGCGAAACGCACTTCGGGAAGCTGACCTACAATCTGCCGTGGCGGAATCGTCCGGAACTCCGGGATATCCTGGAAAAGGCGGCCCGTGAACTTCTTCTGCTGCAAGCAAGCGACTGGCCGTTCGTCATCGCCCGCAACCAAGCAGTCGATTACGGGATCAAACGCTTCGTACAACACGTCGGGCGGTTCGAATGTCTCACCGATGTCGCCGAGAAAATCGCGTCGGCTCCTGATGGCCTGGATCGTCTCACCGACCTGGAAAAATTCGAAATTCGCGATGCGGAACTCCACGACGTGGTGTTTGCGGATATCGACTTGAACTGGTGGAACATGTGACGTTCGTGAAGGACGATCGCCCAAAAGAAGGCCCGTGCGTGCCGTTTCGCCCGGCGCAAATGGCTCCGGCCCCGGGAGAGTTTTGCAATGGGCTTGAATCACCGAGAGGAGAGCGCTGTGGAAATTCGGGATAGACTCAATGAGCTGGCGTGCAATCTCTACTGGACGTGGCATTCTGAAGTCTACCAGATATTCCAGGATCTCAATCCCGACTTGTGGCGGGATCTGAGCCGCAACCCGGTTGCATTCCTCGACCGGCTGTCCGATGAGTACCTCGAAGAGAGAACGAATATCATGGCTCTCAAGTCCCGCATTACCCGCGCGTACTACACGTTGCGTGATTATCTGGAAAAGGAGGATACGTGGGGGCGCCAGTACGTCCGGTCGCTTCGCATCCGGCCGGTGGCCTATTTTTCAGCTGAATTCGGTCTTCACGAATCGCTGCCGATTTACTCCGGCGGTCTTGGAGTGTTGTCCGGTGACCATATCAAGGCTGCGTCCGATCTCGACGTGCCGCTCACCGGTGTCGGCCTGTTGTACGCCAAGGGCTACTTCAGTCAATGCCTCGACATCAACGGGTGGCAGCAGGAACACTATTTCGACGCCGATATCAAACGCCTCCCCCTCGTGGCGGCTGCCGACCGCGATGGCAAGCCGCTCCGGATCGTCCTGAAGACGGCGGATGACGCGATACACGTTCGAGCCTGGACGGCCAAAGTGGGCAGATGCCAATTGGTGCTGCTCGATACGAACGTCGAAGATAACTCGGAGGTCAACAGGGGATTGACCGCGCAGCTCTACGGCGGTGATCAACGGGTTCGTGTCCGCCAGGAGTACGTGCTTGGGATCGGGGGTCTGCGGGCGCTGCATTTGATGGGGATCCGGCCTGGTGTGGTCCATCTCAACGAGGGTCACAGTGCCTTTGCCCTGCTCGAACTCGCCCGGTCGCTGATGGAACGCAACGGTGAGTCGTTCGACAACATCCGCGAGACGGCGGCCGGTATGAGCGTCTTCACGACCCATACGCCGGTCCCTGCCGGGCACGATCGTTTCGACGCCGGGTTGATCGAGGAGACTCTTGGGCCGTTCAGGAAACAGATCGGTCTTTTGCCGAAGGAGTTTATGGCACTCGGCCGGACAAAACCCGACGATGAGAATGAATCGTTTTGCATGACGGTTCTCGGTCTGAAGATGTCGAGGTCGAGAAACGCCGTATCCAATCTCCACCGGCGGGTCAGCAAAGCGATGTGGGGTTCAATCTGGCCGAACAAATCACAGGACGAGATCCCGATCGGGCACATCACCAACGGCATCCACGTCGGAACGTGGCTTGCCCCCGACATGGATCGTTTGTACCGACGGTGGTTGGGGGAAGACTGGCAGGAACAAATGCACGATCCCAAAACGTGGGAGTCGATCGATGACATGAACGATGAGGAACTGTGGGAGATCAATGAAATCCTCCGGAGCCACCTCGTCGATTTCGCCCGGGATCGGGTCCGCTGGCAGCGTACGGCCCGGGGCGAGCCCGACCCCACCCAGGATCCCAACACTCCGTTTCTCTACGAGACCGCTTTGACCATCGGAGTCGCTCGGCGGTTCACCCCTTACAAACGGGCGGATCTGTTGCTTCGCGATCCGGACCGGCTCGACAAGGTGATCAATAATCCCGGCAAACAGGTCCAGGTGATCTTCGCCGGCAAGGCGCATCCGCGTGATGAAGAAGGAAAGAAACTCATTCAGCGGATCTTTACCGTGGCGCGGGATCCGCGTTTTGCGGGGAGGATCGTGTTTATCGAGGATTACGACATCAACGTGACCCGGCAGCTCGTGCAGGGCGTCGACCTTTGGCTCAACACTCCGAGGCGTCCTCTCGAGGCGTGCGGAACCAGCGGAATGAAAGCAGTTCTGAACGGCGCGCTCAATTTCTCCGTTCTCGATGGATGGTGGGCGGAAGCGTACGATGGGACGAACGGCTTCGTCATCGGTGACGGGGGAGAGCATAAGGAACCGCACGTGCAGGATCAACGAGATCTCGATTCGCTGTACGACACGCTCGAACGAGAAGTCGTCCCCATGTTCTACGGCCGTGACGAAGACGACGTTCCCCGCGCGTGGATCCAGCGTCAGAAAAATGCAATGAGAACATTGGCGTGGCGTTTCAGCAGTCACCGCATGGTGACCGAGTATGTCAAGAACTGCTACGTGTCCGCCGCCGGAGGAACGACGTCGACATTCTGCCTCACGGAGTCTCCTCTCCGGACAGAAAACTGGTAACCATTGGAGATCGTACATGAACACTATCAGACAGGACAATCCAGGTGCGCAGGGAACAGCGATCCGTCACGCACTGGGGCTTCACATGCACCAGCCGCCGGACAACCTCGGGTTGCTTATCGAGGAAAACGAATGGGAAGCCCAGCAGATCATCCGGTGTTACGAAAGGGTTCCCCGATACGCCCGCAAATTCCGGGATGTGGCCCGGATCCACGTCGGATTTTCGGGGATTCTTCTCGAACAGTTCCGCTCGCCGGAGAACATCGATAGGTACCGGCATTTCGTGGACATTCCCGCGATGATCGAGAGCTACAAAGAGTCTGATAACATTGAAATCATTGGAATGGGATACTATCATCCGATCTTTCCGCTCATTCCTCGCGAGGATTGGGATGATCACCTGATATCCGGAAAACAGATCGCAGCGGAGATGTTCGGACGCGAACCCCGGGGATTCTGGCCGTCCGAGATGGCCTTCGATATGGAGATGATTCCCGCCTTGGCAAAGACGGGTTACGAATACGTCGTGGTGGACAGTGTCCACGTCCAGCCAAAAGACGGAGCGGCCGCACCCAATCCCTTCCAGCCCTACATCGCGCGTCACGCCGATGCCCGGATCGTCGTGGTCCCCCGAGACCGGGACATATCGAACGCTCAGGAGAGCGGTATGAACGCCGAGTGGTTTTCGGACGAAGTTTCGAACAAGGTCGAGACACGCCCGGACAACGCGGCGCCGCATCTCGTCACAACGTGGTCCGATGGTGAAAACGGGGGCTGGTTCCGTCAGATGGCGGAGGAGGCCGGATTCTTCGGTCACTTCTTTACGCCGTTTGTCGAACGGGTCAGGTCGGGTGACTCGCTGATCTCTCCTGTTCTCCTCTCCGATTTCCTCGAATACCATCCTCCCCAGACCGAGGCGCACGTCCAAACCGGGGCGTGGAACGTGGCCGACACGTCGGGGTACGATTTCTCGCAGTGGGCGGGCTCGGACAAGCAACGCGAGGCGATCGGCAAGATATTCGATGTCAGCCGCCGGTACTGGGCGCTCGCCCGGGGACGCGTCCCGGAGAACGTACGGGACACGATGAGCCGGATCCGCCGAATCGTTCTCGAGAGTGAAACGAGCTGTTTCCTGTTTTGGGGCGACTATTGGATCCCCAAGTTGTACGAGCGAACCCGATTGGCCGAGGAATTGCTGGGTACCGTAGAACGCGCAACGCACTGACCAATTTCAATGCACGTAAATATGCTACGATTGCGAGCCAATGGCATATTATTGCACATTTCCTCGCTGCCCTCCGCTTATGGCATCGGGGATCTCGGGCCGGAAGCTTACCGGTGGGTCGATTTCCTCAAGGACGCGAAACAGGGCTTCTGGCTCGTCCTTCCAGTCAATCCGGTCACGCCGGAAAACCACCACTCTCCGTATCAGGCCACGTCCGTGTTTGCCGGAAATCCCCTTTTCATAAGCCCTTCCGGGCTTCTCGATGAGGGTCTATTGGCCCGGGAAGATCTCCATGATACTCCCCATTTTCCCGAGGATAGGGTCGATTATCCTCGAGCTGTTACCGAGAAAAGAAGGCTTCTCGACATTGCCTACCGGCGTTTCAGTACCGCAGGGCCGTCGCACGATTTCGAGGCGTTTTGCGAACGCAACTCGCACTGGCTAAAAGATTTTGCGGTTTTCACGGCGCTGGCCGAGCGGTTTCCGCAAACGAGCTGGGCGAACTGGCCGCCCCCGCTTCGGGACGGGCACCGGGACGAGATCGACCGCCTCGTCGTGGAGCTCCGGGATTTGGTCGAGCGCACGAAGTTCTGCCAGTATATATTTAACAAACAATGGTTTCGTCTCAAGCGTTACGCGAATGAGCGGGGCGTACGGATGATCGGCGATCTTCCCTTCTACGTCGGATACGAGAGCGCGGATGTGTGGAGCCACGCGGATCTTTTCAAGCTGGATGAATCGAAGCGCCGGGAGTTCGTCGCCGGTGTTCCACCCGATGCCTTCAGTGACACCGGACAGCTGTGGGGCAACCCGGTGTACGATTGGCCCGAGCACACGGAGACCGGTTACGCCTGGTGGATTTCCCGCTTCGGACGGAACCTCGAGTTGTTCGACATGGTCCGGATCGATCACTTCAGGGGTTTCGCAGCGTACTGGGAGGTTCCCGGGGACCACGCGAACGCCGTCGACGGGAAATGGGTGAAAAGTCCCGGAGAGAACATCTTCCGGACACTGCTCAGATACTACCCGTTCCCGCCGCTCATTGCAGAGGATCTCGGTACGATCACACCTGACGTCCGTGAGTTGATGCACACCTTTGGCTTTCCCGGGATGAAGGTGATCCTCTTTGCGTTCGACGGCGACACCGCTTCCAATCCGTACTCGGCGCACAACCATGTACGCAACTCGGTTCTTTTTACCGGAACGCACGACAACAACACGATGCGGGGCTGGTTCGAGAACGAAGCGACAGAGGAACAAAAACAGCGGTTGGCCGATTATCTGGGCCATATGCCCGGCGCCTCGGAGGTTCACTCCGATCTGATCCGGCTCGCTATGATGTCGGTCTGCAGGCTTGTCGTCGTTCCCATGCAGGATGTTCTGGGTCTCGGCAGTGAGGCACGCATGAACCGTCCCGCCGTGGCGGAGGGCAACTGGGAGTGGCGGATGAAAATGGAGCAAGCGACACCGGGCTTGGCCGAACACCTGGCCAGGCTTACGCAGATCTACGGGAGAGCCTGATGGGCGGATGCCTATGAAGATATCCAGGGGACGTCCTTATCCGTTAGGGAGCGCATACGACGGAGGAGGCACCAACTTCTCCGTCTTCTCATCGATCGCTCAAAAGGTCGAAGTGTGCTTTTTCGACGATAACCACAATGAGCGGCGGTTCGAACTCCCCGGACAACACGGATCCGTCTGGCACGGTTACTTCGAATCGATCGCCCCCGGGCAGCGGTATGGTTTCCGGGTCCACGGTCCGTGGGATCCCGCGGAGGGCCACCTGTGCAATCCACAGAAACTCCTACTCGATCCGTACGGCAAGGCTGTCGATGGGAGTGTGACGTGGGACGATTCTCTCTTCCCATTGGATCCCGAAAATCCGGCGTCTCCGGTGAACAACGAAGACACGGCGCCGTTCGTGCCGAAGTCCGTTGTCGTTGATACAGTCTTCGACTGGCAGAATGGGGCGCCCTTGAGAATGCGGCTCGAGGACACGGTCATTTATGAAGTGCACGTCAAGGGCTTCACCATCCGGCATCCCGAGATACCGCCCGAGCTGCGCGGGACCTATGCGGCGTTGGCCCACCCCGCGTCCATCGAACATCTCATGCGGCTGGGTGTGACCGCGGTGGAACTGCTCCCTATCCAACAGTTCGTTCATCGGCGTCGCCTCGCCGATCTGGGTCTTCGCAACTACTGGGGTTACGATCCCATTTGTCTATTTGCACCGCACAACGAGTACGCCAGCGACCAGAGCCCCGGAGGTGCTGTGAACGAGTTCAAAGAGATGATCCGCTCATTCCATGCGGTGGGAATCGAGGTCATCATGGACGTCGTATTCAATCATACCGCGGAGGGAGGGTCAAACGGTCCAATCCTCGGGTTCAAGGGCCTCGACAACAGCACGTACTACCGGCTGAAGCCCGGCAATCGTATCGAGCACATCGACTATACCGGTACCCGGAACACGCTGAGAACCGATCACACTCAGGTGCGGCAGTTGATCCTCGATTCCCTTCGCTACTGGGCGACCGAGATGCAAGTCGACGGCTTCCGGTTCGATCTCGCTCCCGTACTGGCACGCGAGGGGGACGCCATCGATTTCGAGAATGCGTTTTTCACCGCCGTTCGCCGGGATCCGGCGTTGAGCCGTGTCAAGCTCATCGCCGAGCCGTGGGATCTCAGGGACGATGGCTACCAGCTGGGCCGGTTTCCCGCGGAGTGGTCGGAGTGGAACGACAAATACCGCGACGATATCCGGGACTTCTGGGGCGGGCGCGGTGGTGCGGCAGGCCGATTCGCGATGCGTTTTGCCGGGAGCCCGGACATTTTTGCAACGGGAGAGAAACCGCCACAGGTCAGTGTGAATATGGTTACCTGCCATGACGGATTTACGCTGCATGACCTCGTATCGTACGAGACGAAGCACAACGAGGCTAACGGCGAGGGAAACAGCGACGGTCACGACGACAACCGCTCGTGGAACTGCGGAGTGGAAGGACCGTCGGACGATGCCGATATCAACGCCCTCCGCGCCCGCCAGAAACGGAACTTCCTCGCAACGCTGCTCCTCTCGCATGGTGTGCCGATGCTTCTCGGCGGCGATGAACTGGGAAGGACTCAGCGTGGCAACAACAACGCCTATTGCCAGGACAACGAGATGTCCTGGTTCGACTGGGAAGGCGCCGACCAAGAGCTACTCGAGTTCGTCTCGTTTTTGACGCGTCTTCGGAAGCAACACGCCATAACCAACCAGAGAGCGTGGCCTCATCCGGGCGGCTCGGGTGCCAAGGAGCCGTTGACTCACGTGTGGTACGACGCGGGCGGCAGCGAAATCCAGACGGCGGGCCTGGAGAATTCCGATCCACAACCGCTCCAAGTCCTGATCTCGGCTCGTTTCGAAGAAAAGGCGAACAGCGGCGAAACAACGTCGGTAGACGATATGCTCGTCATGTTCAATCCCACAGAGATCGAAGCCACATTCCAAATCCCCGACTCGAGCCCTTCCGATCCGTGGCACGCAGTGCTGGATACAGCGCCTTCGGTTCAACCAGGTCCGGTACGAACCGCTCAGGCCGGTGAGATGGTCACATCGATCCCGCATTCACTCATCGTGTGGGTCCGCCGGGCATAAGCGCACCGTAACCTTGAGGATCCTCCCCATCGACACCATCAGCTAAGGACATCTTGTTTTGGGAAATCCAGAACAAACCCGCTAAAGATTCTTCACCAACATTTCCCTGGAACATCGTTTGACTCCCCGCGTATAGTTGCCGTATCCCCTGGCTGTCATACGAATCTCATGAAATCTCTCAATCATACGATTCCAAACGATCTCATGCGCAAGGTGACATGAGCAGCGTCCATCCAAAGGAGGTCCGTCGATGAACCGGTCCTTGTGGCTCGGCCTTTTGGTGACCGTCCTCATTATATGCGGTGCCGGATACCAGAACCCAGCGAGTGCGGATGATCTGATCCCCTCTTATTATTCTCACCTCGATTTCAACCTCACGAGCCCCGGCGCTCGGGCCACAAGCGTGGGCGCATTTGCCAACCCGGCCGTGTACCGCATGCTTCCCGATGGAGAAATCCAGTTTTACTGGTCGGATGAGGCAGCGACGCTTCGTTCCATTCCCAAGTGGGGGCTCTTCCTCGGTGCACCTCATCTCGGATTCGGCACCATCCATACGAGATTCACCCATCCGCTCACCGGCGGCCCGGCGAGCGTCACCGATTACCGCCTGGCCCTTGCCCTTGGAAACAAGAGCAGCTCCGTTGGCCTGGGCTTCGGCTGGTCCGGAGGAGATGAGGATCTCGCCGGCAGGTCCCGCATCATCCAGACGGGGGCCATTCGCCGGTTCGGGCGGTATGCATCGCTCGGGCTCGTGGGCGCCTTTTCGACGCAAACCGATGCGCGCTCAGGCCTCGTCGATGTGGCGGTCCGGCCTTTGGGAGACCTGCATGTCACCGTGTTTGCCGATGCCGAATTTCAAAATGGCATCCGGTTCGAGGACTCCCCGTGGAGCGTGGGCGCGATGGTGGAACCGCTGCCCGGTCTCCAGATCACGGGTCGGTATTTCGAAGACGAAAGCTATGCGATCTCGGTTGGGTTTAGCTTTGGACGCCTGAGTGCCTCCGCCTCTCCGCGGATCGACAAGAATGGCGATCTCGACAGGACGCTTTATGGTATCCGGATCGGTTATCGAGAGCCGAACATCTACAACGCTTATCTCGCAAAGGATCGGTCATATCTCCACCTCCAGCTCACAGGCAGCGTCAAGCACCGGAAATACCGGTTCTTCGACGAGGAAACCCACACTTTGAGCAGCATCCTCGCGGCACTCGACGCGGCAAGAGAGGATCCCCGGGTCAAAGGTGTAGCGCTAAACCTCTCCGGTGCGATGATCTCCAAGGGCAAAGCGTGGGAGATCAGAGACAAGCTCAAGGAACTGAAAAAGGAGGGCAAACGCGTTGTCGTTTATGTCGACGAAGTGGGAATGACGCACTACCACATCGCTTCCGTGGCCGATAAAATCGTAATGGACCCTCTCGGCACGATGATCCTTCCCGGGTACGTGATGGGACGTACGTTCCTCGTCAACCTTCTCGAAAAGCTCGGACTGGGCGTGGACGAGTGGCGGTTTTTCAAGTACAAGTCCGCTTTTGAGGTACTCTCGCGCGATAAGATGTCCGAACCGGAAAGGGAGCAGCGTCTCGCGCTAATCGAAGGCTACTACGATGAGATCAAAAAAAGTGCGATGGCGGAACGTGGCGTCAGCGCACAGGAGTTCGACCGGTGGATCAACGAAGAGGGAATATTCTTAGCCGATAAAGCGCTTTCCGAAGGTCTGGTGGATGAGATCGGTCGCTGGGAAGATGTGAAAGACGTCGTCGAAGAACTCGAAGGATCGAAAAAGCGCTACATATCTCCCTCGAAGCTCGAGCGCTTCGCGATTCCATCGACGCTTTGGGGGGAGAATTCACAGATAGCGCTCGTCTATGGATTGGGTGTATGCGCGATGGATGAAGGAATCCGTGCCCGCTCGCTCGGTAAAATTTTCGATCGCGTCAAGAAGGACCGGCGCGTAAAAGCCGTGGTGTTCCGCGTCGATTCGCCGGGCGGGGACGCGCTGGCTTCGGATATCGTGGCGGAAGCGCTGCGGAAATGCGCGGAGAAAAAACCCGTCATTGTGAGCCAGGGCGATGTTGCCGGCTCCGGCGGGTACTGGATTTCGATGTATGGGACGGAGATCCTCGCCCTTCCCACAACGATCACCGGTTCGATCGGCGTGATCGGCGGGTGGGTCTGGAACGATGGGATCGGTGAGAAGCTCGGCCTTACTTCGGATCACGTAAAAGTCGGGAAGCATGCCGATCTCGGGTTTGGCATAGTGGTGCCGCTGCTCGGCGTGGGCATCCCCGACCGGAACCTCACCGAAGAGGAGCGCGACAAAGCGAAACGCCTGCTGCTCGATCTATACGATGATTTTCTTGACAAAGTGGCGAAGGGGAGAAAAATGGACAGGGAACAGGTGCATGAGATCGGCCAGGGCCGTGTATGGACGGGTGCTGCGGGAAAGGCAAACGGTCTGGTTGACCGCATCGGGGGGCTCGATCTCGCCGTTCGCCTTGCAAAAGAGGCAGCCGGTATAAAACCGGATGATATCGTGGATGTGGTCGAGTATCCGAAGGCGCCCCTTATCAATCTGAGTTTTCTAAAGCCGCGCCGGTTGCTTCCGTTCGGCGGTTCTTCGAGCGAAAAAGAACTGTTGCCGGGAAATCCGGACGAGGACTATGCTGACAACTACGAATGGCTGTACCTTCAAGCGCTGGCCCGCAGCAAGGGCCGCCCTCTTTATATGGTGCCGCCGGAGTTGTTGCCCCGCGAGGCAGGTTTGATGCGAAAATAAACTGAGAGCAGGGAGGATGTGTGCGGCCGTTTCCAACGCTCGCACCACGCTCATCGATCACTCGAGGCGTTCGGAAACGATGGACGCCCGCGCGTGAGAGGCCCCGCGCGGGCGTTTTGCTTTTGTGCTCGAAGCCTCAGGATCGCACCCGATACAGGAGGTGCTGCCGGAGCTGTCCAATAGGCGATTCCCCGCCTTGCATATCGGAACGATACCGCCCGCCGGCCGGCAGGACCCACCGCCGGACTCGCTCATTCCGAAATCGGCATCTCCTTTATCACTAATAGATTAAGCCGATAATGCAGGACGCCAGGTCGATCGGCCTGCTAATTGCATCGCTCGGCATCGATTCGTACATCCATTCAATTAGAGGAATTGCTGGAGTTTCATTGCAATGAACGGCTCGCCTAAGGGAGGTACCTCTATGAAGCGTACAGCTGCTATCGTTCTCGCTATTTCACTCGTTGGTCTTTGGATCGCGTCGGCCGGCGCCCAAGGCAATGTGATGCTCTACTTCGATCCGTGGGGCTCTGTCGGAAGCAAAGATTGCCCGCCGATTCCAAGTATGATCGACTCCGCGTACGTTTACGCAAAGAATTTCGACATGTGGTTGAGTGCGGTCGAGTACAAGGTCGATTATCCCCCGCAGATGATCTGGCTCTCTGAAGTCCCTACGTCGGACCTCACCATCGGAAATACACGTGACGGCATCGCACAAGCATGGCAGTATCCGCAAAATGCGTTCACTTCGCTGAAGCTTGTGAAAATAGTATTTGCATGGAATTGCACCACGTGCGGCACACAGGACATTCCCATTCTCGTCAATGTGAATCCGCACACAGGTGGGCTGACAGCCATACGGTGGCCTGACAATGCTATAATACCAGGAGTCGGAATGGTGTCGCTCATCTGCGCAACCGTGTCGACGGATGTGACGAGCTGGGGGAAAATCAAAGCTCTCTATAACCAATAAAAGATACGAGGCTGCGGCCACAAGGGAGGGCAAACCCAACCCTCGAGCGCCTTGCCGCTCTGACCGGGCGACAAGGCGCTTTTTTCTTCTCTATTGGACGATTCTTTGCATTTGATTTTAAAAGCAATATTTGTTGACAATTTTTTTGCCTCTGAGGAAACTCACCCAAAATGCACGTGACTCTACTGGCCTAACGAAAGGAGTTGGCGTGAAACGTTCTCTGTGGCTATTAAGCTGCTTGCTACTTGTTTTTGTGTTTGTAGGCTGCGGCGGTGAAGACGGCCCGCAAGGAGTAACAGGACCATCCGGAAATCCCGGATCTCCGCGGCCGATCAAGCTGCTTCTTGCCGGTGCAGAAAGCGGTGCCCCAGCTGTGCTGGAGCAAACGGCCCTGCGCTGCATATCATCGGGAGTGTTCCCCATCGGAACCGAGGTGAATTACATCGACATCACGAACGCGGTACCTGCTTTGAGTACGCTTCAGCAGTATGATGTGGTTGCCTGTTGGGGAAACTGGGTGTTTACTGCTGATCCAGTTGATATAGGCAATGTGATGGCGGATTACGTCGATGCAGGCGGTGGTGTCGTTATTTCAACGTATTCATTTAATACGATGTATCAGATCGAAGGGCGGATTATGACACAAGGGTATAGTCCATTTGGCAACGGACAGACTGGGATCACGCCTAGCGGAACGATCGATGTCAGCTCGCTTGCCCTTCCTCTGCATCCGATCTTCAACGGAGTTGACGTCGCCAATTTGACCTATTGGCAAAATCCTAACTACACCAATCCCCCCCTCACTACGGGAGCGGAGTTGTTGGCGACGGATGAGCTTGGGAACAATCTTATTGCGATCAATGCAAACGAAGATGTCGTTGGTATCGTGATGTATGTGCCTTATCAGTTCTGGAATGGCATGACGTCATACCCAGAGTCGATGCAGCTCTTCGCAAACGCGTGCTTGATCGCAGGAGGAGCAGTGGGACAGTAAGAAATATTCAGTCAACGCGAGCCTGAATTCTTTTCATTGCGTGAAAGGAGATGGCGTGAAACGATACAGAACATATTTGTTTTATAGTCTTCTAATCGTACTTTTTCTCGTGGGGTGCGGTGAAGACGGACCTGCAGGGCCAGCCGGTCCTGCAGGCGGTTCCGGAAATCCGCAGCCGATCAAGTTGTTGCTTCTTGGCTCTGAGGGCAGCGTATCCCGTTTGTCGAACACGGCGCTCGAAGTTATTGCGAGCGGCGTGCTTCCCATCGGGTCCGAAGTGCATTATATCCAGGCAACGGATTCGGTGCCTCCCCTGAGTGTGCTACGGCAGTATGATGCGGTGCTCGTTTGGAGCAATTCGGCATTCTCGGATAGCGCGGCAACTGGAAACGTGCTGGCAAATTATGTCGATGCCGGAGGTGGTGTGGTCATTTCGACCTACTCCTTCAAGACAGACGCGCCCGATGCACATTTAGCAGGCAGAATCATGACGCCGGGTTATTCCCCATTCGCGAATGTGAGCGTGGAGACGCCTCACAGCGGGGTGCTAGATGTAAACTCTCTCGATGTTCCGCTCCATCCCATTTTCAATGGAACGGATGTGCATAACTTCACCTATTGGTGGAATTTGAATTATTCCAATCCTCCTCTTACGGCGGGGGCGGATTTGCTTGCAAAGGATACGATTGGAAACAACCTCGTTGCAATCAATGCAAACGAAAATGTCATCGGCATCACCATCTACCCGCCGAGACATTTCGAGGATCCGGCTTACCAAAATGTACGCCAGCTGTACGGAAACGCCTGCATGATCGTGGCAAATGCGGTGGCGTTCTAGCTGGAGCTGAAACATTTTCGAATCGCGGCGGAGAGCAATTCCTCACGCGAAAGGAGATGGAGTGAAACGATACAGAACATATTTATTTTATAGTCTTCTAACCGTACTTTTTCTCGTGGGGTGCGGTGAAGACGGACCTGCAGGGCCAGCCGGCCCCGCCGGAGGTTCCGGAAATCCACAACCGATCAAGTTGCTGCTCCTTGGCGCTGAGGGCAGCGAGCCCCGCTTGGAGAACATGGCGCTCGAAGTGATCGCAAGCGGCGTCCTTCCCATTGGATCCGAAGTGCATTATATCCAGGCAACAGACTCAGTGCCTCCGCTGAGTGTGCTCAACCAATATGATGCGGTGCTCGTGTGGAGCAATTCAGCATTCTCGGATAGCACAGCAACGGGAGATGTGCTGGCAAATTATGTTGATGCCGGAGGAGGCGTTGTCATTTCGACGTACTCCTTCAAGACGGACGTGCCCGATGCACATTTGGCAGGCAGGATCATGACGCAAGGTTACTCCCCATTCGCGAATGTGAGCGTGGAGACGCCTCACAGCGGGATACTCGACGTGAACTCTCTCGACGTTCCGCTCCATCCCATTTTCAATGGAACGGATGTGCATAACTTTAACTATTGGTGGAATTCGAATTATTCCAATCCTCCTCTTAGATCAGGGGCGGATTTGCTAGCGACGGATACGATTGGTAACAACCTTATTGCGATCAATGCAAACGAAAATGTGATCGGCATCACCATCTTCCCGCCGAGACATTTCGAGGATCCGGCTTACCTGAACGTAAGGCAGCTGTACGGAAACGCCTGCCTGGTTGTGGCTGATGCGGTTCCGTCTCCCTAAAGAACCCCGCGGGTCGATTCATAGAAACGAGGGCGCCTGTTTAGGCGCCCTTTTTCTATAAGAACTGCAAACAGTTATATCGCCAGCATCGCGCTAAGTCAATAATATTGCTTTACTTTCAGATGCTCTTCTGGTATAATGATTTTTTAGCGCCCACCATAACGCGATCAAGGAGGAAGGCACGTGCGCAGCAACAAAAGGATTCCCTTTGTGCGAAATACCAACCACGGTCCGGGGGAGCCTCGACGGAACAAGGCTTCGCGCCGCCGGCCTGAGAGGCATACATCTTCGGGCTGCCGGCCGTCATCCCCAGCGCTTTCGAATGTGCCGGCAATGTCACTCAGTGCACTCACCGTGCTGGTGCTTCTGCTTGTCGTTTCCCTGATGCCGGCGGATACGTTTTCGTCCGATAAAAAAATCCCATCGCAAGAACCTCAGATCTCACCGATGGGAGCGATTGCTAGGGGGGATGTCCCCAGACCGGACTATCAGGATTATCTAAAGAAATTCAATGGACCCCTTCGCGTTCCCTTCACTCCTCTCGGTCTGCAAGGCGACGACCGGCTCGTTCACGATCCGACGGCCGCCGGTTTTCAAAGCGAAAACACCATTGCGGTCAACGGCAGTGACGTCGTGGTCGGATTCAACGATATCCGGGGATTTGGTGCCACGGTGAGCGTGTCCGGCTATGCGTACTCGAGCGACGGCGGAATGACATGGACGGATGGGGGACAGCTGCCGCTTCTTACAGGGGCCGATCAAGTTTATGGGGATCCCGATGTAAAGACGTGGACGGATCCCGTGAGCAGTGACGTGTATTTCTTCTATTCATCGCTCTATTTTTTTTCAAGCCGGAGCAGTCTCTGCCTTCATGTCTCTACCGATGGAGGAGCCACGTGGAGCACGCCCCGCGAAGTCACATCGGCAACCAGCCTGACGGATTTTTGCGATAAAGAGTTCATGGGAGTCGATCCGGAGACGGGCAGAATTTTCATCAGCTGGACGAACTTCGGGGCGACCACCACGATGCGGGTGACGTACAGCGACGACTTCGGCCTCACGTGGTCACCAGCGCAAGTGTTCAATATCAGCGGGCAGGGATCGATTCCGCGCGCGGATCCGAACTCCAACCGGGTGTATATCGCCTGGCGAAGCAGCGGTGCGATCAAGTTTGTCCGGTCTTCCGACAACGGAGCGACCTGGAGCGGGGTCATGAACGCCGCAACCGGTAACGTCGATCCCGAAAGCCCATACGGTTCGGATCGGATCCATGGGTTCCCGTCCATGGATGTGGACGGAGCAACAGGGAATGTCTATATCGTTTATGCGTCACGGAACCTCCCTCCTGATTTCAGCGACATTTACTTCGTGATGAGCACCGACACGGGTGCCACGTGGAGCGCTCCGGCCGCGATCAACTCGAATCCGGGAAACGACCGCGCGCAGTTTTTCCCATGGGTAAGCGTCGAGCAGAATACGGGGAGAGTCGATGTTATCTGGTACGATCAGATCAGCGGGACGGGGACGTCCGATCTCACCGATGTGTTTCATACACACTCCTTTGATCAGGGTGCCACATGGGCGTGCCCCGCCCCGCTCACCGATAAGCCGTTTCACGCCGAATACGGCAATGATACCAGCCAACCGAACATCGGCGATTACATTCAGTGCGTGTCGATCGATGACTTCCTGTATGCATCCTTTGCGAAGACGGATGAGCCGTCGCATCTCACTTATGCTCCGGATAGCTATGTGGATATTTCCGAGGTGGTGCCGGATGCGGCACCGATCGGTATCATGGATGTAGGGTTCGACGATAAAGGCTGCAATGTACCCAATGGTTGGCTCGAACCGAGGGAGTTCGCCGAACTCAACATAACCATCAACTCATTCACCGACTGCGGGACGATTACCGGCATTCACGGCACTCTCTCCACGACAACGGCGCTGGTGGATATTAAAGATGGCAGCGCCGACTTCGCCGATCTCCTGGGAGCCGGCGCAACCAGCATCAACGTGGATTCGCTGATCGTCTGGATCGACAGCACATTCAGCTGCGGAGATCCGATTGATTTCGTGCTGAACCTGACGTCGTCAGCAGGAGAGGCGATCATCCCATTCAGGTTATGGACAGGAGTTGAATATGCCACTCTTCTCCTGGAGGAGAATTTTGATACGGTTACCGCCCCCACGTTGCCTGCCGGATGGGCATGGACGCCCGTATCCGGCACGGCTAATCCGTGGGTTACATCGACGACGTTTTCCTCAACTCCTCCGAATGCCGTGTTTTGTGCTGACATCTCTTCCTGGAGCAACAACCGGCTGGTGAGCCCGGTGATCAATGTTCCGGCAGATTGCGATCTGCTCGATGTGGTGTTCCAAGTCACGCACAACCTGGAAAATTACAATGATCGCAGGGCATGGGACGGCGCGCTTCTCAAAGTGAATATCGGCGGCAGCCAAACGGAGCTTGCCGGCGCGTTTGCCTCGCTTTTCGATCCGTTCTATCCCTGGCAGCATCTTCGGATGAGCGGTACCGGTTCCAATCCGCTTCAGGATCTCGCTTGCTGGTCGGGTGATGTGACGGCCGGCGGCCTCTATGACGTGCATCTTCAGTTTCCGGGTCTCGGCGGGGAGCAGGTCAAGCTGTTCTGGGAGCTTGGCACGGATAACGCCGTTGGAACGTCTTCGGGAATGTTCGTCGACGACATTGTTGTCACGAGCATCACTCGCGCTTGCCCTACGTGCTCGACGGGTACGGCGGTTGTCACGGAATTGCCGCGAGCGCCGTTCCAAATTACGGCCATCGTGCCCAATCCGTTCAATCCGGAAACCACGATCCGGTTCACGCTCCCCGAGAGATTGGCAGTAACCGGCGAGGTGTGGTCTGTCAGCGGCGAGCGGATCCGCGTGCTGGCGCGTGACCGCTACTTCGATGCGGGCGTCAATGATCTTCGCTGGAATGGGAAGAACGACCAGGGTGAAACGGTTGCGTCGGGCGTTTATTTCGTGCGGTTGAAAACGCGTCTTGGCGCGCAGACCGCACGCGCGGTGCTGTTGAAATAGCGTCCCGCGCCGCGGTGAGAATATCGCTAGCCCCGATTTAGCATAGTTGATGCATGGTAGGGCGCCTTTTAGGCGCCCTACTCTATGGCCGAAAAGTGGCGGGGTGGGGAACGATTGCACGGCAGCGAGTAGGAAGGCTTCGTCGGGGTGACGAACCGCTACGCGGGGCGAGCGAGGATCCGCCGCCGGAGGCGGCTAGCCGAGCGAAGGGGGAACGTGGTGAGGAATCCCCGCGGAGCCTTCCCACTCTTTTCGGCGCAATGATGTGTCACCCTCATCACGCAGCTCTTGTGTTCGCGTTGCGGGCACGTTCCTATTCCCTTGAATGTCCGCGGGCATTCCAGTATGCTTCAAGTTTTAGATACACATCCCTGCATTGAATCTGTTGTTGAGGCATTTCATCAAAGGCTTCGAACAATGTCTGGATCCATGATCCGCCGGAATCGCAGCTCGAGCCATGATAACGTAAGTCCGATTATCGTTCTTTGCGTTCTTTTGCTCCTCTTTTGCCCGCCGATCTCGAGCGCAGCTCAAGATGAAACCATTCGCAATAAAATAGAAGAAGCCCGTTCCCTCCGGGCGGAGGGGAGATACGATCAGGCGCTCGACATGATCCAAGCACTTTTCGAGGAACGTATCGAATCCGCCGAACTTCAAAAGCAGCTCCACAACGAGATGATCTTCACTATATTTCTCAAAGGCGATACGAATTTATGCGAGGAAAAGGCAAAAGAGGCGCTGCTCATTTTTCCAGAACTTAACGCCGATCCCACGTATTTTCCGCCCCAGCTGAACGATCTGTATGAAAAGCTCAGAAACGACCTGTTTGGCTCGGTTATCCTCACAACCCGACCTGATTCCTGCAACGTCCTGTTCGGAGATGGTTTTCATGATTATTCGCCGATTCATCGAAAGTATGTCAAGTCCGGCGAATACGAAGTGACTATTCAGAAGAAAGGCTATCACAAAAAGAAGGATCTGATTCAAATCGAGCCCGGTAAATCGGTCAATGTCGAGATTTCGCTCGAGAGAGTGGGAAGCCGCCAGGTAAGGATGCTCAGGCCGGGCGTAGAGCTGGGAGGCAGTTTTACGAATTTCGATTACTCTATCGAAGCGCCGTCTCTTGGTGCAGGTGAAAGACGCGATGGAATCTTTAACTTCACGGCGGGAGGATTTGTTGATATCAGGATTCTCTCCAGGATCATCCTTCAGCCGGGAATACGGTGGCTTCGTTTTGGGGAAAGCGCCCGGTTCAGCGTCGATCCAGCCACACTCTCGCCTGCGCCGCCGGTCTCCGATCCGGTCCAGCCTCAATATATCGAGCGGGCGTTTACCGACTTTACAAGAACCCTCAATTACCTGGCAGTTCCGGTCAAGACCAAGGCGTTGCTCCTCAACAATCCCCGCCTGTTTCTCACCATTGGATCGGAGTTTGGCTACTTGATATCCGCAAAAGCAAGCGGGGTGACTATCGTTGAAACGGTTCAGCTCGATACCGGCGAGGTAATAAATGTCGCGGAGACCGAGTTCGACCGGGATGAGACGAGCTCCATGAAATCCATCAATTATAGCATTGATGGAGGCCTTGGTGTGGAATTCCCGATGGGCAATCATGCGGCATTCATTTATATGAGGTATTCTCACGGCCTCAGAGGCCTCGTAAAGGAAGGTCAACCGATACCCGACCGGCGGACTCGTGAAATATTGCTATCGGCAGGGTTTATTTTTTAGCGCTTGAAGGACATTGGGACCCGCTGGACTTACAGAAGCTTTTTAAAGGTGGGAGTTCATTGATACTGACACTAAATAACGCTGCAGGAAGCTCGAGGCAAAGACATCAGCTCCATCTATTCTTGATGATCGCCCTCCTGGTTCCTTCAATTGTATTCGCACAAGCCACTCAAACATTTCCCAGCATCGAAGACATCAGATCCTTGCGCACGCAGGGTAAATACGACGAGGCGATCGAAATTTTGAATAACATCATTACAGATGACTCTTCACCTGAGGATGTGCTCGAACAGGTTTATAACGAACTCATTTTTTCGCTGCTTCTGAAAGAGGAGAAAGAAGCGGCAATGGAGGCGGCTCGGAGAGCGCTGCTTCGATTCCCGGATCTGAAACCTGATCCCGTTTATTATCCGCCAACACTCGGACAAATGTACGACGACCTCAAGAAAGAGATGTTTGGATCGCTGGAACTCCAAACGATTCCGGAAGCATGCGAAGTGTATTTCGATAACGATTACAAGGGATTGTCACCGTTACGCATCGAATATCTTACCGTGGGACAATACGACGTGAACATAAAAAAACAGGGATATAATGATGAGGCATTGAGCGTTCGGATTGATCCCAATACGCTTACCAAGAAAGATGTAGTGCTGAGCAGGATTATCGAATTCCAAAAGCGAAAGCGAGTTCGCATCGGAGTGGATATCGGTGCGGTCTATGCGTTCATGAAGTATAAAAATCCAGGCGATTCGGATAACGGCGCGCCTTTTTTGGGATTGGGAGATATTAACGAAGAAAAGGGCGCGTTCCGGTACTCATTCGGTTTGCTGGCAGATATCGCACTCCATGATCGGTTTTCGCTTCAACCAGGTGTGCGCTATACGAGACTTGGCGATAGAATTGGTTTCAGCAGCGTGGAGGTTCCCGAGGGGGGCGAGTTCAATTTATACTACGATTACGTATCACTTCCGCTGTCATTCAAATTTTATCTGTACGGAGCGCCCTCCCTTTATCTGGCTGTTGGAGGCGAACCCGGTTATTTACTGTCGGCTCGGTTGTCGGGAGCGGACCTTCCTCAAGAGTGGGATATACTGGATTTTTCGAATCGCATGAACCTCTGTATGGTTGGCAACCTGGGAATCGAATTCAAAATAAAAAATTACTACCTTTTCTTTGCCGGCCATTATTCCTTCGGCCTGACGAGCCTGATCAAGGATTCTCTCAAACAAGCTCCTGTTTCCAGCTCAGATGTGCACACTCGCGAATTGAAATTCTCGACAGGTATCCTGTTCTAGATAATTGCCGTTCGAGCAGTGATAATCAAAAAATCTCGAGGGGCAATCAGCATCCATAAATCGTGGAACGAAGGAAAATGAGCCCATGCGTTGTCTCCGCTGTGCGGTCTTGGTTTGTGTTCAGCTGACTTCGCTGCCGCCCGCACTTCCCTCAGGAGTTTTTTCGGCAAAACCCCTTCTGGCGTCTCTCACCGGCGTCGCGCAAGCCGAGCGCCTCCCAATCGAGCCCGAAGAGGATAACTCCGAATACATACTCGATCTCGAGACAAATGCTTACAGCCGTCTGTGGAGAGAAATATGGGACGATGAAGACAACCGCCTCCGGCTCCGGTTGGGAAGCAACAACGTCAGAGATTGGTTTATCGAAGAGGAGCTCAAGTGGACAGGAACGTCTACCTTCCTGTCTCATAGCAGAGAGAATATCCGCGATCACCGTTTCTACATCGCTTACGAATACCACTTCGGACCGGACAAGGCGGTGCGCATCATCGAATCAATAGACTTGGACAGCGAAGACTGGGGACAGTTTTCGATTCACGATCACGGATTTTTCCAGATGCAGTTCGGGTTTTGAGTTTTCTGCGATGTCCCTGAGCTGCTTCAACGTGTAAAGCCTGGGAGGTAATTGATGGGCATGCCTTGATCGCCCCCCGGCTCATGGTCCTCGCATGATCGCTGCGTGATGGGGCTTCCTCACCTGCGACTGCCTACTCAAATCCGTCCCCTACTTCAGCACGATTAACTTCTTGGTTTGCGTGAAGCCCTTTGTCACCAGTCGATAGAAGTAAACACCGCTGGGGACAGGGTTGCCCGAATTGCTCCGGCCGTTCCAATGGACCGTGTGGCCGTCGCTTCTCGGGATCTGCTCCCCGCTCACCAGGGTCTTCACCAACTGACCCGCCGCGTTGTAGATCTTGAGGGAAACATGCGCACGCTCCTTGATTGAGTACTCGATCGTCGTACTCGGTTTGAACGGATTCGGGTAGTTCTGGGCCAGGTAAGTTGTGGCCGGCATGAGGGTCGGCGATCCGCTTCCTGTAATGCCGTCTGGGCCCAGAAGTGCCCAATCACTTTCGTTTCCATTTCTATCAATGGCCGACACTTTTTAGTAGTACATTTCATACCACTGCCATTCGGCATCAAAGTAAAACGGATCGGTTGGTGAGCCAATGAGATTTTGAGGTGCGGGAACGAAACTCTCATCGGGTCCCCTGTAGACGGCGTAGCCGGTAAGATCGGATTCACCGTTCGGGTTCCACGTGATATTTAAACCAGGTGGCTCATCGCTCTTCTCGCCGGCGAGTGCGGTGGGCGGACTTGGTGCCGTGTTATCCTGTGCCTTCTATTTATTTCGTCCGCTTTGCCATATTTGCACTTAGACTTTTTCTATTATACCATGCATTTCATGCTTAAGATCATCTTACGTTCCATCAAACTCAAATAACTCCAGACGTTCTCAGTCATCAATTTGGCTCCCCGGTCTGGACGTTTAGCGAACCTTTCCAGTGGTTTTCCCCAGGTTCTACTAAGCCGTCCACTACGATCCCAAGGTAGATGAAGCTCAAACTTTTTGTCGGAAATATTGCCATATTCTGAAGTCTGCAGTATAATACTAGATAGGCGATTTGAAGAGGTGATCAAGTCATGAAAAGCACCAACATATTATTGGTTTTCCTCTTAATGATAACAGTGTCTTGTTCTGATGAGCGGATTGTACTGGAAAAGCCACCTTTCGAAGGGGGGGCGATTGGCGGTTTAGTCTTCGTTTGGTCGATTTCACAAAAAAGTACAGGTGATTATGTCAATATAGAAGTAGGTAGCTACTTTTTTGAAAGGATAAGAGATAGAATCGTACGAAAGATTTATCTTCGTAAGGAGATGTCGGGAGAAATCTCAAGTTCAAGTGCTGATATTTCTAAAGAAGACTGGGATCGAATTGAAAACTTAGTCCAAGGAATATTTACAACCCATCCATATGATATACATTGTGATTGCTGTGATGAGACACTTTCATATAGTGAAACGCTTTATTATATACGCGGGATACACGAATGTATTATTGATTCCAAGAGGATTGAAGGATGCACGGACGAAGATATTGAGCTTGTCAGAGAACTGTTCAAAGAGCTCAAGGAATCATATTTCCCTGGAGAAAATATGTACTAAAGAATGTCGCCTAACACTTATGAGGCCCCCTCCCGAGCATACCCTTTCGAGTATGCTCGGGAGGAGGCCTCAATGAGTATCAAACCGCTTAAGCTGACGGCTCCCCAAGCTGGACGAAGTTAGGACGCTAGCTGTAAATTGCCCCCTATAAATCATTGGCTCCCCGGGTCGTTACTCTTCAACTAACCACTCTCTGTTTTTGAGATGCTTTAGCGAGCTTTGAGGAATTCGCTATGTGCAAGATTTGCAAGACGGTCGGAATTTTTGGAAGCTACAGGGCTCCTGCGATGCGGTAAATGCAACGCGGTGATGATCTGCTGTCCTGCAAAATCGGGACAATATTATTACTACACTTGCAACAGTCATTTCAGGCAAGGGAAACACGCTTGTGATTCAAAGTCGGTCGCCAAGGATATGCTTGAAGCATTTGTTATCGAGAGGCTTAAACAGAATCTCCTCACCGAGGAAAACCTGGCGGAGTTAGTGAAGCTGACAAACGAGGAGATTAAGCAAGGCAAGAGCCAATATAGAGAGAAGCTTTTGGCCATCGATGCTCAGTTAGAAGCTTTGAAGGGAAAGCTAGATAAGCTCTATGACGCTCTTGAGAGTGGGATGCTGGATTTATCCGATTTAGCACCGAGAATCAAAGAGATGAAATCACAGATCGACAAGCTGGAGAACACACGAGCTGATCTTGCTGACGGGAAACAAAGGTGAGAAAGGAAACGTTGATCAGACCAGCAGAACTGAGGGAAAGTGTCTATTAATTTTGGGCAGAGGTTGTCGCATTCAAGCTGAAGACAAACACCCTTTATACACATTTTTTGGGGAGATAGCCCCCTGGATAGCATTATCGATTTGCAGACGTATCTGGGCAACATTTCTAAGATTATCGCCCCCAACGTAGACGATGGACTTTGGTCAAGTTTAACATCTGGGGATTATAACAACGACGGATTCGATGACCTTGTTCTCGGACTCCCAAGGGGCCTGGCCGGGAAGGCATACGCTATTTTTGGGCGCTCACCCTTTCCGGATACACTCTGTCTGGAAATCCCGAACCAAAACGTCACAACCATTTATGGTGTATACGACAGCCATTGTTGGCTCGGCCATGGGACGACATCTGGCGATATAAATGGAGACGGCTATGACGACCTTGTTGTTGGAGCGCCAGCTTTTGATCCAGGTGGGAGGGTTTACATCATATATGGGCGGGATAGTCTCCCAGAGGAAATCTATCTAGATTCCTTCCAAGACAGTATTATAAAGATTATTGATCCAGATTGGTACCAAGCGACGGGACAAAGCATGGATTGTGAAGATGTCGACGGTGATGGATACGGCGATCTTTTGATCGGCTCGCCTGGAGAAGCAAGTGGTTACAACCAAGGTACGGCAAGGCTCCTCTTTGGCGCACCGTCCTACCCGGATACGATATGGCTATCCGATGAAGCGATCTCAATGAAGGTAATCCATGGAGAATACCCCAGTGGTCATCTAGGAAATAGAGTTGCGATAGGCAACATAGATGGATGTAATTACAAGGACTTGATTCTCGGCTCCTATTCGGCTGATCCCCTGGGATGCGATGCTTGCGGAGAGGTCTACGTAATTCATGGAAGCGATACTTTGCCGGATACGCTTCATGTAAATTCAACAGAAGTCCTTATGACACGAATCATAGGGATGGGTACAAGCCAGTGGTACGGAGTGGCGATGACTTGTGGGGATGTTACTGGAGATAACTATGATGATATCATCATAGGGAGCGAACCAGATGATTACATCGAAACCGATCGTGGCAAAGTGACGGTTGTGTATGGAGCTTATCACTTACCTGATACGATCTTTGTTGAGACCGACTCATCGATCAGCGTATTCATCGCTGAGGAACGTTCGGACTATTTTGGGCGAAGCTTGAGGATAGGAGATCTCAATGCGGATGATGTTTCAGACCTATTAATTGGTGCATACTTCGCTGATCCACCCGGACGGTCAGATGCAGGCAAAGCGTTTTTGTTCTACGGTATTGAGGATCTCACTGGTATCCCCCATTTACCCATGCTGAGCTTTAAGGTTAAGCAGAATTACCCCAATCCATTTTCATCAAATACAACAATCGAATATTCCCTACCCTTCAGCGCTCCTGTCATCCTCACCGTCTATAACATCTTGGGCGAGCGAGTGGCCAGGATCATTGAGCCCATGCAATCCAAAGGTCCTCATTCGATCGTTTGGAACGGAAGGGATGAAAACGGCAAGAAGGTCGCGTCAGGCATCTATTTCTACCGCTTGCAAGCAGGCGCATTNNCAGGCGCATTTTCAGCAACGAAGAAAATGGTCCTTTTGCGTTAGAGGAGCACTGGATGACACCAAGAATCAGAATAATGTTGTATTTCCAGCTGCTTGTTCTTGTTGTTTTTACTTCGAGTGCTCGTCCGCAATTTCCACCGATCATCGACCTCGCTGACACGACAGCAGATATCACTATTTTCGGTGCTTCTGATGCCGACCTTGCAGGATATTCCTTTGCTACTGGAGATATCAATGGTGATGGTTTGCAGGACCTTATCATTTCGTCTCTCAACGGAGTTCAAGAAAATGGTGAGTTTAATATCATTTGGGGTGCTGCTTTAATGAGCAGCGGCACAATCGATCTAGCTGACATGAGCGATGATGTTTCAAGAATATCTGGCAAAGACGACGATGACGCTCTATTTTGTGACCTTTCGACAGGCGATTTTAACAATGATGGTTATGATGATATTCTCATTGGCGAGCCTTTTGGCCGGTCTCCTTTTTGCGAGGGGATGGCATACGTCATATTTGGATCTGCTGAGTTTCCGGATACGCTTGATCTAGCGACCTATCCCCAGAATGTTGTTACGATCTACGGTGGGCCACTTTACAGTGGAGGGATGCTGGGAACTGAGCTCTGTGCATGTGACCTAAATGGGGATGACTACGATGAGATCGTTGTTTCTGCACCTGCGCTGCCCTATGCAGAGGTATACATCATTTACGGAGCGGATTCACTCCC
>WVZY01000012.1 GCA_011772205.1 Candidatus Latescibacterota bacterium
GTAGTCCCGCACGTCCGGTTCCGTGAGGGGGCTGGGGAGCAATCCCCAGCTCTACTCGACAGCGGTTCCACAAAACCGCACTAGATGAATTCTACCGGGTAACGTTTAGGAAGAAGATCTACACGACGCTTGAAGAGCTTCAGAAGGATCTCGATGAATGGCTCAACGAGTACAACAACCAGCGGTCGCACCAAGGAAAACGATGTGAAGGGAGGACACCGTATGCTACACTAATCGATGGCAAGGCCATCGCACTGGATAAGCGGATCGCCGCTTGATCTGACAGACAACGTTCCAGGCGGGGTACCTGTCCGGTCTTATGTTAGCTTTCACAATTGATGTCCCTCAACGTGAAGTACGAAATTGATGTATCCCCGTTCATGTCTTCCATGCTCTTGCTTTAGAAACGGTAACGCGGCTAGGGACACCACTGTAAAAAGTTGATTATCGCTCGTCTCATCGGCTGCCTGCACCCAGACACCAGCGCCCTATTGTCCCCGTCTGCCGGAAAGAACTCTTCTCCACGGCCTGGTACGGGAACATCCTGAGTCGTTTCTGCACACTTTCCCTTACACCTGGGCCATGCTTCTCTCGAGAATCTAAGACGTGCCTCCATTTATATGCCCTCGATGCGGTAGTGCGATAAGACTTATTTCCTTCACCACAATTTCAGCGGATGTGTATGCCGGCAAAGATCGAGAAATCTTAGCTAGGAGAGAGCCGATCAAGCAAAGAACGATGAAGTTGAGGAGACGAGTAAATAGGGATAAGGTTTATGCAGTGAGGCAAGATCAGGATATGTCCCTTGACTTAATGCAGCAAACTGGTCATGAGCGTGCAGGCAACAAAGTGATGGCTACGTAGTTCGTTACTTGATAATTAGTTAAAGAGATGTCTTCAGAAGATACTTCAGGGTGCTCTTAGTGTTGAAAGTCGGCGGTTAAAAAGGCAATGAAAACTGGTGAGCCGCCCAGGACTCGAACCTGGTACCACCTGCTTAAAAGGCAGGTGCTCTTCCTGATGAGCTAGCGGCCCACCATTTTTTGACGCTATGTTTTTTAGGAACGGCTTGAATGTAGTATCGGACTACCCCGGTGTCAAGTTGCGAATCGCTGGGAATGAGTGCCCGAACTCTATTGCAGCCATCAGAATTTCGTTCGCTCTCCAGACCCAACACCTCGCTCCAAAATACTCTATGCAACGCCGACCTTCGGCAGCGCAGCATCGGGCGATCGGAACAGACGACGTTCTGTCGCAACTCTATCGCTCTTTCGCTCTTTATCCCTAGCGCTGAACAACCGCGTGCCTTTCGGGCCCTAAGGAAACCATCGTTATTTTGCATCCAATGAGCTTCTCCAGTAGCTGCACGTAGTGCTCTGCCTGTTTTGATAAACGCAGAGAGCCGCCGACGAGCGTCGGTGTTTTCCAGCCGTCGATAACCTCGTACTCCGGTCGGCATTTTGCGAGAATCCTCGAATCAGTAGGAAAATACTCGATCCGCTTTTTCCCTATCCGGTAGGCGGTGCATATCTTGATTTTGTCGAAGCCAACGAGAATATCGAGCTTCGTGAGGGCGATTTCGGTAACGCCGTTGAGCTTCGTGGTTGTCCTTGCGGCAACCGCATCGAACCAACCACACCGTCTTGGTCTCCCGGTTGTGGTACCGTACTCCTGACCGAGATCTCTCAGCCGATCGCCGTTTTTCCCCTTATCTTCCGTTGGAAACGGTCCGTTCCCCACTCGTGTACAGTACGCCTTGAGCACGCCAATGATTCGTCTTATGGATGACGGCGGAAGACCGGCGCCCACCGCAGCGCCACCGGCGATAGCGGAACTGGACGTTACAAAGGGGTAGGTTCCGTGGTCGACATCGAGAAGCGCGCCCTGAGCTCCCTCGCAAAATATCCGCTTGTTCTTTTCGATCGCATCCCACAGCATAATTCGCGTGTCGGCAATCAATGGTTTGAGCTTTCTGCGTGCGGCTAAGAAATCCTTCTCTGTTTTCGATGGTGAAATTGCGGGAAAGCCGAATAGTCTCAGCAACCGATTTTTCTCCGTGACTTTCTTACGCACAATCGAGCGAAACTCCTCGGACGATCTCAAGAACTCGCCCATTCGCATTCCTTCCCTTCCCACCTTATCCATGTACGCCGGCGTAATTCCCCTTCCGGTGGACCCGATTTTTCCAGAGCCCTTCTTCGCCTCCTGACTCCTATCCATTAAAATGTGGTGGGGAAGCACTACATGAGCCTGCTCGCTCACGAAAATCCGATCGCGTACATCGATCCCCCTCGATTTTATGAACTCGATTTCCTCCGCGAGCGCCAGCGGATCGATCACCATCCCCCCGCCGAGAACGCATGTGATATCGGGGTATAGGATTCCCGAGGGAACCAGGTGGAACTTAAAGCACTCCTTGCCCACGACAACAGTATGCCCGGCGTTTGCACCACCCTGAAAGCGCACGACATAATCGGCATCCCTTGCGAGGATGTCGATGATCTTCGCCTTACCTTCGTCTCCCCATTGCCCACCGACAATAAGCGTGACCGACATGGCAATCCTTTCGAAAATCGAGCCCTTCGAAGCATTCGCCGCGGAGCAACAATATACGGGCATAAAAACAACCGCTCACTTTTGAGATGGCGGTCACATGTGAAAAACCTTCGTACTTATACTACGTCCGAGCTCGGATATCAAGGAAAACGGGGGGACTCGGGCACTGACGTTTCTCTTGAAAAAAGCTCCTTGATTATACCCCAGGTTTTCTCGGTAACGGCAATCGTGCAATCCTTTGGATCCCCGGGATTGCTGTGCTCGACAGGGGACGATGGCTGGTCGGGAAATCCATCACCGTCAGCGTCGCCCAGCTCAAAACCATTGGAACAGCGATCCCTGTCTGAATTGAGGTTGGCGAGAGTCTGGTTCCAGACGTTGCCGTTTCTCTTGAAGTCCTCTCCAAAGAGGTTCAGCTCGTAGGATGTTTGAGTTGGCTGGGCGGAGACGTGGCAAATGGCACAACGATACTTCTCATAGGCAGGGAGATAAGTCATAAAATGGGAAGTCCCTACGGCATCAAGAGGTACCAAAACAAGCAGGATAGGGCACAAAACCATCCCTATTACCGCCACCGCAAAGAAAATCCTATGTGATGTTCGGCGCCACATACATTCATCCTCTTTAAGTATACTTAAAAATATCCATAACGTCAAGGCGCCTCTTTCGGCCCACTTGCTCCACTCGGGCTGTTGATGGCTCCCCTGATCACCCCATTCACCAGGGCTTCCGCCACCTTGACGGAGATGTCGACTGCCACTCTAATTTGAGCTTCCCTCGTCGCGCCTCCAATATGTGGCGTAAACACCGATCCATCGAGCAGCAACAGGGGCTCGCCTGCGGGCGGCTCTTGTAAGTAGACGTCGCACGCCACACCTGCGAGTTTGCCTGATCGGCATGCCTCGCTTGCAGCGGCTTCGTCGATGATGCCGCCTCGGGAGCAGTTTATCAAGTACGCGCCTTCCAGCATCAGACTGATTTCCTTCTCCGAAATCAGTCCCTTCGTCTCAGGACTTAGCGGTACGTGAATCGTAACAAAATGACTGATACTCAGGAGCGTCTCGAGATCGACTAGGCGCACGCCGAGAACCTCCGCCATCTCCTTCTCTATATATGGATCCGCGGCGATCACATTCATCTCGAATGCCTTCGCGCGCTTTGCCACCTCTCTTCCAATCCGCCCCAGGCCCACGATCCCCAGCGTCTTTCCTTGGAGTTCCGTGCCCCGGAAGGCGTCCCGATCCCATTTCCCTTCTGTCACAGACTGGTGCGCCTGGGGAATTTTTCTCGCCAGTGAAAGCATCAATCCTATCGTGTGCTCAGCCGTGGAAACCGCGTTTCCCGAAGACGCGTTCATCACGACGATCTCCCGCTTTGTCGCTTCCTCCACGTCGATGTTGTCGGTTCCAACACCCGCCCGTCCGATGATCTTGAGATTACTGGCGTGCCCGAGGATTTCTTTAGTGATCCGAGTGGGACTCCGAACAATGATCGCATCGAATTCGGGGATCATGGATAGGAGTTCATCCTTTGCGAGCGTAGCCGTTCTCACCGCTTCGATGTCAGGATACCGAGTGAACACATTCAGCGCTTCTTCGGCAAGATTATCGGTGAGTAGCACTTTGTACATATGGAATCATTGCCTTTCGCCGCACTCGAAAACGACTGCACCTGTCGTGGCTGATCATCGTAGCTTCACGAACCGGTTTTTGCCGCTGCTCGCACCGTTATCTCTGTCAATCCGCCCGCGCCTTCTGAAAACGCCTCATGGCTGCCTCTACGCCTTTTCCCGGTGCGGGGTTGATTCCCAGATCGATGAGCGTACCCTCGAGCGCAGAAATCAACGTATGGATATCCGTCTCGGTATAAAAGCCCAGATGCCCAAGACGAAAGATCTTCCCGCTCAAATGCGCTTGTCCTCCTGCAATCTTCACGCCATAGTGCGACTCCATCGTTCGAATGATGTCTCCCGCGCTCCCCTTTCCCGGGAGCACCGCGGTCGCTGCGTTGCAGGGCCGCGAAGCGAAAAGCTCGAGACCTAGTGCGAGAACCGCGTCTCGAACCGCCGAAGCGTTCTTCTCGTGCCGGCTGATAACATTCTCCAACCCTTCTTCGCGAATCATTGACAGCGCGACACGCATCGCCAAGATCAGCTGGGTCGCTGGCGTGTACGCCGTGTCCCAGTTCTCCAGGGCTTTCAATGCTTTCGTCAGATCGAAGTAATAACAGGGATGGCCTTTTTGGTGAATCTTTTCCAAAGCGCGCTTTGAAAGAGACAAGAAACTAAGTCCCGGCGGCACCCCGAATCCTTTCTGTGATCCGCCGACAATCACATCAACACCCCATGCATCTGTTTTCACTTCCTGCGCGCAGAGACTCGTTATCGCATCCACTACGATGAGTGCCCCATACTCGCGAGCGATCATCGCGATACCCTCGGCATCCAGGAGGACACCCGTGGACGTCTCCGTGTGGGTCGTAAAAACGGCTCTGACCCCGTCATGTTTGCGAAGAGCTTCCTCGACCTGATCCGGTTCCACGGGCTGCCCCCATTTCGCATCCACCATGATGGTATCCAAACCATAGGCAGCGGCGATTTCCGCCCAACGGTTACTGAATTTCCCGCAAGCCGTCACCAGCACTTTATCTCCCGGTTTGGTTGCATTGACCAACGCTGCTTCCATAGCGCCGGTGCCGGATGCGGCGAAGACGACGATGGGATTGTCCGTTCTGATAACATGTTGGAGGTTTCTCGTGACGTCCCTCAGTATCTCCCGGAATTCCTCTGTTCGATGGTGGATAAGGGGCTGGCCCATCGCATCTTGCACGCGACGGGGAACGGCCGTCGGTCCCGGAGTGAAAAGCTTGGTCGGATCCATACAACTCCTTCTGTCAATTATAGAATAATAAGTACTTCATGGAGCTAAATCAAAGCGAAAGCGTTTCTTCGATCCACTGCCAGAGCTCGCGCTTTCCCACACCTGAAACACTGGAAAATGGGATTACGGCCGCATCCCCACTCACCTCGATTGCTCTCAGGTTTTCAGCGATTCGCTTTTCGATTTCAGAGCGTTTGTATTTATCGATCTTGTTGAACACTAGACACACTTTTCGGCCCATCCGTTGCAATACCATGGTCATTTCCCTATCGTCCGGGGTCGGTTCGCGGCGAATGTCCAACAGCTGCACCACACCCTTCGCTCCAGTCCGGCTTTCGAGGTATCTGTCGATTATCTCCATCCAGCGCCTCTTCTCGGCCTTGGATACCTTTGCGTACCCATAGCCGGGCATATCGACGAACAAGAAGCGGTGATTTATCAAAAAGTAGTTGGCGCTACGCGTTTTTCCGGGCGTTTTCGAAGTTCTTGCAATCTGCCGCCTGCCGAGGAGCGTGTTGATAAGAGTAGACTTTCCGACGTTAGAGCGGCCGAAAAATGCGATCTCCGGTCTCATTTCGCGGGGAAATTCCTTGGGAAATCCGAACGATCCGACGAATTCAACGGTCTGTATCTTCAACTCGACATCTCTCTACATAGAAACTCGTGGCAACGCAAGCAGAACGCGGATAATCGATGGAGGTAACGCGGTCGGTTGGCGGATCAATGAGGCAGGGATGTCTCGATATACTCGAAGAAACCTTTGAGCTCTTCGATTTCCCTCTTCGCCTGCCGCCTGGAGAGTCTGGGTAACGGTCTCACGAGGGCGATCTTCAATGCTTCCCGCATGTCGTTCACAATGTGGATTTTCAAACCGGATCGAACCTCCTTCGGGAGCTCTTTCACCGCCTGCGCGACACCTTTTGGGATGATCACCTCTTTTATACCCGCACGAAGTGCGGCAACCGTTTTTTCGTTGAGACCGCCTACAGGGAGAACCTCCCCCTTCAACGTCAGCTCCCCCGTCATTGCAACGTCTTTTCGAACAGGAATTCCAAAGAAATTCGAAACGAGGGCAGTTGCTACGGCGATGCCCGCGCTGGGCCCGTCCTTTGGGATTGCTCCCTCAGGCACGTGGATGTGCACGTCCATTTCGTTGAAGAAATTCTTCTTGAGCGGCAGCAGGCGGGCAAGATTTCGGGCGTAACTCAGCGCGATTTGGGTAGACTCTCTCATCACGTCTCCCAACTGCCCCGTGACCGTGAAGTTGCCCGTGCCGGGCATGAATGTCACTTCTATGCGCAGGATATCACCGCCGAAGCTCGTCCAGGCAAGTCCCGTTGCTATTCCAACACTCGGGCTGTCCGGAATCTCTTTTTCGGTGTAGTGCGGAATTCCCAAAAAGCGCTCGAGGTTTTTCGTGCTGATCTCTACGGCCCCGGATTTGCCGGCAGTAGCGATATCCTTTGCTACCCTTCTAAGAATTTTAGCGAGCTCGCGTTCGAGATTCCTCACACCGGATTCCCTGGTGTACCGCTGAATAATGCGCCTGATTGCTGACTCGCTGACTTTGAGGTTTCGCGTCTCCATTCCGTGCAGCTTGAGCATTTTGGGAAGCAGAAAATTCCGGGCGATCTTTGCCTTCTCCACTTCGAGGTAACCAGGAAGTCGGATGGTCTCCATTCGATCCTGCAGCGCCGGAGGGATCGTGTGGGTTACATTGGCTGTGGTGATGAACATAACCTCGCTCAAATCGAATTCCACTTCGAGGTAATGATCGCTGAAAGAGTTGTTCTGCTCCGGATCCAGCACTTCAAGCAGCGCAGCTGCGGGATCCCCGCGGAAATCTCGAGACATCTTGTCTACCTCGTCCAGCAGCATAACGGGATTCCTGCTCTGGGCCTTGATGAGAGATTGAACGATCCGGCCCGGCATCGAGCCAATGTAAGTTCTTCGGTGACCGCGGATCTCGGCTTCATCCCTGACGCCGCCCAGTGAAAAGTGCATAAACTTGCGCCCAAGCGCTTCCGCTATCGATCGGCCAAGAGATGTCTTCCCAACGCCGGGGGGCCCAACGAAGCACAGGATCGGACCTTTCATCGAATGCGACAACTTCATAACGGCTAGAAACTCGAGGATCCGCTCCTTGACCTTTTTCAGGCCGTAATGGTCTGCATCGAGTTTCCGCTTCACTTGTTTGATATCCAGGTGGTCTTTGGTTCGCACTTGCCATGGAAGCGAAAGAAGCGTGTCGATGTAGTTTCGCACAACCGTTGCTTCCGGTGACATCGCCGGCATTCGGGAGAGTCGATCGAGTTCCTTCAGTGCGACCTCATATGCTTCCGCACTCATTCCGGATTTCTCAATCTTATCCTGAAGTTCATCGATCTCTGTCGATTCATCACCGGTGTGACCAAGTTCCTTGCGGATCGCCTTTAGTTGCTCGTGGAGGTAGAACTCTTTTTGGTTTTTCTGGACCTGGCTCTTTACCTCTCCCTCGATTTTCTTTTCGATGTTTAGGATTTCCAGTTCTTCTGCGAGCAGCTTGCTGAGGGCACGACATCTTTCCTGGAGATCGATTGCTTCGAGGATCTGTTGTTTGACTTCTATTTTAGCGATGATATGCGCGGCAATGGAGTCAACTAACCGATCAAAGCTCTCTATGGGCAGCACGGACCGCAGCACCTCATCTGGAATTCGCTTGTTCAACTGAACGTACTCGGAGAACTGTGAAGAAACGCTCCGAACAAGGGCTTCGGTCTGCTGGTCAGACTCCTCCTCCAGCAGGATCGTCTTGACATGGGCCTTGAACATCTTCCGGGTCTTCAGATACTCCTCGACTTCACCCCTGGCCAAGCCCTCGACAAGGATACGCATGGTCCCCTCAACCAGGCGCATGTGCTGGAGAATCCTCACCACGGTTCCCATCTGGTAAAGATCCTCGTGAGTCGGCTCGTCGATGTTCATCTGCTTCTGTGTGACAACTAGAAGCAGGCGATCGCCTTTCAAGGAGGCGTCCACAGAGGCAAGCGACCTCGGCCGCCCCACCAGTAGTGGGGTGATCATACCCGGGAAAATCACGACGTCTCTAAGCGGTAAGACAGGGAGCATTTCCGGGACTTCGATGATCTCATCTTCTTTCTCGATAATGGGCATACGAACCTCTGCCGGTTGATTGTAACTCTATATTGAGGATAATCGAACGTTCGGCGATAATCAAGAGAACGGGCGATAATCTATGCTTCTCGAGCCCGGCGATCACGCTGGAAAATCATCTCCGGGTCGACATTCTTCAGTATTGTTTCTTCTGTGATAACGATTTTTCGAACATTCGGCCGAGAGGGTATATCGTACATGATATGCAGCATCGTATCTTCGATGACGGATCGAAGACCTCTCGCGCCGGTCTCGCGCTTCTTCGCAATGCACGCAATAGCCCTCAGCGCCTCATCGGTAAACACAAGCTCGACGTCCTCCATCTGGAAGAGCTTCTGGTATTGCCTGACCAAAGCATTCTTCGGCTTTATGAGAATCTCGACAAGCGCATCTTCATTGAGCTCTGATAAAACACCGGCTATAGGGATCCTGCCAACAAGCTCAGGAATTAAGCCGAATTTTTGGAGATCTTCCGGAGCAATCTGCTTCAAGACCTCGGTCTTATCTTTCTGTACTCGTGTATTCTTCTCCTTTCCGAAGCCGAGGATCTTGCGTCCAATCCTCTGCTCGATGATCTTATCGAGGCCTTCGAAAGAACCCCCGCAAATGAAGAGGATGTTTTTGGTGTTGATCTCTATATAGCTCTGCTGGGGTATCTTCCGGCCTCCCTGTGGAGGAACGTTGGCAACACTTCCCTCCAGCATTTTGAGAAGAGCCTGTTGGACCCCTTCACCGGAAACATCTCTGGTGATCGAAGGGCTGTCGATTTTCCTGGCGATCTTATCCAGCTCATCCACGTATACGATCCCCTTCTCCGTGGCTTGAACGGATGAGCCGGCATTCTGATAGAGCTTGAGAAGGATGTTTTCCACGTCTTCCCCTACGTATCCCGCCTCAGTGAAAGTTGTTGCATCGACAATGGCGAATGGAACGCGCAGAAACCGGGCCAAGGTCTGGGCGAGAAGCGTCTTTCCAGTTCCCGTCGGCCCGAGAAGAAGGATGTTGCTCTTATCGATCTCCACATCGTCCGCAGTTCGCTCATGCATGATCCGCTTGTAGTGATTGTACACCGCGACGGATAGGATGATTTTTGCGTGATCCTGCCCGATGACGTACAGATCGAGAAATTCTTTGATCTCCCTCGGCTTGGGAAATTCCTCTGCATCGAATAGCACTTGCCCGGAGATCTCGTCGTCCAGTATGTCCTTGCATAGCTTGATGCACTCGTTGCAGATATAGACGGACGGGCCGGATATGAGTTTTGCAACCTCATCCTGGCCTCTGCCGCAAAATGAGCACCTCAGGATATGGGGGCTTCCGATCTTCTTTTTCATATAAGCTCCTCGTCCCTTCTGTGCGAGGAATTAACCTTCCCCTTTTGGCTTGTGCTTGAAGATGTTGTCGATGATCCCGTACTCCTGAGCTTGCTCTGCGGACATGAAGTAATCGCGATCCGTGTCCTTTGCGATTTTCTTCACGGGTTGTCCCGTGTGCACCGCTAAGACTTCATTCAGCTTATCACGCAAAGTCAGGATTTCCTTCGTATAGATCTCCAGAGTTGCAGCCTGACCCTGAGATCCTCCCGAAGGCTGGTGGATCATCACCCGAGCATGAGGGAGGGCTGAACGCTTTCCCGGCGTGCCCGCAGCCAGAAGCAATGCTGCCATACTTGCAGCTTGCCCCATGCAAATCGTCGACACATCAGGCGAAATGTACTGCATCGTGTCATAGACGGCCAATCCCGAAGAGATGATGCCCCCCGGGCTGTTGATGTAAAGGAATATATCTCTCTCTTGATCTTCAGCCTCAAGAAACAGCAACTGCGCGATGACGGCGTTGGCGACGAAATCATCGATGGGGGTTCCGAGAAAAACGATTCTGTCTTTGAGCAGACGTGAATAGATATCATAAGACCGTTCGATCCTACCTGTCTGCTCGATAACTACTGGCAAAGGCAGTTGAGACTTCATTTAAGGATCCTTTCCTTTAAAATAATATAATGCATTGCCAGAACCCGAAGAAGCAAAATCGCTAGGCAGCTTTTACATCGGCGTTCTCGCGGAGGAAGTTGATGACTTTCTCTTCGAGAATTTGATCCACCAAGCTGCTACGGTGCTTCGGGTGGTTGAAGAAGGCTTTAAGCTCCTCGACCTTTTCCCCGCCTTTGTTCACAATCTCATTGATCCTTTCATCCACTTCTTCTTCTTCGACGACGAGTTCCTCCTGGCTTTTCACTGCCAGCAAGACGAAGTACTTCTTAACATTCCGAACCGCAGTTTCCCGAAAAAGTTCCCTGATTTCTTTTTCCCGATCCATCTCGGAAGGCACAGTGGGCCGCCTGCGGCGGTCCTCTTCGATAAGAGAAGTCAAGTAATTATCTACCATAACTTCAGGGACATCGAAGGGATTGGTTTCGATGATTTCATCGATGATCTTCTCCTCCACTTCCCGCTTATAACGACGCTCCTCATCTTCGACCAGGTCGTTTCGAATACGCTCTTTTAGCGAGTTGAGATCCGGTATATCCTCGCCGATCCGCTTGGCAAAAGCATCGTCGATTTCGGGGATAACTTTCTCCTTCACTTCGCGGAGTGACACGTAAAAAGTTCTCTGCTTACCCCGAAGTTCCTGGTTGGGGATATCATCGGGATACGTCACTGTTATTCGCTTTTCCTCTCCCAAGGGCATCCCGATGAGCCCATCTCGAAGCTCTGGAAACAGATTTCCACTCGCAAGATCCACAGGGTAGTTGCGTATCATCTCTTTTTCATCCACCTCCCCGGAATCGAGGACAGGAGCATAATCGATGATGAGATAGTCTCCCTCGCGAGGCTCCCGATCAACGACTCGGTAGGTGGCAAAACCCGCTTGAAGGTTCTCGAGCGCTTTTTCCACTTCCTCATCGCCGATCTCCCTCTTCTCGACGGCCACCGTTACATTGCGATATCCCTCTATCTTGACGGATGGCCGCACTTCTACGGCCACATCCACATTGATCTTGCCGCTTTGATCTGCCTGGACGTTCTCGAACTTGGGGTGTCCGAGCGGCTCGATCCCTTCGCGTCTCAGCGCTTCCTCATAAACGACCGGTAGCAGGTTTTGGACCGCGTCCGTATGAATCGCGTCCCCAAAGTTCTTTTCAATATAACGGAGCGGGACCTTGCCCCTCCGAAATCCCGGAACTTTCAGCTCTCTACGGTACTTCTTGAGCACTTCCGCTTTTTCGAGTTCCACTTCCTCCTGGGGGATCTCTATCGACAGAATCCGCTTGCAGTCGCTTGGACTGGAAACGGTTACGGTAAATTTTCGTTCTTCCCTCTGAGGTGGTGTTAACTCCTTATCCATTCTATGCCTCCGATCGCTCCTGCATAGGCTGTTTGGTGCGAGAGGGGGGATTCGAACCCCCACGAGTGTTCCTCACTGGATCCTAAATCCAGCGCGTCTGCCAATTCCGCCACTCTCGCTCCGACTTGGCATCCTGATATCAATCATTCAAAACGTGTCGCAAAGAGGCACGAGCCGGTTTTCTCTTCGTGAAGGGGCCTATCCGGATCATATGATTCCCGTGGCTCACCCGCCTTTCCCAGCGCTTCCACAGTCTTCGCGGTGCCCATCTGCTGACGGGCACGATCGAATAACCTATTCCCTTAAAAACGATAAGCCCTCCAGAGTGCCCCTTTTTCCCGCAATGAATATATTATAGAGGAAATTCGAGGGAAATAGTACGCACCGCTTTCGAGAAGGGTCAAGCGAAATAAATTTCGAGAACCACCGCAGCGAGCGGGCGCGTAAGGCGCATTCGCAACCACCACATTAGCAACCGAATGCGAGGATTTGCTGGAGTAACTTATTAAATTATAATACAAACCTCTCCCGGTTTTCCAGGCGAAACCGTGCTTCATGCAAATGCATCGATGCCCGTCAATTCCCGTCCGACGATGAGCGTGTGAACATCGTATGTTCCTTCATAGGTGTCGACGGATTCGAGGTTGCACATGTGGCGGATGACCGGGTATTCCCCGCTTATTCCGTTGGCGCCCAGTATTCCCCTGGCCGTTCGGGCGATCTCCAGCGCTTTGCGAACGTTGTTCCGCTTGGCCATAGAAACCTGGGCGAAGGACAGCTTCCTCTGGTCTTTCAGCCTTCCGAGCTGAACGTTGAGGAGCTGCCCCAGGGCGATTTCCGTAGCCATATCTGCGAGCTTCTTCTGAGTAATCTGAAAAGACGCTATCGGCTTGTTGAACTGAATCCGTTCCTTGCTGTATTCGAGGGCTCCATGGAAGCAAGCCATTGCGGCGCCCATGGCTCCCCAAGCGATTCCATAACGAGCCTGATTGAGACACATCAACGGGTGCTTGAGCCCGCCGGTTCCTGGAAGGAGGTTATCCTTTGGAATCCGGCAATCGCTAAAGATGAGCTCGCTTGTGTCGCTCGCTCGAAGTGAAAGCTTATAAGGGATCTTCCTTGCCTCGAAGCCTGCACGGTCCTTTTCCACGATGAACCCATGGACGATCCCGTCGCTTTTTGCCCATACTATGGCCACATCGGCGAGGCTGCCGTTTGTGATCCACATCTTGGCGCCATTCAACACGTAGTCGTCCCCGTCTCGAACAGCCGTGGTAATGATGCCTCCGGGATCACTCCCATAGTCGGGCTCGGTCAGGCCGTAGCATCCGATGGATTCGGCGCTGGCAAGACGCGGGAGCCAACGATTTTTCTGTTCATCGCTTCCAAAAGCATGAATTGGGTACATCACGAGACACGACTGTACGGAAGCAAAGCTCCTGATTCCAGAATCCGCGCGCTCGAGTTCCTGCATCATCAACCCATACACGACATTGTTCTCACCAGCGCAGCCGTATCCCTGAATCGTCGCCCCGAAGATGCCCAGCTCGGCCATCGGTTTGATCAAGTCCTCGGGAAACGTCCCTCTTTCATAATTGTCCTTTATGAGCGGAAGAACTTCCTCCTCGACAAACCTTCGCACGGTACTGCGAACGAGCAGCTCTTCTTCAGTGAGCAAGGTATCCACATGCATGTAGTCAAATCCGTCGAATCGTTTCATTCTACCGTCCCTTGAAGTTGGCCTTTCGTTTTTCGAGAAATGCTCGGGTTCCCTCTTTCATATCATCCGTCGCACACACCAGGCCGAATAGTGAAGCCTCCAGTTTGCAGCCGTCTTCGAATTCCATCTCGAAGCCCCGGTCAATAGCCTCACGCGCTGCCTTGAGGGCAATGGGCCCTTTTTCGAGAAGGCTTTGTGCCGTTTCATTTACCGCCGCCATAAGCTCCTCCTGAGGAACCACGCGGCTCACAAGCCCTATTCTCAGCGCCTCCTGCGCGTCGATGGTTCTCCCGGTGAGAATCAGATCCAGGGCAATCCCCTTTCCAACAAGCCGGGAGAGTCGTTGGGTCCCCCCGTATCCGGGTATCAGACCAAGATTCACTTCCGGTTGGCCGAACCTGGCCTTTTCGGAGGCAATCCGAATGGTGCAGGCCATTGCCAGCTCGCATCCGCCTCCCAAGGCATACCCGTTGACCGCCGCAATCGAGGGCTTTCCCATGGCCTCGAGCAGGCGGAACGCGTGCTGCCCCGTCTCAGCCGTTGCAGCTCCGCTCATGGCATTCTTCCCCGCGAGTTCGGCGATATCCGCTCCCGCAGCAAATGCTTTGTCCCCCGAGCCAGTCAGAACCATTACCCTGACTCCATCGTCATCGGCTGCCTCCTTGAAAGCCTTCTCGAGCTCCTCGATCGTTGCCGCATTCAGCGCATTCAGGACCTTGGGGCGATTGAGACTGATATACGCCACCTGGTCTCTTTTTTCAAATCGGATGTATTCCAGTTCCACACCGATACCTCCTTCCCTCGAGCACCCGATATCAGGCACTCCCGCTTGCAAATATGAGCTTCGCCGGTAACTTCGCCAGTCACCCGGGGTTTGAGCCCTCGGATGGGTGCGTGCCACACCCCAGACTGATTTAACCATTTATATCTCAATAAGTTGCTCGTTGTAAGCTAATGAAGATGCCTCATTTCGTCAATACAAAATTCCTGGGAAATGCCCAACCGGAACTGGATTTGCATCTACCCGCAAGACACCTGTAATCCGCAGCTCCGGCTTTCCTCCACGTCCTGTCCGGAGCGGCGAAACTAGCACTAGCTGAAAGGTCCGGTACGACATCCATGTCCCTCGCCGCTCGACTGATAATCGCTCGATTGATCATCTCGATAGTGCTGGTCGTCCCTTCCCCGAATGGATTTCGTGCGACTGCCTCGCAAGCCACAAAACAATCGCCTTCCGCAATGCCCTGTGAATCTCATGGAGTGTTTATCAAGGACAGATTGCGTGCCATTTTCCGGACACAGCTTGCGAGCGGGGTGCTGAGCGTTAGCGGCGCCGACGCGTGGCTGGAAGACTACCCGATCCTGGCGACGCTGAGTCTGGAAGCCTACAGATCGGATCGGGACGAAGCGTTCCTGCAGCATGCGTACAGCTCGATCGCCCGCTATTTCAATTACCTCTTCATAGAACAGGATGCGGATGGGGATTTTCTCATCGAAAGCCCTGATTGGAACGGAGCGGGACGATCTCAGGAGCGAGTTGCTTTCAATGCCCTGCTTGCGATGGATATGGAGAATCTTTCCCGGATCTGCTTGCAGCTCAAGGTTCCGCTCAGGGGACTGCTCTGGCACGAAGGAGCGCGGATGATTAGAGAGCGGCTGACCACCGCCTGTTATGATGCGGATGCGAACATTTTCTTCTCATTGGAGCCGCTCACCAATGAAAAGCGTTGGCGCGACGGGCCATTCCTGCTACTGCCGACCCTGTTCCCTGACGGCATAGGGGAGAACTTCGCATCCTCGATGCTCCGGCAGTTCCTCACCAATCCCAACACGACCCGAGCGAATCCGACGGATGGCAGCGGAGGAGACGGTTCAGCGCCCTTCGGCGAATCCAACATCAAAACAAAGCACCTGCTGGAATCTTGCCTGGTTCCGGAAATACTCGAGCGTAACGGTCTCGTATCCGAAGCCGCCAACTTCCGCAAAAAGAGCATGCCTCAGCCCGGATCGACGCCACTCGAACAGTCATCTACCAGGCCTTCCGGCGCTGCAGTATACGAGGATTACCTGACCTGCCGGCTAGCTCAAAGCAACGGTGAGCATCTGTTTCCCCCGCTCCTCCCCCTCGAGCTCTTCTCACGAATCGCGATTGCCAAGTACATATTGCGCGGCGAAGAAGGTACATCATTAATGCAGAGCATCAACGAGATTTTGCATTATGTATGCATGTCTCGAAGCCCAGCGGAATCAGCTAGCAACTATCGGACGATCGACGACAAAACCGCTCTCGCCGCCGTTCGACAAGTGTATCAGAGCATCTCAATCGTCAAAGAACGGCGAAAAAGGGGCGCCATCTTTACGCCAAGAGACCGAACTGATATCCCCGGCTTCGACTTGGACGGTGCTTTCACCAGGCTCATCCAGGATGTCATCAGCGCGCTTCACCGTGTGGAATCGACCATTTTTCATTCGCAAGGCAACGAGAAGGGATTTCGCCTTTCGAGCCATCTTTTGAAGGAACGAACGGTGATCGGTGAAACGATCACCCTGCGCCTGAACATCTCAGTGAACCGCGCTCCAGAAGCTATTCGCTCGGTCCTGCTCTCACGTGAAGCGCTCGTTGATACTCTGTTCCACTCCAATCTCCCTGCGGAGCTCCGTCCGGGAGGCGAGCCGATAACGCTCTTTCACCGCTTTTCCGTACCATCCGATTGGATGCCAGGGATTCATACGGTTCCGTTCTCCGTCACCGTGCGGCTCGGCACGGGGGAACGCCGGCGGTTGTATTTTCGCAAAAGCATATATCTCGACCCCCCCGTCGCATTCCAGGTCACATTTCCCGAAGGGCGAACCCTCAAGGATTGGGGTGTCCCTTTGGATGTTCAAATCAACAAGAAGGCGCCTTATCCCGTTGTGATTCAAACCGGCTGGTACAGCCCATCAGGATTGAAGCTCAAGGAAGGAAAATCGCAAGAGATTTACATGCCTGAACTACAAAACTCGGTGTCGACCAAGCTGCATGTGCTTGCTCCGAGTCCGATCCGCCCGGGCGCTTTTCCATTCGTGTTCAAGATTTTTGCAAACGGTCTCGATCTCGGCACGATCTCATCAACGCTGTTCAAGCATTACCAGTGGATTTTCGTGGGCTCCTTTGCCACCGAGGGCGACCCGCTTCTGCAGGTATACCCTCCGGAGCGCGGGGTAAACCTATTCGCTGTATTCGATGGAATCGATAGCCGGATCTTCTGGCGGATGCTTCCGCCAGAAGCGCTATCTGACAATGGTGAGATCAACCTCGGTGATTTGCTTGCTCCCAATGGGGTCGGCTTTCTCTACACCGTGATAAAGAGCACGCGGCCAATGTCCTGCTCCGCATTCCTGTCCGGCAATGTTCCATCAGGGCTGTTGATCAATGGAAGACTCGTTCTCGGATCGAATCCAAACTCGTCTCCGGGCCAGTCGCAATGCACCATTCAATTGAAAGAGGGTCTCAATGACGTTCTCGTTAAAGTAGTAGGCGGCGAGGGGGCGAGAATATTTCTGAATCTCGGGGACGAGGAAAGCCTCACGTCCGATGAATTCAACAACAATCTATGGGAACTGGTCGACGGATTCAAAGACTTTTACGAAAAGCGAATCCGCCAGTTCGCCGAATCAAGCTCAACCCAGAAGCTCGCCACTCTCCGCTTTTTCGACCAAGAGGCGAACTCCGTCTCCGTAATCGGAACGTTCAACGGATGGTCTGCAGAAAGTTCACAGCTGAAAGAAATTTCAAATGGCGTGTGGGAGATCTCTCTCCATCTTCCTCCCGGAAAATACGCGTATCGATTCCTCGTCAACAACAGAACGCAGGTGCTGGATCCCCGCTGTCCCGTTCAGGAACCGGATGGATTCGGCGGCATGAATTCCGTGCTCTACGTCGAATGATGTGCCGCTTTGCGCTGCGATTCAAAGACCTATCCCCGTGAGACGTAGAAAAAAGTTTAGAAGCGTTCCTACCAATATCGCATAGGGGACTATGAACGCGACTATTAATGTGGAGATTTTCAGTCCGCGCTCCTTGATCATGACCAGAAAATGCGCAATGCATGGCACGAAAAGCGTGATCGTAACCATACTCACTGCTATCTGGTTGTGATTCAGATAGCCGTTTTGAAAGAGATCGTACAGACCAGCCGCTCCGTAATCGCGCCTGAAGAAACCGAGGATAAATGCCACGGTGCTTTCGATCGGCAATCCCAGCATCCGCACGATCACAGGCTCCGCAATACTCTGGAGCAGTAGAAGACCGCCGATCCTATCCAAGACGAACAGGATGAGCGTGCCGATGAGGAAGAGCGGTACGGCTTCGAAGAGATACCAACGGATTCTATGATTTGTCTTGATGAAGATATTACTCAACTGTGGAACTCGAAGCGGGGGAAGTTCTACGATGAAATCCCCGCGCCTTCCCTTGACGACCCGGGCGGATAAGGAGCCCACGATGACGAGCTGCGAAACGATGACAATGAACACGGTGAAGGCCACCGCGACAGAGCTTCCGGCCACCATGGCGAGTATCACGCCAAGCTGGGCGGAGCATGGAATGCCGAGCGCAAGGAGAAGCGTTGCGATGATGCGTTCCTTGCGCGTATCCAATATCCGAGTTGTCAATGTCGCCATCGTGTCACATCCCAATCCCAGCACCATAGGCAGAACAGCCTTTCCGTTCAAACCTATCCGCTTCATCCCCTTGTCAGCAACAACCGCGAGTCGAGGGAGATATCCCGTATCTTCGAGAATTCCAAAAATGAAGAAGAACATTGCCACAATCGGAAGAACAATGGCAATGGCGTAAGTCAACCCCATTGAAATCAATCCGTACTGCCCTATCAGGAGATCATTGGCAATCGCAAAGGGTACCGCTCTGTTCAACAATCCCGAAATCCATGGAAGCAGGTGTGCACCAAAGAGCCTGTTCTCGAACAAATCCACCAAGGCACCAGCGCCGAAGACACCGACAAACTTATAGACGAGGTATAGAACTTCGATGAGAAACAACGAGCCCCAGAACGGGTGAGTCGTGATTGTCCCGAAGAAGCGACTGGGTGTAACAGCAAGCAAGACGGAGATGCCAATCAGGTGCAGAAGGGTTGGATGCATACCCCAAGATGATAGCGTTTCGACACCGATCCAGGCATACATCACGATAGAAAAAAGCGCGATACCCGCCGAAAAGAATACAGCTCTCTTCCGCTTCGCGCGATGCATCTCTTCGCTTACATCTCCCGTGTCCTTTCTGTAAACCGCATCGAGAAGCTGATCGACGACTTTGGATCGAGAAACACCGATGATATATCCCAGTGGATTTGCAAAGGCTCCTTGGATCTCCGCAGCGATTCCCCGGATCCGTTCAGCGTTTTCGACACCGATTTGGCCGCCGAACGCTCTCGTTGCTTCCCGGGGATTCGAGAGAAACATCAGAGCCACCGCCCGTTTCTCGATCGGCATTTCCGGAAGGATCTTTGAGATTCTCCGGATCCCGTTCTCGATCTCTTCCGGATAGGTCACGGAAATCTGCGGCACGGACGCCGGCTCAGAGATAGCCTTTTCCAGCAGCCTGAATCCCTTCTTCTCCGTGGCAACGGTTTCAACCACGGGAATCCGTATCATATTCTGGAGTGAGCTCCCCGACACGGCAATTCGCCGCCGACGTGCCTCATCCATCATGTTGAGATCGAGGATGGCCGGCAATCCCATTTCTGCTATCTGCGCGGTCAGCGTGAGGCTCCTTCTCAGATTCTTTGCATCCGCAATCTGGAGCACCGCCCGGGGCGACGTCGAGCAGAGAATGTCTCTCGTAACCCGTTCATCTTCCGACTGGGGATGCAAGCTGTTCGCACCGGGCGTGTCGACGATTCGCGTGCGCCCATCGACAATGGACTTGCCGGTCGACACCTCAACGGTGGTCCCCGGATAATTGGATACGATGGCGTAACGTCCGGTAAGATGGGCGAAGATCACGCTCTTGCCAACATTGGGATTGCCGACCAAAATGATCGGCTTATCGTGTGTCTTTGGAGCGGTAGCCGCATCCTGATGCATAGGGATCCTTCAATTGGGGAGTTAATTCTTGGCGTGGTTGGTGGAAACCCGAAGGTAGATCTCATCGGCCACGCTTTTCTCCAGCGCAAGTTCCGTCTCTCCGCATGAGACGATAAAAGATGGACGAACTTGTCTCACCGTGATTTCCTGCCCGGGAGATAGTCCCAAGCTTTCGAGTCGCGAAAGTCTCTCGTGAAAGGGAGAGCTGATGTAGGCGACCGTTCCCGTTTCACCACTGATCAATTGCGAGAGCGGCCTCACAATAGCCTTCACTTCCGTCATCGCCCTTCGACAGCACTCGCCAGGGGGGATTTCTCTACCGTGTGGGCACGTGCGCGGGTGCCCGAGGAGGGTGCAAATACTATCGGTCACTTCTTCGGAAAGAACGTGCTCGAATCGACAAGCACTGGACTCAACGAGGTTATCCTGAACGTTGAGAATGTCGGTGAGAAGTCGCTCAGCGAGCCGGTAGCATCGAATGATCTGCTTGGCCCTGGCAAAGCCGGCTTCGGTGAGAATCAGCACGCCATCGGCTTTCTCGACCAATCCCGCATTGACAGAATCCTCGATGATCTCCCTCGTGAATTTGAGCCCGAAATGCTCTACCCGCGCGAGACCCTCCAAGGAGATGACTTTGCCGTCCTCACGCTTCGTGTACAGAACTTCGAGAACCTCATCGAGAAGAACGGATTTCGACTGATTATCGTTTTCCGGCATCGTGCCACTCCGCGCCAGAAGCTTCGCTTTCACCGACGAATGCGCTCAACGCTGCAATTGTTAGGGCATCAGATGAATATAGAGAAAAGAAACCCGCAGGACAACGGAGATTTCGAGCAATCCTCCCCGACGCTCCGCATGACTCTTTGAAGCGGCTCGATCCCAAGGCATGGCGCAACAGGTACTCTTGGCCGATCAGATAATCCGGGCGCGGAGCATGAGCCACCCGCTCCATATACAGGGCGAGCGGGAGATACCCCGCGCTTAAAACGCTCAGCGTTTTAATGTTACGCCGTACCCCCGCTCGCCTTATCCGTGTACTCTTTCGCTCCCCTCTCGAACCAAGCCGGCAAGCCAATCAGCGATCCCTCAGGTTCCCTTTGCGACCCACCCGATCACTTCAACACCACCATTTTCCGGCTCAACATCTGCTTCCCAGCCGTAAGCCGGTAGACGTAGACGCCGGAACTCACTCGCTCACCGTTCTGATTTCTTCCATCCCACTCCGAGCGATGCGGCCCGGTTTGAAACACCCCAGTTGCCAGCGCTCGCACCAGACGCCCGCTCACATCGAAGATCTCCAACCTGATCTTCGACTCCGCAGGGAGATAGAAGTAAATCGTCGTGCTCGGATTGAACGGATTCGGGTAGTTCTGCTCGAGAACCAGATCCCTTGAAGGCACCGTTGCACTGTCCCTGTACAGTTCGGTCACGCGTCCGTCCGGAGTTTCGGTGTCAAGCCTGTAGAAATACGTTTTCCCGGGCTCGACCTCCCGATCGACGTACACATAGGCTCCCTGGCCTGTTTCCTCGATGGGTCCAGGGAGATCAGCCCAAGGGCCGTCGGGAGAAAGGGAGCGCCTGAGTACGATCTTTTCATCGAGCGAGAGATCTTCTAGCGCAAAACGGATCTCGATGCCTCCATCAATGAGAGAAACGCTTGCCGACTGGAGCTTCGCCGCCACGATCTGGTTCAAGTGCAGCGCGTTCGGAAGCACGGCCTCCTGGGCATCCGGATTTGTCAGGGCAAGATCCCAGAATCCGCCCAGTCTTCCGTATATATAGAACGTTCCTCTGATCCGCGTGGGATCCACCCATTCGAGGGAGGTGGCATCGATGTCCGTCTCTCCCGTTCTAGTCAGGCGCATAGTCGCGCCGTACTTGACGTAATTCCCGTCCACCGTGACATCTATCGTCGTGACATTGTTATCCGACGAATCCGGATCCAACTGAACGAGCGCGGGTGCAGGATCTCCCGCTTTGAGGTTCGCCGAAATCGAAGGTCCGGATGGACCGATGTTGGTAACGGCAATCAACGTCGGCTGCCCGGTGTTGTCATTGCTGTTCGGATTCGATCCCGAGTCGAACGTAGTATTGTTGCTCGTGCCAGGAAAGGGATCCCCCGGATCGCCGCGGTTGTCTCCTTTAGGGAGGTTCTGCTGGCCGTCCGCTTCTTCCAGGACGACTCCCCTTGCGGCGTCGTTCTTTGGAGTATCATCGCTGCACGGACTGCCGCAGTTTCCATTCAATGAGTGAATGATATCTTCATCGATGTGCCAGATGAGCAAACCCGTATTGTGGAGGTTCGCATCGAAGCCAACTTGTTGCCTGTTCTCTACCAGCCAGTACTCGGACGCCGGGTTCTGCGACGAACCCTGATGCCATCCATCGACGGATGTTTCGAAATCGGTAGAATAGCTTTCCCCGCCTCCCGTGACGCTCACATTGTCTAGAATAATCGCCCCACAGAGCGTCGGGTTTTTATTGTCCTCATCGGACCACGAATAATCAGACACGAACCTGAAGATCAGCTGGTAGTCGATGGGCGGGGTATGACCAGACAGAACCGGCGAGAGATCTATCGATTCCGTTCCGGAACTCAGATTACCCGTATAGGTCCGGAGCACCGTTTCTGTACTGTTTACCCTTATGAGCGTGTAAGCGTAATCGTAATCAGTCTCAATGTCGTATTGATAATCATAGGAGAACATGACCGGTGTTGTGCCATCAAAGTCAAAGTCCCTCTCGATCGATTCGTCCCAACCATTTCCGTAGCCGCCCCTTCCATCCCAGTGAAGCGAATCCCCCTCTTCGTTCGTCACGCCGCACCGAAGGGAGTGCGAGCCGGCGATCGCGCATTCGGCCAACCGGCGAAAACGTTCGTCTGTGAAGGCGAGTTTGTACGCCACGGGATTCGTCTCGATTTGAGGAATCGAGAACGCGCTTCCCTGCCAATCGACCTCCGTCGGCACGATCCATCCGAGTTCCTTGCGCGTCCAAGCACATGGATGCGAGGGCTGTGACGGTGTATTCCAGCTCCCGCTTCCCATGATGCCCCAGTGACCGATGCCTTCGGGACCGGGAAACGGGCCGTTGGCGTCGTAGAGGTCAGGAAGCCCGAAAGCGTGGCCGCTTTCGTGACAGTACACTCCGATCTCGATCATCGTTAACGCGCAGGAGTACGCCGGCTGGACGGTATAAGCGTCGACTTTGATAAAGCCACCGCCTGCAGCGGCGTCATTGGTGACGTACGGACCGCCGCCTGATTCCGCCCACCCCCGAAATACCCAGCTATGAGACCAGAGATTATCGCCGCCGCATTCCCCGCCGCTTTCATTGTGCACGAACATTGTGAAATCAACGTAGCCATCATCGTCGCCTGAATTCGGCACACCATCCGGACCGTCGTTATCGTATTGCCCGAAATTCACAATGGGATCGTTGTGATTGAGGAGCTCCAACAGGAACTGGCCTGTTTTGGCATCAAAGCCAAGCCCTTTGCAACAGCCCGCGTAATATATGTCGGTCTGCGATACTTCGAACCAAGGATACACCGTGCCCGTTGCGTTCAACATCCCGTAGGAGACTTCGGCGAAATACTCGGTCATCGTGCCCGGGGGCCAGGGTCCGTCGAAGAGTTCCTGCTGAATATCTGCAGAAGGAACCGTATCCGGGCGGTTCGTGAACTTGCCGAGAAGAACGGGAATAAAAAAGTCTCCCGACAAGCTGTACTCTTCGGGCAGATAAGCTACCGACTTCACTCCGTTTGCATGCAAAAAAGCCTCGCGTTTCGCTTTGATGTTCCGCGCTTTGTTCGTCCAGGCACGATCCACTTGAAATGCGCGCTTATCCTCCGCTTTTCTGGCGTAGTAGGCCTCTGGAAGCCTTCCACCATTCTTGGGAGGCACGATCCCGCCCGCCGCTGCGGCGAGCAACAATAGAAGTCCGGCTGCAATTGCAATGGTCTTCATAGTGCTTCCTTTTCGGTTGTTTGGAGTATGAACGACTACTCGGTTCGGTCCGGGCGTTGCAACACCGGAGCAACGACGGCCGCAAGCTATTTCTTATTCAAAGCCGCGGTCCCTTTTTCCGCACCCACCTGCAGTGGGGGGTCATCGCACGTCACGAATCCTAAGAATCGGCTCCTCGCTCCCTCATCTGTGCTGATCGTCCCGCCGGTGAAATCGTTTCCAGCGATACAGGTGTATTTCATCAGCATCATTTTCGGGCCAGGAGTACAGCGAAAAGCAATCATGAAGTCCGTCTCAGCATTCCCCGACCGCAGAGTGGCGCTATCCGTTTCAGCCGAATGGTGGATCGATACACCCTGGGGGAGATTCAGTTTGAATTCTGCAGCCGTCATCGATTCGTCGGCTTCGAACTCAGCGATGATGTAAACGTCAAAAGACTCCCCAGGAGAAATCGATGTTTCGGCAACGGTTCCCTCCGCATCGAAGTAGGGCTTGATCGCCGCATGCATCTCCGCCGCCACGGGCTTATCCGGAATCATCTGCCTTGGCTGGTCGCCGGCCGCCCTGGAAGTAGCGCTCTCTCCCTCGGAAGTGGCTGTCTCCGGCTCTTTCTGTGCGCAGCTGAATGCAACAAAAAGGACGAGCAGCGCGATTGAAAAGCGTTTCATTCGATCGCTCCTTTCAAACCAAATCCCGGCTTTCAAGGGCCGAAACTGCAAGATTTTCATATATCATAATAATTTATGTACCAGCTGGTGTCCACCGAGAAAAGGGCGATTATGTCGCCGAGACCGCAGACAGTTCGAGATTTGTGGGAAGGATTTCAAGGCGTGCAAGCGATCCTTCCTTATAAGGCTGAGGCGGCTCGGCGATTCTGGATTCCGGAAACCCAGCGCCGGTCGGCTGGCCCCGTTATGCGATCCAGAAGACCAGCGAAGCTATCCCAGTGCTATCGGAGCTGATTCTCGCGATTGGTGCGCGTTAGCGCCACGCATCAGAACCCTTCTGAGCGTGAAACCGTACAATCATGACGGCGACACAGCGTTGCGACGATTTGACCGCATTCGTCATGCGGAAAACGGCTCTGGGATTAGGTATTGACGGGATGGCCATGGTCGATTAAAATTTCGGGATAGGAAAGCTATCTAACTCTTTATATTTAGTTATCTTAGACGTTTCGCGGCCGAAGCGTTTTAGCAAGGGTTGGTAATTTGTTCGGCGGGCTGCCGCCGCAGGGAGACGCTACGGTCAGGAGATGCCTTCGAGATCGATTGCAGGATTCCATCCCCCATTCACACAACCCATCGGAGAAAACATGAAAACAAGCGAGGAAAAGCTCAAGGAGCTGAAAGAGAAGCGCGAGGCCGCCCTTGTTGGAGGAGGCAAGGATCGCATCAAGAAAATTCATGAATCAGGAAGGTTGACGGCGAGGGAGCGCATTAATCTTCTTTTCGATCCGGGAACATTTCAGGAGCTGGGCGTTTTTGTCACGCACCGCTGCACCGATTTCGGCATGGACAAACAGAAAATCATCGGTGATGGCGTCGTGGCCGGCTACGGCAAAATCAATGGGCGCCTCACCTACGCTTTTGCTCAGGATTTCACCGTATTCGGCGGCACGATGAGTGAGGCAAACGCAATGAAAATATGCCGCTTGATGGATCTCGCGCTCGAGAACGGAGCCCCACTCATAGGTCTGAACGACAGCGGTGGCGCAAGGATTCAGGAGGGCGTCTCCAGCCTAGGCGGATATGCGGAAATCTTTCTCCGCAACACTCTCGCATCAGGCGTCGTTCCACAGGTATCGGCTATCATGGGCCCCTGCGCCGGCGGCGCTGTCTATTCACCCGCCATTACTGATTTCATCGTCATGGTCGACCAAACGAGTCATATGTTCGTTACAGGTCCCAACGTGATCAAGATGGTGACCAATGAGGAAGTCACTTTCGAGGAGCTCGGCGGGGCGAGAACTCACAGCACGAAAAGCGGCGTCGCGAGCTTGATGGCCAAGAACGATCAGGACTGCATTGTTCAGATTCGAAAGCTCTTGCAGTACATTCCCCAAAACAATCTCAGCGAGCCTCCCAGAAAAACTCCCGAGGACGACGTGAACAGAAGGGATGAATCACTGAACACGATCGTGCCGGACAACCCGAAAGAACCCTACGACATGCTAGAGATCATCCAACATATCGTGGACGACGGAGAGTTTCTGGAAATCCAACCGCTATATGCGCAGAACCTTGTGGTCGGTTTCGCGAGGCTCAATGGGCGGGTAGTGGGAATCGTCGGGAACCAACCCAAATTCCTCGCCGGAGTGCTCGATATCAAGTCCTCGATCAAAGGCGCACGGTTCGTTCGATTTTGCGACGCATTCAACATACCGGTGATCACTTTCGAGGATGTCCCGGGATTCCTGCCGGGCACCGAGCAGGAATACGGCGGCATCATCAAGCACGGGGCAAAACTGCTCTATGCTTACTGCGAAGCCACCGTCCCCAAGATCACCGTGATCACGAGAAAGGCTTACGGAGGGGCATATGACGTCATGTCGTCGAAACACGTTCGGGCCGATTTCAATTTCGCCTGGCAGACGGCGGAGCTTGCCGTTATGGGAGCCGAAGGTGCGGTAAACATCCTCAACAAGAAAGAAATTGCTGCGGCGGAGGACCCGGAGACCATGCGCAAGAAGCTCATAGACGAGTACAATGAAAAGTTTGCCAATCCATATATAGCCGCGGAATTAGGGTACCTGGACGATATTATCGAGCCGAGGGACACGAGACCGAAGATCATCGCATCGCTCGAGAGCTTGCTCAACAAGCGGCAAAGCCTGCCTCCAAAAAAACACGGCAACATCCCCCTATGAAAAGGACGATCAAACAGCACCACCCAGGATTGAAATATGTTCGAGAAGATCTTGATCGCCAATAGAGGAGAAATCGCCATCCGTGTGATGCGCGCCTGCAAGGAAATGGGTATCACACCCGTAGGAGTTTACTCGGAATGCGACCGCTGCGCCTTGCATGTCTCCCATGCATACGAGTCATACCCTATCGGACCATCGCCGAGTAAGGAGAGCTACCTCTCTATCGAGCGAATCCTCGACGCCGCCAAAAAGAGCGGGGCTGAGGCCATTCACCCTGGATATGGTTTTCTCGCCGAAAACGCGGACTTCGCAGAAGCATGCGAGTCGGAAGGAATCGTATTCATCGGACCCACGGCACGCACGATCCGCTTGATGGGAGACAAACTCCAAGCCAGGGCGAGCGTCGCCTCATCAGGTGTGAAGGTTATTCCTGGAAGCGAAAAAGTGGTGAATTCCCCCAAAGAAGCAGCTGCCCTAGCAAAATCCATCGGTTACCCGGTGATCATCAAGGCTGCAGGAGGAGGCGGCGGAAAAGGCATGCGAATCGTAAGCAAAGCATCGGAATTCGAAAATGCTTTGAGCTTAACGATTGGCGAAGCGGAGAGTGCATTCGGGAGCGATGCTGTTTACATCGAAAAGTACATAGAGAAGCCAAAACACATCGAGATCCAGGTGCTTGCAGACGGAAAAGGAAACCTCGTCACCCTCGGGGAGAGGGAATGTTCACTCCAGCGCCGCTACCAGAAAATCATTGAAGAAGCCCCTTCCGTCGCGGTGACCGAATCAAAGCGGAAAGCCCTCTCGTCGGCAGCAAAAAAAGCGGCGAAGGCAGCCGGCTATACCAGCGCCGGTACTGTCGAGTTCATGATGGGGCAAAACGGCGAATTCTATTTTCTCGAAATGAATACACGGCTTCAAGTGGAACATCCAGTATCCGAAATGGTCTATGGTGTCGATATCGTAAAGGAACAAATCCGGATCGCAGCCGGGGAAAAACTCGGAATCGACCAATCGAAAATTCACCCAATCGGTCACGCCATAGAAGCCCGGATCTACGCTGAAGATCCCGCGCGCAATTTCGTTCCATCCGTTGGCATGATCAAACGGCTTGGCCTCCCTCAAGGACCCGGGGTCCGTAACGAAAACGGCGTTTATGCTGGATACGAAATACCTATTTATTATGATCCCCTCATCGGGAAAGTAATCGCATGGGCGGAAGACCGCCCGAGCGCGATCAGAAGAATCCACCGTGCGCTCAAGGAGTACCAGCTCGATGGCGTGAGAACAAACGTCGAGTTCCTCCTCTGGGCGATCGATGAGAAGAGTTTCGTTAATGGAGCTTATGACACGGGAACGATCGAGAGAGCCTTCGAGCCGAGCCTCCTCCATAGCAATAAGGAAGCCGCTATGCTTGCCACAATAGCGGGAAGCATCACCGCCTTCAATACTCTGAAGAACCGGGATCTGAGTGTCGAAAACGAAGATACAGACGGAACGTGGAAAAGAACAGCGCGTGTCGAGGGGCTGAGAAAACCGAGGATTTGAAAAGGAGGGCCGCGCTCCATTTCTCATGCGGTCTTCCTGTTAGGGTACCAACATGAAATTCATAGTTCGGGTAGAATCTGAAGAAAAGGTCGTCAACGTCGAAGAAGAGAACGGATACTATTCCGTAGAGATCGACGGCAAGAAAAGCGTCGTGGACTGCAGGCACTTCGGCCACAAGGACTATCTCTCCCTCCTCATCGACAACAAGTGTTATCTTATCGAGAGCGCTCCCATTAAAATCGACGAGGGCAAATATTACGCCCGGGTCATGGGCCGATACTACAATGTGGAAGTCCTGGACGAACTCCTTATGGCAACACGAGAGGCCGAAAAGATCGTCCAAGGTCCGGGGGAGCATATTGTCACTTCCCCAATGCCGGGTCTGATCATTGACGTGAAGGTAAATGTCGGTGATACGGTGGAGGCCAACACGGTCATCGTGATCATGGAAGCGATGAAGATGCAGAATGAGTTGATCACGGAAGTTCCGGGAGTCATTAAAGAAATTCTCGTGAAGCCTCAGGAGACGGTTGAATCCCAAGTTCCTCTAGTCCGAATCGAGAGGGAAGGATGAGCACGAAGGAAGATATCCGCAAGGAAAAGGAAAAATGGAAAAAGAGCCTTTACGGACAAGACGCCGAGAAGCGTCCCGAGCGGAAAAAATCGTTTGAAACCTCTTCCCATATTCCTATCCAGCCCATTTACACCCCGCTCGATCACGATCCAAATAACTATTGCGAACAAGTCGGATTTCCAGGTAACTACCCATTCACCCGCGGCGTCTACCCGACGATGTACCGCGTTCGTCCCTGGACGATCCGCCAGTACGCAGGATTCGGCACCGCCGAAGAAACCAATGAGAGATTCAGATTTCTTCTCGAAAAAGGTCAAAAAGGACTCAGCATCGCTTTCGATCTTCCAACGCAAATGGGCTATGATTCCGACAGCCCTATGGCCGCCGGCGAGGTCGGAAAGGTTGGTGTGGCCATAGACACTGTGGACGACCTGCGGGTTCTGTTCGACCAGATTTCCCTCGATAAAATCAGCACTTCGATGACGATCAACGCCACCGCGCCGATCCTGCTCGCCATGTATGTCGCACTCGCCGATGAGCAAGGCATCGAAAAAAAATCCCTTTCCGGCACGATCCAGAATGACATTCTCAAGGAGTACATCGCCCGCGGCACGTTCATATTCCCCCCAGAACCTTCGATGCGTCTCGTGACGGACACTTTCGCCTGGTGTGCCGAGAATCTTCCGAACTGGAATCCGATAAGCATCAGCGGCTATCACATCCGGGAGGCGGGCGCCACCGCCGTCCAGGAGCTTGCTTTCACTCTTGCAAATGCCATCGCGTATGTCGAGGCGGGAATCAGGGCGAACCTGGATGTGGACTCCTTCGCCCCGCGGCTTTCGTTTTTCTTCAACGTGCACAACCATTTGCTGGAAGAGGTGGCCAAGTTCAGAGCCGCCCGCCGCATTTGGGCGAGACTCATGAAGGAGCGGTTTTCGGCCAAGAAGGCCGAGAGCATGCGCCTGAGATTCCACACCCAGACAGCGGGCAGTACGCTGACTGCCCAGCAGCCGGAGAACAATATCATCCGCGTAACACTTCAGGCACTTGCCGCCGTTCTCGGCGGGACTCAATCACTCCATACGAACAGCCTGGACGAAGCACTCGGTCTTCCCAGCGACAAAGCTGTGCGCATTGCACTCAGAACCCAACAGATCATTCTGGAAGAAAGCGGAGTAACCGATTCGATCGATCCGCTGGGCGGCGCCCACATAATCGAATCGCTCACCGACGAGATCGAGAAACGAGTAATGGAAATCATCGAGAAAATCGATGAAATGGGCGGCATGGTCAAGGCGATCGAAGCGCGGTTCCCGCACAGGGAGATCGAAAAATCCAGCTACGAGTTCCAGAAAGCTATGGAAAAGGGAGATAAACAAATCGTTGGCGTGAATGTTCACAAAGAGGAGGACGAACCCCTAACCCCATTCCAAGTGGATCCAGAGCTCGAAAAGAATCAGATAGCAATGCTACGCAAACGAAAAACCTCCCGAGATACAGAGCAAGTAACGTCAGCGTTGAGGGCGTTGACGAACGCAGCAGAAGGCAAAGAGAACCTATTTCCTTACATCCTCACCGCTGTAAAGCGCACCACAACGATCGGCGAGATCTGCGATGCGCTTTCACAAACATTCGGTCGGTACATTGAGGGAAGAACGGCGGGGTAACCCTATGTTCAAAGGTATTGATCACGTTTCAATTGCCGTTGAAAACCTCGAAGAGGCCGTCGCTTTATATGTGGAGCGCTTCGGTGCCTGCATCAAACATCGAGAGTTCATCGAGAAGGACGGTGTGGAAGTGGCGACGGTTGATATCGGCGGAATGTGCATTGAACTCGTTGAAGGAAAAAGGAGCGATTCGCCGATCCGCAAGTTCGTGGAGAAGCGAGGTCCCGGCATTCACCATATCGCGTTCGAGGTCGACGACATCGAAGCCGCGCTCGCCTCTCTCGAAGCGGCATCGATCCAGCTCATAGATAAGAAGCCGCGTGCAGGCAAAGAAGGTTCACTCGTTGCTTTCGTTCATCCCGCTTCTACACAAAAAATCCTGTACGAAATAGTGCAAAAGAATCCCACCGCCAGGTGACGCCAGCGTCATATTCATGCGCAGTGATCATGATCCTATTATTCAAATAGCTCTGTTGCTACGAGGTGTAATCGTAGAAGCCGCGTCCTGCCTTTCGGCCCAAACGGCCGCTCGCAACCATGTTGCGGAGAAGGGGGCAAGGTCTGTATTTCGAGTCGCCGAGATCTTCGTGGAGCACTTTCATAATATCCAGGCAGACGTCCAGCCCGATCAAGTCAGCCAATGCGAGAGGCCCCATGGGATGTGCCATTCCCAGCTTCATGACTTCATCGATCGCCTCTCTCGTGGCGACTCCTTCCATGAGGCAATAGACCGCCTCATTGATCATCGGCATCAGAATCCGGTTAGAGACGAATCCTGGATAATCATTCACTTCGACCGGAACCTTGCCCAGTGACTTGCATATCTCGGTAGTGGCTGCGGTGATTGCGTCGCTCGTTTCGAGCCCGCGAATTACTTCGACGAGTTTCATCATCGGCACCGGATTCATGAAATGCATGCCGATAAAGCGCTCGGGCCGCTTTACAAAAGATGCCAGCTTCGTGATCGATATGGATGATGTGTTGGATGCAAGGATTTCGTTTTCATCCACAATACCATCGATGCGCTTCCACAGCTCTTCTTTAACTGCAAGATCCTCGAAAACCGCCTCAACCACTAGCTGACTTCCCGCTATGTCTTCCAGCTTAATGCTCGTTTTGATCCGCCCGATAGCTTGCTCCTTGGCCTCGGCAGTAATCTTCTCCTTCTTTAGAAGCCGGCCGAGACTCGTCTCTATTGCCTTCATTCCTCGCTCGAGATATCTCTCATCAATATCGATCATTGTGACGCCAAAACCAGACTGAGAAAACACCTGAGCGATTCCGTTCCCCATTGTGCCGGCGCCCAAGACTGCAACGTTTTTCACATCCATCATTACCTCCCATCCATCAGTAGGTGGCTCTCCTTCAAATATTATCCCCCGCCCCAGACTGCGGCTCGATACTCACTTCGCCACAGACGGTGCCGGCTGAATGCTCAAAGTTACATCGAAATGTTCACCGCCGTGGCGTTTCCACCTCCGAGACAAAGCGTCGCCAATCCCGTCTTCGCGCCCCTCTTCCTCATTGCGTTTATCAGCGTGACGAGGATTCTCGCTCCCGTCGCCCCGATTGGATGACCAAGCGCCACAGCTCCACCGTTGACATTTACCCGATCGAGTGGCATCTTCAGCTCCCTCGTTACAGCGACTGCCTGGGCGGAAAAGGCCTCGTTCAGCTCGATGAGATCGAAATCGTCGATTTTCTTACCCGTCTTCTCCAAGAGCTTGCCGACGGCTATCAAGGGGGCCATCATCACCCACTCCGGCTCCACCCCACCGACGGCGTAATCCTCGATTACCGCTAAAACGTCAAGCCCCAACTCTTTTGCCTTGGATTCGGTCGTAACGAGCAGCACAGCGGCGCCGTCGTTGATCGTCGAAGCATTCCCCGGCGTAACCGTTCCGTCCTTTTTGAAAGCCGGTTTCAATTGGGCAAGCTTCTCGAGGGTCGTGTCCTTGCGCGGGCCCTCATCTGCAGCAAGCATGATGGGATCTCCCTTCTTTTGCGGAATGGACACGGGTACGATTTCGTCATCGAAATCACCTTCTTCCTGCGCCCGGACAGCTTTGCGTTGACTCTCCAAGGCATATTTGTCCTGGTCCTCTCTCGTGACATTGTACTTCTCCGCAACCAGCTCGCCCGTGTTGCCCATATGAAAATCGTTGTAGATATCCCACAATCCATCATGGACCATTCCATCGACCATGCTCCCGTGTCCGAGACGCTGGCCAGTGCGAGCCGAAGAAAGATAATAGGGCGCGCGGCTCATGTTCTCCATGCCGCCTGCGAGGATCACACTCGCATCGCCCAATTTTATTGCCTGCGTAGCGAGCATCACGGCTTTCATTCCGGATCCGCAGACTTTATTGACGGTAACAGCACCAACAGCCGGTGGAATTCCCGCATGAATCGCCGCCTGCCGGGCCGGATTCTGTCCCAAACCCGCCTGGAGGACATTTCCCAAAATTACTTCGTCGACCACGCCTGGATCGATCTTCGTTTTCGCAATTATCGTCTTACAAAGGCCTGCAGCGAGCGCCGGAGCCGGAACGCTGGCCAATCCTCCAAGAAACTTTCCGATGGGTGTGCGCAACGCTTCACAGATCACAACCCTTTCCATTCTAGCCTCCTCTGGATGAATGCTGCTGGATTCCTCAATCTTTCAGAATGCTTCTCGCAATGACCAGCCGCTGGATCTCGCTGGTGCCTTCGCCGATTTCCGTTAGCTTGGCGTCACGGTAATATCGCTCCACAGGGTATTCGGTAAAATACCCATATCCACCGTGAATTTGCAGAGCGTTCGTCGTGACTTTCATCGCCATTGTTGAAGCGAATAGCTTGCACATCGCAGATTCCGCGGAAAAAGGTTTTCCTTCGTCCTTCAAGCGACTGGTGTCGTACACCATCAATCGCGCCGCTCTGATCTCCGTGGCCATGTCCGCAATCATGTTCTGGATGGCCTGGAATTCCGAGATCGGCTTCCCGAACTGGTGGCGCTCCTTTGCATAGGCAATAGCTGCTTCCATGGCTCCTTGAGCGATGCCGAGGGCCATGGCTCCAATCGATATCCTTCCACCATCGAGCGTTTGCATGAAAATTTTGAAGCCTTCTCCTTCGTTGCCCAACAGGTTTTCCTTGGGTACTTCGCAATCTTCGAAAACAATCTCAGTGGTACTGGATGCTCGGACGCCCAGCTTTTTCTCGTGAGTTCCTATCTTGAATCCGGGGAAATCGTTATGGACGATGAAGGCGCTGATTCCGTGTACGCCCTTTTCCGGTTGCGTCATGGCCGTCATCACCATGTATCTGGCGTGGCCGCCGTTGGTAACATAGACTTTTGTGCCGTTCAGGATGTACTTGTCTCCTTTCAAAACGGCTCTCGTTTGTGTGCGCGAGGCATCGCTACCCGCCTGCGGCTCGGTCAAGCCAAATGCCGCCACAGCTTCGCCGGAAGAAATTTCCGGCAGATACTTGCTCTTCTGTTCTTCCGTTCCTGCAATGCATATCGGCGCCGAACCGAGAGAGTTGTGTGCAGCTACAGAAAGCCCGGTAGAACCGCATACTCTGGAAAGTTCTTCAATGACTATCGAGTAGCATACGGTATCCGTCCCTGTCCCGCCGTACTCCGCAGGAACCACGAGCCCCAAGAACCCCATCCCCCCCATTTTTTCGATGAGTTCCAGAGGGTACTTACCCATCTGATCGATCTCTGCGGCAATTGGCTGCACCTCTGACTCGGCGAAACGACGCGCTGTTTCCTGGATCATTTGTTGTTCTTCGGTGAGTTCCATCTATATCCCCCTTCGTCCGTCCACTGTGTTTGCGTACCAGCCTGTGGCAGCACACCTCTCCCTATGAGCACTGCTTGCGTGCCGAATCAGCTTCGATGTTGCCTTAGCTGAATGTGTTCGAGTTCTTTTTGCTTGGTACCATTTATTTCGGTTTTTTACCCTGTTTGAGCTCATTAATGAATTTTACGATCTCGCCGGTTTCCGTTCCGGGACCGAAAATTTTTGCGATCCCCTTTTCAATCAAAGCTTCTGCATCCTTATCAGGGATGATCCCTCCGCCGATCAGCGGAACTTCCTCCAATCCCTGTGCATCCATCAATTCCCTCACACGGGGGAAAAGAGTCATATGCGCACCGGACAAGATGCTCAATGAAACGATATCCACGTCTTCCTGGATGGCGGCTTCGACGATCATTTCCGGTGTCTGGTGCAAACCGGTGTAAATGACTTCCATCCCTGCATCTCTCAGGGCATTCGCAACGACCTTCGCTCCTCGATCGTGACCGTCGAGGCCGGGTTTTGCGATCAATACCTTGATGAGCCGCCCCATCGTTTTTCCTCGATGAACCATTTCCAGCCAAATCGGCTCTGAAACATCGCACATACCCCCGCCGGAGGCGGGCGAAGAACATTATTCCAGGACCACCGAATTCATTTCCTTCGGCGCACGCTCTTTTTTATGGCAATGGACGACAAGAGGTCTCTCGCCGCAGCGTAGGGCGATTTTCGGCCGGCTTTCACGTCGACAAAAGCCGAATCGAGTCGCTCTTTAGTATACTGATTTTCCCAGAAATTTTCCTTGAGTTTTTCCTCTGTTGCCATTGTGATGCGGTTTTTCAGCGACTCGACCCATTTGCTCTCCAGCTTTCCGTTCTCCTCGAGAAAAGCGCGGTGTGATTGTATTGTTTCCATCAATGACATGACGCCGTCGCCTTTTGTTGCGACCACCGGCAGCACCGGCGGCTTCCAGCCGGGCTCGCTTCGCCGCAACTCGAGCATGGAAGCGAGTTCCTGGGCAAACCGTTCGCTGTCCGGGCGATCCGCTTTGTTTACCACAAAAATATCGCCGATCTCCATAATGCCGGACTTCAAACCCTGCACTTCGTCACCGGCGTCAGGGGTGAGAACGACGACGGTCGTATAAGCGGTCAACCGTATCTTGTATTCCAGCTGCCCAACGCCGATTGTCTCGAGCAATATCACATCCTTTCCAAAAGCATCCAGCACATCGGCAAGTTCGGTCGCGCAGGCGCTCAGTCCCGTCTCGCTTCCTCGGCTGGCGATGCTTCGGATGAACACACCTTCATCGCCACTACCACCCTGCATCCTGATCCGGTCGCCGAGAATCGCCCCGCCGGAGAATGGACTCGTCGGATCTTCAGCAACAACGCCGACAGTAATGCCGCGGCGCCGGTATTCGAGGATGAGGCCGTTGATGAGCGTGCTCTTTCCCGAGCCGGTGGGTCCGGTGATGCCGATACGGTAGGATCGACCAACTTTCGGGAAAAGCCTATCGAGAGCTTTCTCCGCTTCTGCACCGCCTCTCTCGATAATGGACATCAGGCGAGAAGCGGCGAGCGGATCTCCCGTGAAGAACCGCTCAAAGTAATCTTCGGTCATGGGGCTTGGTGTTCCAGTTCGAAAACTCTCTTCGTGTCGGACCGCTTCGGCGGATCTCGACCTTCCGGTGAATCTGATTGGGAAAATTCGGAGAAAAACGCCTTTGATCAAAAAGCGCAACGGCCCCTTTAAAACCCCTTGTCAACTGCAAACTTACACCATGTGTGGGCGACCTGTCAACGCCCTTTTTCTTCCGTCTTTCGACTGAACTCTAATGGCGCCAAAGTCTTATCGAATATCGAGAGTAGAAAACACCCGCCGCCACCGACAACGTCCGAGCCAACTCATTGTCTAATTGAGATACAGCGTCTTAACGATGCCCCATGTGATCTTTTCAACAGGGGTGGCGCAAGACACCGGCATTCCTGGGGACGGATTGCAGCCTGTCGCCGGGGGCGGTTTCGTTCCGCTGTATGGATTCAGCCCATCGAATATCACCCAATCGCCCGTTCCGTCCGGTCTCCTTCCAACCGCCCGGTCGTCCAGCACCTCATGCGACAGGTAAGCATAACGATCCGCTTCGACGGTGTCCGACACGGATACCTCGTACAAGTACACAGTATCACCCGAGTTGTTGAGACTCAAACCATAGGTCGAAATGCCGTTCTCACTCTGCCAGCGGACTACTTCTGATCCGTAGACAACGGCAATCTCCGCTGGACCTAGGGTTCCGCTAAACGCGTAGCGCCAGTTGTAGCTTCCCGACAAGTCGGTCAACCGGTACTTCGAGAGATCGATGACAGTCGTCCCGACGTTGATGATCTCGACCCATTCATCCGCTTTCGATCCGACTTCGCCGTCGCCGTCCCAGTCGGAAGCGGGGTCGGCCAGTATCTCGTTCAAGCGAAGCTGGGCGAAACTCGACGTGACCAGCACAGAGGAAATTAGGAACAAACAAAAACAAACAACGAACCTCATCGTCATCATCCTCCTCCCTACCCGTTCGTTGCCGGTGGTGTACCAGGCGGGATTCGCTAAGGCGGTAAAGCTATCATGCAACGCGAAAGCATTTCAAGTAGAATTTTCCAATGGAGGTGGATAATCCTACCGCCGCTCTTCGAGCACCGCTTTCAATATCGAAGCGGTTTTCTGCGGATCCGTCCTCCCTCGTGTTTCCCTCATCACCTGCCCTATGAAGAACGCAAGGAGTTTTACCTTACCGGCGTGATAGCTTGAGACCTCATCGGGATAGGCGTCGAGCACTTTCAGCACAATTTGTTCTATCTCTTTCTCATTGCTGATCTGCTCGAGTCCCTTACTTGCAATGATTTTCTCAGCTCGTCCCCCGGTTCCGACCATTTCTCTGAATATTTCCTTGGCAGTAGGCATGTTTATTTTTCCCGATTTTTGCAACGCAATCAGGTCTGCAAGATCCTCGGCTGAAACAGAAAATTTTGAAATATCGATCTTCCGCTCGTTCAATTCCCTGAGGACCTCTCCCATGATCCAATTGCTTGCCTGCTTGGGATCCCCAAGTGCCTTTTCGACCGCTTCAAAATAGCCAGCGATCTCTCTCGACCCCGTAAGTACCTGAGCGTCGTAACGAGGAAGGTTGTAGTCTCGAACGAACCGATCCTCCTTTGCATCGGGAAGCTCGGGGATGGCCGACTTCGCTCTTTTCATGAGCGCACCCGGTACTTCCAGCACCAACAAATCCGGTTCGGGGAAATAGCGGTAGTCGTGAGCTTCTTCCTTCGAGCGCATGATCCGAGCCTCCCCCGTTTCGCTGTCCCAAAGCAGTGTTTCGTGCTCGACCCGGCCCCCTTCCAACAGAATTCGCTCCTGCCTGCCGATTTCATAATGCAAAGCCTGCTCGACCGCTTTGAACGAATTCAAATTCTTGATTTCAGTTCTCGTGCCAAACCACTCGCTCCCCTCTTGCCGCACTGAAACATTGACATCACATCGCAGGCTCCCTTCCTCCATATTTCCGTCGCAGATCTCCAGGTAGCGCAGGATCGACCTCAGTTTTTGTAGATATTCCGACGCTTCTTCAGGCGTTCGGATGTCCGGTTCGCTGACGACTTCCACGAGCGGGACGCCGCACCGGTTCATGTCGACCAGGCTGCAATTATCGTCTTCGCAATGGATGAGCTTCCCGGCATCTTCTTCGAGGTGGATCCGCGCGATACCGATTCTTCTTCCGCCAACGTACAGGGCACCATCCGAACAAAGGGGAGTGTCGTACTGGGAAATCTGATAGTTTTTTGGACAGTCGGGATAAAAATAATTTTTCCGGGCGAAAACACTGTTCTTCGCGATCTTGCTGTTCGTGGCCAGACCCATACGGACGGCGTACTCGACGGCCTTCTCATTCACGACAGGAAGCGCCCCGGGCAGGCCAAGGCATACGGGGCATACTTGTGTATTTGGCGCTCCACCAAACTCGGTCGAGCAGGCGCAAAACATCTTGCTCTTTGTCAGCAGCTGCGCATGAACTTCAAGACCGATGATGGCTTCGTACTTGCCCATAGAAGTCGAGACTCAACTCCTTACGTTTGGCTTGCGATCGAATCCAATCTCGCGCTCGAGGCCGTATGCTGCTGCAAGCACCGTTTCATCCTTGCACGGCGGTCCAATAAGCTGGATTCCAAGTGGAAGCCCTCCACCGGAAAGCCCGCTGGGAATTGAGATTGCCGGGAGGCCCGCGAGGTTTGCGGGGACGGTGAAAATATCCGATAGATACATGAGCAGCGGATCAGCGACTTTTTCACCCAGCTTGAATGCAGGGGTTGGCGAAGTGGGCATCATCAAGAGATCGCATGCTTCGAAAGCCGATTCAAAGTCCCTTATAATGAGAGAACGGACCATTTGTGCTTTCAGGTAATAGGCATCATAATAGCCCGCGCTCAACACATATGTACCAAGGAGTATCCGCCGCTGGACTTCTTCACCAAATCCTTCGCCCCGCGTACGAGCGTACATGTCATCCAACGTGTCGTACTCCGCTGCTCGGTATCCATACCTGACGCCGTCATAACGCGCGAGGTTTGCGCTGGCCTCCGCATTGGCGATGATGTAGTAGCAAGCCACAGCGTATCCGCTGTGTGGGAGAGAAACGTCCATAATGGGCACGTTGTGCGATCGCAGCAAATTTAATAACTCGTCGAAGTTCTGTTCGACTTCCGCATCCATATTTTTTTTCAGGAAATCCTTGGGTATGCCGACCGTGAGTCCTTCGAGACCTTTTTCCAGTGATCTTGTGAAATCTCGAGTGAGAGAATGCGTGCTGGTTGCATCCTTGCGATCGCCACCGGTTATAACCGAAAGAACCAGTGCGCAATCCTCGACGCTTTTCGCAATCGGTCCTATCTGATCAAAAGAGCTAGCAAAGGCAACGAGTCCGTAGCGGGACACCGTCCCATAGGTGGGCTTCATTCCCACTACGCCGCAAAATCCTGCTGGCTGACGGATCGATCCACCGGTATCGCTCCCCAGAGCGGCCGGGGCAATGCCCGCCGCCACGGCCGCTGCGGAACCGCCGCTCGAACCGCCGGGTGCCCGCTCGAGATCCCAGGGATTCCTGGTCGGTCCAAAGGCCGAGTTTTCTGTCGAGGATCCCATCGCAAACTCATCGAGATTTGTTTTACCCGATATGATCGCACCCGATGCAATCAGCTTCTCGATTGCAGTTGCATGGTAAGGGCTCTCGTAGTCTTCGAGAATCCGTGATCCGCAAGTCGTTTTCTTTCCCTCTACGCAAATATTGTCTTTTACAGCTATGGGCACTCCACACAATGGCTTCTCGCAGAAGCTTCCATCACGTGTGATCCGACCAGCGACATCCAGCAGCTCGTCGCCATAGACTTCGAGATAAGCATGAAGCACCTTATCTTTATCATTAACTGCAGAGAGAAGATCCGTGGCGATCTCAAGGGGTGTGATGTCCTTCTTTTGCAGAAGCGATATCAACTCCGTCAAGCCGTGCTCATTGAGTGGCATCAGCTATCACCTCTGTCGATGACTTTTGGCACGCGGAAGAATCCGCGCACCGCATCCGGCGCCCGATCGAGCACCTCCCCCCGCGAGAGTCCTTCAACCACCCGATCTATCCGAAGCGGGCTGACTTCTCGTCTTGGGAGAAGGCTTGTGGGGGCTACGCCGGTGGTATCGACTTCTTGGAGCTGCGCGACATAGCCGATGATAATATCGAGCTGGCTGGTGAGCTTTTTTGCGGATTCGCGAGAGAGTTTGATGCGGGCGAGCTCTTCGAGGTGTGAAATCAGCTTTTTATCGACTTTCATTTTATTCGGAATTGATTCGCTGAACGCATCTCATCAGTGCAGGCCGGTTCTTAGCTTTTCAAGCGGAAGGCAGGCCATCCGGCATGTACCTCGTTTTCGTATAAAGCCTTGCCAGGCATACTCAATTCAAATTTTCACACATCACTGCTCACTGCAGCACGGCGTATTCTAACACCAGCAGCTCGGTTCGTCCACATCCTAGAGAGGCCGCATCGGAGCATGCAGGGCGACAAACTTGCGCTCGCTACCCCGGTCGAACAGGATCGTGACGCGAAGATTTTTCCCGCTGCCTTCAACTTTGCGGACGATTCCCTTCCCGTACGCTTGATGATAAATGAGCATGCCCACCGTATAGACGACTTCCTCTTGCGAGTAGTCCTCGAACTCGAGTCGCTTCCGCTCCGCAGCGCCCTTAACCTTGGGAGCACCCAGCTCGTCGCTCCCATCCAGCTCATCCCCCATCTCGGTTCGCGGCCATATCTCGACCCCTTCGATGTCGCCCTCGATGCACCGCTCCGGGATCTCTGCCAGAAAACGTGAAGGCGTCTCTCCTTCTATGAAGCCCATGCGCCTGCGCATATTGGCAAAAGACAAATACAGATATTTTTTCGCCCTCGTCATCCCCACATAGAAAAGCCGCCTCTCCTCTTCGAGCTCATCCAGATTATCCAGTGAGGAATGGTGGGGGAAAAGCCCTTCCTCGAGACCCGCGATGATCACGCACTCGAACTCGAGACCCTTTGCATTGTGAAGCGTCATTAGTGTGAGGAGGCCTTTTTCCTCATCCAACGCATCCACATCGGAGACGAGCGCTACTTCCTCGAGAAACGCACGCAGCGTTGCGTCTTCATGCGTGTCGGCGAATGCTTCGGCAGCGGCAACAAGCTCTTCAGCATTTTCGATCCTCGATTCCGCATCCGGGTAATTCTCTTTGAGATACTTCAGATAGTCCGTCTGTTCGATGATCGCCTCGATCACCTCGGCGGCATGCGTGCTTCTCGCAAGCCGTTCCAGTACCCGGAAAGTCTTCAAGAACTCCTTGGACTTCTTCTTCTGTTTGGCACCGACATCGTATTCGCCGGACGCAATGAGTTCAGTAACAGGAATGCCTCCTGAAGCAGCCAGTGTCTCGAGCTTTGCCACGGTAGCTTTACCCAGCGCTCTTCGCGGAACGTTGATGATCCTCCTCAAACTCACCAGATCGGACGGATTGCAAATCAATTTGCAGTACGCGAGTATATCCCGAACCTCCATTCGATCGTAAAAACTTACGGATCCGATGATCTGGTAAGGAACCGAACCGCGTTTGAGCACATCCTCGAGAGCGCGTGATTGGGCGTTGGTCCTGTAGAGCACGGCGATATCCTTGCGCTCGAGGCCCTTTTCCAATAGAGAAAGAACCGTCTGGAGGACGTTCATCGCTTCTGTTTCCTCGTCCATCGAAACAACGAGTTTTACCTTTTCCCCCTCCTCGTCGTCCGTCCATAGGTTTTTCCCCTTTCTCCCTTTGTTGAAAGCGATTACATGATTCGCCGCATCGAGAATGGTTCGTGTCGAGCGATAGTTCCGCTCCAAACGGATGACGTTTGTTCCCGGGTAAAGTCCCTCGAAATTCAAAATGTGTTCCACGCGCGCTCCCCTCCATCCGTATATCGACTGATCGTCGTCTCCTACAACGAATAGATTACCATGGTACGAAGAGAGCGCTTCTATAAACGCCATCTGAATCGGATTGGTGTCCTGAAACTCATCCACCAGGACGTAACGAAACCGCTCCGAGTACAGATCTTTGATATTTTGATGTATGGAAAAAAGCTTCACCGGTTTGACGATAAGGTCGTCGAAATCGAGCGCCTTGGCTCGTTTGAGCTCCTTTTCGTACTCCTGGTAGAGGGTTACCATGCGACGCTCGACGTTGTCCGCGGCACGCTCGAATGCTTGCTCAGGCAAAAGGAAATCATTTTTCCACCGACTGATTGTATCCCTGAGAACGCGCGGGGATCGAATCAAGCGGCCTTGCGGCACATTTTTGCTCAATAAATTTTTCAGCAGGTTCAAGCTGTCTTCAGCGTCATAAATCGAAAACCATTTTTGAATACCGATGTATTCTCCATGGTTCCGCAAAATCCGAACGCCTGTTGCATGAAACGTCCCAACCCAAAGTGATTCAGAAATCCCCGGAATCATGCGCTCGAGTCGATTCTTCATCTCGAGGGCCGCCTTGTTCGTAAAAGTAAATGCGAGAATGTTCCAAGGAGAGACTTTCTTTTCGCCGACCAGATAGACGATACGCTCCGTGAGAACACGTGTTTTGCCGCTTCCAGCTCCGGCAATCACGAGCACCGGTCCGTCCGTCGTCGTAACGGCTTTCAACTGGTCTTCGTTCAGGCTGGATCGATTAGGATAATGCATGGTCGTTCTATGGAGCTTGCATTGAGTTTCACCGCCAAAAAACACCTTGACTCGGTAAAATAAGATAGACCATTTTCAACCGGTAGTACACTCGAAATGTACGCGGCCGATCGAAAGAGATATGCAACGACTTTCGACCGGCCGTAATCAAAAATAAAATCACGCAGCGTTGACCCTCGGGGGCGCCAGCACAGGTTTAGAATGTGGGACCGATAAAGAAGTGGAATTCGTTGTCACCCACAGATTTCATGTCGGTCGGCCACGCGAACTGGAAGTTGAGGAGCAAAAACCCGAGGTTGAAGTACGCCCCAAAGCCGAAGTCTCCTCTCAGATCCTCGAACTGCAGTCCGCTCACATTTTTTTTGAAGGGAGTGAAATCATCTTTATCCCATGCGGCGCCTACATCGAAGAAAAGCGTGCCGCCGATGTTGGTAAATCCCCAGCGGCCCGGCCAACCGAAAATCAGTGCATCGAGCAGAGGGTACCTGTATTCGATGCTCATCAGACCCATCCGGGTGCCGAAAAACGAAAGGTAATCATAGCCTCTGAGAGTGGTGGGCCCTCCTAGGAAGAACGACCGAGCATCGTCGCCTTCGCTCATAGCACCCGCGAGCCTGAACGCAAAAGAATTCCTGTAGAACAGCCTCTTGTACCATCGATAGTCCAGAAAAACGGTTGTCCTCGAAACGTCTTCATCTCCTCCCAAGCTCAATCCCTTCGAGAGGCTGATGGTCCACCTGGATCCCTCCACGGGCCCGAAATAGCTCCAGAACGACGAGTCGTGGGTAAATGACAGTGCTGGCTCGATGAGACGACGGCTGGATTCTTGCGAAGGGATGAAAACGATTCGGCTTGTGAATGGATCTTCCTCAACTCGCTCGAAAAACTCTCTCTCGGACACGAAGGCCTGAAGCTCCAGGTCCATTCGATAAAACGTGTTGAATGGTATACTCACCAAACCGAAGAATCCGTAGTTCCGCTCGCTGAAAAGGCGGTAGTTTGCAAAGCTTTCCCCAATAGAGCTCAACCGGCTGTTGAGATAATTCTTGAATTGAAATACTCCGAAACCGTAGTTGATGCGCTTCTTGAGATAGTAGTAAGAGGCGAGAAAATCCGAGTTCTCGAAATCCCTGTACAGGCTGAAGGAAAATAGCAGTCGGTGATCCCCCAGCAGATCGCTCAATGCAATGGTGTTTGCCAGACCGAATCCAAAACCTGTCGAATAATAAAGACCGCCCTGGCCGATATAATCCGGCGCAAACCGGGTTTTGTACTTGGCAACGGTTGCCCCTTTTGTTTGCGTCTCCTCACTGCGCACCGCAGTAGTCACACCTTCGATCATACCTGCTTGCTTCGTCCTCTTTGCTTTCATGGAGTCCAATCGGGCCGGCTCGAGACGCGCTTCGGGTTCCTTCAGCGAACTAGGGGATATTGTCGGTATCAGCGAATCGATTTTCGTGGAAGCGGTGGCTAGCACTTCCTCCGCAAGGGACGCTGAATCGACGGATGCTTTTGCAATCACGTCTTCCGAGAGTTCGGCTTTCGGGGAAGTAACAAGGAGGGCATCTCCATCGATGACCTCCGTCTCGGCCGGAATCTCGTCGGTTTCATCGGAGACGGCAATCTGCTCGATAACGGGCAGGTCCTTGTACCTGCGCTTGACGAGGTTATCGAAGTCATCGGAAACGAAGATATCATAACCGCCTTTTATAAAGGCTGCGAAGGTAATCCTCCCCTTTTCCTCATCCACATCGGGGGTAAAGAGACCTCCTAATATGTCGGTAAAGCGGTGGTACTCTCCTGTCTCAACATTCCCTGCATAGAGGTTGTCGATTCCCGATTCATTCGATGTGAAGATCAGCGTCTTGCCATCTTTGAGGACCAGCGGGCTGTTGTCATCCCCATCTGTCTGAATGAGCGGTCGGATCGAGGCACTCTCCAGATCCATTTCGTAGATATCCAAGCTGACATCATGCTTTACGTTGTCGGGTGATAGAAAATCCATCTCGCTCAATATCTTTTTGTTTTCACCCGTGAATGTGACAGGCACCGGCGAAGTAACCTCGGGGTAGTACGTGAATACAATCCGCTTCCCATCGGGATAAAACCGAGGTGTCAATTGATCCGCTGCATCGTTTGTCAGCCGGCGGTAGCTTCCGTTCTCCACATCGATGAGAAGTAGATCCGACTGGCCGCCGATGGTCGCAGTAATCACGATCGTATCTCCCATTGGGGACCAATCGGGAGCAGACAAGCCATCGGCATGAACATCGATCTTCTTCAGTACGTCTCCCTTGTTCGCGTCCACGATAAAGAGCGCATCGTGACCTTTGGATTTGGCCGCGAACGCAATCCTGCTCCCGTCCGGACTGAAGCTTAGGCTGCTCGTGTATGAATGAAGCGACTCAAACCGGTTCGAGCGCTGGCCGGTTACCAGCTTCTTTATGATCTCGCCATCCAGGGCGGACATGATGAAGATGCTGATCAATCCTCCACGGTCGGAAAAGAACGCTATTTTTTCTCCGTCTGGTGACAACACGGGTTTCGTATTGTAGTAACCGTGGTCTTTTACGTGATCTGTCAACCGACGGCCGACTTCCTCCACATCCATTTTGTGGCTATAAAGAGGCCAGTAGTGTTTTCGGAGCCACTTTTCCCATCGCTCGCCGAGCTCCCGAGTATCCAGCCCCAGAGTTGCCTCGAGTGCAGCGCTCCCGCTGCGCGTTGTCGAGAGCACGTCGAGAATTTCCAGCACTTTTTCCTTCCCGTAAGTTTCATCGATGTAGTTGAAAACCGATTGCCCCTCCTTATAGACATAGAATCCGCCAACGGCATCCAAAGGGGCAATGTAATCGTAGATCACCGCATCCCGTATAAACATGTCCGAGTCGGCATCCCAGCCGACGGCGAGGTACTCCGCGATGCCTTCGGCAATCCATAGAGGCATGGCGAAAAGATAGTTGCGCGAAAACACATTATCGAGCAGCCGGTTGTAGACGATGTTGAATGTGAAGACGTGCGCGAGCTCATGAATCGCGGTGTGTCGAAAGTCACGAAAAGAGCCCGAAAACGGGAGTACGATCCGTTTACGAGATGGCTCCGCAAATGCCTGAACTCCCTCGGGAAGAAGTTGTGATGACACGTTCGTCTGCTGAAAATCGTTGTGTGAGGCGTATAAGATAACCGGAACTTTCCACGGGAGCGTCGTCCGAAGCTTATCGGCAAGCATCTGATAGCCGTTCTCGAGCAACAGAGCCGTTCTTGCAGCAAACGGTTCTTCCCCTTCATAAAAATGGATTTCGAAGTGCGGGGTGCTGAGGATTTCCCACTTGTAATCTTTATACTGGATTTTATTGCGCCCGAAATACTGGGCGTTAACGGCATCTGCGAGGAAAATGGTGAGTATCAGCGCGAAAATGAAAACGCCTAAACGGGGGGTGAATCGCATGTTGTTACCTTCCAGCAAGTTATGGGTGCTTGGTCAACCCAGCCACACGCCCCCGGCCACTATTTTGAAACGTCTCTATCATTTAAAATATAAGTGCATTGCCTTTCACTCAAGCGAAAATCCATCAGTATTCGAAACGAAATTTGATGTCCAAATTGATCTCATCCGTAGCCCTTCGTCTCTGCCCCAAGAATAATCTTTCCGAGTGGCGTATGATTTCCGAACGGATGAGAAGCATGTTGCTAATCCTGTATTCGATGTCCACCTCTCGCTCAGAACGCACCGAGATGCCTTGACGATATTTCAAATACAAATCTTCGGAAAGATATTTGCCGATAGCTATGGTCATCTCGCGCTCCCCGTCCGCCGCATATCTTCTCCCTCCCGGCGTCCCAGCTTCGACGTCAATGGTAACGTCACTCATCTGCGCATTGAGAATTCTTTCGAGATAGTTCGAAGCGATCCCGTGCGCTGTTCCGGTTGCATCCCAAGTACCACTTCCCGAACCCGCCGTGGGCGATACATAAGTTCCGCCCAGCATCTTCCAGATATCCGTTTCACTGTAGCCGGGTTCATCATAACTAAGAGTCAGCTGAGGTTCCTTCTTGTCATAAGGCCATGAGAGGTTCAAGAAGATCCGGTGCTCCCGGTCGCCCTCACGCCTGTACGGCGTATAAGCTTCCAGAAATATCTCAGGTCGCAAGGCGACGGCTTTCGAGAAGTCGAATCTCCCGTCGGTAATCCGAAATTTGTTGTTGTAGATCGTATACCTACCCCTCAAAATTTCTAGTTCTCCCCGGAGATAGAGCCCCTTGTCATCTCGCTTCAGAATCACCTCCCCGGCGATTTCCATGTTGAGGTCCGGATTCCTCACCCAGACGTTTTTAGGGGCGCTGATATCGATGCTGCAGATCCAATCCGGTGAAGCTGTAGGCATCGTTATCGCAGAAGCGGGGCCCTCCCCCGCGCCCAGCGCTCGCATGATCTGTGCCTGTTTGACCGTCGCCGAACCAGTAATGTTTGGAATCAATCCCTCGTCCCCCCATTGCTGGGATGTGATAGTGATAAGCCCGTCCTGCGTGGAGCTGACGTCCGGTATCGATGCGAGCAAAAAGTCTTTAAAATGAAGGTCCACTTGGTAGTGCTCTATTGTGAATCCATGCAGCTTTGCGAAACCGGATCCGTAGAAAGATCCTCGCTTGCCCTCTTTCCCCGTCAGCTTCATGATCCGGATCTGATCTTCCTCGAAAGCGACCTTGGCATCGATATCTCTATACACCTCTTCCATTCCCGAAAGACGCAGAGTGCCGTCCGTGACATCGATTTCCCCCGTCATTACAGGAACTTCAAACGATCCTCCGATCTCGACATCCCCTGAAAGCTTCCCTGATGTGGACGCAACCCTGTCGAAATATTGCTGGAGACCCACTAAATCCTCCGATTCGATCGAGCCTTCCAAGCTAAGGGGGATGTCCTGCCGGAGCCGTACTCCGCCGGGAATGCTCAACACCATTGGGAGGCTGCCTTTGAGCTCTCCTCTCCAAGTACCATCGTCGAACGCAACTTTCATAACGGATAGTATGCTGTCTTCATAGACGAACTCGCATGCAACGGCAGGGAGATGCACCCCTCCTTTTTTTGCGTCGGATAGAGTACCGGTAATCCGGACCCTTGGAGCACTCGGTATACTCTCGAAGAGAATACCTCCGGTAAATGCTCCGCTGGGACGGACTCCCGAATGGAGTGCCTGAAGGGCTGTGGATAAGGGGAAATGGTGGCTTTCCAGTTCTAGGGCAAATTGTCTCGTAGTCGATTCTTCGACCTCGATTCCCTCTCTCGCCAGGAGAACGGGTGACATGGGGAGCCTCCACCATCCCGACGCCACCAGCGAATCTCCCCCCGCTACTACGACGAGTCGGTCAAACTGATAGCCCTCCTGCGGTGAAAAGGCACCCTCGAACTCAAGACGATCGAATGAGAGGCTATCGATGGCGCCTTCTCTAAGGCTGACGAACAATTCCACATCCGGATTATCCACGTCACCCGAAATAGCAGCACGGAATCGACTCCGTCCTTGTAATCGAAATGGCAGCGCAAATGCGTCTTGGAACATAGAGAAATCGATACTCTCCCCCCAACCGGACAAGCGGCACCGACCTGCGTCCACGGAATAGTTTCCCACCACTCCCACGGATCCACGGCGGGAATAAAGTACCAGGGAATCGATACGCACCGAGCCTTGCTCAAGCAAGAGATCGAAAGGAGCCGCTGTCTTCCATTCATCGTCTTCGGTGGTAAGGGAAATATGTTTGAAGGTCAGCAAGGATTCCAGACTATCCCCCCGGACATCGAAGTCCATCGTTATAAACGTGTCTCCTTTCGCGAAACTGAAGTCCTTCACCATCATTATATCGGGCATCGCTTCGAGGAGAACGTGGGGATTCGAAAACTCACGTCCCTGCAGAGCAATTTCCCTCCCGCGAAGATCGACTCGCACAGAAACGGATTCACTGGGCACATCATTGATCTGCGCCTGGACTGTTCCGCTGTCGATAGCCGCAAATAGATAAGATGCTTCCTGGAACTCACCGTTCAGGTTGATTTGGAGCTTATCGATCGGTCCGGAGATCCTTCCATTCAGATCCAACCGCCCTTCGATAGGCGGGAGCGAGAGGAATTCCCACAGGTATGTGATATCGTCACCCTTCAATCCGAACAAGAGATCCGCCTGCGACTGTGTATCGACCGTACCTGAGCCGGTGATGATGAAACCAGGTCTCATGAGCCTGACCTCATCGATTTCGAGACCCTGTTCTTCGAGCCAACGCCCGTTCATGACGAGCCGATCGCTTTCGAATCCATTGACAACGGAGCTGTCAAGATCGGCGCGAAATACATACGATCCCGCCGGTCGACTGTGTTCGATCTCAACATCCCCATACAGGCCAGTCTCAGGCGCTCCACTTACCGGAAGAAAACCCTGGGAGAGATCCAGATCGCTGCAGAAACCTTTGAACTCAAAACCGCCGTCATCCCCCATGATGTACCGAGCCTGGCCGTTGATATGACTGCCGAAAATATCTCCCTCAAGGCTCGACATGTACAGTTCATTACCGGCCATCACGCCGGAGAAAGACAGTCCGCCGAATATCAATCCCCATCCGCTCCCAGTGATCCTTCCATTGAGCGTCAATGAATCCAACGGGCCATCGAGAACGACGCTTCCTCCCAGCTCGCCTTCATTTGATGGGAGCAGTCCCATATCCGAAATTTCCTTCAGATCCACAGGATTGAATACCAGCTGAAGATGCTCGAGCTTCCCATCCTGGTATCCGCCGGTTGCCATGATGAACGACTTGTCCAAACGAGTAACGAATCCTTTGAGATTCAGATCCTGGCCCTGGAATTCCACTCTGGTTCGAAGAGAACTAATTGATGTCTCCGTATCAATCAGGTATCCGCTTCCGTCCTCCACTTCGAGGGATCCCTTCTGATCGGCATACTGCAGGGATCCCGAGAGGAACACATCTCGTACCATGAGCTTTCTTGCGCCCCCGCTGAAGAACAAATGCAGTCCGTTGATTGCAAACCTCCGGACGTCGACTTGAGGGGACATCGATTCGCCAGGGCCGCCGTTGCTTGGAGAGAGGGGTATGACAAGGCGTCCGCTCTCATCCTGACCCACCTGGATACGTGCGTTATCGATGGTGAGCTCGTCCACTATCAATCTGAGCTTCAAGAGCTGCATCAGCTGATAATTTACCGTTACGTCATCGGCTTCAAAGATGGTGAAACGCTTACGCCCGTCATCATATCTGAGATGCGGATGTTCCAGCGACACGCGATTCACGAAGTCCCCCGAGACCTTTTTGCACGAAAAGCGAAATGGTGTCCCTTTCAGATAATGTTCATTTACGAACTTGCTGACTTGGTAGGGAAGATAGGCGCTTCGCTTGAAAATCCAAAAGGTGAGGACAATGCTCAGCGCAAGGGCAAGCACGAGGGATAGCCTTCGATGAAATCTGATCCTGCGCCGCTTTGTGGCCACGAGAGAGCCCCTTTTTAGAATATCTGCCCCAGGCTTATGTGAATTCGGCCCGTCTGATCCATGCCCGGTTCCCTCTTTATAGGGATCCCATAATCCAATCGGATTGGGCCAACGGGCGTGTTATACCGGATCCCAAAACCTACGCTATACCGATAATCTTGCTGTATCACATCATCTTCGTCCACAACCAGACGAAAATGGCGGAAGCGCACGCTACGTAAACTCGACCACACATTCCCACCATCTACGAAAATAGCTCCTGTCAGCCGTAAGCGCGAGAGATAAGGTAGCGGAAATCTCAGTTCCGCATTGGTCAAGAGCAACACCCGCCCGCCGATCACAGTCCCCCCTTGAAAGACGCTCGGAGCACCCACTGGATCTGCAACTGGCCCAAGGCCGGCTTCCGGGTAGCCTCTAACAGAGTTCCCACCCCCTGCGAAATAGCGATTCTCGATCGGCACCCCCCGATCCTTCGAATCACCGAAGGCGTCGGCAAATCCAACCCGCCCCCTCAGCGCCAGGACCACACCCTTTTTATTCAAATATCTCTGTATCGAACCACTGATCGTGTAGAAGTCGTTGTCACCCGCCAGTGGCCCGCCAGCGAACTGAAGCCGGATCGACCGGTAGATCCCACGTCTCGGATTCAATATGAAATCTCTTTTGTCGTACGAAAGCATGGTTGTCAGCACTCTCGTTGTGGACTTAACACCCGGGTCTTCGGGGGACTCCCTCTTTATCCGCTCGTGAGACAAGCTGGCGAAAAGATCCGTATACCTGCTCACTCTTCTCTGCGTGCCGAGAGATAAGCCGATGGTGCGGAATGTGATGGGATCAACGGTTGCATCCTTTTCGTAAAAAGCGTTCAGACTGAGCAGCACCTTTTTGCCCCAGATGCGTCTTTGGTGGAACTCCCCTTCGTATCGATAATAGCGGGTTCGAATCTCGAATTTCCCGAAATCCAGCTCGTTGTCTTCGAAGATCCCAAAGGAATACTCAATTTTGAGCCTCAGCGCGCGCCCCAGACCAAAGAGGTTTCGATCGCCCCATTCCGCGAGGACACGGCTGCCTAAGATATTTCCCACACCAAACCCAGCTTCGATGTATGCCGATTTTCTTTCACGAACCCGAACATTGATATCGACCTGCTTCATGGTAGTGTCGAGGTGTTCGGGAATCATCTGCACCTCGGTGAACAATCCGGTCTCGTACAGGTTTCTCTGCGCATCGAGAAGTTTGTTCAGTCTGAAAGCGTCGCCTTCCTTGAAAGTCAACTCGTTTTCGATGATCGACATCTTGGTGAGCTGGTTTCCCCAGATGTTAATACCTCTGATAGCGATGACCGGACCGGGGACGATCGTGTACACGATTTCGGCGCTGTGATCGGAGAGCCTCACCGAATCCCTGATGGAAACAGCGAGACGACCCTCATTGAAATACTTGGTCTTGAGCCTGTAGATGTCCGAATCCAGCAATGAGGGATTGAATGGCACTCCCTCTTCCAACATGAGGTCCCTGCGCAGCTCCCACGGATCCAAAAGGAGATTGCCTCTGAACGATACAGAGCTAACGCGCGTCGCTTCCCCTTCTTCGATTTTTATGAGGACGTCGACAAACCTGCCGTCTTCGGAATACTCCAGTCTCAGCAATTCCACCTTCGCTTCAAAGTATCCCCGCGTGTGGTAAAACGCCTCCAGCGTCCCAATGTCTCTGAGGAGATAGTCTCTCTTGAGCCGGGGCTTTCTGAAAATCGCGAAAAACGAAGGCTCTTTCGTGTGCATCTGACCCTTGAGTTCTTTGTCGGAGAAAGACTCGTTTCCAACGAACATGATCTTGTTGATAAACGGCTTGCGCTCCTTTTCTTCGGGCGAATCGGCCTGGGCAAAAGCCACCGAAGCCAGGGCCATCGCCAATAAATAAGCAGCTAAGAATGTCATGAAAATGCCCCGTTGCATGGGGTTGACACCGACCGCGTTCATGCGATAAGTTGAGAGTCCCTGACAGTTTATTGAGAGGTTACGCGTGAGCCCGTTTCTCAGATTTTTCTTCAAGCGATCCATCCTCTTCACAATATCAGTTGCACTGGTTCTGTTGCTTGGCTTTTGCAGCAACGAGAGAAAGTCTGCCAGCCAACGTCCTCTTACCGCTGACGAGCTCTATCTCATAGAAGCGTACGTATCCGTAAACAGCGCACGAATCCTCCACCAAAAAGATCCGCTGAAAGCCGAAAGCCTTTTTACCCGGCTCGATTCTACGCTAGACACGTTGAGGATATCAAACACGATCAGGGCACTCAACGTCCAGCCGGATCGTTGGGCGATCATCCTCCAAGAAATCGAGAAAGCGCTCCGGGAATCGCCTTACAGGGGAAATCTAGAAGAGACCCGGTGAAGTCCCCGCACATCTGCTGATGTCCATGATTACCACGAAGGTCATCAGCAAAATGATCAACGCGAAACCAACCTGGGTGAGGATCTCCCGAACCCGCCGGTTTACCCGGCGCTGCGCGGCTCCTTCGTACAAAAACAGCACGAGGTGACCACCGTCAAACGGAAGAAATGGGAGCAGGTTGAAAATACACAAATTGATACTGAAAAACGCAAGAAAATAAAGCAGATAGTTGAAGCCCCATCGCGCCATATCCCCCGCCATCTGGGTGATGAGAATAGGACCTCCCAACGAATCCAGACCTGCTTTCCCGGTAAACAGAAGCTTGAGGAACGACAGGATCTCAGCAGTCATCCTGTAGGCGGCTGTCGAACCCATTTGAACGGCCTTTAGGAATCCGACTTGTTTCCTCTCATAATATGGACCAACACCGATTTGACCGACGATTCTTAGCTCCGTTTTGGAACCTTCTTTGAGTATCTTTTTAGCCTCTGGAACCACCGTATCTACATGTGCCTCTCCATCGAACGACCACTGAATAACGAGGGGAATCCCAGGTCTCGGGTGTATGACGTCTTCGATCTCGTAATAGCTGGTAATGCTCGTGTCGTTAATCGCCTCTATTATAGCTCCCGTCCTCATTCCCGCCTTATAGGCCGGAGCATCTCGCTTGACTTGTCCAATCTTTGCAGGAATATGCGGTAAGAATCCAAGACTAATCCGGTTATCCTTCACTTTGCCCTTGAAGCCGATATCTATCTTTTCCCCTCCGCGAAGAACCTCGAACCTCTTGGCAGAATCCCAGTCTTCCAGGATAGCATCGTTCACTTCGCCCCAGTTCGCTACCTGCTTGCCATCGATGGCCAGTATTTCATCCCACACCTGCAGGCCACAAGAATCTGCAGGTGAATCTGGGATGACATGGCCGATCGTTGTTGTGGGAATCACCCGAATTCCCTGGAAATTGTAGATGCCTGTGTAAATAAAAATTGCCAAAACAAAGTTCATCAATGGTCCGGCCACGATGACGGCACTCTTGATGAGCACTCGCTTGTTTCTGAAGTACTTTTCCGGGGAAATCTCGCGGTCAGGAACTTCGCCCGATGGAGGCTCCTCTGCAGGGGCATCATCAGTGGACTCGTCCACTTCGCCGGCAAATTTCACATAACCACCGAAGGGAAGAGCCGAGAGGGCGTATTGCGTATCGCCGAATCGCTTTTTCAACAATTTTTTCCCGAAGCCGACCGAAAATGTCTTCACGAAAACCCCGGAAACCTTGGCAACAATGAAATGCCCGAACTCGTGCACGAGGATCACTACGCCTAATACGAACGCTCCGGCAATAATCGTGATTAGCATGACCAACTCCATGTGGATTTTTTATTTTTCAGGTGAAACTTTTCACCCACATACTTTCTCGTGACCTCCGCCGTCTTGAAAATATCTTCAACTGAACTCAGGTCACTAGTAGAGATCTTATTCAACGCATCCTCTATTATAACGCTGATTTGCGAAAATGGCATTTCTCCCGCCAGAAACGTGGCAACGGCCACCTCATTCGAGGCGAGGAGCACCGTCGGCGAGCTTCCGCCCATCTCGGCCGCCTCGCGTGCGAGCTTCAAACACGGATATCTATTTATATCCACGGGTTTGAAGCTGAGTTCCGGAAACTCTTCGATTCTACTTGGGACAAGATCGCTCTCGATCCGTTCCGGGTAGGACAACGCATACAGTATGGGCAGACGCATATCAGGTACGCTCATCTGGGCGAGGATCGATCCATCGGAGAATTCTACGAGCGAATGAACAATCGATTGGGGATGAACCACGACGTTGATTTTTCCCAAAGGCAAGTCAAAGAGCCACTTGGCTTCGATCACTTCGAGCCCTTTGTTCAGCATTGTTGCGCTGTCTACGGTGATTTTATCCCCCATCTTCCAAGTTGGATGAGACAGCACTTCTTCGACTCCAGCACTCTCCAACTCTTCCAAAGGTCGATCCCGGAGGGCACCACCGGAAGCGGTGAGATAGATACATTTCACATCCCAGGTCGAATAGCCCCTCAGACACTGGCTGATCGCGGCATGCTCGCTGTCAACAGGGATAATAGGAGCGTCCGATGACTTCGATACGTTCATGAGAATCTCGCCGCCAGCCACAACCGCTTCTTTGTTAGCAAGTGCCACGGCGATACCATTGGACAAGCAATAGAATGCCGGCTTGAGGCCCTTGAAGCCGACAAAAGCGTTCACAACGAGATCCGGCTGGGTTTCGCTGATGAGCCGCACGATCGCCTCATCGCCGTGTCCGGCGCTTCTTTTCTCGAATGAAGGGTCCGATTGCATGATCCTGTCGTGAGCTTCGGCATCGCACACAGTGAATTTCGCATCGGCATGCTTCCTACACTGCTCTTCGAGAAGAGAAACGTTCATCCCCGCCGCCAAGCCCACTATTTTGAATCGATTGCGATGATGCTCGGCCACGTTCAAGACATTGCGACCTATAGATCCAGTTGCTCCTAACACAACGATTCGTTTCATATTTCTCCTCGAGCGCCTCTACCCTATTAGAATACCACAAATTTTAAAAAATAATATATGAGTGGTGCGGTGAAAAGTAAACTGTCAAATCTATCCAGTACTCCGCCGTGACCCGGTATCGTTGCTGATGCATCTTTGATTTCTGCATCCCTTTTGATCATTGACTCCACTAGATCGCCGAGCTGACCCACGATCGCAGCAATAAGACCTATCGCTATGGCCTGCCACGTCTCGAGGAAAGAGGCAAACGTATATCTCGAGACAATTGCTCCAACGAGTGAAAAGAAAATTCCACCCATCGCCCCTTCTATTGTTTTCTTTTCAGATACGCGTGGAAGCAGAGGGCGCTTCCCAGCGAACATTCCCACGATGTAAGCGCTCGTATCCCCTGACCAGGTTACAACGAATGCGAGAAACACGAACAAGCTCCCGTAACTGTAACTGAGGTTCACGCTCGTAGGAAACTCTCTGAGCATAACTAGATGCGATGCGAGAAACGCTACGTATATTACGCCAAAGATCGTCGTGGATATATGGTAGACGGCTTTCTTTCCATCCTTTCTCGTCAATTCCATGCACATGATCGCAAGGAGCGCCAAGGTGAGGAAAAGATTCGCATACATGCCGTTTCTGAAGAACATGTACCACGATAGAGCCAGAGCACAGAAAATTCCGATCCCTTTGTACGGTCGTATTCCCTTTGCCTCCATCATGCTGTAGAACTCCCACATGCCTATAACAATCACGATATCCACTAAGGCCAGAAAATGATAACCGCCCTTCTTTGTAATAATGAAAAGGCAAGGAAGGAAAACAATGGAAGCCAACAAGCGCAGAAGAACGGAGGAATGGAAACCTATTTTCCGATTGGTACCGCTTTTGAAGGAACTCATGGATAGATCAGGTTATTAGGCCGAAACGCCTCTCGCGCTTTTGGAAGGCAAAGACGGCGTCGAGGAGATCTTTCTCCCTGAAGTCCGGCCAGAGAACGTCAGTTACATAGATTTCCGTATAAGCGATCTGCCACAGCAAGAAATTGGAGACACGAAATTCACCGCTGGTTCTGACGAGGAGGTCCGGATCGGGCATGTCGGGATCGTACAGATATTTTTTGAACAGCCCCGCATCGATCTCCGCTTCGTTCAGCACTCCTTTCCGTGCATCCTCCACGACTCTCTTCACCGCATCGGTGATTTCGGTCCTGCCCCCATAGCTGATCGCAAGGTTCAGGATCAAGCGGTCATTGTGCCTCAACTTTTCGATCGTATCTATCAATTCGCGGCGCGTTGTGTCAGGAAGAAGCTCGAGTCTTCCCATCGCCCTGAGCTGGACACCGTTTTCATCGAGCTCCAGGTACTCCTTCTCGAGAACCTCTTCGAAGAACGACATGAGCCCCCGGACTTCTGATTTCGGGCGCTGCCAGTTTTCGAGGGAAAAAGCGTAGAGTGTCAAATATTTGATCCCGATCCTGGCGCAGGCCCGAACGACGGCCTTGACCGATTCTCTACCTGCTCGATGACCCGCCAGCCTTGGAAGCCGGCGCTTTTTAGCCCACCGGCCATTACCGTCCATAATGATCGCAACATGGTTTGGAAGATTGGCTGAAGCCCTGAGCTTTTCGATCTGTTCGTCAATATTTTGAGTCATTGAAAGTACCAAAGCTCGGGTAAGCGCCCGGAGTTGTGAATGATATTAGGGGTGAAATAGAGAGACGGCGCTCATATTTCCATAATTTCCTTTTCTTTCAAGGAAACGATTTCGTCCACCTCTTCGATGTACTTGTCCGTAATCTTCTGAACCTCTTCTTGGTTCGTATGCATCTCGTCCTCGGAAATCTTGTGCTCTTTCTCCAGCTTCCTGATGTTATCGTTGGCGTCCCTCCTGATGTTCCTGATCGCGATCCGGCAATCCTCGCCCATACGCTTGACTACCTTTACGAGTTCCTTTCGCCTCTCTTCCGTAAGAGGCGGAATGGGAAGCCTGATGAGCGTGCCGTCACTCTGGGGATTCAATCCAAGCTCCGATCCTTGGATGGCCTTTTCCACTTCCGGAACGAGACTCTTGTCCCAGGGCTGGACGGTAATAAGCCGCGGATCCGGGATGGCTATGCTCGCTACCTGCTTCAAAGGCACCGTCTGCCCGTAGTACATTACTTTGACAGAATCCAGGAGCGCAGGGTTCGCCTTTCCAGTGCGGATACCTGCCAGTTCATGCTGGAGGTTTGAGATGGATTTCTTCATTTTTTCTTCTTCGCGTTTCAGGATGTCCTTGAGCACGACGGCCTCCCTCCATCAAGAGACAATGGTTCCGATCTTTTCTCCCTGTAAGATCCGCTTTAGGTTTTGGCTCTTGCTGAGGTTGAACACGATTATCGGCAGGGAATTTTCCATGCAAAGCGAAACTGCGGTGGCGTCCATGACGCGCAATTCTTTATTCAAAACTTCTATGTAACTCAGCTCATCGAACTTCTTTGCTTCTGGATTGGTAACTGGATCCTGTTCGAAAACACCATCTACCTTCGTTCCTTTTAAAACAGCCTCTGCTTGTATTTCGCTCGCGCGGAGCGCCGCCGCCGTGTCCGTGGTAAAGTACGGATTTCCCGTGCCGCCTGCAAAAATGACGACTCTGCCTTTTTCCAGATGCCGGATGGCGCGCCTCCGGATATACGGCTCGGCCAGCTGCTCCATTTTAATCGCCGTCATGACACGCGTATGGACTCCCTCCCTCTCAAGGCTGTTCTGAAGGGCGAGCGCATTGATCACTGTGGCCAGCATTCCCATATAATCGCCGCTTACTCGATCCATTCCGCCCTGGCTTGCCGGACCCCCGCGAACGATATTCCCTCCTCCTATTACAACACCAATATCCACGCCGAGCTCCTTGGCAAAAACAACTTCGCGCGAAAGAATGTCCACCCATTCGAAATCCACTCCTGTCTCACCTTTCCCGGCGAGCATTTCCCCACTACACTTCAGCACGACCCTTTTGAATCGAAGCCTTCCCACGTGGCTCCTCCTTTACCGGCCCAACTGGAAACGGGCAAACCGCGCTATCCGGATATTTTCTCCTATTTTTCCGATGATTTCGTCCAGCAGCCCCTTCACTTTTTTATCGTTATCCTTTATGTATATCTGGTCCAGCAGGCAAGCTTCCGAATAGAATTTCTCCATTCGGCCTTCGACGATCTTGTCGATTACCTTCTCGGGCTTCTTTTCCTCGATCGCCTGGATCCGCAACAGCTCCCGCTCTTTCTCGACGACTTCCTGGTCAAGATCTTCTCTCTGTATAGCTTGAGGAGCTGCTGCGGCGATCTGCATCGCGATGTCCTTCGCGAAGGTCTGAAATTCCTCTGTTCTTGCCACAAAGTCCGTTTCACAATTCACTTCGAGAAGAACCCCGATTCTATTCCCGGGGTGAATGTAGGAGACGATCAACCCCTCAGTCGTTTCCCTCTCTGATTTCTTCTGCGCTCTCGCGATGCCTTTGACCCTGAGATACTCGATTGCCTTGTCCATATCGCCGCCGCTCTCGAGGAGGGCTTTCTTGCAGTCCATCATCCCGGCGCCGGTTCTCGCGCGCAGCTCCTTCACCACTTGTGCTGAGATCTCCATTCGTACCTCCATGCTATGCAGCTGATTCCTTCTTATCTTCTTCTTCTGCCTTCACATCCCTGGCGAGCTCAGCTTCCCGGCCTTCGAGATATTTGGCTCTTCCTTCGAGAACGCTGTCGGCGACGATCTTACAGAAAAGAGAAATCGCGCGCATGGCGTCGTCGTTCGCTGGGACCGGATAGTCCACCTCTTCTGGGTCAGCGTTTGTATCGATCAGCCCAATAATGGGTATATTGAGCTTGCGTGCCTCTTTTACTGCATTGATTTCTTTCTTGGTGTCAATGACAAAAACCATCGACGGGAGCGTTGTCATGTTGCGGATCCCGCCCAACGCTTTGAGAAGCTTCTCCTTTTCCTTCTTGATCTTCAGGGCTTCCTTTTTGGAATACTGCTCGATACGGCCGTCTTCTTCGATCGCTTCGAGATTTTCGAGCTTGCTGAGACTCTTCCTCACCGTATCGAAGTTCGTCAGCGTGCCGCCCAGCCACCGCTCGGAAACATACGGCATCCCGCACCTGTTAGCCTCCTGCTTGACTGCGTTCTTGGCTTGCGTTTTGGTCCCGAGAAACAGCACGGTACCACCTTTTTCCGAGGCCTCACGAATGGCCTCCTTCGCCTTCGCGACGGCGGCCAGGGTTTTCTGCAGGTCGATGATATGAATCCCGTTTTTCTCCATAAAAATAAAGGGCTTCATTTTGGGATTCCACCGCTTGGTCTGGTGGCCAAAATGAACCCCTGCTTCCAAGAGATCCTTAAGGGTGATCTCACCCATGAAATACCTCCTTCTGGTTAGTCCTCCACTGCAGCGACCGCCAACCCCTCCAGAGGAAGGGCACCAAGACGGCCGCAGAAGAGCAGTGTGCGTTATGATCAGTATCGATTCCCAGAGCACACCGTGGTGCCGCTCGGGGATCTTTCTATAATATGCAAATGGAAACGGACGCCGCGGCTCTAGCGTTTTGAAAACTGAAAACGTTTTCTCCTGCCGGCGAGGCCGTATTTCTTACGCTCTTTCATACGGGGATCACGGGTGAGAAGGCCCCTCGAGCGGAGCACACCATGAAGGCTTTCATCCGCAAGAACAAGAGCTCTTGCGATGCCCAGCTTCAGCGCTCCCGCCTGCCCGGTAATGCCGCCACCTCTCACCGTGGCAAGGATATCGTATTTCCCCAACGTGTTGGTGAGTTCCAGAGGCTGTCGGACTTGTAATATGAGCGTCTCCCGCCTCAGGTAGTCCACGAGCTCCCTCCCGTTGACCACCGTCTTGCCAGTCCCGGGTCTAATATAGACCCTGGCCACTGCTTCTTTCCGTCTTCCAACGGCTGCTATGTTTTGACCTTCCATTTGAACTGCCAATCGCTCCTCGAAAAAGCGCGGCGCTCACTCATCATCGCCTAGGTGAAGTTGGCCGGAGCCGCGGCGCCGCAACGTGATTGAATTCCTCAAGTCTGTGGCGTAAAAGACGTTGGCTTTTGCGCTTTATGGGGGTGATCCGGCCCTGCATAAACCTTTAGCTTTTTCAGCAGCCGTCTCCCCAACCGATTAGATGGAAGCATCCCCCTCACCGCATGAACGACAACTCTAGTAGGGTCTTTCTCCATGACTTCCTGGAGCGTGCGCATTCTTAGACCGCCCTGATAGCCGGAGTAGCTGTAATAAACTTTTTTCTGCCGCTTGCTGCCGGAAAGGCTGATTTTCTCCGCGTTCACCACGATAACGTGATCTCCAAGATGGAGATGAGGCGAATAACTCGGGCGATGCTTGCCCCGAAGCACCTTCGCGATCTCGCTGGCCAACCGTCCTAGCGGTTGCTCCGCGGCGTCCACCAAATGCCATTCCTGCGAAATGTCGCTTGCTTTAACCGTATGAGTTTTCATCATTATTTACCACTTCCGGGAAAAGTCTTTCATATATAACAGTTAAGTCCTTGAAAAGTCAAGCGGAAAAACTAAAGGAATGGATGCATCTGACGCCGTTATGCCGCAATATATCAATTATGAAGCTTTGGCATCCCCGAGCTTTTGGCGGGCCGCCAAACTGCACCACCATCAGGCAAAGCCGGCAGCAGAAGATCCTCGCTGCCGATGGTGGCGAAAAAGAGGATCGCCAGCGCCAGGAATTCCACGACGATAATGGCGATGTTCATCTCCACGACCGGCACAATGAATAGAAACCGTTCGAGAAAAATACCCACGAGCACGCAGAGGGAGAGAACACCCGTGACAACCGGGACGGTCTTGAGCTTTCTCGAGAGCAGTCCGATAAATGGAAGGATGAACAGAAGCGCCAGAATCACCTTTGAAATGAAAGCATAAGGTGGAAATATGCGCTTGATCAAATATCCCGTTTCCTCGGGGAGATGGCCGTACCATATGACGAGATACTGCGCGTAAAACAATCCCGCCCAAAGCAGGCTGAAACCGAACAGCATTTTTGCGGCGTCTCGCAAAGTCTCTTCGCTGCCGGCCGCCTTTCTTGCATAGAAAATATAGATAATGATGGAAATGGCGATCGCCGCATAGAAAGCCTCGACAAAGAAATAACCCCCGAAAAGCGTGCTGAACCACGGCTGCTCGAGAGACATGATCCAATCGAACGCGATGAGGGACTGAGAAGTGACGAATACGAGAAGATAAATAACGGCGAAAAGATTTTTCTTGGATCCTCCAGCGAGACTCTCTCTGGCAAACATTCGGGCTACAAAAAAAGCGAGCAGAAGGAGAACGAAACTTCGCGTGACAAAGAATCCTTTGTTCAACCACAGGCCCGGCTCCTTTGTCCAGGAATAGAGGTCCATCTGCGGCCATATGAGGAGGAATAAAAACGCAAAAAATAGAAGGAGCGGATACACGCTGAGGAGTCCCCTTTTCAAAGGAAGAATCCACTTCGCATTCGACAGCTCCGCACCGGCCACGAGCGCAACACAACCCTCCACTACAGACACCCAGAACACGAGAGACAGAAGAAGCGCTCCCCCAGATCCGGAACCGCCCAGGCTCCCAATAATCGCAACGAGAGCTCCGATCAAAATGCAGGCTAAAATAAGCCTCGTTGGGTTCAAACGCACGAGAAGCATCACCTTTCCTCTGCTTCGATCCGGATCTCGAACATATTCTCGAATTCTTCCGACGAAACAATCCTATTGACATCGGGAAGCCTCGAGAAATGCAGGAAACCAATGAAAGACAGGAGCGAGCCAAAAAGTATTGCCAATTCGAAAGCGATGATGAGAAACGCAGGTATGGAAACGAGCGGTTTCCCGCCGCTGATGAGAGGCCATACCTTCACCGTATATATCGTGAATACAAATCCAGTGACCAGCCCGGCAACGGCACCTAAGAGCGCAAATACGCGGACGCCGCTCGGAGCTGAAGGGAGGATCTCGTCCACTTCGTGAACCGGATATGGAGACAGAACGGTGATGCGTTTCTCCGGCACGCCGCTTCTTACGATTTCCCGCAGCTTTTCGAGAAACTCTTCTTTCCTTTCAAAAACAAACCGCTCGCTCAATGCGACTCCTCTTTGATCTCCGTGACGGAAAGAACGGGCAAAAGCTTTGTAAACAACAAAAACATAGTAAAGAAGAAACCGAAGCTTCCCAAAGTGATGCCGACTTCCACCATGGTTGGCTTGTATGTGCCCCAAGCGTAAGGGCTGTACTCTTTGGCCAGAGAGCTGACGATGATGACGAAACGTTCCAGGTACATGCCGATGTTGACGAGAATGGATAGAATGAACAAATACGGGAGGTTTCTCCTCAAAGACCGCACAAAAAGCGTCATGGGAACCAGAGCGTTGAACAGCAGCATTCCATAATAATAGAAGCGGTAATGACCGAATGTTCGATACTTGAAGATGCCTATCTCGTAAACACTCCCGCTGTAGAACGCGAGCCCGTATTCGACGATGTACGCGTAAGTAACGATGAGAGATGTGAACAACAGTATTTTGGCGATGCTTTCGAAATGGTCGATGGTGATATATCTTTCGAGCTTCAAGATCCTCCGCATCGGCACGACGAGTGTAATAACCATCGCCGTTCCGGAGAAGATCGCACCGGCGACGAAATAAGGAGCGAATATCGTCGTATGCCAACCGGGTACGATGCTCATCGCAAAATCCCAGGAAACCACAGAGTGCACCGATACAACGAGCGGCGTGGCGAAGGAAGCGAGAAACATGTACAGCTGGTTATAATGCTTCCACTGAACCTGCGATCCTTTCCACCCCAGCGACAGCGCGCTGTAGAACCATTTCCTCACTCCACTCGAGAAGCGCTTGACGATGGCAAGGTCGGGAACCATTCCAATAAAGAAAAAAACGGCACTCACCGTGAAGTAGGTGCTCACCGCGAAGACGTCCCACATCAGTGGGGATTTGAAATTCGTCCATAGCAGTCGCTGAGTGGGATACGGGAACAACCAGAAGAAATACCAGCTCCGGCCGAGATGAATAAGAGGGAATAAGCCGGCAGTCATAACTGCAAATACGGTCATAGCTTCCGCAGATCTGTTAAAGCTGCGTCTAAAGCCGGCACGGAATAAAAAGAGAACGGCGGAGATCAGCGTCCCGGAGTGCGCGATACCGACCCAGAAGACGAAGTTCGTGATATAGACACCCCAGCCCACGGGGTGGGTGATCCCGGCGACTCCCATCCCCCGGGTCATCTGATAGGCCCAAAGGGCCATCCCAACCATGAACAGCGATCCGCAGACAAGGAGAAGAAACCAGTACAAGGCGCCCGGCTTCCGCATCGCGGCCAAGACATCCACCTCGACCTGCGATCCAGATCCCGGTGCTCCAGATCCTGGTGTGCTCGAATGCGAGCTGCGAATACCGTCAGGACTCATGCTTCGTTCTTCCCTTGCTCAAGTAATATACTCCCGGACCCGTTCCGAGATGATCGAACGTGCGGTACGCCCTGTCCGAATGTGCCCATTTGTAAACGGTGGCATTCGGATCGAGAATATTTCCGAACACAATGGCTTGCGTCGGGCAGGACTGAGCGCACGCCGGGATGACTTCGCCATCGCGTACCTTTCTTCCCTCATCCTTAGCCGCATCTTTTGCTCCTCGGATTCGTTGCACGCAGAACGTGCACTTCTCCATGACACCTCTGTCCCGGGTGGATACGTCGGGATTCACCATGCGATCTAGGGGCTTCGGGCGATCATGATCGAACCAATTGAACCTCCTCACCTTGTAAGGACAGTTGTTGGAACAATAGCGGGTGCCAACGCACCGGTTGTAGATCTGCGCATTCAAGCCTTCGGGATTGTGATAGGTCGCATACACAGGGCAAACCGGCTCGCAGGGAGCATAGTCGCACTGCTGGCACATCATCGGGAGAAAATGGCTGTGTTCCCTTTTTCCTAGGATTCTTTGTTTTTCGTAATAGGGTTCGATCCGGAGCCAAGACATTTCCCTTCCCTTGAGATGCTCTTCTTTGCCCACCAGAGGCACATTGTTTTCGATATGGCACGCGACGGCACAGGCGGCGCAACCGATACAGAGATCCAGATCGATCGCCATCGCCCACCGGTACTCCGGATAATCGGGTTCGGGGTAGATCGATCTACCGCCTTCTTCGCGAGGGTGGTGCACTTCTCCGGGGCGGGGGATCACGCCCCTGCCCTCTTGCGACGTCGAACCGGAGAGGATCGGGATCTGTACAGTTCTTCCTGTTTTCTCAAAGCTGACACCGTTGATTCGAGAAATCGCTTCACCGCTCCGCTCGTCAACCTGGAGATGCCATCGTGCACTCCCCTGTTGAACGACCATCACGCTGCGCCGGAGCCCGGGCTGGATTTTCACGGGCAGTTCCACTGACCACCCATCGAGATTGATGCGAACTTCATCTCTATCCTTCAATTCCAACTCTCTCGCATCGGCCTCTGATATCGAAACCCATTGCCCGTAGGAAATCGTCGTCAACGGATCCGGCACTTCGTTCAACATCGGAAGTACGCTGCTCCTTCCGTCATATGATCGAATCGAAGGAGAGATAACAAGCGTGGGCCCGCTCTTCGGCTCAGGAAGGTGGAGACGCTTCAAGAACGATTCGACGGTGGAAAGAGAAGGCCTACTTTTCAGAACCCGCACACCGATTCTTTTTTCAAGAAATCCATTCTGCAGAAATGCTTCCACCGCCGCACCGCCGTGGTCCCGTGCCCATGATTCAAAGATGTACTGCTGGTAGATTACAGCGCGTGATTCACGCACCCCCCGCCGCATGATTCCCAGCATCATATCACCCTCGGACTTCGTATCGAACAGTGGTTCGATTGCCGGTTGCAAGAGTGTCATCAACTTTTTATTGGGCGATGTATCTCCCCAGGACTCGAGCGAATGAGAGAGGGGCAGGATGAGATTGCATTCCTGCATGGTTTCTGTGAGCAGATCCGTGATCCCTACGGTGAGTGCAGCTTTTCTCAGATTGTCTCTGAGTTTATACGATTCCGGGCAGGAAGACAGCGGGTCCGTATTCGATACGAACAAAACGCTCACCTCGTCCTTTTCCAACCGCTCCGAAAGACTCAGAAGATCCTTAAACGTGCCCACAGCGTCATAGTCCGTCGAGCCCGCGAAATCAATGGTTCTTCCAGCCATCCCCATTTGCCATTGGAGGAGGCCGGCTAAAAAAGCGATCTCGAGGCCTCCTTCTTGCTGGGTCGCAACGCCTCCGGCGATCACCAACGGATTCTTTGCATGGGAGAGCCGTTGTGCGATGCGTTCCAAATGCGCCTGGGAGATTGCGCTCTTCTCGGCAGCTGCTTCGACACCGATCTCCGGCATCAGATCGATCATCCGCTGCTTGAACTTGTCCGTCCGAGCCGAGCAATGCTTCAGCAGGTACGCGAGCAAATATGCTTCGCTCCCCGGCACTATAGAGAATCGCTCATCCGCCTGAAGTCCTGTCAATGTCACGTGCGGCTCCACATGGAACCACGAGAAGTGGCCGGTTCGTTTTGCCCGGCTGAATTGCGCTGCATGTGACACCGGGCTAACGAACGTTTCCAAGATATCGGCGCCGATCGTCAGCATGAAATCGGCTCTATCGATTTTGTAGGATGGGACTTCCGGCTTGTCGAACAGGATTCGATACGCCTCGCGAATCGCCGCATATGAATAGAAATCGAACTCCGGAAGCCTCTCGATGTCGAGTTCTTTGCAAAACTCATCGATCAGTCTCGAAAGCGTCCCCGTGGTTCTTCCGGATAAATAGAGATTTTTTCTTCCTGGTTTCCCGCCTGGAGAACCGATCGGCCGTTGTACGGAGGCCTTAAGAGCCTCAAGGATCATGTCGTATGCACGATCCCACGTGATATGTTTGAAATTTCCCTCGGAATCGCGCAACAGCGGTGACTTCACGCGTTCCGGGTGGTACAGCCGCTCCAACGACGCTTGCCCCCGCATGCACAGCCCCCCCTCGTTGATGGGGTGCGCGGAGAGACCTTCGAGCTTCACCGGCATGGACTCCCGGACTTTCGCAGAAATGCCGCAATGCGCGGGGCACTCCATGCACGTGGTCTTGACGTAAACGGCCTGCCCGGGCACAATGCCGTCCTCCGGAGGAACGAGATACGGGATGAGTTTTTCCGCGGGACGCTCGAGCCCACACGAACTGAGGAATGTGGCTCCGGAAGTCACTCCCATGATTCTCATGAAATCCCGTCTGTTCATGCGTTTCTCCGGTACTTCCCTATTTGTGACACGTCAGGCAATCGGTCGAAGCGGAACGCGAGCGATGGCAGGTCACGCACCAGCCCATGTTCAGCGAACTGACACGGCGCACTCTGTCCATCAGCCGGACCTCGCCGTGACAGTCCGTGCAGTCGAGATCGGCTTTCACATGCCGCTTGTGTGCAAACACCACATATTTTCGCACGCGCAACGAGTAGACACGGTTCCAGGGGACGGGCTCCTCGTTCTCCCAATACTCGTGCAGCTTCTGAACCTCGGGACTGTTCGTCGCTACGGCTTTGTGGCAGGACATGCACGTCGATACCGCCGGCACGCCGGCTCGAGGGGATTTGTCGGCGTATTCGTGACAGAACTGGCACTGAAGGTTCAGCTTTCCGGCATGCAGGCGGTGACTGAACGCAATCGGTTGCTCCGGCGGCCTGTGCGCGGCATGCCACCGGTAGGCCATCAACACCGTTGCCGCAACGAACAGCGTAAATAAGCCAATAACTGCCGCTATGATGAGACGTCTTACCACTTCCAGTTCCTCAATAATACCGAGAGAGCCCCCGGATCACGGTTCCTCCGGGATTTTTTCTTCCGTCACATCTTCGAGTAGATACGAAGCCACAGCTCTGGCTTCGCCCGCCGAGAGGCCGAGATTAGGCATCGGAGGATAATCGGGATTCTTCTTCGAAGGGTTGCGCACGTAAGATACCAGTTCCTCCATTTTCCCCTTGTATTTTGGAAGCACGGATAGAAGCGGCGGGCCGACCAATTTTTCATCGAAACGATGACACGCCACGCACCTGGCGCTGAATACTTCTTTTCCCCTCCCCGGCGTGGCTGCCTCGAGTTCCGCCATCGCCGCTTGACGGGCTTCTTCTCGTTCCCGCTTTATCGTCTCGGCTTCATCGAGCAAAGCCGCTGTGTGTTCCCGGGTCGCATTCTCCAGTGCCGCCTGGTCGCTCGAAATCATCATGAGGAAAGCAAATAGAAAAAGAATGAATATGGGCGGTCCGTATTTAGTCTGTGCTGATCTGAGAAGTGCAAGGAGAAGGATACACCCAACCATAAAAACAAGGAGAGCGATCATCCAGACGACGTATACGTTCACTGACATGGCAACGATCGGAGATGTGACGTGGAAGAAGAAGCCGAACACAGGGATGAGCAACGCAGAGCCCAATGCGGCGCTCGCACCGAAATGCTTGACGAGACGACCGTATTCATTTTCGCCGCGGATGTTCCTGCCCGGCCAATTGAAGAAGAAAAAGACGGTCCCCGCGCCGCTGATAGCCACCGAAGAGACGATGAACAGGAGAAATCGCCAGACGACGTTCCACGAAAGAATGAGATCCGCCGGTGTTTTGATGAATGCCCATTTTTCGGGATGGTTGAGTAAAACCACGCTGCTAAACAGCAGGTAATATCCAACCAGCAAAATCACCAATCCCGAGGTTCCGATGCCCGTACGCCGGAAGAATTCGGGATCACCCGGACTAATGGAGTGGAATACCGAACGGTATGCATACAACGCAAAGATCCCAACAACGATGATCACCACGGCTAGAATGAGGTAGCCGAGCGTGGTGACATTCGATCCGGAAAATCGCTGGACGTTCAGTAGCACCAGAACGAGCAGCGGCAGCACTCCAAAGACCAGGCCCGCTGTCTTGCTCGCTGCTACGACATCCATTAAATCTTTCGAGAATCGTGAAAAAAGGGGGTTCGGCTTGTCCCAATTAAGAATTCCAAAAATGATTGAGAATAGAGAGCTCCCCAGTAGCATCCCCGCGTAAGGCAGATGGATGAGCAGAGTCAGGATCGTCAGATACCTGTGAAGCGCGATCTGCTGCTCGGTGGGCTTTATTACGAAATCAGCGAAGAATTCCATCGGCTATGGCTTTCTGCTCTGCGTTATGTTCGTCCCCTAGGCGAGAAATCCTGTGAGGGACAGCAACGATATCACCAACAGCGCATATGCATTGACGCCCCTGAACGCCAATTTGAACGAGAACTCATGTTCCCGCGTTTTCAACATGTTTGATGATTTCCAAATGAGCCACAGCGCAGCGAGCACGAGCGCCGCGTTGATCCAGCTCGGCGTTTCGATCCCAAAGAGTGGGATAAAGAGACAAGCAACGGCCGTCGCGGCCATCCAAACACCGGTAATCCGCATGAGCTGGCTTTTCGAAAACAACTTCGTCGGCGACGGCAGCCCGGCTCTCTCGAAGTCCTTTGCTGAATTCAACAGGAGCAGCCAAAAATGAGGAACCTGCCAAATAAAGAAGAAGAAGGATATAGCGAAAATTCTTGGATCGACGAACGGTCCCCCACCGGCTACCCAGCCGATCATCGGGGGAATCGCACCCACGATCGCACCTGGCATTGCGGCAAACGCGGTAACACGCTTCAGGGGAGTATACACGCCGTTGTACCATAACACGGTCAGTGCCCCTAGTGCTGCAACACCTGCGCCGGTCCTTGCATACAGCATCAGCAATCCCAGAGCGATGCTGAACAATCCAAAAGAGAGCGCTCGCTTCGGATGTAATCTTTTCGAAGGGAGAGGTCTGGAACGCGTTCGTTCCATGAGGGCGTCCAGATCGCGCTCCTGGAATTGGTTGACCGCTGACGCTCCGCATGCGAGCAGCCAAACGGCAAGTGCCGGCACGATCACGCCACCGGAAATCCCTCCGCTTGCGAGGATGTATGCCATCACCATGGACAACGTGGATAGAAGAGTGATTCTTACCTTGCTGAGCTCCAGATAGATGTTGATGCGTTCTCTCCAAGACATCTTCTCATCCCGCATTGGATCGTGCACGGAGTGCAGGCCGCTTCTCCGGAGGAATCATACAGGGGATGCTTTGCTCCCAATCGAGCAGATGCGAAGAATCGTTTCGCATCCCCAATATCAACCATTACGCTTCTTGATTTAGCTCCCCTCGCACGACATCTTTCACTTTAGCTGCTTCAAGTATTCGATGATCGCATCGAGTTCTTCATCGTCCAACAAGCTCCGCTGAGGCGGCATCAGTGCTTGAAAGCCTTTCACGATCTCCGCCTCAGGATTCAGGGTTGCTTTTCTGAGATAGTCTTCATCGACCACCACTTCCCTCTCCTCGCCGTTCGCGACCACAACCGTCGATCTTCCAAAAATACCTTTGAACGTTGGACCCACCATACGCGACCCATCCGTGGAGTGGCAGGCAGAGCAACCTTTAATCTTGCTGAGCCTCTCTCCCCTCCTTATCAATGAGGCTTCCGTCAATTCGCGCTCATCCGCATCCGGTGAAGGCTCCCTCTCGCTCACGAATTTGGCTTCCTTCTCCAGCCACGCATTGAATTCGTCTTCCGGGAGTACCACGACCTTCGACAGCATGTAGGAGTGCCTTTGGCCGCAGTACTCGGCGCAAAACAACTCATACTCACCGGGCTCCTTCGCGGTGAACCACACGTAGTTCGTCATCCCCGGCACCAGATCCTGCTTGATCTTGAACGCGGGAACATAAAAGCTGTGGAGCACATCCTGAGATTCAAGCTTCACATGAACGGAACGTCCGAGAGGGACCCAGAGTGTATCGCTTTGCACTCCGTTCTCATATTCGAACAACCATGACCACATTCTCCCCGTCGCATTCACAACCATTGCGTCTTCAGGAACGTCCTTCATGAACTTGTATCCAACCCAGCCAAAGTAAAACATGCCCAGCACCAACAGGGTTGGAACGACGGTCCACACGACCTCGAGAAGCTTGTTCCCCTCGATGCTCTTCGAAGTGGGGTGGCGCTTTCTGCTGTATTTGATCACAAAGAACACCATGAGGAAGGTGATCAAAACCAGCATCGCAATAGAAATCACCAATATGAAGAAGAAGGCGGTGTTAACCGATTCTGCGATATTGCTCAGAGATTCGAACATGCTCTTACCTGAATGAAACGTCGAAGAAAGTAAACCCGATAAATATCGCAAGCACCAGAATGACGACGAGCACCATTATTTTGAAAACCGGCGCTTCGTATTTCAAATGCATGAAGAAAAACAGAACGACGGAAGATTTCACGCAGGCGATCACGATCGCGGTCAAGATACTGAGGCTTCCAAGCTTCATTCCGGCCACGGTGACAGTTAGCGCGGTAAGCACGAGAAGCGCAAACCAGGTTAGAAAATACGTCCCGTACCCGACCAAACCGTGTTTTGGGGATTCATCTTCCATCTATCCCTCCGTCAGGTGATCAAATAGAACAGCGGAAAAAGAAAAATCCAAATGATATCCACGAGATGCCAGTAAAGGCCGGATGTTTCCAAGTTGGCATACTCCTCCACGCGAATCCTTTTTCCCACCGGCAGGTATTTGAAGCTGATTGCCACCGAGCGGACTGTTTCGTCGATTGCCTCGCTCTCCCAGACGCGCTCGTCGCGTTCACCGAGAACCGCTAAATGCGCTCCCTGAAGTTTTTCCATGCCTACGCCTTCGAACACGACTCCTCTGTGCGGTCTGTTTATAATTTTCGTTAGCATAACGGTAAGGACAATGATTCCAACCAAAACGTGAAGACCATGCAGCCCGGTCATCGTGAAGTACAAGCCGAAGAACAGTATTTCTCCCTTTTCGAAACTCAAGAGATATTCCGAGTTTGGATAGATTCCGTGACTGAACTTTGCCCCCCACTCGAAGTATTTATTCACGAGAAAGCAGGTGCCCAAAACAATCGTGATCGCGAGCAATATCATGCACAGTCTCTTGTTACCGCGGTGAATCGCAGCAATGGAAAGCGCCATTGTCAAGCTGCTCGTAAGAAGGATGATTGTGTTGAGCGTTCCGACAATCGTGTCGAGCTCAGCCGCCGCATTGTGGAATTCCGCGGGATGCTTCGATCGATAGACCGAGTAGAGCAGAAACATCCCGCCGAACAGGAGAAGCTCCGTGAAAAGAAAGAGCCACATTCCGATTTTAGCACCAATATAATCTTTGTGTTGTTCGACAGCTATTCCCGTCGCACTCATTCCTTAGATGCCCCTTTGAACTCGTATGGTCCATGATCAATCCGAGGGATCTCCTCGAAGTTTTCCTTTGGGGGAGGCGATGAAATAGACCATTCCAATGTCGATCCTCCCCAGGGATCACTGCCGACCCGTTCACCCTTCCGGAGCGAGCGAATGAGGTTGGCAAACATAAGAATCAACCCGGATATCAAAATCCATGAACCGATCGTCGACATGAGGTGCCAGGTGTGAAATTGTGGCAGGTAATCGTAGTATCTCCTCGGCATCCCCATCCAACCGAGGATGAACATCGGGAAATAAAGCATGTTGAATCCCACGAAGAGAAAGAACCAGGCGATTCTCGAGTGGGTTTTGTTGTACATCCGCCCGAACATTTTCGGAAACCAGTGATGCAAGGCGCCAAAAAATCCAAATCCGGTGCCGCCAAACATTACATAATGAAAATGGCCAACAATAAAAGCCGTGTCGTGGATGTGAACATTCACGGAGAGGGCGCCTTGCATGAGCCCGCTGAGTCCGCCGATCGAAAAAAGAAAAATGAACGAGAGCGCATAGAGAAGCGGTGTTTCCATCACGATCGATCCCTTGTAAAGGGTCGACACCCAGTTGAAAACCTTTATTGCGCTGGGAATTGCCACCAGAAACGTCAGAAGCGAAAACACCACGTCCGCTGTATAACTCTGGCCGCTCACGAACATGTGGTGTCCCCACACCAGGGAACCGAGACCGGCGATAGCCAAGCTCGAATATGCGATGAACCTGTATCCGAAAATCGTGCGATGAGCGTGCACAGGGATGATTTCAGAAATCACTCCCATAGCCGGAAGGATCATGATGTATACGGCTGGATGCGAATATATCCAGAAGAGGTGCTGATATAGGATCGGATCCCCGCCTTTCAAGGGATCGAATACACCTACGCCGAAGAGCCTTTCGAATATCACCAAGAGGAGAGTGATCCCAATGATGGGTGTTGCGAGGAGTTGCACCCAACCAGTTGCATAGAGCGACCACGGAAAAAGCGGCATCCGGAACCATGACATCCCCGGCGCTCGAAGACGATGGATCGTTGTGACGAAATTGAGCCCGGTGAGAATGGATGAGAAACCGAGAATGAAAGCTGCAAACACGGCCAGGGATACATTCGTTCCGGTCTGGGTGCTGTAAGGTGCGTAGAACGTCCAGCCGGTATCGGGAGGTCCACTCCCTGTGAACAGCGCCAGCAGGGCAAACACAACACCGGAAATGTAAAGCCACCAGGAAAGGAGATTCAGTCGAGGAAAAGCGACGTCCCTTGCGCCGATCTGAATCGGCAGGAAAAAGTTGCCGAACGCAGCTGGGAGCCCGGGAATGATAAAAAGGAAGATCATGATTACGCCATGGAGCGTGAATATTGAATTGTATGTCTGAGGCTCCATGATGGTCTTCCCGGGCGAGACCAGTTCCAGCCGCATCAGAAAGCCAAAGACGACTCCCACAGAGAAGAGAATGAGAATCGAAATCATATACAACAGGCCGATCCGCTTGTGGTCTGTCGAAAAAATCCAAGCGAATAGGCCTGAGAACCGCCCCTTCTCCTCATAGAAGCCTGCAGCGGGAGCATGTTCGGCGATGGCGCGATTTCCCATACTACGCGTTAGCCTTCCTTTTTCTTCGCCTGCCGGCGGCAGTTAGATACAAGATAAAAGCAAGTACTACTACGAGCAGTCCCATACCTGCAATCCTGGTAACGTTGATTGCGTAACGCTTACCTTCCGGATCGTAGCTGTAGCAGAATCGCAGCACTTTTGTGATCGTCGAACCAATGCGTCCCTCTGAAGCTTCAACGAGGGCCATTTTGAGGTCGAATGCGAGGTATGTGGTTCCGTAGAGATAGCGGACGATTTTCGATTCCGGAGAGAGAATGATCAAGGCAGTCGAGTGGACGAAATCCTCCTCTTCCCTTTTGAAATAGTATCCAACGGCGTCTGTTAGTGTCCGAATCGTCGTGCTATCACCCGTTAAAAAGGTCCAAGAGGCCTTCGGGAACTGCCTGGCCATTGCATGGAGGTAAGTTTGTTTTGTCTTCCGGGAATCTTCCGGCGTGTCCGTTTCGTCGAAACTCACCGTGATAACGTCATAGTCCTCGCCGGGCTTCGCATCCACCTCGTCCAGCACTTCGGCGACGCCGCTCAAGAGTGCTTTACAAATCCCTGGGCATTTGTAGTAAACGAGGGACAATATTGTAGGGCGTGTCACGAGGGCTTTTATCGCTACGGAATCGCCGCTTTCATTCAAAAAGAACAAATTGCTGGGAATAAAATTTCCCAACTCCTCTTCAATTCCAATCTCCGGGGGATTCGCGGGGATCTCGGCATACGTTCCAGGCATTATCGTGACTGCTAGAATAATTAACGGCATTACTAAGAAACTTGTTCGATTCCTCATCGCATTGCCTTCCGAAATTGAAATGAAGTGTGTACTGGGTTTTGGATCTGGTAAGTTCTTTAGGCGTCGGCGAATAAAGTCTGCGAAATCGTATACGGATGTCACCGTCTTGTCAAGCCGCAACTGCCCTCCCCTGAAGCTGACTCATCACTATTAAATCTCCAAGCCGAGCAACTCCTTCATTTTGCCTATTTCAGTGGTTGGCAACTCACACGCATAATTCTTACATACATACACAGTGGCTTTTCCATCCAGGGTCCTTTGTGGCCCAGTAAAAGAGGCGATCTGAGCGATCTCAGGTGAAGGCTCTCCCGACGGCCGGAACAGCACCACTTTGTTTGGCAAGAATATTGAGTTCAACGCTTTCTGGAGCGCCCTGGTATCGTCGGCCTCCGGTTCGCCGACGATCACGACTTCATAGGAGGGACCGATTCCGAAATCCACTGCTGCCAACAATTGGGTGTAAGCCGCCGCCGCATGGCTCACGCTTGCTTGAAACGCACGCCCGATCCGATCGGCCATCTCTTCAAGTTCCGGCTTCGCCGTCATCCGGCCCAGACGGAGCAGATCCAGCATGGCAACGGAGTTTCCCGACGGCGTGGCGCCGTCGTATATTTCCTTGGCTCGAACAAGCAACTTTTCGCCGTCATCCGGAGTGATGTAGAAACCTCCGTTGTTCTTATCCCAGAAGTGCTGAAGGAGGTCCTCGCTCAGCGCGATGGCGGCTTTGAGATAACGAAGCTCGAATGTTGCCTCATAGAGTTCGATCAGACCCCAAATTAGAAACGCGTAATCGTCGACATTGGCGGTGATCGACGCTTCGCCATCGCGAAACCGATGGTAGAGCCTGCCTCGCCCGTCACGCATCTTTTTCAGGACGAAGTCGACCGCTCTTGCCGCGCTGGATCCATAGCGAGGCTCGTCGAATGCTATTGCTGCTTTTGCCAGCGCTGCAATCATGAGGCCGTTCCAGTCGGTGAGAATTTTGTCGTCCTTGTAGGGATGAGTACGCTTCTCGCGCTCCGCGAAGAGCATTTCTCTCATACGTTCGATTCGCTCGACCACGCTCTTCTCGCCAGCACCCACCTCCGAGGCGACATCGACGAGAGGTTTATTGAGGTGCAAGAGGTTTCGTCCCGTCTTGGCCCCACCGGCTTCATCACGATAGTTCCCTTCCTTCTCCAAGCCGTAAGTACGAATGAAGAGCTCTCCATCCTGTTCCCCAAGAACCGATAGAACTTCCTTCGTCGCCCAGAGGTAGAATTTTCCCTCTTCACCTTCACTGTCCGCATCCTCGGCCGAATAAAAACCGCCCATTGGATCGGTCATGTCCCGGAGCACATACGTAAAGATCTCCTCGGCAGTCTTGCGGTATGCCTCTTTGCCCGTGGCTTGAAACGCCTCGGTGTACGCCATGGCGAGCATCGCCTGATCGTACAGCATCTTTTCGAAATGGGGAAGGAACCAACGCTCATCAGTGGAATAGCGATGGAATCCAAATCCAATGTGGTCATAAATGCCCCCCCAGCGCATTTCGCGGAGCGTATGTTCGACCATTTCCAGCGCGAGTGGTTCGCCCGTCCGCTTCCAGCTTCGAAGGAGAAAAAGTAGGTTGTGGGGAGTGGGGAACTTTGGTTTCCCTCCAAATCCTCCATGGGTTGAATCGTATCGGGAGGAGAGCTGCTCGTAAGCCATCCGGAGAGTCTCCTCACCGATGCTTTCCCCCGGTGCTTGGATCACAGATTCTCGAAGCGCGTCCGTTATCTTTTCCCCGACTTGCGAAAGCTCATCGCGGCGGTTTTGCCAGTGGTCTCGTATCTGCGGGATGAGCTCTATCATCCCAGGCCGGCCGTACCGGCCTCGCTTGGGCAAGTACGTGGCGGTGAAGAAAGGCTTCTTATCCGGTGTCATGATAATCGTAAGCGGCCACCCTCCGCCCCCGGTCGCCATCTGGCATATCGTCATATAAATATGATCAATGTCCGGTCGCTCCTCTCTATCGACCTTGATGCAGACGAACGCTTCGTTCATAAGTAAGGCCACTTCCGGATCTTCGAAGGACTCGTTCTCCATCACGTGGCACCAATGACAGGTCGAGTACCCGATAGAGAGGAATATCGGCTTGTCCTCGCTTCGTGCTTTTTCAAACGCCTCTTCCCCCCAAGGATACCAATCAACGGGATTGTCCGCATGTTGGATGAGATAAGGGCTCTTTTCACCAGCCAGCCGGTTCCGGCTCATTATCACGTCTCCTTGTTGATGGTGTTCTTCTTCATCCGCATCTATTACGATCATCCCACCGCAGGATCGCTCGTTATGTTCAACAGTCAAGCTGACATAAAGTCTCATTCCCTAAATTATGGAGCCTCCCCGCATCCGGCAAGAAAATAAGATTAATCGGGTCCTGTTTAGCGAAATATCTGAAAAAATGAGTGAGATCTTTGGTGGAAGCCTCCAGCTGACCCACTCCAGGACAAGCAACGTCGATCGGATGGCAGCCAGAGTTTCCGATCGATGGGGGTGACGCGATCGTTTTGATTTATATGGAAACTATCTCAAGAATAAAAAGGCGGCGGGCGGCGCTTGAACTGCCCGCCCCTATGCAACGCGGACAAAGCGAGCCGGGGCTACCCAACCGCTCAATGGCCTCCTTTGCTGGCGACCCTCATCTCTTCCGCCATCATGCGAATCTCGGATAAATCCTGCCGCATCTCGCTCCACCCATACCACAAGGCATAATCCGGATTCGCGTGAAACGTTCCCTGAAATGCCCGCATTCGATGTTTCAGAAACATGACGAACAAGGTTTGCTCGATCGGCGTCGGCGCATCGTGGAACGTCAACAAATCCGGGAACGAATGCGCATAATTTTCCGGTTTTTTCAATACTTCGTCCTTGTAAAGCGATGCCACAATGCGAATCGCCTCTGCCATCAGGCGGTCGGTTTCCTTGATCATGTCGTCGCCTTTTTCGAGCTCGGCACGGGCGAAATTGATCGAATGGCACTTATCACATGTGTTGAGCATTTTTTCGCGCTCCCGCTGCCAATCTTCCGCCGTCAAGCGGGCCAGGTCCGCCCCCTTCACCACATCCAGACGACCGGTCGGTTTGCCGTTGGGATCGAGAACGCCCAACGCTTGCAGTATCGTCGCCCGGTCAGCGGCCCATTGTTCATCCTCAGGCATGGGGAGACGAACGGCGAGAAATCCCCATGCAGTTCTCACCTCATGGTTTCCCTCCTGCATATGACAAGTCTGGCAGGTCGGAGCCGCCACACCTTCGGGGAGGGTCACGTTTTGTTTCAACAGATATCGGACTCCATGTTTGGAAGATGAATACATCTCCCATTGCGGATGGTCGAAACCCATATGACATGTTTGGCAAGCTTGCGGCTGGTTCGCTTCCTGGACCGAGAAGAGATGACGGGTATGGCAGGCATCGCAAGAGGCAACACCAAAACCCGAGCCTGATTTCTTCAACTCAATGATCTCTCCTTCGCTTTTGAGTCCGATCTTGTGGCAGCCGCCGCAACCCTTCATACCCTCCATCAGCGCTATGGGCTGCCAGTGAGCTGTGGGCATTGCCTTCATCGCCGCCCAGGCGGCAGCATGCTTGCCTTTTTTGAATTGGTTCACCCGATCTTCATGGCAATCAGCACACGTCTCTGGTGTCGGAAGCCGGACTTCCGAGACATCCTCCTTGGATGTGTGGCTGTCCCCGTGACATGCCGAGCACTCCACCTCATTTTCGCTGTGCTTGCTCAACTGCCAATCGGAGACGATCGTGGGTGTCACTTGCTTGTGGCATTCGATGCAGTCTTGCGAGAAAGCAACCCCAGAAATCATCGGAGAGCAGAAGAGCAAAAGCAGCGTAATCGGAATGAGACGACTCATTCTTCCCCTCCTTGTCCTTTCGATAAGGGCCAACGAAACCATTGCAGCACCCGAGGTGGACCGCTTTGCGAGTCTCTTCGTCCGCGCGAGCGCTGTGTCTGCTGTTGAGCGGATCCCACCGACTACCCTGGCACTCATGTTTCCCCCAACCTGAACTGCGACTTTCGACCCGTCCCATACGCTTCTCCCTATCTTTTTGAAAAAGCCCGTCGCGTGGTTCATACGCTCGATATAGATCTTGAGCAGATTATAAATAACGATCGAAAGAAAAAACTCCACCGTCGTTAACACAGAAAAAAATGCCCAAGTGCTCTTCAGAAAAACGAGCCCTGTGACAATATTGGAGAACTCATCGATCGTGCGATAGAGATATTTGAGAACGGGTATTAAGAACGGAATCGCATACAGGAGCGATGCTTTGAATACGAAGATGTTCTGCATCCTCGACATTTCGATATCGGACAGATTCTCCTTTTTCCCATTGGATTCGATTCTGTTCCACCCCGTCCTCACACGCTCGAGAAGGAAAATCGTGAGCACCGTATAAAAGATGCTCTCTTTATTCCGTTTCGCATTCGTCCAAAGATTCAGCAACATAACTCACACCTCCAGGGCGAGAATTTATCGGCTCGCAGATTTGCCTTTCACCCGATATCATCGAACGGCGGATAATGAATCTCTTCATCGGTGATGATCGCTGCAATCAGATTATGGGGCGTCACATCGAAAGCCGGATTCAGAGCTCCGGCACCCTCAGGGGCGACTTCTACACCCGCAAACTGTTTTACTTCCTCTTCTGAGCGCATCTCGATCGGAATCTGCGAGCCGTCCTTGATCGACGGATCCACCGTGCTGTAAGGCGCCGCGACATAAAACGGTACCCCATAGTGTTTGGCAATGACGGCGAGGTTCAACGTCCCAACTTTATTCGCTGTGTCGCCGTTTGCCGCGATCCTGTCCGCCCCGACGATCACACGAGATACAATACCTTTGCTCATTAGATACCCTGCAGAACCTTCACACACAATGGTAACTGGTATGTTCCTCTGCTTGCACTCCCAAGCGGTAAGCCTCGATCCTTGGAGCAGCGGGCGCGTTTCGTCCGCATAGACCTCAATTCTTTTCCCGCTTTCCACCGCAGCGACTACAATGCCAAGCGCTGTTCCATAACCGCTCGTTGCGAGCCCGCCGGTATTGCAATGCGTGAGCACCGAATCGCCGTCTTTCAGCAGGGCCGCGCCTCGCTCGCCGAGACGTTTGCATATATCCAGGTCCTCTCTAAAAATCGCCTTCGCCTCACTATATAGGGCGTTGATAAGATCTCTCGTGGAACGCCAATTCCCCTCACATACCTTTCGCATTCGATCGAGCGCCCAGAAGAGATTTATCGCCGTTGGTCTCGTGCCGCCTATTTTATCGGCAACTGTGGCGACCTGATCGGAAATAGCGGATACAGAAACATCTTTCGGGAAATCCGACGCATCAACTTTCTCCGAATCGAAAAACCAGCTCCCTTCCCTACGCCATTTCTCTTCTATGCCAAGGAGCAATCCAAAGGCGCCGGCGACCCCTAGGGCCGGCGCGCCTCGAATGGCGAGCTTTTTCATTGCATCACAAAGCGATTCGACGCTTCTCAGCGGAATAATTTCATATTCCGCTGGGAGGCGTGTCTGGTCGATGATCTCGATGGTTCCCTTTTTAAACCTAATCGTTGGGATCACCAAGTCGCTTTGCATATCATCCTCCTTCGGCACTCAGGATTGCTCCTCTCGATGTAAATCTTCATGAACACTTTCAACCGCCAGTTCCCGCCGCGCGATTCATCAACTCAAAGAGGAGCGCGATGGGCATGCCGACCACGTTGTAATGGCAGCCTTCAATCGAGCGGACCAGGCATGCCCCGAGTCCTTGAACGGCGTAAGAACCCGCTTTATCCCTGCCTTCGCCAGAGGCAACGTAGCTATCGATTTCCTCTTTGGTAAGCTCCCTGAACCTTACCCGTGTTTCCTCCTTCCCGGAGAATAACACAGCACTTGCAGCTTTTTTGATGGCGAGACCAGTCACAACGGTGTGGACCGCACCGCTCAATGCTTTCAAGAATTCAGCTGCTTCATGATCGTCCCGTGGTTTGGTGAGTGCTCTCCCGTCGAGAATAACAACCGTATCGGCCCCGACAACCAGAGCATCCGGGAAGCGCGAGCCCACGTCCTCGGCTTTCATCCTCGCCAGCTCCTGAGGAAGCATGAAAGGATCACGGGCGATGGTTTCATCGGCCTCGTTGATTCTCGCCGGTTCCACCCGAAACTCAAAACCCAGCATTTTCAAAAGCTCGATGCGCCGTGGCGACTCAGATGCGAGAATTAGGTTTTGCTGGGCGTGCTCCGGCAGCAAGGGATTCACGCTCCGGCCTCCTTTTCAATCATCAAAGTCACCGGACCGTCGTTCACTAATGATACATGCATGTGCTCTCTGAACACACCCGCCGCAACGGGACAAGGGGCTTCCCGCTTCAGGATATCAATAAACTTTTCGTACAGCATTTCCGCCTGCTCGGGCGGCGCGCTTTTATCGAAGCTCGGTCGCCTCCCTTTTCTGCAATCCCCGTATAATGTGAACTGGGAAACAGCGAGTATCTCTCCGCCAACCTCCTCGAGGGTGCAATTCATTTTTCCCGCTTCGTCTTCGAACAAACGAAGTGACGATATTTTCTGAGCCATCCACTGGAGCACTTCGTCGCAATCACTTCTAGTGAATCCGATCAATACGAGAAATCCTCTCCCGATGCGTGATATCTCCCGGCCGCCAACTGCAACGGACGCTTCCGACACTCTCTGCAGAACTGCGCGCACTAGGTCTCCCCTTCTGTGTGATGCTCAATGTCGATTATCCGTATCTCCGGGTAGACTTGATTCATATACGATCCCTTGTCAATGGTAACGGCAAGATCAACGGTCTTGCCATAGAGCTCTGAGGGGCCGAACGGTCGATTCCAGTTGAAGCCGATTGCGTCTGCAGATCGGCCGTTCGAATTGTGGAAAAAGAGCTTTAGATGCCCGTTGCCGACGAACCCGGTTCCTGAATCAACGCGGGAACCTCGGATGCGCCAAACTGGAGCTCTGTTGCCAACACCGAACGGTCCGCACATTCTTAAAAACTCAATGAGCTCCAACGTACATTCCTCGATTGAGATGTCTGCATCGATTTGGAGGACCGGTTTGGACGGCATCCCACCCGTAGCTTCTTTCAGGCAGACGGCAAGATCCTTTTCAAAATCAGGAATTCGAGCGGTCTCGATCGTGAGCCCAACGGCTTGTGCGTGCCCGCCGTATCTGATCAAATGCTTTCTGCACTTGTCGAGCTGCTCTTTCAAGTTGACACCGGATATGCTTCGTCCCGATCCCTTCGCCACATTGCCCATGAGGCTCATTAGAATCGCGGGTTTCCCGAGCGTCTCGACTATGCGCGCCGCCGCAATTCCGAGCACGCCCTCATCCCACTCTTCGCTCGCCAGAATATAGCCCGCTCTTTCGCCGGAATCGGGCATATTGGCGATCATATCTTCGACATCCAGCTTGACAATATCCGTCAGTTCGCGCCTCCGTTCATTCTCGCGCTCGAGTATGAGAGCGAGCTTTTGCGCTTCTACCTCATCATCTGTGCACAGTATCTCGAGAGATGGTTTTGCGTTGGACACCCTCCCTGGAGCATTGAGGCGGGGGACAACAACGAACGCGAGATGACGCGCAGTAATCTCGCGCCCTTGAATACGCGCACAATCGCGGATGGCCCTGAGTCCAGGCCGGGACATCTGGTTGATTTTTCCAAGCCCCAGCTGTACGTAGTGACGATTTTCGTCAACGAGAGGCGCTAGATCCCCGACGGTCGCGAGCGCCAGCAGATCGAGAAAATCTTCGGCTTTACGGTCACCTCCGAGACCGCTTTTCTCGAGGGCTTGAATGAGCTTGAAGGCAACACCGGTACCGCACAAGTGCTTGAAAGGATAAGATTCCCCTTCGCGGATTGGATTCAGGACCACTCCCTCCACCGTCTTGTCCGTTGGAAGTGCATGGTGGTCGCAAATCACGACATCAATACCGTGTGAATGCGCCTCTTTGACCAGCTCTCCGTCCGAAGTCCCGCAATCGACCGCGATCAGGAGGCCCACGCTATTCTCGATCGCCCATTTTACAGCTCGCTTCGAAAGGCCATACCCATCCTTCCTCCTGTCTGGTAGAAAGCGCAGCACCTCAACGGCCAATCCCTTGAAAAACAGGTATAGGATCGCCGTTCCCGAGATCCCGTCTACATCATAATCGCCGTGGATCAATATTTTTTTCTTCTCACGGAAAGCCCGATTGATGAGAGAGACCGCCTTCTCCATGTTCTCAAAGGTGAATGGGTCCTGGGCGATGGACTCACTTGGGAACAGGTAGGCTTTCGCCTCATCGGCCGTGGAATACGATCGGGAAACGAGGAACCGTGCGCCCGCCTGGGGAATGTTGAGGGCGCCAGCTAGGCTCTTGGCGGGTTCTTGGTCGATGTCCTTCGGAAGCTTCCAGAAAAAGCGGTTCAGAGATCGCCCTCCTCATTACCGTTCCCAATGAACACGGGAACCCGCGAGCATATGAGTGAAAGCGCGGGCTGAGCAGACCGTAAGCCGAGTTCTGTTCCTGCAGAGCAGGTGACGGTCATTTATCTAGGATGCCCGTTACCGGACACCTCGAGCGACCAACCCGAGGGTCGAGCGAAGCGGGGTAGCTTCTCCCCTCCTATTTGGTCTTGCTCCGGGTGGGGTTTGCCAAGCTGCCGCTGTCACCAGCGGCACTGGTGAGCTCTTACCTCACCGTTTCACCCTTGCCGTCCGCTCATTCGCGGCTTTGGCGGTATGCTTTCTGCGGCACTTTCCTTGGAATCGCTTCCACTGGGTGTTACCCAGCACCCTACCCCGAGGAGCTCGGACTTTCCTCGGACGGCTTCGAGCCGCCCGCGACCGTCTGGTCTACTCAGACCCGCACTCCTCAGTAAAGATACCGCGATGCGCGAAATGATGCAACCCGTGGCTAATCTCTACCGTCGAGGGCCGCATTCACGAGTGAATCCGCCTCCCTGTTTTCCTCCCTGGAAATGTGCAATACCTTCACTTCACGAAAAGCTTCCATAAGCCCGGAAGCTCTGGAGTAAAGGACACCGAGTTTTGGATTTTTGATCTTATATTGCTTATTCAATTGCTTTACGACGAGCTCGCTGTCGAGCTTCAATTGCAGCTCCGCAGCTCCAAGCTCGCGCGCGATCTCGAGGGCTAGTATCACTCCCTCGTATTCAGCGACATTATTCGTAGTCGTTCCAAGGGATCGCGTCCGCCTCAAGAGCTCGCTTCCCTCCTTGTCATAGACGATCACAGCGCAGGCCGCTTCTCCGGGGTTGCCCCGCGAAGCGCCGTCAGTAAAAACGACCAGGCTGAGATCACCCGGTTGTGGGGCCTCGGGCTTTTTGCGTTCACTAAGAAGGGAAGACCTCAACGCTTCGAGAACACGGTGGACGTCGCCAGGTTCCAGTGAAGCTATTCGCCGGGCGGACTCCAGATCTTCGCCCTGCATCAGATGTTCGACGAGCGAGAGAAATTTCTCCCGGAGCGCTTCATCACGAAGTATAGAAAACAAGTATTCTGCCGCACCCTTCACAGGTAATGATCCTATCGTTCTTTTTGACTTCGTTAACCCTTTGCGGCGGTATCGTTGCAAAGCAGCCCTGGCAAACATCTCCTTCGATTCGGGTCACGGCAACATCGCCGAGTTTCTCGATAATCCGTCCATATTGCCGCTGAAGCTTGGGACCGAGTTCCTCGAGAAACTTGGGCTTTTCGGTACGCAGTTTTTTCAACTCTTCTTTGAGAAATTCAACCCGAGCTTCCATCTCCACCTTCTGCCTCCGCAGATCGGAAGTTTCCCTGACAGCCTTTTCGAGGAAAACTTTATTTTCTCTCTCCTGCTCATCGATCTCATCCATCAGGATGAGCAATTTTTCTTCCTTTTCATCTATGCCTTTTTCGAGCGCGGCTATCTCTTTGAGCACCGCCTCATATTCCTTGTTCGTTTTTACCGACATCAATTGAGTCTTGTACTTACCAATCAAAGCTCCGTTGTCCTCGAGCTTCCGCTCGAGACGCCTCCGCTCCTTTTTCATTGTCTCGAAGTGCTCTATTGCCTCTTTTTCGTCTTTATTCAATTTGGCGATCGCCTTTTCCACCTCCTCAATGCGGTCCGGAAGCGATTTGAGCTCGGTTCGATATCCGGCGATCGATGCGTCCAGTTTTGCGATCGATATCAGGAGGTGGATTTCACGCCTGAGATCCGTCATGTCACAACCTACCCTATATTAAAAAGGCTTCTCTTCGCAGAGAAGCCTGATGACACGTGCCGTCAGTGCGCACGACTCCCGTGGGACGCAAGTTTCGTCCTCCTCGGTCGAGTCGGGGAATGCTGGGGCACTCCATCATATGAGATATAACCACCTACTCGCAAAAGAAGATAAAAAATAAATTGTACAGCATCCAGATCAAAAGGGTCAAGCAATTTAAAGGAATTGCCCTGCTTCGGAAGAGAGGCTTTTGAAATAGGCTGCCCCAGGAGATTTTGGTGATCCTAGTGCCCACTTCCTTCGCACACACGCCTTCGGCGGATTTTCCTTGTTGCGGGAGGCCCTGCGGGAGTTCCTCACCAGGCTCCCGCTTCGCTCGGCTATCCGCCTTCAGCTGAGGATCCTCGCTCGCTCCGCGTAACGGTTCGTCACCCCCACAGGAGCCTCCCTGCTTGCACCCGCGCAACGGTCTATCACCACCATCACACAGCTCCTCTCAGCTCCCAAAGCAACGAGCCCCTCCTAAAAAGAGGGGCTCTCCAAATCGATGGTGGGCCCACCAGGACTCGAACCTGGGACCAACCGGTTATGAGCCGGTAGCTCTACCGACTGAGCTATGGGCCCTTGAAAGCTATCATAACGGAACCAGCCAAGCTGGATCCATAGGCCAGTACAGCCAAACCTAGACGATGTCCGTATAGCCCTTGAGCTTTCTTGCCCGGCTGGGATGCTGCAACTTTTTGAGAGCTTTTGCTTCTATTTGACGCACGCGCTCACGCGTGACGTTGAATATCGTACCCACTTCCTCCAAGGTGCGAGGTGTTCCATCACCCAGACCGAAACGCAGCCGGATGACCTTTTCCTCTCGCCGCGTCAGCGTGCTCAGAACCCTCGACAGCTGATCCCTGAGCATTGCATGAGCCGCCGACTGGGCGGGGGAGGCGGCGGATGTATCTTCTATGAAGTCCGAGAGATTGCTGTCTTCATCCTCTCCAATCGGCCTGTCGAGCGAGATCGGTTCCATGCTCGCTCTCATCACGCTCTTCACCTTGTCCAGAGGGTAATTCAGTTTTCTCGCCACCTCTTCAGGAGTTGGATCTCGTCCGTTCTCCTGAACCAGCTGCCGTGCTGTTCGGGAGACCTTGTTGATTGCTTCGATCATGTGGACGGGTACCCGAATCGTTCGTGCCTGGTCGGCGATCGCCCTCGTGATGGCCTGGCGGATCCACCAGGTCGCATATGTGCTGAACTTGTAACCTTTGCGGTAGTCGAACTTGTCAACAGCGCGCATCAGCCCGCTGTTGCCCTCTTGAATGAGATCGAGAAACTCCAATCCTCGATTGGTGTATCGTTTGGCAATTGCTATAACTAATCGGACATTGGCTTCGATCATTTCCTTTTTTGCCATCTGGACCTGGATCTCCCCGTAGCGGATATCTTCGACGATCTTGTCGAGGTCGGCACTCTCCACGTTTTCCGCTTTCTCGATCTTGCGGATTTCTGTGCGAATCGCACGCATTTTCTTCTGAAAATCTTCCAGAACCTCCCGCGACCACACACCCTTTCCCTGCACTTTCAATGTCTTGCGCCGCTTGCCACTCTTCATCGTCTTGATGGTTTTCTGGAGTTCAGCAAACGGAAGGCCGACGAATTCTTCGTATTGCTCCAATTTGGACTCGAGATCCTTAATCCTGTCCCGCGTATCACGGATCATTTCTACAATTCTCTCGAGCTGCTTGGTGTTGAGCTGGAGCTTCAGATATTCATCGAACAGCTTGCTTTGTCGGAGCTCGATCATCCGCTCGTAATTATTCTTCTTGCTCGAATTTTTCTTGAGATTTGCCTTCCTCTCGAGATCTACGATTTCCTTCCTGAGCTGCGTGATTCTTCTGATAGGGCGAAAACGGCTCTGGCGCTCCTTCTTACCCGTATAGTGGGGGTGCAAACCACCCGTTTCCACCTGAACGACCTCGTCCAAGCGCAGCTCACCCTTCTCGACTTGGGCGGCAAGGACTTGGAGCTCGTTAATAGGGCCATCAAGAGAGAACACTGCCTTTGCGATCATCAATTGACCTTCCTCGATTCGCATGGCGATTTCCACTTCGCCCTGGCGATCGAGCAAGGGAACCTTCCCCATTTCCCGAAGGTACATTCTCACGGGATCGTCGTAGCGAATTACCGTCTTCATCAATTCTTCAGATTTGACTTCTTCCTTTTCCTCCCGGCGCTTCTTTGCCTCGATCTTCAATCGGGCTTTTTCGGGGGAATCAAAGAAGTCGATTTTCTCTTCGCTAAGACGGTCGTAAAGATTGACGATGTCTCCCGGCGTGAAATCCTCCCCTACGATGGAGTCGATCTCATGGTTGAGAATGTAGCCTTTCTCGTCAACGACCCGTCGGATATCCTCAAGAACATCCTCAAACTTGTCCAATTCCATTCATTTCCCCTTAGGAACACCCTATCGCTACAATTCAGATAGCGCTTGTTTCAGCTTGCGTCGGTATTCGACCACTGCAAGAGCGTCTTCGCTGTCAGCAGGCAGTTTCTTCAATTTCTCTTGAAGAACGTCAAGTTCATCTCGGATTTTTAGCTCTTTGATACGCTTAATTGTATCTTTGAGAAGCCTTGCGAAGTTTCCTGGCGGGATGGTAATGAGGGCAATTTCCGCCGCGACCGCCTCTAAACCGGCCTCCTCCGCTTTACGCTGGAAATCGATACTCTTCAAATCAATGTTTTTCTCCCAAGCAAAGTCAAGCAGTTTATAATATTCCCGACAACTTTCTTGAGAGAAATCCTCGGTATCGAGCATGTCTTTCGCGGTGTCGACTTCCGGATGATTTTCCTGCATGAGTCGAAGGACGAGCTTTTCGCGCTTCACCCGGCGGTCCTCACCACTTGAGTTCCTCCGATCTTCCCCTGATGGTACCCTCGACCACGTCCTTGAAACCTGGGCACGAAGGCTGTCTGCATCGACGGACAATACCCGCGCGAGCTCCTGGATGATCATTTCGCGGCGAAGGCGGTCACCCTGAGGCTCAAGCCCGGCGAGCATCCGCTTTACTATTGCCTCGCGATCCAGGGGGGAAAATACTCTATCTTTCATAATATAGCTAAAATACTCGAAATAGGCCATCCCCCCGGCAATGAGTTTTTGGAACTTTTCGGCGCCGAGCCTTCTGGCGGCCGCGTCTGGATCACTGCCCGGCTCGAGACGGATGACTTGAACGTCGAGCCCGGCGGCGAGCAGAATGATGCCCGCAGAAAGCGCAGCGTTCTCGCCGGCCTCATCGCCATCCGGAATGAGAACCGCCTGACGAGTCACTCGGCGAAGCGCTTGCGCGTGCAATGGTGTGATGGCGGTGCCACAGCTGGCCACCGTGTGCCGGAGCCCGATCTGGTGAAGCGAGATGCAGTCCGTGTATCCCTCTACGATAAGTACTTGGCGTTGCTCGCGGATCGCCTCCCTGGCGAGATTCAAACCGTATAGTGTCTGCCGCTTCGCAAAAATCGGGCTCTCGGGCGAGTTCAAATATTTGGGTTCGGTCCGCGGATCCAGCCCCCGAGCACCGAAAGCGATCACCCTGCCCGAAAGCGAGAAGATAGGGAATATCAGGCGGTTTCTGAAGTAATCGTAATAACCTGTTTTGCCTTCACGAGTTGCTATCAGCCCAGCTTCTCGAAGCATCTCGATCGAAAGCCCTTGCTTCCGGCAGGCTCGAAATAGTGCATCCCAGCCTTCCGGTGCATAGCCGACCGAAAATGCCTCCCACGAGGCTTCCGTGATCCCCCTCTCGAGTAGGTATTTCCGGGAACCCTCGCCCGTTTTCCGATCCAAGAGCGCGCGGCGGTACCAAGTGGCTGCGAAGGCGTTCGCCTCGTAAAGCGCCTCGTTTTTTGTCCGTTCCGACTCTGGGATCGCCCGGGTTACGACCTCCACTCCATACTGCCGCCCGAGCGAACGCACGGCCTCTGGAAAGGAAATCCCTTCCATTTCCATTACGAAGGAAAACACATTGCCGCCCGTGCCGCAGCCAAAACAATGAAACGTCTGTCTCTCCGGGCTGACAAAAAAGCTGGGAGTTTTCTCCTCGTGAAATGGACAGAGCGCTCTAAAATTTCTTCCGCTCCGCCTAAGTTCAAGATATCGCGAGACCACCTCTACAATATCCGCTCGATCCCTGATCGACTCGATTGTTTCCTGTGGAATAGGCATTCCGAGTATCCTAGTTCAGCCGAATGATCGACACACCGGAGCCACCTTCGGCGAAGGTTCCTCCGCGAACGACTTTCACGCGGCTGTCGTTCGATAACAGTGATCGAATCGCATTGAGAAGGATCCCCTCCCCAACACCATGGATAATGGTGACTTCATGGACACCACTTAGGACCGCCCGATCGATAAACCGATCGACTGATTCGAGTGCCCCCTCGCTCTCCATTCCCCGCACATCTAGAACGGACGTCTCAAGTGGCTCGAACTGGACATCCCATGATACACCTGGTGGCGCACTTTCGGCTTCGCCCCCTAGCTCATAAAGGTTTTCTTTTTTAATTTTAATGCGTTTTCCATCAATTTCAACGGTGGCCGAATCGTTATGTATCTCGATGACCGTTCCTTCCGGCTTCCCCGTTGGATTCAGACAAACCCGATCGCCAACGGATACCGAAACCACCCTTCTCGCTTTTTTCTCTTTGCTCACTTCCCGGAGGAGGGTCCGAATCCGCTGGTGACCTTCCCGAATTCGCTCCTTCCGCGCCCCGCTCTCTCGAATCTCTTTAACAATCCTCTCGATCTCTCGGCGTGCATTGAGGAGTATTTCCCTCGCCTCCACGCGCGCCTTTTCTCTTTGGGCAGCCCTTGTGGAGTCCAGCTCTTTCTCTTTCTCTGTATATCTTTCGATCACACGCTGGAGCGACTCCGACTGTTTGGCCAGTGCTTCCCTTTCATCCTCAACGGCGATATGCGAGGACTCGAGTTCGCTCAGGAGCCGCTCGAGGCGGAATGCTTCTTCTCCTAGATAATGCTCCGCTCGCTTTACGACTTCCGGGTCGAAACCACACCTTCTCGCCGTGTCAATCCCTCGACTTCTGCCCGCCAATCCGCGAAGTAGCCTGAACAGCGGCCGATTCTGGTCATCTGCGAAGGCCATGGAAGCGTTGAGGATCCCAGGCGTTTGAAGCGCAAATATCTTCACCTTTCCGTAGTGCGTTGTAGCGATAACGGCAGCGCTTTTTCTAAGCAGCTTTTCCAGGGCGGCATTGGCAAGCGAAGCGCCTTCGTCCGGATCGGTACCATCGCCGATCTCATCGATCAGGCACAGTGTGCTCTCCTCCGCATGTCGGCACATCGTGTCGAGATGTCGAAGGTGGGAGGTAAACGTACTCAGGGAGGATTCGATCGATTGCTCATCCCCGATGTCGGCAAAAATATACTTGAACACAGGGAACTCGCTTCCCTGCGCGCAGGGCACCTGCAAACCGCACTGGAACATCAGGGAGAGAAGGCCGACGGTCTTGAGTGTTACCGTCTTGCCCCCTGCATTGGGTCCTGTGATGACCATCACCCGCTCATCCCTGGGAAGCTCCAAATCGAGGGGAACGATCTCATTCTCCCTCCCCGCTCCCCTAAAAGACAACACGAGGAGCGGATGCCTCGCAGCATTCAAGCGAAGCGCTCCATCCGATGAAAATCCTGGGGTGATACAATCGAAGCTACCCGAGAATATCGCCTTCGCTCTCAAGGCGTCTAGATTCTCGAATGCATCCAGGTTGGCCGTGAGCAGATCGGAACGCCGCACCACTTCGGCAGAGAGTTCCCGAAGTACCCTTGCTATCTCTGCTATCTCGTCGTTGACGAGGGCCTCCAAAGAATTATTGAGTTCAACGAGCGAAAACGGTTCGAAATATAGCGACTCCTTGGAGTGTGATGTCGAATGGGCAATGCCGTCCCGTCTCCGACAGGCTTCCTTCGGAGCGAGGACCACGTGGCGCGCGCCCAGAAGTGTGGCATACGCGTTCTTTCCTATCCGCTTTGCCAGGCGGTCGGCTTCGTTTCGGATCCGGTCCTTCGCTTTCGCAATATTCTTTCTGACCTCCTGCAGCTTTGGACTCGCCGAATCACGCACTCTTCCTTCTGAATCGATCGCCGCATCGATCTGCTCTACCAGGTCGCCCTGCGGCACGATCCGAGAAACGATCCGGTCAAGAAGCGGGTATTCCTCCGCGGTTTTCCTGAATGTCCGATGGAGCGAACGCCCATTTCTCTCTGCAGCGGCGACCTCTAATAGATCCACCTCAGCCAGCGGCTCAACTCTCTCAACAGCGCGGTCGATCGATCTCCTGCAGGATGTATCGGCAACCGGAATATCGGATACAACCGCGCGGTACCGCCGCATTTCATCGATTTCCCCCAGCGCTTCTTCGATATCATGTGGATCTGTTGACAGCCGAGAAGCGCGAATTGCAGGCCCAGCACCTTCATTGATGCAGTGCGACGCCACAACTTCGAGCACGGCGGGCAGCTCGAGCGATTCGATTGCATGGTCGGATAAAGAGACGTGATTTGATTGACTCATAAGCCCAACGCTGAATCACTATGTAGAACCCGCTAACAAATCTAAAAAACAGAATTGATGCGGTGGAGGACCCGATCAGGTGGATCTGCTTCGTTTAAATATGGCGTCGTATTGGACCCGCTTGTTCCCGTGAGCGACTAAGAAATTGAAGATCCGTGGAGCCACGGGTCTCAAAAAGTTGCTCACAGAGGACCTTTCAAAATCGTGCCTTAGTTTCTTGGGAATCGGTAGCTCGAAGGCGATGCTGATAAGCACGCTGGATATTAGCATGGCCAATACCAGTCCCAGGGCAGCGCCGCTCATGCGGTCCACCCAACCCAGTATCGTCATCCGGATGAATTTCTGAACCATTATAGCGACATAATGAAAGCCAATTACTCCGGCTACAAAAATCGCAATGAACGAAATAATAAGGGCAGGAGAATATGGAATCGGCGTATATTTGTCGAGCAATGCGGCAAGAGCCCCACCGAGCAAAAGAGCCAATATAAAAGCTATGATAATGCCTGCGAGTTCGAGGACCTGACGCACCAATCCCTTTGTGTATCCGGCAATGGTTCCGATGACCAAGATGACGATCAGAACAGCGTTGATGATCCAAACGTTATCCATTGAGCATCTCCCGCAGCATGGCAGATACGGCAGCTCCTTCAGCCCGGCTTCCCACGGCTGACATCACGACCTTCATGACGCGGCCGAAGTCTTTTTGCCCCGAAGCGCCGAGCTCCTCGATGTGCTTCGATATGACGGCTTTCAATTCCGCCTCTTCAAGCTTCCGGGGCAGGTAGGAGAGAGTGATGTCGTACTCCCGTTTCTCCTTATCGGCCAGATCTTTCCGTCCACCATCGGTGTATTTTTCGATCGATTCTTTTCGTTTCTTTGCGTAGGCGGCGAGAACTTTTTCCTCCTCCTGCAGCGACAGCTCTTTCTGGGCGGCGATCTGGGCATTCTTGAGTTCGGCGATCAGCATTCGAATCGCGCTGAGCCGCTCCTTATCTCCGCCCTTGAGCGCCCCCTTCATATCCAGTCTCAATCTTTCCGAAATCGTCTCCTGCTTTTGTTCCATAGCTATCCACCGGCGATGCCCGAAAACAGCTCCAGAGAGCGCCGGGCAGGTTTAAAGCACACTCGTACAGCTAAGATAGTCGATCCATTGTAGAGGCCTGATTGGACGTTGTCAATCCGGCGCAGATAGGACAACCGAAGCGAGCGCAACGGCCGCTGTCTCGGATCTGAGACGGTGGCTGCTGGATGAAGCAAATATGCATCCTTGCTGCCGAAGCTGATCCCGCTCCTCCGGTGCAAATCCGCTCTCGGGACCGACGATCAGCAAAACAGAAGCGCCCGCCTTCGGGGCTTTGAGTGGCTGTGCTCCCCAATCGCCGACAATCGCACAATCCGATTCCTTGATAAATCGGATAAGATTGCCGAAGGGGATGCCTTGCTCAATGACGGGCAACGTCCCCCTAAATGACTGTGTCATAGCAGATTGTGCAATTCTTCTCAAGCGTTTCATAAAGGCGCTGCCAGTAGTCTGCATCCTGGTATTCCTGGAATAAAAGGGGACGAACCGAGCGACGCCGAGTTCGGTACATTGTTCAACGGCCCGCTCGAATCGGTCCTTCCTTATGCAGCCGAGGGCAAGGGTCACCGAATTTCTTGGAGGGTGCACAGGGTCGCTGCCGATCACCTCCACTCTCGTCCCGCGCTGGGTCCTCTCCTGCACCTGGCACCTGAAAATGGTTCCCCGCCCGTCTGTGATAAATACTTCATCCCCCACCGCCTTTCTCAGCACCCGGTTCAAGTGATGATGCTCGCTTCCCGTAATTGTTGCCGAGACGTCACCGGGTGTCATCTCTTCGACAAAAAAAAGAAAAGCGTGGGGCTGTCTTCGGTGCATGCGGAAGGCGCCTATTCTTCAGGCGGGTGAGGGAGCCGTTGTTTCAGCGTTTCATCCAGTTCCTTCAAGAGCTCTGCTTCTCGCTTTGTCACTTTCTCGGGAACCCAAGCGATCACACGAACGAGCTGATCTCCTTTTCCATAACTGTGCAGCCTTGGGATTCCTTTTCCTTTTAGACGAAAAATCTTGTGAGACGGAGTCCCTGGAGGAACTTTGACCAACACTTTGCCATCGAGCGTGGGAACTTCCACTTTTGTGCCCAACGCAAGCTGCGAAATAGTAAGCGGCAGATCGAAAAGAATGTCGTTCCCGTGGCGCTCGAAATGTTCTTCTTCTTTCTCCTCGATGATAATATAGAGATTTCCAGATGGTCCTTTGCGCTCGCCAATATCACCGCCACCAGAGATGGTGATATAATTCCCGCTCGCAACGCCTGCTGGAATCTTTACCGATACGCGCTCGCTCCCCCGCACCCTTCCCGAGCCGCTGCATTCCGTACAGGGATCCGAAATGACAACCCCTTCCCCACCGCAAGCGTGGCATTCGGTCACATTGACGAATTGTCCGAAGATCGACCGCTGGACATGCTTGATTTGACCGCTCCCGCCACAAGTGTTGCATGTGACGGGTTTTGCCCCTTCTCGGGTGCCGGCTCCCCCGCAAGCAGAGCACGATACAAGCTTGTTCACCTTTATTTGTTTCTCCACACCCCTGGCGATTTCTTTCAAGGACAGCTTTACTTTGATCTGAAGATCATGGCCTTTGCGCTTTCGCCCCCTGCGTCCCGAGGCGCGGGTCGCCGTGCCAAACAGATCGTCGATCCCGAAGCCGCCGAAATCCCTCATGAACGCACGGAGCGCATCAGCAATATCGAAATCCGCACCAAAACCGGCACCGAACGGACCAGCACCTGCCCCTGCCATGCCCGCGTGGCCGTACTGATCGTACATAGCACGCTTCTCCGGATCGCGGAGGACCTCGTAGGCTTCCGTTGCCTCCTTGAATTTCTCTTCCGCTTCTTTGTCGCCGGGATTTCTATCAGGATGGTACTGAAGCGCCTGCTTCCGATAAGCTTTCTTGATGTCTTCGGTGGAAGCGTCTCGGTCGATGTTTAGGAGTTCGTAATAATCGCGCTTTGCCATATGGGAAGAACCCCTTTCTTCTGCACGTCCCTCACATTAACGGAATATAACACCGAAAGGGGTCGGGTGAAAAGAGCGAAGCGCTTTCTATGTCAGGAAATCCGGAGAGTCGGGCGCGCTGTACATTAACTCGGCGAATCTGTGCATGATGAGCTGAAGCGCGCTTGTCGCCTGTTTTAGCGCATCGATATCCCGCGGATCCTCATCTTTAACCTCTTTGAGCGTTGCAATAGCCGCCTGGATTTCCCGGAGATCGTCTTCGGTGAACCGATCCCGGAAATCCTTGATCGTTTGCTCGGTCGAATAGAGAAGGATTTCAGCCTCATTGAGAGCGGATGAATAAGTTCTCTTCTGTTTGTCTTCTTCAGCGTGTTCCTCGGCCTCTTTGATCATCTTTTCGATCTCCGCCTCCGAGAGCCCGCTCGCCGTCTTGATCGCAATGCTCTGTTTTTTCCCGGTTCCGAGGTCCCGAGCTGAAACGTGTACGATGCCGTTCGCGTCGATATCGAAGGCAACCTCGATCTGTGGAACGCCACGCGGAGCCGGAGGAATGCCGACGAGGTCGAATTTCCCAAGCGTCCGATTGTCCGACGACATTTCTCTTTCCCCCTGAAGCGCATGGACGCTGACTGCCGGCTGGTTATCCGTTGCTGTTGAGAATATCTGGCACTTCCTTGTGGGGATCGTCGTATTGCGTGGTATCAATTTGGTCATGACTCCACCCAGGGTCTCGATACCCAGCGATAACGGTGTGACATCGAGAAGCAGCACTTCCTCGACGTCGCCGCTGAGCACGCCTCCTTGGATCGCCGCCCCCAGCGAAACGACTTCGTCCGGATTCACGCCTTTATGGGGCTCTCTATTGAAGAACTTCTTCACCGCATCTCTGACGGCAGGCATCCGTGTCATCCCGCCTACCAGAATGACATTTTCAATATCATTCGTGGTCAGCTGTGAATCCTTCAAAGCGCGCTTGCAGGGCTCAATCATCCTCAGGACCAAATCTTCCACGAGATTCTCGAGCGTTGCCCGGGTAAGTACGACCTCGAGATGCTTGGGACCTGAGTCGTCTGCCGCGAGGAAGGGCAGGTTGATCGTCGTCTCGAGTGCGCTCGAAAGATCACATTTTGCTTTTTCGGCAGCGTCTTTGACCCTCTGCATGGCCATTTTATCTCCGGTGATGCTCAAACCGCTGTCTTTCTCGAATTCCTCGATGATCCAGTCCATGATCTTTCTATCGAAATCATCGCCACCGAGATGCGTATCCCCGTTAGTGGCTCTCACTTGGAATACGCCATCGCTGAGCTCCAGAATGGATATATCGAAAGTCCCTCCTCCCAAATCGTATACGGCTATTTTCCCCGTTCGCTTTTTGTCGAGACCATAGGCGAGCGAAGCAGCTGTGGGCTCATTGATGATTCTCATGACTTCGAGCCCTGCGATCCTGCCGGCGTCCTTCGTGGACTGGCGCTGAGCGTCATTGAAATATGCGGGCACGGTGATCACGGCTTGCTTGATCTCCTCGCCCACATGATCCTCGGCAACCTGCTTGAGGTTTTGAAGGATCATCGCCGATATTTCTTCAGGCCTTAGCGTCTGATCCTGGACTTTGATGAGCACCTCGTCCTGCTTCCCGGGCACCACCTCGTAGGACATTTTTTCAGCTTCATCTTTGACCTCGCGATATCTGCAACCCATGAACCGCTTGATCGAATAGATCGTCTGCTCTGGGTTCGTGATCGATTGCCGCTTGGCGATATGGCCGACCAACCGTTCCCCGTTTTTGGCAAACGCCACAACGGACGGTGTCGTCCTGTTTCCCTCACTATTGGGAACGACTGTGGGGCTCCCGTCATCTATAATGCTGACACAGGAATTCGTGGTTCCCAAATCGATCCCGATCACCTTTGACATAATCGTCTCCTTGATGTTCAGGCCGATGCCGCGGATGGAAGGTCGGGCGAGCTTCGGCTGCAAATTTCAACCGAAGCTCTTATTTTGCAATGATAACTCTGGCGGGCCGGATGACGGTGTCACCCTGGAGGTAGCCTTTTTGGACGACTTCGATCACATGGTTCGGCTCACCGTCTTCACTTTCGACTTGAGCAACGGCCATGTGGTAAGTCGGGTCGAAGGGTTGACCGAGGGCTTCGATCTGGCTGATGTCGAATTTTTCGAGACTAAGGACCAGCTTGTTATATATCAGCCGGATACCTTCTACGAACTCGTCGCCCTCCTTATCACCGGCAGCCGAAAACGCCCGCTCAAAGTCATCCACGACATTGAGCACTTCGAGAATCACTTCGGCTTTTGTCTGCTGCTGAAGCAATTCCCATTCCTTGCGCATTCGCTTCCGGTAATTTTCGAAATCGGCGACCGCTCGTAGCCATTTATCTTTCAAGTCCTTAGCTTCTATCTGTTTTTCTGAATATTTTTTATTTAGTTCAATAATAGCTTTATTCTTCTCTGCGAGCCTGCCAAGGACATCCGCTTTGGATGGCTTCCTGGGCCGGGACTTGGATTCTCTGGATCGCCCGACCGGTTTCTTTCCGCTCTGGTCCGTCTCTACCGCCTCCTCGGGCGGTGCAGCGTGATCGGATGCAGAGATGGGAGAATTGTCCTCTCCGGCCTGGTCCTTCTCGAGTGCTTCCTCTTCATCGTGTGTTCCCAAGGAAGCGTCTTTCGGGCTCATGGATGCATCGTTGCCTGTTTCATTCTCGTCATCTATCAATGCGCACTCCTTGTTCGCCTTCCGTGTAATCGTTCCTCAACACCACCGTCTGAGATCGGTTTGGACGCGATTACGGTGCCAATTCCTCAATTATTTTTGCTGATTGCGAATCGCCTCCTTAAACTATCACTGGATCCGGTTTAGAAGTACTCTTCACCGATTGCTTGCAGCTCCTTTGCGATAGTGCCAACAATACCGAGAGCAAGATCATAGCGCATTCGGGTAGGACCAATGACTCCCAATACCCCTCTTGCCCCACCCATGCGATAGCCCGCGGTAACCAAGCTAAAGGGCTTCAGCGCCTCGTCCTCGTTCTCGCTACCGATTGTAATTTGGGTTTTTTCCGCTAACCGCTTAGAAAGGATGGAAGTCAGATATGTTTTATTATGAAGTAAGAGAAGCAGTAATTGCAAGAGCACAGGATCGAAATAATCACTTCGCTCGAGTAAATGTTCTTTCTCCTCGAAGTAGAGCTCAACCGCGGGAGGGCCGGAGAATATCGCTTCCCGATTGATTGCCACTTCGCGAGTAATAATTCCTTCGCCAGTAACATTATCCCTAACGATGGAATCGAGCGCATCCTTTGCCTCGGCCAGCGTCTTCCCCACTACCACACGATTGATCAAGTTCTCGGCTCGGGACACAACATCAGCCGAAAAACGCTTTTCGAGACGCAGCGCAGTTGTGCGTTCATATTCGGGAAGAAGGTTTACAACGACAAGAAGACGTGTGCCTTCCAATCCTACCAAGCTGATTCGACTGACACGGCTTTCCTGCATGATGGAGCCATAAACAACGGCGAAATTCTTCGTAATGCTCCCCAGGAAGCGCGATGCGCAGGCCATGATCGTGCCGATGTCCATGATTTCTTCGCGAAGCGTTTTGCGAAACAGTCGGGAAAACTCCTCGCTCGCCTGGCGTTGCGCGAGAAGGGTGTTCACGTAGCACCGATACCCCTCATCCGTCGGAACCCGTCCGGCGGATGTGTACTGTTTTGATAGATATCCCCGGCGCTCGAGACCCGCCATGAGGTTCCGGATGGTCGCGGTGCTGATCCCAAGGCCGGCAGCCTCCTGGACCTTCTGCGAACTGACCGGAATCCCGTCCTTGACATACAGATCAACGATCGACAGCAGAATTCTGAGATCTCTTTCCATAAGCATGCAGTTCACCACGCCATGATACGCAATTCTAGATAAATCTAGCCATAGGAGAAACCGCTGTCAAGCTTCCCAGATACTCCCACCCTGGCCTTCGGACAGACGCAGCAAGATCTCATCGAGCAGGAGAAATCCCCTATCAGTGAGGGCCAGCCTCCGGCCGGATATTCGGGCGAGCCCTTCGTCGACGAGAGAATCGACCACATCCGCGGAACTCCTCACCCACGCAACCGGCATACCTTCATCGGTACGAAGCGCCAGCATCATTTTTTCCAGAATTAGGTCGCTACGCTCGATACGGTCTTCGATCTGGATGCCCCTTCCCGTTTCAGACACGCTAGACACATAACGCTCGAGTGATGGCTCATTGTAATATCGACGGCCATCAATAAAGGAATGCGCTCCCGCCCCGATACCCAGATACTCACCGCCCGTCCAGTATACCCAGTTGTGACTCGATTCAAAACCGCGCTGCGCGAAATTTGACACCTCATAGTGGCGATAACCGTGTTTTTTCAAAACACTACACACATAGAGGTAATCCTCGGCGGATCGATCGGAATCGACCCTGGTGATAAAATCCTTTACCTCGGGGGCCGCATCACCACCAGCTTCCAAACAATATACCGAGAAATGCTGGGGTTGGTAGGCGCACATTGCTTCCACGGAAGCGGTCAATTCATCGCTCGACTCCCCCGGAACGCCGAGAAGAATATCGAGATTCACGTTTCGGAAAACATCCTGTGTCATTCTTATGGCTTGATCATTTATGTCAGGCGGGCACCGACTGAGTCCTCTCTGAGTTCTTGGAGCCATGGATTGAACGCCCAGGCTGACGCGGTTTACTCCCTTCTCTTTGAGATAACTCAGGAGCGCTTTATTCACATCTTCGGGATTGATTTCGAAGGTGATTTCGAAGGATTTCCTGCATTGAGTCATTGAATGGAGAGTTGCGAAAATCGCATCCAGGGATTCAATGCTCAGAACCGATGGGGTGCCTCCACCAATGTAAATCGTTTGGAGGCGGATATCTCCGCTAAGATCTGAGAGCGCGCATTGGATCTCTCGAATCACCGCCTGGATAAAGCCTGTTTCCAAGGGGGAAGAGTGCGGAACGTGATAGAAGGTGCAGTAAGGACATCTCCGCGTGCAGAACGGCACATGGATATAAAGAGATATCCCTCGTATGCTACCGGATGATGTCACCGATTCGGGAGAAGCGGACGGAATGGGATCGTGGATTCCAGGAAAAATAGATAAACATCGCCTTGCCCAGTACCAGGTCGAGAGGAAGAGGACCCCACGCCCTGCTGTCCGCGCTGTTGTCTCGATTGTCTCCCATCATGAATATGTGGCCCTCGGGTATCGTAATCGGTCCGTAATGCCTGTTATAGCCCGGGATGTTCGAATACTGTGAATACGGTTCTTCCTGAAGAACTCCATCGATATAGAGCTTTGTGCCTTTCATCTCTACGGTCTGCCCAGCTACGGCGACGCAGCGCTTGATGTAGTCGGTTTGCTGATCCAATGGATATTTGAAAATAATGATGTCGCCGGGTTGTGGGTCGCGGACGCCAGGCAACCGGATATTGAGAAATGGAATCTTCGGACCGTAAATGAGCTTGTTCGCAAACAGGAAATCCCCGACTAGAAGCGTTTCCTCCATCGATTCTGAAGGAATCCGGAACGCCTGTATGAAGAATGTTCTGGCAAAGAGCGCGAGCGCCACGGCCAAGATGATGATCTCAGTGTATTCGCGAACGATTGATTTCTTGCCTCGGCGGCGTTTCTTTCGAACTGTCTCCATGTTTTACTTCTCCCACGAGTTTACTTCGATGGTTCGACCTTTAGAACGGCGAGGAAAGCTTCTTGCGGCACCTCCACCCTTCCCACCATCTTCATCCGCTTCTTCCCTTCCTTTTGTTTCTCGAGCAACTTGCGCTTCCTGGTGATATCCCCTCCGTAACACTTCGCCGTCACATTCTTTCGGAGAGGTCGGACGCTGGCCCTCGATATCACTTTGCTTCCAACACAAGCCTGGATGGCCACCTCGAAAAGCTGCCTGGGAATCAGCTCGCTCAATCTCGACGTCATATCCCGGCCCCAAGCATAAGATTTATCCCTGTGAGCGATGGTCGAGAGGGCATCCACCGGCTCTCCGTTGAGGAGGATGTCCAAGCGCACGAGGTCCCCTTGGCGATGTCCGATGTACTCGTAGTCCATACTAGCATAACCTCTGCTAATACTCTTGAGTTTATCGTAATAGTCAACAAGTATCTCGCCCAAGGGCATCTCATAAGTGAGCAAGGCCCGACCCACATCGAGATACTTCATTTCTATATATATACCGCGGCGGTCCTTGTTGAGTTTCATTATCGATCCGAGATAATCCCCCGGCGTGATGATTTCGGTGCGAACGTAGGGCTCCTCGATGCGCTCTATCCGGTTGGCCGAAGGCAGCTTGGCCGGATTGTCCACTCCCACCGCCGCGCCATCACGCAGGATCACGTTGTAGTTCACGTTCGGGACCGTTGCGATCAATCCGAGCGAATACTCGCGCTCGAGACGCTCCTGAATCACTTCCATATGCAAGAGGCCAAGAAAGCCGCACCTGAATCCAAATCCCAGCGCTTCGGACGTTTCCGGCTCGAATTTGAAAGAAGAATCGTTCAGCTGGAGTTTCTCCAGCGCTTCTCGAAGGGATTCGTAATCTTCGGCGTCCACAGGGTACAAGCCGCTGAAGACCATTGGCTTGACCTCCTTATATCCAGGAAGGGACTCGGAGCAGGGATCCTCGTGCAAGGTGATCGTATCCCCGACCTTGGTATCCTTCAGATTTTTAAGGCCCGTTATGACATATCCCACTTCGCCGGCAACGAGCCGATCCGCCGGTATCATATCCAGCCTGAAAAAGCCCAGTTCCATCGTTTCGAATACCTTTGAGTTCGATAACATCCGGATCTTGTCCCCAGCGCCAAGCACTCCATCGAAAATCCGAATGTAAGCGACCGCCCCCCTGTACATATTGAAGAACGAGTCAAAAATCAGCCCACGGAGCTTACCATCCCGATCGCCTTTTGGCGGTGGAATCCTCGACACAATTGTCTCGAGAAGCGTGTCGATACCGGTTCCTATCCGCGCGCTCACACAGAGGATTTCGTCTTCGTCCACGCCGAGGAGCTCCACGAGCTCGTGTTTCACATGGTCCACCCTTGCGCTGGGCAGATCGATCTTATTTATCACGGGGAGAATCTCGAGGCTACCCTCCAGGGCAAGATACACGTTGGATAGCGTCTGAGCCTGTATTCCCTGGGCAGCATCGACGACTAGAATCGCTCCCTCACAGGCAGCCAGGCTTCGCGATACCTCGTACGTAAAATCAACATGGCCGGGAGTATCGATGAGGTTGAAAAGATAATCCCGCCCATTATTTGCCCTGTAGTTCATCCGAATTGGATGACTTTTGATCGTTATTCCGCGTTCACGCTCGAGGTCCATCGTATCCAGCACCTGCTCGCGCATCTGCTTCTTGTCGATGGTTTCCGTGGCTTCGAGGAACCGGTCCGCGAGCGTGGACTTTCCATGATCGATATGCGCGATGATGCAGAAATTTCTGATCTGCTCCATTGAAAAAGCCATTCGGAACAATGCCTCCAGATTATCTCGCTGCTCCAAAATATGTTTGAAAACCGGGCTCTAGTTAAAAGCTGATGGTTACGGTCAAATAACTGGTGCCGCTGGAACTCTTTGTCGTCGGGCGGTATGACCGGACGTCGTGGAGATGGGCGTCCACATAAGCATCGAGCACTCCGATGAGCCATACAGCGCCGGACCACCACGCGAAATCCTTGGTTTGCTCTTTGTAAAAGTCGACGTAGCTTTGATGGAATCCAACCTGACGGTTCTGAACAAGCCATTCCGGGCTAAATTTCGGAAACTGGTCCCGTATTTCAATAAACTGATCCCGGATTTTCTCACGACGATTCGCTTGCTTGTGTTTGAGCCATATCTGACTCATATAGAATCCGCTCAGCCCGACCATGAGCATCGTCTTGATCCTTCTGCCGTTGTAAAGCTGTCCAAGGCCGGGCACTGCCATCGAACAGAACATTGCCACTCTGGGCGATTTCTTCCTTTCCCAGAGGTGTTTTCCAGGCGCCTCCTCCTGCGCGATCATTTGGAGCTCGCGTTTCAACTCCAATTGATCCTTTTTGGGCGATAACCTCTTGACTTCGGTGACGCTTTTGGCAGAATCCACTTTTTCTTGTGAGAACTGGTACGTTTCGAATGATCCACCCCAAGCGACGCCGGTCGTTACCGCCATCAGACAGATGACGCAAAGGATACGTTTCAACATGCTGCTGGAACCGCCGGATAAAATTGGCGGGAATGTGTGGGAATCGAACCCACCTCGGCCGATTAAACAACCGACATAGGGATTTGAAGTCCCCGGGGTCCACCAGGGCCCATCCATTCCCGACGAAAGGCCGCAAACCAGAGTATGAGAAATATACAGAATTAAACGTCGATAACGAAACAGGAAAATCGGCGCTACTTTCGGGCGATCGCTTCTATTTCGACAAGCGCTCCAAGTGGAAGCCTCGCTACCTCGACAGTAGCCCTGGCGGGAGGATTTTTCACGAAATACCGACTGTAAATTTCGTTCACCTTTTGGAAGTCTTCCATAGATGCCAGATAGATCGTCGTTTTGACGATGTTTTCCATTCCCATGGCCGCAGCTTCCAGAACGGCGGCGATATTCTTCAGCACGCGGTGAGTTTGAGCCTCAACGCCTCCCTCAACGAACTTGCCCGTCTCCGCCTCGATCCCGATCTGTCCGGAAAGAAAAAGAGTGTCCCCATCGAGAACGGCCTGGCTATAGGGACCGAGCGCTTTGGGCGCGTGATCCGTATGTATGAGCTTTTTCATTTCGCCTCCCACTATTGGATGAAACTGCAGCGATAAGGATTCTATTGCCGTTTGAATCAGGTTGGCGGCATCCTCACTCTACCGTCACACTCTTCGCCAAGTTTCGTGGCTGATCAACGTTGCAACCCCTCAAGACAGCGATATGATAGGCAAGGAGCTGGAGCGGGATAACAGTGAGAATCGGGTACAGCATATCGAGCGTCTGCGGTATGGTGATCACATGATCGGCGACTTTGGCGACTTCTTCGTCCTCTTCAGTTGCGATCACGATGAGCCTTCCTTTTCTCGCTTTGACTTCGGCGATATTCCCTTGAATTTTTGAGTAGGCGCTATCCCTCGGACAGATCACGACCACCGGCATGTTCTTATCGATCAAAGCAATGGGGCCATGCTTCATCTCTGCAGCGGGATAACCTTCCGCATGGACATATGAAATTTCTTTGAGCTTCAAAGCACCTTCCAAGGCCACCGGGAAATGGGCCCCCCTCCCGAGATACAGGAAGTTCGAGTCGTTGCAGTACGCCTTGGCGATCTTTTCTATTTCCTCGTTATGATTTAGAATCTGCTGCACCTGATCCGGGATCTTCTGAAGCGCTTCGATGATTTCCTGGCCTTCACTCCTGCCCATCACCCGCATCCGCCCGAGCATGATCGCCAGCAGGGTTAACGCAGTAACCTGGGAGGTGAAAGCCTTGGTGGAGGCAACGCCGATCTCCGGCCCCGCGTGGATGTACACACCACCGTCCGATTCGCGGGCGATCGTGCTGCCTACAACATTACAAACTCCCAGGACTCTGGATCCTTTGCGCTTGGCCTCGCGCATCGCCTCCAACGTATCGATCGTCTCGCCAGACTGGCTGATCGCAAGAGTGATCGTTCCCGGTTCGATGATCGGATTGCGGTACCTGAACTCGGAGGCATACTCGACTTCAACCGGTAACCTGGCGTATTCCTCTATCATATATTCGCCGATAAGTGCCGCGTGCCAGCTCGTCCCGCAAGCAATAATGACGATGCGCTTGATCTCCCTGAGCTCTCTCTCAGACATATTGAGCCCGCCGAGCTTGGCGTAACCCGATTCGTGGATCAATCTTCCTCGGCACGCGTTGTGGATCGTTTCCGGCTGCTCGAAAATCTCCTTGAGCATGAAATGAGCGTATCCGCCCTTCTCGATCATCTCCAAATCCCAGGAAATTTCCTCGATTTCTTTTTGGATCTCGACATTTTCGGTGGTCATCGTACTGAATCCCGAGGGCCCCACGGTGACCATCTCCTTGTCATCGAGATAAACCACCTGACGGGTATGCTTGAGAATCGCCGAAACATCGGAAGCAAGAAGATACTCGTCGTCTGCGACACCCACCACGAGAGGGCTTCCATTGCGAACTCCGATGAGCTTGTTTGGATCTTTCTTGGAGAGAATCACCAAGCCGTAGGTCCCTTCCAGCTGGGCGACAGCCTTCTGAACGGCTTCCTCGAAAGAATCGTCGTAAAATTCTTCGATGAGGTGGGCGATAATCTCCGTATCGGTATCCGTTTTGAATTTGTGGCCTGACTCCTCGAGACGCTTTTTCAATACCCGGTAATTTTCAATGATGCCGTTGTGGATTACTGCGATACTTCCCTTGCAATCCACATGCGGGTGGGCGTTTTGCGTTGTCGGCTCTCCGTGAGTCGCCCAGCGGGTGTGGGCAAGGCCCACCGTTCCTGGAACCTCCTTGCCCGATAGCCGCTGTTCCAACGTGCTGATCTTCCCCTCGGTTTTTTCAACCACAATGCAGCCGTCTTGGAGAACGGCAATCCCCGCCGAGTCGTACCCCCGGTATTCGAGTCGTTTCAAGCTTTCGAGCAAAATTGGCAGTGCCTGGTTTTTTCCAAGGTATCCAACGATTCCGCACATGAGCGAACTCCTGTTGCAACAATATTAATTGAAGGATTCTTTTAGAATCCGCCGAGCAGCTTTTATCAAATCCTGAACTTTATCTTCGGTGGCCGCCTCGGAGATGATTCTCACGATGCCTTCCGTATTCGACAAACGCAGGTGAAACCAGCCTTCCGAGAACAGCGCTTTAACTCCATCACGCGTGTCGATCTTATCAGGTTTGAGCCCTTGGATTAAACGGGAAATCTTCTTCGCTGAGAAATCCCCTGTCTTAGGAGCCTTTTCTTTATGCATGACAAACGGGGGATACCGGTCAATCTGATCCCTAAGTGACGTCTTCCTCTCCGTAAGTAGCTGCAAGATAAGTGCCATAGAGAGCATGGCGTCTCGGCCCGGGTGGAGTTCCGGATAGATGATCCCTCCATTGCCCTCTCCCCCGATGACGGCGTGGCAATCGAGCATCTTGGCCACCACATGGGCCTCACCCACGGGCGTTCGCGATACTTGGACTCCGTGGGATTCGGCGATCCGATCGATGATCGATGATGTGCTCACGTTCACCACAACCGGACCGGGATTATTCGCGAGCACCAGATCCACGCCAAGGGCCAGCGTATATTCCTCGCTGATTGCGTTCCCCAGGTTATCTACCAGCGCAAGCCGATCCGCATCGGGATCGGCAGCGAAACCAATGTCGGCTTGCTCTTCCTTGACGCGGTTGGCGAGCACGGAGAGGTTTTCCGGTCTGGGCTCCGGATCCCGGTGAAAATTGCCATCCAGCTCGCAATCCAATTTAATGACCCGCGCGCCAAGCGCATCCAGCAAATCCGGTGCGATCACACTGCCCGCACCATTGATACAGTCGAGAACAACGGTAAAACGGCGATCGCGGATTCTCGAGGCATCAATGATGTCGAGCGAGAGAATCGCTTCGATGTGATCCCTCGCCGCATTGGAGTACGAACGGACCTTTCCTTTGGAACTCTCACCGGCGAGGACAAACCGATCGGCCTGAAAAGCGTTGAACAGCTCATCGCCCGCTTCTTTCTCGATGAATATTCCCCGTCTGTCGAGGAACTTTAGCGCATTCCACTCGATTGGATTGTGACTCGCCGTAACGATAACTCCTCCGGCTGCTTTATGTCGCTCAACGACCATCTCGACCGTTGGAGTGGCGGCAATCCCCAGATCGATGCAGTCGTGTCCCGTTGCGGTTACCGCGCCGATCGCCGCTTGCATCAGCGCTTCACCGGAGGGGCGGGTATCCCGTCCCATAACGATGGGACCCGCGGGAAGGATCGAGGCGAACGCAAGTACCAGTCTTTTGACGATGTCGGTGTCCAGGCTCTCCCCAACGATTCCCCTAGCTCCGGAAACGCTGAAGAGGAGTCTGCCGGGCTCGATTTCCTTGGATGGCCTCTCGGATTTCCTTTTAGCCGGTTTTTTCATATGGGCATCATATGCAATAGCTTCAGGATGTCAAGAGATGGATCGAACGGCCTGTTCATGTCTCATATGTATTAAATCTATCAAAAGTCCCGTAAACTCAACAAAAAAATGGAGCTGGAGAGTGGATTCGAACGGCGGAACCATGCATTGCGAATGGGCCTCTAATAGGACTGATAAGTCGCTGTGACTGATCAAATTAACAAATTTCTCAAGGGCGTACAGTGAAACCATATCCGCGCACTCTTGCGTGTATTCGAGCAGAGTTGCAGGTTTTATACAAGTGTAGTAATAAGAAGAAGTGTAATATTGAAAGCGCTGTTGCTAACTTGATATTAGCTATGCCAAATGTCATCTCAGAGATGTAACCAACGGAAAGGAGCGGTGGACAAATGGAGTACCGGTTTCTTGGCTCTTCTGGCCTCAAAGTGTCGGCACTGTCTCTTGGCTCATGGGTGACCTATGGTTCCCAGGTCGGAGAGGATGTCGCGTTTGAGTGCATGACGGCCGCTTACGAGCATGGCGTGAACTTCTTTGATAATGCGGAGGCGTATGCGTCGGGCGAATCCGAGGTCGTGATGGGTAACGTCATCCGACGCGCGGGCTGGAAGCGCTCCGACCTGGTGATATCGACCAAGATCTTCTGGGGAGGGCAAGGTCCCAACGATCGAGGTCTGTCACGCAAACATATAATAGAGGGAGTCAATGCGTCATTGGCGCGGATCAAGCTCGACTATGTCGACCTCATTTTCTGCCACCGACCCGACCCGGATACACCCATTGAGGAAACGGTGCGTGCAATGAATTGGGTGATCGATCAAGGCAAAGCATTCTACTGGGGGACGAGCGAGTGGAGCGCCGATGAGATCATGGAAGCGGCAATGATTGCGAAACGTGAACACCTCGTGGGGCCGCAAATGGAACAACCGCAGTACAACATGTTCCATCGTGATCGAGTTGAAAGGGAGTACGCACGGCTCTACGATGACATCGGGCTGGGCTTGACGGTCTGGAGTCCTCTTGGCAGCGGCTTACTCACCGGAAAGTACGATGACGGCTGCCCCCCACAGACGCGCGCCAGTCTCGCAGGCATGGAATGGCTTCGCGAGGAGCTCGTGGGAGAGACCGCAGCCGAGAATCGAGAGAAGGTCCGCCAGCTCAAATCGATCGCGGAGGAAGTCGGATGCACGCGCGCCCAACTCGCGCTGGCCTGGTGCCTTGCCAATCCGAACGTCAGCACAGTGATCACCGGCGCTTCCCGGCTGGAGCAGGTGAAAGAGAACATGGCGGCCCTGGACGTTGTCGCGAAGCTGACCCCCGACGTCATCGGCTCGATCGAGGAGCTTCTCGACAACAAGCCACCCGCAGCGCCAAACTATCGCTGATCTTTTCTTTTCCTTTCATAACGAGCTTCGTGAGAGAGCGGGTGAATGCTGATAAGGCGCTGGCTTTGATGACATTATATCTCTCATGGGGTCAAATTTAGAATGTTCGTCGCAGATCATCGCCTCCATCCAGCGATTCCACTAGCAAATCCACTGTATCAGTCTCATGATCGTCGGTAACTGCTCTGCGTTCGACCAAACAAAACGGAGGTTGACCCAGCCGGATCCATATCACTTCAGCAGAACCATCTTTTTCGTGAGCGTCCGGTTGCCTGCGGTCAGGCGGTAGAAATAGACGCCTGAAGCAGCAGGATTGCCACGGGATCCAGTGGCATCCCAAGTGATTTCTCTATAGCCTTCATTTTGCATGCCGTCTATGAGAACTTTGATAAGTTTACCTTCAAGGTTATAGATGGACAGATTCACTCGTGCTTTTTCGGGCAAAGTAAATGAAATCGTTGTCATTGGATTGAACGGATTCGGATAGTTTTGATACAGCATCACATCCGGCAGCAACGGTCCGCGCGCAGAAGGCACTCCGGTTGCGCCGACGCGCACTTCCGTTATGAACCACTGTGCGTTCTCTGCTGTGATCGATGCGTGGTCTTGATTGGCCGCAGGATAATAGATTGTATCGAAAGGCGTATGGCTCAGGATGTCCGGGTCCCCCGCGATATCATAAAACAGATCTTCTGTATCGATCGCGAGCGCGCTGATCGTTGGGATAAAACAATGATTGTCATGAAGGGCAATGATGTCACCGTATGGCGCTTCGGTCGAATCCATATCGGCCATAGAAGCCCGCCAGCCGCCGGGGGCGTTGTCATAGGGCTGCGTGCCCGATACCGTAACGCTCAGCGTCGTGGGTATAATAATAATACGGATATACCCGTCGAAGATCATCTGTTCGCTACTGTCTGGCACTGCCCAAACATTGCCTCTAATCGTTGTTAGAGGCTCGCTGTATTCGTACTGGATAATCTGATCTCCCGGTGCAAAACCCTGTCCGAGCTGATAACCACTTCCATTGGCGATGGCCACTTTGCGCAGGTTCTCAGGATACTCGCCAATGCTCGAGAAGTCGGCAAGCAACCCTGCGCGAAGGGAATCAGGTTCACCTGTCGAACCGGGAGGCATCGTATAATGATACACCAGCATCTGCCGGGCGGCGGGACGGTTCAACCGGTCGAGCATCTCGGCGGCTGCATCCGACAGCCCCGAGAAGAACTCCAGCCAGTACTGCACGCCAAGGGGGACATTAGCCCCGTGGTGCGGCGCATCGAATGAAATGAAGTTTCGCACGCGGTGTTCGAGGCCATGTGTCTCCATATAGGCCAGCGCATAGCGAGCGCACAGGCCCCCCATACTCGCGCCAGCCACCACGAGAGTGGCCGTGGTATCTATTGCGGACTGCACTTGTTGAATCAGCTCGATGACCACATAGCCATTTCTCTGGACGTAGTCTGTAGCATCCGTAAAATTCAACATCACGATATCATATCCTTCGCTACGGAGCGTCTCTATCATGTTTTCCTTATTGAGGTGGTTGTATAGCTCATCCCAATCCCAACTGTTGTCGAGATCGAATCCTTCGACGGCGATGACGGGATTGGTGAGCGTTCCTAAAGAATCGGCCAGATACACGTAGGCCTCGCCATTTCCATGCTGCCCTTCATAAGGAATGGAAGCTGTGACGAAAAGCGTGTCGTGTGGACTCGGTATCGGCTGCGCTTCTACACGCGTCCAGAAAACGCAGATCAGAAACATGAAGAGAATGAGAGGAATGCATCTGAATCGCTTCATCACGAGCCCTCCCGTTGGGGATTATCTCAAGGTGTTAGCATGCCCAAGCTATTAATTATTTTACCATAAATAACCGCAATAATCAAAAAATGGCTCACGAGGGTAGCGTAACATGGAGTGCTAAATTTGGGAAGGTGAATGAAAAGAGAAGGGGCGTATCGTCCCGCGAAGGAACCATAGCCCAATAGGGGGGCGCCCATGCATCAACAAACTTCGTGTGCGATGGGAAGGTTCTCGATGTCTAGCCGTACGTCGAGGATATTCTCGTGGAGCTGGTGGAGTCGGCTTCAACGCTAACGAATACTGCGAGACCTTAGAACGAAACCGCAAGAAAACTGTGATAGAGGGTTTTTTGTAGAAATGCCAAATCGCGAAGTTCTCTGAAAAATGGAGCTGGAGCGCGGAATCGAACCGCTGACCTGCGCATTACGAGTGGGGTGCTCTAGCTGATACTGAATCATCGGTAATATGCCAAATTTAGGCATGCTCTGCACATTTTAATTTTTCATTTTATTCCAGAGCTGATTTTGAAATATCAATAATTGTCGTTCGATTTCTTTATCTTTGTTGACTTGCAGCGCTCTTTTCAAATAGCCATCTGCCTTATCGTACATTCCCAGAATGTAGCATATTCTTGCGCTTTCTCTAAGCGATTCGATATCGTTTGGGTGAAGGATTAACACTTTTTCAAAGTACTCAAGGGCCTGGTCGTATTCTTTTTTTTCGAAATACAAGAGTGCAACATTCCTTATTGTTTGAAAATCATCGGGGTCGTGCTGTAGAGAACGCAAAAAATACGATTCCGCTTCCAACATTTGTTTCTGCTCCGCGAACATAATTGCCACATTGTTATACGATGCGGCCAGATTCAATCGATACCGCTCGTTACCCAACTGTGAATAAGCTTTTTCGGCCCAATCCAATGCAGCAAGCAAATCATTTTTTTCTTCATAAAAATATCGCAATTCATCATATGCATATGATTTTGCGTGCCGGCTCCACGTCGATGAGGAAGTGAGTCTTATGTATCTCTTTAAAGAGTAGTCCTCTTTCGCGTTTAAAACAACCCATGGTATCGTGTGTATTAAGCAACAGCCCAGTATTACAACACCCGCAACATGCGCTCGTTCTTTGAATAAGCCGATTAGAATCAATACGGAAGCTATTGTAATCGGAAGAGCTAAGGTACTGAACAAATCCCAGTCCCTGCTGACGCCGATCTCCATGTTGAACAGGAAGCAAAGTATGAGCGAAGATACCGCAGCGACCAACAGATAAGTAATTTTATGCTCCAAAATTATTATCTTGATATCATTGAACCTGAACATCACGAGAAATACTGCAAAAAAAGAAATAGGCGCTATTAGAATAAGCTCATTCCATATATCGATGAAATGTTTGTAAGAAAACAGCGTATAAGCAACGTTCGGTGCTAATATTCCCGGCACCAGTGGCAATATATGACCTGAAGAAGAATATTCATTGAGGAATTTCGCTAATGTAAAACCACCCGCCGAAAAAGTCAGCAGCATAATGGCTATGGGGAATATAAAAGAAATGATTATCCCAAGCGTGAACCGCATCTTACTCAGTAAAGTGCTAAATTGAAATAAATGTCTAAAATATAGATAAATAGAAGCCGGCAGGAATCCCAAAACAGATATATGCGAACAAACTGCCAGAGAAAATACGAAAAATGATACATATGCAAAAGAGCGTTTTTCGAATGATTTCACCGCCAAATAAATGAATATAAGCGTCAGTAATGCTGCGATAGAGTAGGTTTCGACATATCCATAGAACAGTTGAATCGTACCCATCGATAACATTGATAGGAATATCATCATCTTATCTCGATAGGTCGATCCGAGATAATCGGATAATCTCATGGCAACAAAAACGAACAATACTCCCGCCATTGCGCTCAACAATGCCCAGGAATCCTGCGGAGATATATTAATAAATTTCGTAGTGGATTCATAGAAAACAGAGTGTATAAATACTTCGAGCGGTTCAAGAGCCCTGTAACGGATTCCATTTTCCAGCATGCGGATCCAAAAATATCCATCTCCCAAAAAGAATATTTTCTGCCGGACAAACCAGAAAAAGGAAAATGAAATAACCGGGATCAGCAGAAAGAATATTCTATTCGAAAATATGTTTATTTTTACTTTGGGGAATCCTGATTTTCCAAGCAGTGGGGATGCGCATATAACTGCTCCTACTAGAATGAACAGCACAGTGATCGGCGCAGGAAAATATCGCCACTGATCCAATCCCCAGAAATATTCAACTGGTAAGAATATTGCACATACATGAAGCAATATAAATGCGGCACCCAAACAGGAGAGCAAAATGATGTTTATTCTATTCACGATCATTCCAACATTGAGAGTGATATATCTCCGCACACGATGGGGTTGACCTACCCCATATAGTTGTCGCCCGGTTTTCCCGGTCGGCTAAAGTCAAGCCGCACCTTGTTCCAGTACGCCCAGTGGTCCATCGCCAGCGAGGTGAACTCTGTGCCCTGGTCGCATTGGATCGTTTTGGGGCGTCCACGTTCTCTCGTCAAATCCGACAGAATGTTGACGACGTCTTCTCCACGGAACTGCTTTTTCGCTACCAGAGCCAAACACTCCCGGGTGAAGACATCGATCACTGTTAACACTCGCATCCTCTCGCCATTGGCCAGTGTATCATGCATGAAATCCATCGCCCACCGCTCGCTTGGGCTGCGAGCCATCGGAGATGTCCGACGAACCATCGCGCTTCTCCGTCGTTTGGGCCTCTTTCGCCTCAGCGCCAGCCCTTCCTCGCTGTAGAGTCGATAGACCCGCTTGTGGTTGATCGGCCAACCTTCTCATCGGAGAAGTACATGAAGACGGCGGTAACCATAGCTGATGCGAACCGTTGCCAACTCCTTTATCCGTCTCCGTAGGGGCTCTTGTCTCGGTCGGCGAGAACGATACCGCATCGTCGACCGTGCCACCCCGGTTAGCTGCCAGGCCCGCCTTTCGGAAACTTGGTATGCCTCTTGAACCCAGATTACCCACCTCCGTTTTGCCGCGGGTTTTAGAATTTTTTTTGAGCGACTCACGAAGGATATGTTTGTCCAAGGACAGATCGGCGACCAGCTGCTTGAGCTTTCGGTTCTCCTCGCGCAGCTGACGCAGCTCCCGAAGCTCGGAGACTCCCAATCCGCCGTACTTCTTTTTCCATCGATAGAACGTGGTCTCAGTGATCTCGAGCTTACGGCAGATCTCGGCCACGGGAGTGCCAGCCTCTGCCTGTCTTAAGGCTAGGATGATTTGTGCTTCGGTGAATCGACTCTTGCGCATCGCCGGGTCCTCCTTGTTCCTCGTAGGACTTTAGTGCAAACCCAGGCGACTGTCAAACGTGGGGCTTCGTGGATCAAGATGTTGGGAATAGGGCCTAATTTAGGTGCAGTTGTTGAGGATGTCAGCTAAGAATGTGGTCTAGCGTGAAGAATATTGATTCTAATTTTTCTTGAAAGTTTTTATGCGCCTGTAAGCGGTTATGTTCGCAATGATCGAAATCGCCAATACCAAGAATGTCACTAGAAACAACAAACGCGTATTGTTCCTAAGGAATATTTCAACTCTGGCCGGTAGCTTTTCGATGGGGGTATAGTGTCGTTTAAATAATATCCGATAGAATGACATTGAATGAGGGGCGATATATGGTGCCTCAAAAGATATGGGGTTCACCAATTGCGATACATTCATTCCTTCCAATTCAAGCAGCCGCTCAAACTGCAAACCTTTAATTCCTACCTGAACTATTTGAGCATCCCATTCATGTTTAGAAACTTTCAACAACTGAACTAGCCGGTCTGGAAGCTGAAATCTAACCGGATGATCTTTAAATTCAGACGTCGTTTCGTTAATGACAACAAATTCAATGCTGGTGCGGTTCTTCAAAACATCACTAAACTCAATCCGAAGTGAATCAGTGGTGACAGCTGCGGGCTGATCCATCTCAATCAAGTTCGAGCTGCCAGAATAGCTGCCTGATTTTGTAAAAATGTAGTATTTGTACTGATCGCCAAATTTTGCAAAAACGGTCATACCCGGGAAAGCATTTGTGACTTTGAAATCAATTGCATGCCGTGTTAAAGAGTGGATATCCAACTTTACCCTCGCCCGCTTTCTCCAAAAATTCACAAACTCAACAGCGGTGCATTGCCATATCTGTGCGGCTCTATTGACATCATCAATGATATTCTGAAAAAGAGCTTGGCATTCCGTCATGGTGATATCGTGCCAATGGAACACAGATATTTCCCACCTAAGCATTTTTTGAGCGAGATGTGTCCTCCAGATAGATTGCAACGGCTCATAATTAAAGGTTGTGCGGTCCTTTGATCTAAGTACCCACCACTGATCGTAGGGCTTTAATGACTCAGTGATATCAATGATGTCCGTACCCGGGATGTTAAGGGGATAGGGTATGTCATCATCCACATACCATTTGATATCGAAGTCCTGAAGCGCTGAGAACAAATCGTCGTGATAGTGCAGGTACTCACCGACAAATCCGCCTGGCTTATTTCCAATAATCACGTTTTGGATAAAGGAATTTCGCAAAAGGGTCTCGGCCGTGGAACCATAATCCCGGTGGTTGTGAATGCCTATTTCATATCCTAATCGGTGGTACAGTTTGATGAGTTCCGGATAATGAGATAATGCATCTTCGCTCACAGCGTAAGTAAATTTCGCATCGAAATTGGCCAGGCTACCTGAGTCGCGGGATGAATAATCATATCCGCCTTCTCCATGAACAAGAAATATCACCGAGGTTAGGGCCCCGCTCGGGTAAGGCATGATTCCGAAGGATTCATCGATTTCCAACTGGTTATTACAGGCCTGATGAATAGCATTAATAAGATGGGGTAAAGATCTACGGTTTTCAAATAAAGTGGCGAGGTGAGGTTTTATGGTTAAGATAGATGAATTACCTAACGACGATTCGTAGATGGAAACTGCTCTGGATTCATAATGAATTTTCTCCCGTTCAAGATCATGGATCACAGGATTCGAAGCTGACTGCATCAACACAATGCCCCTCGAAGTGGCGGCTTCGAGACGTGATGCACCCAATTCCCTATCGCAATATAGAACATTAAAGTCATCGAGGTCGGTCGTGTCATCGATCTGCTCGGTCAGCAGACCGCGAGTGTTTAAATAGCTAAAAATCCACAATGAGCGAAGAGTTCGATCCTTGTATGGGGAGAGAGGCGTCACCTGTTGATGCAATCCCCAGACCGCGATTCGAGGTAGTTTCATATCCGAACCCACCGTAAGGGCCGGCCATAAAAGGCAGACGACTATCGATATGATTAACGTCTTGGCTGCTGTCCATGAGGCAAATAATTTCATGGCAGATATATAAAAATCTTTCTTGGAAATACAGGGAAAGTGCCAATTCAATCAAAGGCGATATCCGTTTCCTGTGACGCTTTGATTGTAAGTCAATAGTACCCGTGGTTCAAATATCAATAATAAGATCTGACAGACGTTTGGGACGCCTAGCAAACTAAGCCATTAACTATACCCAGTCAGAACGCAACTGTAAGATGGTGGTTTTCGGCGCATGTGCCAGAAGACACAACTATTTGATTTCATTGGAGCTGGAGAGCGGAATCGAACCGCTGACCTACGCATTACGAGTGCGGTGATCTAGGAAAAGCTAATGTCTTGTGATTGCTCTACTTGCCAAATTTATCAAAACGTTACAGCAGAGATATAACTGCTTATTCCTGCGCATAGTCGCGTATTCTTGCGGGTATTATACGGTGTTGGTGCAAGAAGAAGTGTAATATGAAAAACACAGTTGATATTCCAGAACATTGATTGGGCAATGAAGTTCGAGTCCGATCCGGCTCCGAGTTATGATCGAAAGTTGTGTATAGCCTAGAAAAGAAAGGCGGCGTATCCTGGTGATT
>WVZY01000039.1 GCA_011772205.1 Candidatus Latescibacterota bacterium
TCCGAACTCCCCACGTAGACCGTACCGAAATCAATGCTCGTCGGCGAAACCACACACACCGGGGGAGTGAAATCGCCGTTCAGAAACAGCACCCACACCGCTCCACGATTGTCACCCCCATCGTCATCGTATACCGCTCCCACAGTCAGGTCGACAACGCCGTCACCGTCGAGATCTCCAATCGAAGAAACCGACTGACCAAACGAATCGCTGTCATCGAGCGTGCCGGTAAAATTGCCTTCCGTATCGCTTATCTTCTGATGCCCCTTCACCGTTCCATTGCTATTAAGAAAAAGTACCCACACTGCTCCACGACCAGCACCACCATCATCATCACCTGGTGCCCCAACGACTACGTCGGTTACGGAATCGTCGTCCAAGTCCCCTAAAGAAGCTACCGAGACTCCAAAATAATCAGCATTAGACATCCAGCCGGTGAAGTTACCCTCTGTATCGCTGATCTTCTGATGCCCTTTCACCGTCCCGTTGGTATTAAGAAAAAGTACCCACACCGCTCCGCGCGCATCGCCACCATCGTCGTCATATATTGCCCCGACGCTCAGGTCGATAATATTATCGCCATCGATATCTGGCAACGAGGCTACCGAAAAGCCGAAAACATCACCATTACTCAGAACACCGGTGAAGTTGCCTTCCGTATCGCTTATCTTCTGATGCCCCTTCACCGTTCCATTGCTATTAAGAAAAAGTACCCACACTGCTCCACGACCAGCACCACCATCATCATCACCTGGTGCCCCAACGGCTACGTCGGTTACGCTATCGCCATCGAGGTCCCCTAAGGAGGTTATCGAGCGTCCGAAATTATCGTTAGTATCTAGCACGCCGGTGAAATTACCTTCCGTATCGCTGATCTTCTGATGCCCCTTCACTGTCCCATTGCTATTGAGAAATAACACCCATACCGCACCATGGCCATCGCCCCCATCATCATCGTTGATAGCTCCCACGGCCAAGTCGACAATGCCGTCACCGTCGAGATCACCTAAGGAAGCTACCGAACTGCCAAAATTATCGTTACCATCCAAGATTCCAGTGAAGTTGCCTTCCGTGTCGCTAATCTTTTGGTGTCCCTTCACTGTCCCGTCGCTGTTAAGAAACAACACCCATATGGCTCCGAGGTTATAGATGCCGTACATGCCACCGTCGTCATCATATATTGCCCCAACGGCTACGTCGGTTACGCCATCGCCATCGAGGTCCCCTAAGGAGGTTATCGAGTGTCCGAACGTATCGTCATTATCTAGCACGCCGGTGAAATTGCCTTCCGTGTCACTTATCTTCTGGTGTGATAGCACGCTGCCACCCTGGGCCAGCGCCATGCTTGCCGTACTCATCGTCAGGGCACAACATAGCGTGGAACACAACACCCAGAGAGCGAACTGGTACGCGCGATGAATTGCCATTTTTTCCTCCTCCGCTGTTGTATTGATTTAATCGGCACATGCGCGTCAAAACGTGAAACGTAATTCACCCGCACATTTGGTTTCAGATATGATTCCTCGTATGGAAAATCCGTCGGTGGCTCTTATCGCCCCTCCCTGGTCGGATCAAGCCGTTTACGGATTGTGCTCTCGTCGGTGTTCAGCAGGGATCTTGACGACTGTTAGAGAGCTGCTTTTTTACGTATTTGTAGTAGTCACAATCTTCACATTCTGTTACGCAAAACATCTTTATGTAACCGAGTTTCTTTGGAACCGGGTTCATCTCATAGCAGTATTTGGCGCGGGTCTTGTGAACGAGGCAACTCCGGCATGCCTCGATTGACTTGCCGTGTTGTGAGTGGAATTCCCAACAATACGGGAAGGTGTTTCGTGTGGGCGTTGGCTCTTCAACAGAGTCCTGTGAGGCAATCCGTGAGAGCAGCTCGTCTAGTGTTTCTTTCCGAATGCGATAGTGTCCCCCCAATGTCCGGCCGGCGGGAATCTTTCCGGATTTGATCCAGTTGAGAACGGTATCCGGTGTAACACCGAATAATCGTGCCGCTTGGAATGTGGTGTAAAGCCTCTTGCTCATGACAACCAAGGGATACGGAGTATTTGGAACATTCGGATTATAATGAGTTTATCATATTAATAGTTGGATTTCAAGCGTTAAAATCACGGTCAACAGCGTTGGACCGCGTAGTGTCCGAAAACAGGATCGACGCCGCCAATCTCACGCCGCCCGTCTATGGTAGTACTTCAGCAGCCCACCCAATCGCTCCCGGACCTGAGCCTTCCAAAAACTCCGTCATCCTTGCCAAATTTGTACTTATGCTTTTTCTATTATATCATAGCCCGTATGCTCAAAATCATTTTACGCGCAATTTTCTCAGCGTTGAGGTCGCACCGCGCGCTTGCCCTGGAAAACCTCGCGCTACGCGATCAACTGAATATATTACAAAGACATACGAAGAAGCCACGCTTCCAGAATCGAGATAGGCGACTTTGGATCATTCTCGCGAGAATCTGGAACGACTGGCGAAGATCCTTGACTCTCGTCCAGCCCGAGACTGTCATCCGATGGCACAAAAAGGGATTTCGATACTACTGGAGATGGAAGAGCCGACCGCGTTGGCTCAGAAGACCGAAAATACCCAAGGACCTCAGAGAGCTTATCCGAAAGATATGGCGGGAAAATCCACTCTGGGGTGCTCCTCGTATTCATGGCGAACTGCTGAAGCTCGGCATTGAAGTCAGCCAGGCCACTGTTTCTAAATACATGGTTTGTCACCGGAAGCCTCCATCTCAATCCCGGCGAACATTCTTGAAGAATCATGCTCAGGACATTATCTCCGTTGACTTTTTCACTGTTCCGACAGCAACGTTCCGAGTGATCCATGTATTTCTCATTCTTCTCAATAACCGCCGCGAGATTGCCCATTTCAACGTGACGGATTCACCATCTGCATTCTGGACAGGGCAACAAATTATTGAAACTTTCCCTTGGGATACAGCTCCAAGATACTTATTGCGCGATCGAGATAAGAAATACGGGGATGAGTTCGTAAATCGAGTGGAATCAATAGGAATTAAACAAGTGTTGATTTCCGCTCAGTCACCCTGGCAGAATCCTTATGTCGAGAGAATCATTGGCTCCATTCGCCGAGAATGTCTAGATCATGTAATCATCTTCAACGAAAAGCATCTACGACGAGTTCTTAACGCGTATTTCCGATATTACCACGCATCACGGACGCACTTAGGCTTGGAAAAGGATTGTCCGAAGCCTCGGCCAGTCGAACCGATTGATTTGGGACCCGTCCATTTTGAGTCCATGGTAGGCGGATTGCATCACCGGCATTATCGGCAAGCTGCCTGATTTGCATTACGCATCTGAACTGAATTTTCTTCATGGGATTACTCTGTCCACGCTCGCGTTTTCTTCCCTTCTGGCACTCCCAACTCTCATCTAATTCACAAAAATCCGCCTGTTTTACATCGATCTTGCGAATCAGCTTGCTT
>WVZY01000013.1 GCA_011772205.1 Candidatus Latescibacterota bacterium
GAAGCGGGAGCGTGGTGAGGAACCCCCCGCGGAGCCGGCCACAAGGAGCTCACACGCCGGAGGCGGATAGCCGACGGAATATCTTGAAAAATGATGGATCGTGATCGGGCAGCGCGGATTATCAAGTTTCCGTTGGCTGTTTGCGAACTTTGTCAATGATCTGAAAAACGGCATAGAACGCGAGCAGGATGATGAACGGCTCGACAGGTAGGCGCGCCCTTTCGCTCCCAAAGGACCATACTCGGATGGCGCAGTAAATGAATGTCGTTGCGGCGATCACGAGACCCACCCGGTTTTTTTCTCGAATGGCAAAGATTATCCCCAAGGCGAAAAGCGGTAGGAGCAATCCGTAGCTCACCATATTGATCAGGTTGTGGCGAAGTGACCATGCCTTTTCCCCCGTTCGACCGCTGGCTCTGGCCTGTTCACTGAGCTCTTCGGCTCTGAACCGCGTGACTCGCCAAAACTCGACTGTGTTCGACCTGAACTGTTGAATCCGGGACATGCGCCGAGCGCCTTCTGCCGCCGTGTCTAATGCTTCTCTTTTCTCTTTTTGCACGCCAGGAGCAAGCCGTAGATAGTCAACCGCCTCGAGACTGATGGGGATTGGCTGCCTATAGACGGCATAATTGCGAATCGTCCACGGAAGCGAAAGGATCAGCAGGAAGCCGGTGAACAAGAAGAAGTACTGCAAATTGAGCAGGGCATGTCTCGTCGCCTTCACCAGGAGAAAAACCGCAATGGCAGGGAAAAGCAGTAAGTACAGCGGCTCCACGTGTACGAGCGCGGCGTACACAAGACTGGAAAAAGTTGCGTATCTCATCTGGCTGAATGGTCTTGCAAGCAGGTGGATCAATAAGACGAGAAGCAAGCATGCAAGGATGTCCCTCAGCAAGATGTTCGCAAAGAGTATGTGATTGGCGTAGAGGCTCAACCAGATTGCGGCAATTGCGCCGCAGGTCTTTCCTCCCAGCTTTTCGCCCAGGCGATAAACGACGATAACTGTCAAGGCGCCGAGGATCGCTTGGAGAATGATTCCAGCCCAAGGGCGCCCGCCAGATAGAAGGAATGCTATGGAAAGCAGCATTGGGTATCCGGGCGCCTGTGGTGAAACAGGTTCTTTCACCCAGTCAAAGCCCGATGAAATTTCCTGAGCGTATCTCGCGCTCGAAGTGACCAGATTCGGATTGAATCCAGGTTGCGTTCCAATGATAGCGGCAAATAGGATCCGCAATCCGAAAGCGATTGAGAAAAGGGCGAGTAAAGTGCGTCGATCGGCGGTCATCTGGTTTCGAGGCGCGACGGGATCTTCTAGGAAGAGGGTACATACATTTTAACTCTGATGCGGGATATGTGTCAATTAGTTCCGGCAATTATATGGAGGCAGCGATTGCTAAGGATCGCATATTGGGCACTTGACTCCCCAGGGAGAAGATGAGCAAGGAGGAGGATGACGCCGCATTCGCGAAGAGATAGATAGGCTGAATCCCCCTCGGTACTCGTCAGACGTGGTTCTTTGGCAACAATTATCACCTATGCAACCCTGTCGGATCAAATTTGACTAGGTTCGTAACTCGGTGAACAACAATTTAGTATATTGCTACGGATTACTGTGTATGGTATCATATTATATTAAACGCCGAATGCATCCGGTATTGGGAAGGCCTCTATAGAACAGCTTTCCCATTTGCTATCCTCACCATTGTTGAATCGAAAGGCATCAAAAACCATGAACATCCCGTTTGTCGATCTAAAAGCCCAATACGCAACGATCAAAAAAGAAATCGACTCCGCCATTTTTGAAGTTGTTGAGAGCGCCGGTTTTATCGGCGGGAAGAAAGTTACTGCTTTCGAAGAGAATTTCGCGAGCTATGTCGGCGCAAAGTATGGTGTAGGAACGAGCAGCGGTACCTCAGCTCTTCATCTTGCATTAAAAGCATTGGGGATTGGGCCTGGTGATGAGGTAATCACTTGCTGCAATACGTTCATCGCTACAACCGAAGCGATAACCCATACGGGTGCAACACCTGTAATTGTCGATGTCGAAGAGAAAACGCTCACAATCGATCCGAATCTAATCGAAGCAGCGATCACACCGCGGACAAAAGCAGTGATTCCTGTCCACCTATTCGGACAACCGGCCGATATGGACGCCGTCAGGGATATCGCCTTGCGGCATTCCCTGAAGGTTGTTACCGACGCAGCCCAAGCTCATGGCGCAATGATACACGGTGACCGCAGGGCTATCTTGGGCGACATAACATGTTACAGCTTTTACCCCGGCAAGAATCTGGGTGCATACGGAGACGCAGGAATGCTGGTTACGGATGAGAAAGATGTCGCCGACGTAGTTGCGATCCTCGGCAATCACGGACGGTATGGAAAGCACACACATAAAGTAGAAGGTTATAATTACAGGTTGGATGCCATTCAGGCGGCCGTTCTCGATGTTAAACTCAGATACCTTGATGAGTGGATCGAACGGCGCAGAAGCAGGGCAAAACGGTATACAGAAGCTTTTGCAAACGGTCCCGTCCAACCGGTGGGTGAGGTAGAGGAGCGCTACCACGTATACCATCTGTATGTGATCCGAACGGCGAAGCGGGATGAACTCGCCGCGGCTCTTGGCGAGCGCGGAATCGCAACGGGCATTCACTATCCGATACCGATCCACCTTCTGGATGCCTACCGACACCTGGGCCTCCCAAAAGGCACTTTTCCGGTAGGGGAACGCGCAGCCGAAGAGATGCTGTCACTGCCTATTTATGCGGAACTTACTGACGAGATGGTCGACACGGTTGTCTCGGCCGTAGGCGAGATCTTATCCTGAGACTCCCCGCAAAGGGTTAATCCTCTTCGATCAATACGAATTCGGTCTTTGGTGCACCACAGTGCTCGCAAACGTCAGGGAGACCCTCGCTCCGGTGCCACATGTGGCCGCAGGCAAGGCACTTCCACGTGATCTCCAAGGGATCGGGACCGAAGATGTCTTTGTCAAATGCATTTTCCTTGCCCATATCACAAAACTATGTTGAACCGGTCCTGCCCGCAATCTTTTTTAGTTCACCACTTTGGCTAATCCAAATTTGTAGTGGGTGATTCATTTTTCGATGGCGGGAGGCTTTTGTCTTCCCCTACCAGAAGCAAGCTATGTGGGTGCCGGGATCAGAACGCCGCATCCAGGCTGAATACGTATCGGTAACGGAGCTCATCCGTTTCCCCGTTGACCTCAGGATGGTTCACGAAAAATGGGAAATCCAATCGAAAGCCGAGATTATAAAACGGAAATCGCAATTCACCTCTTATTCCGAGCCCCGCATCGATTAGGGTCGCATCCAAGATTCCTGAATCCGTGAGGGACTGGACTCTTGCGCTTAGCGCGTTCGGGTTTTCTTTGTCCATGATTTCCCCGAGGTCCACGAATCCCGCCCAATGAACGCGATGTATGATGCCGCCACTGATTTTCTTCAGGAATCCCAGAGGGAGCTGCGTTCCAACTTCGAAATTCAGGGCGAACAAGCGGTTCACCCCAAAGTCTCCAGGAAGATAACCGCGGAGATTGCCGTGACCGGCTTGATGATAGTTGAGGTCTTCCCAGATTGCGCCGGGACTCCTCAGAAAGAACCGTTGCTCTTGAGCCAAAGGTCCTCCTCCGGCAAGGAAGAATTTTTGCTGAAGAGGCATTTGCCCGCCAACGAGCCCGAGGAAAAACCGAAGCCCAGCGCTGACGGGAATCCATCCAGCTCTGGTTTTAAAAGTCACCGTTGTGGCCAATCGTTCATAATCGAATTTGGCACCGCCCCAATCCCTTCCAAGCTTCAAATTTGCTGTGAGCCTGCTCGATAGAATATCGAATTGAGGATCGACGACGTAATTGATGAAGGGTCCCACGTCAGGTTCCTCTTCGTAAGCCTCGGTATCAACCACATACCGCTTGTTCCTGAGTTCGTGGAAATTGAATCCGATCGTGAAATCATGACTGGGCGGGTGGATGAGGGTCTTTCGTCGGCCTAAAAAGAGTGAAATAGTAATGTCGTTCCGTCCCTCCATCTTGTATCCGGACAGCGACATGGATCCATTGTTGCCGAAGAGCCGTATCGGCTTTTCGAGCGAGATACTGAAATCCACCCGTTCGCTCTCCAATCCATAATACACACCGAGTCGCCGTTTTGCCTTTTCGTTCATATAACTTCCCTGAAAAAGAAAACCTGCTTTGAGCTCGTCGATGTCGTTGTACCAGATCCCGGGTCGATAGCGAATCTGGTACGCATCCTCGGGGTAATAGTAGTTATTCGGCCAGTCGAATTGAAGATCCCGGCGCCGCGGAATGAAATTGTCCGAAAGGTTGAGGTCCATGATCTCGTTTTGCGGATTGAGAGCGGCGCGCTTGGGTTTCTGCGGGAGTTCGAAGCTCTCCTTGATCGTTCTCAGTCGTCCTTCGATGCGGTATGTTCTCTTGCTCCCGTCTTCCAATGTGAATTCGAGGCTCAACGGCATCACGATGTCGCCCAGACGCTTGATCTCCACGTCAGCCCGATATCCTTTTTCATCTTTTCTTCGCACGGTTTTGATCTTGTCCAGTCGGTAATCGCATTTCTTGCGAGTGTGCAGCCACTCTTCAAAAAACCAGCCGAGCTCCAAGCCGCTCGATTCTTCGCACACTTCGCGGAAACGTTCTTCGTTTACATGTTTGAACTTCCAACGCTCGTAGTATGTCTTGAGAATCCGGTCGAAGGCTTCTTCGCCGACGACGTACCGCAGGGCATTGAAGAAAAGAGCTCCTTTTACGTACACCGTCGTATAATAAGAGTTCTTGAAGTCTTCTGCTGTCGTTGCGAGGCGTTCACCGTATCCTTTGCGCAAAATCGGAAAAAGCGACCTGTGCGCATCTTCCAAAATCGTGTATTGTGGAGTGATTTTTTCATAAAAAGACCACTCGTGCTTCTTTCCCCATGGACCGTACCTGTCCTCGAGGTACCATCCGGTTTGAAAGCTCGTGAACCCTTCATCCAGCCACGCCTCAGCCCGCTCGTCGTTTGCGAAAATACCATAGAAATAAATATGTCCGACTTCATGAAGAACGAGTCCCTCGCTCACTTTTCCGTCCAGGACGATCATTGGATACTCCATGCCGCCGCTCATGAGTGCCTGGACTATACTGAGCTGGGGGTATGGATAGGGTCCGACTTTTTTGCTCAACCATTGGAGCGCTCTCACGCCGTGGACGAGTGTGGTGTCTTTCCACTTTTTGTTGCCTCTTTTGAAGAAACTCATAATCTTCACGCCGTTCCACGTTGTGTCCTGCACCACGAAGTCGGGGCTGGCGCTCCATGCGAAGTCGTGAACCTTTTCGGCGTGGAAGTGGACTGTTTTATAAGTTCCGGTTTGCTTTTTATTCGAGTTTGAAGTCTTTCCTGCTCGGTTTATATTCCAACCGGGATCTCCCTCTTGCACGAGGCCGGTTGCCGCCACTGCGTAATCATGTGGAATTTCCAAATAGACGTCAAAGGTGCCGAACTCACCGTAGAATTCACCGAACGCCTCGAATTTGTCGGGGTGAAAGCCCTTCTCATCGTAAACAACGACTTTTGGATACCATTGAGCGAGATCGTACTGCTTCCCTCTGTAACCGGCTCTACCTAAGTGCTTCCGGATTTTTTCGCGGAATGAAAGGATCACGGTCATACTCTCGCCGGGAGGGAGCGGCTGGATGAGGTCGATGCGGGCAATCGTGTCATCGATCTCCGGGATGACCGGCGACCCATTCACCGACATCGATTCGATATCCAAGAAACCACGATGGGCTTTGGGTATGTTGAAGAGATTTACGTTGTAGCGCTGGCGGTAGGAGCGTTGCAGAGCCGAGTCCTCGTTTCTGAATGCATTGGGGTAAAGATGCAGGTAGAATTGTCGCAGAGTATCGGGAGAATTATTTTTGTATAGGATTTCCTCCGTACCAATGAGCATGTGGTTTTCCGTGTCCAGTCGGGCCTGGATTGTGTAGTGGACGAATTGCTGAAAGTATGAATCAGCTCGGCTCGTTTCAGGCGCGAAAATCAGCAGTGGAATGAGAGCCAATGGCAGCAGACGACTCATCGTGTTCTCCCGAATAATTCTGAACTAGAACTGGGATACGAGTTATTTTCTTCAACAAATGAGGCGTAGAGTTTGGCCATCACTATACCAGGAAGATGGGAATGTGTCATCTGGATTCAACAATCTCCAGGATCCATTTATCTTGACGAAATGGTACCGCAAGTGTAACTTTTTCCCACAAATAGCGCATTCGTGGTGCTTATGAAGCTTTTCGTTTTTATATGCAACAAACCCGAAAAAATGGAGGAGATTCTCGAAGGATTCCTCGAGGTCGGGATAACAGGTGCAACGATCATCGATAGCCTGGGCATGGGAAGAATACTTGCCACCGAAGTCCCTATCTTCGCCGGTCTTCGGAAATCCTTCTTCGGCGCTGCCACCGCATCCAACAAAACGATCATTTCCGTTATCAGGGAGCCCGAAAAAATCCAGGCCGCTTACCATATCATAGAAGAAGCTTGTGGAAGCCTGGATGATCCTGGAGTGGGAATCGCTTTTACTTTGCCAGTAGAGAGCGTCAAAGGCCTGATGCCGGAAACCGAATGAACCGACAGCAATCCGGTTCTTGTCCCAACCAGAAGTAAATTTCATGAAGACAATTCTCTCTCTCGTTCTCTTCCTCATCATCGGATTTGCCGGGTCGAAGGGATTTGTCCGGCGGGCCAGCAGCCGATTTCGCCTCACGGGGCTGTTTGTCACAGGAATGGAATTCTTTGTTGTGGGGATTCTCCTCGGTCCACATATCCTGTCCATTATTACTCCTGAAGTCATCCAAGACCTGAAGCCAATTATATACTTGGCGCTCGGCTGGATTGGTTTGCTCTTTGGGATGGAAATGTCCTGGACTCACCTCAAAAGAGTATCCGGATCCGTATACCAGTTGTTGCTTTCCGATGTATGTATCATCCTCGCCGGCTTTTCCATCGCCGGTTATCTGATCCTCCGGTGGATGTTTCAAAGCACACCCGGAATCGAAGTGGTTTTCGCAACTGGAATTTTTTCACTTACTGCGGCGGTGAGTTCTCCCGCAATCGTAGCCATCCAAGCAAAGCGTCTTCCGTCACGGGGCCGGTTTACCAGTATGGTAAAAGTGGCAACCTCCTTGGGCTCAGTGCTCCCGCTGCTACTGTTCGGACTGCTATACACGATTGTGCATCCCGGCTTCCTCGGTGTGGAAGGGATATGGAAAGGCCTTCTCTGGTGGATATTCGCGAATATTGCTGGGATAGTTCTCGGTTTCATCATGGTGCTTTTTACAGTCGAGAGGTGTTCCGAGAATGAACGAACGCTTCTTATCGTCGGAGCGGTAATGCTCCTCGGCGGACTCTGCTACTACCTTACACTGTCTTCCCTCTATGCGGCGATGATCATGGGAGCTGTTATCTGCAATTTTTCGAGCATGAGGGAGTCTATTTTTCGGCAGCTTCACGAGGTGGAAAAAACCCTCTTTGTGGGAATTTTGATTATTGTCGGCGCGATGGTGACATTCAATGGGCTGTCGATAATTCTCCCCCTGGTTTTCTATATAGGACTCCGACTCCTGCTGCGATTGTTCGCATCGAGTTGGGTGGTCGGGATAACTCACCCCGAGTTCAAGCGCATGGGAACTCGGAGCGGACTCATATTTACAGCGCAGGGCGGAATGGCGCTGGCACTCGCGATCGAGTATCGAATGGGCACGAGTGGAGCATTTGCCGACGCAGTATTTACCGTAATTGCTCTTGCAGTTGTCCTGAATGAAGTGCTTGCGTTCGGCTTCGCCCGAAGATCATTTCAGGCAAGCGGTGAAATAAGTCCGGGAAAAAGCGCGGCGGGCGAAGCGGGCTCTCGTTGAACGGTGGACAGTCTATGACGCGGATTCGTCTTACAAATAAACTCATTTCTATTGCGATACTTCTGATGCTGGCGGCGATCGTTTTGATCACTCCCCTATCCAATCGAGGTTTTGCTGGTGAGGAGGCAACGTTTTGCCTAGGATTTATCCTTCTCTTCGGATACTACCTGGCAAAGTTGCTCAATGGAATCCGGCTTCCAGCGATATCCGGTTATATTTTGGCGGGGGTAATCGCCGGACCTTTTGGAATCAATCTGCTGTCGAAGGATGTGGTTCGGGCCCTCCAACTCTTCGATGACGCCGCATTGGCGATCATTGCGCTCATCGCCGGTGGTGAAATGAAACTGAGCATTCTCCGAGCGAGGGCCGGCTCTTTTTTCAGTGTGATCGTTGGTCAAGTGGCGTTTGCATTTATCGGCGCCGGGATCATATCGATTGCATTGGTGAGGCAGTTTTCATCCACGATGGCATCGGGTGTTGCTCCCATCCTGGCTGTTGCACTCCTATTGGGTTTGGTCACGGCAGCGCGATCTCCTTCGACGACCATCGGCATCGTGACGGAAACGCGATCGAGAGGCCCACTCACCGAATTGATCATTGGCGTTACAGTCATTCTCGATGTTCTCCTTCTCGTTTTGATTGCTTTCATTGTGCCGATGGCCAAGACATTGGCCACAACCGGACAGACGTTTTCGCTTTTCTTTGCAAAGGATCTTTTCGTGGAGGTATTCGGTTCGATAGGCATTGGAGTCTTCTTCGGAGCAATGGTTGGATCATATATCCGATGGGTTGGTGGATATCTGCCGCTTTTCCTCGTTGGGATCGGTTTCGTCGGGAGCCTCGTATGTCGTTACTACAACCTCGAGCCTCTTCTCGCGTTTATGATAGCGGGCTTCGTTGTCGAGAACTATTCAAAGATGGGGGACGATCTTATTCGCGGACTCGAGAAGAGCGCGTTCCCCGTCTATGTGATCTTTTTTGCCATCTCTGGAGCTTCGATAGACCTTTCGTCTCTCCGGGCAATGTGGAGTTTTGCCATCGTTCTAGTTGTGGTGCGTGCCGCGTCTTTTTATGCTGGGGGTTGGCTTGCAGGCCGGGTTTCGAGAGATGTTCGCCCGCACATCTCGAGCATGTGGCTCGGCTATCTCTCTCAAGCGGGTGTGACCATTGGATTGGCTTCGATCATCGAGAGGAACTTTTCCTGGGGAAGCGAATTGAAGACACTGATTCTCGCCGTCGTGGCGATCAATCAGCTCATCGGTCCCGTATTTCTAAGGTGGCTCCTCGAGAAAAAAGGAGAAACGGGGGGCATGGACAGGATATGATTCGCCTTGATGCGTCAAAAATGACTACTGACAGCGCTTTGATCAGCACTCTCGCCGAACGCACCGTGCATCACAAAGGGGCCCTTTCGGTGTATTCTGGTTTGCTCGGGAAAGCATCCACAATGCCGTATTGGGGGGACTGATGGTTTCGGGCACAAATCCAGCGCTCACAATCGCACTGGCCCTCGCTGCAGGGATTGTCGCCCAGTCCGCAGCCCGGCACATCCGGCTGCCCGGGATCGTGCTGCTTCTGGCGACAGGGATAGCCCTCGGTCCGGATGGACTGGGAATTTTGTGGCCGGACGACCTGGGAAGAGCGCTTCACATCCTCGTGGGGTTCGCTGTGGCGGTGATTCTATTCGAGGGTGGGCTCAACCTGAATTGGCGGCGGCTGCGCCGCGAGGCAGCCACCATCCGTCTGCTCGTTTCCCTGGGCGCAGTCATTACAGCCGTTGGAGGAACCGTTTTTTCACATCTCATCCTCGGATGGAACTGGCAGCTCTCCATCCTTTTCGGGACATTAGTCATTGTCACGGGGCCCACTGTTATCACGCCGTTGCTCCGGAGAATCAAAGTCCGGCGCAACCTCGAAACGGTCCTCGAAGCGGAGGGCGTGATCATCGATGCCGTAGGGGCGGTCGTTGCCATTGTGACGCTGGAGGTTGTCTTGAGACAAGCGACAGGGGCTTCGCTCGCCATCGGCTTTTTCAGCATTCCCTCGCGCTTGTTCTTTGGGATTCTTTTCGGCATTGCCGGCGGCGGCGTGATGGCGTTTCTGCTCCGCTTCCGGGCGGTTATTCCGGAAGGATTGGAAAATGTTTTTATTCTTTCGCTCGTCCTTTTGCTGTACCAGTTGAGCAATATGATTGTTGCAGAGACGGGAATCGCCAGCGCGGTCGTCGCAGGACTGGTCGTCGGCAATGCGCGAATACAGGTGCAGCGGGAACTGAGAGAGTTCAAAGAACAGCTAACTGTTTTACTGATCGGAATGCTGTTCGTGCTGCTCGCCGCCGATGTAACCCAAGCCGAAGCTTCGAGAATTGGGAGACCTGGTCTCCTGATCGTGCTCGCCCTGATGTTTATTGTCCGGCCCGTTAATGTTCTTGCCTGCACCTTGGGCTCCAAAATGAGCTGGCGCGAAAAGCTGTTTTTGTGCTGGCTCGCCCCGAGGGGTATCGTGGCGGCCGCCGTCGCGACTCTGTTCAACGAACGGCTGGGGGCTGCCGGGATGCAGGGTGGAGAGGACATGAGAGCACTGGTGTTCTTCGTTATCGCGTTTACCGTGCTTTTCCAGGGGGGCACTGGCGGACTCGTTGCGAGATGGCTTGGCGTCCGGCGTCCAACCGATCAGGGATATGCGATACTCGGAGCGCACCCATTGGGCCGGGCGCTGGCGCGAACGCTGCTCGAATCGAAAGAGGAAGTTGTTTTGATCGATGCAGATGCCGTCACCTGTCGTCAGGCAGAGGACGATGGATTCCGTGTGATTTATGGAAACGCCCTGGAGGATCGAGTACTACTCGGCGCTGATATAGAGAGTCGAAAAGCGGCGGTTGCGATCCTTTCCAATGAGGCAGTGAACCTTCTTTTTGCGCAGAAGGCGCGCGGCGAACACAAAGTTCCAAAAGCATACATCGCGATTCAGAGAGGAAGAGGATCTATCGATGCGACCATGGTGGAGGAAGCTGGCGGAAGGATTCTTTTTGGGCAGGAATCCGATTTGGAACTGTGGTCCATCCGGATCCGTCGTGGAATCGCTGCTGTGGAAACATGGAGGAAGAGAATCAAAGAGGGTGAATCCCAGGAGGACGACAAGAAAGTGGCAGTTCCCAAAGAAATGCAGAATACTTTGCTACCACTGACGCTGAAAAGGGGAGAAGCCGCCGTGCCTGTCGATGACAGCACGGAACTCAAGGCGGATGATGAAGTGGCTTGGCTTGTTTTTACGGAGCAGGCGGAAGATGCGCACAGCTGGCTCGAGAAAAACAGCTGGCGCTTGGTCCAGGTGCCTTTGGAGGAGCACGCGGGCTGAGGAAACCGCTGCTCTTGTTTAAGGTGCGGCACCGTCGGTCTCTTTAGACGTGATTTCGAAGCATCAGTTCCTTGGGATGAGGATTCAGATAGATCTGGTCTTGTATGTATTCTATGCCATGTTTGTTGACATAGTGCTTGAGTAGCGTAACCGGAACAATCAGCGGAACCAGCTCATTGCGGTAATCCTCGATGACCTGCAGTATGTCTCTCTTGTCGCTGGGATCAATATGATCTTTTAGAAAACCAAGAATATGGTGCAACACATTGACATTTTTTCGGGCTGTTGATTTCATTTTCAACGCTTCCATGAACAGCGCGCTGTACTTCTCACGAAAAACAGGTACTTCGTAGCGCTTCATATTTGCGGCAAGTTGGCCGAGGAGCTTATGGTGTTTTGGACTGTGGGCGAGGAGCAGGTATTTGTGCGCGGCATGGAATCGCACGAGCTCACCCCTTCTGAAGCTGCTTTTGAAAAGGATCCGCAAACGGTGATATGCAAAAACCCTCACGATGAAGTTCTCCCTGATTTTGAAATCGTTCAGCCTGCCCTCTTCTTCGACCGGTAATAGAGGATGCTGCCGCATCAACGCCGCTGCGAACAAGCCACGGCCACGGCGCTCCGGCATACCGGATTCTCCATACACTTTTACTCTTTCCATACCGCAGCTGGGTGAATCTTTTTTGAGAATGTAACCGCTGAAATCTGTCATGTCACGTCGACGCACGCGTCTATCCGCGTATCGGTTCATTCGTGCTGTCCAGTCTTTTCCTGATTTATTACCTACCATGAGAGGCGCTTCGGGATTTCCCTGGAGCTTGACGGATTCACGGGGCACACCCATTCCAACTTCCAACTCGGGGCAAACCGGCACGAATTCAAAGTATGGCCCCAGAACGTCGGTGATGAAGCGATCGTGCTTGTGGCCGGCATCGAACCGGACCTTCTGCCCGAGCAAGCAGCTGCTGATGCCGATGCGGATGCGGGATTCGGGAGTTCTACTATCGACCATATCGAAGCCTTTCACTAGGAGACTGATTTATTGCCTTTCTTGTGCTATTGACTCAATTTTGGGCGCGAATTATTCTAATGGGGATCGACGAAGATAACAACCGGTTCTTCGAATCAAACTCAGCAAATTACAGCTAAATACCCAAAGCCGTCTGTTCAAGCTTATCGCGAGGTGAACGTTATGGCTTACACACTGCAAATCGGTGAAAAAGCTCTGGACTTCGAGCTACCGGCGACAAACGGCAATACCTACAAGCTTTCAGATTTCGACGATGCCAAAGTGCTGGTGATCTTTTTCACCTGCAATCATTGCCCATACGTCATTGGCTCGGACGAGGTGACCCGTCGAACGGTGGAGCGATTCGCCCCACAGGGAGTTGAATTTGTCGGAATCAACTCGAACAGCGAGCACACCTATGAGGAAGACAGCTTCGAGAATATGGTAAAGAGAATGAATACGCACAGATTTCCATGGCTGTATCTGTATGATAAGCCGCAGGATGTAGCGCGAGCCTACGGCGCTCTCAAAACACCCCATTTCTACGTGTTCGACAGGGATCGCAAGTTGATTTATACAGGCCGCGGCGTGGACAGTCCAAAGGATACGGCTAAGATGACGGTCAACGACCTCGAGAGAGCTCTGGAAGAGCACCTTGCTGGGAAACCCGTGAGCACGCCCGTCACCAATCCAATTGGGTGCAATATCAAATGGGAAGGTAAGGATCCGAAGTGGATGCCTCCGGAAGCATGTGACCTGGTATAGTGTGAAACTCCGTAGAACGAGGTGCTGCGATGGGTAAGGCGGAAAGAATGACGAACATATCTCCCCAGGAATTTGTTCAATTCCTCAAAGAGCAACGTATAACTCGATTCTTTTTTGTTCATGACAAGAAGAACGATCGATTGATCTGCTCCCACACTCAGCTGCAGCCAATGGCCGACTTCATTGGAACGGACAGACGGGATTTCATGCAGCACGAGGGATTGTTCTTCCAAGTGTGCGAGCCTCACGACACGCTGCAAGGCGCTTTCGTGCATCGGACCCTCCGCGGCCAGGCCTCCGGCGGTGTTCGGTTCTGGCATTACGATACGGTTGAAGACTATTTGCGCGATGGATTGCGCTTGTCGAAAGCCATGACACAAAAAATTGCACTGGCCGGAATGTGGTGGGGGGGTGGAAAAGGTGTCATTGCCAAGAATCCCCAGATCGACACGAATGATCCGGCGGTAAGGGCGAAGATCTACGAAGATTACGGATCTTTTCTGACGTCTCTTCGGGGATGCTATGTCGTCGCGGAGGATGTGGGGACGAACGTGACGGACATGGCCAGTATTTATTCCAAATCGAGATTTACGACATGCATCCCTTTATCTCTGGGAGGCAGCGGGAATCCCTCGGTTCTGACAGCTAGGGGCGTGATATGCGGTATGGAAGCCGGTATCGAGTTCATCGGAGGGGGAACGCTGGAAGGAAAGACCGTTGCCGTACAAGGCATGGGCAATGTCGGTGGCCCGTTGATACGATTTTTGTTCGACAAAAAGGTGAAGAAGGTAATCGCCAGCGACATCGATCCCATTTGCATCGATCGAGTGAAGGGCCAGCTGCCCGACAAGGATCTCGAGACCCACATCGTCGAGCGCGGCGATAATTCGATCCTCGGTGTCGAGTGTGACATCTTATCTCCGTGCGCCACAGGAGCTATTCTCAATCCGGATACAATTCCCGGAATGAAAGCAAAGATTATTTGCGGCGGGGCCAACAACCAGCTCGAGGAAGATGAACGGGACGGGCGTCTCCTTCAAGATCAGGGCATCGTTTATGTTCCCGACTTCTTGACGAACCGGATGGGCATCGTTAACTGCGCAAACGAGCAGTATGGCTACGTGAACAACGATCCATTCATAGAGAGGCACCTCACCACCGATTGGGAGCAGTCGATACATCAAACGACCTTGAAGGTGCTTCGAACAGCGCAGGAAACAGGAGAGACACCGGCCGGCATTGCCGTGCGTATCGCGGATGAGCTATCGATGGAGCTTCATCCGATATTCGGTCATCGTGGCCGGCAGATCATCGAGTCGTTGGTAGCCGACCGTTGGCATGAGAGTCGACCTTGATCCGCGTTGAGGAGGGCTCCTTTGGGGTGACGAACCGTTGCGCGGAGCGAGGGAGCAGGAATGCTGCGTAATGGGGGTGACGAACCGTTACGCGGAGGTAAGTAGGCAGGCTCCGTGTGGGGGTGACGAACCG
>WVZY01000070.1 GCA_011772205.1 Candidatus Latescibacterota bacterium
CGGCTCGGAGGAATGCTTCGATACTATTACCGCGAGGCTGCGTGAAGACGGGTACCGTCAGCTTCCTCTATATGCGGCGTGCACGGACTGCATGGGCTAGTTATGCCTCAACCGACCGGGCAGATTTCCGAGTAGGCGCTGCGCCATGTAATCTGGGCCGAGATTCGTTCGATCTATTTGATGTAAGACAATATAATCGATGATCTTGGCTGTCAGCTGAGTATTTTTACCTTACGGGACCGAAACGAACAGCGTTTGCTCGTTACCGCGCGTTCCCGTTCGGAACAACGGAGAGCTCGACGGAGGGCTATCGAAGAGGTACTATTACGTTACAGCCTCATGAAAGAATCGGGTGACGTGTCACGTAATTACGAAGCAAAAATCAGGACGGATTAAGTAGGCGCTACACCGATGTGATATTAAAGTAACAAGTTCAAATCCCGTTGCGGGCCAGACAACAAACGACAGATAAAGAAAAGGGAGGACAGACGACATGAACAGAACACGCGGCTTGCTGACCATAGTGCTTCCAGCGCTTTTTCTCCTCATTTCATGTACAAGCGAGACACCTCCGCGGCAGGATCTCATTAATGATCCGTTTCACGAGGCCCAGGCCGAGCTACGTGAAGTCATCGATTCCATTGTGAAGGATGCAACGACGGCCAATATTGAGGGTCTCCAGGCGGCGCACCTGGTCAGTGACAAGTTCACCAAGTTTGGTCCCCGCAGTTTCGAACGGCAGGACGTAGCGAGCACCAACGCCTCCGAAGCAGCGTTTTTTGGCTCAATCTCGAAGTTCAGCCAGGAAGTCAAGGATCTGAAGATCGACGTTTTCGGAGACATGGGCATTGCCACCTACTACACAGAAGTTTCCTTTGTGCAGGATGGGGAGGAAAGAAAGGGGAGTGGCCGTCAAACACTCGTCTTCCTCAAGACTGAAAATGGGTGGAAGATCGTACACGAGCATGGGACCCCCAGGAAGTAAAGGGGTTCTAAAAGCGCTTGGGGTGCGTTATGCCGCAAGAAGAGCCTCCGCGAACTCACGGGCGGTTCGATTAACGTGTATTTGGGGACGCCATTTTTATCTCACCCATGCATGCTCATTTGATTATTCGACTTACTCGTTCAGACAACCTGTCGGCCGATCGTCAAGTTTTCGTAGTCGCCGACAAGCTGTTGCGATACCATGAGTAGCGAGTTCAAATCCCGTTGGGTTGGCCCGGAGTTCGAGCGTGATCGGCAAGACGGTATCCCACTACAAGATTACTTCTAAACTCGGCGAAGGCGGGATGGGTGTGGTCTACAAGGCCGAAGACACCAGGCTCGACCGTGAAGTCGCCATCAAACTTCTCCCGCCGCAACTCAAGTCCAACGAAGAAGCCAAGAAGCGTTTCATCCACGAGGCCAAGGCTGCGGCTGCTTTGAACCATCCGAATATTTGTACGGTCTACGAGATTGATGAGTATAGGAATCGATCCTTCATTGCGATGGAATGTATCGAAGGGGTGAGTCTCCAAGCGAAGATCAAATCGGGCCCATTGGGTCTCAATGAAGCCGTTGAGATAGCCGTCGAGATCGCAGAAGGGCTGCAAGAAGCTCACAGCAAGGGGATTATCCACCGCGACATCAAATCTGCCAACATTATGCTCACGCAGACAGGCCGGGTGAAATTGATGGATTTTGGCCTGGCCAGGTTGTCAGGAGGAACCCAGCTCACACGAGCGGGAACAACGGTTGGAACGGTAGCTTATATGTCTCCCGAGCAGGGAAGAGGGGATGCCGTCGATGACCGGACTGATATCTGGTCGCTGGGGATTGTACTCTATGAAATGCTTGTGGGTGATCTACCCTTCAAGGCCGACTACGATCAGGCAACAATATATCTCATTATAAATGAGGAACCTCCGTCGATAAAAATCCTTCGTCCTGATGTGCCGAAAGAGTTTGAACGGATCGTTGAAAAAGCACTGAAAAAGGATGTGAAAGAAAGATACCAGAGCGCTGAAGCTCTTAGGAAGGATTTAGAGATACTCAGAGACACCGCGAGACCTCAAAGTCAGAAAAGCGAAAAATCCGAAAAAAGAGACACACCATCCATAGCAGTGCTTCCGTTCAGAGATATGAGCTCTCAGAAAGACCAGGACTATTTCTGTGAAGGCATTGCGGAGGAACTCATAAACGCACTGGTCAAATTGAAAGGTCTGCGTGTAGCGGCGCGCACATCGGCGTTTCAGTTCAAAGATCGCGACAGTGATGTCAAAACGATTGGACACAAACTCGAAGTGAAGACTGTGCTCGAAGGTAGTATTCGCAAAGCGGGGAATCGACTGCGAATCACCGCGCAGCTGATAAACATCGAAGATGGATTCCACATCTGGTCAGAGAAATATGACCGGGAACTGGTTGATATTTTTGCCATCCAGGATGAGATATCGTTGGCGATCGTTGATAAGCTTAAGGTCAAACTCCTTGGAGAGGAGAAAAGCGCCCTCGTAAAACGGCACACCGTAGACCAGGAAGCCCATAATCTCTATCTCAAGGGTCTGTATTTCTGGAACCGCCGGCTCGAAGGCGGTATGAAGCTTGCCATGGAACATTTCCAGCAAGCGATCGAAAAGGACCCCGAATATGCGCTCGCCCATGTCGGCGTTGCCGATACGTACAACATCACGGGTCTGTTGTCATATCTTCCCTCCAAAGAGGCGTTTCCGAAGGCAAAAGCAGCGGCAAAGAAGGCACTGGAGATTGATGAAACCCTCGGGGAAGCTCACGCGTCGTTGGCATTGGCAGCCACGTTCTATGACTGGGATTGGCCCAAAGCGGAAAAAGAGTTCAGACAGGCCATCGAGCTTAACTCCGACTACGCAACCGCGCATGAGTGGTATGCCTTATTCCTGCTTATTATGGGACGGTTCGATGAAGCGATCATAGAAGCAGAGCGAGCGCGAGATCTCGATCCACTGTCAATCATTATACATTCCGTTGTTGGCATCGCCTATTATTATGCGCGCCGGTACGACGATAGTATAACAAGCCATCAAAAGGCCCTTGAAATGGACCGGAATTTCTTGTTGGCGAATACGTATATCACACTACCCTACGTTGGGAACGGTATGTGCGACGAAGCGATCGAGACGGTGCGAAACGCCGAGCCAATGGCGGCGGAAGACGCGTATTCGCTTGGCTTTTTTGGAATGACCTATGGTCTGTGTGGACAAAAAGCTGATGCCTTGAGATTGCTGGACATGCTGAGCAGTTTGGCGAAAAAACGCTACGTTTCTCCTCTGCAACGAGCACACGTCGTTTGGGGTCTCGGTAGAACGGATGAGGAACTTGATTTGTTGGAAGAAGCCTACCAAGAAAGAACTCCTCTATTGTTGTTATTGAAAACGGCGCCCGAATATGATCCCCTGCGGTCGCACCCACGATTCCAGGAGTTGCTGAGGAAGATTGGTTTTTAGAAATGATAGGCGAAACCATATCCCACTACAAAATCCTCGAAAAGCTGGGCGAGGGCGGTATGGGTGTGGTCTACAAGGCCGAGGACACCAAGCTCAAACGAACGGTAGCGCTGAAGTTCCTTCCTCATTCAGTCAGCGATGCCACAGTGAGAAAACGGTTCGTCCAGGAGGCGGAAGCGGCCTCTTCCCTTGAACACCCGAATATCTGTTCGATTCACGAGATCGATGAGACGCCCGACGGCAGGATGTTCATCGTGATGCCGTGCTACGAAGGGGAAACGCTCCAGGCTAAGATCCAGCGGGGCCCGATGAAGTCCGAGGAAGCGGTGTTAGTCGCGATCCAGGTGGCGTCGGGTCTCTCTAAAGCTCACCAGAAAGGGATCATCCACCGGGACATCAAACCGGGGAACATTTTCATAACGGGAGATGGGCTGGTGAAGATCGTTGACTTTGGGTTGGCCAAGCTCGCGGGGCGGACGAAGGTCACAAAAACCGGGACGACAGTGGGGACAGTTGCGTACATGTCGCCCGAGCAGGCGAGGGGCGATGCGGTTGACGAGCGCACAGATCTGTGGTCGCTGGGAGCGCTGCTCTACGAGATGCTTACCGGGGAAAGGCCTTTCAGAGGAGAGTTCGATCAGGCGGTTGTTTATTCCATCCTGAACGTGGAGCCTGAGTCGGTGACCTCGCTGCAGCCAGGGGTGCCGGCGGCGCTAGCTCACCTGGTGCACAAGCTGTTGCGCAAGGAACAAGTCGAGCGCTACGCGAACGTGGACAGCCTGCTGGCCGATCTGCGTTCGCCAAAAATGCAACTCCCCTCGGGCGTATCGAAAGTAGCGTCCTCGGATGAAAAACCTGTGCCCTCTATTGCCGTGCTACCGTTTGCCAACATGAGTGGCGACCCTGAGCAGGAGTACTTCTGCGATGGCATAGCCGAAGAAATCATTAACGCGCTAACGCGCGTGAAGGGCTTGCGCGTGGTGGCGCGGACCTCGGCATTTTCGTTCAAGGGCAAAAACGCAGATATCCGCGAGATTGGCCGGAAGCTCAGCGTTGGGGCGGTGCTGGAGGGCAGTGTGCGGAAAGCGGGCAATCAATTGCGGATCACAGCTCAATTGGTCAATGTGGCCGATGGCTACCACCTGTGGTCTGACCGGTTCGACCGAGAGTTGAAGGACGTCTTTGCCATCCAGGACGAGATCTCGCTAGCGATTACAGAAAAGCTGAAGGTGGAGATGCTGGGAGAGGAAAAGGAAAGGTTGTTGACGCGGCCCACGGAGAACCTGGAGGCCTATTCGCTGTATCTCAAGGGGCGCTTTTACTTTTACAAGCTTACGATCGCCGATCTCCAGCTGGCCGTCGCGTCTTACGAACGCGCGACCGAGCTCGATCCAAGCTATGCAAAGGCGTATGCGGGAGTGGCCGGCGCATATGTGTTTATGGGTGGAGCCGGCCCCCTTCATTTCTTGCCGCCAAGCGAATCGTATCCTCGCGCTCGCGAAGCTATAACGAAGGCACTGGAATTGGATGAATCGCTGCCCGAGGCGTACACCATGCACGGTGTGATTCGATCGGGATTCGAATGGGACTGGATCGGTGCCGAGCAGGCCTTTCGGAGGGCGCTCGAACTGAATCCGAACAACGCGGACACCCATATGTGGTATTCGTGGCACCTATGGAGAATAAATCACCTTGAAGCCGCTATCACCTCTGTGAACAAGGCACTGGTGTTGGATCCACTCTCGCCCTTGTTCCGGTCAATGATCGGTTTACTTCAATACTATGGACGCATATATGACGAAGCGATCAGCCAGTTTCAGCGGGTGCTGGAGATGGAGCCGAACTTCTTCCACGCACACCTGCACCTCGGCGATACGTATGTTGAAAAGGGTATGTATGAGAAAGCCGAGGCAGCCTATCAGAGGACACTAGCGTTGACCGGCCAGCAGTCTTCCTATTTATACGCGCGTCTTTGTACGCTCTATGCCGTCTGGAACAGGCGAAGCGAGGCCATGAAATACCTGGAAAAGATCACGGCACTTTCCGAGCAAGGTTACGTGCCACCTTGCCACATCGCGTATGCCCACGTAGCGCTTGGCGAATACGATCAGGCATTTACGTGGTTCAACAAAGCTTACAAAGATCGTGATCCGCAATTAGCGCATCTAAATTTCCCCTGGCTGGATCCCGTTAGGTCGGATCCACGTTTCGAGACCCTGGTGAAAAAGATGGGGTTGGTGCCATGATCGGAAAAGACCATATCCTACTACAAAATCCTCGGAAAACTCGGCGGGGGTGGTATGACCGCTGTCTATAAAACCGAGGACACGAAGCTGGGGCGAGTCGTTGATTTCAAATCCTTATTGGTGGAGCCGGCAGGATACAAAACGGAGACCCGAGAGAACTTGAAATATTCCGGGGAGGGCGACGATCGGGGGCCAATTTCTTCGGTTTCGGAACTAGCGCCCCTCCGGTGTATTGGTCCAGCGATTCTCGGGTTCCGCTCGGAAGCTCGCAACTGCCAGGCAATGAGTT
>WVZY01000038.1 GCA_011772205.1 Candidatus Latescibacterota bacterium
TTAACCAAAGGACCCTATTTTCTACCTAAAATAATCTGGCTCCCCGGGAGTAACCCTTCTATGGGATAGGATGTCAAGACGCACCTTTCCTATTCGCTCGCTACTCGTTGTCTTGCAGCCAGCGTCCGCGCTCACTGGTCTTCTAGATCGGCCCAGGCTTCGCCGACACAGAGATTGCTGGCTTGGTCGAGGGCTAATCCACAGATACCTCCGTTGCTGGTGAGTAGTCCCGAGTCTTCGCACGGCAACCCAGAAGACCTTGAAGCCTTGACGCTCTCCACGTATAGGTGGGAACCACCCTTCTATCAGGGACTCTTTGGCCCATTGCTTTGTTCGGTTCTCCGGGGGGGCATAGCCTCTTCCGAGGGACTCCGGTTGTCTATCCCGGGACCAGGTTACTCCTGGATGCTCTCCCCCAAAACCATTTCGTCTCCAGGTTTGATGCCGTCCCCGACGGACGCCTTCGCCAGTAACATGATCAACCCGAAGACGCGCTATGTGTTTCGTTTCAGCTTTCTGGGATCGTATACCTCCCTTGAGCGCCACATCGAAAGGATGATCGAAGCAATCTGACGAGCGATCGTAAGCTTCGCCAAATTCGGTTTCGTGCCACTCTCCAGTAACTGCATGTAGTGGTTGTATAGCGGCTCGGCCTTCGCGCACCCGATAACCGTAGTAGCCGCGCCTTTGAAAATCGCCTTGAGCGTGCGGTTGCAGGTGCGGTTCAGGCCACGGGTCTGCTGGACTGGTGCTCTCACCCAGTCGCCGTACTGTGTACGCACCCAGTCTGACGAACTGCGCATCACAACCGCAAGACCACTGTAGGCCCAGAAAGACCGCTTGTTCGTAAACCGATAGGGAGTGACCACGATCGGCAGCATTTGGGCAGTTCGGATCCTGCCCATACCCGGACATGTTTTCAAAATGTGATAGATCGCATGTTTGCGAGCTTCGCCAAGCATCTCCTTTTCGGCGACCTGGCGCAGCTTGCTTAACCCATCGCATTGTTGGTAAAGCAGCTCGGCTCGGAAACGAACTTTGACCGGTAATTCTCGAACCCACTCTTCTCGAGTCGCGGGTGCATACACGCCTGTTCCGCCAACGCTGACACCGCGCGATCGATACAGGCACTTGAGCCGGTTTTTCACCCGAACCGTGTCGTTCACAAGGACCGTGTAAGCCCGGCTTAGCTCGGCTAACCGTCCGAAGGTCGCTCGCTTCTTGTAAATCCGAGTTTTGATTGCACCGATCCGTAGCTTCTCGGCCAAGTCGAAGGCGTCGATCTGATCGCTCTTCGGCCCCCGGCTCTCCCTGACTCGGGCAACAACTATTTCTCCTACATGAGGGGAAAGCACTTCGTAGAGCCAGTTGGCGTGCGTGCCCTCCTCGATACAAAGATGACGATTCCCAGGAATGGTAAGAAGAAAGTTGATCAGAGCTTGAGCATTCGTCTCGATGACCTGTGACTGCAGGCGCTTGCCGTTGTGCCCGACAATAGCCATCGTGCAGCTTGACGAGTGGGCGTCCAACCCTATATACCTGTCCATAGGCGTTCTCCTTCTCGGTTGAGGGTTTAGTTTCGAGAGTCAATGAAATTGTGCCCTCACCTATTGGAGAACGCCACTTTTTTAATTCAGCGGACGCCATATCCCCATAATGCCTCTTACTAGTCTGTCTCAGTTTTTTGGTTGATTTGCGGAGCTCGGAGAAGGCCCCTAAGTGCAAGAATGGCAATGCGGACGTAGTTTTCAGAAGCTGCAGGTTGACATACCAAGTATGCAGACATATGATTACAATGCGACCAACGAGCTAGATGGAGACACCCAGTCGCGTGCCTCCGGAACGGAGTCGAGATGCGCTCCCGGAGGGGAGTTGCGTTCACAATCGCTCTCTTCCTTGCCTTCCTGTCCCTTTGCGCCGCAGAAGGTCATTCAGCCTCCGGGCTGGCTGGGGGTGGCATACATTCCGCTCCACAAAGCGGCGCGGTCACGACCATCCCCGACGTGCATTTCCTGGTATTCCGCTTTGGCTACGATAACGACAGTCTGATCGGGTTCTACGAGTTCAGCCAGCCGCTTCGCAAATCTCTGCCGCAACCCGGCTACACGAGGCGAGTCAATATATACTACGACTTCGAGTTGCCCTCTGACTTCGGCTGGGTCGACGTGACGAGCCGACTGACCGGGCAGCGCATTCTGCGGGCGACGTCTTGGTGGATGGGGACGGGAGCGTTCGAGTATCCCCCCGACTCGCTGATGTCCGTAACGCTCGAGCACGGATATATGAACCCGGGGCCAGACACTCTTGTGAGCCCAGGAATCATGTGGCCCACGGACGTGGAGGAAGCATGGGCGCTGGTGCAGGACACAGACGCGGTCGCCCGGCTGGCGTCGTACGACGACTATGAGGTCTATGCGTGGGCCCACTCCTACCGCGATATATACTTCGACATTGAGCGCTTCATCATCGTGGCCACTCATCCACCGATACCGGATGACATGGCGATTCTCGATGTTGTGTGGCCGCGCACCTTGGTCACACGCGGACTCCCCGTCACACCCGAAGTTCTCGTACACAACTTTGGCGATTCATCGGCCAGTACTGAGGTTACACTAACCGTCGCAGGCGAGCCGGGAGGATATTTCTCTGCACGGGACGTCATTGACTTGCCTGCCGACGAATCTCGAACACTGACGCTGCATCCAATCAACATCTATCACTCGAGCGATGTGGTGTTCGAGTTCGCGTTTCGAGATCTCTCGGGGCAGAACTGGGTCGACGCGTATCCTGACAACGACACACTGTTGCGTACCGTGCAGGTCACGGATGATCCTGTTTTTCGCTTCAACTCGACGATCCCAACCTATGGGCTCCCATACGATTTCGACGACGATGGAGATGTCGACATCGTAAAATTCGGGTCGCGGGTCGAGTTGTGGCAGAACGACGGATCGGGCCTTTTTACCGAAATCGGTGCATCTTCTTCTTTCGGTGGGCGGACGAACCCAACGTGGGCGGTGTGTGAGGACTTCAACGGGGACGACCACTCCGATCTCTTTGTGTCTTATTCAAACGAGCCGGGGCAATTACTGGCTGGTGACGGGACAGGTGTTTTTACGGATGTCAGCGAAACCTCCGGACTTGGATCGATTACGACGTACACGCACACGATTGCATTCGACAAGGAAAAAGACGGTGATATCGACGTGCTCATCTTATCCCCGGGACAAGAAACCCTCATCGAGAACGATGGATCGGGATTCTTCACGGACGTCACTGCTACTTCGGGAATCACTGACAACGGAAGCACTCAGTCACTTACGTCGGGAGACTTGAGCGGTGATGGTTACCCCGATGTCGTGCTGACGCACTGGCAACGCCAAGCGACGGTGTTTATCAATAACGGAGACGGAACCTTCACTTTGCTCAACCGAAACTGGGCAGTTGGCCATGGGGTGGATGCCGCGATCTTCGACTACGATAACGATGGGGATGAGGATCTGTTCTTCATGCAGTACATATACGAACCCTCCCGCCTCTATCGCAACGACGGCAACCTGACGTTTCAGGAGGTAACGTCCGAGGTGGGCTGGCTCCCCAATGATTCTGAAATGGACGTCGCCGATGTCAACAACGACGGGTGGTTGGATGTGGTGGCCACGGACGGATCGCTGCTCTTGAACTCGGGAGGCGCGTTTTCGAACGCGTCGGACCTTCTTGTCGAGCTCCCGCATGCGGTCAAGGTGCTGGGTCTGAACGTTACCTTCGCGGATGTCAACAACGACGGGAGTCTGGACATTTACGGAGAGAACAAAACATATCTGAGCCAGGGCACGCGACCAATCGGCACCAGCGTCGGTAATCAATTGCCGAGCGTCACCAGCGCCCTCGATCAGAACTTCCCAAATCCGTTCAACCCGAGCACGACGATTCGTTATCGTACGGGCGAATCCGGTTTGGTCACACTTGCGATCTACAATGTGGTCGGACAGCGTGTGAGAACGCTCGTGAATGAGGTTCAGCACCCCCGCGCGGAAGGACGCATCGCACGTTGGGACGGCCGCAACGACAAAGGCGAGCGCCTAGCATCGGGAGTTTACTTCTGCCAACTCGTTACGCCCGGTTTCAGCCAGACACGAAAGCTCGTTCTCCTGAAATGATATGGAAGCGGCTGTGTCAACCTCCGTTTTGTTTGGTCGAGAGCAGTTGCAGACGATCATCAGACTGATATCTGCGGGTTGGCTACCGCATGCACACGTGTTCCTCCGGAGCTGCCTCTTTCTAGTCTCGCGGGTTAGGGCATAACCCCTACTGCATACTTCATAAGAGGATTCTCCAATCGGGGCTCTCCTCTCGACGATCATCTATCAACGCGCCTCAGTTCGTTGTGAGCTGAGGCGCTGCGTTTGAAATGGCCCAAACAAATCCACATAGCTCTCTGGCAATGGCGGTGATGGCCACATGGCGATGTTTGCGATGGTCGAAGACGCCGGAACTTTTTGTAGAGCCTATGCTGGGCGTTTGGAGCGATTGCGACGACGTCGGGTTGTTGCCCCTGGCGGCGTCGGTCGAGAACGAGATCGGCACCGTCGCGCTTATAACGTAGGATATTTTTCGCACATTGACAAAAGAGAAGGTGATCCTCCTTCCAGGTCTAGTTGATCAGTGCTTTACAACACGACCAGATTGGGGATCACCAAAAGAAGAAAGTGCGAAAAACTCTGGAAACTACCTCCTCCGTGCGGACTCCTCGGCTAATATCGAGATTTTGATTAGGATTTGGGCTCGAACTTACAGATGGATTTTCAGATGAGAATCAGTTTAAGAAAGGCTATTTCAGATTTTGCATCAATCAGCTCAGTGAAGAAGTAGACGATTATTCTCGAATAAAAAAAGAGATCTTAGCAACTCCTGCTTGTTCAAATTTATTTCTCTGAATATCAAATATCCCATCTCGAGACCCGGTTAAGGAACCAAATATTAATCCATGATTTTTCGCCGGATTAACGATATATGACCGGACAACCTCAGTAATATCTATGACCACGCGCCTATCTTCTCCCAAGACAACGTTCCTCACCATTGGCATTGCCTGAAGTTCAAACTGGTCTGGATCGAGTTCTCCCGCGAATTCGCTTTTTAGTGCATACACTTCCAGTAAAGGGGTTCCATTGAGATATCCATTCTTCTCGATGGCCGAGGCATCAACAATTAGCTCAAGGAAAGCAAATTCTAACTCGTTTGCTGTGATATTCTGGGGGGCCTGGAAGTCCAAAACATAATAATCCCCCAGTGTCGTATCAATCGGGTCATACGTGGCAAGATCAGCCTCATCGATATAGATTGATGTTCTCCTTGAATTAGCAGTCGAATAGATCATTAGGATCGCAACGAACACGCTTACAATGATAATTGACATTCTTCTGAACATTTTTGGTTCCTCCCTTGATTGTTTATTTCAATAGAACAAGCTTTCGTGTTTGCCTAAAACCTTCCGCTTTCATTTGGACGAAATAGATGCCACTCGCAACACTCTCTCCCCTATCATCCTTTCCATTCCATGCAATAGAATGAAATCCGGGCGCTTTGTACTGATTCATAAGCCTCTTAACTGCCTGCCCCTTGATGTTATAAATAACAATCGACACCACGCTTCCTGGGGATGGGACGTCATATCTCAACGTGGTTACAGGATTGAATGGATTCGGATAGTTGTAGGACAGCTCATATTTGAGAGGTAGCTTCGTGTCTTCTTCTTTTGTTATCTCTCCACCCTCGCCTTGAGCTCCTTCACCTTCAGTCGATCCGCCTGCTACAGGCAACG
>WVZY01000061.1:0-2104 GCA_011772205.1 Candidatus Latescibacterota bacterium
ATTTTAAAACAAAGAGCGTTTTTCTTTTGACCCATGGGCGAAGATGTTATAAGAACATAGAGTATTTTTTGGTAAGGCAAGAGTTCGTGAAAAGGTTGTGGAGTAAATTTTTAGGTCTTTCCGATGAGAATTCTGCTTGGAATCCGGGTCGGCTGGCGGTCGGGCTCGTGGTCCCGATCGCGATCCTCTTAACTCCTCCGGTGATCTTTATAAAACCGGGAGTTGGAACCGATCTCGCGAGTCGTGAAATCTCGCCCAATCCCGACGGAACAACGGCGCGGAAGGCTCCGCAGGGCAGTGCGCGCCAGCCGCTGCAGGAGCTACAAGTAAAATCAGAAAATGTGGACGCAGTCTCCTCCCCTTTGCCGGTGTNNCCTTTGCCGGTGTTTCGCAGTATCGATGTCACGCTCAGACGGGGCGACACTCTGCTCAACGTCCTGACGCGCCATGGTCTCGACCTGACCTCTGCGCACTCGTTGATCGAAAAGGTCCGGCCTTTTTTCAACCCGAGAAAGATGCGGGAAGGAGAGAATCTTCAGTTGATGCTCGATCCCCAAACGAGCGCGGTTCGCGGGCTGGAATATGTACTCAAGAGCATGCTCGTTCGGGTGATGTCCAGCTCGGACGGGTGGTCGGCCGAACGGACCGATATTCCCTTTGTGCGCGAAAAGAAGCTTTTTCGAGGCACGATCAACGATAATCTNNTCAACGATAACCTCTACCTCAGCGGGACCGCAGCCGGTCTTTCGCCTCAACAGATCTTGGAACTGGCGACTATTTTTGAATACGACGTCGATTTTTTCTCCGATTTCAGGCGCGGGGACGCTTTTGCAGTGGTTCTCGAGGAGATCCGGTACACGGATGGACGCCGGGAGCCGGGCAATATTTTGGTCGCGGAGCTGGAAGCGGATAAGGAGCCGTTTCGCGCTTTTTACCATGTGGGTAAAGACGGTAAGGGAGACTATTATGACAGCGATGGGCGGGCGATGCGAAGAGCTTTTCTGCGGGCCCCCCTGAGCTATCGAAGAATCTCTTCGTCTTATAGTCTCAATCGGAGGCACCCGATTTCCCGGACGGTTCGTCCGCACCGGGCCATCGACTATGCAGCGCCCACCGGCACCCCCGTCGTCGCCATCGGCCACGGGCGCGTGACCTTCGCCGGGTGGCAGGGCGGCTATGNNAAGGGAAGGCAGGTCAACCAAGGTCAAGTCGTGGGATACGTCGGGCAGACCGGTCATGCCACAGGCCCTCACCTCCACTTCGAGATGCTGCGGCGGGGTGAAAAAATCAATTTTCTTGCCTTGCGGATTCCGAAGCTCGAGCAGTTGCGCGGCGCCGATTTGGAACAGTTCGTGAGCCTGCGCGAGAGTCGGATGGCCCTGTTACAACGGGACGGGATCGAAGTGGCCCGCAAGGAACCCTAAAGAGCTCAAAGCCAACATCGTATTCTGCCCTTCAAGTCCTCTCCAAGCCCACCTCTTTGAGAATTTCTAGAGCCTCGCGGGCCGGAGCATAGGTGGGGTCAACCTCCAGAGATTTTTTGAATGCTTCTCTGGCCCGGTCGTACATCTTCTTTTTCAGATAGATCCTTCCCAGATTGTAGTGGGGAAACTGATAACAGCAGTATCTCTTCGCGGCCAGTGCCTTTTCCAGATAAGGAATGGCTTCGTCTTCCTTGCCCTGTTCGATAAGGTAGACCCCGATGTCATTGTAGGGGTTGCCAAAATCGGGGTCGATGCGAATGGCTTTTTTCGCCTCTTCGATGGCGCGCTTGAGATTGCCCATGTGGCTGTAAGTCCAGCCCAGATAAGTGTACGCCTCTGCCGTGGGCTTGATGACCAACGACTGTTCGAGCAGTTGGATCGCTTGTTCGTATTGGCCTAGCATCGTCAGCAGGTAGCCCGTATTGTAAAGCTCTTCGGCGGCTTGCGTGGCGAGGTCGGGCTGGGGCTCGGCTGCGGAAATTTTTTCAGAGGTGCAGCGGAAAAAGACCAACGTGATAAGTAAGACCACGATCTTCTGCGGCTTTCTCATCGCCCTGCTTTAGGCTATATATCCTAACTCAGCTATTAAATTTTTCCACCACGTGGGTCGCGTTGCAGGA
>WVZY01000061.1:2187-2398 GCA_011772205.1 Candidatus Latescibacterota bacterium
CCCCTCTGCGCGCTCTTGCCGAAATCAACCGACGAAGTCCGCCGCGTCGTCATCTTAGCCAATCGAGAAAAAGTGCCCATCGTTCCCTTCGGAGGCGGCTCTGGACTTATGGGAGGAGCGCTCTCGCTTCACCGAGGAATCGTAATCGATCTTCGCGCGATGGACAATATCTTGGAGATCGACCCGGAGTCTCGCATGGCGCGGGTCCAAG
>WVZY01000061.1:2514-2853 GCA_011772205.1 Candidatus Latescibacterota bacterium
AGTGCTGCGGACCCGCCCGGTGCCTAAATTTTCTACAGGAATCAGCCTGAAGCATCTCTTCATCGGAGGGGAGGGCTGCTTCGGAATCATTACCGAGGCGACCGTTCGAGTCTTTCCAATACCCGAGAGGCGCTCCCTTCATGCGATCCGCTTCGCTTCTTTTGAACGGGGCTTTGCGACGATTCAAAAGATTTTCGCCGCCGGTCTGAGACCGGCGCTCGTAGATTACGGCGATAGCTCGGCCAAATTTGCTCGGGGCGCGGTTCTCTATCTGGCGTTCGAGGGAGCTCTTCGGATGGTGGAGGCGGAGAAGCAAACGATATTGACTCTGTGCGATCA
>WVZY01000045.1:0-273 GCA_011772205.1 Candidatus Latescibacterota bacterium
ATGAGTCACAAAGAGCACGGTCTTTTTTTTCTCCTCCCAAATCTTGAGAAGTTCGATATCCAATTCGTCGCGCGTCATGGCGTCGAGCGCGCCGAAAGGTTCGTCCATCAGCAGCAAACGAGGGTCGGTGACCAGCGCTCGGCACAGGGAAACCCGCTGTTGCATTCCGCCGGACAGCTCGAAGGGATACATCTCCTCGAACTCCTGCAAGCCGACGAGATGAATGAGCGACCGCGCGGTCTCGAGGTAACGCTCCCGCTCCAGCTTGGCAAA
>WVZY01000045.1:391-591 GCA_011772205.1 Candidatus Latescibacterota bacterium
CAGCGGCGCCTCGACGCGTCTTCCATCGACGGAGACCTCTCCCGAGGTCGCCGAAAGCAGACCGGCCGTGATTTTAAGAAGCGTGCTCTTCCCACATCCGCTGGGACCGACGATGGAAAGAAAACTTCTCTCCTCGACGTCGAAGGAAACCTGGTCCAGGGAGTGAACGGTTCTCGCGCCGCCCTTGAAAATTTTCAGTA
>WVZY01000045.1:759-2143 GCA_011772205.1 Candidatus Latescibacterota bacterium
GGGCCTCCTCCGAATGCTCGCGCGTGTATCGAAGCCCCTCCATGGTACCCTCGACGTAAGCACGAATGACATCCGGTCGGCTCTTAACGTCCTCGTCCCTAACGATCAAGGAACTCCCGTAAATATCGAGCCCGTTATCCTTCATATAGATCCGCGTTAACTTGACCCCCTGCTTTTTGGCCGCCGCCTCGGCCACCTCATCGTTCGATGCGCGGAACATCGCGATAAAATCTGCCCTGCCGGTAACCAGCGCGGCCGGCTGAAGAGGAGGGGCGGTATTCTCAATCTTAATCGCCTTGAAATCGATCTGATTGATCTTGCAAAAGGCCGGCATCAAGAACCACTGCGCCTGGCCGGGGCTGATGGCCCACGATTTACCTTCGAGGTCTTTCAAATTTTTAATGCCAGATTTATCGCTCCACAGTAAGGTCACCGGGACATATCCCAACTGAGCGACGGCCTGCACGGGAACACCCCTCGACTTGGCAACAATAGCCGTCGCTAGATCGGCAAAGCCCACGTCCGCGAGTCCCGCTCCGATTGCTCTAACTGCATCCGCCGATCCTTTGCCCGCCAATATCTCGACCGCGAGCCCACGCTTGGAGTAGAAACCTTTATCGCGAGCGACAAACCAGGGGGCATGTTTGCCACCGATAATGAAGTCCAGTTGAACAACGATCTTTGAAGGTTCAGGAGCCGCCCCGGCATCAACAGATGCCGGTCCGCTCACCCAATAAATTAGGGTCGCAGACAAAAGAGCCTTTGCCAGATACGAAACCAGTCGTTTTGCAGTTGATGTCATTGGTCCTTCCCTCCTTAGAGTTGGTAAGAGTTTCTATTCAAAACCACCCGGCTTAGAACGATCCCTCGACCTGCCGCACCTCGGCGCTCCAGGGGGCTATTTTCTTTTGCAGCAATTGCACGGTTAGAAAGAGAGCCAGGGAGAGTAAAGCTAGAATAAGCAGGATAACGAGAGTTAGGGCCGTATCCAGGCTATAAAGAGCTTGGAGAATCAAATACCCTAATCCTTCGTTGGCAGCGACGAACTCCGCGACGATCGCTCCCGTTACAGACAGGATGAGAGCAACCTTGATTCCGGCGAACATGTAAGGCAGTGAATTGGGAAGCCGGATCTTGGTGAAAACATCGAGTTGAGAGGCCCGGTTGATGCGCGCCAAATCCAGCAGCTCCGGTTCGACTTCCCTTAGGCCGACGACCGTATTAACGACGATGGGGAAGAAAGCCACGAGAAACGAGATCGCCATTTTGGAAAGCATCCCATAGCCGATCCATATCACCATCAGAGGAGCGAGGGCGCTCTTCGGCATGGCGTAGAGAATCACGATCAGCGGATAGATGGTATTCTGCAAATGCCGTGAGTAAA
>WVZY01000066.1:0-3489 GCA_011772205.1 Candidatus Latescibacterota bacterium
GGGAAGGAAAAGTCGGTAAACGAGAAGGATTCTGAGTCGAAGCGACTCATTGAAGAGGCCAGGAATCAGTTGGAAAGGTTGGCAGGGATGAGCCGGGAGGAGGCCAGAAAAAGCCTTACCGAGCAGATGGTCGAGGAGGCAAAGCACGAGGCCGCGAAACGTATTCGTCAGATTGAGGAAGAGGCCAAAGAAGAGGCCGATCAGAGGTCAAAGAAGATTGTTACCCTTGCCATCGAAAGACTGGCGGGCGACTTTGTTACCGAACGGACCGTTTCAGTCGTCCCATTACCGAGTGATGACTTGAAGGGAAGAATTATCGGCCGCGAGGGAAGAAATATCCGAGCCCTGGAAGCAGCCACGGGGATCGATTTGATTATCGACGATACTCCTGAGTCGGTGATTATTTCGGGACACAATCCCATTAGGCGGGAGATTGCTCGTATGTCCCTGGAAAAATTAATCTCCGATGGTCGCATCCACCCCGGCCGCATTGAAGAGGTGGTTCGCAAGTGCGAGCAGGAACTGGACGACGATATTCGCGAAGCCGGCCAAAAGGCGATTTTCGACGTGGGGATTCACGGGATTCATCCCGAGCTTATCAAGCTGGTGGGGCGGCTCAAGTATCGGTATAGCTACGCCCAAAACGTCCTTCTTCACTCCATCGAAGCAGCCTTTATTTGTGGGGTGATGGCGGCGGAGTTGGGACTGAACGAGAAACAGGCAAAGCGTGCCGCGCTCCTCCACGACATCGGCAAAGCCGTGGATCACGAGGTCGAAGGATCCCACGCCATCATCGGGGGAGAACTGGCAAGAAGGTTTGGTGAATCTCCGAAAATTGTCAACGCCATTGCCGCCCACCATGAAGAGGTGAAGGCGGAAACCATCCTGGCACCTTTAGTGGACGCTGCAGATGCGATATCGGGCGCACGTCCCGGTGCACGGCGCGAAATGATCGAGACTTACGTTAGACGATTGGAAGAGCTGGAGCGGATCAGCAATTCCTTCCCGGGTGTCGAGAAGTCCTATGCCGTTCAGGCCGGCAGGGAAGTCAGGATCATTGTTCAAAGCGATGTCGTTTCCGACGAGCAAGCAGCTCAAATGTCCCGCGAAGTTGCGAAGAAGATCGAGAGCGAAATGACCTACCCGGGCCAGATCAAGGTGACGGTCATTCGAGAGGTTCGAACGGTGGACTACGCAAGATAGTCGGTCAACGTGTTCGTGATCGTGCCCCGTGTTCGAATCCTTGACCGGATTCAAATGCGACCACGTTTCACGAACACGACCACGAGTCATTATGCGAGTATTGGTTCTAGGAGATGTGGTGGGGCGGCCTGGTCGTGGCGCCGTACGGGAGCTTGTACCGTCGCTCATCCACAATGAAAATGTGGACCTGGCCCTGGCCAACGCGGAAAACGCATCCGGGGGTATGGGTGTGGATGTTAAGAGCGCTTCGGAGTTGTTCAACGGCGGGATCCATGTCCTAACCTCGGGGAACCACATCTGGAAGAAAAAGGAAATTTTCCCCTACATGGAAGAAAACCCGCGCCTTCTCCGCCCGGCAAATTACCCTGCAGGTAGCCCGGGGCGCGGTTGGTACGAATGGGAGGGTCCGGGGGGATTTCGTGTGCTCGTCATCAATCTCGAAGGCCGAGTTTTCATGCGGAACCTCGAGGACCCGTTCCGGTGTGTCGAAAGAATTCTCCAGGAACACCGGGACTATTCTCCAGTCGTTCTCGTGGATATGCACGCTGAAGCCACATCAGAAAAGATGGCCATGGGATGGTTTCTGGATGGTAAAGTTTCCCTGGTTTATGGCACTCATACACATGTGCAGACGGCCGATGAACGAATCCTTCCGGGCGGTACCGCGTACATTACGGATCTGGGAATGTGCGGTCCCCTGGATTCTGTAATTGGCATGGAGAAGGAAGGAGTTCTTGAGGGGTTTTTGAGCCAGCTCCCCTATCGGTTTGAAGTGGCTCGAGAGAACGTGGTTTTGCAGGGTGTCATATTGGACGTTGACGAGGAGAGTGGCAAGGCGAAAAGTATCCGGCGCATTCGAGTGCCGTGGAAGAAAAAGGGCGGTTGAGGGTGGATCGAAAAGATCAATTAGAAACCATCCGGCGTGGTTCCGTTGAAATCGTCGATGAAGAAGAGCTCCGGGCCAAGATATCCAAGAAGCGTCCCCTGGTAGTAAAAGCCGGATTTGACCCCACGGCTCCGGACCTCCACCTTGGTCATACGGTGCTCATCCAGAAGATGAAGCACTTTCAGGATCTGGGGCACCAGGTGGTGTTCCTCATCGGGGACTTCACGGGAATGATCGGAGACCCGTCGGGTAAGTCGGAAACGCGCAAGCAACTGTCCCGCGAACAGGTAAAGCAAAACTCTGAGACATACAAGGAGCAGATCTTCAAGATCCTGGATCCAAGTAAGACGATTGTAGAGTTCAACAGCCGTTGGATGGAAAAGTTGGACATGGTTGGGTTGATTCAACTCAGCGCAAAATACACCATCGCACGCATGCTCGAGCGCGAGGATTTCAAGCAGCGATACCAGAGTCAGCAGCCCATCGGTATACATGAATTTCTATATCCGTTGATCCAAGGATACGACTCCGTTATGCTCAAGGCGGACGTGGAATTGGGTGGCACCGACCAGCGCTTCAATCTGTTGGTTGGACGTGAGCTGCAACGGGACTACGGGCAGGAGCCGCAGGTGGTTTTGACCATGCCGCTACTGGAAGGAACCGATGGCGTGCAGAAGATGAGCAAGTCTCTAAACAACCATATTGGTATCAGCGAGCCGCCGGAAGAGATCTTCGGCAAGTTGATGTCCATCTCTGATGACCTGATGTGGCGTTACTATGAGTTGTTGAGTGACAGAAGTATCGATGAGATTGATGCACAAAAAAAGCAGGTGGCTGCCGGGTCGGCCCATCCAATGGAAGTAAAAAAGGCGCTGGCGTACGAGATCGTCAAGCGCTTTCACAGCGACAAAGCTGCTCAAACAGCGCAGGGTTATTTTGAGACCCGCCATCAGAAGAGGATGGTTCCGAAAGATATTCGCAAGCGTTTTTCCCCGCCAGAACAGCTAGTTATCGTTGAATTGCTAGTCAGCCTGGGTTTTGCCAAATCCAAGGGTGAGGCAAGGAGACTGATCGGTCAACGGGCTGTCCGGGTGGATGGAAATGTCATCGAGGACGTGGCCTTCCAGTTCCGGAAGAAGCTCCACCGCATTATCGAGGTGGGAAAAAGCCGTATTGCTGAAGCGGATGGGTAATTTTGGGGGGTGAAAGTGCGGATATTCGCTTGACAAACACCGGTCTATAAATTATAAAAAACGTTTGCCCCTTCTGGGTGAACCATTTCTGGTCTTTGAAAACTAAATAGTAGCATTTGCCTTTTATTGGCAAAGACGGTTTGGGTTCCCGTAAAACCTATTCATTTGAGGTACGGCTATCAATTTTCATTCAGTCAATCCTCAGCC
>WVZY01000066.1:3563-3761 GCA_011772205.1 Candidatus Latescibacterota bacterium
AGTTCCTTCGGGAATGAGTAAAGTGGCGAACGGGTGAGTAACACGTAGGTAACCTACCTCTAAGACTGGGATAACCTGTCGAAAGGCGGGCTAATACCGGATAAGACCACAGGGGCTTCGGCTCCAGTGGTAAAAGGTGGCCTCTGCATGCAAGCTATCACTTAGAGATGGGCCTGCGCACCATTAGCTAGTTGGTAG
>WVZY01000066.1:3857-4104 GCA_011772205.1 Candidatus Latescibacterota bacterium
GAGACACGGCCCAGACTCCTACGGGAGGCAGCAGTGGGGAATCTTGGGCAATGGGCGAAAGCCTGACCCAGCAACGCCGCGTGGGTGATGAAGGCCCTCGGGTCGTAAAGCCCTGTCGGAAGGGAAGAACACTTCCGGGGTGAATAATCTCGGGAGTTGACGGTACCTTCAAAGGAAGCACCGGCTAACTCCGTGCCAGCAGCCGCGGTAAGACGGAGGGTGCAAGCGTTGTTCGGAATCACTGGGC
>WVZY01000046.1:0-990 GCA_011772205.1 Candidatus Latescibacterota bacterium
GCTCGAAAAGATCGGCTTCGAAGTCTATCCATCCCACGCCAATTTTGTAATGGCTCGGAGAAAAGGCCAAAACCTGCGACCGGTTTACGATGAGCTGAAGAAACGCAAGATCCTCGTGCGTTATTTTGACCTCGCGGGACTCAGAGATAGCTTGAGAATTAGCGTCGGCACGCCCGGGGAGACCCAGGCGCTTTTGCGCGAGCTCAAGACGATCTGTAGCGGCTCGTTAGATTGATCGTTCCCTCTCGGAGCCGCAGAGGTGATGTATGAGAGTCCTTCGGATCACCGAACTGGACCATATCGTCCTCAACGTGAAAAATATTGACCGGACCCTCGATTTTTACACCGGGATCTTGGGACTCAAGGGAGAGCGGATACAAGAATTTAAAGACGGAAAGGTGGGCTTTCCCTCGGTCCGCATCAACGAACACACCCTGATCGACCTCAATCCGGTTAAGGCCGATACCCGATCGCCTCCGGCCGGAGAGAAGGCGGAGGGCAATCTCAATCACTTTTGCCTGGTGGTGGAAAAGGAAGATTTTTCGGGGATCGTTGACTATTTGAGAGAGCACAACGTTTCGATCCGGCAGGGCCCCATCTCTCGTTGGGGCGCCAGGGGCCGGGCCACCTCCGTTTACTTTCTCGACCCGGAGGGAAACGAAATCGAGATACGGTGTTATTGAGAACGGGCCACGCGTCGATCGCGCGAGGCGGTTTCGCGGACGGCCCAACTCGGCGCCTGAGACGACGCTAGTCCCTCTTGGCTTCCTCGAGTTTGACCTTGAGGATGCGCCGACCTTCCATATCGACGATCGTCAGCCGATAACCGTTGTGTTCCACTCTCTCTCCGCCGCGCGGTATTCGCTTCAGCTTGGCTAGGACGAACCCCGCCAGCGTGAGGTAATCGGGAGACTCTTCGAAGGGCAGTCCGTAATCCGACTTGAGATCTTTGAGCAGGATCGAGCCCTGAATGACCATAGAGCCATCGGG
>WVZY01000046.1:1077-1268 GCA_011772205.1 Candidatus Latescibacterota bacterium
ACCACCATCGCCATGGCGATTCTGCGCCGCTGCATTTGTTTGAGCAGTTCGCTGATCGGGAGGGAGCTTGGAACAAAAAACGGGGGGTGGAGGTGGTCCCGGATGCGGAAATCCTCTTTTTCCTGCAGGGCGCGAAAAATATCCTTGTTGTAGAGAATCCCGATGACGTGGTCCATTTCTCCTTCGTAGAC
>WVZY01000046.1:1369-1593 GCA_011772205.1 Candidatus Latescibacterota bacterium
ATGACCGCCTTGACCGGGGTATCGACGAATTCGAACACGCTATGAATCAGCTCTTTTTCCGTTTCATTAAAAATACCTTTGGCGGCGCCCTCCCGGATCAAGGACTTGACCTCTTCCACGGAGATGAAACTGGCCCGCTCGGCGTCCTTGCCGCCGAAGATCCACAAGACCGCATTGCTCGAGACCGTGAGGATCTTGACCAGAAAGTAAGTGAGACGCGACAG
>WVZY01000005.1:0-318 GCA_011772205.1 Candidatus Latescibacterota bacterium
TCAAAAACGGACCGAAGAAATCGCCTGAGTTCTGAATGTCAAACTGATTACGGGTGTATTCGGCACCGAGAGTGAAAAGATTTTTCTTTTTGAAGACCGCCGCCTCGTGGGTCAACTGCAAAGTTCCACCTCCGGAGCGGATCTCCGTGAAAAGGCGCGACTCGCATTTCGGACAGGTCCCATCGCCCCGGTCGAAGTTGACAAACGTGTTTAAATCGTTGCGGCGAAAAAAGCCGTTTGCCGCCAAGGAAAATCCTGCCGGTAGTTTTTGGCGCACGTTCAAGGCGAGTTGATGCAGATCTCCGTCGTAAAAATCTC
>WVZY01000005.1:378-770 GCA_011772205.1 Candidatus Latescibacterota bacterium
CGAGCTTGCCGAATATTCTCGTGATGCGGCCGCCGGAATCCTCACGAAATCCCTGGGTCAGTTCACGAGTCACACCAAAATAGTAGTCGAGGTTCTTGGCGATGGGGACTGGTCCGTCGGTATTTAACGAATATTTCTGGCGGCCGAAACTGCCGCCGCCGATATCGAAGCTAAAATGCGGCTTGTCTGTTCGGCCGCGCTTGGTGGTGAGGTTGATGACCCCGCCGAGGGCGTTTCGGCCGAAAACGGTGGCGGTGCCCGGCATGATCTCGATGCGTTCGATGTCTTCGATCGGAATGAGATCGAAATTGATCGTGTTGAAGTCCGGTTCATTGACTCTGACTCCATCAACGAACACGCTAGTCGCCGTTACGGGTTGGCCGTTGAAACCT
>WVZY01000005.1:897-1153 GCA_011772205.1 Candidatus Latescibacterota bacterium
TTCTCCTTCCTGCTGGGGTTGAGCGGCAAACGAGACAGATGGGAACAAGAAGAAAATGAGGGAAATCCGTAAAAGCGTGATCATGAAAACCTCCTTTTCCCGCGAAAGGGGATGGTTGTTGAGGCGGAACGGATAGGTCTCCTGGCTTAGGCGGCGACAGATGACACTGTCTCTATCTCTCGTCTCTGTCTTCCTCCCGCGCCTTCCCACCAACTCGAAGTTGACAGTGGCTCACATGCAGGAGGCTTTTACGCCA
>WVZY01000078.1:0-298 GCA_011772205.1 Candidatus Latescibacterota bacterium
GGGGGTTGGCGCGCGATCTGCCGGCGGGTACGTTGGAGCAAATCCATCGGCTGGTTTATGAACGGTTGCCGCGCAAAATTGATGAATTAGATGCCTATCTGACCAATAATGAGATCGTCCGCACCCGTTGCGAAGGGGTTGGCATATTGACACCGGAACAGGCGATCGCCTTTTCGACGGCCGGGCCTGTTCTGCGTGCCTCTGGCGTGCCGTATGACGTGCGCCGTGCAGATCCCTATGGGATTTACGACCGATTCGATTTCGACGTGGCCGTCAGGTACCACGGCGATGTGTATGA
>WVZY01000078.1:350-1228 GCA_011772205.1 Candidatus Latescibacterota bacterium
GCGAGAGTGTGCGCATCTTGCAACAAGCTGTGCGCGATATCCCGGAGGGTGAGATCATTACGGGCAGGCAACTGTACCAGGTTCGGGTGCCGCCCGGTGAGGCGTACGGACGGGTTGAGAACCCGAAAGGCGAACTGGGCTTTTATGTGGTCTCTGATGGTAAGCCAAATCCCTGGCGCTATCATATCCGGGCGCCGTCCTTCATCAACCTGATGNNTCATCAACCTGATGGCGATGGCTACCATGTGCAACGGCCAAAAGGTGGCTGATGTGGTGGCGATCCTTGGATCGATCGATATTGTCCTGGGCGAAACGGACCGATAGCATGGCCGCCGACCAAGCCGATCAACACGGCCGCCCGGGAAATCCCAGAATTTTTTCTCTGACTGCGAAAATTTGCGCAGCGGGTTAACGGAGTTTCAAACCATGTATGGAAAAGGGATTGCAAGAGGGCTTTGGGTTACCTTAAAACATTTTGTCGAAAGCTATGTGGACGACATACAATGGCTCGGTCGCCGCTATTACACCCGCGAGGGTGTCGAGCGGCGCAGGAGCGCGGATACAAAAGGCATTTTTACGGTCCAATATCCGGAAGAAAAGCTCCCGGTTCCTGAAGAGTTCCGATATATCCCTTTTCTCCTCTATGATGTTGACGAAGAGGGCAAACAACTGGATCGGTGTACTTCTTGTGGGATCTGTGCAAAGGTATGCCCGCCGCAGTGTATCTGGATCGTGCGGACGGAAGATCCTGAGACCGGACGGCCGGTCCCAGAGCCGCTCGAGTTCTATATCGATGTCGATATCTGCATGAATTGTGGGTTTTGTGCGGAATATTGTCCCTTCGATGCGATCAAGATGGATCACGATTACGAGCTGTC
>WVZY01000036.1:0-220 GCA_011772205.1 Candidatus Latescibacterota bacterium
CAAAAACGAAGGAATCGTCTGCAACGAGCCGTCCGTGGTTGCGGTCCAACAGAAAAACGAGCGCGCAGGAAAACGGGTCCTTGCTGTCGGGGCCGAAGCCAAGAAGATGCTCGGGAGGACCCCCGGCAGCATCGTCGCGATCCGGCCGCTGAAAGACGGGGTGATCGCCGACTTTGAGATTACCGAAGCGATGCTTCGCTACTTTATACAGAAAGTCCAC
>WVZY01000036.1:321-1120 GCA_011772205.1 Candidatus Latescibacterota bacterium
GAGCCGATGGCGGCCGCCATCGGGGCCGGACTCCCAATCACCGAGCCGACGGGAAACATGATCGTTGACATCGGTGGCGGTACGACCGAGGTCGCTGTCATCTCCCTTTCGGGGATTGTCTTTTCACGCTCCGTGCGGGTGGGTGGGGATAAGATGGATGAAGCGATCGCTCAGTTCATCAAGAGAAAGTATAACCTGTTGGTTGGGGAAAGAACGGCCGAGCTGATCAAGATCACGATCGGTTCCGCCTATCCGGGCGACGAGATCCAGACCATGGAGATCAAAGGCCGGGATCTCGTGGCGGGGGTCCCTAAGACCGTGGTTATCACGGATGAGGAGATTCGCGATTCGCTCCTGGAGCCCATCAATCAGATTGTAGAGGCGGTGCGAATTTCTTTGGAAAGAACCCCACCGGAGTTGGCTTCCGACATCGTGGACCGGGGCATTGTCCTTGCGGGGGGCGGCGCGCTGCTACGGAATCTGGATGTGCTCCTGAGGGAAGAGACAGGGTTGCCGGTCATGCTTGCCGATGATCCGTTGACGGCGGTCGTGATGGGAGCGGGAAAGGCTTTGGACGAGATTTCCTTGCTGAGGGAGGTGGCGGTTCACTAAGGATCGTTCGGCCTGGATTTGATCTGCTTTGGGTAAACGGTTGAGCCTTCCATGCTCGGGTTTCTTCGGAAAAATCAAGTCGTTTTAAGTTCCTGTTCCTGTGTCCTGCTTTCTCTTTATATTCTAGCTGCAGCGGCCAGAGGGCAGTTGAAGGGTGACCCGGTGGGTCCGCTGCTGCTTTGGTGAA
>WVZY01000051.1 GCA_011772205.1 Candidatus Latescibacterota bacterium
CCTACGTTTATATGCGGCTTCGTCCTCTCGAATTTCTTCCTGGCCATCCGTTCTCCTCCTTATCAATTCCTTGCGAGCTTGCCATGAAACTTGTTCACGAATTCATCGGCAATGTGCTTGGGAAGTTCTTCATATTTGGAAAACTGCATTGAGTACACAGCCCGACCTTGAGTCAGAGATCTAAGCGTTGTCGCATATCCGAAAAGTTCACTGAGCGGAACGCGCGCAGCAACAACCCGAGCGTCTGAGCGATGGAACATTCCCTCAACTTTCCCCCGCCTGGTGTTCAAATCCGATATTACATCGCCCATATACTGCTGGGGGACGATTACTTCCACATCCATGATCGGCTCGAGCAAGACGGGACTGGCTTTCCCTAATGCATCCTTGAGTGCCATTGAACCAGCCATCCTGAATGCGATTTCACTCGAGTCCACTTCGTGGTACGAGCCATCGAGCAACGTCACTTTGACCCCTGTAACGGGGTAGCCTGCGAGCATGCCGCTAGACATTGCATCCTTTATCCCCTGCTCGACCGACGGAATAAATTGCTTGGGGATCGTGCCGCCTACGATTTTATTTTCGAATACGAAGTCATCCCCGCTCGGATTCCTCTCTACGTGAATCACCACGTGCCCGTACTGGCCGCGACCTCCGGTTTGCTTGATGAACTTGGCCTCCGCGTCCGCCTCACCAACGATTGACTCTTTGTACGCCACTTGAGGCTGGCCGACATTCGCACCGACCCTGAACTCACGGAGCATCCTGTCGACGAGAATCTCTAGATGCAGCTCTCCCATGCCCGAGATGATCGTCTGGCCCGTCTCCTCGTCCACTTTCACACGAAAAGTCGGATCTTCCTCGCCAAGCTTATCCATTGCGGTGGAGAGCTTGTCCTGATCGCTCTTCGTTTTAGGTTCGATTGCGACAAAGATCACTGGCTCCGGGAATTGCATCGTCTCGAGCAGAATCGGATGCTTGGGATCACAAAGTGTGTCCCCCGTGCTCGCCTTTTTGAGCCCTACGACCGCTGCTATGTCGCCGGAATATATCGCGTCCCGCTCCTCACGTTTATTCGCATGCATCTGGACGAGCTTGCCGAGGCGCTTTTTTTGATTGGTCGTAGCATTGAGCGCCTGAACGCCCGCTTTCGCGACACCGCTGTACACGCGGATATAGGTGAGCTTCCCAATATGTTCATCGGTCCTTATCTTGAAAACGAGCGCAGAAAACGGCTCCTCGTCCGAAACTTTCCTTGAATCTTCTTTCTTGGTGAAAGGATTGAAGCCTTTGACAGGAGGGACATCGAGCGGAGAGGGGAGATACGAAACAACGGCATCGAGGAGCTTCTGAATCCCTTTGTTTCTAAAACCGGCGCCGCACAGAACAGGGATGAAACTCACATCGAGCGTGGCCTTGCGAATGGCCCGCATGATCGTCGATTCCCCAACGTCCCTGCGACTGAGAAACTGGTCCATGAGCTCGTCATCGAACTCGGACAAGTTCTCCAGGAGTTTCTCCCGATATTCCACTGCGAGATCCTTCAAGTCGCTTGGAATCTCCAGCTCTTCGAAAGTCACTCCCAGGCTTTCATCGTGATATATGTACGCCTTCATCTTCACAAGGTCGATAATTCCAGTGAACAGCTCCCCGGTCCCAATGGGAAGCTGTATGGGAACGGCGTTTGCTCCCAGCCGCTTGCCAATCATCGAAACGACCTTATAAAAATCAGCTCCCGTTCGATCCATCTTATTGACGAACGCGAGACGGGGGATTTGATACTTGTCTGCTTGCCTCCAAACGGTTTCGGATTGGGGCTCTACGCCGCCAACCGAACAAAAAATCGCCACTGCACCGTCGAGGACACGGAGGCTCCGTTCCACCTCCACGGTGAAATCAACATGGCCCGGCGTATCGATGATATTGACCCTATGGTCCTTCCAGAAGCAGGTCGTTGCAGCAGACGTGATTGTGATCCCGCGCTCCTTTTCCTGCTCCATCCAATCCATCGTGGCGGCTCCATCGTGCACTTCACCCATGCGGTGCAAGCGACCGGTATAGAACAAGATCCTCTCTGTGATCGTGGTCTTACCGGCATCGATGTGCGCCATGATGCCGATGTTTCGAACTTTTTCCAGAGGTACCAATCTCGCCATTTTCAACACCCGCCAGACCATATCGGCCTGGAGAATGATTCAGGCGCGATTGGTCAATGTGCGATGGCCGAATTCATGCACTCCGCTGTTTCGACAAAGTTGAGCATTCGTTCGAAACCCTTCAGGATATCCACACGCGGATCCCGGGAGCGCTCTAAAACATGAATCTTCAGCATTTTATTATGATTTCGCGTCAGAGAACGCGAATCCACCCATCTCTACCACCGAAAATGCGCGAAAGCCTTATTCGCTTCAGCCATACGGTGGGTATCTTCTTTCTTCTTCACCGAAGGGCCTTCGTTTCGAGCGGCAAGGAGCAGCTCGTTCGCCAGCCTCTCGGCCATGGTGTGTTCGGATCGCTGCTTGGAGAAGTTCGCGATCCATCGCATGGCCAGGGCCAAGCGTCTTTCCGGTCTCACTTCGATTGGAATCTGATACGTCGCTCCTCCTACTCTTCTCGAGGCAACTTCCAGCACCGGCTTTACGTTGTCGAGAGCTTTCCGGAATACTTCCATTCCCTTCTGGCCCGTCTTCTTTTCGATGAGATCGAAACACTCGTAAACGATCCCCTCGGCGGTCGATTTCTTGCCCCGCCGCATTATATAATTGACGAAACGAGCGACCACAACGTCGTTATATTTTGCGTCGGGGAGAATTTCTCTCTTTTTTATGCCTCTTCTTCGCGGCATCTCCTAACGCCCTTTCCGGATGTTCGCCGATCTAGCCTCTTTTCGGCTTCTTCGTCCCGTATTTGGAACGCCCTGCATGCCTGCCATCAACGCCCGACGTATCCAGTACGCCCCTGATGATGTGATACCTGACACCCGGCAGATCTTTCACTCTTCCTCCCCTGATCAACACAATCGAGTGTTCCTGGAGATTGTGGCCCTCCCCGGGAATGTACGCGGTCACCTCGAACCCGTTGGTAAGCCGAACACGAGCGACTTTACGCATCGCAGAGTTCGGTTTCTTGGGGGTGAGCGTGTAAACTCTCGTGCAAACTCCCCGTTTCTGGGGGCTTTCCATCATCGCCGGTGTTTTCGACTTCGACCTCTGGGCCTTCCGCCCGGATCTGATTAGTTGGTTGATCGTAGGCACGTGTCCTCCGTGCGGCCGTAAAAAATCCCTCTATAATTTGCAGCCTGTGGATAATTATCCTTAACCGCAAATATCCAAATAAGATACGTTAATTTTGGTGCTAAATGCCTAGGATATTACCGGGCAAGAAAAAGTATGCTGTGCGAAATTGCCAATTTAGCCCTAAGTTGTTGTTTTGTCAAGCAATTTTCTTCCTGGCCGCCTATTTTTCACCCCCTTCTTTGCCGATGGCCGAAAGAGGTTCTTGCTCGACTCCTTCTTCCGGTTCCTCTATGATTCCGAACTCCTCTTCGTCTTCCATATCTTCTTTCAGCTCGATACGGTCATAACGTTTCAAACCGGTTCCGGCGGGAATGAGGTGTCCCATAATAACGTTCTCTTTGAGCCCGAGAAGCCGGTCCGTTTTTCCTTTGACGGCCGCATCCGTCAGCACTCGTGTGGTCTCCTGGAAGCTGGCCGCCGAGATAAAGCTGTCGGTGCTCAAGGACGCCTTCGTAATGCCGAGGAGGATCGGCTTGAATGTCGCAGCTTTTCCTTTCCCTTCGGCCATCACACGCTCGTTCTCCTCCCTAAAGGTACCCTTGTCGATGAGATCCCCTTCAAGGAACATCGTGTCCCCAGGATCTTCTATCTGAACTTTCTGAAGCATCTGACGCACGATCGTCTCGATGTGCTTGTCGTTGATCACGACACCTTGCAGGCGGTAAACCTCCTGGATCCCATTCACGAGGTAGGCCTGAGCGGCGTTCACTCCCTTGATGTTGAGGATATCAAAGGGATTTATCGGCCCCTCGGTGAGCTGATCGCCCGCTTCTACGTGATCCCCCTGGTACACGCGGAGGTGCTTGCCCTGGGGAATGATGTAGCTCCTCTCATCACCGTTTTCGTTTTTCACAATGATTTTCCGCATACCTCTCGTTACCGGCCCGAACTCCACCATACCGTCGATCTCCGATACCGCCGCCGCTTCCTTCGGCTTACGGACTTCGAACAGCTCCGCGACGCGGGGGAGGCCGCCGGTGATGTCCGTGGTCTTACCGATATCCTTTGGTATTTTGCAAAGCTGATCACCAGCGAGGACTTCCTCGCCATCTTTGACGAGCAAATAGGCACCGGTCGGGATGATGAAGTTCCCTACGGTATTGCCTCCCTCGTCCACGATGTGCAGATGGGGGTGGCGCTTTTTCTCGCGGTCTTCGATGATCACCATTTGCATTTTTCCCGTTTTTTCGTCGATCTTCTCTTTAACGGATACGTCCTCGAGAATGTCTTGATACCGCACGACACCTGACTTATCCGTCAGGATTACGTCAGAGTACGGATCCCACTCGTAGATCACGTCCCCTTTCTTGATTTCCTGCCCCTCGCTGACATGGAGCTCAGCGCCGTACGGGACACCGAATCGCGAGCGCACGCGATCACCTTCATCGAGAAGAAGCACTTCGCTCTTCCGAGTCAGCACGATCTCTCTACCCGATCTTCCTTTCACAGAGCGCAATCCGCGGAACGCAACCTTGCCCTCGTACTTCGAAACCTTTTGCGTTTGCTCGGCGATTCGCCCAGCGATACCACCGATGTGAAATGTACGAAGTGTGAGCTGGGTGCCCGGTTCACCGATGCTCTGCGCGGCAATCACGCCCACTGCCTCGCCGATCTCCACAAGACGCCCAGAGGCAAGATTCGTCCCGTAGCAAAGACAGCAAACTCCACGCTTGGATTCACAAGTGAGTACGCTCCGGATTTTGACTTTTTCGACACCGCGATCCTCTATCTCGGTTGCGAGTACCTGCGTGAGCAACGTATTCGCGGCTACGATCATGTCACCACTAACCGGATCGAATACGTCGTCCACCGCAACGCATCCCGTGATACGGTCGCTCAACGATTGGATAATCTCCTCACCCTCTTTAAGAGCACTGATGTCGATCCCCATGATCGTCCCGCAATCGTACTCGGTAACGATCACATCTTGTGCGACATCGACCAGTCTCCGGGTGAGGTACCCAGCATCAGCCGTTTTGAGAGCCGTATCCGCCAGTCCCTTCCGTGCACCGTGGGTGGAGATGAAGTACTGCAACACTGAGAGCCCTTCGAGGAAGTTCGCCACGATCGGCATTTCGATAATCTCGCCGATCTGGCCTGTGATCTTTTTCTGCGGTTTTGCCATCAGCCCACGCATTCCGGCAAGCTGTCTCACCTGCTCCCGGCTCCCCCTCGAACCGGAATCCGTCATCATGAAAATTGGGTTGAATCCATCGCGATCTTTCCGCAATCGCTCGAACATCACCTCTCCGACACCCGAAGTGGTTCGCGTCCACCTGTCGATGACTTTGTTGTATCTCTCGCCGTCCGTGAGAATCCCTTCCTCGTACAGGCGGGTAATGTTCTGGACTTCCTTGGTCGCATCCTGAATCATTCCCTCTTTCTCGGGCGGTACCACGAGGTCGTCGATGCCGATTGTCAACCCGCTCCTCGTGGCGTATGCGAATCCTGTCTCTTTCAACTTGTCGAGCAGATCGATCGTTGCCTCGAGTCCCAGTTGATTGAAGCCTTCTGCAACCAGGTTTTCGAGTTCCTTTTTATCCAACACCTTATTTATGAATCGCAGCTCCTCAGGGAGGATCTCGTTGAAGTAAACGCGCCCTGTCGTTGTTTTTATGCGCTCGCCTTTCCACCGGAGCGTTATCTCCGCATGAAGACCGATCTCGCCAACTTGATGCGCGAAAATGACCTCTTCCGGGGAGTAGAACGATTTGCCTTCACCCTTGGCCCCTTTCTTCCGCATGGTCATGTAATATATCCCAATCACCATATCCTGCGAGGGGATCGCGAGTGGTTTACCGTTTGCGGGTGAAAGGATGTTGTGCGCAGACAGCATAAGGGTGCGAGCCTCCAACTGCGCTTCGTACGAAAGCGGAACATGCACGGCCATCTGATCGCCGTCGAAGTCGGCGTTGAATGCTGCGCAGACCAGCGGGTGAATGCGAATCGCCTTCCCTTCGACCAGGACCGGCTGGAAAGCCTGAATGCCGAGACGATGAAGCGTGGGAGCTCGGTTGAGGAGCACGGGGTGATCTTGAATGATTTCTTCGAGGATATCCCAAACCTCGGGGCTCTCCTGTTCGACGAGCTTTTTCGCGCTCTTTACCGTCTGCACGAAATTCTTTTCTTCCAGTTTCCGGATGATGAATGGCTTGAAAAGCTCCAGCGCCATACTCTTCGGAAGCCCGCACTCGTGAATCTTGAGTTCGGGACCGATTACGATCACCGACCGGCCGGAGTAATCCACACGCTTGCCAAGGAGGTTCTGGCGAAAGCGCCCCTGCTTCCCTTTAAGCATGTCGCTAAGACTCTTAAGAGGCCGATTGCCCTGACCGCGAACGGCGCGGGACCGCCTGCCGTTATCGAACAACGCATCGACGGCTTCTTGCAGCATCCGTTTCTCGTTGCGGAGGATGACTTCCGGTGCTTTGATTTCGATCAGCTTCTTCAATCGATTGTTCCGGTTGATGACGCGCCGGTAGAGGTCGTTCAAATCGGAAGTCGCAAATCGCCCCCCCTCGAGCGGTACCAGCGGCCGGAGCTCGGGGGGCAGCACCGGTATCATATCCATGATCATCCACTCGGGCTTGTTGTTCGAGTTGCGAAACGCCTCCACAACTTTGAGGCGCTTGAGGATGTCCTTTTTGCGCTGCGCGGACGATTCGACCCTCGCTCGATCGCGGAGGCTTTTCGAAAGCTCCTCGAGATTGATTCGTTTCAGGAGCTCTTTGATCGCCTCGGCGCCCATTATCGCTTTGAACTTTTTCCCGGATTCCACCAGCTCCAAATAAGCGTCTTCCGAGATCAATTGATTCTCTTCGTAATCCGAGTCCCCTGGATCGACCATGATGAACGATTCATAATAGAGAACCCGCTCGAGATCGCGAATCGTCATGTCGAGGAGGTGCCCGATCCGGCTCGGAAGACCTTTGAAGAACCAGATGTGGGAAACGGGCACAGCAAGCTCGATATGCCCGAGACGTTCACGGCGGACGTTCGCCCGGGTGACCTCGACACCGCACCGGTCGCAGATCACGCCTTTGTACCGGATCCGCTTGTATTTCCCGCAGCTGCACTCCCAATCCCTCACCGGACCAAAGATCCTCTCGCAGAAAAGGCCATCCTTTTCCGGCTTGAAGGACCGGTAGTTGATCGTTTCCGGTTTAGTGACTTCCCCGAAACTCCACTCGCGGATCTTTTCCGGGGAAGCGAGCTGTATCCGGATTGACTTGAAATCGGTTGGCTTTTTCCTGTCTTTATCGAGGGTTCCTGTGTACACGAAGTACCTCCTCTAACGGCTCCTTTGCGCCGTTATTTGGGCTAACCTCTCTCTAGCTCTACATCGAGGCCAAGGCTCTGAAGTTCTTTGACGAGGACGTTGAACGACTCGGGAATGCCGGGCTCGGGGGGATTTTCTCCCTTCACGATCGCCTCGTAGATCTTGGCTCGGCCTGAAATATCGTCTGATTTAACGGTCAGCAATTCCTGCAAACAGTACGCGGCACCATAGGCCTCAAGAGCCCAGACTTCCATTTCTCCAAAGCGCTGACCGCCGAACTGGGCTTTTCCGCCCAGAGGTTGCTGGGACACGAGTGAATAGGGGCCAATGGAACGCGCATGAATCTTGTCGTCCACGAGATGCGACAGCTTCATCATATAAATGTAGCCCACCGTCACCTCGTGATCGAAAGGCTCTCCGGTTCTTCCGTCGTACAGAATCGATTTACCGCTAACGGGCAAACGAGCCTCCTCGAGGGCCTGCCGTACTTCTTCGCTCGATGCGCCGTCGAAGACGGGACAAGCGACTCTGTACCCCATGGCATGGGCTGCCCACCCGAGGTGGGTTTCGAGTATCTGCCCAAGGTTCATACGACTGGGCACTCCCAATGGGTTGAGAACGATATCGACCGCAGTACCGTCGGGTAGATGAGGCATATCCTCCTCGGGGACGATTTTAGCCACGACACCTTTGTTCCCATGTCTTCCCGCCATCTTGTCCCCGACGGATAGCTTGCGTTTCCTGAATACATATACTTTAACGAGCTTCGAAACACCCGGCGCCAGTTCGTCACCCCGGGTTACGCGCTCTACTTCTTTCTCATAAGCCGTATCGACTTTTTCGACCGCCCTTGCCGCAGTGTCCATCACGATCTGAACCTGCCTGTCAGCCTTGGGATTCCTGACGATGGCAAGTCCCCATTGGAGATTATCGATATCAAGAGAATCGAAAAACTTCTCTGAAATCTTGCGACCCGCTTTGGCGATCAGCTCGCCGGTTTCGGCGTTCACCAGCCGGTCACAGGTTTGGCCGACGAGCAACTTCTTGAGTTTTTCTTTACGGATTTCTTTGATCCGCTCGACTTCCTTGTCCCGATCCTTTTTGAGTTTCGCCAGCTTCTGCTTGTCCTGTGAACGGCTCTTGTCATCCCGCTCTTTACGTGAAAAGAGTTCTATGCCGACAACGATCCCGTCCATACCCGGAGGCGCTTTGAGAGACGCGTCGCGGACATCCCCGGCCTTCTCTCCAAATATCGCCCTCAGCAGACGTTCTTCAGGGGAAAGATCCGTCTCGCCTTTAGGTGTGACTTTGCCGACGAGAATGTTGCCCGCCCTTACGCGAGCCCCGATTCGGACGATCCCCTCTTCGTCGAGGTTTCTGAGCGCTTCCTCCCCAACATTGGGGATCTCTCGTGTGATTTCCTCCATCCCCGCTTTCGTGTCGCGGACCTGGAGTTCGAATTCTTCTATGTGGATGCTGGTGAATTTATCATCCTTGAGGAACCTTTCGCTCACCAGGATCGCATCCTCGAAGTTGTAGCCGAGCCAAGGCATGAAGGCGACGAGGACATTCGATCCTAGGGCGAGCTCCCCATTATCAGTGGCCGGCCCGTCTGCGAGAACATCTCCTGATTTTACGCGATCCCCGACGCTCACGACTGGCTTCTGGTTGATGCACGTGTCCTGATTGGACCGCTTGAACTTGGTGAGCTTGTACTCGTCCATCCCCTCGTAGCCCGAGTAGTCATCCAGCGTATCCTTCTTCGTAATCGGATCGACTACGATCCGTTCGCCAGTTACCGAAACGACTTTGCCCGGTCGTTTGGCCAGCTTCAAGATGCCCGAATCTTCCGCAACTTTTCCCTCCATGCCCGTGCCGATGAGCGGAGCCTCCGTTTTGAGAAGGGGAACGGCCTGTCGCTGCATGTTGCACCCCATTAGCGCACGGTTGGCGTCGTCGTGCTCGAGAAACGGGATTAATGAAGCAGCGGCGCTCACCAGTTGTTTTGGGGAAACGTCCATGTACTGGATTCGCTTGGGCGGCACAACGGGAAAGTCACCCCTCAAACGGCACAAAGCCAGATCTTTGATGAAACGGCCCTTCTCATCCAGGGGAGCGTTTGCCTGGGCAATGATGCACTCGGCTTCCTCATCCGCGCTCAGATAGCAGATCTCCTTTGTCGCAACCCCGCTTAGGACTTTGCGGTAAGGGGTTTCGAGAAATCCGTAATCATTGATCCGAGCGTAGGTCGACAACGAACTGATGAGGCCGATGTTCGGCCCCTCCGGTGTTTCGATCGGGCACATACGACCGTAGTGCGTGTAATGCACATCGCGAACTTCGAAACCAGCCCGCTCTCTCGTGAGTCCGCCGGGACCCAGCGCGGAGAGCCGGCGCTTGTGCGTCAGCTCGGCGAGCGGATTCGTCTGGTCCATGAACTGGGAGAGCTGGCTGCTCCCGAAGAAAGACTGAATGACAGCGGAAACAGTCCGTGCGTTGATCAGCTCGTAGGGAGTGACCTGTTCGCTCTCCTGCTGGAGGGTCATCCGTTCCTTGACGATCCGGGCCATGCGGGCGAGCCCGATTGAAAACTGATTGGCAAGGAGCTCTCCGACGGAGCGGATCCTGCGGTTGCCGAGATGATCGATGTCGTCGGGCTCGGCGTCCGCTTCCTTCATGTCGAGAAGACAGGCGATGACGGCTATAAAGTCCTTCGGATCCAGCGTGGTTTGATCCTCGGGTATGTCCAGTTTGAGGCGCCTGTTGATCTTGTACCTTCCGACATTCGCGAGGTCGTATCGCTTCGGGTTGAAGAACATGCGCCCGAGAAGGGCCTTTGCCGTTTCTAAATTGGGGGGGTCCCCGGGCCGGATGAGATTGTAAATTTTCTTGAGGGCCGTTTCCTGATCTGGGCAGTTGTCCTTCTGGAGTGTTTTCAGGATAACATCTTCATCCGGCCCCTGGTTCTCACTGTATTTTATACACGGAATCTGAGTGATCTTCGCCGCCCGCAACTTTTCGATGTAGCCTCTCGTGACAGCCTGGGCAGCTTCGATGATCACTTCACCCGTTTTCTTATCAATGATGTCCTGGACGCAAACGTGCTCGATCACGTCCTCGTCTTTCTTGCTCGCGCGAATACCGATTTTCACATTATCCACTTGGTGGAAGAGTCTAATGATCGCCTGGTTCGTATCGAATCCCATTGCTTTCAGGAGTACGGTAACGGGCATCTTTCGGCGTCTGTCGATGTTCACGAACATGACATCGTTGATGTCTATCGCGAACTCGACCCAGGAGCCGCGGTATGGAATGATGCGAGCGTTAAACAGCCTCTTTCCATTCGGGTGGATTTCGTCTCCAAAAAAGACGCCCGGCGAACGGTGAAGCTGGCTGACAATGACTCTTTCTGCTCCGTTGATGATGAACGTACCTTTCTTCGTCAGCAGTGGAATCTCGCCGAGAAAGACTTCGCTTTGAATGATGTCCTTGATTTTCTTCTCTTTTGATTCAGGATCTTCCTCATTGATGACAAGGCGCATGCGTGCTTTGAGGGGAGCGGCGTAGGTTAGATCCCTTTCCTTGCACTCCTCTTCGGTGTATTTCGCCTCTCCGATGATATATCCGTGATACTCTAGGATGTACTTCCCCTTCGGCGATTCGATTGGAAATACGGAACGAAATACGTTTTCCAAGCCCTGATTCTTCCGCCGATCGATGGTTACTTCCGCCTGCAGGAAGTTGGAGTAGCTCTCCAGCTGTACGGCAAGCAGGTTAGGGATTTCCATAATCTCGGGAATCTTGGAAAAAGACAACCGACCGTTTGGATCCCTCGGACACTCCTGAATGCTCGACGCTCTTTTTTTGCTCATGGAATGATCCTCGTCAGTTTAGAAACGACAACCGCCGGAGCAAAGCATCATTCGATGCCGCTCTGCTTTTGCCTTTAATGAGGCCCCCATTTATTTGATCTCGACACTACCGCCCACTTCTTCGATCTGTTTCTTGATCGACTCGGCTTCTTCCTTCGGGACGCCTTCTTTTATCGGCTTCGGCGCTCCTTCTACGAGGTCTTTCGCCTCCTTCAGACCTAGACTGGTGATCGATCTGACAACTTTGATGACTTTAATTTTCTCAGAACCGACAGCGCTCAGAATCGCGTCGAACTCGGTCTTTTCCTCAGCGGCGGCTGCGGCGCCAGCTGGAACAGCGCCCGCTGCGGCCACGGCGGCCACTGGGGCGGCTGCAGTCACACCGAACTTCTCCTCGAGGTTCTTGACGAGCTCCGACATCTCGAGCAGGGTGAGGCTTTCGATGATCTCCATCGCCTGTTCGACATTGCTCTTTGCCGCTTTGGTCGTCTTCTTGGCTGCTGCTTTTGCTGTTGCCATTTCATCAACTCCTTCTACATAAGGCTAATCACTTTTCTGGGGCTCCTCCCCATTCCCACTTTGCTTTTTATTTTTGATGGCTTCCAGAACGCTCATTAATTTCCGCGCGGCTCCCTGTAAAACGAAAACCAGCCCGCTTCCCGGAGCCTGGATACCCGCCAGCACCTGCGAGAGAAGCACCTCTCTCGATGGAAGCTTTGACAGCTCGACGACGCCCGCTGCATCGAGGATCTTCCCTTCGACGATTGCAGCTTTGAGCTTCGGCGCTTCATGCTCTTCTGCAAACTCGGCGAGTATTTTTGCCGAGAGATTCTCGCTCTCCCTGCTGATGGCCAGAGCCGTGGGGCCCTCGAAGAACGCTTCCAGCTCCTTGGCAGGCGTATCTTTAACACTCCGCTTAGCCAGCGTGTTCTTCACGACGCGATACTCCACGCCGCTTTCGCGGCACTTTCTCCGGAGCGAAGTGAGCTTCTCGACATCGAGCCCCGTGAAGTCATTCAGAACCACCGAGCGGGCTTCTTTGAAAATGTCGCTGAGGGACTCAACAGCCTCGACTTTTTCCGGGCGGGCCATTCTCGTTGACCTCCTCTTTCGATTTCTACCTCAATGCATTGATCACTTGCTGGGCATCCAACCGGATTGAGGGCCCCATCGTGGGGCATAAGCTGATGCTCTTAATATACCTTCCCTTGCTCGCCGCCGGCTTGGCTCGGAGAATCTCCGTTATGAGCACCTTGATATTCTCGAGAAGTTTCTCCTCTTCAAAGGATATCTTTCCTACGGGAACGTGAAGGTTTGCTCCCTTGTCCACGCGGTATTCGATCTTCCCCGCCTTCACGTCTTTCACTGCTTTGGCGACATCGAACGTCACTGTGCCGCTCTTTGGGTTGGGCATCAGGCCCTTGGGCCCGAGGATCCGTCCGAGCTTGCCGACCTCGCTCATCAAGTCCGGAGTAGCGATGATCACATCCACATCCATCCACCCCTCGCGAAGCTTCGGTATATGTTCATCCGCTCCAACGAAATCCGCTCCAGCCTCTTGGGCTTCTTTTTCCTTTTCCCCCCTGGCGAGAACAAGTAGTCTTACCTTTCTGCCCGTGCCGTGGGGAAGGACCACCGTACCTCTGACCTGCTGGTCGGCATGTCTCGGATCCACACCCAGATTGGCGGAGAGCTCCACCGTTTCGTCGAATTTCGCCACGCCAACTTCCTTCAGAAGGGAAACGGCTTCTTCGAGCATATAACCTTTTCCCCTCTCGGTTTTTTCAATGGCAGCTCTGTACTTTTTACCCCTTTTCATCGCCATTCCTATCGATTTTGCTGGATCTTTGGCCAAATGAGCCAAGCGAAGCCGTATAAAGAAATCTCGGTATCGCCGGGCATTACTCTTCTACCGTGATACCCATACTCCGCGCCGTCCCCTTGATCTGTGCAATTGCCTGATCGATGGTTGAGGCGTTGAGATCGGGCATCTTCGTCTCGGCAATCTTCCGGACCTGTTCGATCGTTACCTTTCCCACTTTGTTCTTGTTCGGTTCGCCGGACGCTTTCGCTATCCCAGCGGCTTGTTTGAGCAGAACCGCCGCCGGCGGTGTTTTCATGATAAAAGAAAAGCTCCTGTCCGCATACACGGTGAGAACGACGGGGATAATCACTCCCATTTGTTTCTTGGTTGCCTCATTGAACGCCTTACAAAACTCCATGATGTTCACACCGTGCTGGCCGAGGGCCGGCCCCACCGGCGGCGCAGGAGTTGCGTTTCCCCCAGGAATTTGAAGCTTGATGCTCGTGAGGATCTTCTTCTTCGGTTTTGCCATCTCAATTCTCCCATTTCCCGGTGGATCTCATTCGCGGTGATCACACTAGGGCGATCGTTTCGATTTCCTGGGCATGCCTGAATCCTCGTGGATCTACAGAGGCTCCACCTGCAAAAAATCCAGCTCCACAGGCGTCTCGCGGCCGAATATGCTCACGAGCACCTTGAGCTTTCCCCTTTCCGCGTTGATCTCGTCGATAACTCCGGTGAAGTCGCTGAACGGTCCGTCCTTTATTCGAATATGCTCACCAAGAGTGAAGGGGATTTCAGGAACAATGGTCTGCTTCTCCTTATCCATTCTGCCAAGCACCCGCTCCACCTCTTGATGGGACAGTGGTTGGGGCTTTCTCCCGGCCCCCACAAAACTCGTGACGCCAGGAATACCGTTTACGAGGTGCCATGAATCATCCGTCATATGCATCTCGATGAGGATATAGCTTGGGAAGAACTTATGGGTTGTGATCGTCTTCTTCCCTTTTTTCATTTCTGCAACTTCCTCAGTTGGAACGATCAATCTTCCAAACTGTTCCTTGATCGACGATGCATTGATCATCTTCAGGATGTTTTCCTTCACCTTGTTTTCATGGCCCGAATAGGTGTGGACGACGTACCATTTCAATTCGGGTCCTTCTGGGGCAGGCTCTTCACCCTCTGCAGCGGGAGGAGTTTTCTCCGCCGGCACCTCTTCCTGGATTTCCGCTTCGGTTGCGGCGGACTCTTCACCCTCCGCGGCGGGAGGAGTCTTCTCGGGCGATACCTCTTCCTGGATCTCCGCTTCGGCTTCCAAACCGGAGTCTTCTACGGATTCCGTCTGCGTTGCCTCTGCAATATCCTCCGCTTCAGGTTCCCCAGCCGTTTCTGGAGCCTCTCGAGTCTCAGCAGAGCCAGCCTGCTCTTCCTCCTCATCCAGCGGGCCGCCTTCGATTGGTTCTTTCGTTTCTTCTGGACTCATGGTGCTTCGATCTCTCCCCTCTTCTCATTTTTATTAAGTATAAATAGCAACTGTGAATGCGCCGTCGGTTCCCAACAGTGCCGCCCTGCTACCTGAACACGAGCTTGATCAAGCGACTCAATATTTGATCGACAACACCAATAAACAGTGTAAGCAGCAGAGTGGCGACGATAACCACCCGGGTGGATTCTTTCAGTTCCGCCGTGGTTGGCCAAGTGACTTTTTTCATTTCAACCCGGGTTTCAGTCAGGTAATTTTTGATTTTTTCGATCATTTGTTCTTCTTTCCAACCGCCCCGGAAATTGCGGGTTCAACACTGGACAATGCCGCTTTAAGGTGTCTCCTACTCAGCGCTTCTCCTTATGTCTGCTCGGTTCACTTTGTTCCGCAGATGCACCGGCGGTCTGCGGACGGTTGTCTCCCCATCACCGAAAAGTTATATGGCAGGCCCGGCAGGACTTGAACCCGCAACCACCGGTTTTGGAGACCGGTGCTCTACCAATTGAGCTACAGGCCTTCATTTCTATTTTCTAAATCCCGTTTTCCCCGTCCCACCCTCTTCAAACTCTCCAGGACACCGCTGTTAAAAAAGCTTACCGCGTTTCTTTGTGCTCGGTATGCGCGTTGCAGAATGGGCAGTACTTCTTGAAAACAAGCCTGTCGGGATGCTTTTTTTTGTTCTTGTTTGTTGTGTAGTTGCGTCGCTTGCATTTGCTGCACGCAAGAATCACCAGATCCCGCATGTCGCATCCTTATCGCTTTTGTTTCTCTCGAGAGCGCCCTTAAAAGCCCTTAATGATTACTTGGCAGGGTGCTACATATGACCTATTCCGTGATTTCCGTCACCACTCCGGCGCCGACCGTCCGTCCGCCCTCGCGAATCGCAA
>WVZY01000071.1 GCA_011772205.1 Candidatus Latescibacterota bacterium
AATCCCGCGACGAACCTTCACTTCCGACTTGACAAAGGGCTTGCTCATGGATGCGAACCTTTCCGGTTGAGTTTCCTCGTGTTCTCAGAAACGTTCAGATTACTCCCATGTCTGCATAATCCCTAAACTCACCGAGCGTTAAATCAGGAAAAACTCGTCATTTCGCAGATTTTGCGGTATACTAAGAGCAGACGGAGGATTCGCAGTGTAATACAAGTTAGCTGGATGTGGCTCATGAAGGCATGGCTCTTGTTAATATTTGTTATGTGTGGGTGTTCATCGTTGGGATCGGCGCTTGACGAACTTTCGCAATCAGATAGAAGCGAGCCGACGGTTAAAGTGATAGTCAAGAAAAGTGCTCCCATCACCGAAGGGGACTCGATTATTACAGAGACCCCATGGCACATGGTATTTGGATCAGACCCAAATATAAAAGTTCGTCAGAGGGATTATGTCGGTTTTGTTGGCAGTCTGGACATCCTGTCCCTTGTCAACCTCACACCAGATACACTGACTATCCGGGCTTTTGTCGACGACGAAGCCGAACTGACTACGTTGTATCGGGGCTTTATTGAAAAAGGCTTTTTTACGGTTAGGGTAAGTCCGTCCTATCGTTTGAGAAAAGATAACGCTTTTTATGTCAATGTCACGGTGGGCGAGGAAACCAAAATCCCCAAAGTGATTTTGAAATAGATCTCGGGGATGAGATCGCGCGATCGTATAGGAGTGCACAACATGATGGCTCAGTTGTGCGGATATAGGATTCAACTAACTAGGCGCTGCTACTGAGGCGCGGGAGCGCCGGAGATGTATCGGGTAAATGAATTGATCAGAGGTATCAGCACTGTAAGAGGGCGCCGCAGCAGAGCGCCAGTGCGTTAGGCGTTGGAATGAAGCGGCCACCAGACGTTACGCCACCCTTTCTCCACGAATCATCCCTCCCCGGGGAGGACTCGAACCCTGTCATTTGAACTCCGGCCATAGACGTTAGGCAGCTCATCCCTCCGGAAAATTTCATCGGAACCTTCAGGGAAACATTCTGTCCAAACAGCAGAAATGGAGATACGAGATCCTTGTTCCTTGAGGTGCTAACATGCATATTTTCAAAAAGTTACTCACCGGCTTAACTGTTCTTTTAAGCTGTGCCCTCCCAGCGATCCTCGTGGCCGCAGAGACCCCAGCAGAGTCGATCCATCTGGGGAACACTCACGTAACCCCGCACATCGAAGTGGCAATGGAACCAGGCCGAAATATCGTTTTTTGCTCCACATTTCAAATCACATGGAATCTCATGAAGAACGACATCATCGAAGAAGACATTCAGCTGGAAAAACCTCTGGATCTGGTCCGGTTCCTGAACCACGGGCTCACAACGAAAGAAGACATTTCAGAAGAGGATTATCTCGCGATGGCGGGCTACGGCGCAGATGATATCACCAACAAGATCAATCGAGCTCTGAGAAGGAAATTCGGCAGCGATGCCCCGGTGGTCCACAGCAAATATAACAAAGCTGATGTCATTTTTGCTTACGCATTTCTCATGAAGGAACTTCTGTTTGAGCACGCATTCGAGGATTTCAAGGACCCAATCACATTCTATGGACACACAAATGAAGCACAAGTAGAAGCATTCGGCATCTTCAAATGTTCCGGACAGCGCCACAGGAAACTGCGTGATCAAGTAGAGATCATCGACTACATGAACCATCATGATTTTATTATTCGTCTCAAATCGAAGCATCCAGACGATGAGATCATCCTTGCCAACGTCGAGCCGGGAAGAACCCTTCTCGCGACATTTGAAAAGGTGAATTGGCGAATCGCCAAATGCAGGCGATACGCCAAGCCGGAATCCATTGGAGAGAACGACATCCTGCAGATACCGAAATTCGACTTGTCCATCGATCACAGCTACGAACCTCTTCTGGACCTTTATTTGGTGAACAAGGGGTTTGAAGACTATTTCGTAGCTGAAGCCAGGCAGGATATCAGGTTCCGGCTGGACGAGTGCGGGGCAACGTCCAAATCCGAGGCAATATTTGCCCTCAAAAAAGGCCCGCCCGTCGATTTCAGAGCACTCAATTTTCAACAATCCGTTTATGCTGTATCTCAAGAAAAAGGATGGTCAATACCCTTATCTTGCCTTGTGGGTGGAGAATGCCGATTTGATGGTTGGAAGTGACGAATTGTGGTAAAATGGTTCTAAATGCATAAACAACGAGATACGCAGAACAATATCGAGCTCGAAAGCATAAGACTTGCAAAATCGTTTCTCGCAGATGATCGAAACGCATTCAACAAACTGATACTCCTGCACAAAAGGTCGGTATTCAATCTGTGCTATCGATTTCTGGGTGATTACGATGATGCCGATGACTGTGCACAGGAGGTGTTTATCAAGGTAAGTCGTTCACTGAAGAGTTTTAGATTCGAGTCGAGTTTCAGCACGTGGCTTTACCGGATTACTGTGAACACCTGCAAAAACAGACTGAACTCGCTGGAGTATCGGCTCAAATCGCGGAGAGTCAGAATAGACGCAGCAAGACATATGGATAATGAATCGAAGCAAATTGATATCGAGGACAAGTCACCTTCCCCGGCGACCGAGCTCATAAGAAAGGAAATCGACCGATTGATTCAGGGTGCCATCAACGCATTGCCCGCCAAGCAGAAACTTGTTGTCGTGCTGCGTGACATCGAAGGCAAGTCCTACGAAGAGATCGTTGAAATTACGGGATTCAAGCTTGGGACCGTCAAGTCAAAGCTATCGAGAGCGAGGCAGCAGTTGAAAGAAGCACTGGAAGGAAAGATCTGAAATGGACTGCCGAGAATCAAAGAATCTACTGTCGGAGTATATCGATGGTATTTTGCCGGAAACAAAAGCATCAATGGTTAGGGATCACATCGCCCGCTGTCCGGATTGCTTACATGCATACGAGTCTATGATAACGATAATAAAACACATGAATCAGATGGAGAGCGTAGAAGAGCCGGCGGATTTTGTAGAAAGTGTAAACGCCAGACTCGAAAAGCGGTTCCATTTGGAGGGATTCATTCGGCGTCTCTTTTTGCCTGCGCGGATCAAGATCCCGCTCGAGCTGGCCGGAGTCGCCGCAGCGGCCGTACTGATATTTTATTTTGCAGGGATCAGGGATGGCCAGGCTCTGTATGAGGTCACAGTGTCTACCACAATGTCTATGGACACGTATGACAAGAGCTCGGAAGTCACCGAAACAAAAGTCGAGAGAGCCGCCCAGCCTGCTCCAATAGCCATGGGAAAGCGTGCAGCTGAAAAACTCGGAACGTCCGAGCCCAGGAGCAAGAAAGGGCCTGACAAAAAGCCAACGCTTCAGGATGTCATCAATTCACTGGAAGGGAAGGTGATCGAGTTAGAATATCTTGAAGGTACTAATATTATAATAGCCATGACCGTGGAAATACGAGCAGATAGATATCAAACTCTTCTTCAGGAACTAGCCAGATTGGGTGAGATCCAGACAGCTTCTCTCGAGGTATCCAAGGACAGCAAAGAATTTATTAGGGTGCAGATCACGTTCCAGCACTCTGGACCCTAACAGTTCCATATCAAGTTGATGGTTCCACTGCTTGAACCACTTTATTGCTAAAATTGAATATTCGTGGATTTGGCTCCGGCTCCCCGCGTTCCAAATACTCTAATACCTTTGGAGGCAGTTGGTCGTAGAAACTGCCCATTCCCTCTTTGATTTTATTCAGGAAAAATGTTGGCGGCTTAATGCTTACCCCCGAATAGAAAGCTTCGAACTCACGGTCAGTTGCGAAATGGTTGCGTATTTCGACAAGCTTCCTTGCACCACCGCCTTTGTCCGAGGAAATTGTTCGGAGCAAGTTCATCCACCTCGGGAATGAGTGTTTGTTGGCTCTAAAGCGTTTCCATACCATGCGGGATGAAAAAGAAAATCTCACCAGATCGATCAAGTTATTGTAGAACTCTACATAAGAATAATTTTTGAACCTCACATTGGAAATGGAATATCCATCGAGAAAAGGAAAAGGTATGTCGATAACCCTCTCTTCAAGCTGGTATTGATGATTGAGCGGAGCTGCGTTGCCGAATGATGTCAGAACAAGGTAATTGGGATATACCCCGGGCGCCAACTCGACAAATCTCTTGGTCAAATCGAAAGGCTCCTGCCCATCATCGGAGTCCAAGCCAAAAATAGAATTTGTTTGCACATACGGAATGTAGTGTGAAATCAGGCGTGCCTGCTCGGCAACCGATTCGACTTTTTCCAATCCTACATTTCGACTCTGCTTGGATTTATCATTGAACTCAAACCACGATTCGATCCCCGGGGACATCACAAGAAAGTTGTTTTTGTTCAGCCGCTTTAGATGAGGCTCGCTTAACAGAGACAGACTGCTTTCTGCGGAAAACCTAAGTGTCCCGGATTTGACTACCGACTCGATGATCTCCATATAATCGTCAAACCGAACACCGAAGTTGGGATCGTACCAAGCTACGATAGGCGGGTTTGGCTTTTCTTGAAGAAATTTCAGATCCTCACGAATCTGGTCGTAGGGCAAGGTTTGATAATCGACCTCTGAGTCCACACAAAAACTGCACCTGTAAGGACAACCGAAACTGCCGATGATCGGCACAACATGGATAATGCGGCTTTTGTCCAAATTCTGCTGGATGAATTTCCACCTTTCACGCACCCCGGGTAACTCTCGAGGATGATACTCTGCATTGAGCACCACTCCTTCATTTGGGTGCGGTGAAAAGTCTTGCAGCAGATCGTGGATGATCGTCCGATCAGTCAGACCGATGACGTAATCGAAATAGTCTTTTGCATCTTCTGCGTATGCCCGGGCGTGTGGCCCTCCAAGGACAGTAACAACATTTCGCTTACGATAGATGTTCGAAATACTATAGGCGAGGAACGCGGCCTGAGTGAAGGCGCTTATGAAGAGGATATCAATGTCATCCGGAAGTTCGCTATACAGATTCTCAAAACCAGTATAGGTAACAAAATGGGCTTCATGACCCATCTGCTCGACCCAGACCGCAACAACCTGCGGCATGATCGAAGCGTAATTTGGATTTACCAGCTTGGCAAACAGCTTGCCGGTCGGCCGAGTAGCGATCAGATCAACGATCCCAACTTTCAAAAATTTACGATTGGTTCGTTGCTCTATGGGTTGATTGAGTTTCATGTCAACGATCTATCAAATGCAGCTGCTCCTTTGATCTGCTGTCTTGAGTTTTTTAGACAATACCCTCGGCGATTTTGAATCGGCGCATTTGGCGGCTAGTCAATCTCTTCGAGGTGGATATCGAAAATCAGATCTTCCCCAGCTAAAGGGTGATTCGCGTCTAGAGTTACCGTCTCCGTTGAGATATTGGTTACCGTCACTATAAAGATGTGCTCATCCCGTTTAAGCTCCAGCTGCTCGCCAACCTGTGGATCGATCCCGGTTGGAAATTCATTTCGATCGACAATCAATACGAGGTCCTCGCGATGGGGGCCAAAGGCTTCGTCTGAGGGAACATTGACGGTTTTGGATTCTCCTGGATTCATCCCAACGATTGCCTTCTCAAATCCCGGAATCAAGCTGCCGTCACCGATTTTGAACTGCATCGGCTCATCTTCGCCGGAACTCCCAAATACAGTCCCATCCTCTAATCTGCCTGTATAGTGAACTTTGACGAGATCGCCCTTTTTAGCCTTTGCCATCGCGCTCATTTTTCCTTCCGGTTGACAACGAACCAAAGCTCCAAGCTGATGGACTTTCCTGTTGCTTTAATATCTCCGCTTGGGCCTTCCTTCTCTGCGCTTCATCGGTCGCGCTTCATCGACACGAATATTCCTCCCTTGAAAATCGTAATTGTTCAGCGCTTCCTTGGCCGCCTCAGCTTCTGACGGGCTGGACATCTCCACAAAGCCAAAACCTTTCCTTTCTATGATGTTGACCTCTACGACCTGCCCATATTGTGAGAATAGCTCAGTCACTTCCTCGCTCGTTGCAGAATAAGGGAGATTTCCCACATAAAGCTTGCTACCTTGCATCGCGATCTCCTTTTCCCTCGCATAGCAGCCTCATTACACAGTGAATTCGCTGCTACACATCCTGTCCTGTCCCGTACTACTCGATCCGGGCCAACGTTCGCCGTTGAGAATGGCGTCTATATCATCGGAGCTCCGGTACCACCGTATCTCCCGACTGCTGAATATCGGGCCACTTGGGCGGCCTATGCTCAATCAGTTTCGAAAGCCGCGGGCCCGATAGATTATAAAAAGAGACCTGTGCCATGAGCCAGGTCTCATTTCCTCGTCTGATCTCTGGATTTTTTACACACATCTCTGGGTGTGCCTCTCACTGGCCCCAAGGGTAATTCGTCGTCAAACCTGTGTCAATGGGGTATGTAAGCAAAAGGGAAATGTATTCAGCCCACCGCCGGGGCCACATCGATCGTAATACCTCGTATACATGTGCCGCCAAAAGGATTAGCCCAGGTTTCTCTCCTGTTTTTGCGGTCGCAGCACGGCCAAAATGGGTCGCGCGGGCACCACGTGTTGCAATCTAAGCTTATGTATTATAATAATTTAAGCACCATCTCTCCCGGCGGGCGTCTCGGATCGCAGGGTGCGGGTCCCATCAAAACCGGTGATCATAATATGCGGCAAAGGCCCGCATGACGGTTTCACCAGGACCCTGTGGCCAGGCCAATTGGGTGCGGTCGTCCTCAGCAGTCGGATAATCCAGATCGGGATCCTTCCGGATTTCCTGAATTTCCCTCTACGCCGATTCAAGTGCAAGAGATCCGGTGGTATTGCTAAATCCGCGGCCCCCCTGCCGAGCCGTCCCGACGAGGGTCGGCAGCGCCATGAAAAAGCCTTCCTTCACGCTGCACCGCTTGCACGCAGCCCATGTAAAACGAATACGGATCGCGTGCATCGATGCTGAATCCCAATTTCTCGAGTTTCGGTACGATGTTCGGATTCATCCGATCCAGCTCGAGAGAAACCTTGCCGCCGAGAGAGCAGTGAAGCCTCGGCGCTGCAATGGCTTCGTACAAGGAATATCCATGTAGGAGGCGAACGAGAACTTGAAGAATCGATGGGGTGATGCGATCGCTTCCGGTCGACCCGATCACCAGCCATGGGCGTCTTCCACGGAAAATGATAGTCGGCGCAACACTCGCCCAAGGAACGGCACCTGGCCGCATATAATAAGGATGACTGAGGTCGGTATATTCGAAGGCATTCATATAGTTGTTATATAGAAATCCTAACTCTTTGCTGGCAACACAAGCGCCAAATACATTCTCAATCGACTGCGTGAGAGCGACGGCGCTTCCGTTCCGATCCATCACGGAAACATGCGTCGTTTCACCATATCCACGGATCCGGTTACGCGTTTGCCGGGCTATTTTCTTTGCATAATCGAGATCAAGCATTCTCCGCTCCTCGACTTGAGCGTAAAAGTTCGGGTCGAACGGACGGTCCCGTCGGTCAATAAAAGCCCGGCGAATGACTTCAGCTAAAAACACCGCTCCAGAGGATTTATCAGGATTGTAATGTTTGAACTGCAAATGGTTAAATATGTTGAGCATCTCAATCAGCGTCCGACCGGCTCCCGGCGGTGGCATCGTAAACAATCGATCCGAACCCATCCTGCAAGTAATGGGGCGCCTCACGATAGGCCATGGAATCTGCGCGAGATCGTCTTTACGGATAAGGCCGTCATTCTGATTCATGTCACGGTGAATAGATACTGCGATGCTGCCCTTGTAGAATTCTTCGACGCCCCTTCGAGCAATCCGGCGGAGCGTTTCAGCAAGAGCGGGCTGACAAAATCGATGTCCCACCTGTGGAGATTTCTTATTATCGATGAGGAACAAAGCGGCCGCTGGGCCTGCCTTCAGGCTTCTTCGCGTCCGTTTGGTGAGCGACCGCTGTAGCGGCGTTATGTCATAACCTTCGTCAGCAAGTCGGATTGCCGGCTCCAGTACCCGTTTGAGCTCCATACTGCCGTAGTTACGGAGCGCATAGTCCAGAACTGCCGGTGTACTGGGTACCGTCGCAGCTTTGTAACCCGTCCTGACTTCCTCGCGCGTGAGTGAGTTAGGTAAGGCACGATATGGTGCTCGTGAAGAACCGTCCAAAGCAATTTTCTTTAGCGTGGGAGCGTGATAAATGAGCATCAATGTCTGCCCGCCCAATCCCGAAGCGGCCGGCTCACACACACAAAGGGCGAAGGCGGCAGCAATGGCTGCGTCGACTGCATTCCCTCCCTCTGAGAGCATTTGTATCCCGACCTCGGTGGCACAATGATGCGCCGTAGCCACCATTCCGTATCGAGATACCGAGGCCCTCTCGAGGCTGCGCCACGGAAAAGCAGTAGGCCCAACGGGCAAGGTCTCTAGATCATCCTGTTTTATTTGCGACATTCTATGCTCCATCAGCGCGCAACAGTAATTGTGCCAGCAACAAGGTCCTTTGTATGAGACTAATTCGTTTAACACATTCGTGCGGCGTGTATAAATTCCTTGCCATTGGTCCCAGACCGCAAATTACAGCGGTTTTTCCCGTTACCAATCCGCCGACTGACGGCCACGCCGATGACTCACTTTGAATATCGATTTCCCATTCAGCGGCGGTCTGCAGAATTGCTTTCGCAAGCTGCTTGTTTGCCAGTCGATCTTTCATAGGAGGTCTATCGGATACTATCTTCAGATCCCACCGAACCACGTTCTTGCCGAGTGCCTCGCGAATGCGCTTTTCCAATCCATCGGCTTTCTTTGCATCCAGATAACTCATTAGCAGAGTAGCGTCGATCCGATGAGGAACGAGCAACGGGAAACCCACTACCTTAACATCGACAGCCGCTACAGAGAGACGATCTTTTCTCGATGCGAGTTTTGAAATCGCTCCGAGCTTTTCGCCAAACCAAAGAAGCGCTTCCGGCTGTTTGATCGCCTGCCCCATTCTCCTCGGCCGCCCTTCGATGTGCAGTGCGTATTTCCGCTGTCCTCGCCGCTGATGGATGAAACAGTCGCCTGCGATCCCTGGACGAAGAACGATAACTTGCTTCGCACGCGCCGCAGCACGGCGTATCACTTCCTTGCTGTATAATGCATCCCTTCCTTCGTCTATATAGAACAGTACTCCGAGGCGACGGTTCCGCAGCTGTCTTTGAGCGCGTATAGATTGTAGTGCAAACTCCAGCATGACCAGCGGTGCTCTAGAAATCCCGACTCCCTCCCCATACAACCATTCGGGCTCCAACCGGAACGCCTCTACCGGAGACTCCCTGGGTATTGGAACATCGAGGTGAAGCACGAGAAGGGTTCCAGCATCCAATCCTTTCTTCGTCTGCCACGTCCACGCGGAATGCTCGTTGGATAGCTCCTCCTGCGGAGCCAATCCCAACTGCTCCAGCACCACTTCGAACTTCTTGCGAGCTTCCCGCAATCCCACCGGATCGGATGTTCGGCTGGATAGCCGGATCCATTCCCTCAAACGCTTCTCGATCCGGTCACGACGCTGAGTGATATAGGAGAAAACAAATCTACCCGGATCCTGAATCTTCCGCGGGATCTCTGGGGGATGGGGCGTTCCGAAATAACGGGCGCTTGCCACGTCGACAAGGCGATTGACAAGTGCGGCATAATCCAGTCCTGCTGCCTTAGCAGCATGCGTATATGACCCGTGTTCTCCAAGACTCGGCAAGCTGTTTACCTCGAGTACATAAAGTCTACCTTCATGATCGAGGCGCATGTCCACGCGTGCGCAGTCGAAGCAGCCTAATGCGGAAAAAGCATCTCGGGCGATCTTCTGTGCCTTTTCAAGCTGGGCCTTCGATAAACGTGCAGGACAATGCACACGGATGCTGCGATTGGAAGTCCCCGTTTTATCCTCATACCGGTAGATCTTTGGACCTGTTCGACCGAAATTAATCTCGGCGGCAGGCAGCACCTCGACAGGACTGTTGCCAATAAGGCCGACGTTTATCTCACGGCCGGCGACGTATCTCTCCACGAGTACAGGTTGGGAAAATTTATTGAAGATATTATCTGCAGCTTCGCGGAGTTCCTTCAGGTTTCTCACTATTCGGATGCCAAATGACACTGCCTCGTTCTTCGGCTTCACGATTAAAGGATAATCGAGTTCAGGGGGATCGAATCCTCTTTCCTTTAGAACGGCGAATTCTGGAGTTGGAATTCCATGCTGACTGAAGATTATTTTGGAAACAACCTTGTCGAGGGCGAGAGAGTGGGCCAGTGGGCCGGAGCCGACGTAGGGGATGCCCACCATCTCGAGTATGCTCGGCACATGCGTGTAACGTGCCTGACCCTGGATACCGTAGGATAAATTGAAAACCATCCCCGGATTTTCACCCCTCAGTACCCGCGGCATGAACTGTTCGAGTTTATCCACGAGCTCCTTATCACCCTCGATCGCGACTGCTTGATGGCCTCCCGATTTGAGGGCGTCGAGGATTCGCCGAATCGTTTTTAAGCCTATCTTCTCCTGATTGGGTATCCCGAAAAGATTAATGACACTCTTGCTGTCTCGGTTATAGACTACTGCGACTTTCATGCTTCCTCTTTTAATAATTGGTTATAAATATATCACAATCGTGACACTACTGTATATGTGATCCATAAATTTCTTTCTGTTTAATTGTGCTTACAAGACCATATTTCCCTCCCCTGCGTAGCTTTGCCAGTTCATAGCTTACTAGTGAAGCAGCACTAATAAAAAATGCCTTGGCGTGCACAATCGCCAAATATCAGGTAAGAAGCCTTGCATGATACAATTACTGATTGAATCTTGGCTTCTGTATGCTACTCCCATCACAGAAACTCGTCCAGTTATCCTCTAGGCAATTGAAAATACTGGTTTTAGCCCAAGTTTTAGCACAATTCAGATGAGATTATAACCATTAAAGGTTAAGATAATAATGCCAAATTTTGGCACTTTGCCGAGGTCAAAAGCATAATATATTTATAAGGCGCAATTGTTTTTTCCCCCGGCTTCCCAGAAGCCTTCTCTTCCGCAATGATAAAGAAGATCGCGCGAAGCACCCTTCAATATGCTCTGGTGTTGGTTCTTGCACATCAATGCTCTAGTTTTGCATTCGCCCAAGGCTCACTGGAAGCTGACAATTACAAGGGATGGAGACTCTCTTCTCTCGAGATCGAAGGTTTGGATAAAGGTCTGACTTCTGAGCTCAAGCGGGGTTTGGTGATTCCCAGCCAATTTTCGCGCTTTCGGAGACGCGGGCCTGTCTTCTATCCAAAAAGTCTCACTGAAGATATAAAGCGAGCACAACTGTTCCTCGCTAGACGCGGCTTTCCCTATGCAACGATCAAGCCTAGATTCGAGCCGCACCCTACGAAGGAAACATTTTCCTTGATTTTTAATATAATTCCCGGATCTCCGGTTGCGATCGAATCTATTACATTAGAAGGATTTCCATCATCAGTTGAAAGTGCGGCGCGTGTTACGCCTGGCCTAGGTAAGGGAGACGTATTTTCAGAGATTCGTGTAGAACGGACGAGGGCTTCTCTGGAGTCGATGCTCAAGCATGCGGGCTTCGCACATGCACGTGTCACCACAGATCTGTGGAGGATTGATTCCACGCACGTGAAGCTCGGCTTCGATGCGGAACCGGGAGCCATGTACTTGATTGATGACATCCTTGTTGAAGGTGCAAATCAGGATTTGGTTCCTCTGATTCGAAAAACCTCAGGAGTAAAAAGAGGCGCACGATACTCCCCGCTCATCCTGCAGGAGGCGCAAGACAATCTCCGCTTACTCGATTTGTTCCGGCAGATCCGCCTGACAACTCAAGAAGCTGCACCAGACTCGCTGGATGTGCTTGCAGACCTCGTCCTTCGAAAGCCGAGGTCGTTCGAAACAGGAATCGGCTACTGGACGGACGACCAGATCCGCGTTCGTGCGAACTGGATTCACCGTAATCTCTTCCGGGCAGGGCGGGGATTTTCAGTCGGAGGATCCGCTTCCAGGTTTTTGCAGACGGCCAATGTTTCTCTGTGGTGGCCGGCGCTCATAGGGGCGCGCACGCGTGAGGTGCTATCTGCAAAAGTCGAGAGTCAGCTCGAAGACAGCTATGATCTTCTAAGCATCGGAGGAGAATTATCATCTATCTACCGGCATTCCCTTGCTACGACGATGCGTTTCGGCATTTCCGTATCCAACGTCGATGTCTCGATCGATACGGAAATGAGCGATGCATTCATTGAGCAAGGTGGATTGCTCACTGTCGTTTCTTTTCGATGGACTCGCAGCAGCGTCGATAATCGAGTATCCCCAAAAAGCGGAACGACAACTTGGGTGCACACGGAATGGGCACCCAACGGATTCGTATCCGAGAACCACTTCTTATCTTTAGAGACCTCCGGCGCCCTTTTCAGACCATTGTCGAATCGTACCGTTTTGGCCATCCGGATCGCCGGGGGCATTGCTTCACCCACTGGCGAATCATTAGACCTCCTGCCGAACAAACGCTTCTATTCGGGTGGCGCCAGCTCGATGCGCGGCTTCAAAAGAAAGAAGCTTGGCCCATTGGATACGAACGGTTTTCCTCTGGGCGGCGAAATAAAGCTGGAGGCATCCGTCGAATTGCGCACTCCGCTGGTGTGGCGGTTCCGCGGGGCGCTATTTATAGATGCAGGTCAAGTGTGGCGGTACATCGAGGACATCTCGGCTGATGATTTAGAAATTGCATCTGGCCCCGGTTTGAGGCTGCAAACGCCGGTGGGACCCGTTCGTGCCGATCTCGCTCGTCGGGTGAGAAAAACGGAGGCCACCCAGCCGCTGTGGGTGTTTCATTTGTCCATTGGATATCCGTTCTGAGGGGATGCCAACAATTGCCCGTAAAGATATCCGATCCAATGGTAGAAGCGCAATGAGCCAACAAAACAAGAAGACTCGAAAAGCAGTGAAAATTTTAATAATCATTGGCATTGCATTCGTTGGGATCGGATTGATGCTCATCCTCCTTTTTAACATAAGGCCCGTGCGCAATCAGTTGCTAGCCTGGATTCTAAATAAGGCTGATGCATCAATGACCGGCACGATACAAGTGGGTGAGGCAATGTGGTCTTCGCCCGGCACGATTGAACTATCGAATTTAATCTGGACAGACGAAAGCGATACGCTTCTTTCAGCTGATCGCTTTATCATTGCCGTGAAGCTGCTGCCACTATTTAAAAGGGACGCGAGAATTACAGAGCTAATCCTAGAGGGGCTTTCGGCCGATGTGCCATCTATCCGCAATCGCATGCCATACACAGCACCGAGCAAGAACAACTCTGAAAAACGTTCTATCTTGAACTTGCTTCTGCGCAAAGGATCTGTACCAGGCCTGCCCTCGATCTCGGTCGGCAGCTTGAGAATCGCGGGCAGGGCTATCGATATCGATGAAAAGACATTACTGAGCGCTTTGGATATCTCTGCAAGCTTTGATCTCTCCCGAGGGCGTGCACCCAAGTTCCATTTGAATCGGCTCTCAGTGATCGACAGCGTTATTGGCTGGAGGATCGATCACGCCCATGCAGAGATAAACCTGGAGCATGGCAGGATGGAAGGCAGTGGCAAGGGACGTTTCGCACCCGGCTGGCCATTTTATTTATCTCTGAGTTCCCCGAAAGAAAATCGATTTTTGCTGACAGTATCGCTGCGTGATGGATTTGCGCCCCCCGATGCACCCGGTTTGACCATAAACGCTCAAATTGAACGGCTTGGGTTCGACTTGCAAACAGTGAAATTCGAAATGCTCTTGAAGTCTCCGGACACCGACGATCTGATCCGGATACCAGATCTTGTAGAGCGACTAAAAGCTACCAATCCATTGGAAGGGATAACTACCTCGATCGATGGATCGTTGCGATTCCGACCTGCTCTCTCAGGCGTTGCAACAATCGATGTGAACCAGAATGCATGGTTGCAGGGCGCACATGCGAGGCTCGATTTTCAAAGGCAACGATTTCATGTGGACTCACTCTGGGTAAGCCTGCCCGATCTCGCAGCAAATGGAAACGCTGCGCTGGCAAATGATTCCATCAGAGCACGGATCGAGACGAACGTCCGGGGGATGCAATGGCTGCTCAACATTCTGCCTCGCTTCCGAGCTCCGGATGCGCTGCGCGCTGACGCAGTTATGACAATGAATGGGAAAATAGACGCTCCGCATACCAAACTTCAAATCAATGCAAAGGCCCATAAGGGTGCGTTCGAACTCGAATCCCTCAACATTGATGCCGAGCTACCCGGCGACCGCAGTCTTCCGGCCATGCTTCGACTGGAAGCCGAAGCTCGGGATTTAGCGCTTTCGACGAACGCGGATATTGAATGGCGCGGCAAACAAACCATCCATCTCGCTCCGCTCGTCCTGCAGGAAGCCTCGGATCGGAAGCGGCGAGGCCTTTATGGAGCGAAAACGGGTCGAATCGAATACAAAAATGGATCTCTATCCGTCGACAACCTGAGCGTCATTGGAATTCTTGGCAATGTTCGCATGGATGGAAAAATCGACAAGAACATGCGGGGATCTTATCGAATACAGTGCACCTGGCCTCGGTTGCCAGAAATATCCACTCGATTCCTCGAATTGCCTCCGGCTCACGTGGATTCACTTCGCGCTCGCTGGCGGATGGACGCCCCATTTTTCTTGAACATCAATGGCCGGGTGGCCTCTACAGGGGGATTCCCAAAAAGTCGAGCTACGGGCACCCTCGCACTGCCGGGACCGAGGGTATTCACCGAACTGTTTCCCCAGGATGCCCGGCTCGACGATCTTGGGTCGCTCCGGGGCAATCTCGCGCTTGAAATAGCCCAATCCCACGATGGGCCTCGGTATAGTTTTTCCCTTGATCTGAATCCGACCGAGTGGATCGACTCCTCGGCAATCGTGTTTCACGGACAAGGGCGCACCCTCGAAATCGATTCCGTTGGTATCGCATTCGAAGACGTAGATCTTGGAGTCGAGGGCACGCTGAAAAATAATGTGTCGGATGTAAGAGGCAAGTTGAACGTGCAGAGCGCCCGGTTGCTCCATCGTCTGAATCCCCGGAACGAGGATTTGGACATCAGCATTCTTGCTCGGGCGGTGCTAAAAGGAAAAACTGCATCACCGGATCTATCCTCATCTTTCATCGCGAGTTTGTCTGGACCCAATTATCGCATCCCGAAATTTTCTGGGAACGTGCAATGGTCGGACAGCGGCTTTGCAGCGGAGATCAATGCCCTGGAAGGATTGATGGCGTCGACTCTGCATCTGGCTGAATTTAGCTCTACCTATAGATCGTCCGTGAACCAAAAATCCATGTTTCCAGGCCGATTTATTCTCCATATGCGCGGAGAAGGACTCGATTACGTTCACTCAGCAACCATTGATAGAAAAACAGACCTGTGGACACTTCAATGTGACTCTTTGAAGCTAGCACTCCGCAACCGGGACATCCGCACTTCCCGACCCTTCTGCATCAGCTACTCGCCCGAGAAATACAAGATAGAAGTAGAGGATTTTCATCTGGCAGGCACACTCGGAAGTATCCGTGCATCTGGATATGCCGGATCGGACAGCGCAGACTTGACAATCGATGCCGATGAGACGCTCCCCGAAGTACCTCCCTCTCTCAAAATGCCTCCAGAACTCTGGCCTGATCGATTTACCGCTCGCTTGATTATCGGTCACAAAAACCGCCTGAGTGCTTTTGCGAACGTACGGGGGTTGATATTCCCAGATAATCGGCGCCCCGAAGTTACGATGAATGTCTTAGCCAGAAATGACACCATCGATGCAGTGCTATCGGTAACCGATAAAAGCGATTCCATTGCCACTATCAAGCTTCTCCTCCCCATATCGCTATCAGTATTACCACCCAAGGCGGAAGCTCGAGATGGAAATGTTCATTGCGAGGCTTTACTGAATGATGTCCCCCTTCCAACGGGAGGATTCAAACAATATGCATCGGCATCCCAAATTGCCCGTCTCAACGGCCGCCTGCACGTCGAAGGCCAGTCGAGCCACCCATCTGCATCCATGAAAGCGTGCATCACGTTTCCAGCATGGCCGAAGTTATCGGCATACAGATTGGATTTCGAAGCAAGCCTTGCTCCCAAGAGAACAACTCTTGTTGCTCCCGGCCAAAACAGCGGCGATGATACTCGGCAATCTCCAGAGCAAAAACCAGATCACAACGATGGGCTGCGAGGTTCTATGACTTTGAGCAGGCAGAATCAAATGTTGTTGCGAACACGTTTTGATTACCCTTTGGCTTGGTCGCTTTTTCCGCCACTAATGGAACCCGATAGGAACCGCGAAATGCAGCTCCATCTCAAATCAGAGGAACTTGACTTATCGGATTTTGATGGTTTTCTCCCTCCAAATGTTGGGCTTGAAGGCCAGGGAAAAATCGACTTTGCTGCTTCCGGCCCCATAGATTGCCCCAACCTGAACGGTGAATTTGCAGTTCGCCAGCTGAGAATCAATCTCGCTGATGGCACGCGTGTATCCGCTCAAGCGGACATTCGATTCCAAGGAACTGCTAAGCGTCCTTCTTTAACGGGGAATATCGAAATTCAAAATGGTATTTTACGCATTCCTGATCCGCCGAAGAATTTTCATCCAAAAGAAGGAACGGCAATCCTCTGGGAACAACAACCCCCAGGATCCGAAAAGCAACAACCGCACGAAACCGGACGCGGAAAATCAAAATCCAGAAAAAAAGAGACTGATATCGAAATTGCTGCGGACGTTACCATCAAAATTCCTTCTGGACTTTGGATCCGCGGTCAGGGGCTCGGCGTTGAACTCTCCGGTGAGCTGCGTATAGTTCAGAAGGGTTCTTACCCAACGCTCACGGGCAACTTGCGTGCCGTTAGAGGCCACCTGGTCTTTATCGGCCGGACATTCCAGATGGAACGCGGTTCTGTTGTTTTCTACGGCGAGGATGAGGTGAATCCATCACTGAACATCGCCATGTCAAGCAACGTGGAAGGAACTCTCATCCGTGTCGCTTTTCGCGGCACGCTTCAAAAGCCCGAGCTTGTCCTGACATCAGAACCCGAGATGACGGAGGGTGACATCATGTCCGTTCTTCTGTTCGGAAAATCACTCGAAGAGCTCGATCACGACCAGATGAACTTGCTTCAGCGACGGGCCAGCGACATTGTGACTTCTTTTGGCCTGGCGCAGCTTGAATCTCGTTTGTCACGTCAATTGGGCGTCGATATGGTCAGTTTTCGAAAAGGAAGCAGAGACGACAAACGCACGTCTGTGATAATAGGCAAATATATAAGCCGTCGAGCACTGCTGAAATACGAACAGGTCCTCGAAGAGCAGGCGAGCTTCTTTGTGAATCTGGAATACTTTCTGACCAGGAATTTCAAGATTGAAACGCTTCTCGGGAAACAAAATCAATCTGGCATCGAATTCGATTGGTCCAAAGAGTATTGATGAATTCTCGGTCGAGTTTGATACCTAACGCATGCTGATAGTCGCTGAATTCTTCCCTTTAGCATCGATCCATTCTATTCACTCCTGCCATTGAAAATACGAAGCAGCCACGTGAGAATTTGTAATAGATTTTCAGTACGCAATGGATTATAAAGTAAAAAATGGAATGAGAGACGTATGTAGTTACTAGTTTCCCCTCTTTACCAAAGGAGGCCTTGGATGAGTGATATTTTCCAGTTAGTGCGAGAAGTTTTGCAATACCGGCTTTTCGAGATATCCGGCACTGCCGTCAATCTGATGACTCTCCTCACTTTTGCATTGATTATAGCTTTCACTTTTCTTATCTCTCACCTCCTGCAAAAGGCCCTCTACAGATTTTTCCGTACCCGTGGGGTAAAAGACGAAGCTTCTTTGGGAGTAACGACTCGACTGCTGCACTATTTGATCTTGGCAATCGGTCTCGGCGTGGGTATTCACACACTGGGGATCAACTTGACAGCCCTCTTTGCTGCCGGTGCTATTTTTGCCGTAGGCATTGGATTCGCCATGCAGAATATCGCTCAAAATTTTGTATCGGGTATCATTCTCCTCGCCGAGAGAACGATAAAACCAAGTGATATTCTGGAAGTAGAGGGTCGGATCGTTCGAGTGGTCAGATTGGGCGCGCGAGCAACCGTGGCCCGCACGTTGGACGAGGAGGATCTCATCATCCCCAACTCCATCCTGGTTCAGTCCGTCCTCAAAAACTACACCCTGCGGGATGCCTTGTACCGACTGAGGGCGCCCGTTGGCGTCATCTACGGTTCGGACATGGCATTAGTGAGGCAAGTCCTCGAAGAAACTGCCAGAGATCTGCCCTGGCGCGCTGAGGACACGGATCCCGTGGTATTTTTGACGGAATTCGGGGATTCCTCGGTGAATTTCGAGGTTTCCGTCTGGGTCGACAATCCATGGCAAATGCGAGGTCTCAGGTCAAAGCTGAATGAAGCGATTTGGTGGGGGCTAAAGGGCGCCGGCATCACGATCGCCTTCCCGCAGTTGGACGTTCACTTCGATCCTCCGGTGGTCGAATCGCTGCGTACTATGAGCCGCTCATGAAAAAGGGAATGCCTGCATTAGCATGATTTACCGCGTTGCGCGATGATGACTTGTAAGCTTTGGCTCATACTGCTCGTTCGCCAGCCACCGCCACATTGAGAGGCGCTGCTTCTCCTTTCTTGCCCTGACCCATATATAAAGTACGGTGAGGGAAAGGAATCTCGATCCCCACTTGATCGAATTTTCTCTTCAACCGGCGGTTGAACTCGCGACCTATCCGCCATTGCTTTATCGGCTTGGTCATGATGCGAGCTTTGATGATCACGGCCGAATCCGCAAACTCATCCAAACCGAGAATTTCAATAGGCTCGAGGATATCGTCTTTGTAATCTTCATCGCTGCGAAGCTCTTCATCCACCTCTTTAACGACGCTGATGACTTCGTCCACATCCTCACGATAGGCCACGCCTATATCGAAAACATAACGCGAAAAATCTTTGGTCATATTCGTGACGATGTCAATCTGACTGTTACGGACGTAATGCACGTTTCCCGCGAGATCACGTAAAACGGTCATTCGAATATTGACTTTCTCTACCAGCCCGCCTTTGCCAGCAACATGAACCACATCGCCGACTCGAACTTGATCCTCGATAAGAATGAAGAATCCGCTGATAACATCTTGCACGAGCCGCTGAGCACCGAAGCCAACGGCTAAACCGATAACTCCCGCAGCGGCCAAGATTGGGCCAATTTCGATCCCGAGCTGTCCCAAAATCATTATTCCTGCGGTGATCAGTATGCCGATGCTAAGCACATAGCGCACAAGAGAACTCAATGTCTCAGCCCTTTTTTCCCCTTCAACTCCGGGTTTTTTCTTCTGAACTGTGGAAAAGAGCCGTTTTGCCACTACCTTTACAATTCTCAAAGCGACGAAGCCGAGAATAACGATGAGTAGAACCTTCAAACCACTGCTAGTAAGCCATTGAAGAACCTGCTGGTAAAGAGCTTCGAAATTCATCGCTTACTCCTTTGCATAAGTGAAACCTCAACTTCGGATTATATCCACCGCTTTCTCCGAAAGTAAGTCAACATGCCAAAAAATACTCCGGCAATGATCGCCCATACGATGGGATAGCTCCATCTCCACTTGAGTTCCGGCATGAATTCGAAGTTCATTCCATAAATGCCGGCGACAAAAGTAATAGGAATGAAGATCGTAGCAATTATGGTCAGCACCTTCATGACCTCATTCATTTTATTGCTGATGCTTGAAAGATACAGATCTTGCATTCCGGATGTCACGTCCCTGAAGGATTCGACAGCATCGATAACTTGTATCGTGTGGTCGTACACATCTCGCAAGAACACTCCCATACCTTTTCGGATCAGCTTGGTTTCACCGCGCTCCAGAGAGCTTATCACTTCGCGAAGGGGCCAGATGGATTTTCGCAGGAAGATCATTTCCCTTTTCACCTGATGAATTTGCTCAAGCTGCGAAGGCGCTGGATTATCCACAAGACCTTCTTCGAGAGACTCGACCTGTTCCCCAAATTTTTCGAGAATCACGAAGTAATTGTCCACTATGGCATCTATAAGCGCGTAAGCAAGATAATCGGCACCCATTTTCCGGATGCGCACTTTCGCCTTCCGAATCCGCTCCCGAACTGGCTCGAAAAGGTCGCCCGGTCTCTCTTGAAACGAAAGAACGTAGTTGAAGCCCAGTACTATACTGACTTGCTCTGCTGTCACGAGATTCTTATCCACGTCGTGATGGAGCATCTTCAGAACAATGTAGATATACTTCTGGTGATCCTCCATTTTTGGTCTTTGATGGGTATTTACGATATCCTCTAGAATAAGCGGATGGAGACCGAAGTGGTCACCGAGCTCTTCTAGAACTTTCGTTTCATGCAATCCATTGACGTTGATCCACGATACATGCTTAGTATCCTTGTATGGAAAGCACTCTTCAGCTGAAGCGAGTTCTTTTTCCTCAAAATGGATTTCATCGTAATTGATAACCGAGATGGTGACCTTTTCCACTTTTTTCTCGCCGGCATATTCCACTGTGCCCGGTGGAAGTGCCAGCTTCTTCTGAACTCTCCGAAAAAATCTCGTCATCAGAACCGACCTCCTTGCAATGGGAGCTCCAAAGTCACATAATGATCATTATTGCATAGTGATTGAGAGGAGACGAAATGCTGCCCACTTAAAAGCCATATCCAATGCTCAAAAAGTCAGCGTTGGAGTTAAGTATATTCCTTTCGATGGTGCGAGGCAATCAATGTTCGGCATTTTGAAGCCAAAAGAAACAGTAAGTGAAGCTGAAGTTGGACATGGCCTGCAAATGCTCCTGCACGATGGAGTGTGCTCGCAGATCATGGGCGTCGTCACAGGCGGGGCTTTCCTCGTAGCGTTTGCCTTGCTCCTGGGAGCTTCGAACGTGGTCATAGGCTTGCTTGCGGCCATTGGTCCCCTCACCCAAATTTTACAGATCCCCGCCATTCTGCTCGTCGATAGAATCGCCCTTCGCAAAGCGCTTGTCGTCATCAGCTCCTTTTTCAGCCGAGTGGCTTGGCTCGCGGTTGCAGCTCTCCCGTGGATTGTGGGCGAAACCCTGCGGCTACCCATTTTGGTGATTTGTCTGTTCTTTTACTTCAGCCTCGGAACGATATCGAGCTGCGCCTTCAATTCCTGGATGAGGGACTTCGTACCTCAAGACATTATGGGAAGCTACTTCGGAAAACGTATGGCTGTATCGATCGCCGTTGGAGCCGTACTCACTTTGCTGGCCGGAGTCGGGATCGAGGCCGGCAAGACTATTTTCCCTGCACAGTACCCGCTGTACAGCATTTTGTTTCTCATCGGTGCTGCTTCGGGCCTCACCGGCGTGGCATTCCTGGCCCGCATACCCGAGCCTAGAATGCCACCACAGACATCAAAAGGGATCATCACCGTCCTCGGAGAGCCGTTTCGAAACAAGAACTTCCGAGCATTGCTCATATTCCTCGGGACCTGGAACTTTGCCATTAACCTGGCCGCACCTTTTTTCGTGGTCTATATGATCAAGAGGCTCGAAATGAGTATGGCACTGGTACTCGCCCTGTCCGTACTCAGCCAAATGGCCAACGTCATGTTTCTGCGCCTGTGGGGCCGCCTGGGAGATCGTTACAGCAATAAATCCGTTCTAGCAGTATCCGGACCGCTCTTTATCGTGAGCATCATCATGTGGCCATTCCTTACTCTCCCGGAAAAACATGTTCTCACTCTGCCGCTCCTCGTGATCATTCACATCCTGGCCGGAATGTCCACTGCCGGAGTCACGCTGTGCACGGGAAACATCGCTTTGAAAACAGCGCCAAAAGGCAAGGCGACATCCTACCTCGCTTCTAACGCGCTCGTGAATGGAATCGCCGCGACATTGGCGCCCATTATTGCCGGTGTGGCAGCCGATCGGTTTTCCGGGGAGCAATTGACACTTGCTTTTCGGTGGATAGTGACGGAGACAGGAGTGACGCGCTTCGAAGTGCCCGCATTGGCGCTCAGTGGCCTAGATTTCCTGTTCGTGATAGCTTTTCTCCTGGGCCTCTATGCGATATACCGCCTTCCGTCCGTGAGAGAAGAAGGAGAGGTAGAAGAGAAGATCGTGGTTACGGAGCTTTACAGCGAAGTCCGCAAAGCTTTCCGGCATGTTTCGAACGTAGCAGGACTGCGCCACCTGACCTATTTCCCCTATGAAAAGATCAAGGAAATGATCCAAAAGCGGTAATGCCCCGCTGCATCACGGCTCCGCGAAAATGCCGTTACGCAAACCACAGCTAAAAACCTCAGGCAAGTTGTGACTTCCTGGCCAACATGCCATCCAGGCGAGCTCGGGTTGTTTTGAGCGCCGTCTTCCCGCGAGAGCGAGATTTAGCTGGCGGCGGTTTGAAGAATTCGAACCGTTGGGGCTGATTGCACCAACCGTTCAAGGGTGTCTCGTGCCAAAGCCGGCCCCAACGCTTCCGAGGGCATGTAGGCAACCAGCAATGCGCGCTGCGTCCCCGGTGTCACTTTCACTCTTTCGTTTCCGGTGATCGGGCAATCGAGAGGACCGGCCGCATCGCAAAGGAGCGGTTTCCCCTCCAGGCGAAAGGGTCCCCGAAGCGATTCGTAGCTCTCACCAGGCCTGCCCGCTCGAAATACAAACGGGGGCTCGAACGTGCCCTCCGACATCACGCAACATGGAACGGCCAATTCCACCGACAGACAGTTGTTGATGTCGACAATGGGATGTATGACTGGGAGTTCCTCTCCCTTCAGAATCCTGCGCAGCAATGCTTCGGAAGCAGGCCGGTAACGCGTCGGATCACAACCCGATGCACGAAACAGCCGTCGCAGGGCCGCCACCGTCGGATGGGTAGATAAGCTTTGAAGATCGAAGCGCTCCCGAGCGCTTCGAGAAACCTGCCGGAGCAATACCGCCAAAGGCTCATCGTCTCCGGCCGACAGCTCCAGCTCGGCCCAGAACAGCGTCCAGCCCTCGAGTTCTTTTTGGACATCAAATGGAGGTGACTGCATCGAGAGAATTATAGCCGCATGAGCACAAATAGGCCAGATCGCTATACCCACAGAGGATTCAGGCGAGCTGAAACCTCCTGCAGCATGCCGTTGTCGCAACAGACCAGAACCGGCTTTGTCTCGATTGCACAATGAGATCCTACCGTTTCATTCTTCTTTGATTCAGCTCCTGCTTCAACGCTTCGATCTCACACAACAAAATCCATTGCAATATAATAAATTATGATGTCGTATCGAAGTTTTCCGATGACTCCTCAGGTTGATGGCTTTTGAGCAGCTCCCTGGGAGATAAACAGATCCTGAAAAGCATAAAGCATCAAGACGGTGTAAGCTTATGGACTTTGTGTTTTCAATCACCTATTTTAGGCGTATTCCTGCGGCACGGCGGCTGCGCGTTCCGCCGGGCAGCTCTCACTGACTTACAGGTTGAACACACGACCATCGAATGGCTATGAATCCGAATCCGTATCCGCGTCCACTGTATTCTGCGGCAATTATTGGCGCCGGGATATCAGGGCTCACTGCGGGAAGACATCTTTCCAGTAGCAACTTTAGGGTCAGAATTTTCGAAAAAGCCAGGGGGCCCGGGGGCCGCATGTCCACACGGCGGGAGGGCACCTATCAATTTGACCATGGTGCCCAGTTCCTCACCGCGCGCGACGATCGATTTCGGCGAGTACTAAAGCAATGGAGGAATCGAGGCATCATTGATGAATGGGATGCGCCCATCGTAATTCTGAAAAATGAGGACATCAGCTGAAGTGCCGATGATGATGACTATTCGGTACTCGGCGTTTGAAGTTTTCGAATTCTTTGCTTTTGATCTATCAACCCTCGCAAAGCCGGTAAGCGACCAAGGAGGAACATATATGCTGGTATCGCAGCATTCATTCGATCCCATCGCTCGTCCCTGCATAATAATAATTAGTGCGATGCTGGTGCTACTGATGCAATCAAGCGTCTCTCACGCAGCTGCATCGCAACTCGGCGGACTCAGGATCGATGTCGAAGCAGGACCAATTTGGCAGAGCAGGAATGATGTCGAAATTCCCAATGACGGCACAGCGACACGCTTCTCTCTAGCGGACCTGATTGGAAACGCGCCTTCACTATTTTATCGGATCTCATTAGCATACGATTTAACTGAAAGACACGGCTTCCGGCTCCTGCTCGCACCGCTAACCATCTCCGGGAGTGGCAGCCCCCTTGATACTATTAACTTTGAAGGGCGGACCTTTGAGAAAGGCATTCCGGTAGATGCGGAATATCGCTTCAATTCTTATCGACTTACATATCGCTACCTCCTCCATAACGGAGAACGTTGGCGCTGGCACATCGGATTCACTGCAAAGATTCGCGATGCGAAAATCTCGCTATCGCAACTTGCAACATCGACAGCGAATAGCAATGTCGGTTTTGTTCCGCTCTTCCACTTCTCTATCGAATGGAAATCATCAAAAAGGTGGTGGGCAGTACTGGATGCCGATGCCCTGGCGGCGCCACAGGGCCGGGCAGAAGACGTAGCGTTCAGAATCGGTTACGATGTCACCGACAACATGTATTTGAGCGCCGGATACCGGATGCTGGAAGGCGGCGCAGATGTTGACGACGTGTACACATTCGCTTGGCTACACTATGCAGCCGCCGCGGTTGGCTATCGTTTTTAGCAAACACCGTTGAGCTACCTATAAGTCCGAAATCCGCGCATGAATCGTCCTTATTAAATCTGACCGTTCGGACAATTACCCCTGGCGCGCTGTTCTGCGACAAATCTGCGGGGATGGATCTGCCGGTGAAGAACTAGCTGGTTTAATTTTGTTTCGAGTCATTAGAGGCACAATCAGTAGCTGAACTTCCCCAGGTCGACCTTTCCGCGGAAGGTCCAGTAGATGATCGTTGTATAAGCGAGGACGAACGGCATGCCAATGAAAGCAATGTTCCTCATGATGCCGAGCGTCTTTTGTGAGGAGGAGGAGTTATAGATCGTCAAACTCCAGTCCGCGTTCAAACTGGAGTAAATGAGATTGGGGAAAAGAGCCATACCAAATAGAAAAACAAGAGCCGCAATCGTTGCCGCGGACGATACAAAAGCGTAGAACGGACGTTTATGATAAATGGCCCTCGGAATGTTTGCAATGGCGAGGATGTTGAGCAGAACAACCACCGATGCGAGCGGGTACTGCGTGAAGTTGCTGATAGCATGTGGAATGGTTGCCAGAGTGACAGCCGTGGTGATGATGTACGCCGTGAGGAACACGCTAAATGTCCGCCACATCCATGCGTGGATTCTCGCCTGAAAATCTCCTTCGGTCTTCAGGTAGAGATAAATGGAGCCGTGCATCAAGAACGTTGTCACCACCAGCACTCCTACGAGCAAGCCATACGGCTGCAGCAAATCGAGCAGATCCCCTTGAAATTCCATGTCCGGCCCGATGGGAAGCCCCATCATCGAATCTCCGACGGCCACTCCGAACAAAAAGGTGGCCAGGCCGCTGGCTCCAAAGAATGCGACATCCCATGCTCGCCGCCAGGTCGTCGAATCGCGCTTGCTGCGGAACTCCATTGATACCGCCCTGAATATGAGGGCAAAGAGAAGCAGCATGAAGGGCAGATAAAACGCGGAGAATGCCGTAGCATACGTATGGGGAAACGCCGCAAATAACGCCCCGCCGAAAGTGACGAGCCATACCTCGTTACCATCCCATAACGGCCCAATGGAATTCATGACGATGCGGCGCTCGAGATCGGTCCGCGCGCGAAGGTGCAGCATGCCAACGCCCAGGTCGAATCCGTCCAGGATGGCGTAGCCCGTTAGGAGAACACCGAGAAGCCCAAACCACAGCAAGTTGAGATCCATAAAAATCTAGCTCCCCTTCCGTTCGGCAGGCTCGGCTGTTGCTCCCGTCATTGAAGTCTCACCCGGTGCCGCCCGCACAGCGGCAGCATCGATCCAGCTCCACTTCTCGCTGTCCGGTTCGACTTCCGACAGTTCGTCCCCCGGCCCCGCTTTGATTTTTCTGTTCAACACAGTAATCCATACGAGGAACAGAAAAATATAAATGACGGCAAAAAGCACGATCGAGGCAAGTACTTGCTCGGCTCGTACGACTTTGGACAGCGCGTCGCTCGTCCTGAGCAGCTTGTGCACGATCCAGGGTTGCCGCCCCACCTCGGCAGCCACCCAACCGCCTTGGTTGGCAAGAAATGGCCCCACGACGGAGAAAACGAACACCCACAGAAGCCAGCGTGTCGCAAACAATGTGCGGCGCCAATAGAAAAACCATGCAAGGAGGCACAAGAAGATGAAGTACATGCCCAGGGCAATCATTAGGTGATACGTATAGAACGGGACGGACACGGGTGGTCGATCCGCCTCCGAAAATGCATCCAAACCCGTAATGGGCTTCGAGGCATCCCCGGAGACCAACCAGCTCAACAGCCCTGGAATGGCCAGGCTGTATTTGACCGCTTCCTCCTCTTCATCGACGATCCCCCACAGTGTCATTGGACTTCCACCCGTTCCGGTGTGAAAGTGGCCTTCGAACGCGGCAAGTTTGGCCGGCTGAGTGTCCGAGACGGTAACGGCCTGGAAATGACCCGATACCAAGGCGGCGAATGAGAAGATCGTGGCAACGATCAAACCCAGGACAAACGTCTTTCGGGCAAGATCCAAATGGCGCTTTTTGAGCACGTAGAAGGCGGAAACGCTCATCACGAAAAAGCCCCCGAGGATATAGGCCCCGATGAGAACGTGGAGCAAGCGGTGCACGGTCGACGGATTGAACACCATCGTCCAGAAATCCGTGATTTCCGCACGGGCACGAATCCCTTCGCCGACAATATGGAAACCGGCCGGAGTCTGCTGCCAGGAGTTCGCTACGACAATCCATATTGCCGAAAAAACGGCGCCAAGGGCGACCATCAACGTCGAGAACCAATGCATGCGGTCCGAGACGCGATCCCACCCAAACACGAGTACCGCTAGAAATCCAGATTCCAGGAAGAATGCAAAGATGCCTTCCGCTGCCAAGGCCGATCCGAAGACATCGCCCACATAGCGGGAGTATGTCGCCCAGTTGGTGCCGAATTGAAACTCCATGACGATCCCCGATGCAACGCCCATGGCGAAGCTCACGGCAAATATCTTCGTCCAGAACTTGGCCATGGCACGGTAGCGGGGATCCTTTGTCACCATGTAAGTGGACTCCATGATGACAAGGAGCGCTCCCAACCCAATGGTTAGAGGGGGGAATATGTAATGAAACATTATCGTGAGCGAGAACTGAAGGCGGGATAGAAGAAGCGTATGGACCTCCACGATATCCTTCTCCTCATGTCGTGCCCGGATGCCGTTTCAATATCGAACTTATATATAATTGAGAAGCGGCCGGCCTGTAAAGGTCAAATGATTGTATGATCCCACTTTGGCGACTATCGGATATCTTTCCTTTTTCAACGGTTCAAGTGGTGCTATTATTACTCCATCCAGAACAAATTACTAGCCGCTACCATTATTTGGTTTTTACCACAAAGGCATTGGAGACAACATGCTTATGAATCAAAACCATAATCCTTCAATAAACCACTTTTGGAGAAAAATCCTTTTCTCGATTCTGCTGCTGGTTATCCCATTCCTTTTCATCACCTGTTCGACCCGGGAACAAATCCAGATATTATATCCGGAAGCCCACTGGCTAAAATATGAAACACCCGAAGAAGCGGGGTGGTCCTCTGAGCTCCTGGAGCAGGCAAAGACTCTGTGGAAAGAGATCGATTCCGCAGCTTTCATGGTCATCCACGACGGCGCAATTGTCGCGGCCTGGGGAGACGTGACCCAGCGATTCATGTGTCACTCGGTACGCAAGAGTTTCTTGAGCGCCCTTTATGGAATTCACGTTGCCGAAGGAACCATCGACATCAATAAAACCCTCGGGGAATTGGGCATCGATGATGACCCCCCCCTAACCCAAGTAGAGAAACAAGCAGAAATCATCCATCTGCTCAAATCCCGATCCGGCGTTTATCACGCGGCAGCTTACGAAACCCCGGGCATGAAAGAACGCCGGCCTGCACGGGGCAGCAAGACTCCCGGTGAGTTCTGGTACTACAACAACTGGGATTTCAATGCGTTGTGCACCATTTTCGAGCAGGAGACTCAAAAAAAGATCTTCGAAGAATTCAAAAGGCGCATTGCGGATCCCTTGCAAATGGAAGATTTCCGGCTCATGGATACGTATTACCATTTGGAAAAGCAGCACTCGATCCATCCTGCCTACCCATTCAAGATGTCAGCGCGGGATATGGCCCGCTTCGGGCTTCTGTTTCTAAGAGACGGAAGATGGAAAGATCTCCAAATTATTCCAGCGGAATGGATCGAACAAAGCAGCCGTTCATATTCAACCGTGCCTGACAGGGAGGGATACGGCTATAGCTACATGTGGTGGGTGATAACGGATCAACAAGATAAAAAATGGGGCATGTATTCAGCACTGGGAGTAGGTCGGCAAATGATCGCGGTTCTCCCGCGTTACAACGTTGTATTTGTCAACAGGGCCGATACATATTTGGGAGAGATGACGGATAGGGAGAAACTGCACCAATTGATGGATCTGATTCTCGAGGCAAGAACGTCGGCCCCAAAATCGCAGCCGAAGTTAGTGCCTTTCGAAATTCCTGCCGGACCTGCAAAAACACTCTCTCAGATGATTCGCCTCGAAGATTACGAAGCAACATTGAAGCTCGATCACGAGGAGGTCTTCGTCGAATCGATTCCTTATGTGGTTGGAGACGTGATAGGAGATACAATCCGTATTCAACAAAAGGGACCAAACCTGCTGGTAACGGACAATCTCGGTCAGAGATTGATTTTTCTCCCTCACTCCAAAACCCAATTCGAATGGGAAGATTCAAGAATCCCTGTTTTCTTCGAGTTCGACGATAAGGGAAATCTCTCGCGCATCACCCTGGATGCATCTCCGGCTTGGAAGGTTACGGGTAAAGCCATATTTCCTTGAGTGGATGTCCCCCCTTACCTCATCAACCCGTGCCGTTTCATTTTTTCGCATACTTAGAGAGATAATCGATCACTCCCTCTGCGGTCCCCTCCATACCTTCTTCTCCTTTTTCCCAATTGGCCGGGCACAAACGACCACGCTCCTCGTAGTAGCGGAGCGCATCGAGCATGCGCAAGGTCTCGGCAACGCTGCGGCCGAGCGGAAGATCGTTTAGTACGGCATGGCGGACAATACCCTGGCGATCGATCAAAAAGAGCCCGCGCAATGCCACTTCATCGTCGAGAAGCACACCATAACTCCGCGCTATATCCTTCTTCAAATCGGAAACAAGAGGATACCGGATCGGACCGATGCCACCTTTTTCGACCGGTGTCTTCTTCCATGCAAGATGCGTATGGGCCGAATCAACAGACACTCCAACCACGGCTGCATCGCGGGCCTTGAACTCGTTCAGCTTCTCGTCGAAAGCGAGTATCTCAGAAAGGCAAACGAACGTGAAATCCAAAGGATAAAAGAAGAGAATCACGTAATTGCCCCGCAGGGATGACAGAGTGAACTCGGGTTCCAGCCGGTCATCCTCCATAACGGCATTGGCTTTAAAATCCGGGGCTTCCTTTGTAATGAGATGTGACATCATTTCACTCCAATCCAGATTTGGTTAACTATGAGCCCAAGACAATTCGGGCATCGCAACCGATATCGAAGTGCGACGCCCGAACGGAGCCGTCGCTGAGGGCGCTGGGAGCACCCTCAGCTAAATGATGGAAATACTGACTACTCGTTCTGCGGATTCATCGACTCGTCGACGCAGATCATCTTCAGCTGATCCTCGGTCGGATCCTCGAGCCGCTCGAGAGCCGCCACTGGGCAGAGGTAGGTCGTTCCCGACTCTGCCTTGATCCACTTCACGCTGAGCTCTTGCTTGTAGGTTTTGCTTTCGTCACTCATTTCATTCCTCCTTCTTTATGGTCTAAATCGACCAGGAACGCGGCAGGCAACATCACCTGCCTTGGTTTTCACAATAATATTTGCAGCACCATTTCTGATTTGCGCTTGTTGCGCTGCTGGTGCTGTTCGCTGCCTCAATCATCCCTCTCGGCTGCAATCTGAGCACGAACGTAATCCATGTCGAGGGATTGTGCCTGGCGAATGATGTCCTCCAGCTGCTCCTCCTCGAAGTAACCCGGCTGCCGGAACAGCAGGATACCTTCACGGTACAGCAGTAGCGTCGGTATGTGATCGACGCCGAGCGCCGAAACGAGACTTTTTTCCTTCCGGGTGTCGAGCTTGCCAAAGGTGTTCTCCGGATACCGAGCCGCCACCTTCTCGTAGATCGGGGCGAAAGGCTTACACGCGGCACACCAGGGCGCCCAGCAATCGACAAGAGCGATCCCTCCGTTCAACACGGTTGACTCGAAGTTGTCTTCATTCAGCGCTATGACGGCCACGTTCGATCACCTCCAAGCTGCCAGAAACTGTTAACGGCTTCATCGCACGACGAACGAGTGAGGGCGAACAGGAATTCCAGGTTAATATAGGGCGGTTGAACTACAACGGAAAGACGTCTGCTCCAATCGCCCTGAGCTATGCTGCCAACTGTCACCGTTGCGTATGGTCTATCTGTCGCAAGCAGGCTTACTTTCTTACAACCAAGGTGCCTGCGAACTGTTTCTGAGTTCCGGGGACTTGCTCGGCCGCACAATGCTATGATTTTATTGTAGATAGAGGCGTGAGGGCGCTGGGGAGGGGCTCCAGTCACTCCAATTTTTCCAACAGAGCCTTGAAACGAGGATGGCTGCGAAGTGAATCAAAATCACTATCCCTTTCGACCCAATCCTTATGGCAGCATCCTGCACTCAGAGCCCTCTCGAGCTGAGTGATTGCCTCCTCCCCCCAGCCCGTCAAGGCAAAGACACAAGCGGCACCATAGAGAATCATTGGATCCTCAGGATCGATTGACAAAGCGCGTTCTATCCACTTAAAAGCCTGTTCCTTCTCTCCGGCCACGGCCAATCCTATTGCGCTCATGTACAGAGCGCGCGCATCATCTGGGTTCAAATCCAGGTGCTTCTTGACATTCGCCAAGCCGCGTTCCAGAGATTCTTTTGCTTGTTCATCGAGATTCAATCCTCTATACGTCTGCGAAAGTAGGAGGGGGGCGTCAAAGTTCTCCGGATCTTTCCGACAGGCTTGATCGAACAGTCTTGCTGCCTTCTCGAGGTGTCCTCGGCTGTAACAAGTACGTGCATATGATTCATAAGCTGCAAAAAGATTGGGATTCAATCGAATCGCTGTTTCGAACTCTCTCTCAGCCTCGTCGTACTGCGCACCGCGGTAGAATGCGAGTCCGCGGGCGACGTGTCCTTCAGCGAGTTCCAGATCAAGATCGAGGGCTTTTTGACTCAGAGACATGGCTTTCTCGAGATTGGCTCTATTACTATCGAAAAAACTGAAAAGATAAGAGTAGCAGTCCGCCATTCCAGCATATGCAAGCGCATAGGTCGGATCTCTTTCTATAGCGTGTTCATACATCTCGAGTGCAAAATTGATCCCTCTACGGTGCGTTTGACGATAGAACTGACGACCGCGGAGGTAAAAATCATAAGCCTGATAGTCCTTAGTAGAAACCTTTGCGAGAACACGCTCGTCTTTTTCGCTCAATTCGACTTTCAAAGCTTGTACGACGTTCTCTGCGATCTCGTCCTGGATTGCGAAAACGTCCTCCAATTCACGATGGTATCGCTCGGACCAGAGTTGATAACCATCGTCTACATTGGTTAGCTTTACCGTAATTTGGAGCTGCTTGCCTTCCTTACTCACACTTCCTTCTAGCAGTGTTTTCACACCCAGCTTTTTCCCCATTTCACGAATGTTTTCCGCACCACCTTTGAAAGCAAAAGCCGATGTTCTGGCTGCCACGCGAAGTCCCTCAATCTGGTTGAGAGCATTCGTGATCTCTTCAGCCATCCCATCGCAGAAATACCCCTGATCTTCACAGGGACTCATGTCTACAAATGGGAGCACTGCTATTGAAGGCTGCTTTTTCACCCTTGAAGGTTGTACTACAATCGTTCTGCTTATTATGCCTCTCCTCAGAATCTCTAAATCCACAAGTAAATCTCTTATCCGCTGATACCGCTGATCCGGCTCCTTTTCCATGGCTTTACTGACGATTTCCGCTAATTCAACGGGAACATTCGGATGAAGATCGGATAACGCTGCGGGGTCCTCATTTAAAATTGAATACATAACAGCCTGCGCGTACACCCCTTTGAAAGGCAGTTCTCCCGTTACCATTTCATACAGGCACACTCCCAGTGACCAGATATCCGACCGGTGGTCCGGCGACTCCCCACGACACTGCTCGGGAGACATGTATGCCGCCGCACCCCCAGCTGTAATTAGATCATGATTCTCAATACTATTGGAAACGGCAGCTAATCCGAAACGCATGATTTTCACATGGCCGTCATCAAGAACCATGATATTCGAACACTTAATATCGCGGTGAATTATGCCCTTGTCGTGTGCAGCTTCCAGACCCGTGGCAATTTCGATGGCGATACGCGCGGCTTCTTCTATGGCCAGTGGACCCGAGCGAATTTTCTCCTGAAGTGTGATCCCCGGTGCATAAACCATGGCCACGCAAATCTGATCCTCCTCTTCCACTATTTCGTAAATAGCGCTTATATTGGGGTGGTCCAGCGAGGCAGCCGCCTGGACCTCTCTGAGAATGTGATCGATTTGTGTCTTGTCGATAAAAGCGTCCGTACGGAGGAACTGCAGCGCAACGATGCGTTTGAGCTTCGTGTCTTCCGCTTTATAAAGGATACCCATCTCCTCTTCACCGAGTTCTTCGAGGATCTTATAGTGAGCGATGGTCCTGCCGATCATATGGCCTCCACAGCATGAGAAGAAGCAGTGCGCAAGCGTAGTGTGACGCATGATCGTTCATTAATATTACCCGCATGAGGATGGCTTGTCAAAAATGAATGCTCGAGAACAAGTTAGGAAGTTATTGCTTGCTTCTAGGGTCTGCTGCTATTCGAGCCAAAGCGAATTGGGGAGATCTACCCCTGGATTCCTGGTTCTATGTTTTGGACCCGGAATGGAGGCATGTCAATCCAGACAGCGGATAACAGTTTTGCAGGTTCTTCCCGAGCATCAACATGATTGTCGTTTCAAATGCCGGAAACTTCGATTACAAATCGGAACGCTTTCTGTCCGAGATGATCGAGAAATACATCCTTCCGGCCGTGCTTCAAAACAAAAAATGAATAAAATCTAGCAACGCTGGATTCGTGGGAGCTCCCGGAGGGGCTCACCGGCTCGTCCGTTACGGTAGTACCTCTGGCGTCCGCCTTGCCCGGCTCGGCACCGCAAGGCGCACGGACTCCCGAGAACCACACCGCTTGAGTGACGAAGTTCTGTATTTCCCCCAATTTAATTCTTGCCAACTCCCGGTCGATGCGTTATAATGCGCTCACTCAGCCAATTCTCCTGCCACGTTCATCTTACAGAGATTGCCCCGCTGTTTAGAGAGTCGGTTGCGGAGTTGTATTGCCGAGTTAATCAGAAGGGCAAATGCTTTTCTGCAAGTTCACAAGATCGGCCAGATGTGTTTGAGTTCAGATACGCGGCCGAAAGTCTGTTGTCAAAAGGGGCAGCAAGGGAGTCTCTTTTCATGGCTACCAAGAAGATCTTCGTTGGCAACCTGCCTTTTAGCGCTACGCACGAGGAGGTCCGCGAGCTATTTTCCGCGCACGGGGCAGTGCACGATGTTAACCTCATCAATGACCGCGAAACCGGCCGTCCGAGAGGATTTGGATTTGTCGAAATGGACGAGCAGGGAGCCATCGCGGCCATGCGCGCTCTCGACGGGTATGAATTCGAAGGGCGCGACCTCAGAGTCAACGAAGCCACTGAACGACGCCGCCGGTAGCTTAAGCCATTGCGTCGTTAGTAAAAGCTTATTTCAAACGGGCGGGCGGACTACGGGCCTATGAAGGCAATCGCCCGCCCGTTGGTACGTCTTGGCTCAAGCATCGTCGCCTGTTTGTCCTAAGATTAACTTGGACTTCGGAGCAATAAGTTTACAAATACGAGCCCCGGCCGAATCCTCAGATGGGACGCTTCGCGCCCCTTCCCCGTTTAGTACCGAGACTTCGCTAAATTGTTTTGATCAATTCCCCGATCTGGACGCCTTGCGAACCTTCCAGCCACAACTTCAACAGTTCGATAAACCGTTCAATATGGCTCCGGGGGCAGGATTCGAACCTGCGATATCCACGTTAACAGCGTGGTGTTGTGCCACTCAACTACCCCGGAGTGTCATTAGATATTGTATCAGCGATAAAGAAAGGTGCCAAGCGGGACGGAGATAATATCTTGTGAGTTGGATGATCCTGATATCTTACCCCGAGACCGTTTTATCCAGCCGACTTGAGACTCGAAGCTCAGACCGTCGTTCAAATGTCCTCGAAATATCACCTGGCTTAGTCTGGTAGTCGTCGATGCCCGCTTGGCACACAATCCGATGCGTCCTCGATAATTTCGTATCGGCTCCTGCGCAATTGATCAAGACGATCCCCGCGACGATGACGCCAGTTGCGATCACTGTCGCCCAACCGATGACCTCACCGCCAATGAGCCATCCCAGCACAACAGCCACGAGTGGATTGACGAACGCATAGCTACCGACAAGCGCGGGATCGACAACGCGTATAAGCCAGTTGTACGCACTGAACGCAACGAGTGATCCAAAACAAATTAAATAAAATAACGAGACAACCGACCGTTGGGAGACTTCGCTGACCTCGATCCGCCCCCATTCACCTGAGACGCCAGCGGCGACCATCAACCACACACCGCCCGCGACGAGCTGCATGCCGGCAGACAGTCCGGCGTGGTCAGGAAGCAGGGCGCGCCTCGCATAGAGAGAACCCGCCGCCCAAGATGCCGAGCTCGCCACGAGCGCCATTAACGGCACGAGCGGCAAAGCGCCTCCATCCGCGATTCCCAGTGGGGAGAGCATCGCCACGCCGATGAATCCCAGCGCTAGACCGCTCAGCATCCGCCAGTTGGATGGCTGTCGAGAATGCAGCCATCGAAGGAGCACCATCCACGCTGGAATGGTGGCAAGTACCAGAGCGGCAGCACCGGAACTCACCCGCTGCTCCGCCCAGCTCAACAGCCCGTGTCCGCCGAGGAAAAGGAGCCCGCCGGCCAGCGCGGCTGATACCCAATGCTCGGGCCGAACGTTTCTCAAGCGCCGCCCCGCCGCAAAGAGCAGCATCGCTCCTGCGAGCAGCGACCGCGTCCCCGACATGACGAGAGGTGGCAGCGTTTCCACCGCGTAGCGGATGGCGAGGTACGTCGAGCCCCATAAGAAGTAGATGGCAGCGAAGGCAAGCAGCACCAGTACCGCCTTCGGTGGATCCCCTTCGGCGCGTTGAGAAGTCATTTTTCCATCGAGAGGTGGATGACAGTGTAGTGGGTGACGTTGTCCGGCATTTCGAGCAGGTACTTGTCATCCTCGGGGTAGTAGCGCGCCTTCTCCACATCGGCGCCGGCGAATCCACGAATGCTCTCCATCGAATCCCACAGCGAGATCACGATGAACTCAGCGTCATCACCATCTACGCGCCGTAGAAGCCATGCCCCCAGGTTCCCCTCAGAATGGCGGAGACCCTCAATCCCCGTCTCGAGAACATACCTTGAATAGGTCTCCGCGTGCTCGGCGCGTGTTCGCCCGATCCAAATTCTTGCTATCATGTCAGTTACCCCTCCTTGCAATTGGAATTCTAACCATCAATAAACTCTTGACAAGTTATACTATATATGCTAACATATAACCTGTCAATTGTATTTTGACGGTTAGGTCAAGTTGTTTTGATCAGCTAGGCACACATGAGCGAATCTCTAACGCTCGACATGCTGGACCGATGCGGTAACGCCGCATGCCTCGATTTCGTCAACACGGTTCACTCACGTGTTGAGCAAGACACCCACGACTACCTGGGAACGTACAACGATCTCATTCGTTGGGGACGGGACGGTGGACTTGTCTCCGGCAGGGAATACCGGGATTTGGCCAAAGCGGCCAAGACGGACCCGCGCTCAGCAAGCCGCGTGCTGAGACAGGCGCTGGAGTTGCGCGAGCTTCTCTACCGGATTTTCTCATCGGTTGCGCGGGAAGCCAAGCCAACGTCCGGAGACGTCACCGCCTTCAATCGCCGGCTCTCCGTGCTCGGCCGCCGTCGCCTGCAGCGTACCACCACCGGAATCGAATGGACGTGGGAGGAGAACAGCCAGGCGCTCGACCGTCCGTTGTGGCCGGTCGTGTTGTCCGCAGCCGAGCTTTTATCATCACCGCAACTCCCACGCGTCAAAGAATGTCCCGCACCCGACGGGTGCGGGTGGCTGTTCCTCGACACCAGCAAGAACGGAATGCGGCGCTGGTGCAACATGCGCACGTGTGGCAACATCGCCAAGGCCAGACGCTACTACCGGCGCCACACCAAGAGCGACCGCAAGCGATAGAGTAGCTTTCTCAGCTGCCGCTTCCCAGGTGAGGACGACATGTCATCGCAAGTCCAATGCCCCCTATCGAGGAAATCCAAGATCCAAGCAAAACAAAATGCCCCGGTCCCGGATTTCCAGGACGGGGCATTTTTTCTGTCTGCTCCCGCATCGACCGAGGTAACAACCCGGATTACTGTTCCTGGCTGTTTTCGGTTGAGTCGGCATCACTGACGCCGGCATCGCTGACCACAACGCTGTCCGCTCCCGGCTCGACAAATGTGGACGCCTCGTTATCAAGCTTCGTGATGCTCCAGCTCTTGATCTCTTCGATGAAGTTCTGCGCAATAACCTCGAGCTCCACCGGCTCGAGTCCGGGATCTTCGACCACTGCCTCGACACGGGCCAGATTGGCAACGGCGTTTTCATACGACTCATTGATAGCGATTGCCGCCAGGTACGCCTCCTCGGCGGCCCGAAAATGTCCAGTATGCTCGAGTACCATGCCCAGGTTGTTCCGAAAGACCGCAATGTCATCTCTCAGCTCGACGGCACGCGCCAGGGGCGGTAGTGCCTGATCGAAGCGCCCTTCCTCGATCAATACGAGAGCCATGTTGTTCATCGACCACGCATCCTCGTTATCGATCTGTATCGCTTGCCGATAAGCATCGATCGCCTCTTCAGCTTTTCCCAGCTGGTAATATGCCCGGCCTCTGAGACGGTATGCGACGTTCGATTCCGGATCGAGCGCCATGGCTTCGTTGATCTTGCCCATTGCTTCTTTTGGCCGGCTCATTTCCAGGAGCACGCGGCTCAAGTTTAGCAAGCTCTTCACATGAAGCGGATCGAGCTCCAGCGCCTGCTCGAAAGCATCTTCTGCAAACTCATGCTCGCCTTGTTTCCATGCCGAAAGACCCAGCATGTAGTAACCCCATGGATTCTCGCTCTTGCGATCGGTGTACAATGTGAACAGCTCCATCGCATCGTCATAGCGCTTCTCATGGAAAGCGGCTTCCGCTTCTTCGAAAGTAACCTCCTTCGGCGGCTCCAGTTTCGAGACTACGGCTGCTTCTGTTTCGCCAGCGATGCGCGTCGTATCGACTTCCGGAGCAGCTGGCACCGTCGACACCGGCCTGCTCTCCTTTGCGGTCCGGACAGCGACGTCCTCCTTATCACCGCTGCAGCCGACCACGGCCATGAAAGCTGCCAGCGCCGCGACACAAGCAATACCAACAATCACGACGCCTCGGATTTTGAATGTGGACAACATGGTGAGCCTCCTTTCTGGTTCGAGCCCTTATGGGCTGCGCTCACTGACCTGCCTTCGAAGCACCTATAAGGCAAGGTGAGGACCAAACGGCAGATAGGACGACGGCCATGCTGTAACTATTTGTTTCATAATGAATTGGAAATTCGGCAGATCATTGAAGGGTTGCTTCTCAGAAGTGATTTGTGTCCAGATGGACACGTGTTTGATCGCCAAATTGTGTCCGGGCGGACACGTACGATTAGGGGCGTTTGATCTTGTGGCGTCGCATAATCTTGAGCAAGCTGGCATGGTCGGCGAGCCCGAGATCTTTCGCCGTGCGGGTAATGTGCCAATCGTTACGCTCGAGAGCCGCAATGATGATCTGCCGTTCAGCCTCCACCTTCAGCTCTTGCAATGTCTTGAGCTGCGGACTGCTTTTGGGCGCGACACCTCCTCGCACCTCGATGGGCACTTGATCGAACCGGATCATGTCGGCGTCGGCAGCGATAATCATGCGCTCGATGACGTTCCTTAGCTCGCGAACGTTGTTGTGCTTCCACTCATAAGCCATCAAACAGTCAAGCACTTCGGGATGGATCCGCTTTCTGCGGACGCCGAACCGGGCACAAGTACCGGCTAGGAAGTGCTCGGTGAGTTCCTGAATGTCCGATTGGCGATCTCGCAGCGGCGGTACGCGGACGATATGCACGTTCAATCGGTAATAGAGATCCTGCCGGAATCGCCCAGCACCTACATCGGATTCCAGGTCGCGGTTGGTCGCAGCAACCACTCTGGCGTCTACTTTAATGCTGCGCTCACCACCCAACCGAGTCACCTGCCGTTCCTCGATTACCCGAAGCAGCTTGGCCTGTGCCGACAGGGGCAAGTCGCCAATTTCATCGAGAAACAACGTTCCCCCGGTGGCCAACTCGAAGGCTCCTTTGTGCGTACGATTCGCCCCGGTGAAAGCCCCCCTTTCGTGGCCGAACAACTCGCTTTCGATCAAGTTCTCTGGAAGCGCAGCACAGTTGATCGCTACGAAGGGCCTCTTCGGATCGGATCCCAGACGATGGAGCTCCCGGGCGACGAGCTCCTTCCCCGTACCGCTTTCGCCAACTATCAGCACGGGGCTGGGGATGTGCGCCACACGGGCGACCTGTTCTCTCAACCGCTGCATCGGCTGGCTCGAGCCGATGAGGGGCGTCTCCGTTCCCAGATCCCTCTTGAGTGTCTCAATCTCGGCCTCCAGCCTCACCCGCTCGAGGGCGTTCTCTACCTCCCGAGCCACCCGCTCCATCGATTCCGCCTTGTCGATGAAACTGGTTGCGCCGAGCTTGATCGCCTTGACGCATCGATCGTAGTCGCCCGTTCCCGTATAGACGATGACGGGGATTTGTATGCTTTGATTTTTCAGTGTACGGAGTACTTCAAAACCATCGACACCGGGCATCTCGAGATCCAGAATCATGCAGTCCACTGCCTCGCTCGCGATGATGTCGAGCGCCTCTTTTCCTCCTGTCGCGACCAGCGTCTCGTAACCCCCGACTCTCTTCAAGTCGTAGGCGTACTGTTCCGCCAGGGCTTGAACATCATCGACAACTAATACCAGCGTCATTTGCATAACTCCCAAAACGTGATTGCCGGCCTCTCCAAACTCTACGCCGTGCCTGCTCCCGGCAGATCAATGATGAAGCGACTCCCTTTCCCTTCCTCGCTCTCTACATGGATGGAGCCATCGAGATCCATGACGAGTCTCCGGACTATCGATAGGCCCAAACCCGAACCATTGTCCTTTGTCGTATAGAAATCGTCGAAGACTTTCGCTTGCTGATCAGCGCTCATGCCAATTCCCGTATCGGCTACCGTAATCCGTACCCGCGGTCGATCGGCCTCCCCCGCAACGAGCTCCGTTGAAATGGCGACATTCCCCGGCCGCGACTCGAGACTATCGATGGCGTTGTTCACAAGGTTCTCGAGCACTCGCCGTAATGAGACGGGATCGCCGAGAACGACAGCCTTGTTGCTGAGGTTCATCAGAAGGTCCACTTGGCTCGAACCCCGGAGATCCGTCGCAACTCGCTGGACAACATCGTTCACGTCGCATGGCCGGTTTTCGCTTCGTGGATACAGGCGCGCATAGTTGGATGCAAGATCCTCCAGATAGGAGATGCTGGAATCAAGCGTGCTCTGTCTTTCTTCGAAGACATCCGGCAGCTGTTTCGGATTGCTCCGCGCCAATTCTATTAGATGGCGAAACACATTGCGGATTGGTGTGAGTCCATTCTTGATATCGTGGTTCACTTGCCTCGCAAGCTCTCCCAGTGTCGCACGACGCTCAGCGTCCTTGATCCGGACTGCGCTCGCGCGCAGTCTCTCCGTCATGGCGCCAAGCAGCCGCGAGAGGGAGCCGATTTCATCTTTGCGGCGAGTTTCAAAATCGATGTCCAAGCGATCGAGATCGATGCGTGATGTCTTGTCGGCAAGCTCTACGAGCGGCCGGCTGATCCGTGAGGCAAGCCAGCCCACTAACATAACAGCGAGAATACCGGCAGCAGCCACTGCTACCAGAAACCATCGATCGATGCTGCCGCGCAGAGCCTCCAACTCGGTAAGCCGGTGAGTCACTCGGAACTGTGCGAGTGCTAACTCTCCACGTTTCGAATCAATGAAAGGAACACTCAGCTCTCGCGCAATCGCGCTCGCCGGAGCAGCATCACGCAACGTTTCCACTCCCGGCTGTACATCATCTCCTGATTCAGATCGGTCCATACCGGAAGTCAGCATGCCTCCCGGATAGACTAGCGCCACCGTGAGCTCGGCCTCACGTGCCAGCCGAGCAAGAAAACGGCGTTCCACCCTCAATCCAGCGACGATCGTGAACCGTTTGTTCCCCATCTGAAAGGAGTCGGCACGAGCCAGAGCGAGAAAAGGTGCGTCCGGAGCCCGCGCTTGCACCAGCGCTATGCCCTCGGGCGTGGAAGCCAGCAGTGTCGGCAGCTCCGGCTCCATCCGATCGTACTCGTTGCGGAAATGTCCGGAACTGATGATGCGGCCGGCTTCATCCTGGATCTGGAGCATAGACAGTCCGGTGAGCTGCATTGCATTCCCCGCGTAGTCGAGAAGGTAACGCCGCTCCTCCTGGGCGCGATCCACTGCAGCCCGGCGAAATCGATTATCGTCGACTACGGCCTTCCGAATGACAGCAAGTGACGTGCTAATTGCTTCACTCTCCTGCGCCAGATCCTCCTCGATAACTGCAACCAGCGATTCGACCCGGCGCTCGTACTGAGCCGTGAGTCGATCCGTCATTTCATCGCGAACGAACAGTGCAAGCGCGATCAGGGGGAGAAGCACGGCCAGGAGAAATGTAACGAGCAGCCGGGTGCGGAACGTCACGATGAATTACCTCCCCTGCGGCATCACGTTCACTAAGAGGATGTTGCCGTACCAATCGGCTATCAATCCAATCTTCCCGCTAGCTGCGATCACGTGCAGGCGCGTGTCCACGAGCGGAATCAGAGCCTTGGAAAAATCGTCTCCTAGGTTCGCAAGCCACTGTGCGCTGCTTATCAACTTGCGCGCTTCAGCACATGGATCGGGCGGCCGCCGTGGAATCGATATAATGTAGGCGAAGTCGCTACCGTTTAAAAGGCTCGAGAGCAGTTCGCCCTCTGTAACTCCCTCAGCGATCACTCCGGGAGCGTCACTGCCCAGACCCGGGACTGCAAAGGCGATTGCCCTCGCCTCGGGAGAAACGGTGGGATCCGTCGCCGCAAGAGCGACGATCCGTTCGGCGAGGTCCCGGGCGATGGGATCATTCGAATCATAAAGGATGCGGCGCAAATCTGATAACGAATATGGACCTTCCGGCACGGGTGGAAAATCCGAGACAGCAGCGGACAGTTCATAGCACTCATTATGGAGATCATCCCACCAAGACGGGGGCCGATAACCTCGGGCATCGCCTCTCACTGCATCCCGCGCTAGTCTTTCCGAAAGATCCGGAGAGATCGTTCCAAGCTTGCCCCCCCACCGGAGTTTCTCGACGCGGGATGTCGAGAGGAGCACATATGCCCTGTCCCACGGCAGCGGAACGGTCGTGAACTGTGGCCGGCTTGTTGCGTACTCGATCACGGCTGGATCGGTCGTGATCATCACATCGATCCCACCTTCGAGCAGATCTCGTGCGTCGTACATGGACGTTTCGAGGAACCGGACAACGGGTCTCTCCGCACCGTAAGCTGGGTGAACCGTAATCGTGCGCTTGGCGATCCCAGCGAATCTTCTCTCCGATGTTACAATCCGATAAGGCCCGGAACCTAGAGGCCAGCGCGAGGCCCAGGAGGGCTTCGCCACCGCAAACGCAGACGCGGAAAGCGCACGCGGAACCTTTCGATGCATGTGTTTGAAGTAAACGTTCAAAACCCGATCACCGCCGACGGCGAGCGAATCGATACCGGCAGCGCTGTATGAATCGATACCGGCGTTGAGTGTCATTGATTCGTCTGCAGCGCGCTCCCAGCTTCTCGCCACGTCGTGTGCAGTCACGGGAGTCCCGTCCCAAAAGCGTGCGTCCTCACGCAACTCAAACGTCCAGCAACGGCCTCTTTCTTCGCGTCTCCATGATTCAGCGAGGCCCGGTTGCACCTTATCCAGGCAATTGACGATGATCAAGGTCTCGTAAAGATGATGGAAAAGCAGCTGCTCACTGGCATTGCGCGCACGCGGGGCGTGTTCGGGCTCAACGGCATCCAACAGCGCTACGGTTATTGAGTCCGCTGCTTCTGCCGGTCCGAGTAAAATTTCACATCCCGGTGGGAGCATCCACAGCGGCTTTGTCACTGGCGGCTTCCCGCAGGCGGCCAAGACAGCGAGCGTCACCGCACCAATCGTTCTCAATAAAACTGATACACGCATAATGGGTTAGGAGCTCTAGGATTCCCTGTTTCCTGTAAGAGATGATAATAGGATGAGAAGACCTGTCAATGGTATTACGAATTGGCCCTGATCCCTCAAGAATAACAGTAGGATGTTGTGCTCGAACTCAACCATGTGCAAAAACGGGATGAGACTCGACAAAATTATGTATTTGGCATTTTCTGACTTCTCGCTCTATCATCGATTCTCATAGAAAGGAGGGGCCGTGAAATGAGCGAACAAGAGGCGAGTTTTCCGAAATTAACGATCCGCGAGCTTTTCCATCCACCGCTACAAGACCGCCGAAGCTTCATCAAGATGATGGTCATTGGTGGTTTGACCATTACGGTCGGAGGTGTGGTCATACCACGCCTGCGATTCGGGGTTGCACATGCCGAGAGCCCGCAGTTCAGTATGATCCTGGTGGATTTCAATAAATGTACGGGTTGTCGAACATGTGAAACCGTATGCGGGCAATATAATCACAAAGCGGTCGTGAACGGTGAGCAATTGTTGGGCCTGGGAAATCCATATTTATCTAACATCCGCGTATATTCCTTCAACCCGGATGTGGATGTCCCCATTGTCTGTGTGATGTGCCGGGACAACCCTTGTATCGAAGCCTGCCCTGTTGAAGAGGACGAGGACGGACGGAGGGCGTTGTACAGGGATCCAAAAACTCTAGCCATAAAAAACGATCCCGAGAGATGTATCACCTGCGGTGCTTGCGCCGAAGCCTGCCGGACCCAGCGTGTGGAAGCGATTGTCCCGAATCCAAAGACAAATCGTCCGGAGAGGATGTGCACATTATGCGATGGCGATCCTCAGTGCGTTAAGTACTGTCCCTATGGTGCCCTCGATCATATTGTTGGAGGATATATCGGAGGGAGCCATTACGGATTGCCTGCAGAAAAGATTGCAAAGGAGCTGATCGAACGATGGTATGGCGTTAAGCTGGGGAAAGGGGGTGCGAGAGGATGAAAAGCCTTAGTGGATATCACGGTGTAGTTCTGGATGTCGATCTTTCTTCAGGAAAGATCAACCGGAAGGAAATCGATCCCAAAGATTTCCGGAATTTTATTGGTGGAAGGGGACTCGGTATCAAGCTCCTCTGGGATGCCCTTCGGAAACCCGGCGTTGATCCCCTTTCGCCAGAGAATCCGCTCCTGCTCATGCCCGGAGCTTTCTCCGGTTTCCCGCTTCCTTCGGCATCTCGGACATGTGTCGTGACGAAATCGCCCATCACAACTCCCAAGAAATCGAAACATAAGCACGCGTCCACTATAACTTATTCAAACATGGGTGGCTTTTTCGGCCCTGAAATTCGCTTCGCCGGTTACGACGGCATAATGGTCCGCGGTAGCGCGGATCGACCCGTATACCTCTTCATCGATGACGATCGCGTGGAAATACGGAAGGCCCAGAAGTTCTGGGGGATGGGCACAGACGAATTCGATCGTGCCTTTATCGATGAATTAGGAGACCGCCGCATCCGATCATGCTACATAGGTCCGGCGGGCGAAAACCTCGTTCCGTACGCCTGCATTATCAATACGACGGCGAGAGCAGCCGGCAGAGGCGGAACGGGATGCGTCATGGGGTCCAAGAATCTGAAGGCGGTTGCCGTCCGGGGCTCCAGACAACCGGATGTGGCTATGCACAAGCGGTTCCTGGAGTTGCTCGAAGAATCACGCAAAGGATTTGAAGGCACTCCCAGTACAGAGAACTGGCGACGATATGGTACAGGATCGGCATTGATCTGGGCCAGCGATATCGGTGCCCAGGCGGTTAAGAACTACCGGGAAGGCACTTACATCCATGCGGATAAGATAGGTGGAGTCGCCGCCAGGCGGAAAATCTGGCAGCGCGACTTTGCTTGTTTCGTTTGTCCTTTAGCGTGCAAAAAGTCGGGAAGAGCGCCCCTCGGGCCCTACGCGGGCATCGTGCACGACGGCCCGGAGTATGAAACGGGCACGATGCTCGGGGCCAACCTGTTAATCGACGACATGGAAGGAATGATGAAAGCCATCTGGCACGGGGACGACTTCGGATTGGACATCATATCTGTAGGGAACGTTATAGGCTTTCTAATGGAAGCATACGACAAGGGACTGATTGACCTTGATGTCCTCGATGGAATCGACCTCAAGTGGGGAAACGTCGATGCCGTCATCCAAATGCTGCACAAAATCGCTCATCGCGAGGGGATTGGGGAAAAGGCAAGCAAGGGAGTGCATTACCTGGCTGAAGAGATCGGCCGGGAGAGTCATAAATTCGCCGCTCATTGCAAAGGCCATTCGCTTGCCGCCTGGAATTGCCACTATCGCCCGACGCAGGCACTTTGCTATGTGACGGCGAATAGAGGGGCATGCCATTTGAACGGCCACTCAGCGGAGGATCAAAACTCCACAGCGCTTGTCGACTCGACGGGAGTATGTCTCTTTGCCCATCGGGGATACCGCGAGAATGCCCTGGCCGATATTATGGAGGCGATCACAACGCGTGAATGGTCCTCCGAAGAGTACTCGAAAGCAGGTGAGCGGATTTACAACCTTGAAAAGAGCTTCAATTTCCGCGAAGGTTTTCGCCGCGAGGACGATGTGATTGCCGATAGATTCTTCGAGGAACCGTTGACAATCGGAAGGCGGAAAGGCGCTGTTCTCGACCGAGGCCAATTCGAAGAAATGATGAATGCGTATTATGCAGAGCGCGGTTGGGATTCGAAAACGACCCAGCCATCAAAGGATCGCTTGAAAGCTCTCGGGCTGGATTTCGTCTAAAGCAAAGTACTGATCGGCCCGGGAATTTTACAGGCTCGGCCGAACGTCAACACAGCCTCCGCCGCCACAGAAAGGCGGAAAATCCCAGCACGATCGACATCGCCAGATAAATCAACGGAATGGATCCCTCGACCGCAGCATCGGTAGCGCCAAGGAAATCGAGGAGCGGTAAGCCATTGACGGGTCCGATGTACCAGATAATTAAGTAAATCACCTCGAATAGTTTCCTGGAACCGCTCAGTGTTCCCAAAGCCAACGCGAAGGTTGGCACAAAAAGCACTCCGACCAACAATGCTTTGAAATGATCGCCCTCACCGACAAGGAGGGCCCGTATTAGCATTCCACCGCCGGCCAGCAAGGCGACTGTCAAACCGGCTGCCCAAATCGCGGGAAACTGGCGAGACAATGGATAGGCCGACGAGAAGACAAGTTGGCCGGTGTTGAAACGAGCCTCGCGCGTTCCCATGGCGGACCAGATCGGCAGCGGCCATATCCAGGCTGCCGGAAGAGCGTACAACCGCGCATAGTCGTACGGCACCGCCAGCTGCACCGCGACCAGCCCGACGGCGATGGCGTACCAGGACCAATGATATCCCTTTAGCATCAAGCGCAGCTCGGCCGTCAACATCCGCAAGAAGTTGAACCTGAACTGTACGGCGGGCATGTCGCTCCAGCTCCGGGCTGACGGACGATGGCCGCTGACAACTTCCGCAGCAGGTAACGATTTTTTCGCTCGCCTTCGAGATCTTATGCGGCCTGTCCGCGCCGGGTCGAAGCGATTGAAGCTGACAGTGGCCACGGCAACCATGCATATGGCACACCCAATCCAGAGCAGTCTCAACGGCACCATCTCGAGGGACCAATCGATACCTTCCCAGCGAAACAAGTTCATCGCACCGTCGGTCGCGCCTTCAATCAAACCGACGAACCCAACCTCGATTCCCAGTTTGGCCTCAGGATACGCGGCCAGGGCGGCCTCCTCCATGCTGGGAATGAACATGCCGAAGCCGCCGAAATCCAGGAATGGATTCTCGAGCAGCAGGTGGTTCAAGAAGGCAAACTCGGCGATGAATATGTAAAGGATGTTCCCCACGGTGCCCCGCAGCCACCTGATGGATTCGAACAGCACGGCCATCGCCGCTACCAGTGCCATCACCGGCAGGCAGACGAACAGGAAAGGGGCGACGAGGGCCCACAGGTTGAAGCCGCCTTCGACGTGACTGAGCAATTGCATCACCACAGCAGTGGCCATAAGAACTGCAGCCATGAAGGTCAGCACTGCGAAATTGCTGATGAACTTGGAGGTCAGGTAGGCGAGGTTACTGAGCGGAGTTGCTGCGAGGATCTGGCCGACGCCGGTGCGGCGGTCGCGACTGAGCGAATTCTTGACTAGATAGAAGCCGAAAAAGGCGAGCATCATCGTGCTGGCACTGCCCATCAGGCTGCCCACCCAGGCGGAATTGTAAACGCCCCGGTATTCTCCCAGGCGTAAAGTCCATTTGCCGGTGATCACGAGGTAGCCGAAGAATAGCGTGGCCAGTAGCGTTATCAAGAAGCTGTACCGACGCGTACGCTCGCGAAAGTCGCCCAGAATCAGCTGGTACATTTTGCTGAGTGTTTGCATCAAACGGCCTCGGTCCGTTTCCCCGCCAGCATGTAAAGGTAAGCATCTTCCATGGTGGGTGTGAGCGGAGCCGCCGATTTTCCCGGCGACTCATCCGCCACGATCCTGATCCTGACGCCGTCTCTGGTTCTGACGGTGCCGCTGAGGACGAACCGCTGTTTGGCGTCGGCCAACTCTGAACTGGCAATCGTCATTTCCCAGGTTTTCCCTTCCACGGTTCGCAACAAATCCTCGGGAGCGGCGTGAACTTGCAGACTGCCTTCCTTGATCACGGCAATCGAGGTGGCCGCCGCCTCGACATCGGAGACAATGTGTGAGGACAGGATCACGATCCGATCCCCGGACAGCTCCGCCAGGAGGTTCCGGAAGCGAACCCTTTCCTCCGGATCGAGACCGGCCGTTGGCTCATCGACGATCAGCAGCTTGGGATCGTTGAGAAGCGCCTGTGCGATGCCAACCCGCTGTTTCATACCGCCGGATAGTGCTCCCAGCGGGCGTTTTCGGGCGTCGACCATATTCACCAATTCCAGCAGCTGGTCGATTCTCTCGCGTGCTGAGCGCCCACTGATGCCACGCGCAGAGGCCAGGTATCTAAGGAATTCCACCGCGTTCAGGTTGGGATAGATTCCGAAATCCTGGGGAAGGTACCCGAGTACTTTTCTCACGCGGTTGGGCGATCTGGCGATATCGATCCCATCCCACTTCACCCGGCCGGTGGTCGCTTTGGTGACTGTTGCCAGGATACGCATCAGGGTCGATTTTCCCGCCCCATTGGGCCCGATCAAGCCGAGAATCCCCGGACCCAAATCCAGACTGAAGTCCTTGATCCCCCACACATTGCCCTTGTACCGCTTGCCCACTTCACGAATTTCAAGATTCAAGCTGCCGCTCCTTGTCTATAAGTCACTTAGCTGGTACCGCCTTTACCGATGCCGCACCCATCGTGTTTTGTAAAAAGTACGAACGAGGCACGCCCCAGTTGCCCTCATGTTAGGAGGCGCTTATCTGATACAATTTGACATACATCCTTTTCCGAGAATTGTCTATCGCAAGAAATCGACGCTGAATAGAGAGCTGAACGAGATGGATCGACCGGGCGCTCCCAGCACTCCTCGCCATCGGATACCGAAGTAAAGGGTGAGAGCTTCCCGGATATGCCCGGCGAGGTCGGGATCCGCATATCTCCATTTGAAAGTCCGATGGAACTCCGCTACGATTTGCATCGTAGAACGCTTGCTTTCTGTTCATGATCCAATGTACGATCCCCTCGCATTGGCAGCCGAGACCGAGAAGCTGGTAGTCCGGGGTGATGAGCGCAAGTATTATCGGTTCCGGGCTGCGCGCTTTTATGGCGGTATTGCCACCGCCGACTGCGTAGGCTGCTGCTTGAAGTGTGCTTTCTGCTGGGCGTGGAACAAGGTGGCCAATCCGAGCGGCGCCGGCAATTTCTATGGACCCAACCAAGTGGCGCACAAGATCACGGCCATCGCTAAAAAACACAACTTTCATCGAGCCCGCTTGAGCGGAAACGAACCAACCATCGCCCGGTCGCACCTGGTATCTCTCCTTGAGCGTCTGCCTCGAGACATCACGTTCATACTGGAAACAAACGGCATACTCCTGGGACACGAGCGGGACTACGCCCAGGCTCTCGGTCCTTTTCCAAATCTTCATGTGCGGGTGAGCATCAAAGGCTGCAGCGAGGATGAGTTCTCACAGATTACCGGGGCCGAGCCCCAGGCGTTCGGCCTTCAGCTCAAGGCCCTGGAACATCTTCTGGAGGCAGGTGTCAGAAGTCACCCCGCCGTCGTGGTGAGCTTTTCAGACAATCGCTCGGTGGACTCACTCAAGGAGCGCTTGCACAGACTCCACCCCGATTTTTCAGATTTTGAAGCCGAAGAGATCTTTCTGAATCCCGCCATCGAGAAGCGCCTCGACCGGCGAGGGCTGCAGCTGACCTGAACACAAAAAAGGGGTGTACCATGCGCAAACTAAGCTTGATGGTATTCATTGTTTTCCGGCTTGTTCTGCCGAACCTCCTGCAAGCTCAAGATACTTATTCGGTAAAAATCGATTTCAACCAGCGCGTCAAAATGCGAGACGGCGTGGAGCTATCGGCTGACGTCTACCGTCCCGACGCAGAGGGACGTTTCCCGGTAATACTTTCGCGTACTCCGTACAACAAGAACGGATGGCGTCCGTTGAGCTTTGGAAAGCACTTCGCCTCGCATGGATATGTTTATGTGGAAATGGATGTGCGTGGAAGGGGTGATTCCGACGGGACTTTCGTGCCGTATCGAAACGATGGCATCGACGGTTGTGACGCCATCGAATGGTGTGCGAAACAGTTGTGGTCGAGTGGCAAGGTGGGCACCATCGGTGGTTCTTACCTCGGACGAATTCAATACCTGACGGCGATCCATCAGCCGCCGCACCTCACGACAATGATCGTAATGGTAACGCCGTCGGATCCTTTCGTGGAATTTCCCACGGGCTTGCCGCTCCCAATGGGGATCAGCTGGTATCACTATACTGCAGGCCGCATGAATCAAAACATGGACGCGGTCGATTGGTCGAAGCTCCAACTCCATCTGCCCATCTATACAATGGATGAAGCTTCAGGCAGGCCAAACCCGTATTGGAAGGAAATGATCGATCACGCCCGGCTGGACGAGTGGTGGGCACCCCTCCGCTACCAGGACAAGTTCGATCGCGTTATTGTTCCCGTTCTCCACGTCTCCGGTTGGTACGATGACGAGCAGATCGGCACACCACTGAATTTCATCGGAATGACGACCAAAGGAAAAACCAAAGAAATCCGCCGCAGTCAAAAGCTGCTGATGGGACCCTGGCCGCACGGCATTCTGAGGGCCAAGCGGAAACTGGGCGACATCGACTTCGGCCCAACGGCGGTAATGGATCTGGAGGGATATTTCTTGCGCTGGTTCGAGTACTGGTTGAAAGGGACCGACAACGGCATTATGGACGAACCTCCAGTTCACATATTTGTGATGGGGGAGAACCGCTGGCTCGATGAAAACGAGTGGCCGTTGGCCGGAACGAAGTGGACCAAGTATTACTTGCACAGCGGAGGGAGCGCCAACAGCCTGTTCGGCGACGGCCTGCTGTCGACCGGGGAACCTTCCGCGGAACCGCACGACGGTTATACCTGCGACCCGGCTGATCCCGTGCCTTTTATTACCGATCCGGAGTTCAAACAGATCGGAGGCCCTGATGATTACCGCCCGGTCGAACGGCGCGACGACGTGCTCGTGTACACGAGCGCGATTCTGGAGGAAGACGTCACGGTCTGCGGTCCCATACGTGTGAAGCTCTACGCTGCTTCATCAGCATCTGATACGGACTTCATGGCGAAACTGTTAGATGTCTGGTCCAACGGATTTGCCCAGCGTCTTACCGACGGCATGGTGCGGGCGCGTTTTCGAGATGGGATGGACCACCCTTCCCTGATCGAAAAGGGAAAAATCTATTTGTACGACATCGATCTCTGGAACACCTGCCAGACTTTCAAGAAAGGGCACAGAATTAGGCTCGAGATCTCATCGAGCGCTTTTCCGAAGTACGATCGCAATCCAAACACCGGTGAGGAGCTGGGTAAAACGGCGCGAATGCAGACCGCAAAGCAGACGATCTACCACGATGGTGAGCATCCATCGCACGTGGTGCTGCCGATTGTGCCAAGCAAATGAACGCGCGAGAATCGGAGCAACACGCCTAATGTTTTCCCGGGGCAAGCTCTACACCGCGCCGCTCGTACATGATGTACGCCTCGAGAGCGATCATGTCGGGATCATCCAGCTCCAGCGGGGCTCCCTCCTCCAGTAATGGGTTTGCGGGGGGATTCGACGGGCCGGATCCTGATACGCGCGGTCCTCGGGCTTCCCCGTCTTTGGATTGAACGCTACGGTGCGGTTGGTGTTGTTATACAAGTTGTGCTCCATTGCCACCCGCCCGTTTTCCATGTCAATGAACTGCCAGCCGGTGGCGTCGCGCTCCAAGAACGGATCGGCCCGGTTCATGGGCACGGTCAGTTTGGGCAGGTGGCTCTTTGCCTGCGCATAGCTCTGCGGGTACGGCCACGGCCAGGCGGTCGCCATAACCGCATGAAAGCTGATGTTGCCAATCTGGTTGTACTGGATTTGGTGCACGTGCCCTAGACCACGGTAACATCTTCGAACGGTTTCAGCAGAGCTTGTACCTCTTCCGCGTCTTCGGTCCAGAAATTCCATCCTTTATAAATCTTCTGGATGGGTGAGTGCGAGAACAGCACGATGGGAGTTTCCTTATCCACCTTCGCGAGGTCTTTACGAAGCCACTCGCGCCGCTTTTCCCCAACCATGAACGGCGACCCATTGGGATTGTCGAGCCCGGTCATTTCGAGCATCCGCTGTTCGGCGGTGGGCCAACGTTCATGCGTCCACTCATCATATGTGAGAATGCTGTTGAGTGTGATGAAGTGTACGCCTTTGTGGTCCCAGCTGTAGTAATGCGGTCCGAATAGCTTCGACCAAGAGTCGCCCAGATCGAGGTAGTAATCGTGTTTCCCCATCACGCAGTACGTCTTGTAGTCGAGCTTTTTCAGCATCTCGGCTCCGTAGTCGAGCTCTTCCTTCTTGCCGAGTTGCGCGAGGTCGTCCCCGAATACTACAAAATCGGGCTTGGGAGTGAGCAGGTTGGTTTCGGCGACGGCGCGTATAAGCCCACGGTTCCAATTGCGCACGAAATTCGCACCGGTGATCTGTTGGATGTGGGCGTCAGAGATGTACGCGAAGGTGAAGTTCTTGCGGCGATCGGCGAATGCGAGCTCGACCATGCTCACTGTGAGGCAGCTCGCCGCCGCAAGCGCGCCTGCGCACTTGAGAAAGTCACGACGGTTCAGGCGATAATCGCTCATGGATGCCTCCTTTACTTTTTACCGGCCTCATCGGCCAGGTGTGCGAACTCGGGGATGGTAAGCGCTTCCATGAACGCCACCAGATCGTCGATTTCCTTGTCGGTCAGCTGGAGCGGTCGGATGCCGCCGCTGAGGAAGTCGTTCACGGGATCGCCCTCATTGGTCACACCGCCGTTGTTGTAGTGCACCACGACGTCGCGCAGCGTTTCCAAGCTGCCGTCGTGCATGTAGGGTGCGGTGAGGGCCACGTTGCGCAGCGTGGGGGTTTTGAAGGCACCGAGATCGTCGAAGGTCCGGGCGACGGCGAAGCGGCTCAACTCCGACGATTTTTTGTCAGTCAGGACTTTGACGTTGACTTCCGTCGCCGTGGCCTCGGCGCGGAGAAACTCACGAGCGAGACGGGGAATATCCTTTTGGATATTGTTGATTCCGACGCCGACATTGTGGAACCGGTTGTCGGTGAACAACGCTTGGGTCTGTTCGACGACATGGCACGAAACACAGCGTCCCTGATTGATGAAAATCTCGAATCCGCGCCTTTGCGATTCAGTGAGGGCACCTTCTTCTCCGCCGTAATACCAACGGTCGAAAGGAGTATTTGCCACTACTTGCGCGCGCTCGAAGGCCGCAATTGCTTGCGTCACTTCTTTCATAGTGACATCTTTGCCCGTCTTCCCAAACACGGACTTGAATGCCTTCACGTATTTCGGATCCGAGCGAACGATCTCGAGAATCGGTTCGTGATCCTCCAGTCCCATCTCCACCGGATTCACGAAGGGGTGAAGCGCTTGGTCTTCCAGGCTCGGCGACCGGCCGTCCCAGAACATCGTTTCCATATACACTCCATTCAGAACCGTGGGCGCATTGCGCGTCCCCGTAAGCTTGTTGATACCTTCGGAGACTGTTAACGGGCTATCGGTGAACGCTTTCTCCTCCGCGTGGCATGTGGCACAGCTCACCTCGCCGGTCGCGCTGAAACGTTTGTCGTTGAGCAGAGTCTTTCCGAGCTCGATCTTGGCAACCGCTTGTGGATTGTCTTCCGGAATGGGAACCGGCGGGAGACCAAGGGGCGGGCCTTCGCTTTGCGCAACGCCGCCCTGCACAATGATCACACCGAAGAGCACTCCTGCTCCCAGGAGAACGCAGATCAATAAGGCTTTCATAGCATCACCTCATTTTACAATGTAAGCTTTAGGGCAAAGCAGAAGGAGCGTCAGTCATTATTGGCTGACTGCATCAGAGGGTATCCCAACAGAAACGCAGAATAGATCAAAGACTACAGTCGAATATATGGCAAGAACATATTAGACAGAGATTTTAGAACATAATGCATCTTTACATACTTGCTAAGCTATTTGCTCATCGAGTAGGGTGCGCAATCAATTTGTGATGCCCATTCTGTATTGGGTCCCGGTCCCAACTCGAAAACAAGTCGGCCGCCATTTATTACATCCTCGTGATGAATATAGCTACGTTTATGCTCTTTGCCATTCAATGTTACCGATTGGATATAAATGTTTTCCTCATTTAGATTCCTTGCTTCGACCACAAATTCTTTTCCATTTTCCAGATGAATGACCGCTTTCTCGACGCATGGACTTCCAATCACGTATTCGTTGCTTCCAGGACAGACCGGGTAAAATCCCATCGAGCTAAAAATGTACCAGGCGGACATTTGGCCGCAGTCATCGTTGCCGCAAAGGCCATCAGGCGAGTTCCTATACATTGATTTTACTATTTGATGAATTCTTTCCTGGGTTTTCCATGGCACCCCAGCATAACAGTACAAATAAGGAACGTGGTGACTCGGCTCGTTGCCGTGGACATAATTGCCAATAATGCCAGCCTTGTCGATATCTTCGCTGTGAACATAACTGTCTTCTGAAATTTCCATTACGAACAACGAATCGAGCCAAGTAACCAGCTTCTCCTTTCCACCTAATAATTGAATAAAACCACTCACATCATGAGGCACATAGAGGGAATAATTCCATGCATTACCTTCGATATATCCCTGTCCCGATGTGCTCAATGGATCGAAAGGGGTTATCCAACGGCCATCAGAGTTTTTAGCACGCAAGAATTTTGTCTTATCATCATAAAGGTTTTTGTAGTTTCCCGCTCTTTTCTTGAATGCTTCGGCAATGTCATTGTTACCAATTGCCTCGGCAAATCTGTATATTGTCCAATCATCGTAGGCATATTCCAGCGTCTTGGAAGCGGAATTGGTGTTGAGATCCTCAGGCACATAACCATACTTTTTGTAATACCCGATCCCATCATACTTGTCATATGAAGCGCTCGAGATGACCGCTTCGAAAGCTTTTTCTATATCAAATCCCCGAATACCTTTCATATAGGCATCAACGATAACCGGAACGCTGTGATAGCCGACCATGCACCAATTATCATTGGCATGATGCGACCAGACGGGGAGCAGTTTGTGAACGCTCTGATCATAATGGGCAAGCATGGAATGTATCATGTCGCTCGTTCGTTGCTGCTGAAAGATTGTTAGCAAGGGGTGAAGGGCTCTGTACGTATCCCACAAAGAAAAAATCGTATAGTTCGTGAATTCGTTCGATTGATGAATGTTCTGATCCAATCCGCGATATTCCCCATTGACATCGGAATAAACGACGGGACTCAAAAAACAGTGATACATTGCCGTATAGAATATTGTCTTCTTATCTTTACTGCCTTCAATGGTGAGTTTTGATAGTTCGTTGTTCCAGAGGTTCTTCGCCTTACTCTTGATTTCATTGAAATTCCACTGGGGAATTTCTGCGTTCAGGTTTTCCAGAGCATTCTGGGTACTGACTCCAGACAAGGCAAGCTTGATCAGGATTTCCTCTTCATCTTCCGTATCGAAATCAAAAAACGCCTTTACTTTCCTGCCCGCCCTTTCCGGGAAATTGTCGTTTTCATTCCATTTTCGCCAGAAGTCTCTGTATACCAATTTTTCTTCGTTTCTCAGGCCATACGATTTAAACGGCTTCGAAAATGCCATCGCGAAATATATATATCTGGTTCTGGCCCAGCCGTGTGTCTGCCTGAAACCGGTCACCAGCGTGTCACTTTCTACCCGGACGGACGACCACACGACCTTTCCCTCGTAGTTATATATACCGGTGGTCAAATCGAGAATGACATGGGCCTTTTCCGTCCTTGGAAACGTGTACTTATGAAATCCTACTCGTTCCGTCGCTGTCAGCTCTACATCGATGCCGTAATCCTCCAGCTCAACGCCGTAATATCCCGGATGCGCTGTTTCGCTGCTATGCGAATATCTCGACCGGTACCCGCTATCCGGATTGCCTTTCGTCCCGGGATTCAGCTTGAGGTCGCCAACAGTCGGCATGATCAAAAAGTCCCCTAAATCAGAATGACCGGTCCCATGAAAATGCGTATGGCTAAAGCCAACTATTGTTTCATCATCATACTGGTATCCAGAACAATATCTGTAAACGTCAGGATTATAGCCTTTACCGTAGCTGTATAAGACTGTATCCGTCTCGGGGCTGAGCTGTACCATGCCGAATGGCACCGTTGCGCCCGGGTAGCAATGCCCCATATCCCTGGTACCTATAAATGGATTCACATAGTCGTATGGCGTTTTATCTTTTTGCATATTCGATGAAATCCCCTTCGGCCCACCGCTTTCTTCTGAAGTATCTGATTTCTCACTACAATTTGCAATTATAGCGACAAAAATCATGCAAAAAAGGACCATCATGATTTTCATTGAACTCTCCAAATCTTTAAGGGATGCGCCTCCGTATTGAATATGACCTCGTCGAAATCAACTGTTTCTTTTGGAGCGAAAATCAAATAGAAATACTTCATCGTTTCAGCAAGAAAAAAGCTTTCCATTGCATCCTGTTGTTCTTTTGTTTTGACACTTTTCAAGTGAGCATAGGCCACATCATTCCTGCAATATTTCACGAGATTCTCGAAATACTCTTTTCCCATCCCAAGATATTTGGAGTCTTCCGTAAAATGATACAAGTAATAGACCGACTCGATATTCTCCGGCCGGAGAATGTAATAATCTGCGACGACTTCCATCGTCGAATAGTCGATCATTTCCGGTTCTATTTCGTATAACATCCACATTTTATAGCAGCTCTTCTGTAATTTTGCTGCCCGCTCGAGATCGCCGCTCAACGCCAGAACCGCAGGGAAAAAGGCATCCAGAGCCCCAAAATAAGTACTTGTTGTTTCCGTTGTATTCATGTCCACGCGGCGATACCAGAAGCCGCTCTCGGCCTCATCTGCTAAATGTTTGTTTACCGCTTTGATACTTGTGTCCCACATCTTTTTTATATCTCGATCGCCGAACATTAGCCAGCTCTTCAATAAGTACTCATAATACGAGTCGATCCTTGCACTTATATGTGATTCAGTATCTTGCCACTTCCCTGTTTCGACATTGATAGCGGTTCCCACCAAGTCATTATTTGAGCGCTTATTGAATAATGCTTGAACGGCCCGTTTTGCTTTTTGATAATAAATCGGATTGCCAGTTATCTTCGAAAGCGTTCCCCACTCGAGTAACAACGTTCCAATTTCTGCCGGGTTGTTCAGCGGGTCCTTTGTTTTACCGCTTGCTAGATTGACATAGCGATAGGGCATGCCGGTCCGTGAGTCGAATGCCGGCAGCAACCGGCTCGCCAGATCCACGGCCAATTTTAGAAACCTCTCATCACCGTCCAATTGATATGCAGACAATAGACTGCCTAACGATCTAATATTGATCTCGAATAGCTGTACATCCATGTCGATATCAAATGACAAGCTTTCAAGAATCAAGTTCTTGGCCTCTTCTGCTTCTCTGTCCAACCTCATGATTTTCATCGTGCTAAAGGCGTCTACCGGTGTCATCAATAGCGGTTTTTTATGCCAATCACGATAGCCTTTTGATAGCGGTTTCAATTCATCGTGTCCCCATGCGTACTTTTTGTATCCCTCCCAAGCATGTAGAAACTCCGCCTTGACTCTTTCAGCAAGTAATTCTTTGTCCAGCGCCTCCTTTTTAACAGGAGCTTTACTCTCATCGTCGCTGCAGCCAAATGTCATGCAAACAAGCGCGATGATAAGAATGAGTTTTTTCAAGATTAATACTCCTTTAAAACTAAAGATCCAGTGTTCGAAGTCGCCAATTAGCATAAGACACTGGTGTCCGCTGTGGGATGCAATCGTCGGGCATGGAGGCTTCGGACGCCTATATGCCCGTCAATGGCAAGAACTAGTAAGTATGTTCGTATTGTTGTTTAGCGGCCGTTTCTTCGTCAGTTCAAGCTAATATATGGTTCACGTTTCCTAGCGTCTCAGCGTTACTAGATTAAAATGCTGAACGGGGGTTCCTACATTTTGCGGATACGCACTTCGATGTCCTTATTGTCTTTGAGCAATTCCACAAGCTTGGACGTATCGGTATCTCCATAATGATAAGGGTATAACACTTTCGGTTGGAACGCGCTGACCGCATCAGCGACCATCTCCGGTGTCATGGTATACGGCAGGTTCATCGGCAAAAATGCGCAGTCAATGTTTTTCAACGCTTTCATTCCCGGCGTATTCTCCGTGTCGCCCGCAATATAGACTCGCTTGTCACCAAATGTCAGCACATAGCCGTTTCCCTCGCCCTTCGGGTGATAGAACTGCCCGCTATCGCGCTTGTGCACGAGATTGTAAGCCGGTACGGCTTCAACTTTGATCCCGTCCACCATCCGGACATCACCATTCTTCATGATGATGGCTCCCTCAACTTTTTCTGCACATGTTTCGGTGAGGACCACGACTGTTTTCTTGGTACGCATCTCTTTCAGCGCCTTCAAATCGAGATGATCACCGTGATGATGGGTAATAAAAATCAAATCGGCTTTTGGCAGTTTTGAATAATCGGCCAATCGGCTGAAGGGATCGATATGGATGATCTTCCCGCCAAACGTAAACATGAGTGTTCCGTGACCGATGAAGGTGATTTCCAGGTCACCAGCAGATGTTTGTATGACGTCTTTTTCAAAGGGCTCCTTGGCAATCACGGCAAGGGCAAAAAATAGAACAAAGAGCATGAGTATGAATCCGACTCGCATCGTAGCCCCCTTCCTTCGAGGATTTTGTAGTGAGATACGGTTTGTCCGATCATCTTTTCCCTTTCGAGAGATCGGTGCACCGCAACGAGGAGCATCAGCCAAGGGTGGATACCCGCACCGCTCGATAATCGTTCGATTTCCACAGGAAGCGGTGCTTACCGGCTACGGTCCAAAGAACATCAGGCCGTCGCTCTCGAGGAACTTGTTTGCATCCTCTGTTTTGAGCCTCTCGATCTGGTTCCACTCCGCTTCGAGGATTGCGTAATGACTCCGTTCCATGTTGGCCATATACATTAGTATCGACTTCGCATTTGGATCGTTTGTCTTTTCGGCTATTCCTGAATAGAAATCCTCGGCCATCTTTTCGGCCTTCATGCCGGCATCGAAAAGTTCCTTCAGCGTGGCTTCCTTACCGAGGACCTCGTCTATCATGGGGACGATCGTTTTAGGTGGAAGGGCGAGTTCCACTTCGGGAAACTTTTTTTCATATACTTCCTTGAGGACCTTTTCATGACTTTCCTCTTGGGAGATCAGGAAGTTCATTTTCTCTTTCAGGTCCTCGCTGTCTATCATCTCCTTCATTTTCGTATAAAGCCTCACCGCATCGATCTCTGATTTTATCGCAATGCCCAGGATCTCCAGAGTTGTAAGATCATTCTCCTTTTCCATCCTTCTGTCCTTTCAAAGTTAGTTCGTATCGTTTATGCCGCCCAGACCACCCGCCTTGGGAACGGTTCCCCACGCCCGCTATCGCCAATATTCTAATAATTGATACTATTATAATATGAGACCAAGGTCGATGACAAATGTTCGGCACTCATTGTTATACGGCGTTTTCCAATAAAAAGTGACTCTATCACGCCATTTCTGGTATGCTCGATGGCGTAAAGGAGGTTCCCAGACTGGATTCTAGACAACATCATAATCAGAACGCGGACCGCCCTCCAATGCCAACTGCCGTCGGCTCGGATCGGGGAAGCACCTGGTGGATGCAAACTCTCTCCCTGCTCGCCGTGGCGCTTCTCCTTTCCACCAACGTTTGTCTCTTCGGGACTTTTGAGATCTACGTTCCCAACAGAGCGGAGTTCGATTCGACCTACCGCGAGATGTTACCCCTCCTGCTGGGCTTTTGTCTGGGACTTTCAGCTTTTATCGTCATCGTCGGCTGGCTCCTCCCACGGCGACCCCGCAGCGTTTACAGAGCCATCCTTCTAGCCCTTGGAATGCTGCTGTGGATTCAGGGAAGCTTCCTCAAGTGGGGCTACGGAGAGTTCGACGGCAGGGGCGTCGCTTGGGCGAAGTTTACCTGGCAGGGATGGGTCGACGCGGCGATCTGGGTGGCATTTCTGATCCTGGCGATACGTTTTCACCGGCGCTTATCCCGGCATGCCTTGTTTGTGGCCCTCGCGTTCATCGTCATCCAGAGCGGCTTCATGGTCACGCGGGCGGTGATACAGCGGGACGGTATCGCGCCTGAAGAGAGCGCGAAAGAGAAGGATGCCGCCGTTCCTCAGGAGCTTTGCCAGCTTTCCAAATCCCTCAACGTGTTCCACATCATCATGGACGCTTTTCAAACAGACGTGTTTTTGGAGCTCGTGGAGGAAGAAGGCCTGATGGAAGACCTCGACGGATTTGTGATCTACAAAGACAACATGTCGGTTGGGGGAAGGACGGTCCTGTGCATTCCTGCCATTTTCTCGGGCAAGCTGTTCGACGGAACTCAAACGGAGTCCGAATACTTCCGTGATGCCATGAACAACAGCTTCCACAATGTGCTGTTTCGCAATAACTACATCGTCAACTTGATGCCCCACATTACAATGCAGATAACACGCTACACGAACCACTTTTCCGTGCGGTCCACATACGCGACGCCTCGCAGGACAAGAATATGGAGAACGACCAGCTTTCTCATAGACGTCAGCATGTTCCGGCAGGTCCCGCATTTCGCGAAACGGTTTATCTACAACGATGAAAACTGGCGCCTGAGCTCCCTCGCCTCCGATCCTCCGAGTCATGCATCGTTTCATCAGAAAGCGTTCTTTAGCGATTACATCAGCAGGCTAGAAGCGGTTCACTCCGAGCCCGCCTACCATTTCGTGCATCTCATGCCTCCGCATCCGCCTTTCGTGACCACCGCCGACGGAAAATATGCGGGCAGAGCCCTGCCCAACACGCGCGACAACTACAAGAACGAAGCGCGCTAACTTCTCAAACTGTTCATGCAGTTCCTCGGAAAGCTCAAGAGATTGAACCTTTATGACTCGTCGATCATTGTATTTCAGGGAGATCACGGCTGGAGCTTTGCGCCGATCTTCGAGGGACGGGAGTTCGCGCAGAAAACGGCCAAAATTTCGGCCCTTTTGATACTCAAGACCCGTTCCGCTCGTGGCCCTTTGCGCATCTCATTGGCCCCGTCGACGATTGCGGATATTCCCGCCACACTCCTCGATCTTTTGCAACTGCCTCACTCGTATCCCGGAGAGTCACTCGTCCGCCTCGATCCCTCGATACAGCGGGACCGCGAGTTCGTATTCGTGACGGATAGGTCGGGTCCCGCTCCATCCATTCACCGCTGGATGGTGGAGGGAAGTGTTTTCGATACCACCTCTTGGCATGAAATGGAACCGACGCTCATAGAGCGTGAGATCCGCAGCTACACGTGGGGTAGGAAGTTTGGGTTCGGCATTGCAGGAGACGGCGAACCCTACCTGACATCCGGCTGGAGCACGACCTCGGGAACCGTGCATTGGAACGACGGTAAATCGGCTGAGATGACTTTTGGTATCACTCCCCCCGACAGAGACGTCAATCTGAGCATCGTCTTCTTTGCCAACGTAGTACCCGGCAAAGTGGATAAGCAGCGCATCCGAATGAATGTCAATGGCATCGATGTGAAAGAGTTTGATTGCACGACGAAGGCCCCTCAGCGTTTCGATGTCGTCGTTCCCCGGCAAGTTCTCAATACGGATCAGATGATCATCTCGTTCGAGTTCCCGGATGCTGTGGCCCCCAGCGAGATCGGCTCGGGAACGGACACTCGCATGCTCGCTATGGGTATTTACAGCTTCGAAGCCCAACTGGTATACCGGTGATGGCGAGGTGGAACGTTTTGTTCTTCAAAGTTAGAAGTGAAATGATTTCTGATATGATAGCCGCTTCAAGTACTGCGAAGGAAGCTTGGATGATTCCCCAAAAGCTTTTCGAGAGTGCTTCGTTAAAGCAGCTGTACTGACGTCCAAGCTGAAGGTCTTTTCCTAACTCTTCTCTGTTTTCAAGCTTTTCAAGGCCTCTTCCACAATCTCAACGATATCTGGATTGTCGCTCTGCAGAAGAGCCTCTAGGGATTCCTTTGCTTCTGGATGCCCGATTTGCCCGAGCAGATCAGCTGTGTCACCTCTGAAAGAGATGTCCTCGGTGCTCAATAGCGCAATCAATCGGTGGACGATGCTATCGAGAATATCCGGATTCTGGTCCAGTGCTTGCTCCGCCACGAGCAGCAATCCCATTCGAATGGATAACGTGCTCTTTTCCCAGACCGATAAGAAAGATGCTTCAGCCTTAGGGTGATCAAGAAGTCTTTTTACGGCCAACTCGATGTTTCCCGTTGTAATCTGCGACAAAAAAGCTTCTTCCATATAACCATCCGTGTCTCTCGACAGTATCTTTAAAGCAAGATTCTCGGCTGGAACGACTTGGTAAAACAGGAATTCACCGTCCAGCAAGGTCATTGGCACGGAGCGAATCTTGAAACGTTCAGCCACTTCCGAAAATACTTCAGCATCGATAATTGTCGTCTTAATTTTTTTGCTGATCAACGCGAGCATATTGGCTGCACGAACAGCATGTGGACAATTCGGGCAGGCAGAAGCGATGAAAACCAGAATATCAACGGGTCGTTTCAGCTCGCGAAGACGTGACTTCAGATCTTCCGAAATATCAGCGCCGCTAGGTATCGTGCGAGCAAGCATTTCGAGGAATGGAGCGGCTTCCCGTCCTATGGGCAGAGCCAAATAGTTGATGAGACCGCTCCCTGGAAATCGAAATGTCAAAGCCGGAACGCCGGGCAAATCCTCGCCGCTTCCCGTAACGAGTTTGATCATATCCCCTCTCGATTTAGCGAGAGTATCAGCAATATCTTGGAGGGCTCGTGAAAACGCTGAATCTTCTTCGGAGGGATGGTGCGTAACTTCAAGGGGAAGTGCGCGCTCTCTTATTCTACCAATTATTTCTTTGAGATCCATGATATATCAAATGTATGCATCCAGAAGCGTTGAAACAAACGGGGTGGAAAATCAAGCAACATTTTATCAAGTTACGCTGATGATTCAATATTACCACGATTGAATTTCCACCACAACTTCATCATTTTTTAAATTGCCTTCATTCTATAAAAAGACCCCCACAAAAGTGAGGGTCTTTTTCATGTCACATATTCCTAAGGTACCGTTACTTCACTTCCAACGTCATTGGATCGCGCAGAGGCAGGATTTTGATCTCACCGAAATCGGAAAAACGCTCGTCGTGTTTATCCGATCCTTTCTGCACCGCTTCCGGGTCACCAATGACCAAAAACACCAGCTTATCAGGATGCAAGTATTTTTGCGCAACAGCGAGGACATCATCCGGCGTTACAGCCTGTATGTTCTTCGTGTAGTCCTGCCAGTAATCATCCGGTCGACCGGTGTAGTCGTCACCCGCGAACGTGTTGACGATGTTGTTTTTGCTGCTGAATGGATTGACAACGTCGCTGATGAAACTGGCTTTGGAATTATCGACGATTTCCGCTTCGCATTTTTCGGTACGGATGCGTTTGATCTCATCGACAATAAGCCTGGTGCCGAACGCCCCCGTGGCGTGCTTGGTTTGGAACCACGCCCGAAATGTGCCGGGATACAAGACAGGGCGCTCGAAGGCGCTGCCGGCGTTGTAAGCCAGGCCCTCATCGGAACGCACCCGACGCACGATCCGCGACGTAAACCCGCCGCCACCGAGAAGGTCGTTCATCACCATCAGAGCATACTGATCGGGGATGTCCCGCTTGACGCCGACATGTCCCACACGGATGCGCGACTGGTTGACGTCCTCTTTCTTGACCATGTACACCCCGGGTTTCGGATCGGGAATCTGATCGGGAATTTTTGGGAGATTCAACTGCTGATCGGGCCAACCGCTCAGCATGTTGTTCAGCTTGGCCAGGATGTCCTTGGTCTTGAAATCCCCGGAAACGGCGAAAATGAAGTTTTTCGGGAAGAAGTACTTCTTATGGAAGGCGACTAAGTCTTCGCGGGTGATCGACTTGACCGATTGCTCCGTGCTGCGGTATGGAATCGTGCACGGGTGATCGCCATACATCAAGAACTGCCACTCGCGGGACTCGATGGAGGAAGTAGAAGCATTGCGTTGTTCCATCTCCGAGAGCATATCCGTGCGGTAGCGATCGATGGCCTTCTTATCGAACACCGGAGTGCGAAGCACCTTCTTTAGCAACTCCAAACCCTCGTCTATGTCTTTCGACAGACAAAACAGACGCGCCGTACCTCGTGAACCGCGAATATTGATGGAAATTTCCCCGGCCAGAAATGCGAGCCGCTCGTCCAGTTCCTTCGCGGTCATCCCCTGGACGCCGCCGTTGCGCATCAGGTAGCCGGTCATATCAGCCAGTCCAGCCTTTTCCAGCGGTTCATACATCGAACCGGTGCGAATCAGGACTGTCAAATCAAACGTGGGAACTTCCGGATTCTCCGCCACGCAGGCTTTAGCACCGCATTTCAGTGTATGCCGGTACTTATCCGGTTTGGGCGGTTGGTATTTCAATTCCTTGAATTTCAATTTATCGGGATGATCGACGATTTGATCCGCCCGCACAACGGCGGCGGAAACCAGCACGGCAGCCAACGCAAGGATCGTCACCAACGCCACCGACCGGCCGAACAGCAAAATGGACAACCTTCTCATGTTCGTTTCTCCTTTGGTTTACGCCTTACTTTCCCTCGGCGGCCTTGAGCTCCTTGAGGCGTTCGTTCGCTAGTTTCAGCAGCTTTTCCATCCGAGCTTTCTGTTCGGGATCTTCAACCTGATCCATCCTCATGGAGAACATCCCGATCATCTGCTCCAGCTGGGCGGGATCGTTCATCGACTTGATCATTTGCACCGCCCGTGTGAACCGCGGATCCTCACCGCCTTCGGCTTCCCCTTCGGGCCCGGCTTTTGAGTTGACAATCATCACGTTCCGCTGATCGTTTGCGAAATACTTGTTGGCCACGCGTTGGACATCCTCGGCGGTCACCAGATCGCACATCTCCGGATTGTTGTTGGCCTCTGTCCAGTCGCCTCTTGCGGCATTCTGGCCAAGATAAAACAGGATGCCGATTCCCGACATGATGTCCATGAACCGGATTTTTTGCACGCGTAACTGGTTTTTAACTTTTTGTAATTCATCCTCTGGCACCGGATTATTCTTCAAATCTTCGATGACTTCATGCATCGCCTCTTCCAATTGTTCGGCCCGTACTCCCGAGATACCCTCAGCACTAATCTGGAATGCCCCTCCGTACTTCATCGACTCCTGATTCGCACGGACAGCCAGGCCGCTGCCGCCGAACATGCGCCTGCGACCACCAGCAGAACTCTTGGCGATCCCCTTCTCCTCAACCAGTTTCTTGAATAAGCGTCCCGTCTTGCCACTCATGATCCCGGCCAGAACTTCCAGCGGGTAACTGTCCGGGTGTTTCCAGGCAACGGTGTGATACCAGATTTCGGCCTTCGGGTTGGTCTCCGCTTCGGCAACCAGCCTCTTTTCTCCGTGTTGTTTCTCTTCGAGGGTTGTGACGTCTGGGGGGCTCGTCGTGCCTCGCGGAATGCGCTCGAAGTACTCCTTGACCAGTTTGATCATTTTATCCGGCTCGAGATCGCCAACGAGGATCATGGTCAGATTGTTGGGCGCGTAATACGTGTCATAATACTGATTGGCCTGCTCACGAGTAATGCTTTCCAGATCGGAGGCCCACCCGATGACGTCCCAGTGATACGACGACGATTTCCAGAACATGGACCGGAAATCCTCCTCGATCAAACCGGTCGGCGTCGATTCCACACCCAGGCGGCGTTCCTCACGCACGACGTCCCGCTCAGAGTAGAATTCCCGAAATACGGGATTTCTGAAGCGGTCGGATTCCAGCCACATGAACAACTCAATTTTGTTCTTGGGCAGGCGGACGAAATATCCGGTAAAATCATCGGACGTGAAGGCATTCAGGAAAAATCCGCCATGCTTGCTGTACAGCTCATTGAGCTGATCCTTGATGATCAACTGGCGTTGTTCGTCGATGAGCTCGTCAAACACCGCGTCGAGTTCCCGGTAGCGCGGAGTCTTTGCTTCGGGGTCCAACATGTCCTCGATTTCCCCGCGGCGCAATTTTCCACGCATGACCTGCTCCTCAGCTCGCATCAATATCCTGATCGAGTCGAGCTGCGCCATGATCTCGCGATCTCTCTTGATGTCTTTGGTCCCGATCGTCTCGGTTCCTTTGAACATCATGTGCTCGAAGAGATGTGAAATACCGGTGATCCCGGTGGCTTCGTTGGCCGAACCGACACGGGCGAAAATCGCGGCCATGATTGTCGGGGCTTCATGCCGCTCCACCATCAACACCTGCATACCGTTGTCGAGCCAGTACTCTTTGGCATCGATGTTTTGTGCGGCCACCGGAACCACTGCGGTAAAAACCATCGCCGCACAGGCGACAGCCACACACATACTGCGTCTGTTCATCAGCAGCTCCTTTTGAGTTTTAAATTTAATGGATTACTCGTCCCCACCCGCTTTCCCTTGAGGATTTCATGAAAGCACCATGTTAGTCTATTTTAGCGCGAAAATCAAGTCGCCCTGACGTGTTTTGCTGCGCAGCTTGGCCGATCCAGGCAGGGCATTTTCTAGCCACGACTGTGTCCACGCATTGGGAAAAGGTGGGAGCATTCAGCCTGCGATGAGTTTCCAACCGATTTAATGATATATATCTGCAACGGCCAGGATTCGGCCGACCATCATCGTAATCCTGCTTTTCTTAGCAATGCCTTGAATCCCGGCTCATCAGGAATACGATAGCGATCGATTGGAATGACACTGCACCAGGGGAGAAAACTATCATGCTGTTCGCAAGCTTTTTCCAGCCAGTCCAACGCTTTATCTGCTTCACCGCGGGCAAGATGAATGTAGAAGAAGCCCAATGGCGGTATATACTCGTGTTTTGCCCTCCGCTTCAAACTCTCTAATAGCTTCTCGCCTCGAGCTTTATTCCCGGATTCAAAGTAGCTCGTTGCGAGAATCATCTCCGGCCATGGAGTTCCGCTTCCAAGATCAACCGCTTTCTCGAATTGTGCAATCGCCTCTTCGGTCATCGACTTCCCTTGATATGCCAAACCAAGATAATAGTTTGCCAAGTAAAAATTTGGATTCATAGTCAGGGTCATTTGCAGCTCCTTTATCGCAGTGTCATACTGATTGCCCCAGATACACGCAAGGCCTACATGTGCGTTAACAAAGTCTGAAAGCGGATCCAGCACCTGTGCGCGTTTCGCCTCGATTATGGCTTCGCCGTGGCGCTCGGTTAAGGACAAAAACCAGGAATGGCTCATGTTAATAATCGCGGAGTTCGGGTTCAATTGCAGAGCTTGTTTCAATTCTCCTTCTGCCAGCTTCCAGTTCCAGTCGTAAAATGCATAAACGAGGCCCAGGGCTGCGTGGGCATCACCGAGCGTATCGTCTAACTCCAGAGCCTTTTTGACATATGCTTTTGCAGTAGGATAGGCTTTGTTTGGGGCAACGTTTCCCCAATAAGACATGGTATAGAAGACTTCAGCCAGCCCATAATATGCCAATGCGTAGTTTGGATCCTTATCCAGTGCTCGTTCAAAATACTCAATGGCTTCCCTAAATCTTTCAGCTGTGTACATTCGCGAGAAGTAGATACCTTTCAAATAAAGGTTATAAGCTTCCAGATTATCTGTATAGCGTTTCAGAATCGCCGTCTTTTCTCCTCTCCAGAGCTTTACCTTCAGATTGTCTGCGATCGTCAGTGATATTTCCTCCTGGATGGCAAAGATGTCCTCCATGTCACGGTCATATTTTTCGGACCACAGCTGATAACCATCTACCACGTTGACAAGCTGAGCGGTGATTCGCACTTTATCCCCTGCTTTCCGCACGCTGCCCTCCAGAACGTGTTCCACATTCAGTTTCTTGCCTATCTCACGTACATCCAAGCTCTTATCTTTGAACGAAAATGCGGATGTCCGAGCAACGACATGCAAGTCTTGGAGATGAGTCAGCGCATTGATGAGTTCTTCCGCAATACCCTCGCAAAAGTACTCGTGATCTTTTTGCGGGCTCATATCTACGAACGGTAGTACCGCGATAGAGGGTACAACCTTCGTTTTAGAATTCTGTCCCTTTAATACCCCAGATTCGAGCTCTTTACTGAGGGATCTCAACGCGATCAGGATCTCAATTGAATTTTGGTAGCGCTCATTCAAATCTTTGGCGATGGCTTTACTTACGATCCTTTCCAGTGCCATGGGAACGCTTCCCCGTAGACCCGTTACGGTTTCTGGCTCCTCATTGATGATGCGATAAACCACTGCCTGCTCATGCTCGCCTTTAAAAGGCAATTGCCCCGTTAACATCTCATACAACATAACGCCCAGCGCCCATATATCCGTCCGGCGATCTACTTCCACACCTTGCGCCTGCTCTGGTGACATGTATGCCACCGTGCCAACCGTCATCCCCGTTTTCGTAATCCTGATCTGTCCCGCGAGCTTTGCCAGGCCAAAGTCCAGGATCTTCACAACACCGTTTCGTGTGACCATAATGTTCGCGGGTTTGATATCGCGGTGAACCATTCCCGCCGCATGCGCCTCTGAGAGACCCTCGGCCACTTGGATGATGATGTCGATCGCCTCCTGCACCGGTAGTGGTCCCTTGACGATCATCTCCTTGAGCATCTCTCCCTCGTAACAATCCATGCTGATGAAAAGATGACCATCGCGTGTTTCGTCGATCTCGTGGATCGTGCAGATGTTGTGATGTTGGAGCGCCGAAGCGGTCTTGGCTTCGTTGACGAACCTTTTTTTCGCGCGGGGGTCGCGGGTGAGGTCAGGAGGAAGGAACTTGAGCGCAACGGTACGGTCGAGTTTTAGGTCGGTGGCCTTGTACACCACTCCCATCCCGCCCTCGCCGAGTTTTTCGAGGATCTTATAATGGGATATGGTCTGCCCGATCATCTTGTCCTTTCCGAGAGATCGGTGCATCGCAAAGAGGAGTGCCAGCCGAGAGTGGTTCTTTGAACCTATTGATATTCTATCAGGAAGGAGGAGGCGATCAAAGCGTGCAATAAGTGACTTCGATGATTTTTTAATCAGGGACGCCTACTCTTCGTCATCGGGCCGTTGTGAGCGAATCCGCTTGACGGCGCCGCGAAGGCGCTTCTCTTCCAGACGACGTTCTTTCGACGCCGCGGTGGGCTTGGTTTTCCGGCGAGGTTTGGGCGTTTCAGCGGCCCTTCGGATCAGACGAGCGAGCCGGTCAACGGCGTCTTCCCGGTTTTGCTGCTGGGTTCGGTGGCGCCGCGCAGTGATCACCAGGATGCCGTCTTTTGTCATCCGCCTGCCGGCGAGCTGCTCTAATCGCTCCCGCACGTCGGCGGGAAGTGATGAGGACCGCCGAACATCGAAGCTGAGCTGTGCGGCTGTCGCTACTTTGTTGACGTGTTGGCCACCCGGTCCCGACGCGCGGATGAATTCGAAATGGACTTCATCCTCGCTGATCGCTATCTCGTCCGTAATGCGAATCATTATGACATCACTCGGCTGTTAACAACACTCTATCGATTCGACCACTTGATTCGACAACGCTCACTCAACAATAAGATCGATCTCAACGGAATCAAGTCAGGAGTTCCCCTCAATTATATAACATGGATCCTTCGGATACTCATACACCGGAACAGTTATCATGTTCGAGCAGCCCATTGTCCGGACGGCTTTCGAGCCGGATGCTATTCATGGGACGGGTACAAGCTTGTGCTCGCAGTGAGGGCATACTTTCCATTCAGGGGCTACGGCTTTGCTGCATTCCGGGCATAGGAGCTCTCGACGGTGGCCGCAGTAGGGACAGACCTTATATTCGCTGCGAATGAGATTCCCGCATTTATCACAGGCGGTTCGGCCGTTCGACCTGACGACGAGGTAAAGGATGACTCCAAGGAAGAAGGGGACAAAAACAGCCACGGTCGCCCACATGTAGGGATCCATGCCGCGTTTCTTGGCATCCCGATAGACAAGGGAACCGACAGCGCCAACCCAGAGCAAAAAGAGAAGGATGGTCGGGGCTGCCATCGCGCCCATCCTCAGCCAGTTGGCGTGAGGGCCGAACGCCCATGGTTCATGGAGCCTGAAGCCGAGAAGATGAGGAATGGGCCTGAAGCCGCCAAAGACCATCCACATGAGCTGGCCGAGGAATGCGATGGAGAAAAGAAAGACCAATCCCCAGAAAACATATTTAAAACCCGAACTCTGTCTTACCTCCGACATGGCTGTCTCCTTTTCGTAACTTACGCGATGAGTTGTTCGATCCTTCTAAAGAACCTGATAACCTGATCCCGGGCGGCCACGGTTGCGACGACCAAGCATCCCATATAGGCGAACAGGCCCACCGCTCCGGCGATCTTGGCTGCCAATTGGACTTCAGGTGAAGTCAGCAGAAACATGACTATCCCAACGGCCAGAAGCTGCGTACAGAAACTGAGAAAAACAACCGCCTGCAGAAGCCGCCTTCCACGGATGGTCGCCTTGGTTCTCCTTACGAGTTTCTCGGATGGGACATATCTCTCACAGGCGATTTCGCGGATTATCGCATCCAGTTTTCTATCTTCCATGTCCTGCGTCCTCCATCGCCGCCCGCAACTTTTCGCGGCCGCCATGAAGCCGGGTCTTCACCGTTCCCTGTGGAATCCCCAACACTTCACCGATCTCTCCTATCGAGAGACCCTGGAAATAGTAGAGTAAGATCGGCAACCTGAAAGCATCCTCGAGCTTGTCGATCGCCTCTCTCACCGCCACCCTGCTCTCCTCGGAGATGACTTGCTGCTCGGGGCCTGGACCCGGTGCCTCCATGGCGGCAAGGTCGCCTTCGGAGTGCTCACTGGTTCCGATCTGTCTCACCCGGCGCCACCACCTCTTGCGCCACCGGTATAGATCCCGGTAACGGTTCATGCAGATTGCGAAGAGCCAGGTCTTGAACCTGTATTCCGGAGTATAGCTATCGAGTCGCTTCATCACTCGAATCCAGGTGTCCTGGAACAGGTCATCGGCATCGGGGCCGCTACGCGTCAGTTTCATACAGAGGGAGTAAAGGTCGGTTTTGTAACGGTCTATCAGGATATCCATCAGGGACATCTGGCCGCTCTGGCACCGCTTTATGATTTCGCCGTCCTCTAGCACTAATGCCCCCTCATAGGCTGGTTACGTCTGAGGTCTCCCCCGGTTCACGATTTTTTCAAAGGTGGTTCAAGGATCAACGCCGGCAGGCACTGTGAGGACAGCCAAGGGAGTTGACGCGTTTATTGCCGCCGATGGCAAGTCGTGTTCATATCACCACCTCACGGCTGTGGAACATTATGAGGCAACGATAGCGTTGGAAATTCCCACCTGTTGACAGATTGCCGGGAGCAACCGGCTACCTCAGCATCTTGTGCTTTTTGGAGAAATATATCTTGCTGATTTTAACCAGCACCGGGCTCAACAGGATGATCGCGATCAGGTTCGGCGCCGACATTAGGCCCAGTGCCAGGTCGCCATATGCCCAGACGGTTTCCAGCGCCGTTATCGCGCCGACATAAGTGAAGCAGCAATATAATGTTCTATACAGCATGACGTACCTGACGCCGAATAGATACTCAACGCACCGGTCGCCGTAGTACGACCACGATATGACAGTTGAGAGGGCAAACAGGAACACGGCGAATGTGACAATCAGATTGCCCCACGGAGCGACCGGGCTGAATCCCTCCTGGAACGCCCACGCTGTGAGGGCCGAGCTGCTGAGAAGCATCTTGCCACTTATTTCCAAGCCGAGCGACTCCCCTCCACCTCCCTTTACACTCGAGCCCTCGATAGTCATCGGTCCGCTGTAGGGCTTGCCGTCTTCGAGCAAAACCGGATCATCGATGAATCCATGGTTCACCTCGAAGAGAAGGCCTTCGGCCCTGCCGTCGACGACCGCCGCCGTCCCTTCGAACTCCTCCAGCTCCTCGACATTGGGGTCGTGCAGGTATGTGTCATCGATCTCGAAACCCGGATCGGCCATGATTGTGATCTTGTCCGGCTCGAGGAACATCTTGTCGTCTTTCTTCGCGTCCCAGACGCCGGCCAGTATGATCACAAGGCCGGTCATCGTGCACACGATGATCGTGTCCACCAGCGGTCCTACCATCGCAACGACACCTTCGCGAACGGGTTCTTTGGTCTTTGCAGCTGCATGAGCGATGGGGGCGCTTCCCTGGCCGGCCTCGTTCGAGAAAAGAGCGCGCCGGATGCCCCACATCATGGTGAAATGCCAGATTCCCAGTGCGGTGCCTCCCAGCTTCGCTTGCGGGCTGAACGCCTGTTCGAATATTTCCCTGAACACGCCCGGGAGACGCTCAACATTGATGAACAGGATCACGAGAGCCGCGGTCACATATACGATGGTCATGAAGGGCATCAGCCGGCTCGACACAGCACCAATTCTTTTGATCCCTCCCAGGATTACCAGGGCGACAAGGGAGGCCAGCACCAGGCCAGAAATCCAATGCGGCACGCCGAAGTCATCAGCGGCGCTGATGGCGACGGTGTTCGCCTGGTTCATGTTGCCGCTTCCAAAGGAGCACACGATGGCGAGAAATGCGAACATCACGGCCATCCACTTCCACTTGCTTCCCAGCCCGCGCACGATATAGTACATGGGCCCGCCGGAGGCGTTGCCCTTTTCATCGAACGTGCGGTAGTGCATCGAAAGCGTGCACTCAGCGTACTTGAGTGCCATGCCGAATACGCCCGAGACCCACAGCCAGAAGAGGATACCGGGACCTCCGTAGTGGATGCCTATGGCCACACCGCCAATGTTCCCGATTCCCACCGTGGCGGAAAGGGCCGTCGACAGCGCTTGGAAGTGGCTGATGTCACCTTCGTCGGCGGGATTGTCGTAGCGGCCGCGGATAATGTTGACGGCGTGTTTGAGCTGGCGGATCTGCACCCAGCCCATTCTGAATGTGGTGAAGATGCCGGCGGCGAGCAGGAGGGCGACAAGCCATGGGAACGCTTCCGGCGTTTCCCAAACGTATTGGCTGCCCTTGTCAACAAAGCCTTCGAAAGCGGATAGGATCGCGTCTCTCATTCAGTCCCCCATGTGGTTACGTTAAATTCAGCAGCATCGTTACAACGGATTTGTTGGCATCCCCGGTTCCTTCATAATTGACGCTCACGATGGGAATATCATAGTCATCTTTTACCTTATGTAAAATCGCTTCTGAGGCATTTCCGGGCATACACGAAAAAGGCTTGCAGTTTACTATCAAGTTTGCTTTGTCCCTTTTCGCAAATAACACAGCCCTTCCCACCGTTGGCAGCGTCTCATTGGGAACATCCTCATGCATGTATTTCATCGCTTCCATGTATATCTCTTTCATTGTTGGTTCCGCCCTATCGGTCAGAAAGCCATCGCTCAATTCGATCCATCTATGTTCTTCGTTCTGCAAAAATTCGATCGTCGAACGCTGTCTTCGAATGCCCGATTCATTGAAAGGTTTTAGTTTATGAAGTACCTGGAAATCCTTGACGCTGTACCACAGCGTGAAATCCGCGTGGGGGACCAGCCAGGCTTCCCCTCCGCATCTTTCTATTACCTCTATCAGATTCTGATTTATGAAAGGAGAAGTGGTGACAAAATATTCGCCGACTATTCCAACCAGCGGCCTCCGTTCATCGAGAACCTTTATATTTTTGAATTGCTCAATAGCTTCGATAAAAATCGGCTCCAAAGGCTCATTGTGCTCCAATGCCCTCAACACTTTTTCTTTATATTCTGAAAATGTTTTCAACGAGCACCCTTTTTCCACTTCATATGGCCTGGTCTTGTACAGGCATTTCTTCAAAAGATCCAGGATTACCATTCCCCGGTAAGCGAGTTTTTTGATTTCCGGATTAATGCTGTCTTTCGTATTGACACTGATTTGAACATTGACAAAATTTATCGTCTTATCTTTGAAGTCTTTGAGTATCATGTTGTACAGGTAGCTATACTGCCCCATGCGGCACGGCCCGGTCGAGTCCGCCATGGCAAAGTTGAACACCTTTTTATCGCTATTATGGAGAACCTCCAGAAAATTGCTGACCATTTCCACGGCCGGGCTGCATTCCGAACCTCGCGTAAAGGCTCTCCCCAAGTTATACGTCTCCTCGGTAACAGCAGGACAAATCTGAGCATTGAAGCCGTATCTTCTGAATACCGCTCCATAGGCTTCGACCATGTTATCCGGAGAAGACGGGATGTAGATCGGTTCATTTTTATCCACATCAAAAATATCTTTTATTACCATGTTTGCTTCGAATTTGGAACAGACCTTCACCGGATTATTCTTTATCGTGTCAAAAAACGCCTCCAGTCTTGTAATGTAACCGCCTTCGGAGTTATGCTCGTCGAACTCGAGAGTAAGCAGCGGTTTATCCTTTATGGAAGCTTCTATATAGGTGAGCACGTAGGAATCTGGTCCACATTTGAAGCTCGTAAAGCACACCGGGTACAAATTTGGATGCCGCCTGATGTACTCAATGGCATTTAGCATCCTCTGTCCGTACGACCAGTACAGGTTCCAGTACGCTTCTCTTAGCTCTTCTCTGGTCTCTTTGTTATAGGGAATGAACTCCAAAGGAATCACCGGGTATCCGTATTCTGCAATTCTTTTTGGGAGATTCAAGTTGATGCCGTAGTCGTAGACGATATAGGGCCTGCCAATGATTACAATACAATCCCTTTTATTTCGATCCAGTTCCTTTAGAAACTCTTCACCATATTGCTGGCATTTTTGCTCGAACTGCCTTTGGGCCGAAAACGCCTTGTCCCATGCGGTCACCAATTTAGAAGTCGAAACGCCCAGTTTCTCTCCAAAAGCATCCGAGAGCTCTTTTTCGACATTTTCCAGAGGCCAGTTGAAATTGATAGAAACATAAAACAATTTGTGCGCGTTGGGATGATTAAATAACGCCGCTTGCGAATAGTAAGGATTCTGAATCACCAACGGGCAGAACCAGCTCTTGGTAACTTCTTCGATCCGAAAAGTTTCCAGGTGCGACGGCATGAAAACAAAATCGACAGAAGGATCATCCAGGAGATTCACCATGTGCCCTATTGAAATCCTTGCCGGATGGCAGAACTCCGCACCGGAGATCATGACACCCGAGGAGGAGATACGCGAGTCGGTCGGTGGGGAGAGCTTGATGTTGAAACCCAGTTCATTGATAAACACGGCCCACAAAGGGAGATGCGTATAGGTTGTCAGCGCCGCTGGAATGCCAATTGTTTCGAGTGCCTTGTCTGCCGGTTTGACGTAGGATTGGAGCAGTTGGTCCCTGAGCTCCATCAATTGGAATTCCTTGCTCTCTTTCTTAACCTTGTCATCGGGATCCCTGCCGCACAAGTATCCCCAGCTGATGTCTTTTTCCTCATCATCGACGGCAGCGGAGGATATCGTGCAGTAGTTGGTGCAGTATTTGCAAGTCTCTTCAGAGAGCCTTACTTCTGCATCTATGAAATCGAAACCTCTGAACCTTGTTCTTTCCATCGATCGAGCTTGTCTCCCTCTTTGTACATCCTCAATAGTAACAATGCGACTCCATACGCTCCCATTACGTGAGAGAAAGGAGAAACTTTCACTTCCACGTCCAGTAATTGCTCGAATGCTGCTACTAATCCCACATTCTTCGCTGTCGCTCCAAGAAAGAATATCTTGTTCGGCTTCTTGTATTTATTACTAACGACCCTTGTAATATAATTTTGAGCGATCGAATACGTCGTAGCCGCAAGAACTTCTTCTCGAGAGTAATCCTTTTTCAGCAGAACCTGTATATCTTGCTCCATGAAAACGGTGCACCTGTCCGACGTGAACGGAGGAGCTATGCCCAACACCTTTTCTCCGACCTCTTCAACTGCAAAACCCAACCTGTTAGCCTGTTCCTCGATGAAAGAACCCGTTCCGGCAGCACAAACGTAATTCATGCTGGACTCGCGGATGAATCCGTTCACCGTGTACATATATTTGGAATCCTGCCCCCCGATTTCAAAAATAGTATCGATCTCGGGATCTATTTCCATAGCACCGGTGGTATGCGCCGTAATCTCATTGATAATCAAGTCCGCACCAACGACTCTGCCGATAATTTCACGGCCGGAACCCGTTGTTCCTGCTCCCAAAAAAGTGATATCGAAATCCTCCTTTTCCGCCCAGTCTCTTATTGCACGAAGCAATTTTTTTGTGGCATCAATGGGATTTCCCAATGTCTTTCGATAAACGTCCAGCAACAATCTTTTATCTCTATCCATCAAAACAGCTTTTGTACTGGTGGAGCCGACGTCGATTCCGATAAATACATCCAGTTTTTTTCCATCAATGGGCGCTATGTATCTTACTTCGGTATTGTTGGGATCACGATACGATTTGTGCGCTTCAAAAGTAACGATCTTGGATTTTTCCAGTACCATGGGACGCCTTTTTTGTTTTCCCCTCACGATGAATGTGGATTCGACATTCTTCAAATCGATTCTCTGAGATATCCTTTTCTTTTTTGCAAACTGCGCCGCGCCTATAGCGGAAGCCAAATGAGCATCAGAGAACGTCTGAATCTGTTCTCCATACTTCTCTTTCAACCAGTACATTATGTGTGGATTCAAAGAGACACCGCCGGTCAACGCTATCAAGCCTTCGAGTCTCTTCCCTTTCAAAAGAGTCGTCAAACAAGTCTGGACCATGCCTCGACACAGTCCAACCCACATCTCTTCTCTGGAATAGCCTTGATGTTGCCGATGTATCAAATCCGTTTTGGCAAAAACACTGCAGCGCGCAGCGATCTTTGGGGGAGATTCTATGATGGGGATGCTGGCTATTTCCTGATATGTCAACTCCAATCTGCCTGCTTGTTCATCGAGGAATGAACCCGTTCCTGCGGCGCAAAGCGAGTTGCAATTGGTATATTTGAAGCTCCCTTCTTCGGTCAGTTCGATATAAGTAGCGGTATTGCCTCCAATATCAATTATGTTTTTCGCATTCGAGTATCTACTGCTTACGCATTCGATGATACTCTGAATCTGATTGATTGGCTTGATCGATAAAGTGGATTCCAGCAGCTCTACATTCGTACCTGTAACAGCAATGTTTCCGTCATGATTGCCGAGCTCCTTTTTCAACAGTTCTAACGGTTCACCGTAATGGGGCTGGAAATAAGTTTTCAGAATCCGTCCATTATCGTCCAGCGATACGATCTTCAGAAAAAGGGAACCCACATCGATGCCGGTGTACTCTGCTGCCATTTCTCGAATGTCTCTGTGCATTTCTTAGAATATAGTCCAACACTCAAAAAATTACTTATTGCTTTGATACAGATCTTCGCCAAGTGGGGTAGTTATTTGTACATCATTAGAAGTGCCGTTTATTCACTGTGGGCCATTTTAATAGATGCCGGGCCAAATATCTATAAAAATAACGATCACTCGAAACGCGTATCTTGAATCATAATGCTGGGGCAGTATCACGCAGTCAACCAGATGCATCCAACCAATGGAGGCGCGGACCAACTTGAAATCAGCAACACGTTCTCCCGACACATCCACGTCGATTTCCTATCCGATTGCTTCTTAGCGGGAGACCGCCCGGTGAAAGAATGTCCCAGCGGACAGATGATCGGCCAACGCTCGGGCGCCTCCCCGCGGAAAGCCGAATGGGCAAAATCAAAAAAATGAAAAAATAAATTTGACAGGGCCCGAAGCGCCTGTTAAATTATACACATGTTATAAAATTCACATGTGGGCAAATCCTCATGCTTCGATAAGACATCTACTCACAAGGGCTTATCAGAATCAAGGGAGGGATAGATGACGGAAAAGCCAAAGATCAACGAGTTGACCCGGAGAGAGCGGCAGATCATTGAGGTAATCTACCGGCTGGGCAGGGCTACTGCCGTCGAAGTTGTCGACAGCCTTCCGGGAAAGCCAAACAACGCTACAATCCGAACGATACTCGGCGTCCTTGAGGAAAAAGGCTATCTGCGCCACGAAACGGTAAAAGGACGCTATATCTACTACCCAACCATACCGCTCTATCAAGCCAGGAGAACAGCCCTGAACCACGTTCTGGAAACGTTTTTCAAAGGTTCGGAGGCCAGTGCCGTTATCTCGATACTGAAGAAGTCCGACGCAAAGCTTACGAAAGAGGACGTGGAGATGATCCTTGAGCTCATCAATAAATCGAGAAAGGAGGGGAGGTAGCGATGATTCCTGTCATCAAAGCATGGTTGGTGGAAGCACCTTGGATGGAACTGTTGGAATTGCTCATTGATGTGATGCTCAAGGGTGCTGTTTTCTGCGCGGCAGCCGGCATTGCAACATTGTTTCTACGACGTTCATCCGCCTTTATCCGCAACAAGGTATGGGTATTCGCGCTGGTTGGACTGATACTGTTGCCGGCATTCTCTCTTTTGTCACCCTGGTGGAACCTTCCGATCATTCCCTATCTGGGATCATGGGGTGCGGGCTCCCAGAGTCCGGAGTACGCGAAACCCGACCAGGGTATGTTCGTGGGGCCACCGTATGCCGCCTCGCCCGAAACACCGGAGGCCGCTGGCGGTTCAAGCGGTTCGATGCCGATTAGCATTCCTTGGTATGCCTGGGGCATTCTCGCATGGATAGCAGGTGGCGTTTTCTATCTGAGCTGGTGTTTGATCTCGCATGCAGGTGTGAGGTTTATCGTCAGAAAAGCTCATCCGGCGAAAAACGAATGGAACTTGCTACTCGGCAATCTGGCCGAAGAGATCAATCTTCGGCGCAAGGTGAGATTGCTAGAATCTGAGCACGTCAAGGCGGCGATCACCGCCGGGATTTTGAATCCAGTAATCGTACTCCCTTCCGATACCAAAGAATGGACGGAGAACCGACGCCGGCTGGTTCTGTCCCATGAGCTGGCCCACGTCAAGCGATGGGATACGTTGATCGAGACGTTTGCGCTCTTCGTTACCGTTGTTTACTGGTTCAATCCTCTCGTATGGCTTGCCGTGAAACAGCTCAGGATCGAAAGGGAGAGGGATTGCGACAACGCTGTTCTCGGAACCGGTGCCAAACCATCCGATTATGCCGAGCTTCTTATGAACATAGCAGCAGATTTAGGGGGCTCGGTAAGACCGGCATGGCAATTGTCGACGATATCACAGAATTCAAACCTAAAGGACAGGCTCATGAGTATTTTAAATCAAAAAATCAATAGGAACAGGGGAAGCCGCCGTTCAGCAATTCTTGCTGGCGTACTTGTTTTGATGTTGGTGCTTCCGATCTCTGCTTCGGGCCTATGGAATTCCCAGACGGAGGAGAAATCCCAAAAAGAGAAAAAGGCCAAGACAGAAGAAATGAAGAAAAAAGAGATGCATGACAAGCAGAAGAAGATGTCAGGTCAAGACAAGCTCATGGAAAAGTGGAAGCAGATATGTACCCAGGACAATTCCGCTGCTTGTAAAGTTGGAATGGTGATCAAGAAAAAAGGTGCGGAAGCTGGAATCAAAGCATTTTACGAAATGAAAACAGCCGGCGACGATTATAGCTTCGATGAAAGTGAGTTCAACACGCTTGGGTATGTATTCCTCTACCATGAAAAAATCGACGAAGCGATCGCCGTTTTCGAACTCAACGTAAAGGAATATCCCCAATCGTGGAATGTGTACGACAGCCTCGGTGAAGCCTATATGGCCGCGAAGCGGTACGATGATGCCGTGAAGAACTACGAGACGGCATTGAAATTGAATCCGCAAAGCGAAAGCAGCAAAAAAGCTCTCGAAAAGCTCAAAATGGTGTACAAAAAGCAGAGCTAAAATTCTTGCCGGGCTGCATCCGGTGGATGAGTTCACAACTATTTATGGGAAGAGGCCAAAAGAGGAGTTTCGAACCAACGGATGCAGCCCGGTGCATTCGCGGTTGAAAATGGAGCTTATTTGTGAAGAATTGCGACTGCTCCAGCCTTCCCACGCAACCCATTTCCGGCGTAACCGTAGTATCTATCATAGCCCAGTAGTCACATTCTCTAGACCCCACCGACCTATTATCCGGAACTGCCGCGAGCCTTCGCAGGGAGCGCGCCGCGGCCTCCAGTCTTTTGAAAGAGGGGGGTACCTATGATTAGACGCGCAGTTCTGTTCGTCGTGGGCGTCGGCCTGCTGTGCTGCGCCCTACCTGCCCTCGGTGGCGAGATCCACCGGGCAATTGAGGCGGGCGACGTGGCCCGCGTGAAGCAAATCCTGAAGAGCGACCCGAGAGCAGTCAACCACCAGGACAACAATCAGTTTCGCGACCTGCCCATTCACGTTGCCGCTGCGACCGGCAACATCGAGATCGCCCGGCTGCTGCTCGAAGCCGGTGCGGACATCGACGGCGGGGATAGCGACAACAGCACCGCTCTGGGTGTCGCAGCCATGCGGAAGCATGGAGAGATGGTGGCCTTCTTGATCGAACAGGGCGCCGACATCAATCGGCGCGACCGGAAGGCAGACTGTCCCTTGAGCTTCGCCGTTTATGGGCGGGATGAAGCCATCATCCAGCAGCTGTTGGATGCCGGCGCCGATTTGTATTTCCGAAATCCTAACGGAGAAACCCTCCTGCACATCTCCTGTCAGCGCGGCGTGCGCGGTCTCGTGGAGCACCTGCTGGACAACCATGCGGAAATCGATGCCCGATCGGCGAACGGCGGCACTCCGCTCGGCTACGCAGCCATGCAGGGCCACGCGGAAGTCGTCCAGCTCCTGCTTGATCGCGGCGCCAATCCGAATCCAGACCAGCCTGGGGAAGGATCACCCCTGATCTTCACCAACTGGCAGAACAAGACCGAGTGCGCCCGGATCCTGCTCGAGAACGGCGCCAAGGTAAACTACCCTGGTTACGGCGGCAACACCGCCCTGCTGTACGCTTCAGAGAACGGCTCGGCCGAGATGGTCCAGCTGCTGATCGAGCACGGCGCAGCGGTGGATCACGTGAACGAAGCCGGGGAAACTGCGCTGGTCAAGGCCTCAGCCGGCGGATACGCCGACCGAGCCAACGCGCTGTTGAAGGCGAATGCCGATCCGAACCTGGGCACTGACGAGGGCGGGCGGACTGCTCTGCAGCTGGCCGCGCTGGGCGGTCACCTCGAAGCAGCGCGGCAGTTACTAGCCAGCGGCGCTGACATGAACGCGGCGACACCCGCCGGGGAAACCCCACTCCACCTCGCCCGGTATTACGGCCACGGGCAGCTTGCTGCGATGCTCGCCGATAAGGGTGCAAAGAGCAGTAGCCCGAAGCCTGCCGACCGCTCCCTGACTGCCCTCAGCAAGGTTGGCAAGAAGGAAGCCGTCGTTTGGTTCTTGGGTCATAGCGGCTGGGCCGTCAAGACACGGAATCACCTGTTGATCTTCGACTACTTCTCACAGGGCGAAAGCCCTGCCAGCTCAGGACTTTGCAACGGGCACATCAATCCCGACGAGATCGCCGATCAGAAGGTGGCTGTCTTCGCCTCCCACAACCACGGTGACCATTTCGCGCCGGCCATTTTCGACTGGCGGGAGCAAGTGGCCGACATCACCTACTTCCTCGGCCTCGAGCCAGAGAACGCGCCGCCCTATGAGCACATGCCGGAGCGGATGGAAAAATCTTACGGCGACTTGAAGGTTACGACGATCCATTCGACCGATGCCGGTGTTGGGATGGTGGTCGAAGTCGACGGGCTGACGATCTTCCATCCCGGCGACCACGCCAACGGCCGGATCGGCCTGATGGACGAGTTCACCGACGAGATCGACTTCCTGGCCGAAAAGGGAATCCGGCCCGACATCTGTTTCATGGGGATCCGGGGCTGCAGCCTCGGCAGGCCGGAGGAAGTCAAAGAAGGAATCCACTATGCGCTCAAAACTCTCAAGCCGAGAGTGTTCATCCCGATGCACGCCGGCGCGGAGGGACACCTCTACAGGGAGTTCATCGAGGAGTGTAAGGGCCAGTTCCCTGCGATCCAGATGGTGGCCCCCGACAACCGAGGCGATCATTTCGTCTACGAGCAGGGAAAAATCAAGGATCCGAAGCCCATTGGAACGCGCCAGGCGCGGGCTGACTGAGTTGCCGAATGGGCGCTTGCCAGATCGAAGTCAGTGGAGTATAAAGAGCATTAGATCTTTTGGAAGATCTCCCGAATAAGGAAACACCAGCGGCCTCCTCGAGGTCGCTGGTGTTTTTTCGCATCTATCACCGGTGTTTTTCGTAATTATCTTTAGTCCATATGTATCGAACGCTATAATCACTCGCGCTCGATCCCAGTGTTGAGGCCGATCGGCAGGCTCCAAGGAACGCTTTGTGAAACCGATCACTGAAATGTCGAGTTTGAATTAGCCTCAATGAATTCATGAGAACCACGCAGAGAAAGACGGCATTCTGAATGGCCCATAGCCCGCATCCGGTTTCGACGGCATTTTGGATCTACGTCATTCCCATGATCAGCACGCGTGCCATGAGGATCGGCATCGTGCTCTTCGCGGGATTCGTTGCCTGCATCGCCGTCCTTTTCATGAGCGGATTCATCTCGCCAGGATTCGTGACCGACGCATTGCAGGACCTGCGACACTTTCTCATTATGGTAGGGGTTCCGGTGGGGGCCGTGCTGCTCTCGGAAATACCGATCCGCGACGGAATCACGCATCGGACACTGCTCTACCCGTTGCTCGGTCCCGTGCCACGCGTCATACAGGCAGTGGTGCGAGTTGTGGTTACCGGCGCCACCCTCGCTCTTGGCGCGGGTGCGTTGCTGCTTCTCATCCGGATCCTGCTCAAAGAAGGCTTCGGGTTCCTGCCGCGCGAACTCCTCTCGGTCACTCTCGGCGCGTTTGCGTACGTAGCGTTGTTTGGGGTGGTGCACCTTTATAATCGGCGCGGCCTCATTACCGGACTGGTCATCCTTTTCCTTTTCGACATACCGCTTGGCAAGGTCCCGTTCTCGTTGCGCAACATCTCACCGTCTTACCACATGGGCGTGATCGCCGAGCAGCAGGAAAGCTACCAGCTGCCAATCATGTTCGGAATGCCCGGAACTTCGGTGGCGATGTCGGCGCTGATTCTGCTCGGCATCGCCATCGTCTTCGGTGCGCTCATGGTCGCCGGATTCAAGCGGAAGCACCTGGGCGAGTTATGTTAATGCGGAACTACGAATCATGAACGAACCGTGGATCCAGCTCAAAAACGTGCATCTCTCACGCGGAGGACGCCCGGTTCTCAAAGGGGTCACGGCCGATCTCGCAGGGCGCGCCATCGGTTTGGTGGGCGCCAACGGGGCTGGGAAATCCACGCTCATCGGCGCGCTGCTTGGTGTGCTCAAGGCAGAATCCGGCATGATTCATGTGCTCGACCTCGACCTGCCCCGCAACGCCATGCAGGTCAGGTCGCGGGCCGGAGTCATGGCCGAGCAGGCCGGCGTTTTTCCCGGCGGCTCCGGTGTGGATGCCGTTGTCTTCGCCGCGATGCTCAACGGGCTGTCACGCCGCGAGTCTCTCCGCAAAGCGCACCGGGCGCTCGACGCCCTCGATGTGGGAGAAGAGCGCTATCGTCCGGTGCGCGGATACTCCACTGGAATGCAGCAGCGGTGCAAACTGGCCATGAGCCTCGTGCACGATCCCGAGATCCTCATTCTGGACGAGCCTACCGTAGGACTCGATCCGCCCGGCCGCACCCAGCTTCTCAATCTCATTCGCGATCTCCGTGACGAGGGTCGGCGCATCCTGGTAAGCACGCACATCATGCATGATGCAGACTTTCTCTGCGACGAACTTCTCCTGCTCGAGGCCGGCACGGTGGCTTTCTCAGGTCCGATCCGGGATTTGATCGATACCGGCGTCGGCGTGGTGGTGGCCGCCGGCGAGGGACTGGATGCGGCCTTCGCGGAAACTCTCGGGCAACGCGGGTACGACATTCGTGAGCAGGCCGATGAGCATATCACCTTCGAGCCAAACCAAGATGTCGAACTACGTGAATTCTGGCAGCTGGCCGCCGAGCGCGGAGCAGAAGTACGCGCGCTCGGACGGGATCTGCCGTCGTTGGAAAGCGCCGTGATACGAGCCATGGAGCACACGGATGAACAGTGAGTCGAGAACGCCGACATCGGCACAGGTTATCGCCGCCATCGCCAGGCGGGAAATCACTTTGGCAATGCGGCGCCGCCTGGTCAAACTGCTCTTTCTCGGCAACCTGCTTCCACCGCTGGTGATGGGAGTGATACTGGTCGTAAACACACTCGTGCGCGGTGCCGGCATTGAAAACCTGGAGTGGGATCCTCTAGCCCGGCTTCTTCAGATTCAGATTGCTCCCGTGCTGTTCCTCGCTCTGGGCATCGGCACTCCGCTCGTAGCCCGCGACCGGAGAGAGGACGTGTTATTCCTCTACGCCACGCGCCCCGTTACTCCCTGGTCCTACACAGCAGGCAAGATGCTCGCAGTCGCCGTCCCAGCACTCGCGCTGCTCGTCATCCCCGCAATTCTCATAGCCATCCTGCGCATGGGTTTGAAGGCGGATTTCGGTTTGCTCGACTCGATCACCCTGATTACCAAGGTCGTGCTCGTGGCGGTGCTGGTGGCATGCGGGTATTCGGGAGTGTCGGTCGGTCCAAGCGCAGCGACCAAAAAAGCGCGCTGGGCGCTTCTGCTGGCCTTGATGTGCTTCGTCATTCCCAGCGTGGCGTCGGACATCATCTGGGGCCACCATGGTTACGCTCTGGATCCCGGGCAGGCCAGCGAAGACGTCATCAGTGCGCTCTTCGATAACGACAATGTCAGCCAAGGGGTAGTGGGCGCTTTTGCCCTCGTTGTCTGGGGCGTGCTGGGTTCGTTCGTAACAGCAACGCGGATCCGCCGGGAGATGATCCCATGAACACGCCGAACACGAACTCCAATTCCGGGCAACTCGATCAAGCCGTCACCGGTGCAGACATGAAGGCCGCACTCGAGGGGGTCAGCGTTTTCTACGGCGAGGTAGTGGGGTTGAGCAGGGTCGACCTCGGCCTGCAATCGGGCATCACCGGGATGGTAGGCCCGAACGGAAGCGGTAAAACCACGATGATGCGCGTGATGGTGGGCCTTATCTCTCCCGAGGAGGGGCGGGTCCGGGTCCTTGGCCGCTCGCCATTCCTCGATGCGCAAGTGCGCGCACGCATTACCTTCGTTCCCGCCAGCGAAAATTTCTATCCCGGACTCAGCGGCCGCAAGAATCTCGAGGTGGCTTTCATGGCGCAGGGCCGCCACCGTCCGGAGGCCCGAGATCTGGCACAGAGCGCGCTGGAGCTGGTCGGCCTCGTGAAGGACGGTCGACGCCGGTACGGAACCTGGTCACGCGGCATGCGCCAGAGGCTCAAGCTGGGACTGGCCCTGGCTGGCGATTCGGACGTGGTGCTGCTGGATGAGCCCTTTCTTGGCGTGGATCCACCCAGCCGGCGCGCTTTGCGCGAGCATGTTCTGGCCCTGGGCAAGCAAGGCCGAACGGTGCTCGTTTCCTCCCACGTGCTGCACGAGGTCGAGGCACTGACCGACCTCGTGGGCATCCTCGCCCGCGGGCGACTCCTCGGTTTTGGGAAGGTGCACACGCTTGTTCGAAAAATTCGTGATGATCACCCGCACCGCGTGGTGCTGCACGTCGATGATCCTCGGAAGTTGGGACAAGCTCTGCTCGGTCTCTCGCACATTCAGGAGCTCAAGGTCGTGGGTTCGAAAGCATTGGAGTTTGTCACGGTCCGGCCCGAGTCCGCCTACCGAGAGCTGCCAGGCCTGGTCTTGAAGACGGGGGTTGTGGTGCGGCGCATCGAGTCGCTGGATCATTCCTTGGAAGCCGCTTTCGCTCACGTGACTGCGGCGGGAAGCCGTCGTCTTTGATCGTAAAGTAAGCCTCAGCCAAAGAGCTCTCGAACACTGTTCAATTAATGAAATAATTCCCCAAACTGGCCATAGGTGGAAACCGCATCAAAGGCCTCCGCTACCGCTTTTGGAGTAAAGTTCGAAACGTCCGTTTGGAGGTCGGAGTTCGATCTGACCCCCGATTTGAGGTCAAGAGCGTGCTGTTGTGGCACCGAATGAGGATTGAATTGATGCGCTGTGGCAAAAGAAGATGGCGGATTTGCGTCATCTCACCCCCTCTTTGATTACCGCAAGAGTTCCATCAAGCCCGCTTAAAATGTGGTATACTATAATAGAAAAGCTAAAAGGATGCGCGAGGCCGATACATGTGCCCAGTGGAGTGAAGGTGAGTGTCTAAGCTAGCGGAGGCCTTTGATCATGAAAAGAGTCATATGCCTTTTTGTTGCAGCCTGTTTCCTGGCAGCTGTCTGGGGGATGCCGACGGCAAAAATCAACCCGTTGAAACAAAAGAGGTTGATATCTTTATCGGATGCAAAGACAAGGATTGCGCATGCAACCGCCTCAGATGATTCGTTCTTCAATGATCTTCATATCGGCGCTTCATGGTTTCCTTCCATCTCGAACAAAGGGTACGTGGGTTATTGGGATCTATCCGCCTATTATCCCGGCGGTGGGGACCAGACCAATCTTTGGCAGGCGGGAATGTGGGCAGGGGGATACGTGGAAGGCAGAAGTAGCCCCTGGCGCTATCTGGGCTCGGATGGGGGCAATTCCGACCCGGCTCAGTACGACGCCTTGGACGAGCAGGCGATCGTGGAGACCGAAGATGATTTGGGACTGCCGTACCCCTATCGCCGTTTGACGACACACGTGAACACCGCCTTTAAGCCGTATGTCGTCAGCCAGGGTGATACCGTGGACGGAGATTTGGGAATGGATGTCAAATACGAATGGCATCAGTGGGGAGTATCCGGCTGCGACCACTGGATTTTTCTTCAAGTGACGATCGCTTTTTCCAAGTCGATCGACGACTTCTACTGGGGGTGGATGAGCGACTGCGATGTAGGGGATGTAAACGTCCCCGAGATGTATTTCGACGATTACGCCGGTTGGGACAACACCTATAAGTTCGCATACATGAGGGACTGGGACTACGATCCGCTGCCTGGCGATACCATCTGGCTCTCTCCCGATGCAATCGGACAATGCCTTTTAGCAGCGCCGCCCATCAGCGGTCCGGTAAGCGCCCCTCCCAACAATACCCAGCGGTGGGTATCGAAGAACTACTGGGATTGGACTAACGATGTATCTTCTTATCAAGACTGGTATGATCGCCTTTCGGGAGCATGGGAGAATCCTTTCCCTTCCGATTCCGCCTCTGACTATAGAATCTTGACCGGCGTCGGTCCGTACGATGTATCAGCCGGTGATACGGCGCATTTCTGGATGGCGTACGTCATCGGAGAGGGTTACAACGAAGATTCACACGCTATGTACGGCTTGGGTAACTTGGTCGATCATGTCCAGGATGCTCAGGCTTTTTTCGATGGTGGGATGGTGATACCGGCTTCGAGCATTCCGCCGCGGGCACCCGATTTGAATCCAGATCTGATTGCCGATGTTACTGACGATTCGCTAAGGGTTCATTGGGCGCCGTACAACAACATCGCCGGCGGCGCCACCGCTGATAGTTTCATTGTCCATACGAGCACGATCAGCAAGTTGGGCTCGTGGGAGCGAGTCGCTGCCTTCGATAACTCCGTGACGGAAACACATCTCCCATTGATGCCCGGTTTCTGCATGTACGTCTGGGTACAGGCATACGATACCGGTAACGGAGTGGGCAGCAATCCGTATGCCCTTTCCAGCCGACTGTATAAAAGAGACGCAAACGGCATTCTCAGGGCGAATGAAAATACCATCACGTGTGTATTCATGCCAGCCTCCGGAGTCACGCCAACGCCACAGGTGGCAAACAGGCTGTTCCAGAACTACCCAAACCCGTTCAACCCGCTGACAACCATCGTGTATTGGATCTCTTCTCCAGGAGTGGTCGATCTTCGAGTATTTGATGTAACAGGCCGCCTGGTGCAAGTTCTCGCAAATGAGTCAAAGGCTGCCGGGGAACACCGTGTAACCTGGGATGGCCGGGACCTGAAAGGCCGAAGAGTTTCCTCCGGCACCTACTTCGTTCGGCTTGAAGCGGGTGGCCAGGTGAACACTGAGAAGATTGTCTTTCTCAAATAGTCCGCGTCTCTTTTGAGTTATGGGTGTTTACAGCTATTGTATGTATCCCAACGATCTCAACTTTTGAAGGATTTTTTGCGTCTCTTTATCCGATAGCTGATCAACATTATCAGCCATAGCCGCGATATTTTCTTTCTTCCTGTTTTCATTCGCCGCTCTCATTTCAACAACTTATTATATTATACAACTCCTCTACTAATTCATGACAATGCGAGGCAAGATTATTGTTTTCCCGAGGATCATTCAGCAGATCGTAAAGCTCAGATCCGAAGCGATCATGGTCACGTTGTAGCTTTTTTGGCGGTCCTGTGTTGGCGACTTGCCTCCAGTTGATAGCGCCCGGCAGTACACCGTAGCGAACGCCAGAAAGAGCATGATGGAGAAAATCGCCATTGCCTTTTGTTTCATATAACGATTCTTTCTGTGCTGGTCATGTTTCGGCTGGATAGATATCATCCTGGCCTTCAAACCAATGAAATGCAATGCTCTCGTCGTGAGAACGTGTGTTATCGATTACGGTACCAGGCCCGTTTAGCTCGCATGTCAAAAGGGCAACTTCACTGGATTAACACAATTCGAGTGGGATTGGAAGCGGCGGGAAGGAGTTTGCATTGAGCATTCCAGATAGGTATAATAAGGATTGAGATTCGCGGGGATCGTTCCCGATTGCGGATTCTGCCGTCTTATCTCAACCCCACCTCGCTTTACGCCAACCTTCCGGAGGGTTCTCAACATGCATCCTCCTCCACCAATGCCCGTCTCAGTGTTGTCTAAATTCTGCAACCTCCTGGCCCGGGTGAAATGTCTCGCTATCTCTATTCTGATAGCCGGATCCATCACCGGCCCGTCACTCGCCGTCGAGGATGCCGGTCCGCCGGCCTCCATCCAGTGGGAAACCCACCCTGCGCTGAAGCACTTCGCCGTGGCCGGGCAGGAACTCCCTTCCGAACTCTCCCTCGTGCGAACACGTGGCGAACTGCCCGAAGCAGCCGGGATTACCGTGCACGGCGTCCACAAGGGGGTGTTCCTGGTATCGGGAGATCCGATAGCAGTGACGGAGCTAGCGAAAAAAGGCTGTGCCGTCATTCCGCTAAAGGACCTGCCCGCTGTTTCCCGGTTCGCTTCCCGGCAATGGCAGTGGGTTGACACGCCCGATCCTGACATCGCGGCGATGGTCGCGCAGGTGGAATGGGCCGGGATCAGCAGCAAGATCCAGTGGCTGGTGGATTTCGGGACGCGTTACAGCTTGGAATTAAACCACCCCGCCGTGGCCGATTCCATCTGCGGAGTCTTTGAGGGTTACGGACTGGTGCCAATCAAAAGCTCCTTCGAGTTTCGTGGGTGGACGCTGTGGAACGTAGAGGCGACCCAGATCGGCACCGTCTATCCCGATTCCTTCTTCATCATCTGCGGTCACTTCGATTCTCTTAGCGAGCGGCCCAGGCTCAGCGCACCCGGCGCGGACGACAACGGAACCGGCGTCGCAGCAGTTTTCACCGCCGCTGAGATCCTCACCCAGCACGATTTCGAATATTCGATCCGCTACATCTGTTTCTCCGGTGAAGAGCAGGGCCTCGTCGGAAGCCAAGCCTACGCCAGCTGGGCGGCGCAGAACAACATCGGCATCGTCGGGGTGCTCAACTTCGACATGATGGGATACTGGGAGCTCGGCGTGGAGAAGGACCTTGAGATCGAAACGAACTACGCTTCCCAGTGGCTGGCCGCGGCCATCGTCAATGCTGCGAATTTGTACGTCGGCGCGCCCTATGAACTGCACGTCGACGACGGCGCCTGGTGGGGCGATCACGCTTCTTTCTGGGACGAAGGGTTTGCCGCCGTGAATCACGAGGAGGCCTGGGACTGGGGTGATCCAGACTTCAATCCTTACTATCACACCACGAACGACCTGCTGGTCCATATCGATCCCGATTTCACGGTGGGAAACATCCAGATCGGAGTGGCGGCCCTTGCGACTTTGGCCGGTTTCGTTCCCGATGCCTCGGGAGTGGACGATTTGGTCACGCCGCCCGTGCTTGCCAAGTTGCTCAGTGCCTACCCCAACCCGTTCAACAGAGGCGTCAACTTCACGGTGGCGGGCGTGCCGGACCGGGACAGGATTACGGTGCTCATATACGGCGCCGATGGTCGCCGTGTAGGCGCAGTGCCGGTGGCTCTTCAGGACGGCAGGGGAACGGCTTTTTGGGACGCCACCGACGGAGCGGCCTTGGAGATCGCATCGGGAATTTACTTCCTAAAATTAGAGGGGCTTCCAAGCGCTGCCCCCGTGAAAATCGTCTGCGTCAAGTAGCCAAACTTGGTGGATCGGGTTTCGTTCGACACGATGCATAGCTTTTCTGTCGGTGCCGCGTTCTTTTCTCTTCTCTACACAGGCACCGCGCTTTCCCGGACCCGGCACATCAGAGTCGACGGCTCCGTCGATGTCCCGACGATCCAGGCCGCCATCGATTCCGCGAATCCAGGTGACGAAATCCTCGTTGAGCCCGGTCGCTACACGTGGGCGAACCAGGGCGGGGCCGATCATGCGCTCCTCACATTTCTCCGCTGATCCGCTGTTCTGCGGAACACCGGGATCCGGGGACTACACGATTCGCGACGATTCGCCCTGCCTCCCGGGATTCCACCCCGGAGGTTTCAACTGCGGCGTGATCGGTGCAAGATCCGTTGGTTGCAGCAGCGTTCCGGTGAAACCCGTGACTTGGGGCGCCGTCAAGAAGCTGTACCTTCGCTAACTGACCAGCGGGCGCACGATCGAACACGATCCCACACCTCAACCAGCAAGGTGTCCTCTCGGCTCATTCGGCACAGCACTCATCGAATGCGATCGAATACTTTTTTCACACTCGGGAACAAATCCATTTCTGTGTGAGGAAGGAACAAGGCACCCGTGAATTCATTCATGTATCTTGGCTCGGTGTTGAGCTCGATGTAGGTCGTTTGATCGGCGATTTTATTGACAATGCTGTGATTTTTATCGGTTAAAAGCATCAGGTAAGCACCGAGAAGAGAGCTATTCCCGAGGTAGCTAAATTTAGCTCTTTCGATATCGGGCAGAAGGCCTATGCGGACTGAATTCTCGATATCAAGATGCTGGCCAAATCCTCCTGCTATGTATACAGAATCGATTTCATGGAATTTCAATCCAGCGCTCTTCAAAAGCATAGAGCATGCAGAATAAATCGCTCCCTTGGTCCTGATGAGATTGGCAATGTCTTTCTCGGTAATGACGATATCGTTTCCCCAAAAGCTCTTAGGACCTTCAACGATGAGCAGGCCCTCTCCATTCTCGGTCTGGACAATCTTATTTCTGGCTGTTCTTTCAATGAATTTCCCGTTGCGGTCAACAAAACCGTGAACGAATAATTCTGCGAGAAGATCGACCAGCCCTGATCCGCACAATCCCTTTGGTTTTGCGTTATTGATGACCTCGTAACCGAACCGGCCTTTGTCATCTATTTTTATGGTCTCGATTGCACCCTCGGAGGCAGGCATCCCACATTTTATCCCGCTTCCCTCGAAGGCAGGGCCGGCGGAGCAAGCACAGGTCATGAGCCACTCTTTGTTTCCCACGACCAATTCGCCGTTTGTACCGGCATCGAGAAAAAGAAAAACCTTCTCGGTATCGAGAAGTATGGGAGTGCACAGCAAACCTGATGTGATATCCCCGCCGACATAACTTCCCACCGCGGGAGTGCAGGATACTCGTGCTTCAGGATTCAAATCCAAACCCAAATCCTGAGACCTAACGACGGGCGGCTGATTGATCGTTGGAACATACGGCTCTTCTCTGATATAGTTCGGATTCAGGTTCAGAAAGAGGTGAATCATAGTCGTATTTCCAGAAATCGCTGCATAATAGATATCCGCTGGGGGCACTCCAGCAGATTCACTTGCCTTCTTGATGAGAAGGTTGATAGTGCCGATAATAAGGTCATGAAGCTCCTCGAGTCGCCCGGGTTTCTGGGAGTAATTGATGCGGGATATAATATCTTCTCCGCATTTCATCTGCTGGTTATAGCTGGATGCCGTACCAAGGAATTTTCCTGTAGATAGATCAACCAGATGTAAGGCCACTGTTGAGGTGCCGATGTCACAGGCCAGGCCACATACGCTCTTTTTCTCGGATTGAGGGAAAATGTCAATGATGAACCTGCTCCCTCCCAGCCTGGCCAGGACGATGCTTATCTTTCCATGATCTTTGCGCACAGCATATGCCATTTTTTTCAATACAGAATATTCACAAGATATGTTTCCCGAGGGCCAACTTTTTCCGAGCGCACGCTCGATCCTTTTTAAATCGCTGTAGTTGTCTTCAAGAGAAGGAGCTTCGACCTGCAAATCGATCTTTTGTACGGGAGGATCGACCTCATAGATGCCTGAGATCAGATCTCTCCGCTCATCGAAAAACTCGTGATCAACGACGCTTCTTATGGAAAGCTCCTCGAAACGTGGGAGCACAACGGTAAGGTCATCCTCGACGAAAGTCTGGCAGGCCAGAGCATAGCCCTCGGACACAATCTCGTCGGACAGAGCGGCGGATGGTTTGCTATGGTATCTTCCACTCGTGATTTGAACGACGCATTCCCCACACGTCCCTTCACCCCCACAGACCGCCGTTAAAGGAAGGTTGGCTGCATTGATCGCATCTAAAAGATTCGTCCTGGGTTGAACTTCGATAATCGTATCAAAAGGAAGGATTGTAACCTTATGCTTTTTTTTCATCAGAGGCTTTTATTCTTCAATACACTAGATTCAGGTTAATTGAACGTTCTTCACGAAGGAAGGGATGTCTGAAGCTTCCTGGCAGCCTACGATTACTTCCCATCCTGGCAGATTTTCCTCCAGATCGCCGCTGATCATGGAAACGAACCCCGGTATCACGATTTTTCTCGTTTTGACCTGCTCTTCCAATTTGATGTCTTTGATGAATTTGGCGATCGTTTCACCGTTGAACTTGCCGGCGGCCCAGGCAGTGAGGACCGATTGCCCCTCCGCATCGGCGACGACAAGGTGGGCAGAGATCCCAGAATTTTCGATCTCGCCCGAAACCATGAAGTAAGATAAAGAAAAATTGGTCGTGATGAAGATGGGGGATTCAGGAGTTGGATCACCAACGGGATAGACCTTTGGATCGACCTGGATTGGCTTTTGCGGATCCGTGAAGATATTCTGTCTGAGCGTGAACAAAGAATACAACAGGGCTTTATCATACTCGGGCAGTGCAATAATAGAAGCATACTTGCAGATCAGCGCCGATGCTCTTGCCAGTAAATCAAAGTTATTTTCAGCGCGCACATAGGAGAAAAGCGGATATCCGAAGGACTTGATATTTTTTTTCAAGGCGCTACGTCTCAGGATGGTGTTGTCCTGAATCTGGCGGCCCAGGTTATCTGATTCCAAGTTCAGAATCAGGCTATTCAAGCCAGCAGCCTTTGCTTTTTTCGCCTGTCCATCGATGTCATCGTAAGAATGCCCGGTCAGAATCAAGCTGCCATCAAAGGAAACCGCAAGCTCAATGTCTTTATCCGATAATTCTTTTTGCAGGAGGATTGCCGGGCGATCATCTTTGATAATTTCCAATCCTTCTCTCAGAGTCTTATCATCCCGGCAGTTGAGTATGATCCCCTTGGTTGAATGCTCTTTGGCAAGCTTTATCGCGGAGAGGCAATCTTCAGGATCGCTTGAATCGTGAGTTATCAAATAGAGATCGGCGGTCAATGTTTCACCGACTCTTTCAACTCCATAATTCTCGATTTCTTTGATTTTCTCGAGGAGCTTGTTCTTCCCTTCAGAAGTGCACAGTTCTATGGCGATCCCTGTCTGGTGGAAGAATGTCTTTTCGTGACGGAACATCACTGTCTCATTTCCTACCTCTGCAGTATTGCCACTACCTATCTTGACCAGCCGGATAGGAGGCTCGCTGGCGGCTCCAAGAGTGGTTTTGGCATCCTCGGAGGCGTATGGGCATTCGCTCAACTCGGCTTTCTTTTGCGCCAGCTTCATGGCAAAGGCCATACAGGTCGGAACTCCGCATTCTCCACAGTTGGTTTTGGGCAGCAGCTTGAAAATATCCAGTCCAGAGAGCGCCATGCTTAGTCTCCGTTTCTTGATCCATACATCTCTTTGATCTTTGCTTTGATTGCCTCCACGGCCTTGGGATGATACATGATCAATAGTTCCGCACCTGATACCAGCAAACTCATTGCCGTTGCAATTTCCCAGTAAGCGCCCCGGATTTCCGTGCTTCCCCACTCAGGATAGTCGCTTTCCTCGGCTCTCGCTTCCTTGACCAAGGCGCTTTCATAGCCGGGATTGACGAGCATCGGAAAGGCCAGCATTTTATCGCCTGCGAGACCATCGATGCGAATCCTCTCCATGATCGAGTACGTGTATTCCAAACCATACCCCAGAGATCCGGTCAGTGGATCCATAACGATCCTCTCTGCGGGAAAGTCCATATCGGTCAAAAGGATGTTCAGCTGTTTAGCAAGGTTGACATCTATGGGAGATTGCGCCACAAGCGTGTGATTATACGCAATGCATGCTGCTGCGATGGTTTTGTAGTTGTCCGTCTCCACATAGTTGATCAAGCAATTTTCTCCTTCCGCGATCTCGCAGACTTTTTTCATGACTTGGTTTATTTTTTCGAAGTGGCTGTGCCCGGTAACGATGATCGGTACGCTCACGCTCCCGAGCACTTGTTTCACGATCTCTGCCGCTTCTTCGGCGCTCTTATTTCCTTTTTCTGGATGTGTTCCTTCCAATCGTACGCTGATGAGCTCGGCGCCGTATTCCGAAACACATTTCTTTGCCATATCTCCGGGTTTGTCCAAAACCTCACCGAAGTAATCTCTCAATGCATCAGGAAATTTAGGATGAGCTTTATCGAAAACCTCCATCGCCACTACCGGACGGTGTGAATGGTTTCCCTCAAAAAAATGAAAGGGAAGGGCTGCGCTGCCTCCGATAGTAACCGTATGGGAACGTGTGCCTCCTTCGCGAGCGGTTGCGCCGAGAGTGACCTCCACGATTTTGCCGGTATTGGTTTCTCTAGGAATCTCGAAAGTCATTCGCTTACCTCACGATAGGACGATTTGCAAATGGGAGCATCCCGTTTTCGATGACGCTTATTTATAAAGGAAGAATAGCCTACCTAACCTTAATTCGTCAAAAAATTGCTACGAATTATCTCCTAAAGCGCTTTATTATTAACATAATTCGAGGCGTTTGGCGCGTCTCGTTCACCACTCGGCTCATGGTTCTCGCGCGCGTCTAAAGTTATAGCGCGCTGCGGAAATCGCCTCGGGGCAAACGGGACACGCCCAATGTACATTCTTGACGGACCAAAGCTAATTCTCAGGATAAATCCCAATGTTCTTCAAAATCTCCCCAACAGCCCGATGTGCGGATGCATCCGCAGAGAGATGGTCGATTGATAGACCTTTCTGGTCCAATTCGAGTATCCAGCTATCCTCAGGGATGCTGCTTATGAGCGTTAAACCTTCGTCCTGGATGGCTTCTACCACCGCTTCAGGAACCGGGCCCTGAACACGGTTCAAGACAAGATCTTTCTCGCCAACACGCGTGTCTAATTCCTTCAATAGCCTGCTGATCTTGCCTGCTGTACGAATCCCCCGTACCGAAGGATCGGAGACTATCAGCAGATAATCGATGCTCTGATGGGTCCGGCGGCTCAAGTGTTCCATGCCCGCCTCATTATCGATGACAACATAGCCATAGTTGGCGCTCAGGGTAGCCAGGATGTCTCGAAGCAGGTTGTTGGCATAGCAGTAACAGCCCGGTCCCTCGGGCCGCCCCATGGCAATGAGGTCGAACGCTGAAGTCTCCACCAAGCTCGTTTGTATCTTGTACTCCAGGAATCTCTGTTTGGTCATTCCCCCGGGTAGATTATCAACGGAATCTCTCATTTCTTCCCGGATCACACCGATCGTTTCCCTGAGTTCGACGCCGAGCAATTCGTTCAAGCTGACATTCGCATCGGCATCTACCGCCAATACGGAACCTTTGGAGTAATCACTCAGCTGTCGTACCATCAAGGCAGCCAAAGTCGTTTTGCCTGTTCCGCCTTTTCCCGAGATCGCTATGGTCTTCATGATTTATCTCTATAACAGTGAGGGCATGGATAATGCTGGATGATTCTTTTTGGAGATGTACTCGAGAACTTCCTCTTCGGTAACGGAGACCGTCTCATCCGCAATCATGTCAACAAAGCCATGAATCCCTTCCTCTTTTGCTCGAGCTTCTAAAACGGGCTTCATCTCTTCTTTGAGGGCTTTGTCCATCCAGACGATACGCTTGATCCCGCCCTCGGCACTGATGAATTTTTGACTGCCGATATAGTGCTTGCTGTGACCGACAAATCCAGGAGTCTGAACTCCGCCGCCAACCGTTCCTGCGAGGGTGGAGAATTTCATGCCCACAGGTGTCATTCCTATGTAATCACGATAAACAATCATGATGCCGTTGGTCGAAGGTAAGATGCACGAGATGCACTCAAAACAACCGCAGGATGTCATGGGAAATTCAATGATACTGTAGGCGTTGAAGATCTCCAGTGTCTTGTGTGAGTTGTTGAAGACAAACTCATTGATGCCCTGCCATTGCCCCTTTACGTCATCAATCTCCTTTGCTTTTTCAACAGGCTGGTTTGGCCCGGTCGGATCTATCTGGTGAGCAGCCTTGCCGTCCAACCAGTTATATGCCCCGCAAAGGCCCGAGCGTTCGGGAGTGATGATGCAAACATGGTTCGGGGCAAAGGACTGGCAAAGTGTGCAGGAATAAAACGTATCCACGGATTCATCCGTCATGCCGGCAATGCGCTCGTCGCGCATTTGGTAAACTTTTCGGGCTATACCGATGAGCTCTAGTACTTCCTTTTCCCGAGTATAAATCGTGAACTGGACTTTATCGAAAATCTTTCCGAATTCCCCGTGAAACTTGGCATGAAGGATGGAGCCGAAATGCTTGAATTTGAAGCCTTTTTCCTTGGCTTCTTTACTGATACGCACCCAGTTGATGTCTCGCTGTCCCATATGAAAAACACCATTGGCCGCGTTGATGAGATCGTGAATCTGCCGCTCCAAAATAGGCTCGAAATCAGGCTGCATTTCTCGGCCCGCTACTTCGACCCATATGCCCAGAGGAATTTTGCTGCCTTCCTCCACATCATCAATCTCCGGTCCGATGACTTCTATCTTTCCATCCTCAACCTCGTCCAACTCTCTTGTCGTCAAGAACTCGAATCCAGGTTGCTCCTGGCCCGCGAGCTGCACATACATATCTTCCTTGCGTATTCTCTCTCCCTGAAATGCCGGTCCATAAGGAACAGGAATCGGCACCTTGGTAATCGTAATTTTCAATCCTCTGACTTCGATCGCTTTGGAGACGATCTTGTCGAGAGGGACGGGCGAGACAACATGTTCATAGGTACAAATGCCCGTAGGCAGTATTTGATCGATATCCGTTTCAGAAATCGTGGGAAACCCGTAGTTTATGGCGCCTGCGGCTTGAGCATGCTTTTCATCATCAACGGGCCCCAGGGCGAGCACAAAGGCGAAGACTCTGTTTTTGTTGTAGCGCAAAACGCGCTGGTAATCTCCGGGCTGGGCCCCGCCAAAGGAGAGAGCAACTCTTGTGGCAAAACCGAGAGAGTGCACGGTGGCCGTCACGTCGTCTCCATAGGGGACGAGTCTTGTCTCCCAACCCATTTGAATGCCTTCTTCCTGGAGCTGTCGGGCCATGGATTTGCCATTCGTGGCTGCCGACATGAAGACATACAGATTCTTTTCTTGGAGTTCGCGCGCGATCCTCACTGCATCCTCATTCGTCGGACAGTACCCCACGCAAGCCGCAAATCCAGGTGCGGTGCCATCCACGAACTCAATCCCCCGCTCTCTCATTATAACGTCGTTCGCCGCTCCCAACCAGAGCATGTCGTCGTTTGGATTCGGCTCCGGCAAGTAAGGGAGGGGATTTTGCGTGTATTTGATGGCCTCGATGATTTCATCGGCAAATAATGTGGCCATGCCTGCATCGAGAGTATGGCCGAGGTATGGGACCCAGAGGCTTTCTTCGGGTAGTGGAGGGAGCAATTTTTGGGCTTCATGCAGCAGTTCTTTTAGACCTCCAACCGTCTCGATTTCCAATCCCAGCATGCCATGAGATATAGGGAAGTAGTAACCTGTGTTGGGAAATTCCACGCGAGTTTGTGGCCCTTTCTCTTCGAAGGCTTTTTTCAGCTCCCTCTCGGCGCGTGCCACAAGTTTATGTGCTCCGCGGATCGCCCGGGTTGCGATTAATTTGGACATCTTTTTTATCTCTCTCGCGGTACAACGAGCCTATTCTGCTTTTGGCTTATCGTGGCTCTTTTATTCCAGCTACTTCATCCAGAGCTCATTACAAAAAGCTCAGATCAAATGTGAAAAGGGCTGCCGGGGCAAAATTCTAGATTTCGAGTTCTCTTCTCATCTCCATGTCATATAGTACTCGCTCTTTGCCTTTTGCAATCCCCAGGTTCCGGCGTTTTTCATTGATATGATCTATGATGAGTGCAGCCATTTTAGAAGGATCTGGTTCCGTGGCCCACATTCCACCGAAGATTTTTTCGAACTCTTTGAAGATATGATCAGAAAAAGTCTTGCTGCCGATGACAGGAAGGCCCACCCCGAATATGGTAAACACGCCCGATGCAACGAAGTAATGGCCGATAGAGATGGCTTTCTCACTCATCCACTCGGGCGCAGCCCCTGCCACGGGAAGCTCGCTGATATCCTTACCCAAGCCTCCCACTCTAACCATCTCGGACAGTGCAATCAGAATGCGGCTGTTATCCACACACGATCCCGAGTGGAGTACAGGTGGCATGCCCACGGCCTTACAAACTTCGGCCAAACCTCTGCCGGCATGTTTCTCAGCCGATTCCGGGATGAGGAATCCCGCCTTTGCACAGGCAATGGCAGAGCAACCTGTCTGGACGACCAAAATATTGTTACCGATGAGTTCCTCGACGAGGCTCACGTGACTACGGTCATGGGTCACCTTAGGATTACAGCAGCCAACGATACCCGCAACGCCTTTAATCCTTCCGTTGATAACGTTGTCGTTGAGGGGAACGTAAGACTCACGGAATCTGCCCCCAAGCATATAATTGATCGCTTCATGGCTGAACCCGGCGATGAGATCCATCTTTTCTTTGGGGATGTCTACGTTGTCCCTGTTGGGGAAGTTTTCGATGGCCTCCCTGATGATTTCTTTGGCCGTTTCCAAAGCATTTCTCTCGGAGAACTCATAATGTATGGCACCGACGATCTTCGCCTTGGAGGAGGTGCTCACGATTTTAGTGTGGTAATATTTGGAAATCTCCGGAAGTGAGGGCATGATACACTGGACATCCACGATCATCGCATCGACGGCACCCGTGCTGAGGGCCAGCTCCTGCTGCAGAATGTTGCCAGCGATTGGCAAGCCATGCCGCAAAAGAATCTCGTTGGCCGTGCAGCAGATCCCGGCCAGATTTATTCCCTTTGCCCCCTTTGACTTGGCAAGATCGAGCAAATCTTTGTCCCTGGAAGCGGCAACGAGCATTTCTGAGAGCACGGGCTCATGACCATGAACAATGATATTGACGTCCTCCTCGGAGAGCACGCCGAGATTCACCTGGCCCCTGAGAGGTGATGGGGTGCCAAACAGGATATCCTGAAGCTCGGTGGCGATCATAGACCCCCCCCACCCATCAGCCAGGGCGGTTCTGGCCGCCTGCAGCATGATGTTTTGATGGTCGTGATCCACACCCATGTTGGTTCTGTGCATCGTCTCCACGATTTCCCGGTCAATACCTCGAGGAGCGACGTTTAGCTTCCGCCAGAGTGCCTGTCTCGTTTCAGGAGCATTTTTTATGAAGTCCACTTCACCTACCTGCTGCCCAAAATTTTCAATGGATCTTTTGGCAACTTCGAAAGCAATGTCTTCCTTGGGCCGATCTTCTACATCTGCGCCCAAAACTCGTGCAACTTTCTTGAGCTTATTCGTATCCTTTATGGAATAGCCGGAATCGGAATCCTTTGCCGCGGACAACAACGTTTGGGCGACTTCGCGGCCGTGGTCGGAATGGGCGGCTGCTCCTGCTGCAATCATGCGAGCAAAATTCCTGGCAACGATCACCTCGGCCGTAGCACCACATACGCCTTTCTTAGGACCTTTGCCCTTGAAGCTGATGCGGCATGGACCCATGTAACAAATGTGGCAGCACAGTCCTTGCTCTCCGTACCGGCAGTGTGGCGTCTGCCCATCGGAACGGTCCCAAATAGTTTCCACTCCTTCTCGACTGCTTTTCTTGAGCAGTTTTTTGACCGCTGGGTCCACGCTTTTTTCTTTGTTTTCTTTGCGTTCTTTGCCCATTTCTCAAAATTCCTTATAAACTCTCGACGCTTGTAGCTGCTTTCTCCTTCTCCTTCGCAACTTTGAGAATCAAAAGGCAATCCTCATGTGCAAAGGATCAACAGGCAAAATATTTGTTCTGCCGCCAAGACGACTTAGTATGATCAAAAAGTCTTCGAATAGATTATAACTATTTATCGAAACAATCTATGGCGAGGAAAAGTTCTCTCAGCGGAACTTTGCCCAGGAATCTGTGCCTGATACGAAAAATACAAACATTCTACTAGCCGGAAAGTATGTTTTTCAGTTCTGCGAGAACGGAAAAAATCCTGTCGGATAATTCCACTGAAAGAGTGCCGGTTCCACAGGATGGTGTGAGCAAGCACCTTTCCCAAAGCAGATTTCTATCGACTCCCTTATTCACCATGTTGCCGATCAATTCCTCGAGTTTTTGTGCAAGTGATTCTGGATCTTCTTCGTTGATTTTCCCAGATGTGGGAACAATTCCCCAAGCTATAGCACCTCCCTTATCCAGGAATTTTCTTATCTCTTCAGGATAATACCCGATTGTTTCACCGAATTCGTAAGCATCAAAGCTGATGACATCGACTCCCGCTTCGATCAAGATTGGCCATTCCGTGTTGCCGCAACAGTGCGATCCCACCAAGGCACCATCTTTGTGAATGGCTTCGACCACTTCATTTATATGGCTGATGACATCCCGGCGCTGGACGCTAACGTATGTGGATGAACCGAAGGCTGATAAAATTGGCTCATCGATGAAACATATTTGCCTGCAGCCCAGGGAATTGAATTTATCCAGGAGCCACCTGGCTTTCATTGTCATTCCTTTGACGACGACATCTCTAAAAACTTCGTTGTAATAGATAGACCGCTTATTTTCGTCGATTATTGCCAATCCGAACGTAACAGGACCCGTCACCTGGCTTTTGAAGAATTTCATTGATCCAGGTTTTTTAGCTGCGAGCTTTGCCCCCATTTCGTAAATGCCGCGACTGAAATGTGGGGATATTTTGAAGTACTCGAGATTCTCCGCCACGTAGTTTTCGTAAAATTTCTCCAGCTCGCTCGTGGAGTCTCCACTCGTGTCAAAATACATCCTTTGTTTGGACGCATCCAGGACAGCGCAGGGCAGTCCCTCACTGTATTGGATCTCCATCTGCTCACGGAAATCGATTTGAGAAAGTTGTGGCCAGACAGGGATTTCCGGGATCGTATCCAGGATGATGTCACAGGCTGAAGAGGCATCCTGGTGGGGGAAGCTCCCGATCGCGGTCGCCATACAATTGGGACTGAAAGTCATCTGACACTCACTCTCCGCGGGATATTGCAATCTATAATTTTATTATCTCTGTGTCCAAAATACAATATATATTTCGCGAATCCCTCGGTACGAGAAGCAGGAATAAACGATTCATTATAGGATACTGATACGTTTTCTGATTACGGGGGAAGGCCAGGAAAAAATTGAAAAAAGATTCGACTACTGATTTGCTTCAGTCTTCGGACTCAAGAAACAAGAGCGTCCCCATGCTTCAATCTCTGAAAGATTTTTGCGAACTCAGCTTTCAGGTTCTCTTCCATCAGTTCAATCAGTGGCTGCTGTTCCATATCCGCCTCGAGAAAGACGGAATGATATGGAATCATTCCCAAGATAAATTCTTCCGGGAACTGAGCAGTGATCCAACTCTTTTGTTGTTCATTCTGGATTTTGTTACCGACGATTCCGAAGGACTCAATTCCTATCTCACGGGCCAATTTCATGATGGTTTCAGCTGTGTTCACGCTTCTGAAGCTGGGCTCGACGACAATAATCATCCTGTCCACGGCTCCGGAGGTCGCTCTCCCAAGGTGTTCGATGCCGGCTTCCAAATCCACAATGACCACTTCTTCTCGCTCGAGAATGATTTCGTTGAGCAGGCTCTGAAGGAGAACGTTTTCCGGACAGGCACACCCGTTTCCTCCCTTTTGGACGGCGCCCAGCACCAATAATTTGATGTCCTTATAATTGATAGAGAACTTGTCGGGAATGTCGGAGACAGTGGGATTCAGCTTGAACAGCTGTCCAAACTGCCTCGGGCTCGCACCTGTTCTTTGTTTGATCAATTTACGCTGCTCTGAAATGGGCTTGATCGATGCTGCTTGGGATTCCGGGATTCCGATGGCCGAAGCCAGGTTGGAATCTGGATCTGCATCCACGGCCAAGACCTTATACCCATCATTCATGAAATAATGGGCAAGGATTCCTGCCAGAGTTGTCTTTCCAGCACCTCCCTTTCCCGATATAGCTAGTTTCATGGGATCATCCAACCTCTCGGATGGATCGAAAGACACTGTTTCCAGAGTGCAATAAAACAATCATGAAAAGAGGCATTCTCCGTGAGAGTGAGAAATCGAGTCTTTCTGATCAAGGATTCAAGAGCTCCCCCCATTGTGGCCCAGGTGCGTTAGCCGAATCAAGGCCCGATGCTCGGCATCTGATAATAGGAGAGACTGCCGAGCTCATTCGCAGGTCAAGAAGGCCTCTCGGCTGTGTCGGAGTATCGGACCAGGCTTGTCATGAATCTGGCAGGAAAAGGCTCAACAAAGACTGAGTGCTTTCAGGCGGTCTCCAATTCGGCTTCGCTGAGCTTCTCCTGGAACAATTAATGGAAAATATCTTTCCGCCCCTGAAATGGATGTAATGCAAGCGTGGGCTCTTTGAAGAATCACGGGATCCAATCCGCTATGCAATAATGTTCGGATATCTTATTGAAATAATTTACTCTATATGGTATAATCAATCTTTTTAAATATCACTTGAACTCGCGCATATAGCATGGGCGCCAAACCACCTACTTGCTGGAACCGGCGTGCTGAGGGAGAGCTAATAGATGAATGAGTTCCATGCATGCCGCCAACATCATACCCGTGCGCATTTCTGAGACTTCACCTGCGTTCCATCTCAAAGGAGGGTCTAAGATGCGCAAAGCAATTTTTAAACTCGATCACGTGCGCAGCGCATCCGCTCTTTTCATTGGGCTCGGTCTTCTTTTTTGCTGCGTTTCTCAAGGCTTGGCCGGCGCCGACGTAAAAGATTCACCGCTCTTTGCAAGAGTTCTCGATTCCTCACTCGATGAACTCACGCTGCCCTCCAACGCGTTCGCCCGCTGGAGTACCCGGGAGCTTGGCGAATCGTTCACGAATGCGCTGTTGGGCAGGCCGGCTTACGCACGTCAGCAAGCAGCAACCGTTTACGGTGAAAAGGCAACGCTTTGTTACAAAGATAACAGCCTCCCCGTCACCCACTGCGACCCGAACAGCGGAATGGGGCAGATATGTCACTATACCGTACACTCGCAGTGGTATACTCAATGTAACAAGCCCGGCAACAGGACGGTGTGCATTGACGGCGGCACGCAATGCCCGGGAGACGGAGCATCCAATCAATGTTCGACGGCAATGTCCGGAATTATCACTGACTGCGAGCACGCAGGCCCCACCCTTTGCTACTTGCAAGGAACCGGATGCGAGGTCGGTGACAGGAACCGCTGCTATACAGTGGGTCCAGGTGATGAGGTAACGAGATGCCAATCCGGTCATGAATATGCAACGCTTTGCAATAAAGAAGTGACGGGTTGCTCACGCACGGGTCATCGAGTTTGCCTGACTTTTGCAAGTAATACTAAAACTTATTGCGCAAGTGGGTCTCATGTCACCGTATGCCTTGGGGCAATAACAGAATGCATCGACGACTTGATAAGGGAGGGATGCGATGGTTTCGCCTCATCCCTCAGGCAGACAATCACACCCCGCGGGAATAACATTCTCGTAGTCGCCAATACTGGCGATCCATTTTGGGGGGATCCCGCGTTGGCCGATCTGGAATTCAATCCGCCTGGTCCTTCTGTTGCATATGCAGTGGTATACGATTCGACGGAAACGCGGTTTTACATAGACTTCCCCGTTGAAGAGCATTACGACGTACTCCTACATAACGGTGTTGATCCTCCATTGCCAACAACAGGACTTCACGTAATGGAGTTTACGCCGATTCCCACCATCAGGACGGCGGGGATCATCCTATTGACGGGGCTCCTCTTTGGAGCGGGAATCATGATTCTCCTGAGACGCAGGCGGCAGGCTTCCTAGCTGAGCTCCCCTGGTGAAAGACGTCTCTGTTTTCTGAAAATTTGCATGAAACGCTGACCTTCGGCAGCGTTCCGTAGGGCGGTTGAAGCTGACGACCTCCGGTCCCAGCTCAACCTCCATGGATCGAGCATTTTGTCTTTCCCACGATTTCGCCTCAACCTTAGCTTGGAGTTTCATTGCCAAACTCGGATTCTCGCCCCAATCGTGAATCTCATGAAGCAGTAACGAAAGGTTCGAAACACATTCGAACTGAAAAGACTTCACCTGAGGGTGGGTATCCACCACAAGCATCGTTTCTGTGGAATATCGTCCCCGCCACATTCGTCGGTTTGTTATTCCTGTGTGAATGCCAGGGCGTAGTGGATACTGGCTTTGCCCTGGTGCTGGCTTTTCTGCTCCTCGGCCTACCCCAGACCATCCGATTTATTAAACAGCCACCTCGAATACGCCTGCGTTCTCTCCTCTATTATATAGCAGCATGGGTGGTACTATTCGCCAGCGCGCAAGTTCCGGCCTGGTGGCGGCCAGCTTTGGCGGCACTGTCTCTTCATAGCTGGTCGCAAGCCTTACAAAATCATGAAGAGCGGCGCGCCTTCCAATCCCTCATAGGAGGGACCGCGCTATTCGCCCTTATACTTCCCTCTTTTGCTGCGTTCCCGCCTTTATTGGCAATTCAGGAAGGTTGGGCTTCATTCCTGTCAAAAATCTTAAGTGCGGTTTTCGGCAGGCCCCTTTCGGTTTCGGCGCCCGTTCTGGGTTTCGAGGCATGCCTGCTTTTTATTTGTATATTGATCAATTCGGAATTCCTCCAAACAGGCCGTCGTGACCGTAGATGGCAGCGTATTGGCGGGGGAATGCTAATCGCCCATCTGGGGCCGATCGTTTGGGGCACGTTGTTGATCTTTTTGCCAGGCTTTGACAGTCCCCTGCAAATCAGACCGGATCCAATTGCAGATCCCATGAAGCTATTATCCGATCTCACCCTAACGCACCTCGTGATTTGGGGACCTTTCGTTGTTTCTGTACTGCTTGCGTTCTTGCTTCCTGCACGACTGCGGACAATCAGTATAGAAGGCCAGGACTCCCCAGATTTCCTTTTCCCGGCAAAGGTTCCCTGGACAAAGAAGCAGCTGTTATCAGCCGCCGTTGCAGTGCTGCTTCTCACCATCGCCGGAGGGTTGGCCCCCTGGTTGGAGCGTCCCGTTGAACGACGCGGTGCCACAGTAGTGCTGTATGAGAAAGGCTTCTTGAACTGGCTTCGCCCGAATTTCGAATTCTTTGGCCGCCGGAGTGCCGGCATGTTCGGACTGCTTCCGGATTTCATCGAATCGATCGGGCTTCGCGCGCAGCGCACTTCATCACTAACGCTGGCAACCCTGAGAGGCGCCTCAGTGCTTTTTATTGCAAACCCAGAGGGCCCGCTGCCGAAGTCGGAACAGGACGCCGTCTGGAAATTTGTGAGGGGAGGTGGGCATCTTATACTAGCCGGCGATCACACCAGCTTACGAGGAGGCTGGGGTAATCCGCTGAATATTCTGCTGGAGCCGACGGACATTCGTTTTCGCACCGACTCAGCAAACTTTTTCACGGGCGGTTGGATCCACGGCTATCGCTTCCCGATGACGCCGTTGACGGCAGGTTTTCGTCCCGATCAGAATGAGCCCGCACTGGTAGTGGGAGCATCGCTGGAAATCGGATCCAAGGCACGTCCCCTTGTTATTGGCCGATGGGGATATTCCGATGATCCTGCGCTGGCCGATAGCGCCAGTGGATTCTTGGGCGATCTCAAGTACAGCCCAGGCGAGCATATTGGTGATCTTGTCCTGGTGGCAACCCAGCAGATGGGCCGCGGCCGGGTGACGGCTTTGGGGGATACTTCACCGTTTTTCAACGGCATTCTCACAATAAGCTACTCGTTCGTTTCTCGGCTGTTTCTCTGGGCGGCTGCGCTGTCTCCCGATCCGCCATTTCGACTGTATTTAACGAACTGTGTGCTTGCACTGCTGCTGGGCTTAATACTGGCCCACGTATCCAGCCGGTTTTCGTCCGTTCTGATCGCAGGCGCCCTGGGTGCGACCATTCTGGGTTCTTGGGGTATCCACCAACAGGCCCAATGGTCCCCTCCATTTGAGTCCGGTCATATTGCCTTCTTGGATGCATCGCACCTGCCCCAGCATCAGCCGGGAATTTGGGAAGACCCGGGCATCATGGGCCTGCCGGTTAACATGATGCGATACGGTTACCAGACGTATTTCCTTGATCGCTTCGATAACAATCTTTTGAAGAAAGCCAAACTCCTGGCCTTGATAACGCCGCGCCGGGAGGTCACGGATCGGGAGACAGCGCAGCTCGCCGAATGGGTGCAAGCCGGCGGGACCCTATTGATTTCGACCGGAGCAGAAGAAGAGGCCCCGATCCGCTCGCTGCTCCGGCACTTTGGATTGGCACTCCAGCCCATTCCGCTTGGAGGCCTCGATATCGAAAGCGAGTTTGGGCTGGTTCAAACGAAGGAAGCCTGGCCATTGGAGTTTGCGCCGGGTGATCGACAGCCAGGTCAAGCTCAGGTCATCTTGTCCTGGCGAGATTACCCAATCGCAATGCGCCTTCACCAAGGGGACGGTCAGGTGATTGTCGTAGGGGACTCGAAGTTTTTCTGCAACTACAATCTCGAGCATGATAATCACGCGCATATCTCCAACGTGAAGTTCCTGGGTTCTTTATTACCGCCCGTGGAGGATGTAGCCGACGAGGTAGAAAACTTCATGAAAGGTCAGGAGCTCGGTGGCGAAAACGAAGAGGGTTCCGATACCAAGAAGCCTGAACCATGAACGGATTCGAAATAAAAAAAGCTGAGTGGACTGCCGCATTGGCCGCCCCGCTTGTGGCCGGTGCCGTGCTCGAACTCATAGGGGGGACATGGCTCATGCGGCCGGTTCTGAGCGCAGTCCTCGCCGCTACCGCCGTTCTAGTGATCGGTCTCGGTGGAGCCTCTGAACCGCAACGAACCAGAAGCCATCTGACAATAGAAATCGGCGCGCTCCTCCTTGCAGGGCTATTGGCACCCAGCCCTTGGCGTTATGTGCTGCTTGCCGCCGCGCTCATGAGCCTCTTGGCCGGAGCTGGACTCGGCACGTCGAGACGGATAACGGAAACCGGCAAGCGTCTGGCTTGGGGACTGCGAACGGTTGTTATATCGGCGATCCCCGTTGTAGCGATCGTCATCTGCTTTTCAACATTGGCCCTTACTATTCAAACGCTACCGGGTATCGCTTCCCCCCTCTCCGCCATTCTCCGTCTTTTGCACATAGATGCCGCGGCTTTTGGGAATTCCGTGGCCGCCGTGACGTTGCACGGAACTCCATCGATCCCTATGACATGGTCAAACCTGGGCATTTTTGCATGGGTTACATTCTTGGCAGCTTATCTGGCCATCAGATCGGCAAACGGTCAGAGACTCGCCTGGGCGGAGGTTTGGCAAATCACGCTGATTATGTTTATCACATGGATACTGCAGGTAATCGTCATCTTCACAGCAGTGTTCCATTACGAAATGTTTTTGCTCTTCGATTTGAAAGAATGGCCTCAAGGTTGGCTTTCCAGTCCTCTGCTGCAGCTCCTCATAATGGCAGTCGTCGCGTCTCCATTGCTGGCCACCCGCATGATAAAAACGGTCAACAGATCTCCCCAGTCTCCTCCTCTTCGCAGATGGATTTACCCGTCTATCGCTTTGCTTGCACTTCTGGCCGGTTTTTTCCTGGTTTTCTCGGAACCAGGTAAGCAAAAACCCGGGCGAATCCTAGTTGACGAAGGGCACAGCCGGTGGGAACCGGTCGAACCCCGCTACGATACCGACTGGTACGGCTTCGATTCTGGATACAACTACGCGGTGATGACCGATTTTCTTCGGCATCATTATGAACTCGCTGTTCATCGGGATGTTCTCGATGAGGAATCGCTCAAGGGCGTAGATGTTTTGATCATAAAAGTTCCGACACACAGCCACACGCCGGAAGAGCGAAAGGCCGTTCTCGACTTCGTACGGAGAGGTGGAGGGCTCTTTCTCATCGGTGAACACACGAATGTGTGGGGATCTGGATTTTACCTCAACAAATTGGCGCATCCTCTCGGCTTCGAGTTTCGATACGACGTCGTCTTCGATTTGGAGAGAAAGTTCGAGCAGATTTACACGGCACCGGCTCTGGGCAAGCACCCCATTCTTGAACACATCAATCAATTTCTCTTTGCCGTATCATGCTCCATCAAACCTCGATCCTTCTCTGTCCGCCCCGTGATGTCAGCCGGAGGACTCTGGAGCCTCGATATCGATTACGCTGTTAGCAATTTTTACCCCTCGCCACATCTGGCACGCAATGCTGTTGTAGGACAACATGCGCAATTTATCGCCCGCCATTTTGGAAAGGGGCGCGTGGCCGGCTTTACAGACAGCACGGTGTGGTCCACGTTTTCAGCCATGCTCCCAGGCAAGCCGGAGCTTCTGATGGGTACTATCGAATGGTTGAATAGGCGCAACCGCTTTCCCGATACATACCCTTTTGGACGAGTGCTCTTTACTCTGATGGGGATGGCGGTCATAGCGGCAATATGGAGGTGGCCCAAATCGGCTGGCATCATCTTGTCTATTTCCACAGCCGGGATCCTTGCTGGTGCCAGGCTTGGGGATACCGCCGGCCGTGGCTTGTATCAACTTCCGCACTCGAAACCAGGTTTTAGCCAGATATGTTTTATCGAGGATGCCAGCACTTATGATCTTGCTTCTTGGGGCCACGTGAGCGTTTTCGACCGTAGTTATTCCATCTTCTACCAATGGGTGAACCGCGTCGGTCTTTTTCCCAAGGTCATAACGGAAGAATCCCCGCTCCCAAATTCAACTCGTGCAATCATTCGCATTGTGGGGACAAGCCCGCCTGGGCCTCTCACTGCTTCGAACATTGCTGGCGCCCTGGAACTCGGCAAACCAGTTTTTCTGTTGGTGCGTGCTGATGCTGACTCCGGCTTTGTACCTTTGCTCGCCAATTACGGTATCCGTCTTGTACCTGGTGAAACGCGTGAAACACCAACGTTGCGCGTTCCAAATACTTCCATAGAATGGCCATCGCCATGGCGCATCGATCACGAGATTCAAGGGGGGAGGCCGTTGCTTGTTGGCGCGCAGGACGAGGTCATCCTGTGTGTTTCCAAACAGGCGCCGCTTCATATTCTTCTAGGCGCGGAGCGTTTTAGCGATGCGTGGATGGGGGAGGATCAAGGGCGCACTCCCGACCTTGATTTGCGCCGCCATTATGAGTTGGAGTTTTCCCTTCTACGCGGCTTGACGACAGGGCGGCTACAAGAAGAACTGAAGGAAGGAGCGACACGTCCTGTTGCCGTGCGCAGTAGCCGGCAAGTCAATGGCGAACAACCTTTGGTCGATCGGCCCGCCGGTAGACATCATGAGAAATGAACTCCCTGAAAGAGCGAATGCTCACTGTTATTCGTAGCAATTCTTGCAGTAGTCGGGCAGATCGTGTTTCCTGATCCTCTCGCGAAAATCCCGGTATACCCTCGAATTCCAAATTTCGATAAAATCGTTCTCGAAAACGTTGCCCATCTTGACCGTTTCGGAATCCGCGAGAATGCAGCACGGGACGACATCCCCGTTCGCGGCGATATATGCGCTCGTCCAGGGCCAAGCGCACTTGCGCTTTCGGGAATAGCGATCATGATACGTGACAGTAACCGCTAAGCCGCATTCCGCCGCAGCCTGTTTGGCTTCTTCGATTGATTTGCCAAAGCGCTCGGAGACTGTTTCCACCTTGATCGAATCCGTGAATGATTCCATCGACTTCTTGCCCCAATTACTGAGGAATGTTTGTACCGTGAGCTGGTCGAGTCCGAGCTGCTTTGCGAGACGAACGATGGCGGGCAGCTCATGAACATTATCCCTCGTCACCACCGTCCAGCCGACAATCTCGGGCTGCTTTTTACCGACTCTCGTACGGATCAGGCGCTCGATATTCTCGAGGACTTTCGAAAACCTACCTCCGACACGAATTTTCTCGAAGACTTCCGGTGTCGCCCCGTCGATGCTAAAGGCGATCTGCGTGTTGCTCAATCGAACCAGTCGATCCGCGATCTTCTGGGTGCATATGCTCCCGTTCGTAAAAAAACTCATCGCGGCACCGCGCTTCTCCCCCGCCTCGAGCATCGCAAAGAGGTTGCTGTTGAGGAGGGGCTCCCCCATGCCCTGGAGTTTAACTCTAACGAGATTGGGAAACTGGTCGAGGATCCTCGCGAAGCCCTTCTCGTCCAAGTAAAAGCTCGGTTTCGACCAGTGAGTGACCTGGCAGTGAGGACATTCAAAATTGCAGGTGTTATTGGGCTCGATGTCGATCGCCACCGGAAGGAATGGCACCTTCTTCCATTTGAAGCGTGAAGCGAGCTTGATCCCTATATAGTTCAGGACTTTCCGGAAATCCCAGAGCCTCGCACCCAGTGCGCCGATTTTGATGTCTGTGATGCCTGCCACTTGCTTATACTCCGTTTTCAACTCTCAGATGACCCACGCCCTCCAGCCTCGAGGCAGCTACCCTTTCGAGTGGGCCTCCGGCTCTCAGGTTGAAGCGGTTATTTTTTTGAGCATCGTATCCAGACGCGCGGGATAACTTTCCATCGAAATATTTTCCTCGGCCCAGAGGCGCGCATTATTTCCGATTCGGCGTGCTTCATCACTATCTTCGAGTAATTTGACTATCGCTTCGGCCATCTCATTGGTCGATTCCGCTTCGAGGTAGTCCCTGCTCGCCTTCAGCCCCATCCCGGAAACACCTATCGACGTGCTCACGACCGGTGTCCCCATGGCGGCAGCTTCCATCATCCGTATCCTGACTCCACCGCAGAATCTGAGCGGAAGAACCATCACCGAGCATTTGCCGATGTAAGGCCGGATATCTTCGACTCCGCCGACGAAGGCGACGTTCACTCCAGCCGCAGCGCGCAAACTTTTATCCACACCGTGACCGACAACCTCGAAATGCGCTGCAGGATTTTTTGCGAGGACTATAGGAAATACTTCCTTCATGAAGAACCGTAATGCGTCTCTATTGAAATCAGAGTAGAACATGCCGATAAAGAGAATCCTGTTCCGTTCACGCTCGAAAGCCCCGGAATTGAACGAAGAAAGATCGAGCGCCAGAGGAAGCGGATACACGGTTAATCCCGCAGTGGCCGGAAGACGGCCAAGCACATCCGCATCGGAAGGCGTGACGGTGAGAATCGTTTCATAGCGCTCGTACGCCATTTTTTCGATCCGTTCCAGTGTCTTCAACCGAATCGCGGCCCAGAAGCGGGCGAACCCGCTCATCGCCTGCAGCCTTCCGGGATTGACAATAAAATCGAGATCGTGCGTGATGAGAACGAGCTTCGAGTGCTCGATGTAATCGGGTAATCTGTAGAGGTGCCAATAGGACGCGAGGATGAGGTCCGCTTTCTCCTCCTTAGCTGTATCCGCTACGAGCTGCAGAAACCTTTTGGGTGCAGCGTATCCAACCTGTGCAGGAACGCCAGCGAACAGAGCAGTGGAGATATTTCTCACTTTGTAATAGATGCGGTGAAAGGCGCTTTGCCGGTGCGGCGCTAAAATGGCGCGAACGCCGATTCGCGGCTTTTCGATTTCGCGCAGGCGTTCGAGCTCGCCTTTGCTCAGCGCAGCTGTGACGAGAACCACGTCGTGGTTATCAGCGAGTCCATCGAGGAGGTTCAGAATGAGCCGGTCCGTGCCCCTCGTCACGGGCCAGGGAGCGTAGGGAATTGCGACGATGATTTTCATTTCTAATTAGCTTTACCCTCTATTATCTCCGTGTAAAAATAAGGGTCCGAATTCGTTTGCACTTGCTTTTTCTAGTCCATTGAAAAATGCCGGTTCAAAAGATAGACAATGCCGTGGTAGGGCTTGAAACACCTCGGCGGGGGCGACGATGCTACTTTATGTACCCCAATGATCTCAATTTTTCGACTACTTCCCGTTTTTCTTCATCCGACATCAGATCCAAATTATCCCCAAGCGCCATTAAATTCTGTTTCCGCCTATGCTTATTCTCGTTTCTCATTTTCAATATCTTATCATACATAGATTCCACGAGTTGAGGAATACGAGTAGCAAAATTGATTCTTTCCTGTGGATCAGCAACAATATCATAGAGTTCAAACTTGCTGCCTTTTGAGCAAATCAACTTATAGTTATTTTCAACCAATGCATCTATCTGATCGTGTTCTTGAACATCATCGAAGTATAAAAACTCGCTCTCTTCGACATTCTCGAAGATCAATGGTCTATAACTGTCTCCTTGCATGTTATCTTTGTACTTCACACCAAGCAAATCTTTTAATGTTGGCATTAAACCGAGGAGAGAGACGTAATCCTTTATCCTTTTACCTTTAGGAAGCTCCGGACCGGCTATTATGAGGGGCACCCTTATTAGTCCTTCATAGTAGTGACAATTAAGCCCGTGCCCTCCATGTTCGAAAAGGCCATGTTCGCCGAATTGCTCGCCATGGTCCGAAGTAAAAACGATGTACGTGTTGTCCAAGAGATTTTTGTGTTTCAGAATCTGGAGGATAAACCCAACCCTCTCGTCCACGGATTCTACTTCCGCAAAATATAGATCCCTGATATATATCTGTTCCACCATGGAACATTTTTTTCTGTCATATTTTGTTTTCGAATAATAACTCCTGGGTACAGGAAGCTTGGATTCATCCACATCAATTCGCGAAGCAAATTTCTCAACAGGATCATATGGAGAATGAGGATCGAGGATCCAATGGAGTGTGAAAAAACTCTCCCCGGGACGTATATTCAATAAATGTTCAAGAACGCAAAAAGAATACCGGTATGCCTCTGATTCTCGCCATGAATCATATAGTCCGCCTCTCGTAAGATTGTTAATACTATCAGCCATTTGTTTTGAATGTTTGAATTGCGGGATTGAGTCAAATCCTTGCAGGTTGTTGTGCATCAGAGCACTAATATTTTCAATCACCATTCCTGCAACATAATCTAACTGTTTCAGAGACTCGACGAATAGAAACTCGCTATGTGGCACATAAATCTGAGGTATGAAAATATATTCTGATTTTTGCGCAATAGGGTGTTTTTTAAATCTCCCCTCTATCGAATATTCATACGAAGTTGCATAATTGCCGGTAAACATGCTAACAGCAGACGGTGATGTCCAGGGAGAGGTGCTGTAGGCGTTCTCGAAAAGGATTCCATTTTTAGCCAACCAATTAATATAAGGCGTCTCGGCGACACCACCATAACATCCCAAAACATCCTGGCGGAGAGCATCGGAGACGATCATTACCACATTATATTTTTTTGGGGGATCTTGAGTGGGCGCCTTACTTCCGGTTGAGAAAATCAGATAGTAGGCAACAGCAACCAGTAAAATGAATACTGATGAAAACAAAACCAGCGTCCTCAATGTCATATTCTTGTAACCATTCATATCAATTGGAGAAAATGATCATAGCGCAAATAAGTTACCTTTTTATAGTACTTTGTCGCAACATCAGAAGTCACGCGAGAAATCCTCCGAGCGATGGGTTAATACGCGGTGCGCGTTGGAGTTTGCATGGGCAGTAAAAAGACTGGCACTCGCTCACAATCCCTATCATAGTCGCCACCTGTTTTGATGATTTGCTAAGACATAGCATTATAATAAGTTATATAACTGCGATAGGCCTTCGAAGGGCTGCCCAAAACATAATAATTGCTGCAGAAGAGTGAGTGCAAAGATATGCTAGACGCTCAAGACGAGAAAGTATCGCTCGAGGACAGGTTGGTACAAACATCCGGAATGACACTCCTCGCCCGCAATGATGATATTCCCAGCCGTCTCGGCCGACTTACCTTGCCATCAAGGGAACTGCGAGTGCCAGTAAAGCGCGGCAGGACCTCGCATGATTCAACCAACAAAAACCGGGTCCTATCCATTTTGCTTTTCTAATTGAAGCGATGCCAGTATAATCGAGAACGCCAGGACATTATCGATCGACGGCAACAGTATGACGGATCGTGAGGACCAAAGGAGTGATTATGAAACGCACGTGTTTTTGGATCGCGTTTGCCCTGTGTGTTCTTAACGCATCGGCTTACGCCAAGGAATCAAAAGAGCAAACTGGAAAAGAGATGAAACCAGCGTTGCTGGTCATTGACATCCAAAACGAGTATTTGCCCTACATGGCGGAAAAGGAGAAGGACATCGCGCTACGAGTAATCAATGGCGCAATAGTATTATTTCGCGAAAATGGTTTTCCTATCATTCGGGTATATCACACCGATCCCCAATACGGGCCCAAGCCCGATACGGAAGCTTTCGAGTTTCCTTCCTCCATCTTTATCGAAGACACCGATCCGAAAATCATCAAGAACTATCCGAGCGCTTTCACAAAAACCGATCTCGAGAAAACCCTCGATGATTTGGAATGCAACACCCTTTTCCTTTGTGGTTTGAGCGCCGTTGGGTGCGTGCTGGCCACGTACCATGGCGCCGTGGATCGCGATTTCAAAGTTTTTATGATAAAAGATGGATTGATGAGTCACAATTCAACTTACACGGATGTCATTGAAGATATTAGTAACACTATAAACTACACCACACTCAAATTTATGCTCGAGTACCGTTGAACTCTCTTCCGAGTTTTGAACGAAACCCAAAAAGGAGGTTTAGCATGCGTAGATGGAATTCCGCAGTAATCGCCGTTTTAGCACTGTCGGTAGCTATCCCGGCGTTCTCGCAGAAGAAAGTCAAAGATTTGAAGTTTCATCACATGCAAGACTACTGCTGGATGCGGCTGGCCGAGATCGTGCCCGAGGTCACGGACCGCGCTATCCTGCCTATCGGTACAGTGGAATCCCATGGAGCTTGCCCGATCGGTTCGGACAACATCATACCCCAAAATCTCTCCGAGATTATATGGGACGAAATCAACGCTCTCATCGCTCCTCCGATCAACCACGGTTTCACCGGTTCTTCCATTTCCCAGTTTCCCGGCTCCATCACCGTCAGGGAGGAGATTTTCGAGGAGTACATATACGATGTCCTCAAGAATCTCGTCCGTTCAGGCTTCAATAATATTCTCATAATAAACGGTCACGGCGGCAACACCGAACCTGCGAAACGTGCATTCACCCGTCTCCACCGCGAAACCGGCGCCCACTTCATGATCGTCGATTGGTGGGAAATCGCCTGGAATCTCGCAGAAGAGATTTACGGTCAGAAGCCCATCCAGTCCGGCCACGGTGATCTGGAGGAGTCGGCTCTCGTCTTGTCCTACAACCCGGATCTTGTCGACAAGGAAATGTACCAAAAGCTGGGCAAACAAAACGTCGGGCGTCACGGAGCGGAAAAGGGATACTCCATGATGCCCGCCTGGGCCACGACGCGCTATCCTGAGGACGGCGCGGGCCACCTCGACTTCGATTCAGAAAAGGCCAAGGAATATACGCAAAAAAAAGCCAAGCACATCGCTGAAACTTTCAACGAAGCCGTGAGGCGATGGGAAATGATGGAGGGGTGGAAGTAGTGTTGGACTCAAACATTCAGAATGATGAACGCGTCTTTTTTCGTTCACATTCCTATGTGGCCCGAACCGAGGAGCACTCTGGAAAGAACATCTAAGTATGGAAGAAACCGGTTGGTCTTCCTAATCGATTTTCGACAACAAAACCGGCTCTTCGGGTGCGCTTACGTCGTATATTCCTATATCCTTAAATCCCATTACGAACAGGATGTCCTCGGACCAAATAAAATCCTTTGTCGGCCATTCAGACCATGCTTTCAAAGAGGCAGGATCGTCGGGCTCCCCGACATCGAACAGCTCGAATCCGTTTTGTCCCTTGCTTACGTACAAGAGAGGATTGTTGATCGTAAGTCCGTAGGGAGTGTTGATTGGCTCTTCGCTGATAACTATAGGATCTTCAGGATTTCTTATACTTATCGATAATAGAACGTCCCTCGATTCACCACACGTGTTTCCCCCTCTTAGAGTGACAAAAGCCAGTGTATCCGAAACAACCACTGGATCACAGCCCCGAAAATGTTCGATACGGCCGATTTCTACTGGAACCTTGGGATCGCTTCTGTCGAATATGTACATCCCTCTGGTGCCGCCAACGAACAGGTAGTCTTCCGTTGGATACAAGGTCTCGACTTCCCAGCCGATGCCTCTCCGCGAAAGGTCAATTGGATCGTCCGGTTTCGATATGTCCATAGTGACGATCGATGAATATTCGAGGTAATACAAGAACGAGTCGATCACAGCGAATGTCGCGTACGAACTCCCTACGCTGCCGTTCGGGCTCAGTATTGCGTGAAGGGACCGGTCACATGCGCAACCCCATCCGCGATCATGATCTTCTGGCATTCCGCCACAGAATGGCCCGCCTCGTTGGATGACCTTGACCACCTCGTAGGAATCCCCCTCTACCCGAATCGCCAGCAACGATTCCCAGTCATTGGCATACAGGATATCACCCCGAACAGCCGTGCCTCTGTTGCCCGATAATGGAATATGGAGCGTAAATTCCGGAGCGGCTGGATTCTTGATGTTGTACACATGAATTCCGCTGGAATGGTCCGAAACAAACAACAACGTGTCTTGCAGAGTCATATTGATGGGCTTGGTCAACCCTGGGGACGTAATCGTCCAGGGCACCCGCCAACCTACGGAAAAAACAACCAGCACCAGCGCTGACACCAGATAGGCCTTGAACCTTTTCATTGTGGTCACCCCCCGGGTACAAGAGTGTTGCGTTGACCAAATCAGAAGGCTTTAGAACTCGTTTTTGAAAAAACGCTCTGGTGGCAGTGATGCCTGGCATTCCCTCCCGGGGAGCTATGTGTGGGATAATCAGGGGGGACGCCGGGTTCGCAGTGCGGCCCGATGTCATCCTTATTATACACCGTCGGAGCCTGGATAGCAAGTGCTGACCTGATCCCGACTGGCCTAACCCTGACTGGCCCAACCCTGACTGGCCTGACCCTGCGAAAATACGGCGTTGCTCATTCGACGATATTGAAAACCGCTTCCCTGGCGACCTCAGCAGCGGCGACGTGGTCTATGATTTTGACTTGAAAGGTAAACTCACCCTCCCGGAGATTTTCCGCCTCAACAATGATATGAACGACATCGTATGGCCCATGGCCGGCGACACGGAAGCTCGATGAAACATCCGGCGTAGACTTTCTTTCACTCCTCGAGAGCCAGAAACTCAATTCCTTCGGAGAATTTCGGATAATTCGATATTCCACTATATATGATGATAGGCCTTGAGCGTTCACGCCAAGATTATAGACTTCGCAGTAAACAGGTATCGATCCCGTCCTAAGGTACCGACGAATTGGATGCGGGATAACTTCCAGCGCGCCCCGATTAAAAGGCGAAATCCGCGTGGCCGGAGAAATTTTGCCCGCAAAAAGAATATCACTGATTGCCAACTTGGAATCGAAATCCTCGCAGACGATATCCTTTTTGTATGAAGCAATCCTGCCTGTGTTTCCCTCTTCGAGAGTCACTGCCATATGATAGAAGCCCGGAGGTAACGTAACAACGAGCTGTGTTAGCATCAATCTCATCGAATCGACAGCGGCTTCTGCCACCGGCAATGAGATCCTTTGATTTCTGCGAGCGACTTCATCGCGGCGATTGTCCCAGAATACGGCTTCTGCATGATATTCACTGCTTTTTCCCCGGTTCGTTCGGGCGCTCACATTTGCCTCGAATTCAACGTTCACATCAACGCGATCGATTCCTCGGCCACCGCGAAAATTGTCGACACTGAAGAAAAAGGGCAACCGGTGGTTGTCGAAATCATATCGATATGTGGACGGCGTTTTCTGGATGGATTCGTAGAACTTTCCTTGCTTTTCTTGATATTCATCATACGCTGATTCGAAGGCAATCAGGGGCGTTGGATCGGGTATCTCCATCCATTTACCCATAGGTGCATCGATGTCATCCTTTATTTTTTTCATTCGAATACCGGATGGACCCTTCACGCGTTCCAAGTAATACGTATACTCTCCATTCGAAAATGCATCCTCGAATAAAACAGCCATATCATGCAGACTATAGTACCAATACTCGCCCGCGCGGCTCAGACCCACTTGGGTGACCTTGGAAGGAATGATTTGCCGGACATCAGGGGGGCCGTAGCGGATGTAGACCTCCCCGCGTTGATCCCACATCGGCCATTTCGGTATATAGAACGCCGACTCGGCATAGGCCACACGGCGGCTGTGCTCGATTTGAATTTCATTCTCGGATGTAGTGAAGATTGGATCCTTCAGGTCCCAGTAATCATTGATCCAGCGACGCTGTTGGAAGTCATATGGAAGGGTGAGAAATTCTTTAAGTTCGGCGGGAGTCAAGACACAGCGTAGCGCTTCAACTTCGCGGCGCATTTCCGGCGGCATCTGCTCGAGAAGGAATTCTACATACTTCGGATCCAGCCTTTGCTCTCTAGCAATAGAGACCAAAGATAGGGTGAGCCCTGCGGCAATCAGCAAGCACAGTTTCGCTAGAGCCTTTCTTTTCATGATTCTCACCTATCTCGAGCTCGATATGCCACCATCGACTTAAATAGGCCGAATGAAAAAAAGGCCGCACAATATGAGATTTGTGTCCGATTTTTCTTTTATGCTATCAGAATATCACAATCTTCGCATATTTTCAATCAAAGCAGAAAAAGCGAATGGCTCGAACCGAAGCTCTCGATAGAGAGATCCACATTCTCAGCGAGATATGAGAAAATAGCAGAGCCGATCATCGTCTGTATGCAAAAGAACTCGAAGGCACAATAGCTTACAGGATTTGCAAAAGGAGGTTCGTGTGGCATGAAAAGCGATCCGCTCACATCCCGGAGGGATTTTCTACGAATGGGAACAACCGCTCTTGCCGGAGCCGCATTCATTTCTTCCGGTGCCTGTTCTCCCCAACCGAAGGAAGCGTCGCAAAAGGCTAGGAAGCTCATCTACCGCGCACTCGGGCGGACAGGCCTGAGGCTCCCCATCGTGAGCATGGGATCAGTTTACGCCATCAACCTGGTTCGAACAGCGCTCGACAAGGGGATCGTCTACATCCACACCTCCAGCGGTTATTCCGAAAGGAATCACGAGCGCCTGCTGGGCGAAGTGTTCCTGGGTCGCCCCCGAGATTCTTTTGTGATCGCAACCAGCCCCGACCTGCCCTATACGCCCATGAAAGGGAGTGACCGCTCATCGGATATCGGTAAAGATGTCGATCCCGCACAAATCTTGGAATCCATCGAAGGAAGCTTGCGGCGCCTCAGACTCGATTATGTCGACATCTACTACCTTGGCTCGATCGGCAACCGGGAAGTCACGCTGCACGAACCCTACATGAAGGCATATGAAAAACTAAAGAAGGACGGGAAAACGCGTTTCGTAGGCGTTGTGACACACGAAAATGAGCCGGCGGTAATCCGTGCCGCTGCCGAGAGCGGATTCTGGGACGTGGTTCTCACCGCCTATAACTTCAGGCAATCTCATCGCGAGGAGGTCCGGGCCGCCATTCGCCGGGCGGCCCAGGCGGGGCTCGGAGTAGTCGCCATGAAGACACAGGCCGGGGTTTACTGGGACAGGACTCGAACCAAGAAGATCAACATGAAAGCCGCCCTCAAATGGGTGCTCCGGGACAAAAATGTCCACACGTCTATTCCGGCGTTCTCTAATTACAAAGAGATGGAGGAAGACCTCTCTATAATGGAGGACCTGACCCTGACGCCGAAGGAAAAGCGGGACCTCGAGCTGGGAGATGAGCTGGGCCTTTCAGGTTGTTACTGCCAACAATGCGGGCGCTGCCTGGCGCAGTGTCCGGCAGGTATGGATATCCCCACCCTCATGCGAAGCTACATGTATGCCTTCGGCCATCAACAACCGAAGAAGGCCAGAGATACGCTGCGATCCTGGACATCCACGGAGATCGCCTGCACGACTTGCGGCAAGTGTGACGTCGACTGTTCTCTTGGTTTCGATGTGAGATCCAGGGCGCTGGACATCGCGCGCATCCTGGAAGTCCCCGAGGAATTCCTGGAGTAAGCCCTCATTGATCTAGCCGGTATATTTAAAAGGCACAGCCGGCGGAATCGGAACATGCCTTCACCCGGATATTCCTCACTCGGAATACCACTCAATGATTTTGATCATTGCCTCTTCACACACTTTGCAGAACCGTTTCTGGGCCTTTGTGAACATGATGCAGTCCACCATCGGCCTGTAGAGCCCCTTGATTGCGTAGCCGGCGCCTTCGAAAACGCCGACCTGGCCCGCATGCTTGCTGGCTTTCAGGTACTCGTGGGCATTCAGAGCATGCTCGCGGTCGCGACGATTGTACTCCTCTTCCGCGGCCGTCACTTCCTCCTCGGGTGCGCCCTCTCGTCGTAGCTTCGCGATCCGGTCGTTCAATTTTCCGCGCAATCTCTGCCACGCCAGAGACATCGTGTCGTAATCGGCCTTCTCCCAGGGGGTGGGCACTTCGATATCCTCCGTGAGGAGATGCTTCCACTTAACATTCTCCACATCCAGTGCTGCGGTGATGTTCGGCTCGGCGGGCTCGTAGCCGGGTGGGTAGAAGTCCTCGTACGCTACGACCGAGGTGTAGTATTCATCGGCCAAGCCGAAGAACGAGTGACCGAACTCGTGTACCATGAGGTATTCGCTCCACTGATTATCAGCGGTAAATGTGCAGTAGAAATTATAGATGCCGCCCCCGCCGTAGCGGTGGTGGTTGATCATTATATAGAGTGCGTCGTAGGGGACGTGCCGGGCGATGTCGCGAAGTGCTTTGTTGTCTTCCGTGAGAATGTAACGCTCGGATCCCATCGAATTGAACGTTGCGCTGACTGCGCTGCTGCGGAATGATCCGTGGCGCGGCTCATCGATACCGCTCTGCTGCGACGGCTTGAAGACGCCATATACATTGAAATGCTCCCTGTGCGATTTACACGGATCCTCTGTGAAGAATACCTTCGTGAATCGTTTCAGATCGCTACGGAATTTCGGCTCCTCATCTGCTGTGTAGCCTTCGGCAATGATCGCGATGTCCGCCTTCACGTGCGGATCACCATTGAAGAGACTCTCGATCACCTTGACCGATGCATCAGCCGCTTCATCACGAATGATCATTACGTCTTCCGGATCGATCTCCGCACGGAACACTTCCTCTAAGTGTCCCTCCTTCTGACGTTTTTCGAGCGCGAAGATGACTTTCGCCTTCGGGCTTGGGATGATCGCTGATTCGTGAAACGTCTTGATCACCCCATCGCGTCCCTTCGCACTGGTCTGGTACTCCTTGAAGTAGCTGTCGAATCCCCGCGAATAGATCAGCTCGCCGGAATCGGCATCATAGATCTTGTGGTAGTAAGCGCCGTAGTTCAACTGATCGACGAAATTCTCGAGACTCCCCGCCCATGTACCGTACTCATAGACCCGGTCGATCGATACAATTTCGGTGTTTGCGTCGCCGGTGTGGTGATAGTCGATGCGCATCGTCCTGTCGACGAAATAGTCATCGAAAGCGGCGTGGGCCGTGCCTACTACTACAGCGAGTCCGATTACCAGGGCACCGATGACAACACGAATTTTCATGTTCACACTCCTTGTCTTCATCAACTCTCCGGGTTCAAAATGGTAACGAGCTCTGACGGGCAGTATAACAGAAAGCCACGGGAAGGTTCTACGTTACTTCCTGGTGCGTGAGGCGTCTTAGATTGCCAAGGTTATCATATTTGCTGGAGAGTGCAAGCCACTCCTAAGAAGCTTTTGATAAGGTAAAAACTCTCCAAGGTGGTGACGTTCAATCTGGACGAATATGTGGGGCTGTCCCCTTCTCACGAGCAGAGCTATAACTACTTTATGTGGAAGAATCTCTTCGAGCACATCAACATAGATCCCCGGTACGTCCACATCCCCATGGGGACGGCCGAGGACATGGAAGCGCATTGCAGCTGGTACGAACAACAAATCGCTTTCTATGATGGTATTGATATCCAGATTCTCGGGATCGGTGTCAACGGCCACATCGCCTTTAACGAGCCCGGGTCATCTCTTGGCTCCAGAACGAGGATCAAGACGCTCAAAAAAGCAACCATCCTTGACAGCGCACGCTTTTTCCAGCGCAAGGAAGAGGTCCCCCGGTTCGCGATCACTATGGGAGTCGGCACAATCATGGAGGCGAAGCGAATTCTACTCCTCGCAAGTGGAGAAGCTAAAGCGGACCCAATCAAAGCTACCGTTGAAGGTCCCGTCACCGCCCGCTACCCGGCGACCATTGTCCAAATGCACCGGTTCGCAACGATCCTTATCGATCGAGCGGCTGCGTCAAAGTTGGAGGGGGATTACTCCGGTTTTTGATGGGCGGCACGCCGGTGGATCGATGCTGTCCAAGTGCGCGGTTGGCCCTGCGCCCTATGATACCCAGGTCACAGGATCTTCCCCTTAGAATAATGTGAAACTATAACTTCCATATCTCCGTATACATTCGTAACGACGAGACGCAAGGAGGTCAAAATGAAGGACGGAAGTGCGCACGATCCCGGGCGTCGTTTCTTTCTCACAACAGTGGCACCAGCTTGCGCGCTGGCTTGCTTCGGAGCAAAGGATCTGTTTGCCTTGACTCAATCCGACGCAAAACAGACCGCTCAGCAGGCGCCCCACAAGTTCGATAGCGATCTAGAAAGAAAACTCACGCTCCGACAACATTTCGACAACCGATTCCGGGAATACATACAACTCGCCAAGGCTCTGGAGGCTGAATGGGGAAAGGATCGGACGACTGAATTTCTCAAGAAAACTACGACGAAGAAGTTGACCGATTATGGTAAACGCCAAGCCAGTCAGGTCTCCGACAACAGCTTCGAAACATATGTCAGCCAGTTCCGATCCGGCTTCGATAAGGTGCTAACACTGGAAATCGTTGAGGATACAAACACCGCTTTTGAGCTCAAAGTCACCGAATGCATCTGGGCTGATACGTTCCTCCGCGCCGACGTCGGGCACATCGGTTATTGTTCGGTCTGCTGGGGCGACTACGCGTGGGCCGAGTCGTTCAATAATAAGATCCAACTGGTCCGCGACAAGACTCTGATGGAGGGTCACGATTGCTGCAATCATAGATACATTTGGAAGGGATAGTCGTACAACGTTTCCACCCCAACAGGTCTTGACCCTTTCACTATCCTTCTGGTAAAACTGTAACCGTGGCGAAGAAAGCGCCTGTTCCCATCGATCGAATATATCGCTGCGGTGTCAATATAGGTGCCATTCTGGTGTCTTCATTCGGCGTTTTTTACCGATGAGGACATGTCATGAGATGCCCCTCTCTTCCGCGAGTCAAGACACCCCCAGGATCACACATGGACATCGCGCCTCCCCCAGCAACCCGGGAGTAGAACGATGATCGGCCGCACTGTTTCCCACTACAAGATCCTCGAGAAGCTGGGCCAGGGAGGCATGGGTGACGTGTACCGGGCACGGGATACTGCACTGGACCGTGATGTTGCACTCAAGTTCCTGCCATCCGATCTTACACGCGATCCAGCAGCCAAGGCTCGATTCATCCGCGAGGCACAAGCAGCCTCTGCACTCGATCATCCCAATGTCTCTACGATCCACGAAATCGACGAGACGGAAGACGGGCAGCTTTTTATCGCCATGTCCTGCTACGAAGGTGAATCCCTGAGAGAGAGGATCTCCCGTGGCCCCTTACCCCTGATCGATGCTGTCAACATTGCCGTCCAGACCGCGCAAGGACTCTCAGCCGCTCACCAGAAGGACATCGTCCATAGAGATATCAAAACTGCGAACGTCTTTCTCACATCCAGCGGTCTCGTGAAGATTCTGGATTTCGGTTTGGCAAAGCTGTCAGGAGTAACGCAGCTGACACGACCTGAAACAACTTTGGGCACGATTTCATACATGTCCCCGGAGCAGGCTCGTGGAGCTGAGGTCGACCGCCGATCCGACGTATGATCATTGGGCGTTGTTCTCTATGAAATGGTGACGGGCCGGCTGCCGTTCAAGGGAGAGTTCCCGCAGGCGATGGTCTATTCCATCCTCAACGAAACTCCGGAGCCGGTAACCGGATTGCGATCGGGTGTTCCGCTGGAACTGGAGAGAATCGTCAATAAGTGCCTCGCGAAAGCCGCGGCCGAACGGTATCAGCACCTCGAGGATCTCATCGTCGATATCAATCGTCTGAAGCCATCACTGCTCGACGAACCGGGTCTGAAACCGGCAGAAGCGTTGGGCAAAGCCAGGAATGTGCGTCGTTCGCTGCCGTTTTTAGCGGCCGGACTAGGGTGGCTGGCAGCCGCCGTTTTTCTCGGTTTGTTTCTGTTCCAGCCTCCCGAGCAGCATCCCCCCGTGCGGCTGCAGACGATCACATACTCCGGACGAGACTGGGCACCATCATCTTCCCCGGCGGGGGATATGATTGCGTTTGCATCCGATCGCGACGGGGTGTCCCGAATCTGGTTGAAACAGGTAGTCGGCGGCAGCGAAGCACCCATTACGAAAGGACCCGATGACCTCCCTCGCTTCTCACCTGACGGATCTCAAATTCTCTTCGTACGTGAATGGGGCGGCACCAGGGATCTCTACCGTACATCGGTAGTCGGTGCCCAGCCGCGCCGGATCCTGGAGGATGTACTGGAGGCCGACTGGTCGCCCGACGGAACCCAGGTGGCTTTTATTAGAACTAAACCCGTGGGCGAGGAAAACCTAGAGATCATCGGCGTGGCAGACGTTCAGACGGGCGTTGAACGCGTCCTAACCGAGGTTGAGAATCGCTTGTGTTACGGCGTCCGATGGTCACCAGATGGCCGACGAATTGCCGTGAGCGAGACAAATCAATCGCCCGCGACCACCGGATTCGCTTATGTCAACTTGATCAACGCCACATCAGGCGAATTCACACGCATGGCTCTTACAAACTTGGTGGGGCCTTATACGGCGGTTGAATGGGGCCGGGCCGGCCGAACGATCCTGGCCGGTCAGGCTGCAGCTGTTCTTACCCAATTTGGGGATTTCCCCGCGCAGATTATGGAGTACAATCTCGAATCGGAAACCCGGCGCCCATTATTCTGGTCACCTGTCAAGTTGCCGTTTGGCGGGCGGTGTTATTCAACGATTGCTGTTCTAGGTTCTGACCAAATCGTCATCGACCAACATATCGCCCAGTCAGCGTTATTCGAAGTTCCATGGACGGGAACGAGCGACACTGAGCCGGGAAGAATGCTCACGCGCGGATTGGGACGAGATCGCCAGCCCGCTTTCTCGCCGGACGGGGATCGTGTCATCTTCTCGTCCAATCGAAGCGGGAACACGGATCTGTGGACCGTCGACCGGCATACGGGAGCAGTCCGCCAACTAACGGATGATCCTGCCATTGACTTCGATCCGGCATTCACTCCCGACGGTGAGCGCGTTCTGTGGACCTCCGACCGCAGTGGCAATCCGGAAATCTGGATGGCTGCCGCCGATGGGAGCCGGGCGCGGCAGGTCACACGCGACGGCGTGGATGCAGAGAATCCTACCATGACGGTCGATGGGGTATGGATCGTATACGGCAGTTTTAACGATGAAAAACTCGGCATCTGGAAAATCCGTCGCGACGGTTCGGACGCGACGCCCCTCGCGGCAGGTTCTTATGCTCTCCCCGATGTTTCGCCTGACGGTCGTTACGCTTTATTTTTACGCGTTCACGGGATTGGCTATGTTATCCACGTTGTTGAGATCGAGAGCTGCGAATTGGTTCCGTTCGAGATCGATCTTCCCGGGAGAATGCTGCACGAGAATATCGTGCTTGGCCGGGCGCGCTGGGCACCCGATGGCCATAAAATCGTCTATGTTGGGCAGGACGAACAAGGGCACTTCGGAATCTACGTGCAGGATTTCATTCCAGGACGAGATACGTCCGAATCAAGAAAGCCGCTGGCTGGTTTCTCGAAGGACTTCATCACCGAATCTCTAGGTGTCTCACCTGACGGCAAGAGCATCGTTATCTCGGTAACGTCTGAACGGCGGAGCCTCAAACTTGCGGAGTATGTTTCCCTCAGCTGGGGAGATCGCAAAAGCGTCGAATAGTTGGCTTGTTCCGGGGATCCAATGGCATAACTCCTGGAATATCGTCTTGCCCGCGGAGTCCAGGCAGGCCGAAACAATCTCGAAACCCTTAGTTTGTACTAAGCCTCAGAATTTCCTGTTCCAACTTCACTTCATCGCCCGCGCGAAACCCGACGTGACAAATCATGATCCTTCTCTCGCGATCGATCAGGAACGACGTTGGAAACCACTTGATGCCGAACTTCTCTTTGACCACGCGTTTCTCCTCCTCGGCTTCGAGGAGATGGTAGGTGAGGTTGTGTTTATCTATGAACTTGAGAGCACGTTCACGATCACGTGTAGCTTCGACGGCCACAATGGACAAGCCCTTGTCACGATACTTCTGCCACAGGGGTTCGAGGCGTGGCAACTCCACGCGACACCCCCCTCAAGTTGGAAACCAGAGAGTGAGAACCGTCACGTCACTTCGAAGGTCAGAGAAGCGGTGCCGATTGCCCTCGTAGTCGGGCATTTCGAAGTCATCGATAGTCCTGGCGATGCTAAGATGCAGCTTAGCGGCGTACGCCTCAAAACCAGACTCGCTTCCATGAATTCCGATATAGGCTTCCTTCAGACCGGTTAGAGCCTCCTCCTCCCCCATGACCAGGCCACTCATGGCAAACCGTTCAATGGCGGCCTCGAATTTTTTTCTCATCAAAAGGGTTTTCGCCCAGTATATATTGAGATCATATTCAGGAATGTCGAAGTAATATCGGGGTATCAGATTGTCCGCTTTGGCAAAGTCAGCCAGCGCTGTATCTATCTGTCCCTGGTTGGCCCGGGCCCATCCATCCTTGACCAACAGCATTCCCACGCGATTATTGACGGCTTCTGCAACCTCCTCTTCGGAGAGATCATTGTCCGGATGATCCGCCCGGTAACTTTCGGCATTCGTCATTCCACGGGCCTTGGCGCAGTAGTCCCTTACCAACTTCCATTCCTCGGCTTTGACCGCACCTTCGATGATGTTCCAGTGGTCGTCAAAATCGAGTGCACCGGCAGCGGCCAGTTGATCTGCGAGCGTAATCATTTTCCCGGTTGCACCGGATTCTCCGTAGAACCCGATCAACTTCTTGTCGACCTCTTTCGCGATCTCGGGATCATCGATCGCGCCGCGAATTTCCTCGGCGTAGGTGATGGCACCCAACATGTCGCCGAGTTCCTCCCCCTGGTAGTAGAAAACGGCGGCTAGCGCATTAGCGGTGTGCTCGCTCTCCGGAAATTCGTCCAGGAACTCTTTTGTGATTGCCAGCCTCTCTGTTATTGGTTCGACTTCTCTCCGTTTCTTCAGGAGCTGTTCATACGCATCATTCGCTGCTGTGGTCTGATTCGAAGCATTCTCATCTCCCTGTTCCGCACTTCCACAACCAGCAAGCGCAACCGTGCTCAATAACAGGATCGCCAGTAGTCGGTTAATCATCAGTCCTCCCTTTTTGTTGTTTGCCCCAGGTTTTACCTGCATGCAGTTCAACTCGAGGTCCGCTATCATTTTTTTGATCCAAAGTACTGCAGGAAGATCATTGTATCGAGCACCAGCCAACCTCCCTGAGTTTCGCACATTCTACGACATTCATGGTGCTCAAATCTACGGTATTCCGGGCATGATGCGTCAGTTCTTCCCACAGAAGACGCCTTCGGACCGATTCGAACTAGACTACAGAAACGTGCCGGGCTACAATAAGGAATAAGTCGATTGCGAACATCCTCGAATTTACAAGGAATAGCCGGTCGCGCAAACATTTTTTGGAGGTTTTTATGCCTAAAGCCACTCAGCTGAACGTCAAACTCGAAAACAAGCCAGGTTCGCTCGCCCGCCTCTGCCGTGACTTGGCGAACCATGGGATCAACCTTCTCGCCCTCTCCGCCCCGGACATCACCGCGAAACGCGGGCTGATCCGCCTGTTGGTGGTCAATCCTGAGTTGGCTCAGCTGAAGGTGACAAAGATGGAGTACTCATTTACCGTCGAAGAGGTGCTGTACATAGAGATAAAGAACCGCCCGGGGTCGCTTGCCAAGGCAATGGAAAAACTCGCCCGCGCCGGCATCAATGTAAGATACGCCTATGCCACCGCACTCAGGAAAACCCAAAAGACCGGCGCCGTAATCGCCGTCGCGGAAGAAGACTTGCCCAGAGCACATAAACTGTTGGGCTAACGTATAGTCAAAAGCGTACGCGCGGTTGGTCGGGTATGACCTGCCCGAGCGATCGCCGGCATCCAGTCGTTACACTTTGCCGAATGTTTTGGAACCTTTTGTGAGTTCAGTCTTCTAACGCGCTAGCCGAACGCCTTGTAGTCTTTCCAAATATTCTCGATCGGCCGCCGCAATCCCCGGCATATCCATATCGTCATTCGTGACTCCATGGCATACGGTGACTCCGCTACTCCCGCTTCGATCACTTCGTCGAACAACCGTTCCAACCCTTCGCGGCTGCCCCTGATGACGATCATAATGTCACCGGCTCCGGCTGGCGGTCCCCACATCCAGTAGTTGTTGTGGGTGGTATAGACCGGCGGCAGATCATAGCGTCGCGACCAGTACTCCAACGATCCCGCATGACCGTAGTTCCATCCCAATGCTACGCACCGATCACGCTCGTCAGCCGGTAGGCCCCGGTAAATCTCCGAGACGACGCGAGCCAGATTCTCCCATCCCAACCGGTCCGAGAAGTACTGCGGCAAAGCGCTCGTGTGACTGACCTCTTGTGCTGCGGGGACGATACCCATCCGTCGTCCGTACGCCACCGTCCCTTCCGGAGACAATATTGGCACCGCCATGGGCGCCATCACGCCACCGCCGATGACCAAAATGGCCACCAATACCCATCTTACCCACCGCCATCGACGTTCTTTCGTCCATAGCTCCCATGCCACACCGCCGGCAGCCATTAACACGGGAAACGACGCAGCGAAGTAATACGGCTTGCTCTTCTGGACGATCAGGATCACGAACGTCGCGACGAACATCAACGCGACCAGCCGGTAGCGCCGCGCCCGTCGGGCGAGAAACAACCACGCTAGGCCGCCCACCCACAACGGCAGCGTCACCGGGTTGGCCTCCAGCAAGTTTTCGCTCAGGAATTCCATGGGTGAGAAGTGAGCGATCTTGCCCGCCTTGGCGTTCTCGATGAATTCCAGCGTCGCCCACTCGTTGGCGGCGTTCCATAATATGTACGGGACGACGAACGCACCGGCAATTGCGCCCGCCAGGTACAACCGTCGGTCGGCGAAGTGCCGCCGGTGCCTCGTTGCGAGGAGCCCGATCAACAGGGCGAGCCCGAACACGAAAAGCCCGATCTTATTGAACAGTCCGAGCCCGAGGACAATCCCCATCCAGAGCCACCACTTTCCGTCGCCCGTACGCGCGATACGGATCAGCAGGTAATATGCCCCCAGCCAGAACAAAAGGTCGTAGCAATTCATCGAGTAAAATCCGCAGATCACCAATCCTGCGGCCCCAATGGCGGCCGCCAGGCCGGCGAGGAGCTGCGCCCAGCGACCACCGCCGAGCTGGGCGGCGGCAGCTCCCGTCAGGACGATGAGACCCGAGCCGCAAAGCGCAGGGAGCACGCGAATCGAGTGCACCGAGTCGCCGAACACGGCTTTCCACACCGAAAGCAACCAGATCGAGAGCGGCGGTTGGTCGACGTAGCCCCACGCCGGACGGGCGGCGCAGGCGAGGTAGTAGTACTCGTCGCGAAAGATGCCGAAGCGCCCGTTGGTGAGGATATGCAAGAGGAGCTGGGCGACAGCAGGGATCAGCAGCAGTCCCCAGGCAATCGGTCGCGCGGGTAAGGTGTCATCCGAGGGGACTGGGCTCTGAGGCGATGTGGGCTGGTCTGTCACAAATTTCACCTTTCGTTAGGAGGTAATACGGGATTGATTGTCGATCTGTTTCGGCCGTGGTGCAAGTATGTTATGAGAGCTTCCTTCGACTGTCACCCGGCTCCACGTTCGTTACTCTTCGGAGTGCTCTGAATTTTTCGCTTGGTTTGTATTTCAGGATGAACTCCAGGAATGAGAAGAGGGGCCTGAATCGCTCGTGGAAATTTACACACCAGCCTCCTGATTTGCTACTTGCGCTCGAATGGTGCTTTGATTCGTCCCCAACTGAAAGGCTGCGTGGGCACAATCGTCCGATTGAAATACAGCTTGTTTCCCCCATAACCCTCGAGCTTACCCACAAACACATCGGGTTTGTCGTCAGCGTCCACGTCTCCCGCACAAATGCTGATTACATTCGTCTCATCCACGCTCTGGCCGGCAGCGGTGAAGATACCTGTTCCGTCGTTGATCCATATCGGATTCCCATCTTCCATATGGGTGGTGATCGCATCCGCGGTGCCGTTGCCATCCAGATCCGAAGGGCAGATCTTCTGGGCGCGTTGTCCCAAGGACTGACCGGAATCCTGGAAGAATCCCGCCCCATCGTTCAAGAATATCTTGCTTCCGTGCATCGAGTTGGTCACAAACACGTCGAGGTCGCCATCGCCGTCCAGATCCGCGAGGGCTGCGTGCCCATGGCCGTCGCTCGGCCCCAAGCTCTGACCGCTATCGACAAAGACTCCAGCGCCATCGTTCAGCAACACTTGGTCGGTAGCTGAGCTGTTGGTGAGATAAATGTCGATATCGTTGTCGGAATCCAAATCGCCGATTGTCATCCCCCCGGAGTCGACGCCGCCGATACGCTGGCCCGAATCGGAAAAATTGCCACTGCCATCGTTTACCCAAACTCTGTTCGCATGCTGATACAGCCCAACCAACGCATCGAGATCACCGTCGCCATCGATGTCGCCAAGCCTGACAAACGTCCCCCAGTCATCCGTACTGCCGAGGTCCTGGCCGTTGTCCAAGAATACGCCCGAGCCATCGTTCAGATATACCTTGTCGAAAGATGCGTTGAACACGACGAAGGCATCGAGATCGCCGTCACCATCCAGATCGCCCAAAGCAACTCCGTGTCCTGATGTGCCGCCAAGACTCTGGCCACTGTCCGTGAACGTGCCGTTTCCGTCGTTCAGCCACACTTTGTTGGCCTGGATATAATATGTAATGAACGCATCGAGGTCGTTATCCCCATCTACATCCCCTAACGCGATGGAGAAAGTGCGCCCGTCCCCCAGATTTTGATCGCTGTCGACCAAGACAACAGTTGTTGCATAGACATAAGCAAAAATGAACAAGAGCACTAAGGACAACGTTTGAAGCAGAGCATATGGCGTCTTTTTGTTAAACATCGCTTACTCCCTGCCTGCAGCCCCATTCTCCTCGGGCAGATAACGCGAAAACTCGGTGAATATCATCTCGAGCATATCCAGTAACGGTTGTAGCCCCCAAGGATATAGTCCGTATTGCCATCTTTGTATTTACGCCGATTCTATTATATCATAGATTCCACGACGCCAATGCTTCTTCGCGCGCGTTTCTCAGCCCTTAGAGTTCACTGCACTTTGCAAGTGCAAGAGACGCCGCCGGTGACCAACACACAGGCCTTCATTAAAAAAAAGCGGATACACCGACAACTTCGCATGCGGTTGGATACGCCGACAACTACGCGCGCGTTTCGTCAACGCTATCTGGCCAATTAATGCTCCGCGCAGCTTATCCAATGTAGTACACTGAACGAAACGCGCGGGCTCGCGATACCGGGTCATGCAAATCCGGGAGGAGTGTCATCATGATTGTAAGACGGATCGTTGTCCTGATGTTCGCTGTGGCTATGGCAGGCGGCGCAGCAGTCTTCGCCGGTGTCCCTAGAGGGACCTTTTCAATCGTTGCCTATGATCCCCAGACTCGGGAACTCGGCGTGGCCGTTCAGTCGCGCGCTTTCAGCGTAGGGGCGGGCGTACCGTGGGCAGAGGCCGGTGTAGGGGCGATCGCCACGCAAGCGTCGACCAACGAGTCGTTCGGTCCGCGGGGGCTGGCGATGTTACGCGCCGGATACTCCGCGCAGGAAGTTCTCGACTTGCTTCTTGCGAGCGATCCCGGGCGCGAAAACCGCCAAGTGGGAATTGTCGACGCGCACGGGCGATCGGCTTCGTTTACCGGCAGCAAATGCCTCACGTGGGCAGGTGACACAACCGGCACCGGATTCTCTGTCCAGGGCAACATCCTCGCTGGGCCGGAAGTCGTTTCCGAGATGGTGCGCGCGTTCTCTGAAACCGGGGGAGAACTTGCCGAACGATTGATCGCCGCGCTCCACGCCGCTCAGGGAGCAGGCGGCGACCGTCGCGGGCAGCAATCGGCGGCACTGCTGGTTGTGCGCCCGAGCCAACGTTACCCCGAGTACCGGACGCGTTACATTGAGCTTCGTGTGGAGGATCACTCCGACCCCATCAACGAGCTCGAGCGCGTGTTTCGTCTCCATCAGGCGAGCGACTTGCTGCGCGCCCACCTGCGGTACGCGGAGCACTTCGACACCACCGGCAACACTGAGGCGGTCGAGCGCGAACGGGAGCAGATCGGCGAGACGCTCGTGCGCACGCTCGCGCGAGAGGACGCCGACGCGGGTTCGCTAAATGCACTCGCGTGGTACTGTGCTACCTCGGATATGTATCTCGAGGAATCGCTCGACGCCGCACGTCGTGCGGCCGAGATGGAACCGGAGAACACCGCGATCCTCGACACGCTGGCCGAGGTGCTGTTCCGGCTCGGCCGCGCGAAGGAGGCAATCGAAGTGATCGACCGCGCGATTGCGATCGATCCTGATGATGACTATCTTCAGGGTCAGCGGAAACGGTTCAAGGGAGACTAGCAGCCCCAGATATTAGCGCCTTGCAAGATGGAGCACAGGATTGGCTCCGCAGACGAGACGATAGCCAAAACTTTCAGGGAAGTGTTCGAAATGGTTTACGGAGAGTTCGAGTCCTTTCGGGCTCCCCGGGAGTAATCCTCTTCGGAATGTTCTCTGTCTTTCTTAAGAACCGAAATCATCCAAATGAGGCTCGTTTGTGTTAACCGAGAACGTCGCGGGCCAGGAAGTCGCATTCAACACTCGATTGAATTCGGTTGAAGCCCAGGACATTGAGGCAGCATAACACTCTCATTACCTGGCAGTTGCTAGCTTCCGAGCAGAACCCGAGAATCGGTAAACCAATGCAGCGGTCGATTTTTCGGACACTATGCCGTCGGCTGCAGTCTGCCCCACGTCATCACCCTGAAAGAAACCTCTTGCAAGAGGAGTCCAGATACGGCGTGTTAGACGCCACCAATCTCTGAACGAATGGCGCGTATCTGCTTCACATGATGCTCGACATGGTAAGCCTGCATCTCAACGACAGCACCTACCGGCAGCCGCTCGGTCTCCCCATTGGATTTTCGAAATTTGACAGAACGATGCCATCCATCCGGCACCTGTCCCAGGAGTCGATGGATATGGTTTCTGTTGGCCTGGAGTAGGGCCAGCGACACGTCGAGGGAACGGTTCACATAAGCCCAACTCTTGGCCCAAACTTCTTGCGGGTGCGTCCAATACCACTCGAGCGAGAACTCAGCCTGCTCGTTCCCCAGCGCCACCTTGACGCATGTCTTCCAGAGATCATCTCCGTCGACGATGTGATGTGCAATCTGCCGGATCGTCCAGCCTCCCTGCGACGGAGGGGCATCCAGATCAGTGTCCTGGATGCCAGCAAGGGCACGCTCAAGTAACGCTGGCCCCTCCATATATCGGGCTAGGACCGAATCCTGGTCGTCTGGTGCTTTCATGTCGATACCTTTCGTTACAGAATTCAAGTGGCGTCATCGCGGTAGGACCGCTAGTTACCCAACGGCCCCCGCACAGATCCCGGCGTGCAGTATTA
>WVZY01000003.1 GCA_011772205.1 Candidatus Latescibacterota bacterium
GGCCCCGGTGCCATTGGCCAGACCGCTGACGTCGGGCTTGGGTTCGCTCGGTTGATTTGGGGCTTCCGGATGGGAAGGTGTTCTCACATGACATCCGGGGAGAATCAGGGAGGCGACGAGAAAGAGAACGAAACCACGAAACAGGATGTGTTGTTTGGGCATCACCCACCTCCTTCATACAATCCGCGACAAACAGCACAACGATGCAGAGGAAAACGGTACGCGCGTGAACGCGGGCTCGTCCAGAGTGCAATCTGGATGCCAAATGCTTGCAATAAGGAAGATGCTGATATTGCAACACATATAGCAGATGAGGCATTGCGCCTCGGAGCAATTTAACGGACCTGTCGCCGCTGCTAGGTGGGCAGGACTATGTAGTGTATATAATTGAGGAGCCGATAGGATGGAAAGCGGGTGTCCGTTTCGAGACACCCGCGCGGATTACCCTGCTATTTCACCCAGCGCATCGATCGCAAGCAGGTACCCTCGGTAACCGAGGCCGGTAATTCGGCCGCGGCAGACGGGCGCAATGACGGATGTCTGCCTGAAAGGCTCCCTGGCGTCAAGGTTGCTCAGGTGCACCTCGATTGCGGGGAGGCCGGTTCCCTGGATGGCATCCCGGATGGCAATGCTGTAATGGGTGAAAGCACCCGGATTGATCACCAGGGCATCGCATCTTTCGGGGCCCTCACTTGCGGCCCTGTGAATTCGATCGATGATGTCGCCTTCGTGGTTGCTTTGATAGAAATCAATAGATATGTCTTTCACGGAGGCATGCTCTTGGATGAGGCCGTTGATCTGTTCGAGGCTATCCGACCCATATATGTCGGGTTCCCGCTTGCCGAGCAGGTTGAGGTTCGGTCCGTGTATGACAAGTATCTTCATTCTGCTCCTTTCCACAGGGCGGCCAGCATTTCCGCCTCGGAGACGTCGGTTACCACCCTTGCAGCCATGATGGATCCAATGCGGACGGGAAGTACGAAATGGAACCTGCCTGATTGCTTCTTCTTATCCAGATGGAGACTTTGCGCGATCGACTTTTCATTATAGGGAGGGGCGGTCACGGGCAAGCCGCATCGATTGAGAATCGTCATCGTGCGCCGGAGAAACTCCTCATCGACGAGGCCTCTCGAAACGGCAATGCGCACCGCTGCGACAAGCCCGATGGACACGGCTTCTCCGTGGGATAGCTCGAAATACTCCCCCACTGCCTCGAGTGCATGACCGAGCGTGTGGCCGAGATTGAGGATCTTCCGTTCGTCCTGATCAAAAGGATCCTTCTCGACGATCGATGCTTTGATGGCGGCGCACTCCGTGATGCATCGTTCGAGGAAAGACGTTTGCTTTAGTTCATCGCTGGGATATTCATGAAGTTTCCTCTCGATGAAATCGAACAGGTTGGGGGAGCCGATGATCGCTGTTTTGACGACTTCCGCCATACCGCTCGAGATCTCTTCGATAGGGAGCGTGCGAAGCAAACACGGATCCGTTAGCACTAAAAGCGGCTGATAAAAGCTCCCGATGAGGTTCTTCGCCCATGCGTGATTCACGCCGACTTTCCCCCCAATGCTTGAATCCACTTGTGCCAGCAGTGTCGTCGGAACGTGGACCAGAGGGATCCCCCGCATGTAGGTCGAAGCGGCGAACCCGCCAATGTCTCCCGTTACGCCACCGCCCATTGCGACTATGACGGAATCTCTCTCGGCCCCATGGGAGGCGAGTTCTTCGATGACCTTGCTCACCTGTTCGAGAGTCTTTTCCGAATCGCCGTCGTGGATGAAGATTTTCTCGTAGGGGATCGAAACGGCATCGAGCGATGCGGCGATCTGGTCCAGATAAAGCTCCCAGATCGTGTTTGGAACGATCAGGAAGGCCCCCGATGTAAGTCCAAGTGATTTCAAACGATCACCCAATTTGGACAGGACGCCGCAGCCGATCTCGATGGTGGAGAGAGCAGTGTGGGATTTCCGCCCTTTTGGCTGCGGAGTGTCGGACGGCCTGGCCCATATCGAACCTGCCGGCACTCGGATGTTGATTGTCCGGGAAGGAATGTTGATAGAAGAAGCAATTCGAACAGCGGCCTCATGCGGGTTGAGATATGTGGTATCGACCCTTGTCCGTATTCGCCTGTAGACGGGTTCGCGTTCGGAAAGAATCCGTAGAATCCGCTCGCGGAACTGATCGTCCGGCAACTCGATCTTGTCCTCGAGCAATAGAGGGCGTAGGGGACTCTCTCTTATCCTTGTGCAAATCATATCCACCGAAGCGGTGAGGAGGATGATCTGACCTGTCTGGGAAAATGCGGCAAACGTCTTCTCGTTGAGAAGGGTTCCACCTCCTGTCGCTATGACAAGACCTGAGCGCTTCGACAGCTTGGCACATATTTCTTCTTCGCGAGCGCGGAAATATTCCTCACCGCGTGTCTGGAATATCCCGGTGACCGTCATCCCCTCGAGCTCCTCGATGAGCAGATCCGTATCGACGAACTCCAATCCGAGAATCTCTGCGAGTTGTCGGCCCACCTCTGTTTTTCCGGTTCCCATGAAACCGGTTACCACGACCAGAGGTGGCTTCGCTCTTCGCGTCGTTTTTCTACTCTTTTTTTCGCTCACCTCTTTGTTCTCTTTCCAATGGATTTGACGTAAGCGATGAAGTTCGCTTGGGTTTCCTCGATGTGGTCGCCACCGAATTTTTCGAGAATCGCACAGAGAAGCTCCCAAGCGACGACGGCCTCCGCGATGACGCCCAGCGCGGGAATCACACACACATCGGAACGCACGTAGGGGCTTTCACGGGATTCGAGCGTGCTCATGTCGATTGTCGGAGCTTGTTTCGGGGCGGTTGCAATGGGCTTGGCATATGAGCGAATGACAATATTCTCACCGTTCGATATGCCGCCCTCGATGCCGCCGGCGTAGTTCGTCGGCCGCTTGATTTTACCCCGATAGAGGACGATTGCGTCCTGTGACTCGATGCCACGCTTTTTATATGTCTCGAGCCCTGCACCGATTTCGACCGCCTTCACCGTTTGGATGCTCATCAGTGCACCGGCGAGACGTGCATCGAGTTTGCGATCCCAATGAGCATGACTCCCAAGACCCGGTGGAACGCCGGAAGCGATCACTTCGATCGATCCTCCGAGTGTGTGGCCTTCTTTCCACGCCGTTTTGATGAGGCCGATCATCTTCCGCTCTGCCGCGGCGTCTGCACAATATAATTGAGAGCGTGCCACACGGCTCATCAGTCGATCGAGGGACGATGTATCCGGATCGGCATCGATATCGCCGATCGATCGGACGTGGGAAAGTATCTCAACCGAAAACCGTTTCAACACGCCCTTTGCCACGGCGCCGATAGCGACGCGCATGGCCGTGCTGCGGGCGCTTGCACGTTCAGCAATTGGCTGAATGTCATCCAGACCGTACTTCAGACACCCCGCCAGGTCTGCATGTCCAGGCCGGGGGACGGTGCCAGGAGCTCCACCCCTTTTACCGCCCGGCGCTTTTCCCAGATTGAGTATCCGGATGCCTACGGGAGCTCCCGTCGTTCTGCCACGCCACATGCCGGAAACAATCTCGACCGGGTCCGTCTCGATCCTCTGCCGCCCGCTTCGTCCGTATGTTTTTCGCCGCCTTTTGAGGTCGCGCTGGATATCACGAATCGGGATGGGGATGCCGGCCGGGAGGCCTTCGATGATCCCAACAAGGGCGTCTCCATGTGAATCACCGGCCGTTAGAAAACGAAGGGGCATCTTTCCGTTCATTCCTCTTATTGCTGTGGTTTTGCGCAGCCCACGACTTTAGAAATCAGGCACGAGTGCAAATCAGACGCGAGCTTCAAGGTGAGTTCTATTGGTGTCATAGAAAGATCTCCATGCGGCAACTCATTTAATACTGCCGCAAGCCGCCGCCACCGGCAAGATGGGATTCCAGTGCGTCGGTCATTTTGTCCAGGTCGAACGGTCGTCCCGTCCAACAGCGAAATCCTTCCGAAGCCTGCGCGACCAGCAACTTGAGTCCATCCAGGCGCTTCGCGCCCCGCGCCTTTGCCATTTTGAGAAACTCCGTTTCCCGGGGATGATACACAAAATCGAAGCAGCAGTGCGCTGGTCGAATCCAACCAGGATCCTTGACGAGCGAGGGGGATGGGCCAAGGCTCCCGGCAATCGCACCGGACCGGGCGCCGTCGCCGGCCGCCTCCGGGGATTCTCCCACCATCCCCACCGGTGTTGCGTTGATCAGGATATCCGAGCCGATGATCGCCGCCTCCCTCCGGGAGTGCATTTTCTTGCTCTTCGTAGAGAGGATGCTAATGTTCTTGCCGGCGAAAAAGATACGGAGATGTGAAATGCTTTCCTCCGCTCTGGATGGATCCCGTACCAAAAAAGTGACGGTTTCGGCCCCCGCCTCGAGAACGCCGTATGCCGCGGCCCGGGCCGCGCCCCCGGCGCCGAAGATCAACACCTTTTTGCCTTCCAATTCGATGTTTCCGAACCGTTGCAGAGCGACGACCGTTCCGGTGGCATCCGTATTGTAAGCGAGGATTTCGTCCTTCGTGAAGTGGAGCGTATTGGCCGCTTTCAGGACTTCCACATGTTTCGATGGACGGTCGACACATGCGAGAATGGCTTCCTTGTGAGGATAGGTGACATTCACCCCGGTAAAATCCATGTCTCGGAGATCATCGATGGTTTGGAGCAGACTGTCGGACTCGACTCGGAGGGATGTGTAAGTTGCCGCGATGCCGCTTTCCGAGAATGCGCGGTTCATGATGAAAGGGGACAGGCTGTGCTCAACTGGGTCCCCTATGAGGCAGTAGAGTTGCTCGGGTTCAGAACTGGGCAATTTGATTCCTTCTGGTGTTCCGAGTTCGCTTGATTCTTGCCATGCACAACTCCCCCTGCTGTCATGCTGCCAGGGTGATCAGGTCTCGATAAAAATCCGGGTAAGAAACACCGACAACGTCACTGTTTTCGATTCGAGTGGTTCCCTCGGCGAAGAGACCGGCTATGGACGACGCCATCGCGATACGATGGTCGCCGAATGAGGAAACCGCCCGCCCTTTCAAACTGCAGGGACCCATTACGGAGAAGCCGTCTTCGAGCTCCGTCACTTTCGCGCCGAGCAGGGAGAGGTTTTGGACGATTGCCCGGATTCTGTCCGATTCTTTGTGCCGGAGTTCTCCCGCTCCCCGCACGGTCGTCACACCTTCGGCTTGCGTGGCCGCAACGGCGAGGATTGGCAGTTCATCTATTAGAGTGGGTACGAGCGCTGGATCGATGTCGATGCCGTGAAGCGAGCTCGACCGGGCGATGATGTCGCCCGCGGGTTCGCCAGCCTCCGTGTCAACGTTTTCGATGGAGATATCCGCCCCCATCTCTTGCAGCACCTTTATGGCTCCTGTGCGGGTCGGATTTACTCCTGTGTGGATGAAATATATTTCGGAGTCGGAAAGGCAAACAGCTGCTGTGATAAAAAACAGCGCAGAGGAAATATCAGCTGGCACCGTTACGTAAATTCCTTTTAGAGACGATCCCCCCGTTACGGTCACTGTGCCCTCATCTCTGCTGATCGTTGCTTCCATCGCCTCGAGCAAATTCTCGGTGTGATCCCTCGATGGTTGCTCTTCGATCACCGTTGTATCGCCATCCGCGGAGAGCCCAGCGATCAGCACGGCGCTCTTTACCTGCGCACTTGGCATGGGCATCCTGTAAGTGATTCCGGACAGTTTTTTTCTCGTAATCTGCAACGGCAAGTGGTCACCGCCCGTCAAATGGATGTCGGCGCCCATCTGCCTGAGGGGCTCTACGACGCGGGACATCGGGCGCTTGCGGAGAGATTCGTCTCCATCGATGATGCAGTCGAGTCCTTTTCCCGCAGCGAGGCCCAGGAGGAGGCGGGCCGCTGTGGCGGAGTTGCCCGCATCGAGATTCTGTCCTGTGATCCAGCGCTTGGAGATCGTCAACACCTGTCCGTCGGGCATTTCCTCTACGAAACAACCGAGCGTGCGGAGGCAAGATGCCGTTCTCCCCACGTCCTCCGCTCGCGGGATGCCTTCGATAACTTGTTTCCCGCGGGCCAGAGCGCCGAGAATCAGGGCTCGATGAGCGATGGATTTATCCCCGGGCACCCTCAGGGTGCCGCGAATTTTCGTGGCTTTTTGAACGGAAGTATCCATATCGGATTGGAGTTGATCAGATCAGCGGTCGGCAGTGCCAACCCGCCTCCCCACTGCTGCGGCGATTCGCCGAATCTCGTCCATCATCGTTTTGAACTCGCCGAAGGAGAGGCTCTGGATGCCGTCGGACAGTGCATGTTCAGGAGAGGGGTGGACTTCGACAAGGATTCCGTCCGCGCCGGCAGCCACCGCGGCCTTTGCGGCGGCCGGAATGTACTCACGGCGGCCGGTGGCGTGGCTGGGATCCACGATAACGGGAAGGTGACAGCTATGCTTGAGCACCGGGACGGCGGAAATGTCGAGCGTGTTGCGCGTTGCCTTTTCGAACGTCCGTATTCCGCGCTCACAAAGTATGACCTGGTTGTTCCCGTTTGCAAGTACGTATTCTGCGGCCAGCAGGAGTTCCTCGATCGTCGACATCATTCCACGCTTCAGGAGGATCGGTTTGTTCGCTTTTCCAGCAGCTTCGAGGAGAAAGTAGTTCTGCATGTTCCGCGAGCCGATCTGAAGGATATCCGCGTACTCACTCACCACGGGAACCAGTTCCGGAGTGATCACTTCGGTGACGATTGGCAGTCCCGTCTCGCGCTTGGCGGCGAGCAAGATCTTCAGAGCGTCTTCGCCGAGCCCCTGGAAGCTGTAAGGCGAAGAACGCGGTTTGAAGGCGCCGCCCCTGAGTATTCTCGCTCCGGCTTCGTGCACCATTTTGGCCGTCGACATGGCTTGTTCATGAGATTCAACGGCGCATGGCCCGGCCATCACCACGAACTCCTCGCCGCCGATTGGGACGTCGCCGGCGTTAACGATGGTCCGCTCCGGTTTGTGCTTGAGGGTGACGAGGGTGAACGGATCTGCGGAAGGGATGATCTGCGCCACGCCGGGCATTGCTTGGATATGTGAAAGCTCAATGTTCTCGTTCGACCCGACAATACTGATGACCGCATGGTCGGCATTGCGGGAGGCCTGAGGCTTCAAGCCGAGTGATTCGATCTTTTGGATTACGTCGTCTGTTTCGGAGACCGACGCATCAGTTTTCATAACGACCAGCATCATTTATGTCTGTTTCCTTCTGGGCGCGAAGTGGGTGGGGGGACCCTCATGATGTAACCCTGACGCATGACGTGAGCCTGCCGCACTGGCGGATACCGGATCGGCCCTGGATAATCGCAGGGATCCCTCGACACTCGATACACGGAGCCCCCATTTTACGCCATGCAGGCCTAACATTTCAAGGTGCTGTGTGTTTGGAGCGTTGTATTGAGAGGGGATGGGACTGCTGTCCCCCTGAGCGCCCGCAATGCTGCAGTTCCGGGGTGGGGGGCATCGGACGGGGTGGTCGGGGCCTGGGCGTAAGCTCAGGGGGAGGACACGACCACCCCTCTTGGGTCGGGTCGGTCCCACGGGAAAGCTTCAGGGTCTTGGATCTCCCCGCAGTGACCAACCCGACTCCACTACTCTTATGGCGGTTGCTACGCGAAGCAGCCTCTTGCCTCGGCGACAAACTGCTTCACAGCTTCGAAATCTTTGAGACCGGGGGCCTTTTCGACCCCATGACAAACGTCCACGCAGTACGGCCTTGTGGCCTCGACAGCACCACGGACATTCGAGGGATCGAGACCCCCGGCGAGAATGATCCGGTACCCCATTTTCCTCGCCTTGGCGGCCTTCGCCCAAAACCCCCGCGACGCATCTTTTTGAGCCGGATCTGCAGATGGCCGGTCCAGGTCGAAAAGGAAATAACTGATCGTTTGGTACAAGGCAAGCCTGGCAGGGTCCCATGTCTCGTGCTGGCGAAACGTTTTGACAATCGGAAGCAGCGTTTTAGATAGGAGCCCCTCGCAATACTCCGGGGATTCGTGGCCGTTCAATTGGATCATGCTGAGCTTGCAAGCTCTGGCGGCTTCGACGATTGAGTCTTGATCAGCATCAGCGAAGACGCCTACGAGATTCGCTCTCGGCACCGCAGCGCGGATCTTCTTGGCGCTTTCCAGCGTGACGCGTCTTGGGCTGTCTTCGAAAACAATCCCAAGGTAGTCGGTTCCCAACGCGTTGCACGCAACCGCGTCTTCTGGTGTGGTGAGCCCGCATATTTTTATTTTCGTATCGATCATTTCATGTTTCCTCCTGGTATCTTGGTAACAGCCCCAGCCTACAACCGGTTATCATGGGCGAGCTCTGGCCAGGCGGAGACAGGGGATTCCAATTCGGCGGGAGTCCTTCTGCCGAAGATGCTTGGCTGCCCTGCTCCACCCGTCCAAGTAACTGCTGCAACGATGGGGTGTGAAAACCGAGCTCCTTTTCGTGTTCGGCTGCGGCCAAAATCGACCTCCAGGGCCCAAAAAAAGACCCACCATCCGTTGGATAGTGGGTCTCGCGTAAGAGAATTTTTCAGATTCAATCACAACCGGGCGAACGCGCAGACGCCACTATCCCCATACCGGTGGGACACCAAAAACCCCACCAGTGTGCGGCATTGTGGACATTACGCATTGACATCGGTTGTCTTCCCATCACCCTGCGCTCCAGGTCGCCAGATTTATCATCTTTGATAAAAGCCTATTAGATGCCTATCTAGAGTTCATTCTACTACAAATGAGAATCAGAGTCAAGGCGGAAACCTCGTCGTGCTCTTTCAATTCAATCGCCTGGAATCGAGCCGGCCATCGGTGAACTCCTCCATTGGGGAAAGCCCAGCTTTCTCAGCTCGTCCTCTGCGGAGATTGTCTCCGGCCGCAGGGTGGGATAAAGTCTCATTTCCTCGCAGCACCAAATGCGTTGCAAAATCGAACGATATCGGCTAAGATGCTTTGGGTCGATTCTCATCGTCGACCTTTTTACCGTAATGCAGACTCAATGCTAGAGAAACATAATGGTGTGTTTCTTGGAGGGAGGCGGATTATCGTGCCGTACGATGATGCAATCGAAAAAGCAAAAGCTCATTTCGAAAATCTTCTCCGCGGGCAGATCGAGCGCGTGGAGCGGATGAAAGCCGGGGAGGACTGGATCAACTACAGCACTCTCGACGAGATCAAAGTCGGAATTCTTGGGGGAGATGGGATAGGGCCTTATATCGCCAAGCATTCCAGAAATATCCTCGAGTTTCTCCTCCAGAAGGAACTCGAGTTGGGGAAAGTTGCTTTCAATGACATTGAGGGATTGACGATCGAGAATCGGGCAGCGCACAACAAATCCATCCCGGATGATGTTCTCGAGGAGATCAAGAAGCATCACGTACTGTTGAAGGGCCCCACAACAACACCTCGAAAAGGTGATCCATGGCCGAATCTCGAGTCCTGCAACGTGGCGATGCGGCGTTACCTGGATCTGTTTGCCAATGTGCGGCCGGTGAAAGTTCCCAGCGAAGGCATCGACTGGGTGTTTTTCCGTGAGAACACCGAAGGGGCTTATGTCCTGGGTAGTCACGGCTTGAACGCAACAGAAGACATCGCGTTCGATTTCAAAGTGATCACCACGCAAGGAGCGGAACGGATCTGCCGACTGGCTTTCGAATATGCAAGAAGAAACAAAATCAACCGGGTAACATGCGTCACCAAAGCGAATGTGGTAAAAACTACCGACGGGAAATTCCTGAGCGTTGCCCAGGAGATTGCCAAAGAGTATCCGGAGATCCAGTTCGATGATTGGTACATCGATATCATGACGGCTAAGCTCGTCGATACCAAGCGCCGCACGGACTTCAAGGTCTTCGTGCTCCCGAATCTCTACGGCGACATTCTCACCGATGAGGCGGCCGAGTTCCAGGGCGGTGTGGGAACAGCCGGAAGCGCGAACATCGGGAAACGCTACGCGATGTTCGAAGCGATTCACGGCTCCGCGCCGCGGATGGTGAAAGAAGGGCGAGCAATATATGCCGATCCCTGCAGCATGATCCGGGCGGGTGCGATGCTGCTTCGCCACATTGGCTTCGAGGATCGGGCGAAGAAGCTCGAGATGGCGCTCGATATCTGCGGCAACCACGAGAAGAAAATGGTAATGACGGGCCGCGACACGGGTGCGACTGCGGAAGAGTATGTGCAGTATCTGATGGATACGATGAACAATCCCGCACTCGAGGAGAAGTGGAACAGCTATCAATAGAAATGCTCGGGGGATGTTGTTAAGGCATCCCGTTCCTTCAAACCCTGAAGATAATGGCGGAGCGAAATGAGACGCTCCGCCATTTTATTGGCACCGTATCGGCGATGGCAGGCCACCCAATTGGCCGCATTCAAGTCTCTGTGACGACTATTCCTGCAATCTCAGCAGGTCGCATGCATGATCGGCTTGCTGCTCGGCGTGTTCGCCGAGGAATATGTCGAGGCATGCATCAGGAGGATCCGCCACCATGATCCCCACCTGGTGCGGCCCACCGCAGCACTCTTCGTGGCGGCAGCATTGCCGTTTCTCTCGCAGCAGCTCCCTCTGCTCCTCCGTGAGCACATTTTTTGCCTCGATCATCGAAGTGATCCGTTTGTATTTGATATTAACTTCGGCTTGAGCAATCGCTTCGAGCTGCCGCTTGATCTCTCTGGGGCTCGGTTCTTCTGCGCTCAGGAGTTTTTTCAGCTGGAGCTTCTCTTTCTGGAGCGCTGCTTTGAGATCGATCATCTCCTGTTTCGTGTTGAAGGCGATATCTTTGAGCTTCGTCTTCTGCTCTTCGGAAAGCCCGAGCTCGCGTGCGTGTTCCAAGAACCGCCATGTAGCGAATCCTTTACCGTGATGAGCCTTTCTCCGGATGTGGCGGCGCTCGCGGACGAACTCCCGCTCGCCGCCTTCGTGGAGGATCCGGACTTTCGGGGGCGCGGCTTTACCCCGACCCTGGCCGAGCAATGGCCGGTAGAACTCATCCTTGGCCCACGGCTTGCCATGCCCTGCCGTTCCGCAGCAGCAACAACAGCAGCAGTGTTCGCACTGGTGGACGGGAACGGGTGGTTTGATTTCCGGACGCGCGGGACTGACCTCCGTTGGGGGTGAGGGGGGAGGCTTTTCTTTCTGGGCGATCCCCTGCTGGGGAGTCTCTTCGGGTGCGGCAAAGCACAAGCCCGCAAGCATCAATAAGAAGCCCAAGATAACTAGAGTGATGATCGGAAATAAGAATTTTGCTTTCATTGTTCCTCCCTTGTTGCGGTGGCGCTGCCACCCTTACAATATGATGCTGATTGCATAAAACTTTCTGATCGCTCGGTTGCCTCCCCATTGCAGAGGAGCAAGTAGCGAAGGTGCGTTGAAAATAATAACGGATACCGATTGCATATACCTCCAACCGGACCCGCTTTATTCTACCGTCTATAGAGGATCGAGTTCCTCAAAATAATAAAAGGGTTTTATGCCCGAAATAGACTCAATAAGCACATACCTATTTGCTCTCATTGATCCACTCCCCGACCACTGGACTGCGATCGGTTCAAATACATTGGGTTGTCCCATTTTTGGCGTACGGCGCACTTGCGCTGGTTGAAAAAGTATCTATTACCGGATAAAATACAGATAAAGACATTGATTCACAAATTGACTCGGTTGATGTCCTGAGCATCACCGATGTTCGCCGACCTTGCCACGAACGATTGGAGCGGATGACATTCGGCCGCCGTTCAATCCCCGTTGATACCCAAGGAAGGGAGGTGATGAAATGTCCAAGAAAACCGCCTTTGATAGATATCTATGGTTCCACAAACAGGTGAAGCGTGGAAAGTATTCGAATGCTGGTGACATCGCCGATCGGTTCGATGTGAGTCAGAAAACTGCGCAGCGAGACATCCAGTTTGTTATCGAGCGGTTGGATGCACCGCTCCACTATGACTCGAGCCGCCATGGCTATTATTACACGGACGATAGCTTTGAACTTCCTTCGATGTGGCTTCACAGAGACGAAGTCATCGCCTTTGCCCTCGCAAAGCGTCTTGCAGCAACAATACCCAGCCAGCAGATCAAAGCGGCACTACAGGATTTCCTGGAAAAAATCTCTATGCACTTTCCCTCAGCTGGGGAATTCGATCTCGACAATCTCGAGAAAAAAGTAACGCTCAAAAGTATCGAGTACTTCGGCGTGGATGAAGCGATATTCAATAAAGTGCTCCATGCATTGATCCCCCCGCGCACTCTTGAGATTGTCTATTGTTTACCATTTAGAAGCGAAAGGACCGATCGGAGAATCGTTCCTCTTCACTTGCTCAATTACATGGGCGAGTGGCACATCATTGCGTATTGTGGGAAAATGCACAAGCTGCGGCACTTTATGCTCTCACGGGTAAGGCAGATAAGGTTTTCTGAACGAAGGCTTCCAGTGCCGGGGAATCTTCCCACAATAAAGGAATACATAGATAAACATTTCGGCGTATTCACCGGCAAGAGCCCGGTTGCTGTGAGTCTTCGCTTTTCGCCCCAGGCCTCTCGGCAGGTGAAGGAGCAGGTGTGGCATCCCGATCAAAAGCTAAAATGGGATCGGGATGAGCGGCTCACCCTCACCATTCCGGTGAGCGATTTCCGGGAGGTCAAGAGGGAAGTGTTAAAGTACGGCGAGGAGGTGGAAGTGTTGAAGCCTGCGGCCCTCCGGCGGGAGGTCATGAGAGAGATCGAGCGGATGGGGGGGCTGTACCGCTGACCATTCGATTATCCTCAATTCGGCACATCATAAAGCGATTCACAATAGTAAGCCTGCCTTGGTCGCCTCGAGGCGATTTCCACAGCGCGCTATAACTTTAGACGCGCGCGAGGACCATGAGCCGAGGGGCGATCATGGCAGGCCGCTCAATGTATATTAAATGTACTCAAATTACCCTGAAGCGATTTTCGGACACTTGAAGGGTAAGTTCTGTCACCTCACTGCACCCACTCGGCGATCCACTCGTGCACCGTTTTCCACCACAGTTCGGCGTTCTGAGGTTTGAGCACGAAATGGTTTTCATCAGGGAAATAGAGAAGCTTCGCCGGCACGCCCTGCCGTCTCAATGCGGTGAATACCTGCATCGCCTCGCCGAACGGGACGCGGTAATCGAGTTGGCCGTGCACGATCAGCATCGGCGTCTTGAAATTTTTCGCAAAAGTGTGAGGAGAAAATTTTGCGTATCCCTCGGGATTCTCCCAGGGAGTATTGCCGAGGTCCCATTCGGGAAACCAGAGTTCCTCAGTGGTACCGTACATGCTTGTTAAATTGTAGACACCGTCGTGGTTCACGAGACATTTGAAACGGTCCGTGTGACCTTCGATCCAGTTGATCATGTACCCGCCGTATGAAGCGCCCGCTGCGGCAATCCTATCGGGATCGATCATATCGCTGTATTCGGCGAGCACGTAATCGAGCCCTTTCATCAAATCCTCGTAAACTTTTCCTCCCCAGTCCCGCGAGATTTCGTCCGTGAACTTCTGGCCGTACCCGGTACTCCCGCGTGGATTGATTGCCACTACCACGTAGCCTGGTGAGGCGAACATCTGGTAGTTCCATCTGAAATGAAACTCGTCTTCCCAAGCGCCTTGGGGACCACCATGAACGAGAAAGATCATGGGATACTTTGTCCCCTTTTTGAATCCCGGTGGCTTGAGCAGCCAGCCGTGGACATCCGCGTTCTCGGCGCCTTTGAACCAGAATTCTTCGAGAGGGTTCATTTTGAGTGAAGCCAGGATCTCATCGTTTATATGGGAAAGCATCTTTATTTTTTTGAATGATCGATCGGCGGCGAAGACCTCGTACGGCATCGAGGCGTTCTGTCTAACGAACGCCACTCGCTTTTTATCAGAACATATGCGTACCGATGCGATCGTCATCTTCTCCGTCAGCTGTTTTACTTTCCCGTTTTTCGCCTCGATCAGATAGACGGATATGTATCCCTGATCCTGACAAGTTACGTAGATATCTTTGCTGTTCGGCGACCAAGCAATACTCCCGACGGAGCGCCTGTATTTGTCGGCAAGCTCGATTCCAAGATCGTTGAACTCGTTTTTCTTCCTGTCGTACAGCATCAGCCGATATTGGTCGGCTTCAAATCCGGGCCGTGCCATTGCACGGTAGGCAATGTACCGTCCATTGGGCGAGTAAACAGGATGATTGTCGTTCGCAGGGTTGTTGGTCAGGCGTTTCGGCTTTTCTATTTCAGTACTCTCCCCTGTCTTTTTGGATAGAACGTCTTCGATCGACAAAAGCAGCAAGTCGTTGTTCGTGCTCCACGCGGGATTGGGATCCGTATTCGAAACAACGCAGAGCTCTTTGCCGTCGGGTGAGATCGCAATGTCATGCCCGCTACCCAGAGCAAATGTCGGTACATCGTAGGAGACCGGCGTTAGATCCATGGGCTTGCCACCCTCGGAGGGAACGGCGAATACGTGCGATCTTCTTTCGCCCCGCCAGTGATCCCAGTGACGGTACAATAGATCGGTAATGATTCTCGCCTTGACGGGACTCTTTTCCTTTTCTTCGATGCGCTTTGCATTGCAATCGTCATCCGGGCAGTCGGGATACACTTTCGATGTAAACAAGATGTGCTTCCCATTGGGCGTCCACTGTGGATTCGAAGCACCTGTCGAGAGATGCGTAAGCTGCCAGGCCTCGCCGCCGTCCATCGGGAGCATCCACACCTGCGACTTCCCCGATCGAGATGAAGTGAAGGCGATGTTCCGTCCATCCGGTGAAAACCTAGGGTGGGAGTCACCTCCCGGGCTGTTCGTGAGCTTTATGGGCTCGGCGCCCTCCTCGAGGCCTTTTATCGGCACGAGGTAGATGTCGCTGTTGCTGTCGTTCGTCTCTTTGCTGTGCCAGGTAACCACGAAGGCTACGTGCTCCCCGTCCGGTGAAATCTGCGGGTCGGATATCCTGCCGAGTGAGAAGAATTCGTCGAAGGTGATCCCCTTCGACCACACATTCCCATTACCCGCGGCGATCAATATCATCATCGCGATTGCGCAAAAAAAGCTGATCCTGAAACGTTTCGGTCTCATCTCTCCTCCTTTGAATTTTTTTCTGTTTAACACGGTTTCTCGTGGCTTTCAAGGGGCAATCTGATGTGCCTTGCGCGGTTGCCTTTGGGAAGCCCAACGAGTTAAGTGCCAGATCTTTTGTCACGTAAACACAGGCGTACCGAGAAAATTCACCGTGCCGTGTTTATTGCTCGAATCCGGACCTGCAGGGTCCGCGAAGCGAGCAGCCGGCTGGATAAGCGGATACATTGCACTTCCAATTGCCTCGTTTTTGCCGTATATTTCAGGTATCCCCACCCTCAGGTCCTTTCAGGAGGTTACTGGTCATGTTCGGGCTGAAGCGATCATTCATCCACTATTTCCTTGTCCCGGCCCTGCTCCTCCCACTTGTGATGCTCGCGTTTTCGTGCAGTGAGCGGCCAACAATGGTGGGAGAACGGGCCGAGTCGCCCAGCGGCTTTTCCGGAAAAGGTGAAGTCGACCCGGATGCGGGCGACAGTTTTCTTCTCGGAACGGCGACCGATTCGACTATCGCCGAGGGTTATATCGCGGTATGGGCCTATAATCTCTCCTATGATGACACGGCCGGTGTCGTTTCTTTCGACGTGGAACTGGTGAACTACACCGACATGCCTATTCCAGCGCCAATTCATTTCGTCATCACGTGGATAATGCCGCGGGATATCGCCGTGATGGAGTTCGACGGCGTTTCGGGCGACGGCTTTCCTTTCTATGATTACAGCTCGAAGCTCGGGCCGGATAACGTGCTGGAGCCGCTGGAAAAAACCGAACCGGTAACTATGAAATTCCACACCGGAGAGCCGCGGTCGTTTAGTATCGGTTTTCGGATCGACCTTGGTATCGCTCCTGGGATGGGGACGATCGCCGGTGTCGTATTCAGGGATGACAACAGGAACGGCGTGAGAGATCGGTGTGACAGGTGTGAGCCCGGAATTCCCGGCATCACGGTGACTCTCGAGGTGATGGGGGACGACGTTCCTGAAGTGATCTTTATCCGGCAGACGGACCGTGATGGGTACTTTGAGTTTTCGGGCTGCAAGGAGGGGCTCTACAAAGTCCGAGTGCATCCGGCACCCGAAATGTGGGAAATTACTTCACCGAATCCGCTGATCGTTACGCTCGTTAAAGGACCGGATGGGAAGGTTCAGAATTTCATGAACGCGAACTTTGGACTTTACCCGATAGGCGGTCCCCTTGAGCGCACGCTTTTTGGCCCAATCACCATAGGAACAATGACTCCCTATGGATCTCTTTTGGATTCGACGTTCGTAAATCCGCCTTCCATGTTGCCGATTGTGTACACATTTTTCCTGGAGGTACTGCTCCCGCCGATCATGGGGCCGTTCCCAATCATCGTAGATTCAGCGGCAGCGTGGATCAATGATGTGCAGGTGTTTGATTTCAGCGCGGAGCTTCCGGATACGGTGTTCATCGGCGAGCTGATTGAACTGCCGGAAGGGTTGATCCAACCCGATAACACCATCCGGTTGTATACAAACGGGGGCGAATTCGCCGCATTACGGTTTCGCGTCTTCCGGGTGCCGTTTTAGGGGCGATATCCGGACCAGAATCAATTCTTGATGTGATGAATATGTGAAACGGGGAGCGGGTACCCCACGCAAAGGCTATATGAGACGATCCCCGCCTCGATCAGACATCGAAGCGGGGATCGCTCTTCATCGGCAGTATTATGAATGATGTTACTGCGAACAAGAAACGTCGTGCTGCCGCTCGTCCCAGCATGCCTTTTCTCCATTATTGTAATCGGGAACTTCAATGCTTCCCGAACCGTCGGCATACCAGGTGATGTTCGCAACCAATCCTTCGGAAACGTCGTGATACTCCAGGTAACTCAACGCGGGTGATTCGAAGAATTCGACCGTATCACCTTCGTCGGGGCTGCCGGACTTGTTCACGAGTATTGCCAGCATGTGCGTATCCCCCGGTAGGTTTTCATAGTCTATCCGAACGGAGGGAACGCCCGGCGTTTCGGAGATTACCTCTTCTGCTGAGGTGACCGTCACGGACATCGCATCCGCAGGCTCATAGAACTGCCAGTATCCAGCACTGTCGTCAATCATTACTTCACCCTCGAACCACAGGAAATGGTCGAGCGGCATGTCCGGGTCCGAAGAGGACACCCTCATGCTCCATTCGGTTCGGTCGGGCAGCTTTTTCCCTCTGAGAAAAATGCTGTACTCGATGTCACCATCGACAAAGATATAGGTCCACAGCCACGAGCCATCCGGCTGCTGCTGCGGTATGGAGTGGGCCGCCACGAGAAACGCTGCAATCGGCGGTTCGAGTGCGGCGTACACGAGCAGCTGCACGTACAGTACCCGGACGGCGGCATTGATGAAGTTGTATTTTGTCGGATACTGGGAAAGCAGCTCCTGTTCCACGATACCTGTTTGGATCGACGTCTCGCTAACAGGTGCGCTGGCGAAGAAAGAGAGATCCATCTTCATGGTCGAGACGGGTGGAAGCTTCGGGGGTTGGCTTTGATCGAGCGGGAGCAGAGGATCGTTGCTGGAACACCCCGCCATATACATGAGCGCGACGAGAACTACGAGACATGTACTGCTGGGTTTTGAAAAACGTTTCGACATGACTAAACCTCCTATCCGTTCTGTGTCAGTGCGTCGCGAATCGTCATACCGTCCATTTGCTAAAGCAGAGCACGTGCCAAACAGGATCGGCGTATTATGTTGTTATATATAAGGATGCGCGATCGCGGAAATCGGGAAAAAAGTGAGAAAAAATCACACCTGTGGTGATGCGGAAACACTCGCGAGGTTGATGGGGCACATGAGGTATGAGACCGTATTCGCGAAGCGACCAAGGCATTCTCGGTGATCATTGGTGGGCCTGCCTTGGTCGGTAGATAAATAGAGATCAGAAGTAGAAGGTGAGCGCCATGCCGAGCGAGGTCATCGAGCCTTCTTCGTCGATTTCAAGACCGACGCTGAAACCCTCCGCCTCGAGGCTCACTTCTTCGTAGTTGATGAGGTTATGTGTGAAATCCGCACCCAGGGAAAAACGCGGTGAGAAGAAATAATCGAAGCCGCCGCCGAACGCAATCCCGCCTCCTTCGATCCTCACATCGACCGACTGTTCTTCCAGCTCGAGCGTGTATCCCCCGATGCCGCCTTTTATATAAGGACGGAAGGGGCGCCCCGGGACAAAACGGTACAGCGCAAAAATCTGAATCGAGCCGATTTTCGCATCCAGCCTTGGATCCGACGTGTCATGCCTGGCACCGCCCAGCGTCACGTCGAGCGCGAAAACGCTGTTGAATCGGTAGCCGGTATGAAGCTGCATCCCCGCTCCATCGTCCTTTATAAAGAAATCCGAACCCGGCTGGTCATCCAAATGGAGAGATGAACCGATGAGTTTGACGCCGATAAAGGCGCCTTTTTCATCCATGCTATCTTTCGCTTCTTCCGCATGGAGCGGCGAAGCGATAACAAGTAGAAGTGAGATGAGAATCCCGACAAGAGTTCTCAACGGCGGTTTGCGTCGGGAAAAGCGTTGCTCTCGAAGATTGTCGATCATCATGCTCACCTCTTTATTTCCCTCCGCGCCATTTGTTAGATACGCAGTTGATACATCCGATAATACCTATTCCAACAATCGTGCCAGCTATCATTGGTGCGTATAAATAATTGCCAGCTTGTGTTTCCATACGAAGTTAAGAAGTCATTCGTCTCTTCGATCAAAGGGCCAAATCGTCCATCCTGTGCCATGGGTTCACGGTAGTGTGAGATTGTTTCACTCTTTGTTCCTCGTTAGGCCGTATGATTTGATCTTTTTATGTAAGTTCGTTCGTTCGATAACGAGCTCTTCCGCCGTTTGCGTGATATTCCAGTCATTTCTCTCGAGTGCCTGGAGTATGAGATCCCGTTCGAACCGGCGCTTGGCTTCTTGAAACGAGCGAATTCCAGGATCGGGTACAAAGCCTGCTTGTATATCTTGCGCCTGTGTTTGTAGTTCGCCGGTGGACGGTGGTGCTTGTACGCCGCCCTCGCGCGGCTCGGCTTCGCCACGAGCCGGTTCGCCTGCCGTCGAATCAGCCCCGGGCGTGAAACCGGGGACGGCGACGGTCGGTGTGCCCTGGCGGAGCTCGGCAGTTAAGTCTCCGATGTGGATGGTTTTTCCGGACGACATGATGACCATCCGCTCCACCTGGTTTCGGAGCTCGCGAACGTTCCCGGGCCATGGATATCGCTTGAGTTGGTCGGTAACTCTGTCATCGAGCGTTTTTGGCGGCAGGCCGTTTTCTTCGCAGTAATCCTTTATAAATGCTTCGGCCAGTAGAGGGATATCCTCCGGATGTTCCCGGAGCGCCGGGACCGCAATCGGAACCACGTTCAGGCGGAAGTAGAGATCCTCGCGAAAGGAGCCTGCCTCAATTTCCTTTTCGAGATTTTTGTTCGTGGCGGCGATCACGCGAACGTCCACCTGGATCGTTTTGTCGCTCCCCACCCTCGCGATCTCCCCCTCCTGAATGGCGCGCAGCACCTTCGTTTGAACGCGAAGGCTCATATCGCCCACCTCGTCGAGAAAAAGCGTGCCGCCGTGCGCCGCCTGAAATTTGCCGACTCTCGATTCGACGGAACCCGTGTACGCGCCTTTTTCGCTTCCAAACAGCTCCGCTTCGATCAGTTCCTCCGGGATCGCGGCGCAGTTGACCTTGACGAACGGCCCGTCGGATCGCTTGCTCCGTTCGTGAATGGCCTGGGCGATCAGCTCTTTCCCCGTGCCGGACTCGCCGCGGATCAGGATCCGCGCGTTCGTCGGAGCGGCGCGGGCGATCTGTTCGAAAATCTCTTTCACAGCGCGCCCCCTTCCGACGAATTCCTGCTTGCCCATCACCTTCGTCTTGAGCAGCCGGTTCTCGTCGGCAAGCGTCCGGTGTTCCAGAGCGTTCCGTGATACGAGCAGTATCTTTTCTTTTCCGCAGTCCTTCTCGAGAAAATCGAACGCGCCGAGCTTGGTCGCTTCCACTGCTTTTTCGATCGTCCCCTGACCGGTGAGAATCACGACCATTTGATCCGGGCGCTTGAGCTTGATTTCACGGAGCACATCGATGCCGTCCCGACCCGGCATGGCAAGGTCGAGGTAGACGACATCGAAGCTCTCCTTCTCCATGAGGTCGAGGGCTTCGTCGCCCCCGGCGGCCGATGCCGTTTCCCAACCCGCGTTTTTGTGAATCATTTCCATGGTCCGGCGGATATTGGCTTCATCGTCAACAATCAGCACGCGCTTGATCATTTTGACATCTCCTTGCAAGGCGAACGCTCGCTTCCATCCTCGAATTTTTTTGAAAACCTGTGGTCCTTTTTCATTCGTACTCCGGTGTTCGCTCCGACCCATCTTCGGGACCGGTGATGGGGATTCTTATAATAAAGGTTGTCCCTTTGCCTTCACTGCTCTCGACATCAATGGACCCACCGTGCAGTAGAACGATGTTTTTGACCATCGCAAGTCCCAGCCCCATTCCCTCGCGCCGCGAGGTGAAGTAGGGATCAAAAATTTTCGGGAGATGCTCCGGAGAAATCCCGGTGCCGTTGTCCGAAAACACGAGCACCGCGTCTTCACCTGTCTTGCTGATGGTGATTCGTATGCGACCACCCTTTGTCGCTTCCAGAGCTGTCACACTGTTGTCGAACAGATTAACGAGAACGCGCCTCATGTGATCGGGATCGAATCGAAATTCGGGGAGCTCGGGATCGGCCGCGATGTCGATCGAGATCTGCGGATAGAGCTTTGCCACATCAGCGACAAGCTGCTCCATCGATGCCATGCTGGGAGATATTTCGGGGAGTTTTGCAAATGATGAAAACTCCTTTACGAGCCGCTGCAAACTGTTGAGCTCGTCCCCAATCACGCGAACGGACTCGGTGAGAAGCTCATGGTAACGGTCGTCCCCGCCGCCATACTGGTCCTTTAATTCTTCTACCGTGAGACGAATCGGCAGCAATGGATTTTTGATCTCGTGAGCGAGACGTCTTGCCAGATCTCTCCATGCGGCCATCTTTTCCATGTCGATCAGTCTCCGCCGCTGGTCTTCGAGCCGCGATACCATGCCATTGAATGCCTCGACGAGACGTCCTACCTCGCCGCCCGTTTTTGTTTCCAGTCGGTAGTCCCAATTCCCTTCCGCCACGACTTTGGTTCCATGGACGAGGCGCCGGATGGGAGAAGCCAACCGCTCGGCCATCAGGAGCGCAAAGCCCAGAGAGAGAAAGAGAATCGCCGCATATATAATGACAAAGGGATAGAAGAAACTTCGGCTCAACCAGCCCCGTTCCAGGCGGAGCTGCGCAAAAATCTGGCGTCCAGCCAGCAGCCTGTCGGCCTGTGCGAGAAATTCCGGGTCCGTTCGCGAGTATAATATAAGCAGATCGCCATCACTCTGGTTCGATGACGGTCGCGAGCCTGGAGGCGAGGGAGACCAGCTTGCGTCATTTCGATCCATTTCAATTTTGCTGCTACCGCGTGGTTTCCACAGAGCGAACTGGACCGAGCGGTCGGCCGTCTCATAAAAAGACAGCTCCGGCGATGGGATTGCAGGGCGACGATGAATGATCTCATTTCGATCGGTGAGCTGCAAAAAGACCGGGTGGCCGGCGAATGCGCCGGGCTCTTCCGGGAGATCCGGTCTTTTTGAATCATCAATGGTTCTCTGGCCAGCTCCAAAAAGAATGAACCCGTCCAGCTCGCCAGAAAATTCCGGGTCGCGTGAAAGCACTGTTGCAACCGTGGAAGAGTCGACGGCGCTTGGCGTGAATTTGGAAATGACACGACTCGCTTTTTTCTCGAAAGTCATTCGTATTTGTTCGAGGCGCTCGCGTGATATCACGATACCGCTCTGCAGCGCTTCCTCGATCGTTTCGCTCAGCCCGACGTTGAAGCTTTTCTCGAGGAGGCTCTGCACCAGAAGGCTCGAGGGAATCGCGGGCAGAAGCGCGAACACGAGGCACATCACGACCAGACGAATCCGAATCGACATCACTCCACCTTCTCTTCTCGCACCGGGAGTTTCTCCGGGCTGAAGAAATCGGTTTGGAACCATTCGCTTTGATTGGTGCCGGTCTTTCTTCTCGCGAAGAAGTGCTTGATCAAATCGTTCAGGTTCAGCACCTGCTCGCGCCACGATTCGGTAGACTTGCCGCGGACGGTTTCACCCAACCAGCCGGTGATCTTCTGCCGGTCGGAACCGCTCAATGGATTGACGGTAACACCGAGGCGAACCGAGTACTCTTTGTTCGTCGCAATCTCGTGCACAGGTGCAAGAGCAAGATTCCGGATGTGTTGCACGGCCTGACGCAGCGCATCGAATGTCGGATAAAATGCAGTCGTATCCGTTGCCTCGATGGAATACCGGTCATCCCACACATCGTAACAGAGCTCGTAGGAAAAGATCCCTTTCTTGACCGAACCGTTGTTTCGTGCATCCAGGCTGTAATACAGTTCCACGATGGCGGGTAAACCGCTTTGAACGGTACCGACGATCTGGTCGGAGAAGAGTCCCGTGCTTTTGACATCACTCGTCAACATGCCATCGGATATATAAAGGCGCACGGCGAGAATCGTGGGTCTCGCTTCCGTTTCCTCGCCGGAGGCGGTGCTGCCCCACAGTTGGAACAAAACGAAGAACGCTATCGCCGCAGCGCGTCTATACACAACCACCTCTGTGTTCAGCCCGGCACCTTGATCGCCTGTTTCTGGTCTTTGGTGGTATTGACATTCCGTGCACGAGCCGCTCCTTAAAAAGAGAAGCCCAGCGATCCGTGAACTCTGAAACTTTCTCCTGTCTTTCCGTCGGTGAAAGGGATGCCCGCGTCGATCCCGAGGATGCCGAGCCAGGGAAGTCTTATGCGGATTCCGTATCCGACGGCCGACTCGATCGTGTCCGATGAAAAAACCTCTCCGCGTTTCCACCCTTGGCCGGCGTCGATGAAGACGAGACCGGTCAGTCGCGGAGGCTTTCCAGGTGAAGCGACGAGCGGCCAGCGGAGCTCGGCGCTTCCCAGCCAGAACCCATCATCGCCCGTCGTGCGCGACAAGCTGAGCTCTCTGAAGCCGCGAATCGAATAAATGCCCCCAAGATAAAAACGCTCGTAGTAAGGCGTTCCTCTCGAGGTCACCCCACCATTCAGCCGAGCGGAAATGGTCCATTCGTTCTTTATGTGAATGTGTTTGCGGTAGTCCGCGACAACCTTTGAGAAGATTTCGTCGCCGCCGAGGAGCGAGCTGTTCGCTTCCAGTGTCAATCGTGCGAGCGAACCTGATCGGGGGAAGGCCGGAACATCCCGGGTGTCCCGATGAATTCTGAAGAGAAATCCAGTGATCAACGTTCGATCGGTGTTTGGCTGCAAATCCGGAGGCAAGCTGTTGAACGGGAGATCCAGATCATTGTCCCTGTCGACGAACGTGCTCTCCGGGTCGACGGACTCCGCTTTAATGCCGAATGAAAAGCGCGTCGACCGGCCCGCGCGGTATCGAAGCGCGAGTTCCCCGCCGTAACGATTGACTTTCTGCTTGAACTCCCGCCAGTCGGTTCCCTGCCAATCGCCAACGCTTTGGGATGTATCCGGGCCGCTGCCAAAGAACAAATGCTCCTGGCTGTAGAGATGCCCCCTCGCGACGAGGCCGAATCCGCCGCCCGGTGGTTCTGGTTTTTCCCACTCGGCGTCGACGCCCGCGATGTGAAATCCCAGACGAAGCCCCAACCTCATTCGCGATTCGATGCCGAACGTGTGATCGAACCGAAAACCAATCAGAGTGAGAAACCATCCATGGAGGTCGTGGTACCCAAATCCGGTCTCGATCAATGGGTAGCTTCGCTCGGTGACCTCGATCACCAGAATCACGGCCCCTCGCTCCGAACCCGGACGCGTGGAAAAATGAACGTCAGTGAAATAATCGGTGGCCAGCAGTCGGAGCCGCTCCTTTTTGAGAACAGATACGCTGATGGTATCCCCGGGGCTCAGATGGATATGCCGCAGGATGTCTTTTTCCTTGGCCCGCTTGTTTCCCGACACGCGGATCGCTTCGAGCCAGAGGACGCGGCGGATCGGTGACTTGGTGGGGAGCGGCTGGAGAAGTTGGGCCAGCCGGACGGCCTGTGCTCGAGGCAGCTTGAGTGCCAGAGGATCCTCGTCTAGTGGCACTTGAAATGGGTGGATCTCCTTGGGAGCGTCATCAGCTGGGGCTGCTACCGATCCGATGAGTGTTGCCGAACTGGCGGTGGCCGCTGCCGGAGCTGGCAGCATGAGGGCAATGATCAGGATGATATGCGCGAATCTTATGGAATGTGCCCGGTGTTTCTTCATAGCGAAAACCTGTAAGCGCAAGTGTTATGCCATGCGGGCGAGTTTGTCCAGCTTCATTATTTTGTTGTTATTAAATGAGTTACGGGATTGCGCCCAACTGCATCAGCCCCGCCTCTCGAGAAAGTGTGAAAAAAATATACATCCAACGCTGGGGCTGAGCCGCTTTGGAAGCACTTGTGTCAGGGAACTGTGAAGAAAAGCGACATCTGATTTAAGCGCTTCAAAATGTGATCATGACTCATGTGGCCACCAACAAATGTTTCGAAAGATTTGCTATTTGTCAGGGCTTTGCCGAGCGATTTTGCGTCAGACAAGACAGCTGGGGATCTCTACCTTTGGCTGGATCAGTTTTTGCGTGAGCTTGAGAGTAATGCTAATATTACCTCAAGGTTAGGTAAAATAATTTAACGCGGATCATTGGCCCTGCACAGATTGAGTGGCGTTAAAAATGTCATCGCTTTAATGAGAAGGCTTCCTCACCAATGGACTATTTCCGCAGTGTAGCCGGCATTCCGAAGAGGCAGCTAAAAAACGTTCGAAATGTCCTAACCCGCCGCCCGCTGACATCTCCCTCGCTCGGCTCGGTCACGCTCGATCAGGATGATATCGACCTGGCCCGAGCCGCGCTCCGTGACAGATCACGCTGGTACGAACCGGAAGAAACCGCCACCTACGAAGAGGCCTTCGCACGCTGGAACGGTTCGAAGGCGGCGTTTGCCCTTATGGGCGGCCGGGTGGCGCTAAGCGCATGCCTCCATGCGCTCGGCCTGAAAGAAGGGGATGAGGTGATCGTTCCCGGTTACACCTGCGTCGTCGTTGCGAACGCGTTCCTGTTCGCCGGGGTGAAGGCTGTTTATAGCGACATCGAGCTCGAATCCTATGGCCTCGATGCGGACCCGCTGGAAAAAAAGATCACGTCGAGAACACGCGCCGTCGTGGTGCAGCATCTCTATGGGTTGGTGTCTCGCGACTATGAAGCGGTGATCGATCTGGCCAGGAGGAAGGGACTGTTCGTGATCGAAGACTGCGCGCACGCCACGGGTGCCGAGTTCAAAGGTATCAAAGTCGGAAACTGCGGTGACGTTGCGATCTACTCGGGCGAGCAATCCAAGGTCTTCACGACCATTCATGGGGGATTCGCCGTCGCGAACGACGAGAGTCTCATAAAAGGCCTCAGGGCGTACAAGGAAAAGGCTCCTTATCCGGACGAAACATGGATCGAGCGTCAGCTCCACACCGTGATATTGAACTACTATCTGTTCAAGCATCCGCAGCGCTGGTGGCGCGGGGACCTTGCGAGAATAATGCACGGCCGCTATCGGGTTGGACCTCTGGTGGGGGATGAAATGCGCGGCGTCCAGCCGGAGCACTATGGGCGGAAGATGCCGGCACCGATCGCAGCGATCGGGATGAACCAGCTCGGCAAAATCGATGAGTACAACGAGCGGAGACGCCGGAACGCCGAACGATGGCACCGCTGGTGCGACGAAAACGGTTACAAACGGCCGCTCGTAATCGAGGGATCCGTTCCCGTTTACCTGAGATACCCCGTGCTGGTCGAGCCGGAAAAGAAGCAGGACTTTTCCTGGGCGAAAAAGACGCTCAACGTCACACCCGGCGTTTGGTACGAGAGCCACATCCATCCCACCGAGCGTCCCGTCGAGGGATGTCCCAATGCGGATAAAGCGATAAAAAGCTGCATCAATTTTCCCTGTCTACTGGATTAGGTGCCAAGAGAAGAATTATCCAGCTGGTATTCGGCTGCTTCATCCTTTGGACCCCTCCACAAAATCATACACATCTAGGCATCCTGCATTGGGTGAAGAGCAACCGATTTGGAGAACGGTCATTCCCATGATAGCAAGACACGTATATCGCGCACGTTGTTGCCTGTCGGTCCGCAGGTAATGTCATCCCCTAATCTCTTGAAGAATGAATAGGAATCCGAGTTTCGTGAGAAGCTTGCCGAATCCAATCCCATGCGTTTGGCACGCTGCGCGCTGGAACCATCAGCCAATGCACCAGCGGCTGGGGAATTGCCGTCGATGCCATCGGTTCCGGCGCTCAACACCGCTATTTTTTCACCGGCGATGCGCGGGACACATTCCAGTACGAAAGCTTGATTCCGGCCACCAACTCCGGAGCCGACGACCGGTGATCGTAATTCTCCACCTGAGATGACGCACACGGGCGTTCCCGGCGACGTTTCTCTCAATTGTCCCAGGTGCTTGAGCAACACATCAGCCGCAGTGGAAATCTCAAGATCATCCGGTGAGTCGTCTACAACCACTTTCCATCCTGCATTATCAGCGAAGCGTCGCATTGCATCGACCGCGTGTCGGTTTGCGAGCACGCAGGACCATGCGGATCGGCGAAACGCTGGATCACCGGGCTTGGGTGTATCGGGAAGGGTGGAATCGTTCATCAGCTCTATAACCGACGCGGGAAGCTTCTGCCGAAGCTCATAGCGTTCAGCGATCTGACGGAATTCTTCCAGGGTCGATTCATCAGGCATGGTAGGCCCCGAGGCAACGCTGGATTCACATCCCTCCGGTACGTCGGATACGTACAGCGTCACCTGACGTGCCGGCGATGCTGCGAGTGCCAGGCGGCCGCCTTTGACTCGAGAAAGGTGTTTCCGTATTACGTTTGTCTCCACGATGTCTGCACCACATGTAACTAGAGTACCGTACATCGATTCCGTATCCCTGAGCGATACGCTGTCGTCAAAGGGGAGTTCCATAAGCGCAGAGCCTCCACCTGACATTAAAAACAGCACCAAGTCATTTTCAACAGCCGCGTTGGCGATCTCCAGTGCTGCTCGCGCTGCTTGCAGACTTTGTTTATTTGGAACGGGATGCCCACCAGCAAAGCATTTGAAGCCAGCCCATTCTCGCTGCGGTAATCTCGGTGCAGATATAACTACCCTGATCCCAGATAACTCGAAAGTGTCGATCAACCAGCTCGTCATTGGGACAGCGGCTTTTCCAAAGGCAATCAACCGCACTCGTTCTGCATTGGTAGTGATGTTTTGAAGATACCCCGATAAGACCGCTTCAAGGTCACTCCGAAAGCGTTCCATGGCTTTCACGAGATCGATTTCTTTTATCGTATGGGAAAATCCTTCCCGGAGAAGCTTTTTAGCGTTGTTTGAAGTTACTCTCATCGCGACTGTTTAGGAAGTTTATTTTTTCGCTTGAGCATAGGGGCGCGCATGTAATGTGGAGCTGAATTGGCGAACTTTTTCGCTCCATTACAGCAAAAGATGCAAAAAACAGTTTGGAACATCAGTCATGAACTCTTCATGATGTACGTGTGGTCATGCTTCACATCTTTGTAATGCTCATATTTTTTCCAAATATGTTTCGATTTTTTTTCTTTCAGATTCGTTCAGTATCCCCTTTCTATGCGCTACCGAATCTATATAAAACTGAATGTGTTCGTCAACAAGCCACAATTTCTTATCCGCATAACGATAACCATAGCGTGCCGAGCTCGACAGATATTCATCACTAATATCTGCGCTCTTGTAGTTTACCTTTCTAACGAGATCTGGTGTGAAATCATTCTGCTTGGCAACTGCATCCAAAAGATCATGAATCCCGGTGCCATGTTGAGCGGCGTCCTTCCCGCGGTCGGCAAACTCTTGGGGTATGCCAACTTTTTTTGCCAAAGCCCGATGGGGTCGCTTCCCCATCGCGTCATTCGGTGAGTTGATTTTGAGTTGCGGAGGAACGCTCATTGCGAGGTTCACAAAAGCAGTATCAATATAAGGGAAAACTGCTTTCAGTCCGTTTGCCCATGCGAGCTTGTTCTCCCGGTCCAGCGTTTCGATATCTGCTCGTGTTAAATCCCCCCAATTCTTTTCGGAGTAAGCGTCGTATCCTTCTTCGGCGATGACCCTGGGATACCAGCGATAACCTCCCCATAACTCATCCGGCCCCTGGCCCGACACAATCAATTCCACGCCATCATGAGCGGCCATCTCTTCAGCCGCATAAACGCCAATGCCGGCTTCAACCTGGACAAAATCTCTCTCCTCCACAGCCTTTACGACTTTAGGGATTAAGTTAGCGACATCCGAGACGTCTAGTTTTCGAACCTTATGGTTCAGGCCGAATTCTCGCGTGAAGCGTTCAGCGAAGGCCACGTCAATTGCGTCCTTGGTACCTGCCGTATAAACGATGATCTCTTCACCCATTTCCCGGGCATACTTTGACGTCAACATGGTCGAGAGCGTGCTGTCCACTCCGCCGGATAGCAAGGCTCCAATTTTTTTCTGCCCCTCGAGCCGTTTTTCAAACGCTTGAATAAGAAGCTGCTCGTACTCCTTGACAATACTGTCAAAGTCTTGCTGCTTGAAATCTCTTTTCTTAAAGTGAGCAGCTTCAACGATCTTGATACCATTTTCGTCCAACACGGCTGACGTACCCGCCCGTAGTGGTTTTACGTTTCTCAGGCCGATGGACCACAAAGCCTTTTTCTCGCATGCATAGGCTAGAATCTCTTCGTTTTTTGCATAAAAAATAGGCCTTCGGCCAAGAGAATCTCGCGCAACCGCGATTTTATTGCCATCGGTCGCAGCTAATGAGTATTCTCCGCCAAGTGTCTGTATTGTTGATCTGAATATTTTTTCAAGATCACCGGGCATTTCTTTTATATCACCAAAGATTTGCCCATCGTAAACGTAGGCATGTTGTTTTTTAACTGGTTCATTGAAGGATACCAAAGCTAATATTCCAATCGAGGCAAGCATTTTAGAGCTCTGGATCACAGCCATTTCTGATGTCACCACCCAAGCATGTTTGTTTTTTCGAGATAGATTGTGCAGCATCGTGTTGGCATATTCGAATACATCGCTTTTGCGCGTGCTTAGGATCCCGAGCATTACAAATCTCCTTGAGTTAGTGGAAAGACGCAGTCACTACAACACCTTGTATAACTTGACATATCTGGAATCGTAATTAAAATAATATGCAAATATATAATGATATAAATATAATCTCAAAATAATGATAATACCAGCCTGCATATTCTGATCGATATTGAACCTAGTAAATCACGATCGAGTGAAATTTAATTGTGAAGATGAAAAAACAGCTAAATCTAAACTCACACCTTATTGGCAAGCTTGAAGACAGGTATCGTTCAAAGTGGCATCGACTGAGCATATATCCTAAAGAAGCTGCTAATGATTCATTCAAACTATTAATATTAACGATCCTATCCCAGCATACCAGCGGCGAAAATTGTGTTAGTGCCTATAATAACCTGTCCGCGCGATTTGCGATTACACCAAGCGCTCTTGCGAATGGCGATGAAGAAGAGATTAGCAATGCGATCAAAACCGGCGGATTATATAAAACAAAAACGAGAATAATAAAGGGCGTATCTAAGGAAATATTAAATAAATTCAATGGCAATATTGAAAAGATACTCAGACTGAAAAAGGAAGAGTCAAAAAAAAGGCTCATGAGATTACCTGGTGTTGGCAATAAAACAGCGGATATTCTTCTCGCTAATCGATATAGCTATCGAGAAGTAATTCCGATCGATACGCATATGAGCAGACTTGTCAAACGTCTTGGTTTGGTTGGTAATGAAGCGCGCTACGAAGAAATGCAACAGGCTCTGATGAACTTCATACCAGCGAGGAAGAGAGAAAGAGTCGCCAGGCTGCTCTGGTTCATGGGCAAATATACTTGCCGTGCACAAAATCCGGAGTGCCAAGGGTGTTTGTTTGGGCATGCTTGCAAATATGGTGAAAAGATTCGAGTCAATGGCATTTCGACTTTTCATAAATCTTAGTTTAACTCCAAGTAGTTAACAAGGCAGCAAGGGATTCGATAACTTTGGATCTCAGTAAGCTATTCTGTAGATCACATAATACTTGTTGATATTGCTTACATAGCGAGTAGGTTCACGACCTATGCGATGCAGTGCAGCAAGCTCAACATTGCGGAACCAGCGATCCGGGTCCAGGCCGATCTCTCGCGCGTGCATCCTGGCCCGGGCGATGGCCGTGGGACCTGCATTGTAAGAAGCCAGGGCGAAACGAATGCGATCGCGGGGTCTGATCTCTGGCGAATCAAAGTAGTGATCGCGCAGAAACGCAGGATACCTCACACCGGCATGAATATTGTTATCCAACTTATATACATCCTCAATGTTCACATTCTCGTCTGTTGACGTTTCCTGTCTGATCTGCATCAAACCAATTGCTCCAGCTTGGCTTTTCTTACCATGATCGAGCCTCGATTCCTGGTATGCGAGCGCCATAATCAACCGCCAATCGAAGCCGTAACGTTCGGCGTATTTCTTGAACAGTTCCTCATACTGCATGGCTTTACGCCGGTCTTTCTCATCCAGCGGATTTGTGATCCAAGACGTCTCCCTGTAATATCGATTGAAGTAGATGTTGCCTAGCAGGGTTCCCCTCCGACGCGTCTTGAGGAATTTGTTGCAACTTGCCTTCAGCTTGGGATTGTTCTTGCGCACCATCCAGGCGATGTTGACATTGGAACGGAGCACGATGTTTTCATGCACAGCTATATGGTTGAGCAAGCGCTTCCATATACCTGCGATGTAACTATCGCAGACCGTCATGCTGACTGCGCCGCTGCTGACCATTTCCAGGATGTCCTCCGTTTCGAGATCCCCACTCGATTCAAGGATGCGTACCAATTCCTTTCCCTCACGGGCGAACCGTTCATTGAGCGAAAGCAGAGAGTGGTAATAGCTACTGTTCTTTCTGACGAAAACCTCCTTACCCGCAAGTTCCTCAATGCTTCGGGGCGCCGCAGTCCACTCGTTAGTTATCAGGACTTCCTTTATCCCGGTGAGATAAGGCCGAGTGAAATCAACTAGCTTTTTCCGCTCGGGTATGCTCGTCATTTGAGCGGCAACGATGTCACCGTATCCATCTAGTAGTTTTTCGATCAGCTGATCGCGCTGGCAAGGTATGAACTCGAGCACAACATTGAGTCCACTGCGCCCAATCCGTTTGTTCAAGTATTGCTCGTAGTCTTCGAGCAGCTCGTACTCGAATCCAAAGAAACGGCCCTTCTCGGTAAAAAATCCAGTCTTGTTGAAAACCGTGAGCACGCGGATGTACCGGCGCTCTAGCAGACTGTCCAAATCATCCGTGTAGGTCCGTAGCAGATGTGCACCAAGAGGGTGAGAGGGATTTTTATCCTGTGCCTCGCAGTATGAAAGGCTACAAAGAAAGCCGAGCACCAACACAATTGATGAACTAATTGTATATCTCATTTATCTTTTTGCGGATATATTCTCGTTAGCTCGCAAATTTGCGAAATATTTAAAGAAAGCATCGGTCTCCGATGAGCTCAGGTGAATGGACGGATCATAACGTGGTGCGCTCCTCAAAACGCCACTGGAAATGTCTGTAGTTACTCTCGCTTTTTGAATATTGATACCGGTAATCCAAGGCACGGGGAGAAGCACGTTCTTTCTGAAGGGCCATGCTCGCGTATTGATGAGAATACATTGAATGATCCATGTATCGGCATTTACAACAAAGTTTTTTATACGGTTCAAAACGCGATCGGAAGTCTCGATGCGGTATCTGGAAAGCACCTTCATAGTCAGTAAATCCGGATCGCGAATCATATCAGGTTGTTCGCTGCCCGTTTCCGTGTTCGCGACCTTGAGAGAAGCGGGTTGTGATGCTGCACGACGGCCTTCAATGACGACAAATTTCCCTTTCACGAGTTGGTGGGGAACATGAATGATGTCATCAGCTAAAAGATCTTTTCTTAAAGCCGATACCTCAATTTCATTTCTTTGCTTTGACTTCTGGATGATCGTATGCGGAATGAGGATTTTCTTACGACGGAATCGTTTCCCAACGCTACATACGATGTACTGGACAGTCCAGACAACGTGATCAATTATCAAGTCATGGGATTTGCCTATTTTGCCATCCTCTGCAATGACATCCTTGTCTATCAGGTCCTTTATCTCGAGCAGCATTTGCTAGTATCAACCCCTAATGCGATAAAAAATCAATAACAAATCGGTTCCAACCCAATGGACCGACACCCAGGACTTTAATGATGTTGTCCGGGCGCTCGATTGTTTCCCATGTGTTAGGCGATTTCTGAACGAGTACAGGGATGTCGACTGCATTGAAAAGGGGAACGTCATTGTAACTATCACCAATGCCAATGAGTGAAATCTCACCTAAGAGTTGACGATACAGGCTTGCGAGAATAGTTACTGCCTTTCCTTTATCGTTCTGACCTGATATATTGCAAAATCTTCTGCCTTTATTGAGTCTTAAGCCATGCTTCTTTAGCGCAGCTTCTACCTTCAATGCCTCATTGGGCTCCAGCACTGTTACCAGGGTTTCTTGATATTCTCTGGCCATTGCAAGGGATGCTTCTTGTTTATCGAGCCCTGTAATGTTCGAGACTTCCTCAATGGACAAATCACCATAACCATTGAGCTGAATTCCTGTTTCATTCTGTACTGAAAGGAGAGCTTCTCGTATAACCGGATAAGATGTCCCTAATTCAAAGACTTTGAAAATACCGATTGATTTATCGTATTCGAATTCAAAGGGAAAGTAATCGGCTTCAATGAATATAGCACCGCCGTCTTCGACGATGAATGGATGATTTATGCCGAGTTTCGCCCGGTATATCATCTGCTCACTGCGTGTTTTTGAAGAACAAAATACTAGCGGTATATCTTTGTATTGTATAAGATTGAGCCCGGCAAGCGCTTGACGGTATTCATATGATTTTTGGTCCAGGAGAGTGCCGTCGAGATCTGTGAAAATAACGTATGGGTTAGAATCTGGATGGTCCATGATTACCACCTTACACGATGGACTGAATGAGATATGAAAATAAAATGATCAAAAAGAAAAACATGATAACCGATACATATGTGGATTCGATTCTTCCTGCATAGCCGAAACTGGGGCGAAACAGAACCACTCCCCGACGGTAGCTCCCCCAAAATGCTCTCAGTGAATGAAGGCCAACAGCAATAACAAAGACAACCATAAATCCGATGAAGTTCCACCATAGCCAAGATATATCAGTTAATCGCCAGAGACCGATATTTACTATGATCCCGGTGATTACCCCTACTTTAACCTGAATTGGTGAGACGGAGCGTGTTGCCATTCCAATAAAAAAAGCAGCCAAAACAGGTCCGTAAAGCAAGCTGCCAACAGCGTTGATCAATACAATCGTTGTTTGACGTGTTGCTTCAGCGGCATGTGCGAAGTTTAGTGCAACAAGAACACAGAAGGCACCCCAAAATACCGTCAGCCCTTTGGAGACAATTAGATAATGCCTTTCCGAAGCTCTTGGTTTGAAGTATGTGCGATAGAAATCTTGCATTGTTACGGCACTAAGGGAGTTGATGGCGGAGTCGAGACTCGACATCAGCGCAGACATAATGGATACAAAAATTAATCCAACAACGCCTGCGGGAAGAAAAGCTAAGATAAACATCGGTACCATTCGGTCGGGATCATCTTGAAGCACATTCATGATGCCCTTTATGTCGGTATCCAGCTGTGCCGCCATACTGCTCACATGCTCAGGATTTGCAAAAACGGCGCCGATGAAAACTCCCATCAAACAATATAATAGTACGATCGGAAATCGGCTGAATGCATTGAACAATAGAGACCTCTTTACATTGCGAATCGTCCCGACTGACAGCTCTCTCTGTACTTGGCTCTGGTCGCAGCCATAGTATGATGCGTAAAGAAATATTCCCCCGATTGTCATCGGCCAAAATGCGTATTCTCCTCCGCTTGATGTTCCCCAGCGGCTGAAATCCAAAATACGCAAACGATCTGGACTCAATGCTCCCCATGCATTCCCCCAGCCAGCGAGCGACAACGCAGCGATCCCGCAAATCAAAATACCTGCAAAAATGATCGACATCTGGAAAACATCACTGATGATGACTATCTTCATCCCACCAAGCGCATCGTAGATGACAGTAACTGCCCCGATAAGTAGGATCGCTTCGCTGGTCGAAAGAGGTAATGCAGTGGAGAGTATCAAACCTCCGGCTAAGACGGACACCGCTGTTGCCAGAGCACGCCCAAGCTGAAAGAGCATGCTTACCAAGGCCCTTGTGCTCCGGTCGAATCGCTGCTCCAGGTATTCGTAAATGCTAACGTATCTTCCCTGGTGGAGTCTTGGGATGATCCAGATTATTACGAACAGAATACCAAGGGGAACGCCGAACTCGTAACAGAGCCATTTCAGACCACCGTTTTCCTTTAGTGCAACGAATGCAGGTGCCGATACGAAACTGATGGCTCCCAACTGGGTTGCCATTGTTGACAATCCTGATTGCCACCACCGAATTTTTCGGCCTGCCAAATAATAGTCGCTGAGATTGTGATGACCTCGGCCGAACACGAAAGCAAGAACGACTAGGCCAGCAAAATAGCCTGCTATCACCATCCAATCGAATATTGTCATGATCAAAATCTGGGGAGTATCTTTCTAAACGATTCGCCACTCTTGACGCGTAACGGATCTATCGGCCAAAAGCCTGCCGTATGGTGTGGATGCGATTTCTTGCAGAAATATTTCCGTGTCTATCGAAGACAGAGCGGGGAAATTGCGACATCTATCGAGCTCTATTTTGTTTGTACCGATAAAACCCCTTTTGAGTGCATCAGTTTTTATTTCCCGCTTGATGCTATCAGGACAAATCGGTGAATGATAGATTACCTGCATCGCTTCGCGGCGCATTTCATCTATATGAGTTTGGTCTCCAGCTTCGTGCAGATGCGGATTGCGCGATTCAATCTGGTATATTTCAATGCTTTTCATCATTATATCTGGAAGGGGACTCTCCAAAATCCCGCCAAACTTTTCCAAAATATTGACGATATGGTATGGTTCAATCGAATACCCCGCTGAGTAATCAATGTTCAGTGCAAGGTCTGCTGTGAGCGCATGCTCACCAGCATTACCAGTTTTGATTATCTCGGTCTCGTATCCCGTGTAGTGGGCAATTAGTTTGTTCAGTAACTGATTCGTGTTGGAAGTTGTGCGACCCCATTTTCTGAAGAATAATTTTGATTCAGCGATTTTTGGTTTGCTGTGCCAAGCGATTCGGACCATTGAATATTTAGACTGACTGATGATGAATCCAGCGGCGTATTCACGAATGTACTCCTCGACTGCACCAGGAAAGTAGTTATCTGCATCAACAAAACCGATATATTTTTTGCCAGCAAGACGTGCCAGCATTGTCCCGATCAGCATCCCTTCTGCTTTTCCATCATAGACGAGACCTTGTTCATCCAGGATGCCCGTATAACCGGCTTTTTCGAAAGCTCTGGCGATATTGGGATCCTTTTGATGCACGATCAATGCGCTCTTGCCGACAAAGTTACAGAAATCATTCAAAGCATCTTGTTCCATACTGAATCGGTCGATCGGAAGGATCGGGCTGTTTGAAACTACTATAATCAGGCAAGGATGGGGAACGCCGCTCAAAACACCCTCGATCAGTTTCAAGCGCTCACTGCGGACGGGTATTATTATCGCCATATTTTTGAAGATCGCATACAGTTCTCGATGCGGTATCGCTTGGATAGCTTGCGTTGCACTCGGCATAGATCCGTTGCCCGGACCAGCGTCCAATTCAAACACTTTTTGCAAATCGCCGAATCGAATTGCTCCAAAACGCTCTACATTTTTTGGTAACTCGAGTCTCATGATTTACTCGTCCTTCCATTGCTGAGTCCAAGGGCGGTTAATTTCTCTCTTGTGGCATTCCATTGCAATTTTGGCAAGCCTGTCAGCAGTCCAATCTCTGCAGCAAGCGTATCGAGGTAGTATTGTACATGCGGTGACGGTTTCCAGAGACTCCTGTCACCGTAGCGATAGCCATAGCGAGAGGAGCTGCCAAGCTTTTCCTGCACCGATATGTTCGAGTCATAATTGGCTGCATTTAGGAGATCTTTTGAATATCCATGACTCCTTGCGAGCTCCTCGAAAACATCATGAACGTTGGCTCCATGCTGCGCGGCTTCCTTTTCCCGAAAAGCTACTTCTTCAGGAACTCCTAAAACTATTGAAAGAGCTCGATGTATTCGTTTCTGTAACGGATCCCCTCCCTTACGGATCTTCAGCTGAGGTGCAATTGCGAACGCTACTTCGATAACCTGTGGATCAACGTAAGGGACTCTGAGCTCCATACTGTGGTTCATCGCGATTTTGTCCTCGCGCTCGAGGCACTCCTTATACAAGAGAAATGTGTCTTCCCACGAACGTTCAACGAACTGATCGTATCCTTCACGATCGACGATCGCAGCGTACCAAGGATATCCCCCGAACAACTCATCAGCACCTTGCCCGGTAAGGATCACGCGCTCCCCTGCTTCCTGAGCCATGCGAATCGATGCGAAAATCGGGATCGCAACTTCCACTTGATTCAGGCTGTGATCTTCAATGGCTTTCATGACTTCAGGGATGAGTTCTTCGATTTCATTCTTGGACAGGGTCTTGACTCGCAGTGGAAAACCATGTTCTTTAGCGGTTTTTTTCGCCCACGTGATATCCGGAGCATCTTCGCCTCTTCCAGCTGTGTAGCACGTAAAGGGCACTCCCAACTGCTTTACAAGAGAAGCGATCATAAAGCTATCTATCCCACCCGAGTAGATGATTCCGACGTGATCCCTATCATGTATCCTTTTCCATACCGCTTCCTTCAATTCATTTTTATAAGCACTAAGTGCTTTACTCACATCTTCAATTGTATCATTTGTTCTAATTTGATCAGGCGTCCAGAAAGCGCGAAGTTCATGACCGTTCTCTCCTAGAATCATCATATGCCCCGGAGGGAGCCGATGGATTTCCACGTCATTTCCAAAAAGAGCTTTCAAGGATTTTTTTTCAGAGGCAAATGCAGTCAATCCTTTTCCGAAGCAGTAGTAAAGTTGTCGCACGCCGATTCGGTCACGGGCTATGATTGTGTGATGCTGATCGGTGACCGCGGTTCCATACACTCCGTCTAAATGGGGGAGCACCTTTTCGAGTGCATACACCAAATCACCGCGGTATTCATTTGCGAGAAGCTTAAAGAAAACTTCGCTATCGCTGCTGCTCGCCGGCTGAGCCGGTCCCATGAGGCTTTTCCACAACTTACGGTAGTTATAGATCTCTCCATTGTGGAGCAAGCTCAAGCGACCGTCCGGTGTTTGAAATGGTTGGACTCCTGTTGCCCCCCCCGTTATAGCAAGCCTCACATGTCCCAACGCAATCGTCCCAAATTGATTTCGAAAATCAAGTGCTTCGACAGTTGATTTCCGCTGGCAATGAGTTCCAACGACCATACCGGCGCCATCCGGGCCACGGTGGTGCTGCGCTCGAAGCATTGCTTCCAGCAGAGGACCGAGGTCTCTGGACGTTTTGCTGACGATACCTGCTATTCCACACATAGTTTAACTGCCTTCATTTTCACTGCTTGGATGGGTGCGTTTGGTGTTTGGCTCATCGGCCGGCAAGGACCCGCTCTCACCCTCCTCAGCAGAGCTCAACTGGCCTGTTTCCAGGATCGGGGTCGCCTCGATGTGACGGACTTCCATCAAATCGACGATCCGCTCTAGTGCCAATGCGATAGTGGATTGCTCTATATCAGGTAGATTCTTCAAGGCATTGGCAAGCCCCTCATGCAAAGGAGATGGTGCTTTCTGTACGATTTGAATCCCGCTCGGCGTTGCCCTGACATTCACCACCCTGCGATCCTTGGTATCTCGAAGCCTCAGCACCAGGCCTTTGCTCTCCAACCGGTCCAGCACGCCAACGACCGTGCTAGGGCTCAAATGGATATGTTGCGCAATTTGTCCTATCGATAGAGGCCCATGCTCGACGATCGCAATGAGGCAAATAAGCTGTGGACCCGTGATCTGGTGGGTTGACTTGAGCTTTTGGGAATGGATATCTACAGCACGAATGATTCTCCTGAGTGCTTGCAGGATTAGCTGATCATAATGCATTGCACGAGCAGGCATATCCCCGGTGCCGTTTTGGATTGCATTGTCACCAGTACTGGATCCAGCAGCGGACTTCTCCTCGCCGCCGTTCGGGTCAGGTGCATCTTTCCCATTCGGTGTCATTTCTGGTATTCCTTTGCTAAAAATATGCCAATAATATCAGGTGAAATAATTAATAAACAAATATTTTGTATTGAAAATATATTTCTTACATGCTAACGATGTAACTATAGGCTGTCAAGGTCTAATCGAGAATTAACCGATTAAGCAACAATTAGTTACATTTTAGCGAGTTAGAGGCTGGAATATAATGATCGAAAAGCAAATGCTTCTTTATAAGGGATAATATGTGTGATATCTTAATAGCACTCCCGGACGTGTCACAGACCGGTCGCGTCATCTTTGGCAAGAACAGCGACCGGCCGGTTGGAGAATGCCAGGTTCTGTACCGCTCTCGGGGTGGATCTCGCGGTACCAAGGCACCCATCAAATGTGCCTATGTGGAGGTTCCTGGAGTCCGAACCACTCTAGCCACTCTGGGCTGCAGGCCTTACTGGTGCTGGGGATATGAGACTGGCATGAACGAGGCGGGCGTCATCGGGGGCAATACCGCTATTTACACCCGTTCATTCTGGCTGGAGGAAAACCAGGAGTTACGCGGTTTGATAGGAATGGAGTTGCTCAGGCTCGGGCTGGAGCGTGGCCATACAGCTGAGGAAGCCGTCTCCGTGATTGTTGGGCTCCTGGAAAAATACGGACAATGGGGTTCCGCCGTCCACGGAAAACGACATCCCGAAGGCTGCTATGAGAATGCATTTCTGCTCGCCGACAAGGACGAAGCATGGATTCTGGAAACTACGGGGCGCCGCTGGGCTGCATCCCGATATACGACGGGAGTACATGCGCTGTCAAACCAATTAACCATTCGGAACCACTGGACGAAAGGCAGCGATGACCTCCTGGAGTATGGGATGGCACAGAAATGGTGGAACCCAGAGCAAGGACCGCTCGATTTTGCCCTTGCCTACAGTGATCATGAACACTACCCGCGCCAAGTCTCCCACATTCGATGGCGGAGGGCAATTCGGCTTCTAGAAAAAAACGCTGGTAACATCGATGCAGCTTTGATGATGGCATTCCTGCGTGACCACTACGAAAGCACATTCCTTGAAGGGCCGCAGTTCAATCCTTACCTCCCTGACTTTCTCACGATATGCATGCACGATTCTCCCGCCGACTTCACATGGGGCAACACGGCGACCTCTGTCGTGGCCGAGATCAATCCAGAAAACCCTGCTTTAACGCCGTTCTGGTGCTGCTATCAGCCCCCCTGCTCGAGTGTTTACCTTGTGTACTTTCTCAATGAAGCTATACCGGAAATTGTGGCGTCTCCTGGGTCAGCGGGTCTTCACTCCGCATCGCCGCTCGATGCACCAAAGGACTTCTTCGACGAGAAATCGCTCTGGTGGCGCCTTTACCGCATTGTCGGTGCCGTGCTGCAATCAACGATCGAGAGAATGGAAACCATTCGTGCACTTCTTGATCCGATTGAAGACATGGGTTTATCGCGAGTAAAATCGTTATTCAGCCAAGAAACGACTATACAAACAGGATCCATGCGTGCGTTAATCGATGAGCAGAGCGCGGAATTGGAAAACGCGATCAATCGCATAGAGTTCGAATGGAAGTTGTGGAAATGAATGGCTTGAACAAAGGATGGCGATAATTAAACGATCAAGGATGAAAACAATCTATCTGGTTCCACACGCACACTACGATGTGGTTTGGGCGATGACGAAGGAGGATTATGTAAATATCCACAAAAAGCTTTTGCGCCAGGCATTGGAAATGATTCACAAGTCTGATTTCAAATTTATCATCGAACAAACCCACCTCCTCGAACAAGTCGAATCCGACGATCCTCAGTTATTCTCCGAAATTGAATCCGCGATTCTCGATGGACAAATAGAAATCGTCGATGGGGAGTATCTTATGCCTGATCCGATGATTCCTGCTGAGGAGGTACTGGTTAGAGAAATTCTCATCGGAAAGATGTATTGTAAAGACAAGTTCGGCATCGAAGTTCCCGTCGCTTGGATGTCCGATGGTTTTGGACTCAACGCGCAACTGCCCCAGATATACAAAAAATCAGGTTACAAATGGCTCGCCTTCCGACGAGGGCTCCCAAAGTCCATCGGGATGCGCGCGAGTGAATTCCAATGGGAAGGCATCGACGGGACGAGGATCCCTGCCCATTGGATGCCGCTCGGTTATCGCGCAGGTCTCGATCTGAGTAAATGGGACGAAAGCTACTCAAAACTGGAGAAGTTGGCTACAACTCAGAATATCTTGATGCCGTGCGGGAGTGGCGGCATGCTCATCCAGGAAGATATCCCCAAGGCTGTCGAGAATTGGAACAACAGCAATAGAAAAGCCAGGATGGTGATCGCTACTCCTCGTGAGTTCTTTGAAGCCGTGCAAGAAGAGGGCGAGCCTTCGACAGTCTTTCGTGGTGAATTGTACAGCTCGGAATTGGAAGACATTTTCCCCGATGTCGTTTCCAGTCGCATATCGCTCAAACTGGCCATTCGAGAATGCGAAGATTTGATAAAGTCTATCGAAAAAGCTGCGGCCCTCGCTTATCTCCAAGGCAATCGATATCCACAAGGGCGATTGGCGGATTCATGGAGAAAAATGCTTTTTCTTGCGTTTCATGATGTTATGCCGAGTTGTGGTATCGATGAGATCTACGACGAGGCCTGGCAGTATGTGTCCGATATCAAAAAAATGGCCTCTTCTTTTTACCACTCGGCCGTCAATTCCTTGCCTATGGATCAGGTTCCCGGCATTGGAATCATGGTGTTCAATCCCCACAGTTGGAAGATAACCGACTGGGTGGAGGTCGATCTCCGGCTGGGAACGGGATGGAGTAAAGAGCCAGGTGTCTACTTCAACGAAAAGGAGGTCGTGAGCGAGGCAAGGGATATTGAACGCTGGGACGACGGCAGTATTCAGCATGCAAAGCTGGGCTTTGTAGCAACGGTTCCACCGCTTGGATATCGTATCTACGAAGTCCGTCCAGCCAGCAAACAATTCAAGAGTAAAAAGATCAAGATCAAAGAGAACGACGTGTCGACGAGATTCTTTGATCTTCGAATCGATCCGGATACTGGGATCATTGAGGTATTCGACAAAGAGGGATCTGAGATACTCAAGGGGAATGAGGTGGTAATCGATGCGGAACTCGGTGACTTATATTTCCACAAGAGCTATCTCGACCAGTGCATTGGCTCTGAAAGCGGCGAAGGCATCCGCTTTGGCGCATTCAAACCTCAGGAACCAAGAATCGAAAAAGGGCCCCTTAGAACAGTGATTTCGTTTACAAATTCTTACCATTGTTTGCGATGGCCTTATTATTTAACAGATAAATTTGAATCCATTCTCCACAGACATAATACGCTCGACATCGTAAAGCGCGTAATTGTGTACAACGATATTCCCAGAATCGATTTCTTCACCGAGCTTGATTCGAGGCAATCCCACATCCGTGTAAGGCTCCGATTCGACACATGTATGGCAGCACCCGTATACACCAGGGAGACACAGTTCGGTGCCATTGAGCTACCTCATGCACGCACAATGGAAGAAGGAGTCAAGATGCCTTCTCTGACCTGGCTTAGTGCCGAAGATGGGGAGCGCGGTCTTGCGTTTTTATCAAAGGGCGTTCCGATCAACGAGGTTCGAGGCGGAGAGATCTACTGCACGCTTCTGCGCAGCGTGTCGGTTCTTTCGGCGGATGGTGTGAGTGGCCCCCTGATACCAACACCAGGCGCATTGGAGCTGGGTAAGCATACTTACTATTACTCCGTTTATCCTCACAAAGGAGATTGGAGGTCGGCGCGAGTTCCCCGAGAAGCATACCGGTTTGGCGAGGGTCTCGTAGGCTTCCAAGTGGATCGACTTGCTACTCCGCGCGAGTATGAGACATTTCGGCTGCAGCCCGATAATCTCATCGTCTCGGCCGTAAAAAAGGCTGAGAGTGAAGAAGCTCTAATCCTTCGATTCTTTGAAACAGACGGGCAGGCATGCCGGGCGAAGCTTAGAACACCACCCAATATTCGCAGTGTTTCGACCGTAAATCTGCTCGAGGAGGAGATAAAAGATGAGAATAACATCCTCTTTCGAAAAAGTAATTTAGAACTTGATGTAAGGCCTTTTGAAATCGTAACTCTCAAGATGCTCTTTTGATCGAGCATCCTCATATAAATGTTGGTGCAAGATCCTCTCAACAATTTTGAATAATATTAAACCTCGGAAGCATAAAGGGGGGAGGCGTGACATGGATTTAATGGATTTAGTAAGTAAAGATGAATTGAAAGCTTTGATCGATGTTCGAGAGGGACCGTGTATCTCGTTGTATATGCCAACATTCAAAGCGGGGAGGCAAGTTGAACAAAATCGTATTCGCTATAAAAACCTGTTGCGTTCTGCGGAACGACGCTTGCTGGGTTACGGGATGCGCTCAAAAGAAGTCCGGTTTCAGATGGATCCTTTTTTGTCCCTCCTGGAGGACAGCCTGTTCTGGCAATATCAATGTGACGGATTAGCCATTTTTGCGAGTCGAGAAGATTTTTGTTGTTACCGCTTGCCGCTGAGTTTCAATGAGCTTGTAGTTGTAACAGATCGTTTCCACATCAAACCTCTGCTGCCACTTCTGTATGGAGATGGCCGATTCTATGTTCTTGCAATTAGTCAAAACAATATTCGTTTGTTCCAAAGCACAAGAGATAATATGAACGAAATGAAGCTATCAGATTCTCCCAGAAGCCTCGGTGAGGCCCTCAAATATGATCTGAATCAAAAGCAACTCCAATTTCATACAGGAACGCCACCGAGAACCGGAAAGCGGGATGCTGTGTATTATGGTACAGGCGCTGGTGACTTCGATGTGAAAAATGCCATATTGAGATATTTTCGAGATGTTGATAAAGGTATCCATTACCTGCTAAAAGAAGAGAGAGCTCCCTTGATATTAGCCGGTGTTGATTATCTGTTCCCTATTTATAAAGAAACGAATTCCTATCCTTATTTGATGGATAATGGAATTGCTGGTAATCCGGAAAAATTGAATTTAACGGAGCTGCATGATCGAGCTTGGCAGATTGTCCAGCCCTACTTTCAAAAAGAAAAGAATCAAGCTGAAGAAAAGTGCGCGGAATTGAGAAGTATAAAGAGCAAATTGATTTCAAATGATGTTAGAGAAATAGCTCCTGCGGCGTTTCATGCCCGCATCAAGAGTCTATTTGTAGCAATTGGCATTCAACTTTGGGGTTCATTCAACTTGCGAACAAGTGAAGTGTACCTGCACGATGAACCGGCAACAGGTGATGAAGATCTATTGGATTTTTCAGCTATTCATACGTTTCTGAATGGTGGTTTTGTTTATGCAGCCGCACCAGAACAAATACCAAATTATGAACCTCTAGCCGCTGTGTTTCGTTATTAAGAATTCTACCGCCAATCTTCCCTGGCAGTTCGATATCAAAATGATTTTCGTGCAAGTTTATGAGCCGCATAAGGTCCGCGGCTTCGTGTAGATATTTCCAATAGGTTAATTGATATTAATTTGAGATATTTGTCAAACTCTATAATAAAGTGGACTTAGAATAAATATGAAAGGAGTATTCAGTGAACGCAGGTAATGATATTCAATTAGCATTATTGATTCGCAACTCTCTGATGAAAGATGAGCGTCTGTCTGCTCATTCAATAGAAGTTGCAGTAGTCAACGGAGCAGCTACGCTTACGGGCTCTGTTCCGTCGTATCGACGAAAGCTCGCAGCAATACATATTGCAGAGTCGATACGCGGGTGCTTGGATGTCGTTGACAAAATCATAGTTGAGCCTCCCGGTGGAGTTTCAGACGAGGAAATCGCTGAGAACACACGAAGCGCTTTGGAAACAAGTGCTGACATAACGAAGGAGGCGATTACCGTGTTAGTCAAGGATGGTGTTGTTACTCTCCAGGGGACGGTCTCCAGCCAGTGGGAGAGCGTTCTAGCTGAAGATATAACTCTCAACTCCCGTGGCGTACGAAAAGTTCGGAATCTCCTCCTCGTGGAACCTGCGTGCAAGGCGGAAGATGTAGAGCTTACCAGAAGTATCATGGATACGCTGTCCCATACTGCTAACCTCGAAAATCAAGAAGTGCGCGTGGCTGTGACCGGAAATAAAGCAGTCCTTTCCGGCAGAGTATCCGAGCTTTGGCAGAAAAAAAGAGCTGATGAGGTTACCAAAAGATTTCCGGTGGTTCTGTTGCGCAATGAAATCGCCGTAGGACAGGATGGAAAACAATAGGATTTAAGGCATGGCAGGAACTTTCGCAGAAACTGGGATTGGCGCTCGTGCGTGCACAAAGTACCTCCTCGGATTGGTGTCAGGGCCATCTTTTTGTAGGACAAATTAGCTTTGAGATGCGACGCGTATCAAAGGAGACGAATTGCCTGTTGCCAGACCGGGCTTCCAAAGCACTCAATCGCTCTCGTGTGCTGTAGTTCCGGGGAGATAATCACCTTTTGTGCGGACCGGTTTCTTGCTAGAATTCCCCAACCAGGTTAACGAGTGAGCTGTCAATCATTCGCACATGGGAGGGCCTCCGATGAAACTCGTCGTTGTTTCCATTATTGCGTTTATCGTGGTGCTCCACACCATCCCACTTTTAGCACAGGAAATTACCGGAAACATAGAAGGACGCATTGTGGACCAGGCCGGCGAGCCGGTCGCGTTTGCCAACGTGAATGTGTCAAGCCCGAGTCTCCAGGGCATGCGCGGGATGATGTCGACGGCCGACGGGCACTTTGGGATCTTCAAGCTCCCGGTGGGTGTCTACACCGTCAGGATCTCGCACGTGAGCTATCATGAAGCGACCTATGAAGACGTGGCCGTCCGTCTGGGGCGGACGACCACGCTAGGGGAGATCCGGTTGACGCTCAAGGTTCACGAGGTACCGGCGGTGGTTGTGACGGAAGAGAGGAAGCTGATCGATCCCACGTCGACAGCGATCGGCGTCAACCTGTCTGCGGAACAATTCAAAGAACTGCCTCTCGATCGCAATTACCAGAACATCACCACGCTCCTTCCTCATGCGAACGAGAGTTTTTTCGGCGATGGGGTAAACTTCGCGGGTTCTACCGGCCAGGAGAACAAATACTTCATTGACGGCGTTGAAACCACCGACCCGCATATGGGAATAACCGGCACGACGCTTCCGTACAACTTCCTCCAGGAACTCGAGGTGAAAACCGGCGGTTACGAGGCGGAGTATCGGAGCTCATTGGGTGGCATCGTAAACGTCATTTCCCGCTCGGGCGGAAACGAGTTCCATGGGCAGGCATTTGGTTTCTTCGTGAACAATGAGCTGACAGGGACTACCCGCCACTCATTTATGGATCCACCAACGGGTGATTTTGCAAACTACGATGTCGGGTTGAGTTTGGGAGGACCGATCAAGCGGGATAAGTTATGGTTCTTTGCAGCATACAACCCTTCCTTCGTTATAGAAAACGTGAATATTCCGGGGATCGGGTTCCACGAGGACAAGAGCATCACGCACATCTTCGCGGGCAAGCTCACGTGGAGAGCGACGAATAAGACGAATCTGGACTTCACGATTACCGGCGATCCGCGCAAACGAGAAGCCGTTGAAGACATAGCGGCATACGGTGTTGTATCTCTGGAAAATCCGGACCCGTCACTGGGAGAACATACAACCGGTGGTATCAACCTGCTGGTTAATGGCAGGCACCTATTCAGCGATAAGTTCTTTCTGGAGGCCGCGGTTTCCAGGGTTACGCGCAGGCAGAAGATCGAGGCGTCAACAGAGCGTGGGCGAAACGAGGTCGTCTTCGTAGATCGCGAAACAGGAATAGCGTCGGGTGGTTACTCGGGATTTGGCCCCAGCGATGCCTACAGCGCTCAAATGACGGCCAATGCCAAAGCCACGCTCATTCTGGGGAAGCATATGCTCAAGACGGGCCTCGAATATAGAGACAGCCGACTCGATTTCGCGAACGATCTGATAATAATCGAGCGATATGATGACTCTACTTACACGGAAACAATCATACTTTCACGGCCCGGAACCGTCCACAACCGCATTCCCTCCGCTTTTATCCAGGAATCGTGGCGGATCACTGATAGGATACGGATTAATGCCGGTTTTCGCTGGGACGGGCAATACCTCATCGATACGAACGGCGATGTTGCCCAGAAGATCACCGATCAGTATCAGCCGAGGATCGGCTTTGTTTACCAGCCAGGCGAATTGGGTTCCCAAAAGATCTTTGGCTCATTTGGCCGGTTCTATCAGGAACTACACCTGGAGTTATCGAACCGCGCCCATACTGACCGTAGTGTCTTTTCAGTCACTGAATTTGATCACGATCCTCGGGTTGATCCGACGGGAGGTACTGTGTCCCTCGCCTTCAGTGGGGAAATCCACCCTGAGGTGGAAGGATTGGATGGGCAGCATTATGACGAGTTCACGCTGGGGTATGAGCGGCAAGTTGGCAACCGTTTCACACTCGGGGCGCGCGGTATTTACCGGACGCTTAGGGAGGGGATCGAAGATGGGTTTGTTGAGGATATTGGGGATTTCCGTTATGGGAATCCGGGGAAAGGGTACTTAAGCGATTTTCCAGAAATGAAACGCGAATACACAGCCCTCGAACTTACGGCACAGATGTTTGGCGGCGCAAGATACAACGCCCGCGCCTCGTATGTTCTGTCGAGAAACTATGGCAATTACCCGGGCTTAATAGGCCTCCCGAATCTCGAACAATTTGAACTTGTTGAATCGATGAAGAACGCCGAAGGGCTACTGGACAACGATCGAACCCACGTATTCAAGCTATCAGGTTCCTATCGACCGGGATTCGGATTCGCTGCAGGCGCATCGTTCACGTGGCAGCGCCGGCCGGACGCCGTCCATATGGGATCTGAGCTTCCGGTTTGTGTACGATCTAGCCCATGTAGTTAATACAACGATTCAACCACGACTGATCGTGGACGTGTTGCATCTCGGCAGCCAGCGCGAGCCGGTGAACTTTGATCAGGTAAAGAATTACGATGGGATCAATCCAAATCCAACCTTTGGTATGCCCATACGATTTCAATCGCCAACAGCAGTCCGCTTAGGGCTCGAAGTCGATTTTTGAAATTGTGTGAACGTCAGCGACCTATCATCACTTCGCGCGTCCAGTGGTTCAATCGACCGCAAAACCGAGTTTGCGCATTAGTTCCCGATGCCGGTCCCTATACCCCCCTTCTTCGGGGGGTCCCAGCCTTGGGCAAAAACCATGGATGGCGACTCTTCCTCATAGCCACGCTCCAGCCAGTCCATGGCGTTACCCCACTCGCCCAGTGCCCGGTAGGCGCAGCCGACATAGACGGGATCGAGCCATCGATGCTCCGATAACGCCAACAGCTCATCCAACAACTCCCGCGCCCTCTCCAGACGGCCCGCTTCTGCATATAATTCGACGGACTCGCTCAGAACGACTTGATTCTTTTCCATCACGCTTAATGCTGTGTCTGCATATGCCAGCGCTTCCTCTACCATCCCCTTTTTCATGTAGGCCATGGCGAGGTACCCGAACCCGAATTCCGGAACGGTCTCCCGGACTTTTGTGACATGCGCGATCACCTCATCCGGCTTGCCGGCCATGTTATATGACCACACAACAGCCTCTTCTTTGCTGACGGTGAGGGGGTCCAGTTCCAGAGATCGCTTGGCGGCAGCGATCGCCTCGTCGAAGCGTCCGACGGTCGCCAGGTATACACGGTACCCCTCGTATATCATCGCACTGTTAGGGCTGAGCTCTATAGCGCGCTGAAAATCTGCTTCGGGCCCCACCCAATCCCAGTCGTACGTTAACTTGAGCCAGGCGAGAATCGCGTGGGCCTCTCCGATCGTATCGTCCAACTCCAACGCTTTCTCCACTGCGGCCCTAGCTTTTGCAGCCGATTCTTGCGGCGGTGCAAGCGCCATAAAGCTGCGAGCGCTATAGGCCTCAGAAAGCCCGACATAGGCCATCGCGTATGTCGGGTCGATGTCGATGGCCTGACGGAAATATTGTATTGCTTTGTTGAAGCTTTCCTCGGTCTAAATGTCTGCGTAATACCGTCCTTTGAGGTATGCTTCGAGCGCGTTGGGATCGACTGTTCGAACCCTCGTTAGGTGCTCTTCCTCCTGTGATGTCAAGGCCACCTCGATCCGGTCCGCAATAGCCCGCGTCACCTCGCTGAGTAATATGGTCACATCTCTCCCGTCTCGGTTGTAAGCTTCCGACCACAACATCTCTTCCGGTTCCGCCCGGTACAGTTGCGCCGTGATCCGAATCCGGTCGCCGGGCAGGCGCTGCACCGATGCTTCAACGACCGCATCCACGTCGAGCTCCCGCGCAATCTCCGGGAGCGGTTTGTCGGTCTTCTTGAACTGCATGACCGATGTCCGGGAGATCACGCGCAATGCACTGATCTGACCCACTTCGTTGATCAACAACTCCGTCATCCCGTCGGAGAAGTACTCCTGCTCTTCATCCCCCGAGAGGTTCGCAAACGGCAATACCGCCACCGAAGCGATCCCTGTGCCGGGGTGGTAGAACATCTGTACCAAGAATAATGCCACGGCGATGACCACAGCGGCCGCCACCGCAGCCGTCAGCCGTTTGCGTCGGCGTAGTTTGCGCATCGCCCTGAACCGCCGCTCCTTGATCCCCAGTGTGATCTGATCCCGCTGCGTCTCGAGTTCGGCGAGCAGCTCGTCCGTCGTCTGGTAGCGCTTCGCCGGATCCTTCGAGAGCGTTTTCTCGATGATGTCTTCTATTGCCACCGGCATGTCCCCCCGCGTCGATGTCACCGGCTCGGGGTCCTTGTTCAATATCGAGTAGAGGACCGCCGTCTCCGCCTCCCCCTGAAACGGCAATCGCCCCGTGAGCATCTCATAGAGCATCGCACCCAGAGACCAGATGTCGGTCCGGTGATCCACCTCTTGCCCCTGTGCTTGTTCGGGCGACATGTACGCCACGGTGCCCACGGCCATACCGGTCCTCGTGATTCGGGTTTGCGTGGCAAGTTTGGCTAGCCCGAAGTCCACGACCTTCGCCTGTCCCTCCGGTGTGACGATCACGTTGCCCGGCTTTATGTCCCGGTGAACGATCCCCTCGCCGTGCGCCTTCGCGAGCCCCCGTGCTACTTGCACGGTGATATCCAGCGCTTCTTCGATCGGCAGCGGCCCGAGGCGATCTTTTCCCCCAGGCTCTCGCCTTGGATGTACGCCATCACCATGAACGTGTGGCCCTCGGCCTCGTGGACTTCGTGGATCGTGGAGATGTTGGGGTGATCGAGTGCGGCGGCCGCCTGGGCTTCGTGGAGGAAGCGTTTCTTAACCTGGTCATTCGCCACGAGGTGGGGCGACAAGAACTTCAAGGCGACGGTGCGTTTGAGCTTCGTGTCCTCGGCCTTGTACACGACACCCATCCCGCCTTCGCCGAGCTTTTCGGTGATTTTGTAGTGAGAGATGGTTTGGCCGATCATGCGGTCATACTCCAGTCATGAAAAGGACTGCCGGAACAGATTGCAATCCAATCATGTGCAGTCCAGAAACGATAGTATACTCTCTCGGCGCTGCCTGCGCCAACAAATCAAATTCTTATCCGAATACGCTCCTATCACTCATTTTATCTTTCGCGCGCCCGGCAGCACCGCTTCGGTGACTTTTGGCAGCTTTCCAAAAACGCGCTTATAGATTTCATTGTACGCATCCTTCCCGCCGAGAAGAGTGCACATGAGCGGCATTACGCGTCTGGCTTGTTCGCTCATCGCTCGTGAAATATTCTGGATATCCCACTGAGCATGAGAGTCTTCCCTCAAACGGGACATATGATACAGCTCCCGCGCATTCATCTTGATGAGCACGCGTTTCCTGTGCGCGTTTGTCAAAATATACGGTGCCGCTGCCGGTATCTCTTTCTCGATGGTACTGTAAACTTCATTTGTCTCATCGATGACTTCTTGAAAGAACTCACCCATGCCGATTCTCTCAATCGACTCAGGAACGGTAACACCCAGGCCGGGATCATAGGGTTGAGCCGTAATCGTCGCCATCCGGTGCCGCTTGAGCTGTCCGAAGCAGGCGGCTGATACAACCACGTTGAATGTGAGGTCGACATATTCGAATTCGCGCAGCATGGAATCGTAAAACTGCGCATTCTGCCATGCCGTTTTGAGTATCTTTCTTTTCTCGTCAGTATCCATTGTTTTTACCAGGGATCGACATTGTTCATAGGACCGATTCGAGGAAACATGGAGCAGGGATGCTACTACGATGTCATCAGCGTCTCTTGTGTATTCGATCAACTGTACTTCCTGCGGGGGAGCGTCGATGGGTTGTTCCGCAGCTGCGTTCATGATGTCGCGTGCGAGGTTTTTGAGTTGGGGATACGTGTCACGGTCGTAATCATTCGCCTCATGAAAAATTACGATGGAAGGGGCAACCTCCGCGATTAACTCGTATATCGTCCGACCCAGGCTTCTAAGCTCTGCCAATGGATGCGAAGCAAATCTTCTCAGCATAAGTTCCAGATTACGGGCATTCACGGTGAGTCCAACCTGTGATTCCGTTGCCAGCGAAGTGACATAGCGGGCATCCTCTTTTGCCCACCCTTCGAGAAGGTTGTGTTTCTTTCGGTCAGCGGCGAGATCTGGGTGCTTCTTGAAAACATGATCTTTCAAGCGGTCGAATAATTTGAAGTACGCTTCGTTCTGGCGGCGGATCATTTTGACAAATGCTTTCTCGTGGCTCGTTCCCTTGATTTCTACTGGAAGCACGAAATCCTTATCCAGTGTGATATACCTCTGGGATTTTTCGGTGTAAGAAGCCAGGCGGAACTTCTCGATTTCCTCCATGATGAGGCGCGAAACGCCTAAGATATCCAGATTGAACACGGCATGCTCTGCAACGGAGTGATGTCCCATTTTGAATATGATGGTGGAATTCGATTTGCGGCTGCGTTCCACCTCTTCTCTCGCATCCTTCCTGATCTCGTTGACCGGCCGGGGATCTCTGCTGATTCGTGCGTATGCCGCGGAAATCACCTCGGGTGTCAAGTCATCACGTTTGCCCGCTTTTTTTTCGAGCTCGTGCAGAACGCTCGTATCCACATTGAAGCCGGCTAGATAAACTTTCATGGCATCATCTCCAGGTCTTCAGCTCTTCTTCTATATTTGTACCTTGAAGCGCTTTTCATTGAACCATATTTGGTTGAATCTCTCAAAGAGATTAGCGACGGATAATCGAGATCGCCGTACTAATCAAAAGATCGCGTTTAGATGAAGTTATATTCGGAACTCGATACAAAGGAACCTCTGGAATCACTGATATTCTAGCAGGCATACAAACAAGAATCAAAGAGGATATTGGTTGCTCTTGACTTGCCTGTGAAGCATTGCGGATAATGGGCAATCCTGCTTTGGGAGAACGACCGTCACTGCGCTTGCACGGAAAACCCTTTGCTCGGGAACATCGAATCATGCAGGGCAGACTCAAAGGTGTCCAGCCTCACGCTCTCTGTGTTATCGGACTCATTGCTTGTTCGATGCTCATCTACGAGATCCTGCTCACGCGCATTTGCGCCCTTCGTTTGCATTTTCATTTCAGCTTTCTCATTATCAGTAACTGCTTGTTGGGAATCGGTGCCAGCGGAACCCTGATCTTCATTTTTCAAGAGAAATGGAGACCCCGGGCACGTCTCTGGATCTGGCTGTTTTGTTTGCTCTATTTGATCTCTCTAATTTTTACTTATGCATTCCTTCTAAGCTATAAGCTCCCCGAAACAGCTGAATACGTCCAGGAAGCGGGTATGTTTACTTCTACCATGGTGGAGATCGCTCGTTCGATGGCCCTGTTCAACCTGGTGGCCGCTCTTCCGTTCTTTTTTGCCGGCGGGATTATCGGAATGATCTTGACCTTCAATGCCGAGGCGGTGAACACCGTATACGGAGTCGACTTGCTCGGTGCCGGCCTCGGATGTTTGCTTTGCCCGCTGTTCCTTTCGAAGTATGGCGCGGGAGGCACCTTTGTGTTTCTCTCCTTGCTCGCATTGGCGGGATTGGTCGTGGCCTTGCCTCCGGAACGGAGAAAAGCAGCAATCGGGACAGGTGTAATCCTGGGCGCCATAGGTCTCTGGCTTCTGCCCACGCTGGATCAGAAGTTCCCCGTTCCCAGCAAAGCCGTGCTGAGAATAACCAAGAGCAAGGATGCCCAGGTCGCTCGAAACATCGAGTATTCACGCTGGAGCTCCAACAGCCGAATTGATCTCGTATCCATTCCCGCCATTGAGCGATTTATTTACTGCCGGGGCGCGAACGCCAGAGAGATCCCACTGCCGGATGAAAAGTTCATCCTTCAAGACGGATCGTCGGCCACGTTTATTGTGGATTTCTCCGAGCATCCGGACGCACTCGATGCGATAAGGGAGTCGGCCTACTCTGCCACCATCAGGCTGAAAACGCGTCCTCGTGTCTTCGTCGTCGGCGTTGGTGGCGGCAACGACGTCTGGGCGGCGAAAATACACGACGCGGACTATGTCAAGGGCGTCGAACTGAACCGTCAGATCCTCGATATCCATCGAAAGGTGCTGCCCCATTTTTCCAGGATGCTGATCGAAGATCCGAAGATAGAACTCCTCCACGCGGAGGGGAGAAATGCCCTGATGCGTGAAAAAGACACGTATGATGTCATTCAAATGACGGGCATAGATACCTGGACGGCGTTGACCTCGGGTGCCTATATCCTTGCCGAAAACTATCTATATACCCGGGAAGCCATTGAGGACATGTACGATTGCCTGGCGCCCGGAGGCATTATACAGATCGTGCGCTTTGCCGCGGATATGGAAGCGTTACGGCTCATGTCCAATGTCCATGCGGCATTCGAGGCCAAAGGGGTTCCGGACTTCGAGAAGTCCGTCATTGCACTGCTCTTCGAGCCGGATTTCCTGCTGGCAACGATGGTGAAAAAGGGAACCTTCACCGAGAAAGAGCTGAGGAGCGTGAGTGCGTTTGCTTCTGAATCCGGATTCGAGGTAGTTTATATGCCGGGACGCAGCACCGGGACTCTGGTGGAGACGTTTGTTCGCAGTCCGGACAAAGCCGATTTCATCCGGGGCTTTCCGAGGGATATCAGTCCCACGACGGACAATCGGCCGTATTTCTTCAATTTTTCAAAATGGCGCAATCCACTCGCCAGTGTGAAATACATTGCCGAGCCCACGTCCGTCTCCCAGGGAAATCCCGCTTTTCTGCTTGGACAGTTTGCGTTGAGCACATTTCTTTCCATGCTATTCATTGTCCTGCCCCTCGTCATTTACCGCCGCAAAGATCTCGAGCGTAAATACGTGGGCCGCTTCCTCATTTATTTTTGCGGTCTCGGTATCGGCTTTATTACTATCGAGATCGCTCTCATGCAGAAGCTCGTCTTGTTTCTCGGTCATCCTCTTTACTCGATTACCGTAACGCTCTTTTCAATCCTGGTGTTCACTGGTCTCGGCAGCATGATCTCCGGGAGATGGTTCCGTGCACCGGGAAGGCGCGCTGCATTGGTTCCGATCGCGCTGGCCGTTTTGTTGGGGCTATTTATCCTGTTTGCCTCCCGGATGACCTCCACCTTCGTTGCTCTGCCGCTTATCCCGCGGATATTGATCGCGGTGGGCACGCTGGCACCAATAGCCCTCGTTCTGGGGGTGCCGTTTGCATTCGGTATCCGTCTGTTGAATCGATTCAATCCCTCCATCATTCCCTGGGCGTGGGCGGTAAACGGTTTTTGTACCGTTATCGGTTCGATCCTCACCGTTGTGCTGACTATGAACCTCGGATTCAACTTCGTCTTCATTGCCGCAATCGTCATCTATGCGGTTGTATTCAGCGCGCTCCGTGCGCTTCCCGCATGAGAGGGTCGGGTCTGTCCGATCATATTTCGTCTCTATTTTTGAATCTCGTTGTCTAACGGGAAATTCATCCGGCGGAGTAGATCTTGGAAGCGTGGGTCGTCACGCAGCGGATCATACGATGGGCTGACTTTTAATAAATATAACCGTCCGGCGTGCTTTTCATAGGCCCTTTCCAACCAGGCCAATGCCTGATCCTTATCGCCCAGCTGCGCATAGTACTGGGCAGCATATGTGGGAGTGCTGTCATATTGACCTTTCAGGCTCTCGAGGTGCCACCTCCAGTAACCCCTAGGACCCGACTCGCTGTAGGCGCTATCCAAGGCGGCCACCTCTGCCGCTACCTTCTCAGGTGGGTTTCCCTCGAGGTTTCCCTGGAGGGTCATTGCTTTTTGCTGGGCTCTGACTGCGTCTTCATACCTCTCCGTTGCCTCATATGTCCACGCGAGTGCCCTGTATGCTCTCGCACTGTTCGGCGCCAGCTCGGTCGACTGCAGGTACTGTTTTATTGACCGATCGTACTGGCGTGCGAAGTAGTACATAAAAGCCAAGGTCGCGTTTGTCAGAGAGGAGACAGGATCGAGCTGCAGGGCACGTTTGGCCTCGGCGATGGATTCCTCGAAGCGGCCCATTGCCGCCAAATAATGGGCATACTCATAGTGAGATTCGGAAAGGCCCGGATTGAGTTCAATCGCTCGCTTCATTTCCTCCTCCCCCCCCAGCCAATCCCAATCGAGAAAAAATCGCTTCCCTGACAATGCAAGGTACGCTTCTGCAATCGTGTCATCGATCTCTAGAGCCTTCCTCACGAGTGTCTCGATTTCTGTTTTGGCTTCCTCCAGCGGCCTATGACCGGCCCACGCTTGAAACTCGATGGAGGCGGCCAACCCTGCATAAGCCTGGGCGTAATTGGGATCGATCTCGATCGCTTGTTGGAAGTAGTCGTCAGCTTTCTCTAACTCTTCCTTCGTATACTTGAAATAGTGGAATTTGCCCCTCAGGTACAGTTCGTGGGCTTCGGGATTCACTGGGCGCGCGCTCATCAGGCGTACCTGCTCCTCAGGCGTAAGTGTGACCTGGATCTCGTGAGCAATTGCCTGTGCCACTTCGCTCGATAAAATCAGGATGTCACCAAAGTCACGGTCATAATTGTCAGCCCAGAGATGCCGTTCTGGTTCCGCTCCGATTAACTGCGCCGTGATCCTCACTCGGTTCCCATCGCGGAGCACAGAACCCTCCACTACAGCACCCACGTTCAACTCCCGTGCCATCTGCGGCAGCGGCTTGTCCGCCTTTTTATAGAGCATCGCTGAAGTCCGCGAGATCACCCGAAGTGCCCCGATCTTTGATAACTCCGTGATCAGCGCCTCTGTCATTCCGTCCGAGAGGTACTCCTGCTCCGCATCCCCCGAGAGGTTGTCAAATGGCAGCACGGCCACCGAGTCGATCGCCACGTCCCGCCCAGAGAATGTTTGGGTCAGGACAATGGCCAGAACCACAACCGCCCCCGCCACTATCCCAGCGGCCAGCCGCTTCCGGCGCCTGAGCTTCCGAAGCGCCCTGAACCGCCGCTCCTTGATCCCCAGTGTGATCTGTTCCCGCTGCGTTTCGAGCTCGGCGAGCAACTCGTGCGTTGTCTCGTGGCGCTTCGCCGGATCCTTCGAGAGCGCCTTCTCAATGATGTCTTCTACTGCCACCGGCACATCCCCGCGCGGCGATGTCACGGGCTCGGGGGCTTCATTCAAAATCGAGTAGAGGACCGCCGTCTCCGCCTCCCCCCGAAACGGCAATTGCCCCGTGAGCATCTCGTAGAGCATTGCACCCAGAGACCAGATGTCGGTGCGATGGTCCACCTCTTGTCCCTGCGCTTGTTCGGGCGACATGTACGCCACGGTGCCCACAGCCATACCGGTTCTCGTTATTCGGGTTTGCGTGGCGAGCTTGGCCAGCCCAAAGTCCACCACCTTCGCCTGTCCCTCCGGTGTGATCAAGACGTTGCCCGGCTTGATGTCCCGGTGGACGATCCCCTCGCTGTGCGCCTTTGCGAGCCCTCGTGCTACCTGCACAGCGATATCCAGCGCTTCTTCGATTGGCAGCGGCCCCCCCGAAGCGATCTTCTCCGCGAGGCTCTCACCTTCGATGTACTCCATCACTATGAAGATGTGGCCGTCGGCCTCGTGAATCTCGTGGATCGTACAGATGCGGGGGTGGGTCAAACCGGCGGCCGCCTGGGCCTCGTGGAGAAAGCGTTTCTTTACGGGCTCGTTCGCTAGGAGTTTGGGCGAGAGGAATTTCAAGGCGACGGTGCGCTTGAGCCTCGTGTCTTCGGCTTTGTACACTACCCCCATCCCGCCTTCGCCGAGCTTTTCCGTGATTCTGTAGTGGGATATAGTCTGGCCGATCATGCTTTCTCCGTCACGTAGGAAGGAAAGCCCTGAGAATCTATCGTTAAGGGATATCTATAATTGTGAACATCCTAGCAGGGAATCAAACAGAGATCAAAGGGGATAGTATTATAGCTCTCCAGAGGATAGAATCGAATCTCGATAAAAGCATTGTGGTTATTGAGGCGTTGGAATCGCAAATATTAATAAATAATAATTGGTATTACAACTAGAAAATATTAGTTGACAAACCAACAATCATATATATACTAGAGATATGGATTACATGGGCGTTCAAAAGCTTTTCGGCAGCTGCCGGCGCACAGAAGTGCTTGTTTTAGTTGCACTTTTGGGCGAAACGTATCCGACTGAACTCGCTCGGCTATTGGAAGCCCCCCTTTATTCTATTCAATCTATTGTCGATGCGCTCGATCGGGAATGTGTTGTGGCAACGTGGATGTCAGGCAATTCTCGGAGAGTCTCTCTCGATCCTAGATATTTTGCCCACAAGGAATTGCGGGCGTTGCTCCTTCGACTGGCTGATGCAGAACCCGAGCTTCGGGCTGCGGCGGCACGGCGACGCACGAGGCCCCGGAGAGCGGGTAAGCCGATATGAGAATCTCCCGATCCAGCAGCCTACCAGAAGTAGCTTTCATTGTTTGCACAGCCTTGCACCGTGGCGGGATCACTGCGGTGTTAACAGGCGGGAGCGCAGCGACTGTCTATGCTCCTCATGCGTATCAATCCCGGGATCTTGATTTTATCATCGAGTTTCGCGCTAGCAATTCGAATGCGTCTGAAACATTGGCTTCACTCGGATACCGGTTGTCCGGCGATCACTATGAACACGCTGAAAATCCTCTTCATCTCGAGTTCCCACCCGGGCCATTAGCGGTTGGCGGCGAGCTAATTCGAGAGTGGGACACGATGCAGGAGAAAGGCCTGCTGTTGCACATCATTACTCCTACGGATAGTTGCCGCGACCGCCTGTCTGGCTTTCTTTTTTGGAACGATCGTGGTTCCTTGGAGCAGGCAGTTGCTGTAGCTGGAGCACAAAAGGAGCGAGTGGATTTTGAAATCATTCGCCGCTGGTGCGAGTTGGAAGGGCGCTTGGAACAGTACGGTGAATTCGAACGGGCTCTCCGTCAAAAGAGGACAAACAACATTTGAATCCTTCCTGATGGCTGCATCCGGAAAGATTTCCGCTCGAAGTAAGAGTCGGTTCTTTGAGTTGGCATCTGGGAGCGTGGTGTCGTGGCGTCGAAGTGTCGTGGTGTCGTGGGATCGAAAAGACCGGAGATGGGACATGGAAAAAAGGGATCCACAACGCCCCTAAGGGGAGATGCTCTTTAGCGCGGTCAATCGCTGGCGTGCGTCCGCCATTTGCGGCAGCCCTTCATCCGCCCGGGACCACATTTCCAGAAATTTCGCATATTCTTTTTTCGCATCAGCCTTGCGGCCCATCTCCTCGTAGAATTGTCCCAGCTCGTAATGGGATAATGCGTGTCCGCCATAAACGCGCAGCATCTCCTCGTGCACTCCAGCTGCTTCGTCCAGCCGCCCCGCCATTCTGTGGGCTCGTGCCATAGCTTCTCTGTACTCGATATCCTCCAACGCTCCTGGAAACACACCGTACCTACTCATTTCTCGGATCATCTTCAGGGCTTCTTCGGGATCTCCTTCAGCCAGCGCTATCTCTGCGGCGACCTTATGAAACCACAGCAACGCCCTTCCGCCGAATATGCGTTCCGAGGCGCGCACTTCTTCGACTGCGGCACGAGCGGCATCGAGAGAATCGAGTGCAGCGAGTGCTCTCGCCCGGATCTGAATCCCGACAATCGGTCGGTACGCGTCAGTACATTTCGCCAACCTCTGTGCCGTGCGCATTGCTTCATCGGCCAGCCCGGCCCTCAACAGCAGAAGGCTGCGATTCAATTCGAAACGCGCCTCGACGTTCGAATCCGTAACGAACTGACGGGCTCGCTCGAATTCCTCGAGGGCCTTCTCGAGGCGGCCCTGCTCTGCATATAGCAATGCGAGGGAGGGAGACCCTACGGGATCCGCGATCATCTCGATCATTTGATGGGGCAGCAGCTCCCTTTGATCGAGAATATCTTTGATTGTTTCAATGGCCAGGGTTAGATCGCCTCTGGAGTATGCGCATGATGCAAGGTGCATTTCGCACCAATAGAATTCCGGATTGACTTCGAGACACTTGCGAAATGACGTCTCGGCGCTGTCGGGCAAGCCAAGAGCCAGAAACCGTGATCCCTGCTCGTCCCACGCATTCGGATTATCCGGATGCTGCTCAACGTAGGTCCTGGATGCTTGGAGAGCTTCTTCAGAGCGATCCGTAAGCGCTAGGGCGGCGCCATAAACGAGCCCGAGGGTCGCATCGTCCGGATAAAGTTGGAGCCCCTGTTCGGAGACTCGAATTGCGTCCTCGAGATACCATTGGAATACTAGAAACTCACTAAAGCTGCTGAGTATCTCCCGGTCGTCCGGCCAGCGGGCGAGCATTTCATTGTAAGTAGCCTTAGCGTCGGGAATGCGATAGTGTAATGTCTGCTGCCAGGCCTCGAGACGCATGCGGTCCTTGAGCGCGAGGTGGATCCGTTTCTCCCACGCGCTGTCTGCGTAAGCACGGGCACGATCGATCCCCAGTACTCCAGAAGACATGGAGTACTGCACAAGGCTCAACTCGAAAAGGGCCCGCGCAAAAGCGGAATCCAGGTTGACCGCTTTTTCGAGTTCTTGAATAGCATCCCGCGTACGATACTCGCGGCGAGCCATCGCGCCGGCAATGTAATGCTTATATGCTTCAGGGGAGGCAGTGGTCAATGCGCCAACCGATGGCGGTTCGCTTGGTGACTCGGCGCCACTCTCGCTGGCTATGAGCGGCAGAACATCGGCGATGATCTGGTCCGCAAGGCGAATCAGATTGGAACCCTCGATCCGACGAGCTCCCAGGCTGTTTCCATTTCTTGCGTCGACCAGGCGCCACGTAGCATACTGCTCGTTTTCCAGCTGTGCGATCTTTCCCGATAGGATTAACGTAGCTCCTGAATGTCGTGCCAGCTCGAGGGCCTCGGCCTCTCGAATCGGTTCACTTGTGGTTCCAAACAGCCTCCGGCGCAAATCCTGGAGGTACTCGGGACTGATGACGCGGATCGGGCTGCTCTCGATGAGCCCGATGTTTACGAGTTCGGTAATCCCTATGGATATTGTCATGTCATCGGAGGCCACCAGGTCCCGAAAATCCATTATCGCCAGAGCATGCTCACTGGATGGCGTCAGTAATCCGCTTTTGAGCACGAACCTCCAGCCGATCAAAGCAACGATCAATACTACTACTATAATAGAGAAAGCACGCAGAAGACTGATTCGCCCACCCTCACCAAAGAACCGCTTTGCTCCAGGAACGCCTGGAGATTTCTTTTTGATTGTTGCTTCTCTCAGCTCCTCCAGATCGTTCTTTAATTCAGCGATGCTTTGGTATCTCTTTTCCTTATCCTTATGCATCGCCTTATTGAGAACGTCCTGCAATCCTTCGGGGACGTCACTCCTATATACTGAAACGGGCTCCAGATCCGTATTCATGATCCCATACAACAGCGCCGCTTCATGATCCCCGGTAAAAGGAGCACGCCCAGCGAGGAGTTCATGCAACACGGCACCCAGTGAAAATATATCGGTGCGCTCATCGATGTCTTCATCTCTCGCCTGCTCGGGGGACATATACGCCACTGTTCCGACCGTACTTCGCCAGCTTGTCGTCTTTGCCTGCGAAGTGAGCTTTGCCAGTCCAAAGTCCACGATCTTCGCCTGGTCATCCGTTGTAATGAGAATATTGGCCGGCTTGATGTCTCGATGAACGATCCCCTTCTTGTGTGCTGCCGCCAGGCCAGAGGCGATTTGAAGCACAATATCGAAGGCCTCTTCAATGCTGGACGCCCCTCGATCCAGCCTCTCCCGTAGAGACTCGCCCTCGTAATAGGACATCACGATAAAAAGCTGCCCATCGGATGTCTCGTCGATCTCATAAATGGTGCAGATGTTGGGATGTTCCAGTGAAGATGCTGCTTGCGCTTCGTGAATGAAGCGCTCCTTGGCTTCCGGGACGCTGGTCAGCTCCAGCGGGAGAAATTTCAGTGCCACCGTGCGCTTGAGTTTGGTATCTTCCGCCCTGTAAACGACACCCATTCCGCCCTCGCCGAGCTCTTCGAGGATTTTGTAGCGGGAGATGGTTCTACCGATCATACCGACTCCGGGGAAACACAGCCAAAAACTGAGAAAAAGATGCGCTCTGGAATGCTATCCACAATCCATAACATTCTAACAGCGACACGAGCCAGAATCAAAGAGGATAACAGCAGAATCTGCATATTATTATCGATTAAAAAGCGAAGACTTTCGGAAGGAGATGTTACGAGAGCCTTCTTTGCGCTTCTTGTCCATTCTGATATCATGCTTTCCAGTAACTCATTTGTGACAAAAGTATTCTTAAAGCAGCGGACTCATTGATCCAAGGAGGTGTCCGATGCGTGCTATCCATCTAAAATGCCTGTGCTTGATGCTCCCATTGCTGATCGTGGGTTCTTTTTTTCAATCTCGGGCTCTTGCTGGAGCATTCGTTCTCCAGGAGATGAGCTGGGTTGAGGTTGGAGAATATTTGAAAGAAAACGATATGATTATCATCCCTTTGGGAAGTACGGAGCAGCATGGTCCCCATTTACCATTGGGTTCGGATTATTATCAAGCGTTCGAAATTTCAAAGAAGATCTCCGAAAGAACCGGCGTCATCGTCGCGCCGATACTCATGGTCGGATACAGCGAGTATCATGCAGGATTTCCCGGCGTGCTCAGCATCAAACCCGAAACAATGACACAAGTTCTGTTCGAAAGCATTGAGTTCCTCATTGAGGATGGTTTTCGCCGCATCATGTTCATGAACGGACATGGAGGAAATGCCATCGTCCAGGAGAATTTGATTCACAGAATAAACCAAACGACGGAGGCGGTGGCAGTCGCCCTCGATACCGAGGGTACGGAGGAAGAGTATCTAGACTGGCATTCCGGTAAAACAGAAACTTCAAAAATGCTCTACTTGATGCCATCTCTTGTGAGAATGGAGAAGGCTGAAAAGCCAACGATGCGCTTTACAGCCAGGATGGAGAGGCTGCAAGCACACGCCAAAAACAATCCCGAGCTCGATAAAGTATTCACCGCTCTGCTCGGCACTCGGGAACAAACGAAGAAAGGCGGCGCGAGCCACGAGTTCTCGAGCAACGGCATTTGGACACTCAGTGATCTGCAATCGGTATCTGAAGCGCTCGGGAAGCAAAACGTCGATATCGTCGTGGACAAAGCTGTTAAATTTATCGAAGCATGGAGAGAAGCTGAATAACGCGTGAGAAACGTGGGCTTGGGTCTTTATTTTTTTTGTTCCATAGACGCGTGCTCCTCCAAGAAAAGATGCGATAAGTACAGTCCGTATGCGATTGCCTGCCCTGACAATGTGATATCACGAACCTTCGGTAAGCCTTTCGGAGGTCGGCACTACGAGAAGGGCTAGCGGTTCTCGATCTCCCGTAGAAGCTTGTTGACGGCCCGGTCTCCGGGCTGCAGCCCGAGGGCACGGGTGAGCAAGGCCTTCGCTTCCCCCTTTCGGCCTTCACCCAATCGGACTCGTGCCAGGTCGAAAAGGATGCTTTCATCGTGCGGCGCGAGTTCTCGCACGGCTTCGAGTTCTGTCGCGGCGTCTTCAAACCGGTCCATTTGGCAGCTTCTTACTAAAAATAACGCTCTGGTGGCGTTCCTTCTTTGATCATTATCGGCAAAATTGTGCTATAATAATGGCTGTGATGTGCATCCATCATTAGCGAACAGGCAATCCTGCGATGCGAACAATCATTTTTATGAATTCCCTGGTCTATTGTATTGCTGCTCTTGCACTTGCGGCTTGTGACCGCAATTCGAGCTGCTACAGAGACCAACTCACCGGCCCCATCACCCAGAATCATCCGCCAAGCATCCAGGCTCAAAGCGACACGAACCTCGTTTTCGGCGATACGCTCAAGTTGAGAGCGTCCGCCACAGATCCCGATGGCGACGATTTAACGTACTATTTAACCGTATTCATTCGCGATATTTCGGAATCCGACTACGTGGCGGATGCATTCTTGGATTCGCTAACAGGGGATTTCTGGTTTGTGCCGGGTCCCATGGACATGCCTGATCGCTCAATGATGTTTACGGTGATAGACGAGAAAGGTTATTCAGCGTCAACCCAGTTCAAAGTTGCAGTGAAGTACTATTTGGATCAGGTGTGTGATCTGCTTCAGCCCGATTCCTTTCATAACATAGTACACTATCGCCCGGTTGGGCAGGAATTTGTTCCCAATATTAGCGCATTGGACATCGTACAGGTGTGGCTAGAGGTCGACTCTCCCGCCGACTTAATCGTCAATATTCGATCCGGAACCATCACGGGGCCGATCGAAGGTACGAGCGAAGTATTGACGTTCCCGGGACGCTTCAACGGCATCGCAACTTTCGAATTCGAAAGAGTCGATTTGGTGCCGCAAGAGATGTACGTGATTGAACTGGTGCAGCAATCCGGTCAAAACTGCTTGATTGGATACCGGAGGGAAGCAAACTACCCTTACGGCCGTTTCATTTTAAACGGTACTCCTTGGGAATATGATGATGCGTGGTTTCGTGAGGGAGTCGGTTCGCCGTATCCAGAAGAATCCAATTCTGGGGATCTGGGGGAGTGTTTGGATACATCATAGCATGATGTTGCGATGATGATTTAACACTGGACTCATTAATGGCAAATGAAAAGCGAGCTCGTTGATCCTACGCGCGCACGTGAACAGCGTGAACGAATTTTCGGGAATATTGAATAAGGGAGGTCGACCATGAGTTCTTTATCATCGATATCCAGATTTCTCATTTGCTTCGCGGTCCTCGTGTTGATCGGATGCAGCGAAAATCCGGTTAAATGCCCCAAAAATGATGGGCAGCCACCCGCCACCCCGCCCACGCTGGAACTGAGGATCGGACGCACCAATGATTTTGCATTCGATCTTTATCACCACCTTAGCTCCTCTGAGGAAAACTCTGAGGAAAATCTGATTGTATCACCTCATAGCATCGTTACCACATTCGGCATGGCCTACGCCGGAGCGCGTGGGACAACGGAGCGGGAGATAGCGAACGTACTTCATTTCAACTATCCGCCGTTGGGATTTCATTCCGTACTGAAAAAGTTGAACGATATTTTGGAGAGTCGCGGCTCGACGGTCGGTCCAGAATCCTTCCGCTTGAGCATCGCAAATTCCGCCTGGGGTAGTGCTCGCTTCACATTCTTACCTTCCTATCTCGATACGATTTCATTGAATTATGGTGCGGAGTTGCAATATTTGGACTTCCTCGGCCAACCCGAATTATCACGCCTGGTGATCAATCAATGGGCTTCGGATCAGACGCATGGATTAATCAAAGATCTCATTCCCCAGGGAAAAATCACCCCGGCCATCATTTTGGTCCTCGCCAATACAATCTATTTCCGAGCCAGCTGGTTGCACCAGTTCGATCCAGACCACACGCGTTACGGAGCATTCACGAGACTCGATGGATCCGAAGTCAATGTTCCTGTTATGAGCGGTGAAACGGTTTTCCCCTACCACAACGGCGACGGGTATGCCGCCATCGGGCTTCCATATAAGGGCGAGGAGTGCACGATGGTTATGATACTCCCCGATGAAGGCGAATTCGAGAGTGTCGAATCATCGCTTTCGCCCGCAAAGCTGGATACGATTATCGACGAGTTCAGGACATCCGATGTGATAGTATATCTGCCCAAGTTCTCCTTCGAGACGAAGTACGAATTGAAGCCTGCACTCAAGGAAATGGGGATCTATACGGCGTTCTATCCCGGTGCCAACTTCTCAGGCTTAGACGGCACCGATGATGGCATTCCATGGATTAGTTTTGTAGCCCATAAGACTTTCATTTCGGTGGATGAATACGGCACAATGGCGGCTTCGGGAACCGGAATGGGATTCTCGGTCGGTATCCCGCCGGTGTTCGATGCCGTAAGGCCATTCATTTTCGTGATTCGAGATGATGAAACGGGTACAATCCTGTTCCTTGGGCGGGTCCTCGATCCAAGCCTCGATCCAAGCGCTTGACGCATCCTGGTGGCGCGCCCCGCTTGTCTGGACCACCCATTGAGCAAGAATATTAGCTGCTGTGAACCTCGCCCGCAGGTTGGGTTCAAATAAAAGAAGCGCGGGAGCCGCTCATCCCGCGCCTCTGGGCGAGAAAAATGGTTATTCTCCCCCTACTCCGCTGGTCCAAGTGTTCGCTGGCCGAGTTCGCGGTCCAGAATGAACAACGCGCCGCTACTACCGCCGGCGAGTTTTATCTGTTCAACGATCCCCAGTGCTGTTGCCTCTTCCTCAACCTGTTCTTCGACGAACCACTGGAGGAACGTCCGTGAGGCATGGTCGTTCTCTTTGGTCGCGAGATCCATGAGGTCGTTGATCATTTTCGAGATTTTTTGCTCATGCTTATACGCATCCTGGAATGCCTCGAGCGGGCTCTTCCACGTCGATTTGGGAGCGGGGATTGCCGGTAGTGAAACCGCGGCATTCCGATCATTGAGGAAATCGAAGAACTTCATCGCGTGCTGCATCTCTTCTTGCGCTTGAATATGCATCCAGTTTGCAAATCCATTCAGGTTAACGGAAATGAAGTACGCTTCGATCGAGAAGTATAGATAGGCGGAACCAAGCTCGGCATTCAGCTGCTTGTTCAACGCCGCCTCGAGTTTCTTTTTCATCATGCTGATGCTCCTTTTTCGAAACCCAACAACCCACACACACAGCGCTCTTTGTTGATATTCCCTCGCAACCGGAAGGAGATGAGATCGCCAGTGGTGATGTTTGACTACAATATAGTTGGACCAAACCATAATAGATGCCGTGAAATCCGTCAATAACAAGTTTGTTAAGGCTTTAAAAAAGTCTCGGGGCGTCCGGCTGGTGTCGATTTTCCCTTACTATGTAAGCCACGCAACCCCGGCATTGCCTTCCCATGTTTCCCTCGTCCCGCTCGATACCGCCCGCCTCATTATGGCTGCGATCAGGGACAAGCTATACGGTTGGAGAATGCTATTTTTCCACCATCTGCACCGGGCTTGCCGCGAGCCTGTCCGTTGTGATCACCTTCCCTTCGCGGTCGACCTGTCCAAATGTGAGCACCCCGGTCGGGCAGCTCCACACACAGGCGGAGCACCTCACACACTCCGGATCCTCCATCGGGAGCCCTTTGTTTGCAACATTCATGATGTCGATGCCTTGGTGGCAGACGGACGTGCAGATATTGCAGGAGATGCATTTCTTCTTGTCCGGGATGATCCGGAATCGGCTAAAGCGTGTATAGATGTGCATCAACGCGGCCAGGGGGCACATGAAACGGCACCACACGCGGCCGCTGAACCAGAAATAAGCGCCGTATCCCACGGCCCCAGCAAGGAACACGTCCACAATCCACTTGTACCGGTCCTTTCCTACAATAAAGAAGCGGCTGATGGCCGATTCATCCGGCAGGCACCAGCCGATGATGCGGATGATCAGCAGGATCACCGCCCAGAGCAAGATGATCTGGCCCAACATGTTGAGACGGTTCCATTTCGGACCGTGGAGCATTTTGTGCCGGTGGGTATCGCCGAGAGTTTCCGCGAGCGCGCCGCACGAGCAGAACCAGCCGCAGTAAACGCCTTTTCCAAAAAAATAAATGAGCGCCGGAATGACCGCGAGCGTTTGTATGCCGCTGATCACGAGCCACGAGGGAAGCGGGTGATGGGTGAATACGTTGTACACGTTTAGCGGCCACGCAAGGATGAATCCATATGCCCGCCAGTATTCCCGCCCGTGTCCATAATCGACTTCAGGGAAGAGCGCATTGGCAATTCCTTCGGGCAGCAGGCCGTTGTTTCCCAATAGGGGAAAGACAATCTCCGGCAGCAGGAAAAGCGGGAACACCTGAACGATCATCAGAACCCACGTCTGTACCGTTATGTAAGGTGTCTGTCGCCGTTGAATTCTTCGGAATCCAAAAATGACGACCAGAAGCGAATACGCGAGGGTGTACCAGAACGATGGTCCGGATGCGGACAGAATGAGTACGCCGAGGAACGTCTTGGGATTCGCAGCCCATTCGGCGAATGTCTGCGTGAGAGACGTGGGGAACCATCCGTGTGAGTGAAAGATGTTGGCCAGGGAGCCGCCCGATTTCCAGTTGTAAAGTGCGACGCAAAAAATGAAGAAAGCGATGAGGCCGGCTACACGCCCCACGGTCCATTCGCCGGCGATGCGGATTCCGGAGCGGCGGAAGAAGTCGAGCGGCGGTTCACGGCCGATCATCGTGAAGACGACATCGATTGGGATGGTTTCACTCTCGCCGCCGGCGGTTCGGACCGAGGCTTCTCGTTCGCGTATCTCCTCGACTTGCGATCCCATCATCAAACGGACGCGGCCGGGCTTCAAGTGCTCTTTCATGAAGCCGCCCGATGCGGACGTCACACGCTCGCTCGCAGGCTCTTCCACGCCCACGTCCGCACGAGGATCACGTGTGAGCCGTTGGAGCATGTCGATGTTTTCAGGCTTGGGCCGGGAAAATTCGCTCTTTCGATAGGAAATGGTCACGTCTCCGCCGCACTGGGCGAGGGCGATCGCCGTTTCCAGCGCGCTGTCACCGCCGCCGATGACGAGCGCTGTCTGTTCACAAAAATCTTTGGGATCATGAAGACGATTGTACACGTGGTCGAGATCTTCTCCCGGCACACCGAGCTTCCTGAAATTACCGCTTCTTCCGAGCGAAACGATCACGCGGCGGGCAAGAAGGGTGCCGCCATCGGCCAGGACGACTTCGATGAGATGTCCTTTTCGTTGCACGCGTTCCACGCGCCCATGGATTGGCTCGATGCCGGCGCGAATCGTTTGATCCAGAAGCTGCTCGACCAGCGGTTCTTTCACGTCGGCCGATATGGTGAGATCGCCGGCGGGGATCATCTCCTTTGGGTAGGTGTATATCGGTTTTCCTTTTGGGAAATTAACGATCGTGGAAAAAGGTTCGCTCGCTTCGAAGACTTTGTACGTGATCCCGGCATTTTTGGCTTCCAGCGCGGCGGCCATGCCTCCCACACCGGCGCCGACGATGGCGAGGTCCACCACTTTACCCTGCGCCGTTCCGGATCCCTTCTGTCTTGCCGACTGGAAGGAAGGATCGTTGAGGATTGTCTGGACGGCGCGCGCTCCGGTGTCGGCGGCGAACTTCAAAAGGGGGATGCCGCGGAGGTCCCCGACAACATAGACTCCCGGGATGTTCGTGCTCCCATCCTCCTTGACGAAAGGGAGCTTTTCCACATGACCCGCCGGCCATTGGGTGTGGAGCCATCGGATATATCTTCGAATGGGGTTCATTTGTCTAGAGTTCTCGCGAATATCCGTATCCTTGCTAAAGAGCTGACTTTAATGCGCCATAAAGAGATGGGGATGCCTTGGCCGCCACGAGATGATTTTTTGAAGATTCAATGCTAAATGATTACGGATTTGTGGGTGCGGCGCAAGAGGGGAAATAGTCGAACGCTGGGCCGTGACACTCTCCATCTGTCAATCCTTTCCGATGCGTCCAGGTGGATTTCATGACTTGGCTGTGGACTTGAACATAACGGCAGCTGCTTTATGCCGTCAGCTCCAGAGAATATATCTAGGAGAAGGATCAGGAGATCGAGTTATTAAGAAAATCGTATTGAGAGGCTGCCCATCGCTATAGATATCCAAGCGCTTTTAGGCGTTTCATTATTTCGGGATCCAGCTTGCGCTGCTTCTGATCAGCGATATCCGTTGCGGCTTCCATGTATTCATCCAGAAGATCTCTCAAAATGCTCATGTGCTCAGGTTCCTCTGCCCACAGGTTCCTCGTTTCACCGGGGTCTTGAGTCAGATCGTAGAGAGCATATGTAGAGGTCGTGTCCACGTAGATTGCTTTCCAGTTCCGGAAGTTGATGGAAACGTTAAAAACTCCTTGGGCATACGATTCGCAATCGAAGTCTATGTCCTCGCCGAATATTAGAGGTTCCAAGCTTCGGCCCATTGCTTCTTGCGGCTTTGAGAAACCCAGCATATCGCGCAGGGTGGGCATGATATCGATGTGCCGAACGAGAGAGCCTACACGCATGCCGGCGGGATAACGATTGGGGTGCCAGCAAATCAACGGTACATGAACAAGTTCCTCGTGGGCAATGTTGATGTGACCCAAGTGACCATGTTCGAGAAATTCATCCCCGTGGTCGGAAGTCACGATGACCATGGAGCTGCGTTTTTTCGAGATCCTCTGCAATTCTTCGAGCAAACGTCCGATCTCATGATCTGTGTAATAGATGCAGGCATCATAATAGCTCTTCAGCGTTTCTATTGATCTATCATCTGGAGAATGCCCATCCTTGATTAGGTTTGCTGTGCTCCTATAAATTTCTTCCGGTCTCGGCGCATCATCGATGTCGAGAAACTTATTCGCGAACGCAGGAGGCGGCAAATATGGAGCGTGAGTGTCCATGTAATGGGCGAAGAGGAAAAGCGGTGCATCCTCGAGCCTTCTGAGTAAAGCAATCGCCCGGTCGGTGACTTCGGAAGCTTTAGGTTTCCAGTGAGTCGCATAATAAGGGCACTTCAATAGGCGCAGCTTATGCAGCATCCAACATATGCTCAGCTTGAAGTGTAAAGCTCCGAATTGATCTGCGACATCGAAACCTTGTGTCATCCCGAACTTATCGCGGAGGTATGTATTGGTGACGACACAAGCCGTGCGGTATCCGTGCGGCTTCAAAACCTCCGGAATGGTTATACATGCCTCAGGTAGCGGAACATAAGTATCGCCATAATGCATCATGGTATGGAAAGCAGGGTAAAGCGATGTAAAGAGTGATGGCATCGCATAAACAGTACGCGGCCCGTGTGAGTATGCGCGAAGAAATGCCACTCCTTCGTTAGCCAGACGATCTATATTAGGTGATGTTATTCGATGGTAGCCACGGGAGTGGAGGTGATCGTAACGCAGTGCGTCCAGCACGAGGAGAACTATGTGAGGCTTATCCGGTATCGCCCCTCTACTGAAGGAATCCTACGCGACTTGATGAAATCCCATGAATTCAAGCCAATAACGATAACCAGAACGGAAAGGAGCAACGCAGCGGCCACAGGTGCACGCATATGAAAACCGCCCCAGCGCCGGCCGATGAACCTAGCAGAGATAATACCGAGAGCTGTGAAGGGAATGACGGCGATAAGGATGATCGTTGCCATCCAGACCCGTGGAACAGGAAGGGAAGCGAAAATCAAGAGCCCCCGCATCAGAAATGCAAATAAAATATATAAAAAGAGAAAGAGATAAAACGACGCGATTCGCCTAAAGTCCAACGTCTCTTCAATATCATGAGCGCGGTCGCAGTAAGCAGTGCGAATATAGCTCCGAGCCCCGCTCCCGCGATGGCAAATCGCGCCGCAATCTGCACCAACGTTGGGCCGAGCAAGAAATGCCTGCCCTTCAACAAGATCAAGGGCTCGAGGGTAAAAAGGAACAGTCCAAAAAAAACACCAGTCAGGGATGCGATGATCAGATGATCGAGGAATGAACGTTTTTTGCTCATCGAGTCGTGTTCTGGCTTTGGTCGGAAAGGGGGCAAGTTTAATTCCTGCAAGTAAGTATATCATTCAAGCCATTCGATTTCAACTAAATATCTATTTAACAGGAAAATCGGGTTCTAATCATCCAAATCTCGGCGATAAGTCTAGATCTTAATTATCCTAATTTGGTTCAGTATTAGGAAGATGAGTCTCGCGGGGGATGAGGCCGTATTGGCGTCGCGATAAATAGGCCGAATATACTTCTCGATCCATCCAAAAATATACCGCATGCGGTGCGCGAACCATGATGCCCCCTCGGGCAGACGGAATCATAGGGCCGCCTGCCCTCCAGATGAGTCGAAAGCGTCACAATGTAGTCCCCCTTACATACAGATATCGGATTGACTACCGATATTTGAACCATGTCCCACATGCCAATCAAAAATCCTCCTAGCAAGGTTCATGCGACATATCGAGTGTGCGTCGCATGGACCTTCCCCTTCATAATTCTGCATTCGGATTTCGGAAGCGCAAAGCACAGCATTGCAGTGGAGCGGAGCGGTTTCAAAATGTTCCAGTTCGCCCCGGCGATGGTTATCTGGAAACATTGCTGTACATGCCTGAGATTGGCTTCGAGCGCTTTGGCGGTGCGTTGCTATCGTACTTTAAATTGGCAGAGTGGGCGAACAGGATAGTGGCGTACCGCCTCCATTATATCTCCTGCCGGCTCGACGATGTTTCGTTCCAAAATGGAGGATCGACTTCGCCATCTGCACTCGGTCAAGGTAAGCAACGGGCGATCAAGGGCTTCTCTCACTGAGTCATCCAATTCGGCAAGATTCAACCATCGTTTTCCATAAAACAGTTGGAATTTCACCGTTCATTGCATAGAATACGTCAATCTGCAAAAAGGGAGGTCGTCATGCGGTTCTTGATCGATACGAAATATCCCGCTCATAAATTTGATACACTTCGCTTCACCGGCGGTTTTTTTATTGCTGTCTTCATGGTCATGGTCGTTGCAGCCGTATTTCCGACGGCTCTGCAGGCCGATGAGGGCATGTGGCTCCTACAGAGCATAAAGAATTGCCCGATCGATGCCTGGCAGAGAAGAGGGCTCGAGCTCGATGCAAAGGCGATTTATGACCCGAAAGAGCCCGACATTGCAGATGCCATCATCCGTTTGGGCGGAGGGTCTGCATCGTTTGTCTCCTTCGACGGTCTCATCATCACCAATCATCACGTGGCTTTTTCCGCTCTCCAGCGCCAGAGCTCTGCGGAGATCAACTACATGAAAGAAGGATTTCTCGCGGAAACCATGAAAGATGAAATCCCGGCGCCTGGGTATGAAGCGTTCGTTACTCTCGACGTCGAGGATGTGACAAAGAAAGTCCTCGGTGCGGTAAAAGACGACATGGGTGACAAAGAGCGGTACGATGCAATCGAAAAGCAGATCAAGAAAATCGTGAATAGAGCCGAAAAAGGCAAGGATCTACATGCTGAAGTGAGAAGCTTCTACGGCGGGCTCGAATACCGTTTGTTTACTTATTTCAAGATAAAAGACATCCGGATCGTGTATGCGCCCCCTGGGTCGATCGGCAATTACGGTGGGGAGGTGGATAACTGGATGTGGCCGCGGCATACCGGTGACTTCTCTTTTCTCCGCGCGTATGTCGGGCCGGACGGGAAGAGCGCCGAATATTCAGAGGACAATGTCCCTTATCACCCGAGAAAATATCTATCTATTTCAAAGGCACCGCTGGAGGAAGACGATTTCACAATGGTCATCGGCTATCCGGGATCAACGAGGCGTTACAGGACTTCTTATTCGATCGACTATTACGTGAACAGCTATTATCCTGCAGCTATCAAGCGATACGAGGATATTATCGGCATTCTCGAGGATGAGTCGGAGAAAAGCGAGGATGCCAAGGTGAAACTTGCCGGCATGCTCAGAGGATTGCAAAACGGCTACAAGAACAACAAGGGAATGCTCACGGGCTTGAAAAAGGCCAGGCTCCTGGAAAAGAAGCAGAAGGCGGAGCAAGCGCTTCGAAGATTCCTCGAGGCGAATCCTGACCTGGAGAAGAAGTTCGGATCTGTACTGGAAGAGATCGGGGCGCGGTACGAAGACTACACGAAATACTGGAGAAGAAACCGAGCGCTTGGTTATATGTTTTATGGGCCGGTAATGCTGAGTGCTGCGCACACGATCTATAGATGGAGTGCCGAGCAAGAAAAGAAAGACATGGATAGAGATCCGGGTTATATGGAGCGCGATGAAGAACGGTTGAGGAGACAGTTGAAATTCACCGTGGACAGCCGGTACTACGAAAGCGCAGATAAACGGATACTGAAATATTTATTCCTGAAAGCCGCCGAATTCCCGGAGGATCAGCGGATCGCGGCGGTCACAAAGGTCTGCGAAGGACTCACCGGAGATGCTCTCGAGAAAAAAGTCGATGAATTCATCGACGGGCTCTATTCCGGTACCAGAGTGGTGGATCCAGAAATGCGAATGAAAATGTTCGACATGAAGAAGAAAGAACTTCTCGCGATGAATGATCCGCTCATCGAGTTCGCCGCCAAGCTGGAAAAAGAGCGCAAAATCATGGAGGAAATAACTGAAGCGTTTGCCGGGGCACTGCAAAAGCTCCGGCCTCGCCTCATGGAACTCCGTAAGGCGTATGGTGGGGAGCTGGTCTATCCTGATGCGAACCGCACCAAACGGCTTTCCGCCGGAGCAGTCAAAGGGTATTCACCAGGTGACGCGGTCCACTACGATCCAATTACGACGCTCACCGGTGTCATTGATAAGTATACGGGCGAGGATCCGTTCGATCTGCCTAACAAAATCATCGAGCTCTATGAGGCAAAGGATTTTGGCAATTACGTGGATCCCGCTGCCGGCGACATCCCGGTTTGTTTTCTTTCATCGAACGACGTAACCGGCGGTAATTCGGGCAGCCCAATCCTCAATGGGCGCGGAGAGATCATCGGACTCGTATTCGACGGCAACTATGAGAGCATCTCTGCAGATTACCAGTTTATTCCGAAGCTCACGCGAACGATCAATGTGGATTCCCGCTATATCCTTTTCACACTCGAGAAATATGCAAACGCAGACAAGTTGCTCGATGAGTTGACTATCCACTGACAAGGAGCTCTAACGAATGGGAGGTGCGATGGACCCTCAAGGCGATTCGCAGCAGAAATTTCCAAAGACTTTCTGGGTAGCCAACGTAATGGAGATTTTCGAGCGAATGGCATGGTACGGATTTTTCTCCGTTTCGTCGCTCTATATCACGAATCCCCGTTCGGAGGGAGCACTGGGGTTTACTTCCGAGCAGAGGGGTACACTCCAGGGAGTCATCACGTTCATTCTCTACATGCTTCCCGTGCTGTCCGGCGCACTCGCCGACCGGTACGGTTACAAAAAAATGTTTATCGTTGCTTATGCCATCCTCACACCGGCGTACTTCCTTCTCGGACAAGCTCATTCCTACATTGGATTCTTCTTCGTGTTTCTCTTTGTGGCCGTGGGCGCGGCGATATTCAAACCCGTCGTGGTCGGGACCGTGGCGAGAACGACGACGGAAAAGACGAGCAGCATGGGATTCGGCATTTTCTATATGATGGTGAACATCGGTGGTTTTCTGGGTCCCATCGTTGCCGGAATCGTTCGAGGTTGGTCATGGAAATGGGTTTTCGTAATGTCGAGTCTCTGGATTGCGATGAATTTTATTTGGGTGACGCTGCTCTATAAAGAGCCCACGACGGAGGCGAGATCGGAAACAGCCAGGACGTTCAAAAAAGTCATTAGGGATATGGTGGAAGTATTGGGGAACTGGAGGTTGTTTTCCGCGGTGTTGGTCGTGTTTGTGTTTCTCGTTTGTGGAACCAACGGATGGGTAACCTGGAGGCTCACCGGATACATCCTGGCGGTTTGGGTGGGGTGGAACCTTCTGTACGACTTGATCCTCTGGTTCACCAAAACCGGCGGCCGTTCCTGGTTGCTGTCGCCAATGCGGATCGGCAATTGGCGATTCGTGTTGTTCCTCGTGATTCTTTCCGGTTTTTGGACGGCATTCAACCAGATCTTCATGACGATGCCGGAGTACATCCGGGATTTCGTGCATACGAGGGATATTCTCCTGTCGCTCCAGGGAGCATCGGGCAATTTACTGTGGTTGACGTGGCCGAGAGCATCGACGGTTTCTTTTGTGCTCGTCCTCGTTGTTCTCATCGCGGCGAGCCTCACCAGAGGAACGAGGGCGCCGAAGCCGATCATGATTTCAGGTCTCAGCGTGCTGGCTGTCCTTCTTCTGTGTGCGGGTCTGGGGAATATATACGAAAGGTTGCAGGGTGCCATCGCAAGCGGTTACGAAGTCAATCCCGAATACATCATTAACATTGATGCCGGGGCGATCATTGCATTCCAGGTACTCGTGTCATTCACAATGAAACGGTTCCAACCATTTGTTACGATGGTCGTGGGAACGATCGTCGCCGGAATTGGCATTGCGCTGGCCGGTTGGGCGATCACCGGTTGGTTCATCATAGGAACCATCGTTATCTTTGCGTTTGGAGAGATGGCGGCCAGCCCGAAGAGCCAGGAGTACATCGGCCGCGTGGCACCGCAAGATAAGGTAGCGCTCTTCATGGGTTACTATTTTGTGGCAATCGCGCTGGGGAATCTCTCCGGCGGTCTTTTATCTGGAATCTGCTACCAGAGAATCGCATTGGATTTGAACAGGCCGGACATCATGTGGTGGATCTTCGGCGTGATCAGTTTCGGCACGGCTGCGGCGCTTCTGGTTTACAACAAGTATGTCGTGCCGGGATGGAAGAGGGAGGTTGCCGCACAAAACGCATCAGCTCCATAGAACTGTTGAAATGCAGGAATGCCTCATGCGAGGCGTATGATGCAACTTTGATTGAGTTAATATGCGGCATGCCTTGGTCGCCCATCGGCTCATGGTCCTCGCGTGCGTCTAAAGTTATAGCGCGCTGCGGAAATCGCCTCACGGCGACCAAGGCATGCTCGGTCTTTATTGTAGTCGACCAAAATCGCATCGCACGCCTCGCGAGTTACGTCATCATTGAACCAAGCCGTTACTCGCTCTCCAAATTCGGCGTTAATTGTGGTATCATTAAAGGGCGCTAAGGGTCGGTGCTGAGGTTCGCCTGTTTAATTTGCCGAAATAAGAAGAGAGAGTTATCGATGAGAGCCATATACTCCAAGCTCTTGATGTTGCTGTGCCTGCTTGCCGTCTTCGCCCAGGGCTCATGTATTAGCTCCACAACCGTTGACTCCCCAACGGGGCCCAAAGAATCCAGGAGCCCAAGTGCCGATTCCCTGCTCAAAGTCATAGTAGTGGTGATCGACGGGTCACGCTACACAGAGACGTTTGGGGATCCGTCTCATTCGTGGATTCCTTTCATGTGGAATGAGCTCAAAGCCCAGGGCACGATTCTCACGAACTTTTGGAACGAAGGGCTGACCCAGACGAATCCCGGCCACGCGAGTCTGGCAACGGGCACCTGGCAGACCATCGCCAATGACGGAACCGAGAGACCGGACAAACCAACATTTTTCGAGTATTTTCGAAAAACTCTTGCTATTCCGGATAGCCTTACCTTTGTGGTTGTCGGGAAAAGCAAACTGAACATCTGCTCGTATAGTACGCGCGTTGGCTACGGCGAACCATACGGCGCACGCGTCGAAGCCGGCTTTGCCAACGACACCGCGACCTTCAACGCTCTGCTTTCGAATCTGGATGCCAATCACCCCCGCCTTGTCCTCGTCAATTTTGCGGACGTCGATCGAAAAGGGCACAGTGGTATCTGGACGGATTACCTGGACGCCATCCAGACAGCCGACTCGCTCGTTTTCGAATTGTGGATGCACCTGATGAACAACCTGTTTTATGCGGGGACGACGTACCTGTTCATCACGAATGATCACGGGCGGCACGATGATGATCACGGAGGATTTCAAGGCCATGGGGATAGCTGCGAAGGCTGCCGGCACGTTATGTTTTTTGCTATGGGCCCTAAAATACGCGAGGACTATGTGGTTTCGGGCGTTCATACCCAGATCGATGTCTGCCCGACCGTGGGCGCCCTTCTCGGATTCGATACACCGCTTGCCGACGGGGACGTCATATCGGAAATGTTCATCCCCTCTGGACGCAGTAAACCGGAGCCCAAGGTGGCCTTGGAGCCCGAGCGTCTCTGAGCCCTTTTTCCCTTGACTTTCCTCCAGCCAGATGGTATTAAAGCTTTTAATTTATTAAACTTGCTACATTTCTCTGCCCCCGCCGCTACACGAACACATGAGTTCCGGCTTTTCTTTTTGTCTCGGCTGGGTCAAGCACCCGTTTGTTAAGGCGGTGTTTTTTCATCGCTGGTAAAGGGCGAACACTGCATCTCGCGAAGAGGACATGATGAAACAAAGCTCGATTTCCAAGCACCGGATTCTCGCTATCGGGTTGGGGTCGATCGCTCTTTTGCTGCTGGTCGCTTCCACGCTTTGGGCTGAAGAAGAGGAAGCACGGAAGCCGCTGGGATTTTTCGACGTGTGGCAGCTGCCGCGCGTTTGGATCGGCGCTATTTTCTGTTTGATCGGCTTGGCCCTGTTGATAAAGACCCGTATCAGCCGGAACTTGAGACTGCTGTTCCTCGTGGTGATCTTTTTTACTTTTAGCGTGCTTGCAATCCTCCCTCTGGGGAAATTTGCCTGGGGGATGGGATTGCATCCCAGTCCCATGTGCAGCATTACCAAACCGTTTCTGTTCGTAAATGCCGGCCGCAGCATACCGATAATCTTTTTTGCCATACTGGCTTCCATAGCAATATTGAGCATCATCGGGAACAAGCTGTTCTGCGGCTGGGTGTGTCCCGTCGGTGCCGCCCAAGAGATCACACATCGGATACGTTTGCCCGAGAAATTCGAGATCAACCTTCCTTTCCGGATCACGAATACCATCCGCGCGATCATCTTCGTGGCGTTCGTGCCACTCGTCTTCTGGACGGGAAAAGAGCTTTATGAGTACTTCAATCCTTTTGAATTCCTGCACTGGGGATTTCAGCTCTACGTGACCATTGTGTTCGCTGTGACACTCATCGCGGCACTGTTAATCTTCAGGCCGTTTTGCTATTTGATTTGCCCCATAGGCCTCTTCAGCTGGCTTCTCGAGCACCTGTCTCTTGCCAAAGTCAAGGTTGACAAGGACACACCTGTACGGAATGCAATATCTGCGTCGACGACAGCAACTGTCCTGCCGTCCAATCGATTCTGGATGAAAAAGCATCGCGTCCCGATTGCCACGCTTGCGGTCGTTGTCTGGAGATATGCCCCGAAAGCGCTCTGAACTTCAAGAGCATCTGGAGCGGGAAAGCCGGCTGAGCCGGTTACATGAAATAAGATCCTCGATTCGAAGAGAACCGTTACACCCCTGAGGCCTGGACCCAAACCAAGGGAGGACCGATGGAGAATCATTCGTACAAGCCCTATGTGCCCGAGGACACCAAACTCGCCGAGCTCACCGTCAAGGCGGTGGTTCTCGGTGTGATCATGGCGGCGGTCCTGGGTGCCGCGAACGCCTATGTGGGCATGAGGGCGGGGCTCACGGTGGCCGCGACCTTCCCGGCTGCGGTAGTTGCGATGGCGGCGCTGAGGCCCTTCAAAGGCACGATCCTGGAAGAGAACATCGCACGAACGACCGCCTCCGTCGGAGAGGCGCTCGTGGCCGGTGCGATCTTTACCCTACCCGCCTTTGTGATCAGCGGTGTATGGGACACTCTCCACTACCGTGACTCTACGCTCATCATGCTCGTCGGGGGCACACTGGGAGTGCTTTTTGTGATCATTCTTCGACGAACCCTGGTGGAAGACAAAGAACTCGCATTCCCAGAGAGTGTGGCGGCGGCGGAAATCGTCAAAGCCGGGCAGGCCGGAGCCACCGGTGCCGGGTTTGTTTTCGGCGGTATGGGCGTGGGAGCCATCTGGGAAATCATCAAGAACGATTACGGGATTAGAGTCGTCGGCGATCATCTGGAAGGATTTACCCGGTTTGCCGCGTCGAAAATCGAAGTTCTCGAACAAAGGCTGGACTTCAGCGGAGGAATGCTGCTTCAAACTCCATCGGCCTCTCCCATGCTGATGGGCGTGGGATTCATCGTGGGGCCCCGGATAGCGGCGGTCCTTTTCGCTGGCGCCGTCTTCGGCTGGTGGCTCCTCGTTCCCCTGGCGACGTTCTTGAATCCCGAGCTGGCAGCCATCGCGCAGACCGAAGGGTGGTCCGAGGTGTCGAGGGAGGTTTGGTATAACCAGGTCCGTCCTCTGGCGGTGGGAACGATGATCGTGGCCGCTTTTTACACGCTGTACAGGCTGCGCGTATCTCTGGTGGGCGGCGTATCGAAGGCGTTTAGCGACCTGAGCGCAGCAAAACTCGGCACCAAAACGCTGAGGCGGCTCGAGACGGACTTGGACTTCAAGAAAGTGTTCACCACGATCGCGATTATCGCGATTCCCATGTTTTTCCTGTACAACTACTTCAGCGCGTCCATCGCCGGATCCATTGTGCTCACGGTCATCATGCTCATCCTTGGTTTCCTCTTTGCCGCCGTCGCGGGATATCTCGTCGGACTCATCGGCTCCTCCAACAACCCGATCAGCGGCCTGACCCTGAGCACGCTCCTCATCGCGGCCGTTCTCATGCTGGCGATGCACGTCACCGGGGCGAAGGGCGTGATGGCGGTTCTCGGGATCGCCGGTGTGATCTGCTGCGCGGCCGGGATCGCGGGCGATATGATGCAGGACCTCAAGGTGGGGTACATTCTTGGGGGCACGCCGTGGCGTATGCAAGTAGCCGAAATCACGGGCGTCGTGTTCGCCTCGCTCGTTCTGATCTGGCCGATGATCGTGATGGACAGGGTCTACCATATTGGAAGCGAAATGCTCCCTGCGCCCCAGGCGGGATTGATGGCGCTGATGGCACAGGGAATCGTCGGCGGCGAGATGGCCTGGCCGCTCGTCATCGTCGGCATGCTGATGGCGCTTGCGCTCATTCTGATCGGCGCGCCGTCGCCCATGCTCATCGCCGTCGGAATGTATCTGCCGTTCACTTCGACGTCGGCGATTTTTGTCGGCGGTATCATCCGGTACATCATGGACGAAGTGCTCAAGAGGCGGAACCCAACAGAAGAGCAGAAGATCAAAGCGCAGAACACCGGCATCCTTCTCTCTTCGGGATTTATTGCAGGAGAGTCGTTGATGGCGGTAATCATGGCGTTCGTTGTCCTCGGCCGCTCGCTTGCCAACCCTGATTGGGAAACGAGCCCGCTATTTACGATCCTCGAGAATCCTTGGCTCGGAATGCTGGCATTTCTCTTTGTCGGATTCCTCCTGGTGAGGATGCCCGTCACGGCGGCGTTTAGAAAAAATAACTGAGCCCCGAGCGGAATGGGACAAGAGGACGCACGAACGATAAAAGAAAAGGGGGAAAGGAGTCTCCCCGCGAGCGGCCGCCGCACCACTTGAAACGGCGGCCGGCGTGGCTTGGGAGTTCATCGAACGTGCGGAAACGGCAAGTAAAGAACCTGCTCGACATGGTGCCGGTGCAAAGGCATCCTTACCGCACGCGGGAAGACGGCACGGTTGACATCATCATCCCGCGATACGGCGACAACATCATCGGACGCGTACTCTCGCGTTTTCTGAAAGAAGCACCCATACAGGTGCATCTGGATCGGATAGGGACCAGGACATGGTTGCTCTGCGATGGGCGGAAAACAATCCACGAAATCGGCCAGCATCTCCATCGCGAATTCGAATCGGAAGTGGAACCGGTTTACGAGCGCCTGGAGTTGTTTTTCAGACACATGGATCGCCAGCGATTGATCAGCTGGAGATCCGATGATCCACGATCGAATTCATAAGCCAAAATGGAGTGAGAAAAATGAATAAACTTGAACTCGACCGGGTGATTCAAACCATCGACGGCTACCGCGATGAAGCGATCAGGCTGCAAACGGATCTTACGGCGATTCCGGCACTGGGACCGGAGAACGACGGGGAAGGCGAAGACAAGAAAGCCGACTATTTGAAAAACTACCTCCGCAGCATCGGGATCGATGACATCAGAGAGTACAACGCTCCCGACAGCCGGGTTCCTTGCGGCTACCGGCCGAATGTCGTCGCGACGCTCGGCGGCAAGGTGAAGGAGCCGGCCGTTTGGATCATGGCGCATACCGACGTGGTTCCTCCGGGCGATCTCAGCAAGTGGACGGGCGATCCTTATACGGTCCGTGTCGAAGGGGACCGCTTGATCGGGCGTGGGGTGGAGGATAACCAATCCGGCATGGTCGCATCGCTGCTCGCGATAAAAGCATTCAAAGAAACGGGCATCGTTCCGCACAGGCCGTTGGGCGTGGTCCTGGTGGCCGATGAGGAAACGGGCAGCGCATTCGGCTTGAAATATGTCGTAGATCACCACAAGCACCTCTTCAAAAAGAATGACATCATTATCGTGCCCGATGCGGGAAATCCCAAAGGATCGATGATCGAAGTGGCGGAGAAAAGCATCTTGTGGATCAAATTTCATACGAAGGGAAGACAGACACACGGCTCAACGCCGGAGAAAGGGCGAAACGCGCACAAAGCCGCTTGCTATCTCACCACGCGTCTCGAGACGCTCTACAACCGTTTCAAGAAGCGTGACCAGGTGTTCGATCCACCCATTTCCACGTTCGAGCCGACGAAGAAAGAAGCAAACGTGCCCAACGTCAACACGATTCCCGGGGAAGATGTGTTGTATTTCGACTGCAGGGTGCTCCCTTTTTATAAACTGAACGACGTGCTGAAAGTGGTCAAGACGATCGTCCGGGAGACGGAGAAGAAGTACAAAGTAAAGATAAGCACGGAGTACCCGCAGCATGAATCCGCTGCGCCACCGACGCCGACCGATGCCCCCGTCGTGCTGGCTATCAGCCGCGCGGTCAGGGAGCTACGAAACAGGCGGACGAAACCGATGGGTATTGGTGGGGGCACGGTGGCCAAGTTCTTCCGGGATGCGGGATTTCCCTGTGCTGTTTGGGGCACAATGGATGAAGTGGCGCATACGGCGGATGAATACGCACTGCTGCCAGCGATCCTCGATGATGCAAAGGTATTCGCTCACATAGCCCTCCAGGACGGCTAAATCCAACCCAGTACCTTCCATCGGGATAATTAAAACGAGTTGCCATGCACGTTCGAATGGTCTTCTGCGATAAAACGGGCCGGATGTACGACCATCCGGATCTTGCCCTAGCAGGTCAGGACGGTCCTGAGCCTGTTTCAATTCCCCTCAAGCGCCTGATTCACGTTCCAAGAGGCAGCGATTTTATGGTGCTCCCTGGACGTCTGCCCATCGGGATCGATCCGGTGAGGCATGAACCTGTGGTGTTTACCAGCTGGGAGGGAAAGACAGTTTTTGCCGCGGCGGTTTTTATGGCTCCCGCGCATGTGCAGACCCACTGGACATCGTACAAAAGTGAACGGGTCGCCCCTACGCTTCCTCTGTTTGCTTATACCGCGCTGGGATACGCCGATGGGAAATTTTACGCGGCAGGTTTTCGGGTAGATGAGAGCCCGCGGCAGGACCCGTGGCGATTCGAGATGGATGCGGTGCGTAAAGAAATGGACAATCTGGATGCGGACATGAAGAAAAACCGCGTTGTCCAACAGCTTAAAAAATGCGCCCTGGCGTACGGATGCCGGGCTGCGCAAAACTTTTTCCTAGGCCGTTGGGAAGCACCTCTTCCGACGAGTGTCGCTTGTAATGCGACCTGTGTGGGCTGCATCTCCCAGCAGAAGAACGGAACATTCAAAGCGTCTCATGACAGGCTGACATCACCGCCCTCACCGGACGAGGTAGCGGACGTTGCTGTTTTTCACATCGAGCGCGTCGATCGTGCAGTGGTGAGCTTTGGCCAGGGCTGTGAGGGTGAGCCTCTTCTCATGAGCGATCTGCTTTATGAGAGCATAAAAAAAATAAGAGCACGAACCGATCACGGAACGATAAATCTTAATTCCAACGGAAGCATGCCCCCTGTTGTGGAAAAGTTGATAGATGCCGGCCTGGACAGCATTCGGATAAGCGTCAACAGCCTCAGGAAAAATTTATATGACGCCTATTTCAAGCCAAATGGGTATACGTTCGGCGATGTGAACCGCTCAATCGACGTCGCGCGGAACAGGGAAATCTTTGTATCTTTGAACTTTCTGGTCTTTCCGGGCGTAACGGACACGGAAGACGAACTCGAAGCTTTTGAAAAGTGGCTGGATGATCACAGTGTCGACATGATCCAAATGAGGAATCTCAACATCGATCCGGAACTGTATGTTCGTTCTCTGCCTTCCGGCGCGTACAGCCGAGGGTTTGGAATGCAAAAACTTATGGCGTCATTGAAAGAGCTGTTGCCTTCACTGAAATTCGGGTATTTTAACCCTGCTAAGGAGTTTTTTTCTGAGCAAAAAAGTGCTTGACATAAATTCGTTAATCGTATAGTTTACGTTTGTTAATAGGTCGTTTTTTTGATGAAAGGGGTTACTATGCAGGGTATCGCCTTCGGGCAAACAATCAGGCTACTTAGGCAGGCGAAAGGGATCAGCTTGAGAGAAATGGCGAGGAAACTCGGCGTCTCCCCGGCGTTTCTAAGTCAGATCGAAGCTGGAAGACAGCACAAAATCCCTAAGGCAAGAATCGTTCAGGTAGCAGAGATGCTCGGTGTATCCGAGGGTTATCTGCTTGGAACGGCACGCAGGATACATCCGGACGTTGTCGATTTCCTGAGGGAAACGCCGGAAGCGGCCGAATTCATGATCACGGCGATGCGCAGTGGCATGGTTGCGGAAGATTTTGCCGAACTCAGGGAAGCAGTTAAGGCGCGTGGCGGAAAAGGTGCCGTGCGAAGGGCAAAGCTTCCTGGGACGGGCAAGCGAAGAATCAGTTCGAGAAAACGACAGGCCGAAGATCTGGAAGCGTATCTCGATCCAGCTCTCTGCCTGACCGGTGTAACCGTTCAAAACAAAGACAGACTATTTCGGCGATTCGTCAAACTGCTCGCGAAAAAGAACAAATCGATCAGTGCCGATAACGTCCTGGATCGGCTGAACTTCAGAGAGCGGCAGGCCCCGACGAATGTCGGAGGCGGCGTTGCCATTCCGCATGCGTTTCTCAACGAACTGGAGCGCCCGCTCGTGGGAGCGCTTTCGCTCAAACGCGCGATCTTGTACGATGGGACGAGCGATGAAAAAGTGAAGACGGTGTTTTTCTTGATCGGGGATGAGAGCCGCCCCAAGAATCACATCTCGATGCTCGCCCGAATCGCGAGGCTGTGTTCTTCCCAAGATTTTCTGGAAGCATTCGGCAAGACGAGGACCAACCGAGAGCTGTACAAAACCATTCTGCAGTGGGATAAGCGTATAGGGAGCTAGTAACTCCCCAGGCGAAAGGATCGCCATGGATGGCCAAACCCAGCTGGATCTTCTCCTTGAGCTTCGCAGCCTGGAGGAGACACTCAAGAGAAAAAAGGGCAAGGAGAAGAAGAAAATCGAGGGCCAGATCGACGGGTTGTGCTCCAGGATAGACGCATGGGTGCTCAAGCATTACCGCCGGTACGATGCGCCTTTCGGAGAGTTCCGCGACCGAACCTGCTGCGCATGCGGCATGATCTATCCAAAAACGCATATTCACTGCCGTCCATCCTCGGGTGACATTCGGCTGTGCGAAGGCTGTGGACGAATCCTGCTGATGGTCGAAGAGGGCTCAGAAACGGGGAGCAGCGAGACAAGCTCCCGGAAGAGCAGGAAGAAAACCGCGAAAGCGACACCCAAAAAGACTTCAGCAAGAAGGGCGAAGAAACGCTAACCCAGCCCTGTTGCTCGAAGCTGCTTCCAATCCTTGATAGCGCTAAATCAAGGGCCCGCGAAATCGATCGCGGGCCCTTTTTTTCACCGGCAATGTCTGGTTCTTGCGAAGGATGAGATCGGAAAAGTCGGCGGTTATTGTTCTCCGCAAGTCGCTCGATCTTGTAGGACCCTTCGAGCGAACCTTTTGAGTGGATTCTTCGGCCACTCTTCTATAGACTGAGATCCCAGATTTCGTGCGAAGCATCCAGGAAGGATCAATCGATGAAGATCGAAAATCTTTTTCGAAAGGAAACAATCGCCGAGTCGGCAGGAATCGTACTGGCGTTTACGTTGATTCAACCCCCATTGCAAATGGTGAGGGGGATCGTATTCGCCAGATTCCTGGGGCCGAGCGAGTACGGCGTTTACACGCTGGCATTCTTCTTCATCCCGCTCGCAGCGCTTCTATCGAAACTGGGAATTCCTTCGTGCTTTACGAGATACATACCTCAGTATGAAAAGCAAGAAATGCTGAGGGATTTCATTGTTAAAGCTTATCGCGTGGCGTTCGCTTCCAGCTGTCTGATTACGCTGCTTTGTGTTTTGTATTCAGATCGAGTGGCTGAGTTAATATATGAATCTTCACAGTACAGCAGACTGATTGTCATCTGTTCCGTATGCATTCTCCCGCACGCGCTTTTCGAGAGCCTGAAATACACGTTCAATGGATTGAGGATTTTTAAACTGAGCTATCTGCTTACCTTTTTCCAATTCCTGGTTTTCACACTTCTGGGAATCACACTCGCCATCGCTTACCGCAACGCTGAGCCTGCTATTGTTGCTAACCTGATAGCCCTAATCTTGGCCGTCACGATCTTTGGCTATATCATGATGAGATATCTGATTGGACAAGAGGAACAGCGTCATAAAATTCATGAAAGAGGCTTTTACAAGAAGATATTCAAGTACTCGGTTTGGTTCGTTATCTCTCCGATTGTCTTTCTTCTTTTTCGATATACTGATCGCTGGATGCTGAATCGATTTCTCGAGTTGCGCGACGTCGGAGTGTATTCGGTGGGTGAGAATGTTGCCGCGCTGATATTCATGTTTGGCACCTTGGCAGGCAATATATTAATGCCGAATTTGAGCACGCTGTGGGAGCAAGGGGAGAGAAAGAGGGCCTTGAACGTATTGGATCTCGCATTGAGAGGCAACATATTGATGCTCATATGCGGAGCGTTCGTTTTGGTCATGCTCAAGGATCATATCATTACTTTGTTGTACGGAGCTGAATATTCAAACAGCGCTTCCGTAATTGGAGTGCTCTTGATTTTTTTCTTGTTGCACAGCGTGCACTGGACGATAAGCGGATATGCTGGTTTGATCGAAAAGACATATATTCCGTTGGTAGGAAGTTCGATCGGACTCGCTTTCAATGTTCTATTGAACTTCTTGTTGATTCCGGAGTATGGGATTATGGGAGCGGCGATGGCGACTTCAATATCATTCGTGGTTATATTGATCGTTATTTTCGCGTGGTTCATAAAAGAAGGATTGAAGTTGAAGTTAAATACTTTTATTGTCTGCTTGCTGCCTGGGATGTTCGTTCTGAATGAAATTGCGATAATAGTGATCTTTGTTGGTCTCATGGCGACGGTTTTCTTGACGCAGTTATTGGTCACAGGAGAGGAGAGAAGAAAGATCTTCGAGCAGATGCGTCAAGCCATCTTCAAGTACGTGCGCAGGAAGTAAGTGTTATTTTGCAACGCCGACCTCCGGCTGCGTAGCGCTCGGCGGCTGGAGCAGACGACGTTCGGTCGTCGTTCAATCGTCCTATGTGGCTGGCTTCCACGAGAGGGAGTGGCGGATTCGATCCGGGGATCAGAGCGATATTGGGCATAAAAGTGAGGGGAGAATGCTAGACCAAGCGCGAAACGCCTTGCATTCTCCCCGCTGGCATATGTAGCAGGTAAATCCCCTGAGAGACTCTTGGCCGCTGGTGCGCCGAGTCGGCACTCTTTGCGCAGCCAAGGATCTACCTCATTCGATCGGCAACGAGTTTACCATAAAAGGACCCGGATTTCAAGCTCTTTATCGTCCTTCTCGGGATTTGACGAGTAAACCGGAAAAGCTCAGAAATCCTCGATCGAACCTGATCACGAGAAAACAGGCTAAAATCAACAGAAGGTTCCTCACAAGTAGCACAAAATCAACAGGGTGCCCGTCTTCTTCGAAGCACCCACAGTCGATGACCAGTCCACGGGCGATCGTGGCGACAATCGCGATGACGAACATCGCAAGGAGAATCGCAACGGCTGAGGCGGCCTGCTTCGTGAACATGCCGAGAATCAAGAACGCCCCTGCGAGTAGTTCGCTCCATGCGAGGAAGAGTGCGAAAAGGTTTGATAAGCTGACGGGGAGTAACTCATATGATCGGACTATGATAGCAAGCTGCTCGGGATGCTGCACTTTATGAAAGGATGCGTAGATGAAAACCACGCCCAGCAGGAGTCTCAACAGCAGAATAGACTCCTTTCTCTTGAATAGGCTGAATAGACTCCTCATTTTGTCGTTTCCTTGGTGATCGCGAAACCAGGCATCTGCGAGTAAGCCCATCCGCTGAAGGGTCCTGCTACTGTTTTTCTACAGAGTAACCTGCTTCTTCCCACGCTTCCCATCCTTCTCTGAAAATCTTCACATTTTCGTAGCCTATTATCCGGAGTTCCTCAGCCAGGTGATCGCTGAAATCGCACGTGGGGCCCCAACAGTAGCAAATAACAGTGGCCTTTATCGGTATGGTTCCTTGAATGAAGTCATAGAATTCTACGAACTTGTCGTACGGTACATTGAAAGATCCCGGAATGTGGCCCTTGTTGAACACGGCCTCGGATCTGGCATCGAGGATGAACACGTCGGGATCCTCGGTGTAGGCCTTCACCTGTTCGATCGTCACTAAATCAGCCGACGACCCCTCCGTTGGACTCGATGGGATTTGTTCCGATTCGGTCCCAGGATCGTGCTTCGATAAGTCTTGGCCCGAGCGTGGGTCCTCCGAAGCGGCCTCGTAGGAAGAGGCTCCCGAATGCGTGTGGGGAAAGAGCGGCATCGGTCGGTTCCGCACCGAGTTGTGCAGGAGGCCGATCAGGCTGGCAACAACCATTATGGCAACACCGCCCAAAATATTTCGCACAAACGATTTCAACGGAGTTCCTTTTGATGTTCAAGCCAGTCCATGTTGTTTTGGCGCAGCCGCCGATTTGCCCGAGCGGATAAGAGCCCTGCTTACTGGCTTAATTATAAAAAAATCAGCGCGTTTTGCCAGCGATTTTCCCGTCCTTCTTTTTACAAAGGTCCGGTTGCGTAGTTCCCGGCGATGTTTTATTTCTCCTCCCGGGCTTGGCCATAATTGTCGCGGGAGACCTTGTCGCCACTAACGTTTAAAAAGCCATCGAATTGTCCTTCCGACGGGCAGCCGATACCTACCCTTGGCGCGAAGCACGGCCTCTCCCCACAGCCGGACCGCGCGCATGATATCGCCGAACGTTGAGAGCTTGCGGAGGCGAAGGTGCAGGCTGGATGCAACCAGCTCCCAGACAACGGGGATGTCTTGCGGCGACGCATGGCGCGTGTACCGGCGAATGAACTCCTTGCAGAGGCGAAAGCCGAGGGCGTGGGAACGATCGGCTTTTTCGGTGGAGTCCCAACGTAAGATCCACTTGATGGATTCCGCTTCCTCATCGGACAGCTGCGGCCAGATCCTCCTCATGGCCCGGAGGCTGACATGTTCCAGCGTGTTGGTTTGCTCTTCGGGAAAACGCTTGGAAATGCATTGATCGTGGACATTGCGGCGGACCAGTGTTTCTGGAACGTACCCGAAGCGAAATCCAGCCTCAACACAGCGATCCCATAAATCGTAATCTTGAGCGCATCGGAATCTGTCGTCGTAGCCCCCCAGGGTCAGAATGGATTCCCGCTTGAAGCAGCTGGTCGGATGACCACCGTATGCATTCCAGAAAAGCCCCAGCCATCTTTTCATGATCCAGGGCCATGCAGAATATTCGATGAGATAATCGGGCTTGCCGCCGGAAACGACTCTCAAATTACAAAAGCAAACGTCCAGCTGATGATTTTCAGCCAGGTCGATCTGCGCGGCCAAGCGATGCGGATCGTTCCAGTCATCCGCATCCGTGCGAACGATCCATGTTCCCCGCGCTTCTCCCAGCCCCCGGTTCAGCGATTTGGTCAGCCCGATATTCTCCGGATTTTCGAGGAAACGGATCCGTTGATCATCGTAGGAAAGTACGATCTCCCGGCTGCTATCCGTCGAACCGTCGTTGATGATCAAAAATTCGAAGTCTGTGAAGGTTTGGGAGAGAATGGTTTCGATGGCTTCGCGCACGTAGCGCTCGCCGTTGTAGACGGACATTAGTACTGTAACCTTGGGATCTGCCGTGGTGGGCTTGATCGGGGGTACCGCGGACACGACACGTTTACCTCATGCCTCGAAAGAAATCGTGGGAATCAATATTCGAAACGAACGCTGTTACCGAGCATCGGGGATTTGCACTCTCTATTCATGGTAGCTTCTGCCACTCTTGAAAGCTGTTTGATTTGCAGATTTGATGAAATCTGTTGGGGATACCGACATCAAGGCGGACAGCCAGATCTCTTCGGGGATGTTATCAAAAGGCTCTATGGTTGACAGCAAACCGATAACAATCACATTGGCAATTCTTCCTGATTCGTCACCCAGGTCGTAAGCCATCTTATTCGCATCAACTTTTATTAGATTGTAGTTCTCGAGTGCTTTCTCGATTTTGTTTGGGTCCGGATAATCCTCCCGTTTTACATTGACTGGCAGCGCTGTGAATTCATTGAAAATTATCGTGCCGTCGGGTTTCAAAAGATCCAGAAAGCCCGGCCTCAATACTTCGCTGACCTCCATTACAACTAATACATCAACGGAGTTTGGAGCAGGTATTGGAGAATATACTTGGCCGCAACCGAAAGTGGATATGACCGGACCTCCGAGCTGTGCCATTCCGTGTGTGTCCCCTTTTATAATGTGGGTTTCCGAATAGGGAGTCCTCTTCGCGACTTCCGAAAGCACTCTTCCGAAGAAAAGAATCCCCTGGCCGCCGATACCTCTGATCGCAACCCTCAATGACTCGGGCAGCTTGTCTTTGCCGACTGTGACTGCCGGCACTTCCTCCGGTTTTGGCAATTGCTGCTTGGATGTATCGCGGGCTTCTTCGAGAGGAACGACTGCATCGAATGGACAGTACTGCATGCAGATCTGGGGATTCGATCCGCAGTTCGTGCACAGGTTGGTAAATCGAGGCAGATTGTCATCACCCAGTTCGATTCCAGGACATATATCGGACAGCAAACAGGTCTTGCATTTGCATTTGTCGTAATCAATTTGCAGCGTTCGTATTTTTTCGTTGTTTTCTATTTCCTGGATGCATGCTCCCTCTACGATAAGAGCCGAGAACTCACCTTTTTCTGCCAAGGCGAGAGCTTTTTTCAACTCCTTGTCAATCTCATCCAGGTTGAATGCATCCACAACGACCGTTCGTTCTACTTCCGCTTCGACGGCCTTTCGTAGATTGAATTTATGAAGCTGTTGCTCCAAATTGATTTCAGAGCTGGGAGAAGGCTGGCCGCCCGTCATAGCGGTGATTCTATTGTCCAATATTATTTTGACTCCCGGCACGTTTCTGAACACGGCGTTTCGAGTCGAGTCGAGGCCGCTGTGGCATTCGCAGGAATCGCCGATGATGCTGATCGTTTTGCTTGCCATTTCCGGATGGGACATGACGAATCCCTGTCGCATGGAGTCCGAGGCTCCCATACAGGAGGCAGTATCGAGAGCATTGAAAAAATATAATAACGTCGAACATCCGATGTCGCCGAAAATTGCGAAGATCTTCTTCTTTTTCTTCAATTTCGCAACGCACAGAGTCAGAGCCTTGTACGCGCAGCCGGGGCAGATAGAAGGAGGCCTTGCAATAGGTTTTATATTGATCCTTTTCTTTTCGGCCTTGTACTGAATGTCGGTATGCTTTGATAAAAGTTCCAGTACGTCCCCTGGCGTCCAATTGGTAAGCGTGCTGTATTCATCCTTGCCGATCACATCGACATCCAGAAGTGCTACTTTGTCCTGTAAGAATTTGTCTCCATCTTCGATCACGAACAGCTTGCCCTCGATTTTTTTCGCGAAAGCCTTTATCCGACCCTTGGGAAGGGGATTCGTTATCGCGAGCGACAGCATAGGGGGGCGCGCATTTGCCGCTTGAAGAGCTTCTTTGACAATGATGTTGCTTTCCCCGCTGACAATAACGCCCCAATCTTCGGAACCCTCGATTTCCTCCACCAAATTTGACGTCTCCGTCCAGGCTTGAATCAGGGGGATTCTTTCCTGGGTCGCCTTGTTGTAATTTTTCCTGGCTATGGACGGCAGAAGCATCCAATTATGCAGATTTTCGGGGACTGCCCTTGGTGTGATGGCTCTCGGCTCTTGCGTCGTAATCAATCCCTCGGAGTGTGCAAGTATTCCGGATGCCAATACGACAACAGGGGTATGGAACTCTCTACTCATATCTGCAGCAGTCCATGCAATCTCGTACATTTCCTGATGGTCGCGGGGTTCCAACACGGGGAGGCGTGCTGAGGACAGAAAGTGCCTGGCGTCGATGACGTGTTGGGTGCTCGAAGGGTCGTAGTCCGTGGCGGCAAATATCACGAGGGCTCCGGCGGGCGCCGTAAAAAAAGCGGATGTCGAAATAGCATCCCCGGCCTGGAAAACACCGGGTATCTTCATCGTGACGACGGAATCATAACCGGCAATCGCGCGTCCCAGACACACGCTCACCGCAACCGCTTCGTTGACGGACCATCCCACCTGGATTCTGTCCTGAACATGGGCCAGAGACCTGTCGATGACTTCCGTGCTCGGCGTTCCGGGGTATCCGTCGGCGGCGTGATAACCAGCGTGCACTACCCCCAGGGCGAAGGCGGCATTGCCCTGCAGGACGAATTTGCTGTTGCCGGGCGCTTCAACGATGTTTCTGAATGCGGACATATTTCTTCAAACCTTGCGCCGGCCGTGGCGCTGCACGTATGCGGATTCACTATATAACAGCACGATTGTTGCGCTCAATTGTCAGTCATGAGCAGTGTTGAAAAGATTCCCTCTATTTTGGCGCTTCGGTCTTATCATCGATGATTTCGAGCAGCACGCCGTTCACTGCCTTGGGGTGGATAAAAGCAAACTCGCATTCGCGGAATGTTCGTGCACCGCCGATGAACGGATAGTCCTTTTTCTCCAGCTCGGCCATAGCTTCGCGGGTGTTATCCACGTTGAAGGAAACGAGCATGATTCCTTCACCGCGCTTTTCGATGAATTTGGCCACATCACCGTCGGGAGCCGTGGACTCCATCAATTCGAATCCGACTTCACCCAGGTAATAGCGAGCCACGTTTATTTTTTCGGGCTCATCGATGTACTCGTCGTCGGGCTTGTTCTTGCCCAGCAGGGGCTCCCATCTCTTTTTGGCTTCTTCCAGATTCTTGACTGCAATGCAGATATGATCGATTTTGTTTACCTTCATGATTCAGTCCTATTCTTTGTAATGCCCCTCGCCGTCGTATCCACGGACCACGCCGACCTGCCAGTTGCCGGGGGTGGGTCTATCCTCGCGTGGAGACGCATAACTTTCGTGAACCACTTCTACACCCTTGTTGGGCAGTCGGAAATGTATGGCATCGATGGGACACACCTCTGCACATATGCCGCACTCCTCGCACAGATCCACGAGAATGGCGGCCTTGTTGTTGATCAATCCCATGACTTGGGCCGGACAGCGCTCAACGCAGATGTTGCACCCATCGCATTTGAAAAGGTCAACCCTTGGAATCATATCATGCTCCTCCTCCAGGTCTCTATAAACGCATTCCCATCTTGTAACCGTCCAGAATAGCGGAATTGCCACGGCGCGGAATCATGGCGTCTCCGATCATGTACACTCCCTTTTTTGCCTCGCGGAGATCGTTGACAGAGTACATGTCCGCGAGAATCACCGTGTCCGCTTCTATCAACTTTTCACCCTCCGGTGTCTTGACCAGGACTCCTTTGTCGGTGATTTCCTGGGGCTTTGAGTGACGAACGAGATTGACGTTGCCTTCCTTGAGCTTTGACATGTAGCGCCAGATATAACTGGGATTCACGTCTGCCCCGGGCTTCTTTCCGGGGTGCACCAGGGAAATCTCATGCCCGCCTTTTTCCAGCAGGTATAGAGCCGTTGAAATGGCTACGCCTTTTGAACCCAAAATAACCACACACCTGCCGGGATTAACCGTCCCCTCCATCACATCCAGGCAGGAGACCACGTGTTTCCCGTCGGCTCCCGGCAGGTCGCTCTTGGGCACGGCCCCGGTGGCAATGATGATGGTGTCGGCATCACTTTTCTCGATGTCGGCTTTTGTCACTTCTTTGCTCATTTCGAAGGTGACATTACCGCGGTCGCAGTAGTTCTTCAGGTAGTTGACCAGGCGCATGAACTCCTCGTCACCGTGCGGGCCGTTGGAGGCGATGGCGGATTGACCGCCCACCTGGTCCTTCTTTTCCGTGACCGTCACTCGGTGTCCCTTTTCAGCGGCAATGCCGGCCGCCTGCAAGCCGGCAAGGCCCGCGCCGATAATCCACACCTTCTTGGGATGCTCGACCTTGGGGAATCCGTAGAAACCCCACTCCGGCTCGGACTCGTGTCCGAGGGATGGACGCACCATGCAGTTCAGTTCGGCGTCACGGAAGAGCCGGGCGAGGCAGATGTTGCAGGCCATGCACGGGATGATTTCATCCTGACGGTCTTCGGCGATTTTCGTTGGCAGGAACGGATCGGCAATCATGGGCCGGCACATCTCCCAGAAGTCCAGATCGCCTTTTGCCAGTGCCTCTTCTGGGTGTTCCGGCAGGAACAACCGGTATGCCATGGAGACCTTCGTTTCGGGCTTCAACGCTTCACGCACCCTCTTGGCCAGATACAGCCATTGGCCCATTTTGCAATCGCGTGAAATTACGGAGACGGCGGATTCCTGCCAGCCGGCCGTCACCGACAGACAATCCGCACCTGCTTTCTCCGCCAGCTTGATGACCTCGAGCGATTCCTCGGGCGTGTTTCCGCCGCGATCGTGCAGGAGTTCGTCCGCGCATAGACGAATGATAATCGGGTAATCCGGACCGACTTCTTTGCGGATACCTTCTACAATATCCTTCATGAACTTGGACCGCCCCTTGACATCTCCCCCATACTCGTCGGTCCTGAGGTTGGTGTAGCTCGAAATAAAATTGGAAATCAAGTAGCCGACGATGCCGGAGATCTCCACCGCATCGAAACCGGCCTCCATACAACGTCTGGCTCCCTGGACATGCTCTTCGATGGCGATTTCGATGTGTTCCCGCGTCATCTCCACCGGCTCGCGGAAACGGGGGATTCGTTGCTTCACGACGGAAGGTCCGACGGTGTACTCGAGATTGATCCCGCCGACTCTGCCGCAGTGCATGAGTTGAAGCACCGCTTTGGCACCATGTTCATGGATGATATTGGATATTCTTTTCAAGCCCGGAATGTACCTGTCGTGCCAGATGCCCATCATTCCCACATAGCCCTGCCCCTCACCACGCGGATCCGTGTAAGCGCCTTGCGTGGTGACCATACCGGCACCGCCCCGGGCCTGGGCTTCCATGTAAGCCACTTCCTTGTCGGAGACGTAGCCGTCGCCATAGTTGAAATTCGTTTCGGTGGACGCGTACTTGATGCGATTTTTCACCTCCATTTTCCCGATATTTCCCGGTTGAAAAATGTGAGGATATTTCATCTCTCCAGGCTTCATTGGTGGTTGACCTCCTTATTGCCGATGCTTTCAAAGACGAATAAAGATTGCCTTATCGAGTTCGTAACAATGACGCAAGTCTCCAGCAGGCGGCTTGTCGAGAGGACGCGATGAAGTCTGCTCATTTGCCCCTTTGCCTCTTGGTTGCGTCGATATCTACGGAAAAATTCTCCGGATCTACTACGACACCGTAGCTCTCTTTTGCTTGTTCGATGCTGATGATCCCGTTCTTCACTTCCAGTGCGACCTTTTGGGGATCTCTCGAGAGCGGATCCCCGTATCCTCCTCCGCCTCCCGCGTGCTGAAAGAGGATGGTCCCTTCCGGCACGTTTTCTATCAGATCCTTGGTCGTTGTTTTATAGATGTTCCCATCGGGGTAGTGGAGTTCTATTTTGTTCAACGTCGATTCTTTGCCGCCGAAAAGACCAAACGCAGGTTCGACATCTCCATCCCCGAAAGTCACCACTTTGGTCTGCTCCCCGCCGATCTTGAATTTGGTCTCGACGCCGAGTCCGCCCCTCCACTGGCCCGCTCCGGCCGAGTCACGCCAGTATTCGTGCTCCAATAGTAGATGCGGGGTCTGCTGCTCGAACATTTCGTAATCTTGATCCAATACGCCTCCGCTGGCATCGATCATTCCGATGTGATCGTATCCGTCGACGCCATTTGTTGCTCCCGATCCGCCTTTCAATCCCAGGAAACCGATGTCAACGTAGTTGTCTTTTTTCCGACGGTCATAGCCGGTTGTCAGGTAACACAGCAGTTGATTCCAGCCGGCCGTTATCCGTTCGGGTATTGCCTGGGAAAGGGCTCTTATGATCGCATCCGCATTTGGAGGACACAGATGATTACCGAAGGTGGTCGCGGCCGGGTATTTTGCATTCAGAATGGTTCCCTCCGGTATGATGATGTTTACAGGCCTTACCATCCCGTCATTGTGCGGTATGTCGGGATTGACCATCTGCAGAAATGTCAACAGAGTGGCGCTGGCGCTCGACGTGTACGTGCCGTTGACGAAACCTTCGGTCTGAGGATCGGTATCCGAGTAGTCGAAGGTGATCCGCTCGTCTTCGACAGTGATCTTGACTCTTATCGTATATGTCGAACCGGGTGTTCTCCCATCGTAATAGACCGTTGCTTCTCCTGTGTACACTCCATTGGGGATGGTCTTGATTTCCGCCACCATCATTTTTTCGGTGGAATCGAAAAGGTATCGCTTGTGGGATTCGAACACATCGATCCCGTATTTTTCCACCAACCTCAAAATGCCTCTCTCGCCCACGACACAGGAGCCAATTTGCGCTCTCATGTCGGCGGCCACGATGTCGAACCGAATGTTTGCAAAAATCAGGTCCCACACATCCTTTCTCAGCTTCCCCTTTTCGTACACTTTGACAGGTGGGATTCTGAGGGCCTCCTGCCACACCTCCGTTGCCCTGGGATTGTATCCTCCTGCGACGGCGCCGCCGATGTCGGCTTGATGTCCCTTTGCCGCCGCCCAGGCGACCAATCGGCCGTCGTAAAAAATGGGTTTATAAACGGCTACGTCGTTATTCTGGTTGCCCATCGAGAACACGTCGTTGTGGAAGATGACGTCTCCCGGATAGATTTCGTCGCCGAAGTATTCAACAATGTACTCGCACACGGGCCCAAGGGAGAACGACAGTATGGGAAGGTTCTCCGTTTGTTCGAGCATCTTTCCTTTTCCGTCGTAAAGTCCCGTGACAAAATCTTTGGCCTCACACAGAATGGGGGACCTCGTCGTCCTCGTTAGGGCAATGCTCATTTCTTCGGTGATCGACTTGAACCTTCGTTGAAATACGGAAGCCAATATCTTGTCTATTTTCATTCTGTGCTCCGGATGCAGATTGTTATGAACGTCTGCTTGAAAATCGTTCGCCCCTATCACTGCTCGGGACGGCGGCAAATACCATCAGGATGACGCAGCGATGATTTTATTCCTGATTTCTGCTTCCTTCGTTTTGAGGTACATGGAATAGCTGCCGTACCTGTCGCATAACACGCTGTATTCTGGCGTGATGAACGTCGTCGTGTTCACTTGTTCGATCAAGGCCGGACCTTCGACTTTATTTCCATATCGAAGCTTGGCCCCATCATACACGGGGACTTCTTCGAAAGCGCGCTCGAGGGGAAGCCAGACTTTTCTCTCTTTCTTGAACGCTCCCGAGGGATCTTCTCCAGCGTATTCCTCCAGCCTGAATTGCGGTTTCACCGTTTTGCCGATGCTCAACAGGCGCAGGTTGATCAGTTCTATGGGTGTCTCTTCTTTCTCGAGAGAATATCCGTAAAGCCTGGAATGTTCGGGATGAAACTTGGCGGCGATGCTGTTTATATCTCCATTTTCCATCTCTTCTCTCGTAATCACCACGTTCAGTTCGTGATACTGCTTGAGATATCTCATGTCCAACGAATAGACGAATTCAATCGAGCTTTCGGGGATGTGTTCCTCTCCGAGGAGTTTTGCGGCCTCGCTCTCCATTTCTCGGAACAGGGACATGAATTTATGTTGATCGATCCTGTCCAGGCGAGTGGAGTAGGTTCGGACGAAATTGTGTTTCAGGTCGGACATCAGCATGCCTGCCGCGCAAAATATGGATGATTCCTTGGGAATGATCATCACGGGGATTTCCAGTTCCAGTGCAATCATGCAGGCATGAACGGGTCCTGCTCCGCCTGCTACCACCAGAGGAAATTCTCTTGGATCATCCCCGCGCTTCACGCTGACTTCTCTTACGCCGGACGCCATGTTTACGTTGATCACTTGATACATTCCGGCGGCGGCTTCGACCACATCCATGTTCAATTTACCGGCGATATGTTCTTCAATGGCCCTCGTTGCTTTGTCGTAATTCAGCGGAATCTTTCCTCCTGCAAAGAAATCCTTGTCCAGATAACCGAGGATCAGATCCGCGTCGGTACACGTCGGCAGCTCCCCTCCGAGATCGTAGCAGGCGGGGCCCGGCTTCGAGCCCGCGCTTTGCGGCCCCATACGCAGAAGACCGCCTTCATCGACCCAGCCGATGCTGCCGCCGCCGGCTCCGATCGTAACGATTCCCAGCATGGGAAGGGCCAGCCTGAGACGATCGATCTCTCCCTCCGTTGTTACCAGGGGCGTTTTGTCTTTGATCAATGCGGCATCGAAGCTCGTCCCTCCCATGTCAATGGTAATGCAGTCGGTATAATCGTGAATCGAGGTGTACTCGATTCCGGCAACGGGCCCGGCTGCAGGTCCGGACAGCAGCGTGACCGCCGCATTATCCATCGCAAATTGCGGCGAGATGACGCCGCCGTTTGATTGCATGATGAGCAAGATGCCGTTGAATCCGATGTTCTCCAGTTTTTCGATCAGGCTCGATAAGTAACTCTTCAATATGGGGCCGACATAGGAGTTCAACACCGTCGTGCTGACGCGGTCATAAAATCTGATGCTCGGCAAAAACGTGGATGAAACGGTCAGGTAGGCTTCGGGAAGCTGCTCTTTTATGATCTTTGCCGCTTTGGCTTCGTGATCCGGATTGGCAAAAGCATTCATGAAGCATATGGCGATTGATTGAATGTTATCTTTATCGAATAGTTTGATTGCATCCAAAACGTCCAGTTCATTGATATCAACGATGGTGTCTCCCTTGTAATCGAGGCGCTCTTCGATGGGATATCTCAAATACCGCGGCACCAACGGCTCCACGTTTGTATATCTGTTGTTGTACTGTTCTTCCCGTATTCCCCTCCTCATTTCGAGAGCGTCGCGCAATCCTTTGGTTGTGAGGAGGCCTGTTTTAGATCCTCTGCGCGTTAGCACGGCGTTTGTCGTGACTGTCGTCCCGTGAACGATAATGGACACTTTTTTGATGAAATCATTGAGGGACAGTTTCTGCGCTTTGGCCATTTCCGAGAGCCCATTCAGCAGCCCGATCGACGGGTCCTCCGGCGTAGACAGGACTTTATATACTTCCGAATGCCCGTCATCGGAGGTCAGCAGGAAATCCGTAAAGGTTCCCCCTACATCTATGCCGATCTTGTATTCCATTTTATGTATCGATGCGCCTCACTCGAAAATTGATCCGGTCAAAAGTGAAGTCTCCTGGCATGTGAACCTCACCCAAAAATTGAACCCGCCAGCAGCAAAAATTCGTTGCACTGTTTTTTGCCGAAATGCCTCGATCACTTCAGCGGCTGCGCTCCTAAATCCCCACAGGTTCTTTGAATTCTCCGAAGACCTCCTTGAAAACCGCCGTTATCTCTCCCAGTGTTGCATAACACCGGACGGCATTCAATATACAAGGCATGAGATTTTCATTCGTTTTGGCAGTTTGCTTCAATTCCGACAAAGCTTGGCTAACTTTATTTTCGTCTCTGGAGGATTTTACTTCTTGCAGGCGTCTCTTCTGTTCCTCGGCGACTTTGGAATCGAAAGGATGGAACTCGATGTCTCTATCCTCTATCTTACCTGTGACATATTTGTTGACGGCGATTTTAGGAATCTCGCCCGATTGCACGCGCTTCTGATACAGATATGCCTGGTGTGACACCTCCCGCTGAATATAGCCCGACTCCACCGCCTTGATCATGCCTCCCATCTCTTCGACCTTCTCCATACACTCGACGATTTTCTTCTCCATCTCACCGGTCAGCCATTCGATATAGTACGAACCCGCCAGAGGATCCACCGTGTCGCACAGGCCCATCTCATCTGCCAGTATCTGCATCGTTCTCAGGGAGATCAGCGCCGCCTTCTTGGAGGGGATCGTGTAAGCCTCATCGTACGAACACAGCGCCATGGTCTGAGTGCCGCTAAGAGCGGAGATCAACGCGTAATAAGCACCCCTGACGATGTTGTTTTCAGGTTCCTCGATGGTAAGACCGCCTCCCCCTCCGCCGGCGATCATTCTCAGCGTCATTGAGCGCGGATCTCTTGCGCCGAATCGCTCCTTCATGATTTTTGCCCACAGTCTCCTTCCCGCCCGGAATTTGGCCACCTGCTCCCACAGGTTACCGTGGATGTCGAAGTTGAACGCAACCCTTCCGGCAAAGTCATCGATGTCCAATCCCCGGTCGAGAACGTGCTGGATGTAAGTGATGGCGATCTCGAATGCGTATGCCATTTCCTGAACCGGAGTAGCGCCCGATTCTCTGATGTGGTAGCCGCACACACTAAATGGATTGAATTTGGGAACATTTCTGGAACAGAACTCCACCATGTCACCAATCAACCGTATTGACGGCTCAACGGGGAAAATCCAGGTTCCCCTGCCTACGTACTCTTTGAGAATGTCATTCTGCGTCGTGCCTCTGATTTGATCCAACGGCACGCCGCGTTTTTCGGCCACTACGAGGTACATGGCGAGCATCACTGAGGCAACGGGATTTATAGTGAGGGAGGTGCTGATTCTATCTATGGGAATGCCATCGAACGCTTCTTCCAGGTCTTTCAATGTGTCCATCGCCATGCCGACTCTTCCAACTTCTCCTTCGGCGCGCGGGTCGTCGGAGTCCAATCCCAGTTGCGTTGGCAAATCAAACGCCACATTGAGTGCTGTTTGGCCTTGCTCCAAAAGCCACTTGAATCGCTGATTCGTTTCTTTGGCACTTCCAAAGCCGGAGTACTGCCGCATGGTCCAGGGCCGCTGGCGATACATCAAGGGATGGATGCCTCTTGTAAAAGGAAATTCACCGGGCCGGCCGATCTCTCTCTCATAATCCAGATCTTTGATGTCCTCGGGGCCGTAGACAGGTTTCACTTTGATCCCTGATTCGAGAACGACTTCTTCGATATCTTCTTTTTTGGATTTAGCCATTTTTCTTTTTTACCCTCTCATTGATGAACTTTACGATCTCATCCAGCTCGGACCCGGAAGAAAAGACACCGTCCACACCGTAGTTCTTGAGCGTTTCCATATCCCTGTGTGGTATGTTTCCACCAATCAACACCAGTTTATCGGTGAGGTTCTTATCTCTCAGCATCTCCATCAGTTTTTTGCTCAGAGGAAGATGAGCGCCTGAATAGATGGACATTCCAATCACATCCACGTCCTCTTCCAAGCTGATTTTCACGATTTCGTCGATGGTTTTGTGAAGGCCGGTGTATAACACCTCCATGCCTGCGTCTCGAAATGCATGGGCGAGCACCTTTGCCCCCCTGTCGTGTCCATCCAGTCCTGGTTTCGCAATCAATACTTTGATTCTTCTTTTGCCGGTAGCTTCATTCATCTTCATTTCCCGAGCTCCTCGAAGGCGCTGCGATTCAATGACGCGGCATTGGAAACGCGAGATTCACTAAATTTTTAGGTATTCATCCACCTCTTTTTTTCTGCTAATCTCGATACGATGTTGACGAAATGTGCGACGGCGTATTTACCTGGGGCATCGAGTCATCAAACTGGGTTCTTTGTCGCCTGATATTATTCAAAGCGGGGAAAGCGCGTTATTGAGCATGCTACATTTTGCATGGAAAATTGAGGTAAGTCAATAAAAAATATGGAAATAAATGACTTAGCATTATTCTGTTGTGATGATAGCCCTTTTCTGTATAAGGAAACATGCACCCGGCGCGAGCACATATACATACGAACCAACCGAGGTTCACCAATAGATCTTTTATCAGCCCGAGATGGATATTAAGCGCTTATCCCCATCAAAGCGAAATGGGAGGTATCCATGGACTTCAGATTTTCAGATGAACAAGAATTTTTCAGAGCATCTATCGAGAAAATGGTCGATCGATTGATCCGTCCGAGAATCCAGGAGATCGACGAAGCCGATGAGTTCCCTCATGATTTATGGAAAGAGCTCGCCGATCTAAAGTATTTGGGCCTGAGGCATCCTGAAAAGTACGGCGGCATGAATGTCGATACGATCACTTCGATGATTTTCTACGAGGAACTGGCGAGGGGGGCATGTGGCTTTGCCATGTCGGTGACCATGCAAATATTGATGGGCACATATTTCGTCGGTCGTTTTGGCTCGGAGGAGATCAAGCAACGTGTGTTGGTGCCTGCCATAAAAGGGGAAAAAATGGGGACGATTTGTTTCACCGAGGAGCATTCCGGTTCGGATTTGGCGGGAACCCGCACCACGGCTTCCAAAAAAGATGGGGGGTGGGTGATAAACGGGCGCAAGATCTGGATTACCAGCAGCCCGATGTGTGACTTTTGCACCGTGCTGGCAACCACCGATCCTTCGAAGGGGCTCGAAGGGTTGAGTTTCTTTCTCGTGGAAAAAGGTACGAAAGGTTTTAGTTCCGGCCAGACGTTCGCCAAATTGGGATGCCATGGGTCGGTTACGGGAGAGTTGGTTTTTGACAACGTATGGGTGCCGGACGAGAATCTTCTGGGTGAAGGTCCTGGAAATGGTCTCAAATATACGACCGATATTTTGAACGAGGTCCGTGTGATGACGGCTCTTTTCGCCTGCGCGATTGCCAACGAAGCGATGAGCGATGCGCGCAAATACGCGTTGGACCGCGTGGCGTTCGGCAAATCGATTGCAAAGTATCAGCTGATCCGTGTGAAGTTTGCAAACCACTGGGCCTGGTACGAAGCGGCCAGGCTTTTTGCGTACAAGTGTGCCTGGATGATCCAGGAAGGAATGGAGTGCCAGTACGAGTGCATGCTGGCCAAGATGTTTGCCACCGAAATGTGTATGTCCGCCGTTGACGAGGCGAGCAGAATCTATGGAGGAAACTCCTTTGCCATGGAGTATCCGCAGCAGCGCTTCTTCCGGGACGCCCGGTTCCTCCTGTTCGGAGGCGGCTGCCATGAGGTACTCCAGAATGCATTGGGTGCGGCGTATTTGCGTAAAGAATAGGCTCGCAATTGCGTGATGAGGGTGAGAACCTTCGCGCGAAAACAATTAGGAAGGCTCCGTGGGGGTTCCTCAC
>WVZY01000048.1:0-180 GCA_011772205.1 Candidatus Latescibacterota bacterium
TCAAGGGAGGCCGCGAGGATGCTTCAGCGTGACTGGACGTGGGATTCCTCGAAGGCCAGAACCGAGCTCGGATGGGAACCTGCGGAATTCGAAAAAAGGGTGGAAGATACCGTGAAATGGTACGTAAATCGTTATTCATCGCCCTGAAACGGTCGAATTCGAGTGGATTCCAGGAAGAAT
>WVZY01000048.1:302-668 GCA_011772205.1 Candidatus Latescibacterota bacterium
GAGTTGGGTGTCAAGTTCAACATTAGAGATAGAAGTACCATGCGTGTTATCGAATTCATGCTCGATTACGTTATAGTGGGCGATAGAATAAATGATTGGCGTCTCATGAAGACGCTTTATGCGCGTTCAAAGGTGCGAACCTCGCTTAACGAGTTCTATTACTCGATAATACCGAGGTTGGTTTCAATCGGTTTCCTCGAGATGAAGATGCTTATTTCGCCTTCCGGCGAGCTTAAGAGGGTTATTCGCCTGTGCGAGCCCTTTGTCCATCAGGTAATGTGCCCGATTATGAAAAACCTAAAACACGGACAATGACGGTTTGGATAGTATTTTGAAAACCGGACAAGGACGCGAACAGGACCATTA
>WVZY01000048.1:833-1067 GCA_011772205.1 Candidatus Latescibacterota bacterium
AATCGTTGCGTTCCCTTGCTATTATGCCCTTGTTCATGAATGCCCATGCGAGAAGGTCCTTTGCATTGATGCGGGGCTTTGAAAGGATTTTCACCGCCTGCTCGGTGTAGTGCTCGGCCTTGTCGATAGAACCGATCCGGGAATAGCAGAAGCCGGCATCCAGGGTCGATATCGCGAACTCGTAACTGGATTTCTTGCACATCTTCCTTACTTCCTCGAAATATTTCAGCCCTT
>WVZY01000053.1 GCA_011772205.1 Candidatus Latescibacterota bacterium
TCTAGAGTGGTCCCTTCATATAATGATTTGATAATCCCCCACGTTTTTTGCGTTACTGGATCAATCCCGCAGCTAACGCCAAACGTACCGATCAAGCCGCAATCGTAGCCATCAGGATGGTTGCCCGGCGCGCAAGGGGAGTCGTCCTGGAGATAATAATTGCCGCTTCCTTCGATTCCACAGAATTGTGGGTCAGCAGATATGTTTCCGTTTGTACCGATCGGTACCGTGCAAATCTCGGTTATGGGTCGCGAGGGAATGAAAACATTGTTGCATTCAAGTGCAAGTGAGGAGCCAAAGCACCAAATAGTGCCCTTATAAACGATATTATTTCTAATCAGGGGATAGGATACCTCAGCAACAATACCGCTACCAATTATTGTATTGTTCTCGATTACACCGCCTGATACACCCAACATATCTATCCCTATGGTGCCCTCGAGCACGACATTACGTCTGATAACCGCAAAGGGCGTTCCCTGGAGCTCGATGTTAGCGAAACTCCATTCGAGTTGATTATCTTCAATAACTGGATTGCCGCCATTGCATCCAATCCCTGCATTTACCATTCCGACTATATGATTTCCGGAGATGTAGGGTGATGCTTGCAGGCAAGAAATTCCGTAGCACGAGAAAGCAGACGGCTCTGAACCCCAAAAGAGATCGTTATCACAAATAGTCGCATTGGAATGCCAACAAATAATCAATTCAACGGCTTCACTTATCCTATTCTGACGAATGTCCGCTTCGGAGGAATCTCTGCACCAGATACCCCGACCACTGTTGATTATTTCATTACCAAGGATCTTTGCTGAAGACTTGAAGAGTTCAATGCCCGTAAAGTTATCATTGAATGTATTCTGCGTTATGATTAACGAAGAAGATCGACATCGGATTCCGACGGGTTCCCAATCTTCCTGTGCGGGAGAGGAATCTTCTGGTAAGAGGCAGATGACGCCCCAACTCTGCGTTCTAATGTTAAAACCCCCAATACATGCTGTTGAATCCACATTCTCTACATAAATAGCGATATCGCTGTTCGAGCCATCGATCCTTGTGTTCAGTGGGTTCCCCTCAGCTACAAGCTTAATATTTTTGTACATATGCACATTGACCACTTTCGGCTCGTTATCGATCATGATTTGTAACGTATCGCTATAGATGCCCGGACCAACAAGCACAGTATCGCCCACAGCTGCACTATCGATACCAGCTTGTATCGTGGGTGCATCGCCAGTGCCATCTACTTTAATGTACCAGGTCTTCGCTGAAGCTTGGGTAGCCAACAGAAAAAGGAAGATAAGAGCAAAGAAAGAGACCAGCAGCGTCTTTACGACACTGCGCTGAAAAGCAAAGCGGCACGCCGGTGGGGAAGAAGATTCAAGGGATGCAGTGGTCTTTCGGCACGCCGCTCGAATTGCGCTTGGGAGATTTTTGATGATGCTGGCAGCCGTAATCATTTCGGCTCTCCCCTGCTCACATTATATCACCAATATCCAGGGACTTCCAGGCACCTCTCCTCCTGCGATTGCAAAATCGCCTGAAATCTGCTAACTTAAAGTGGGCACTATCTGATTAACAGGCACCAAGATAGGGGGGTGCCGGTATGAAATGGGCTCTAACGATCACTCTCTGCTTGATGCTTCCTGCAGATTCTGCTTCTGCACAGCCAGGAGCTATCGGCCTGTCATCAGAACTCAACAGAGTGGATTGTGAAATCTATGACGAGGTGCCAGGTCTAATCAACTTTTATGTATTGCATGTATTTTCAGCAGGTGCAACCAGCTCCCAGTTTATGGTAAAGATTCATCCTGGTGTGGTTCTAACATGGCTAGCGGATACAATAACAGAACCATTCATTTCTATCGGAAATTCCCAAACAGATATAGCGATCACTTATGGATCGTGCTTAGTCTCCCCGATCCACATTTTGACAATCACGTATCTTGCATTTGGGTTATCCGAGGAATGTAGCTATCTTGAAGTTATCGCATCCCCAGCTGCGGTATTGCCAGAAGTCTTGGTCACTGACTGCAGTAATCCACCGAAACTTTATACCTCCACTGGGGGTGCTATTGTCGTCAATCCCAATGCGATTTGTTGGTGCAATTTTCATGAGCCGGACCCTGTCGGGCTAACCACCTGGGGCCAGATCAAGAAGCTGTATCGCTGAAAATCATTTACCCCGCATCCAAGCCCTTCTTTTTGATTTTCGTCATCGATCCCCCCTTTCCTATACCCCTCTTTTCTCAGAATCATAATTCAGACACCACCGTCAGATATCTGTTATCGTTCAGTTAATACTCCCAAAACCCAAGCAAGTATGCTATACTGATTATGTCTTGGGATGTAAAGCTACGAGGGCAGAAACCCTCCCTTCAAATTGCAGTTACTTCCCCTTTGCAAAGACTGCCCTCCCCCGCTTACCCCAGGGTACGGGACGGGCGTCGGTCGGCTCCCCGCCCCGTTACTTTTATGACCGGAATTCCTATTCCCTCCTCCGAAAACGCTCTCATGCAAGGGAATTTTGCTGATAAAATAACTCCCCTGATAAATAATCATCACCCTCCATCACTCGTGGTAGTGTCAAATCAAGTGTTTCCGTCGATACTTTTATAACCGCAACAAAAAGAACGAATCTCAATAGCGACTTTGGTTCAAAGAAATACGCCGGGCGATGCCCAGCGTATTTCACGACCGATGCTGCAATTTGTTGTTCCTTCCCTTATACAAATATCAATGATGCTATTTAACCTGTGGATGCATTACCAAGGGCATGGAACCGGAATGCATTCACACCAACAAGGGCCCGGCCCAGATACTGGGCACCACATGACCCAGATGCAGCACGCATAGATAGCTTCAGCCTCATCAGCCGACATAATCGTAAATCCACCGGCAAATAAGACCAGGAATGCGAACAGCAGCACCAGCATTTTCAGGCTCCTGAATTTAGCCAATTCGTATCACCTCCTTCCGCAAGTTAAGGATTGAGTGTTTCCAGGGCTGCTATTATCTCGTTTTGCTTTTTCTCATCTAAAATGCCGGGCCAGACACCATGAATAGTTCCCTCGGGAGTGATGAGCATGGTCTGAGGCAGAACATGACCTTTGTAGGAGTCGACGATATAACGATTAGTGGCGCAAACCACTGGAAATTCAACGCTGTTCTCGGAAACAAACTCTCTGGCTTCTCCGGGATTTCCAACGTACATCCCTAGAAATTTCAGATTCTCGGAACTGTATTCGGTGTAAATGAGTTTCCAAAAAGCAATATTATCTTCACAGGAAGGGCAGGTTGGAGCAAACCAGAAGATCATTGTATGCGATTCAGTTGGAGAATATCTAAGGCTCACGTCATTGCCGTTGATATCCTGAGCTGCGAACGAGGGAACGTTCTGGTCCGTTGTTAACGTCTTGAAGTACTTCTTGGGATCTTGGATTATTCCTTTCAGACGGTGGTTTTGGACCATAAGATAAATGATCTCAAACCCCATAAGAATTATGACTGCGATGAGCACATATGTTAAGCGGTCACGCGGCGAATTGGAGCCCATGGTCTTGCTCAGCTCCCCATTTGTTACTGTATCTGAATATCCCTTGGTAAGAAAATAGAACGATTAAAAGCAGTGATCTTTGCAAATGGAACGAAGATGGCTCAACTTGACGATGTTTACTCCACATTATTCGCATTATAATGCTATGTCAAGCTAGTTCTCAGTAAAGAGTAAGCTGCTGAATTATTAGCGGTTATGCCGTTATGACAAAGAAAAGCAATCAATGATGGCCGGTTCTGGAGGGATCGACGATTGAGCGCTTGCCGGACCGAGTAATACCCCACAAGATGGGCACGGTGGCCCTATTTTTTTCGTTCCTTGATTTTTTTCACCACATGGATCGATTCCGTTCCGCTTCTACGACTGGAATCCGGGAGCATGGGATTGCGAGATTGGATCAGTTACCCGAGCGTGAGGATCATTTCGATTGTATCTTTCCCCTGAATTCTTTTAGAACCGGGCGGATTTCTTGCGCGACGGCCTGAGCTACCAATTCGTATGCTCGGGATGTTGGATGTGGGTCGTAACGAAAGAACAATTGCTCGCGTCCATGCTCGGCAAGCACAGGGGTGGCATCGATGAAACCGATGCCCAACCTAGCACAAGCCTTTTTCATCATGTCTCGTACCGAAGTATCTCCGACCACCTTAGGACCCATCGAATACAGATGATCTTTCAGTGGGCCCCAGTTTCCATCCATCACAAGGGAAGCCTCGGGGAAATACAGAAGCCACGGCCGAGCACGTTGCTTGCGACATATCGAAGCATACCATTGGAGCCAAGCGAGCATACCTTTCGTCATCATTTCAGCCGGTAGGTCTATGTCCTCCATCCTGCACTCGTATGTCCAGTACGGTATCACCAACGTGTTTTGAACAACGGATGGATTGAACTTTCTCTCAATGGCGGCACTCAGAATACCATCGGCCAAACCTTTGATGCGCTCTTCAACTATTCTCATCGCTTCTTCAATTGGGAGCTTGTGGATCCCGGCTAGTCCTCGGGCGGCTATCTCAGTCATTCTGTTGGTGTAAGCGTTCCAGTATAAGCCCGCTTGAATCGGCCAGCGTCCCTGTACGCGTTCGATGAGATAGATCCACCCAGGCACAATTGTCATCAGTGACCGGGTCCAATATCCCCGATTTTCTCGAAATGGATCATGAAATTCCTGGGCTAGGCTCAGGTCCTTTGCCATTTGAGGACCATGTCGAAGATCCAACGTGTTGACGCACAGGATCACATCCGTGGGAGTCAGGGGCAGGGCCACTTTGCTCAAAATGCTTGCATAGCGTGCAAGACTGCTACCCGAATCGCCCAGGTTGATGACTTCAGCTTCCAGATCCGATAGTTCGGCCGCCAACACTGACGGCCACGTTGCTTCTTCCTCTGCACCGACGCCTTCCGTGTAGCTGTCTCCCACACACACAATCCGAATGTCGGTCTTCCGATCGATCCCGAAATCGGGTCCACGGAAGCCGAAGCGATTGTACCTATGGATAGCGCGGAAATCATCCGGCTCCATTATCAATTCGAGTTCGCTACCGGGGTAGGCGGCCCACACCCCATATCCTTTAGCGGGAATGGGGTACATGAATCTGACGAACAGGTCGGCCGCAAATATCATCAGGAGGGGGGCAGCGATGAGAAGCAGCAGATTTCTAGTTTTGCTCCCAAGAGTCAATTTCCGTCCTTATTTATCTTTCGCCCAATTATTCGAGGATTTTTCGGTGAGATATCGTTTGGCCGATCACGCCTCCTCCCCGCGAGAGACAGCCAACGGCTGAGAAGGAGATCTCACCTTTTATAGAGCTGCTTGATTCTACTCCACGTTTTTTCCTCTACAGGCACCGATGGTGGAATTTCCTCGACCACAGTATAGGTCCAGAAACAAATCATATCCGTGCTGGCCATCCACCCATCCACGTCTTGCTCCACCAGCGTTGGAGATCCGTCACAGATTTCTATTGTACAATCCGCAAATTCTAAAAACTCGGTTACATGCCACGACCACTCCGGCATTCCCGGGGCATACATGTCCCGGTTGATTCCGTCTGCACCCGGCGCAATCCTGGCTACGGCGATCTTGAACTCTCCATTGGCGATGAGCTGCCGCGCAAACGCTATGTCAGCTGAATCGCTCAATGGCAACACGTAAGAATCATAGAATGGGAATGGTAGCGGCCCCGCAATCACGAAGTAGGCAGTGGGTGATTCGCCGGCCTGACTCCCAAAGCCGATACCCAAGGTCATAGACAATGCGAGTGTCGCTATGACTGATTTGGACTTTCGCATCTTTATTCCCTTTTTCCGATACTTAACGTGCTGATGCTCAGCCACCATCACCATTAGATCTCTCGTGTTCAAAATTAAGTACGAATTGCCGGGGCGTCAAGTTTCCTAGAGAGAGGTGAATTCAGGATATCTTCGTTGACGATTTATCTTATAAAAGCGTATAATTATGATATCGACTCCCCTTCACAACCGCACTAGGAGGGATCGAGTTGAAGGCACGCTTGAATGGTTCCATTCTCGCTATGACAGCAATCGCTTGTCTCCACTCCCCAGCACATGGTATCTGGATCCCTCTGGACCGCTCACCATCCAGGATGCCATCAACAGTGCCGCGGACGGAGACACGATTCTCCTTGCCAAAGGCACCTACTCTGGTGCCGGATACCGAAACCTGCGCGTTTGGGGCAAAGCCATCGTCATCACGTCCGTCGAGGGTCCCGACTCGACGACCATCGACTGCGAGAATGTCGCGCGAGGATTTCTCTTCGTAGACGGCGAGGGACGACAGACCGTCTTATCCGGTGTCACAGTTACGCACGGCCTTGGCACCTTCATCAGTGGGGCGAAGCGTAATGGTGGGGCGGTGTACATCAGGGACGCAAGCCCCGCGATCGTCGGCAACGTGTTCAAATCCAACTCTGCAATGTGCGATATCCGCTATGTCCCAGATCCGGAGTGCGCCGGCGGCATGGGCGGCGCGATGTACATCTCGGGCGGTGCCCCCCTCATTGACCGCAACGTGTTTCTCGGCAACCAGAGTCGGGGATACGGAGGCGGAGCGGTCTATAGCGGGGGATCGAATGCGGAATTTGTGGGCAACGTGTTTGGTTGGAACTCGGCACAGGATTGTTGCACTATTGTCTTTCCCTATTGGGACGATTTCTTACCTGGCGGTGCCGTATGCGTGAGCGGCGGAACCGTTTTGTTTGATAATAATATATTTTACAACAATTGGAGCATCGATGAAGGCCACGCCCTATTCATATACAACAGAGGAGAACACATCATTCGCCACTGCACATTCGTAGACAACTCGTGGGTGGGCTCACTCCCAGTCCAGCTGAGCAACGCGACCGTACTGATCGAGAACTCGATATTCGCCTATAATAAAATACCTGGTTACGGAGGGGGAGAGGTGATTGCATGCCAGAAAGGCGCCACTGCCACAGTCCGCTGCAATGATTTCTTCGAGAACGCGCCCAACAATTTCTGTGCAACAGATTCCAGCGGCAATATCTTTCTCGATCCTATGTTCGTCGATCCGAGCAACGGGGATTTTGGTCTCTTGCCCGGCTCACCCTGCTTGCCGGAGGGAAACGCATGCGGCGTGCGCATGGGGGCTAGACCGCCTGTGCTTTTCCCCGATCCAATCTGGCACGAAAATGATTCGTTGCGAGTACGACCGGGAGACGACGTGTGTGTGCATTTCAAGCTTACGCCGCCGATACTGGAAGGCGTTGAGGTCGGCTTTGAGGTAACCGGTGCCAACACAAACGCCGGCTCGGCCAGAACAAATGCGGCGGGCGAGGTCGGGCGGTGCTATTCTCCAATGTTTCTCGGTGTCGATACCATAACTGCCACGACGGCGGTTCCATTCGGCGATTCGATATACGTGGCATCGGCCAAACTCCAACTGACGCTCTTAGCACCAAAGGTGGTCTATGATCCCTCTCAGCACTCGGGAGCCGACACCATCCTGGCGGTGCCCGGAGGTATTTTGTGTGCGTATTTCCTCACCATGCCGCCAATGGCAGAGGCAACCGTGAGTTTCCAGGTCCGCGGAGCAAACCATCTGGACGGCCTGGATACGACAAGCAGTGACGGAGCCGCTTCGTGGTGCTATTCGGCGATCCGGATGGGCGTCGACTCCATCACGGCGACGGCCGCGTTCGACTACGGCGGCGAGGTGTACCACGACTCCGGTTCATTGCTTCTCATGTCGCACGCGCCTGTATTCGAAGCAGACCCTGCATACCACATCGGCGCAGATACGCTGATAACACCACCGGATAGTACCGTCTGCGTCTACTTGCGGATTATCCCGCCGCTAAGCGGTGTCGATGTGCATGCGGTGGTGAGCGGCGCGAATACATCCAGCATGTCCGGGACCACTGATTCGACCGGTTGTATGGCGCTGTGCTACCTCGCGTCCAACTCGGGCGTCGACAGCGTCAGGGCAACAGCGGACATCATCATCGGTGGTATGGCGTACCATCCATCTGTCATTATCGAGCTAACGATCATCTGCGGCGGCACGATTCTGCCCGAGACGGCACTGTCGGTTGGTTGTTCCCAATCAGACGACGATATGCTTGAGATCACCCTGGTGAGCAGCAAGGAGCTGGATGCTCCGCGTGCGGTATTCGATTTTGAACGCCAGTCCGGCGCAATAGAGCATGCGGAACATCCTCTTGTCGCAGCACCAGATAGCTGGCTGTATTCGACCTCCTACGGTATCCCCGATCCCGGGCATCTAACACTCAACGTTATCGCATCCGATCTCTATGGCAACGATGCGAGCGAAAAGCGTGAATACGACGTCGCGAAGGTTCTGAGACAGTATTCGCTCGATTGCGTGTCGAACGATGGAGCGGTGGGGCTATCCGCTAAAGAAGAGGCCATAAAGAAGAGCGGAAGGATATTGATCGAGCGCGAAGCCGAATGGGATACTCCGCAGAGAGACGATCACGGGACGGTTCTGAAACCCGTGTCAGAGCGCTTTCGTCTTACTACAAATGCAGTGCTCTTGCTCTCACCGCGAATGATCGTCCGGCATTCGTACAGTCCAGACTCGGCACCGGCATCGACCGCGGATGACGTTCGCAAGGTCGGCCTGTACCAGCAATCAGGCGCCGTGTGGACGTACGTCGGCGGCCAGGGTAACGACGAGACAGTATCCGCGGCGGTTGATCTCCCTGGCGCATATGCCGCGTTCTTCAATCCCGACTACCACGTGGTGCCGTCGGCGACGGCTCTTTTCCAGAACTACCCCAATCCTTTTAAGCCCACGACCACGATCGCATTCGATCTTCATGCCCCCGGACAAGTCGAGCTCAACATCTATGATGTTGCCGGCCGCCGGATCCGGACATTAATCAACGAATACAAACCTGCAGGAGTCTACGCGAGCGAGTGGAACGGACGAAACAATGCTGGAGAGAGGGTGCCGACCGGCGTTTACTTCTATCGATTGAAAACCGAGTTGGTCACATGGACGAATAAGATGGTATTGATCAGGTGATACGAAATATACCGCTGGCGCCGAATACAGCGGCTAAAATAGATTTAATAATATTTAGCTGGATCAATCAGGTTTTCAGTTTGGTGGCCTCGGTTTAAGCGTATCATCATCCCTGCTTTTTGCGATCAACAGCAATGCGCTCACAGAAAATGCAAAGAAAAATGCTGTCATTGCTATCTCCCGTGCAACTCCCTCGCGCCTTATCCACATGTTATCGATATCTTTTCGGGCATACCATTGGCCCTCTATTTTTATTCCATTCTCGCCAAACTCCTCTACTTTGCCAACGATCTCATAACCTTCGACCGTCACTAGCTTAACCGGGTCCCCAACTTCCAGCTCCCGACCACGAGATGTCTCATTATACGGCGGCGGGACCGCAATATTCGCGCAGCTGCAATTTACAGCGACTAACATTGCAGTCAAGAGCACAGCGAATCTTGCTCCTGGATTCGTTTCTATATTTCTCATCGTTCGTTACGCTTCATGGGTGGAATCTCAATCATAACTCGAAAGCCAAAAGTCATTGCGTGCCGAATCGTGCTGATCAGAGTTCAATTGAATCCTCAATTGCCCGTTCACTCAACTTCTTCAGTGATTCCTAATATCCTTTCCAGTGTTTCGTGCAATTTTTCACCGCGCAGCTCGGATTCTGTCGCAATAATTTTACCGTCTTTCCCGACAAGGATTGGCTTTGGGATTGCAACAACTTCAAATGTCTTTGCGATATCGCTTCGGAAGCCTCCTTTTACAAAAGCGTTCGGCCAGGCAACGGCCATTTCTTCCTATGAAATTCAATGACATCCTCCAGTCTACGGTCGAATGAAAGGCTCAAGATGGTGAAGCCTTTGTCTTTGTACTTATCATAGGCTTTGTGGAGATTTTTCATTTCTGCGACACAGGGACCGCACCACACCGCCCAGAAATCAATTAAATAGACTTTCCCCCGAAACGTCCTGTGGGTGTAGGCTTTCGTAGAATCGCCCAGCGAAGCGACGGCAAACTCAGGCACAGGCTTGCCCGTAATGATATTCCGACTCGGTCCATATCTTGCCTTGGCCATTCGTGCATAGAATGTATCGCCATGCTCATCCATTAGGTGTGTGTAATATCTGCTGGTCAATTCTGCCTCACCTGCTTGATGAGCTTTACTTAGAGCGTAAAACAGAAACGGCGCCCGAACTGCAGGGTCAGCGTGTTCTTCAATAACCTGCTGGGCGTAGACTTTCGCAACCTGCGGCTGGCTTGCGATATGAGCAACCGTGAAAAATGTATTTCCCGGCGAGCCCCACTCCAATGACCATATCATTGACGCAGGCGGGATTTCCTCGAATACCCGCCGAGCCATGAGTGAATCTTCTTCCGAATTGCCAAAATGGAAATAGTTGAGTAGCAGGTATTGGCGGACCAGTTGGTTTGGCTCGGCATCGATTTGTTTTGCCAGGTCAGCTCTGTCCGCCGACCAGTCATATTTGAATGCTTGTAGATCTTTGCCCGCCTTACGGTAGGCTTCAATTGCTTCAATGTACGGCTCTCTACGTTTCTCCAGCTCCTGACGACTTGAGACAATACGTGCAGAGGAACACGTTGAATTCTTGAACATCACCTTGGCTCCGGCCTCGGAACGGGGCAATTCGTCCGGATCGAAGACCATTCGCGCAGCTCCATTTTCAACATTTAGAACGGAAATATATTTGCCGCTTTTTCCACCTAAAAGCGGGCGTTCGCGGTCAAAGGCATAGCGGTGAGCATGCGTACCGGCCAGTGGATGCTCTCCCTTTTGCACACCGAGAAGCTGGTAGCCAAGCGTGTCTGAATTCGTTCGAATAGTCGCTATGAAAGTGCCATCAGATTGCTTCCTCATTAAAACAGCACTCTCTTCATCCGAGAAATCATTGAATTCACCGATAACCAGGACGCTGTCAAAGTCCGATTTATATCCAGCAGCGCCAAGGCGAACTGCAAATTCCAACGGCTCGGTCACTAGCAGTGGAATAAGAAGTGTTTTGTGGTGGATCCCTGTGAGCCACAACCAGTAGCCACCGTGCTTATCCACGGTAAATGAGAACTGACTTGTTGAATCCGTGTTTTGCCGGAAGCGGATTTCTTGCCCAAAAAGGCTTACGTATGCATTTTTCAGGGGCTGCCCATCGAAACTGAGCAACTTGCCGCGGACTGAGAGCTGTTCTTGCGCGGTACCTGTAACCGAAAAGAGGAGCAACTCTAGAAGGAGGATAAATGGGGTTTTCATCTCATTGTTTGGCCATACTGCTCTGGTGTTCAGATCCGGCCCACGTTTAACATCACTCAGCCGTTGCGCCGATTGGCCGTCAGCTCCAGTGGCTAACTAGAAGACGTGTGGCATAGATTTCATATTACGAGCCTTCGTCGACTAGCTGCTGCACGAGCTCTTCCAGCTGATACGGTGCCACGTCGCCTCGAAGGATTCCCCTTCCGTCGATGACAAAGATCCTGGGAAGCGTCCATACCGTCGATACGTCATGCCACAGTCTTCGAATCTCTTCGTCGCTCGAAACAATGACTTGAGGCCATAAAATATCCAGAGAGTCGATGGCCGCCATCATGTTTTCAGGACTCTGGTCAAAATTTACTCCAACAACGACTATGTTTTTCGGCCCGACATTTTCAAGAAGCTTCTTGAGCTTGGGCATCTTCCGCATGCACGGCTTACACCAGGTGGCCCAACAATCCACGATCATGGTTTTCCCTTTGTATTTTCGACTATCGATGGACTTCCCCCGGTGGTCAGTGAGTTCAAACTCAAAAGGCTCGTTTACATCAGGAAATGGCAGCACCTCGATACCTTTGGATTTGGCAGTTTTAGCTGCTCGTTTTGAGACCATGCGCCGTCCATCCACAGTCAATAGCTCAACGCCCAGATACTTGACACTGTCAGGGAACAGAGTCGTGTGGTCGAGTCGGAATCGCGACATACTCATTTGTCCCGATCCTACGCCGCCCCCGGACTCAAAATCATGTCGGCGATGCTTCGAGTCGAAAGCAACAGGCCGGTAAACTGGACCTAAAGGCTTGGTGGATGACGGATAGCCAAGAACCACGATTAAGTCGCCGTTTCGGTTCTCGTCAATTAGAGCAAGCACGCCATTTGACGACCAGCTTCTAGCGGTTCCAGGCATGGGTTCGACAGCCCACTCCCACCCATAAGCCAGCTCGTAGTCAGGCAGCTGCTGCGCTTCCAAATCCGCAAGGGAAATAAGCATGGATAGCGCAAGGACTACTAGAATGATGCTTGAGTGAATTTCGAATTTGCGATTCATGTAACCTCCGTCCAACGCTATGGCGTTCAGCCGATCGTCGGCCGGACGCGCTGTCAAATGCATAGCCTTATTATCCGCTTCTAAGTGCTGATATATATTGGCTCTAATATAGTTACTCTAGTCTCGACTCAGCTATAAATTCCTGGATGCTTTCCTCGAGCAGTTGGTTGAACTCTTCAGGGGCATCCCACATGACAAGATGACCTACATCCGGGATGATCTTGGCCTTGAATGTAGGGACATATTTCATAAAGGCTTCGACATTTGTCGGCGTTTGATCCGAATTGATTGAAATAACAGGCGCTTGCATCTTTTTGAGCAACCCAATGCAATCTTCATTTGCCCACCGATGCATGTCATTCAGCGATTCTCGCCAGCCTTTTTTGGGAACACCACTCAGCATGGAGAGAACTCGCTCGAACGATACCTCGGTGTTCTTTCTGAAGAAAGGTTCCATTTTTTCGATAGTAGGAGCTGTTACCACATCCATATAAACGCTATCTATCATTCTAATAACTTCTGGAGGATACTGCATATCAACATTATGTAATACATCCACTAGCACAAGTCCGGCAACACGATCGGGCACGCTGTTGGCAGCTTCAATAATAATAGGTCCGCCCATAGAAAAGCCAACAAGCACCACTCGATCAAGATCAATTCTATTGATAACAGCTGCTACATCTTCACCAAATGATTCTATAGTCCACGTTTCACGGTTATTGCCGGATTCTCCAAAACCGGGCAGGTCCATCGTTATCACTTTATATTTTTTTGAAAAATGAGATACTTGTGTCTCCCAGATACTGCTGTTATTACTCCAACCATGAACAAAAACGAGTGCCGGTTCGCCCTTTCCTTTCACATCGAAAACGATTTTGACCCCATCTGATGAGATAGCAACATTATCAGGTTCAGCTGTGCAGCTATAAATAATTAAAACGAATGAAATAATACAGCAACTCAACGATAGAATCTTTTGCTTCATCTTACACCTCCATACTTCTTGATTGATGATTCAAGCGCATAATCCTCAGGGGGCTCAAACGTGGGCAGGTCAATGGATCGCCTGGTGCAGAGACTCAGCTTTTCAATCTAGATGTTCCAAACAGGGAAGGATGTCCTGGCAGGTTGCAAAATGATCTCCCCACTCGAATGCGGTGAAAATCTAGCAGAAATGCAAGAGATGGACAAGGTCATTGAAGTAGACTGTTTTCCCTTTCCGCCTCCCCCTCCCTAGGCCTCCTCTTTTGCCTAGAATCACCAATTCAGACATCGCCGTCGGATATCCTTTATCATTCCGCAGATACACGCACCACCCAAGCAAGCGCGCTATTAGTTCGTCCAGCTATTCCAGGCCATCCGAGCATGTTCGCGATCGGCCTGTTCCGCCTTTCCAGCCCACCTGCAGGGCCAAGAATTTCAAGCAACTTTTTGTTGGAAAACCCGTATCCCTATTGTTTAATATGTGATGTCATATCCGCTGCTTGGTGTCTGGAGGAGTAAGCCCTCGAGTACACTTTCCCCGTCAACCATTCATTTAGATCGAAAAGGAGGAGTCTAAATGAGAAAGGCATTGCTATTGCTGCTCGCCATAGGACTTTTGGCGAGCGGTGCGGTGGCGGAAGAGCTCGAGTACCTGGACAAGCTCCCGCCTCTCATCGACCGGGAAATCTTTTTCGGCGATCCGGAGATCGCCGGAGGCAAGATTTCTCCTGACGGTAGATTCATTTCCTTCCTCAAAACCTATGGAGGACAGCTCAACATTTGGGTCAAGGGCATCGATGAGCCGTTCGATGCTGCCCGTCCGATGAGCGCGGACACGACACGCCCTGTTTTCCGCTACGGATGGACAAGAGACGGCAAATACCTTTTATACATCCAGGACAAGGGAGGAAATGAGAATTTCCACGCATATGTCGTCGATCCAACTGAAAAGCCCAAAGAAGGCCAGGATGTCCCTGAAGCAAGGGACCTTACTCCTATCGAGGGTGTAAGGGTTTATTTCTATTCTTTCCCCGAGAAAACACCCGATATCATCTATATCGGACTGAATGACCGCGACGAGCGTTTCCACGACGTCTATCGCCTGAGGATTTCCACGGGCGAACGCGAACTCGTCTGGGAAAACACCGAAGAGATGAGCGGTTTCATATTCGATCTCGATGGAAATCTGAGGATGACAACGAGGCAAACAGAAGACGGCGGGACCGAATTTTTCCGTGTCGAGGGCAAGGATCTTGTTTCGATATACACGGTTACCAACGAGGAAACCGCCTACATCCTCCGTTTCCAAAAGGAGGGCAAACGCGCCTATATGGTCACGAACAAGGGCAAGGAGAACGACCTTACCCAGCTGGCGATTTTCGATCCCGAAACGGGTAAAACAGAGTATGTCGAATCCGACCCGGATAAGGAAGTCGATTTCGGCGGCGCGCTTTTCTCAAACGTTACCAAGCAAATCGTTGCAACGACGTACGAGGGCGAGAGGGCGATAGAGTTCGCATTTACTGGAAAGACAAGAAGTTCGAAAAAGCATACAAGCATCTCAAGAAGCAATTGAAGAAAGAAATCGGCGATGGCGACCTCTACATCAGTTCCTCTACCAGAGATGACCGCCTGCATATCGTAGTCGTTACGAGTGATACCAATCCCGGTCTCGCTTACCTCTACGACATGGAGTCGGGCAAGATCGAATTTCTCTACAATCCTCGCCCGAACCTCCCGAGCGAACACTTGGCGAAGATGGAGCCGATCAAGTACAAATCGCGCGACGGCTTGACGATCCATGGTTACTTAACGGTCCCCAAAGGCATCAAGGCCAAGAATCTTCCAGTAGTCATCAATCCACACGGCGGCCCGTGGGCACGTGACAGCTGGGGCTACAATCCCGAAGCGCAGTTCTTTGCAAACAGGGGCTATGCTACCTTCCAGATGAACTTCCGAGCTTCGACAGGATACGGCAAGGCTTTCTTCAACGCGGGGAAGAGGAAATGGGGCGAGGAGATGCAAAACGACATCACCGACGGCGTTAAGTACCTCATCGATAAAGGTATCGCCGATCCCAACAAGGTCGCGATCTACGGTGGGTCGTACGGCGGGTACGCCACTCTCGCGGGGCTCGCGTTCACGCCCGATCTGTACGCGTGCGGAGTGGATTATGTCGGCGTCTCGAATTTGCTTACCCTGCTCAGCTCAATCCCTCCCTATTGGGAAACGGCGAGAAAGTTCTTCAACGAGCATGTAGGCGATCCCAATAACCCGGAAGACGTGGAGCGACTCAAAAGACAGTCTCCTCTCTTCTCTGCCAACAAGATCAAAGCACCTCTACTGGTCATCCAGGGTGCCAACGATCCCCGATGCAAAGTTCCCGAATCACAGCAGATCGTTATCGCCATGCGCGACCTCGGCCGCGATGTCGAATACCTCGTTGCCGACGACGAGGGTCATGGATTCACCGGGGTGGAGAACAGGACAGCCATCAAGGTGGCGATGGAGAAGTTCTTCGCAAAACACCTGGGAGGGCGCTACCAGGAATCCGTCAAAGAGAGCGTCCAGGAGAGCCTCGATGAGATGTGGGTCCCGGTAGAAAGCGTTGTGCTGGAAAAACCCGAGGGCGACATCGAAACTGCGAAAACCGCTCCGCTGCCGGCGGTCGACACCGATCACCTCAAACCGTCAAAGATGAAATACGCGGGCAAAGCAGCCGTGATGGGACAGGAAATCGACCTGGAAGTTGCCGTCAAGCTGTCGGAAGCGAAGCGCGGCGACCAGAATGTCTGGAGAATCATCTCCGAGCAGTCGAGCATGATGGGTGTCGCGATCGACACGTTCGATGTCGACCACAAGAGCTTGATACCTGTTTATCGGGGCGCGAAGCAGGCTGGTACGAGAATAAACATCAACTATTCGGAGACGGCAATCAACGGCGCGATCAATATGCAAGGAAGAGAAATGCCTCTTACCAGTGATCTCGAGGCGCCTGTCTACGGGAACGATACCGCACTGGACGTGGTGTTGACTTCCTTACCGCTCGCTCCCGGTTACAAGACGACACTGAGAGTCTTCGACATTCTTTCTCAGTCGGTCAAAATCATGGCACTCGAAGTCGCCGGGATGGAAAGCGTTACTGTTCCTGCCGGTACGTTCGAGACATTCAAGATCGAACTGAAGAATATGGACGGCGAACCCGGAGGAGGTACGATCCATATCAGCAACGATACAAACCGCTGTGTGGTCCGATCCATCATGCAGCTGCCCCCGATGATGGGCGGCGGTACGGTGACGTCGGAGCTCCAGGCTATCGAGTAAACGGAGCAGTCGGGATCACGAACGCCACACTCGATATCTGGCGGTTGTAATAGTTGACTCTCCAGGATCGATCCACTTTTTAGCGAGTGTTCAGGCACGGCTGGGTTGATCCCGGGGAGTCAACTATTAATGCTACTGGTGGGCAATTGGTATCTCGGGATTCTTCCCCTCGCAACGAACCTCGATTCTTTCTATGGTCAAGCCAGTGGGCGGTGAGTCGCTGCCTCGTGCGCCGATTGCTCGGACCGCGGCATCCGCAGAGAAGCAGGGAGCGGCCGCTTCATCGGATACGACTTCAGCACCACCATCCCATGTTATCTTCAGCTGACGGCCTGAAGGACCCCAATCCGCGATTACCTCATACCAGATGCCAGCCCCCCACGCATTCTTTTCAGTCCTGAGCAACCAAATAGGTGTGGCGCGTTCTTGTGAAAACCACAACCGACCATCAATTGCTGTGAGCTGAATGCTGAAATCGCTTTCAAAGATACCGGATCGATCACTGGTGATGATGACGATAGGATCATAAAAGCCAAATAGGGGTGGAAAATCCTCGTCCAGCTTGAATCTGAATACGATCTGACCCGCGTCCATTTGGCTGATTGGCGGATCGTACTCGGCTAAATCCGATGCACCCTCGGTAAAGAGCCCCTGCCCCTCCGGCGTCGCAACAAAAGTTGCGCCGCCTTGTAATGTGGCACTATGCTTGCCTGTGTCATCCACGCCCGTTCCGTCGAACAACCATAGCGCCTCGCGGCACACACCATCATCTTGGTGTCCAACAATAACAATGCAGTCCGATGCCTCGAATGGTATGCCATTGAGCAGGCTCGCCGTGATAGTAAGGAGTATCTCATCCCCGGGATGGAGTATTCTGGGAACGCGGTCAGCATACTTCCCATCTTTTTTAGCTTTTGGATTCCTGTAATCCTCCCATCCGAGCGCTTCGACAATATCCTCCGTACGGAAGCAGAGGATGAGATCATCGTAGCCATCTGGCTCGTGGATCGTGCAGTTGCATCCATCGCTGATCGCCGTAGGCGTCAAGATATCTTTGAACTTGCTTCGAATGGGCGATACGCCTTCCAGCAACACCGAGGAGATGTCAATGTTGTGGACATCCAAACCGTTTGTGCCGACGATCGCGGTGGCCATCATCCGTCGTGACTTTGGATTGAAGGGATTTTGGCAAGAACCTGGCTGAATATCGAATAAGCCCTTGGCAGGCAGCTCAATATTCATGTGAATCGGCACACGTGATTTGAAATCATTGTTATCGATGACCTCGACATGGAATGTATGTGTGCCAAACAAGAACGTGCGAACTGGGGAGCATTCTTCGGGCTGGGCGAAAGGCGTAAAGGGAATCGCCCACTGGGAATCGTCATCCGGATCCAGAATATCCCACCCATAACGGTACCCCTCCACCACACCGCCGTACATCGAGGCATCGGCCGTCCAACAGAACTGGATGTCAATGCCGCCAGGTATATCTATGATCGTTGGTGCAGTGTCTTCAATCACCATCTGAATGGGATCGAAAAACACGCTGGTCACAGTTAGGAGAGGTCCAGTGGTCCGTCTCGAAACGATAATTCGCCGCACATTCCGAACCCAGTCGAATTCCTGACCGACGATGTCTCCTTTCTTTCCATGAACGGCAAAGACATATGCACCGAAATCTTGCGGTGGCGTCGTCCATGATGTTCCGATATCGTTGGCCGGATCATACGGATGCCAGGGCGACCACTCTGGTGCGTCCGGATTGGTACGTATGTACTCGAGCGTTTCATTCCAGCTGTCATCGAAGGGTTTCGTACTGATCATCATCCACTGGACTGAATCCGGGTGCTGAGCACCATGAATAGTTTGCCAGCGGATCGTCGTGATGGGAGGCACCAATGCAGGATTGAGCCCCGAATAAACAGGAATCGTGACCTCAAGAAATGTCGTCTGGTCCTCTAAACGAATCACCCTTTGATCCCGCATCGCTGGATCGTCTGATGGATGATCCACGTTACGGGGAGCCCAGGGATTTTGGCAGCTCACAATGAGCAGGCATAAGAAATAAAGGAGCGCTTGGGGACGAAAGGCATGCATCGCGAATCCCCCTTTTGAACGAAAGCGGTTGGGAAAGCAAATGGTGGGGCTGGAAACGGAGTTCAAAAATAATATATTGAGCTATTCCCGAGAATCAACGCCGAAGTATAACCAGTCGCGTGGCGTTTCCAGTATTTTCAAAAAAAATGGACTCCCGAGGATCGATCCACCTCAAGTTATCTCTAGTTGGAAGAATTCCGCCTTTGCCCAAAAGCCGATGACGTGCATCCTTGCCCTGATGTTTTGTTCTCTGAGAGCGCAATCGGTTGGTGCGGAATTTCAGGTTAACTCGTACACAACGAACAATCAGTCCCTCGCCAACGTTGCAATGGATGGTTTGGGCAATTCCATCATTGTTTGGTCGAGCTTTGATCAGGACGGCGATCGCTGGGGCATCTACGGCAAACGGTACGACAGCGCGGGCACTCCGATCGGTTCCGAGTTTCAAGTGAGCACCTTCTTCTCAAGCAATCAAATTCGCCCAGATGTTGCAATGGATGGATCCGGCAACTTTGTGGTCGTATGGTGGAGCCTAAGCCAGGACACCGATGATTATGGCATATATGGCCAACGTTACGATAGCGTAGGTGATCAGGAGGGTTCTGAATTCCTGGTGAACACGCACACAATGGGTGCTCAACGAGACGTATCCATTGCAATGGGCGAATCCGGCAATTTCATCATCGTTTGGGCAAGCCTCGACCAGGACGGGGACGGTTGGGGCGTCTATAGCCGGCGGTACGATTCCACCGGTACTCCTCAGAGCTCTGAGTTTCAGGTGAATAGCCACACGACAAGTCATCAATCAGCTCCTTCAGTTGCGATGGACAGTTCGGGCAACTTTATTGTTGTGTGGCAGAGCCTTGGGCAGGATGGCGACGGCTCCGGTGTTTATGGCCAGCGATTCGATAACGCAGGTAATCCTGTGGGGCTCGAGTTCCAGATCAATACATATACGACGAGCTTTCAATCTTCGCCATCGGTTGCCATGGATGGTTCGGGTAATTTTGTTGTTGCGTGGCAGAGCTTTATACAAGACGGCGACAACGACGGCATTTACGGCCAGCGATACGATGCAGATGGAAATCCCATAGGATCTGAGTTCCGCGTCAATACTTGTTACTTTTACATTCAACGCAATCCGTCGATCGCCATGGATGATTCAGGAAACTTCGTAGTGGTATGGCAAAGTGACAACCAGGACGGTGATGATCTAGGAGTCATCGGCCAGCAATACGATATCACGGGAAGCCCTTTGGGGCCTGAATTCCAGGTAAATACATATATCTTGGACAATCAGTCGAATCCTGCAATCGCAATGGAACCCGACGGCAATTATATCGTCGTGTGGCAGAGCTATGGTCAGGATGGAGACGGCTACGGCGTTTATGGCCAGCGATATGAGCCTTGATCGTCCGTTTCACCATTCAATTCTTGGGAATTCTGATATATCGTACTGCGTAAAGAGCCCCGATCCCTCTCGATGCCATAACAAGAGTGGCATTGCCTTGCAAGATAGCATTATACCTGCGCGTATAATCCGCGCCCGCACCGCCGAAGTCTAGGGCACCTCGCGTCCCCCACCGTCATCTTGATTCCCAACAATGACTACGCAGTCCGATGCCACAAATGGCGTGCCATCGAGCAGGCTCGCCGTTAGTGTCAGGACTACCTCGTCACCGGGATCGAGCTGTCCGCGAACCCGGACGGCATAATCCCCACCGCCTTTCCCCTTTGGATTCCCGTCATCCTCCCATCCAAGCGCATCAACAATATCGTTCGCCCCGAAGTAGAGAATGATGTCATCATTACCATCTGGCTTGTGGATCGAGCATCGGCGCCCACTCGTACCGGCCTCACCGAGCCGTTAGGCGCTCAATGGTCCTCTCGCTTTTCTCAGATCTCTCCAGAACGGCTTGTATAGAAAGCTTCTTTTATCCAAGGCACAAAGCTCTTCGAACAACGGCCTGGTAACAGTGAACGCAAGAATGTCTGGGGGCAAGTACTGGCGCATCGCGATGTCGGTCGCACCTACGACGGCCTGAGGAATGCTCAAATCCTCGAACAGCGAAATCAACTGCATGCATCCCGATCCGAAAGGGGCAATGACAGCCAGGGGATCACTGGACGCTCGATTGTATTGTGCTCCTAACATGAGCACACCCAATTGATCTGGATTCACATAGAATGTGACGGTTTTGAGATATTCGTAATGATCTTTGCGGAGAGGGCCGATGAGGATGTTGGCGTGTTCTTGTTTATAAGGTTTGTGGTGATCCAGCCACTGGTTCATAAGGTCGTGTGATGATTTCAATCCCTCGTCATCTACGAGGAATCTGATGTACTCCTCTCGCGACCTCGTCGATCTGCCACACAACCAGTTGCCCGCCCCACCACACCCATAATTATCCCTGGTGATGTGAAGCGTCTCTCCCTTGAGCCACCTTTTGTAGAAAGCGAAAACGCACGCCCACTTTCCCGGTTTGGGTTGCACCAAAGGGGCGAACGCAGATTCATCGGGCGCATTATAGAATCCGATGAGGGGAATGCTAAAATCAATCATGTCGAGTAGTTTTTTCGGATCGGGTTGCACGTATGCCTCCTTATCTCACTGCATAGCGCCTGCTGCTTCAGAGCTCAGTAGAAGCGGGCTAGACACGCTGCCTGCAGGTCCTTCCACATCACTCATAGCACTTTTCTAAAAAGAACTTATTTTCGAAATAGCACCGATGCCAGCCTGGGCATGCTGCATCGAGAACCAGCGCTTCGGCAGCGCCGAGAGAGTAGAAGGCGACTCGCCGCTTTTCCTCGAGATCTACCTGCGCCAATCCCGCTTCAATAATGCTGTACAGCGAGTCGGCGGCCTCAGAGAAGGGCACGAAATCATTCAGCGAGCGGAACTCCTCCGTAGGCGTATAATCGCGCCCAGCCATCCGAGCGACCGTGTACTCCGTGTATCTTGCCACTCCTTCTTGCCAGATCTGGAAGGACATGTATTTGTAGTCATCCTCGCTCAAGAACTTCTGAAGCTCACTATGCGCATTGCGGTACCGAGATAAGCGCTCTTCGAAGCCCGGTTTGTTTATCGCCCGAAGGGATTGCAGCAGCAGTGTGCCCAGCTTGGAGAGACGGATGGCGACATCAGTTGAATCATAAGGAAAGGGGTAGTTCAGCATCCACATGCCAGATTTATCGCCGCGTGCGAGATCGAGGGCATCTGCAGCACTGTAATAATCTGGCTGCGCATTCTGGAGCTGGTGGAAGTGCTCGTGCAACACCGTGAGAACCCAGAAGGTCGAGGATTGTTCCGTCTTCTCCGGCTGCCCGATCACGATGGTAGATATATTGCCCACCGCCGGAAAAGCAGCTCTCAAGTTCTCCGGAAGGGTGCGTCCCCTTACATAGATATTACTATCGAGGAGCGAATCGTGGCCAACCTCGGTGAAATCATCCGAGGGCTGCGGATGCCGAATGAGAAACTCGTGCGTGGATGTAACAAGCAGAAGCGCGAAGGGCACTCCGCTCCATCCCTCCCAGATGTCATCCTGGAGAATCTGAGCCAGCCTGAATGCCTCCGCAATCCGTATGCGATCGCTGTCGCGCAAGGATGGTTGCTGAGCTGGGGCGGGGGAGCAGGAAATGAATGTGAACGCAAGAAGCAGTCGACCGAGCATTTTAGTGTCCTTGAATGGGAAAGGACGTCACGGCAGGCGGCAATCCAATCTCCCCATTTGATTGCACAATCGATTCTATCACTGGGTGCTACAATCGGACAAGCTGTAACTACTCCGAGAGGATTCTATAGTTATTAGAAGCGCGCATCTATTCTTGATATGTCGCCTTAATAGCACCCCACGTCTTTTGCTCAACACTCACCGTCCCGCAGCCAACGGGAAAGGCCCCTATGAGACCGCACGGATCTCCAGATGGGTGGTTCCCCGGTGCACAAGGGGAATCGCTTTGAAGGCGGAAATTGCCCGTGCCGGCAATCCCACAAAACTGTGGGTCCGCAGAGAAATTTCCGTTGATGCCTTCCTGACCCGCAATGCACCCCCACCAGTCTTGAGAATTGTCGTATATGTCACAGCAACTCAGTGTTGGAGAATCGGGCGTCTCGCAGTAAATAGCTCCCGGTCCGGTGTTGGAAGCGAAAATGCTGTTTTCAATTTGAGGACTGCTGAAGTTACAGTATATCCCACCGCCCGCCAAGTTGGCGACGTACGTGCAATTCGAGATAATAGGGGTTGACCATTCGCTGTA
>WVZY01000073.1:0-49819 GCA_011772205.1 Candidatus Latescibacterota bacterium
GACGGTCGAGCTTGAGATCGCGCGCCTCGTAGACCACACCCATCCCGCCTTCGCCGAGTTTTCGGAGGATTTTGTAGTGGATAACCGTTTGGCCGATCAAGATCCCCTCCCTGGAAACAGCCGCAGAAAGAGGATAAATAATATCCCTCACAGGGACTCTACCAACGCATTTTAGCAAGCATTTTAGCAAGCATGTGAGCGGGATTCAAAGGAATCGTTCGCGATACGCTGAGGTTTGATAATGGAGCGCCCAAGAATCTGGATGATACCTGATATATGAAAATGCCCCGCATACGAACGACCTGCCGGGCATTTTACCAAGGCATATGAGGAGACGATACTGTTCTAGAACTCGTAAATGAGATCGACCTGGAGTCTGATCCTTTCGGAGTCCTCAACGGATGGTGTGAAGGCTGCCAGATCCGTTTCGATGGCATCGGAAGCGAACAGCTTGATACCGAAGTCGGCGCCCGCGAGGAGCTGCCTCGTGCCGTAAAAAAAGAAGCCCTTGCGGTTCGTGCGGCCGTCAAAAAGGTCGCTGTCGATATACTGTGATGGGAAAGCGTTCGCCTCGATGAAAAAGTAGGCGAGGCCCAGGTGGACATTCTTTTTCTTGTCTCCGCCCTCGAGGCCCGCGTTATACGCGATGTTCTCTTCCTCAACCGAAAACTCTTGTGAGGGCTCGGCGCTGAGGTTGCTCGAGAAACCGCCGAATGCGAATACCGGCCAACTCCCGAGCTTGAGAAACGCCTGGGTTTCGACAACCTGGAGGTTGCCCCCATTCGGGTCTCCAGTGAGACCATCCACGACGTTTCCGCCGCCGCTCGTCACGCCGCCCGTGCCGTCCACGCCGCGCTCGAGGAAATCATCGTCGAGATAATCGAAGTAGTAAAAGCTTCCGCGAACACCGGTGGTTAAATTGTTTGCAAGTTCGACCTCGATACCCCCCTGAAATCCCGTGAAGAAGGGATCCCTCGCCGCTTTGTTCTCATCCACGATGAAGCCGGCGATGTTTGCAAAGATCGAGGCCTTCTCGGAAACAGCCACATCGAAATTCGTGCTGATTCCTCCAGGATTGAAGTCATTGTCTATCAGCATCATGTCCTTACCGTTCTTCCAGTAGAATGGATTGGGGACACGACCAAATTGAATCTTCCAATGACCATCCCGGTTCGGAAGTTCACCTTTCGCAAACGGCATGATGACCAAGTACGCCTGTCGAACGTCGAACTCGTTCGACCCGAAATCGACGGGTGAGCCGATCGTCTGGTTCCCGCTGCGGCTATTGATATCGCCCGTGCCGACACGAATCCCGACCGCGGCATGGTCGTTGATCGTGGCCTTCGCATTCAGACGAAGCCTGTAGCGAATCCGTCTCCGATCCTCGGACCTCGAGCCGGTTTCGTCACGCTCGAACCAGAATCCTTCGAAGCGACCGCGCAGATCGCCCGAAAATTTGAGCCTGCTCTCCTCCTCGGCGGCGCCCGCGAGTGGGATCCATCCGAGCAGGAAGGAGATGAGTACTAGTAGAATTACCTTACGTCCCAAGGGATAAGCCTCCTTGATTGGGTGAACGATATCTACCGCATTTCCAATCCGAGCTCGATTGTTGCGGCCTTGGCCCTGCCTTTCTGCCTTAGTCAGAACTATGTTCCGATATTGTTAAGTGGCAATAAGCGTTAAGTTAGAATTTCGTTAAATTAGCTTTGCAGCAGTATACAAAAAGGTCGCAGCGAGCGGAACTGCCATGTTAAATAAACAGATCACACGGCAATATCGAGTCGCCTGTTCCGCGCATCCTATATTATAGAGTCTATTCGCTCATTGGGGGAGATCTTGATCGATAAAACCGATGAGGAAATGGGAACAAAGCCGGATGTCGAAGGAGTCTCAAATTCCTGGGAGCTCGTTGTGCTCGTTATTCTTTTCGCCGCCTTGTCCTTTTTTCAATTCTTCAGCCACAGCCCAGCCAATTAAACTCCCTATCACAAGGTACAATACCCAAATAACAAGAACGCCCAACGAAGTAAAAAAGAGGGACTTCCAGAAGCCATGGACGTCGAGAATGCTGGGAAACAACAGCACTGCAAATATCACCGAGAGAAAGGCCGTCCAGATTGTGGCTGCTTTCCGTATGCGGGACATTTTCTTCGACCTCCTTCTGCATACAGCTACCCACGAACCGAGCCGAATATTCAATTCCTATGAAGGAAAGTCACCGAGAGCAACATCCACCTTCTCCCCGATGTGGGATCATCGTATCAAGGTATGACTTTTAGCTGGATGTTTCGCCAACAAAGTGAACTCCAGCGCAGGGGATTTCAGAAAAAGAGCTCGTATAGTGCAACTTCTTTTAATATATATAGTTACATTATTACGGAGGAAACGATGCCGACCTCGAACTCCCGCTCGGGCTGTCCTCGAGAATAGGCTCGATTTCCGGCGAACTCGGAGTGGCACGATTTTGGATACCATGATCGAAAAACCCGTTGAATGTGACGTTCAGGAACTTCACAAATCTCCTGAATACTCGAGGTAATGGAGAGATGAGCCTTGAATCAGATTGACCTTCTCATAATAGGAGGCGGGATCACGGGATCGGGATGCCTTCTCGAAGCAACCCGCCGGGGATTGCGGAGCGTCCTCGTCGAAAAGGGAGATTTTTCATCGGGTACCACCGCCGCATCCTCGAGGCTCATCCATGGAGGCATACGCTACCTCGAACACCTGCACGTTCGACTCGTCGCAGAATCGCTGAAAGAGCGATTCTGGATCTCTAAGAGATTTCCGCATCTTCTGAAACCTCTCGCCATTCATGTTCCCGTCTATGGGTGGGGTAAGAGGTCTCCACTGGTAGCAGGGATCGGCATCAAGCTCTACGACCTGCTATCAGGCACGATGAAAATCGAGAACAGCAAGATACACCTCAAAAAATCGGCTCGTGAAATGATTCCGGAAATTCACCTCGACGGTCTCTCGGGAATATTCGTCTTCTACGACTATCAGATCATCATGCCTGAAAGGCTCGTCCTCGAAAACATCATCGCGGCAAGAAGCATGGGAGCGATGGCTCTCAATTACAATTCGGTGAGAGAAATCCGGCATCAAAATGGCGGCTACCGAGTTGCGGTTAAGAACACGCTCACGGGCGAAGAATCTTCGATTTTCGCTGCTGCGGTGATAAATGCCACAGGAGCATGGGCAGATGAAATAAGGATGCTCGCCGGTTTCGGGAGCAAGCTGCTCCGCCCGACCAAGGGAGTCCATATAGAAACGCAAAGGCTGGGCGACAGGGCTCTTTTCGTAGAAGCAGGAACTGACAACAGGCTCTTCTACATGCTTCCCTTTATGAATCACACCCTGATCGGGACGACGGATACCGATTACAACGAGTCGCCAGATCTCGTGGAACCGCTTCCGGAAGATGTATCCTATCTGATCGACAACGCAAACCAAATCCTCAACGGAATCAGGCTCGATCGCACGAAGGTGTATGCTTCCTTCGGGGGATTGAGGCCTCTGTTGAACATTCCCGGAAAAACAGAATCGGATATTCCGAGAGCACATCGCGTGGTTTGTGAGGGCCCGCAAGGGAGATTCATTTCTATAATCGGCGGGAAGCTCACAACCTACCGGAAAATGGCTGAAGACACCGCCAAAAAAGTAAGGAAGATCCTCGGTGTCGCGGATAGAGCGAGACTATCCGCACCTGAATTCCCCTGCGGTGCTGTCGCATCCGTGGAGAGGGAGAGATACATCGAACATCTCGCTGGTGAATACGGCATCGAGAAAAGGACGGCATCGGCACTCTTCACGCTCTACGGCATGGGTGCTGAAAATGTTCTGGAATATGCAGGAAACGATGCTGCACTCAAAATCCCCGTCTCTGAATGTACATCGGAGATCCCGGCTCAGATCGTGTATGGATTCGAGAAGGAGTTCGCGAGAAAACTGGAAGACATCTTGTTGCGCAGGATGCTTCTCGGCAAAAGCCCTTCAAAAGGATTGGAAGCAGGAGAAGCGATCAAGGTGGCCCTCACCAAATTTATGGGAAAGAGCCCGGATGAGGCCGATGACCTGTTCGATGAAGCCCGGCAGTCAATAATAAAGAAATTCGGGATGAACGATCGGATAACAGGATGAGATCTGATACCTCAGCGAACTCTGCAAGAACGAGAGTGCGGCGCTCGACAGCCGGACCGAGAACATTGGCATCCAGCAGAAGTTATGTGCTCGACTTCGACGTCGCTTCCATGCCGGCCAGCTGGTGCAGCGTGAGAAATGCGATCAGGCAGAAGACCGTCGCCTCGGTTCCCTGGTTGTGGTTCAGTCCGCTGGCCGTCAACGCGTCGTGACATCCCCCGGTGGAAAAATCGTATAGAGGCGTTCCAATACGATTGCGCCCGAGGAACCAATCCGCGGCAGCCCGGATCGGCTGCAGCACCTCGGGGCTGCGCTTGAGGAAGAACGCGGCGCCCAGCGCCTCGATGAACGTCGCGGCGGAGACCGGCAACTCTTCTTCGTCTGGATTGCTTCCCAGTTTGAGAAACACACGGCCGTCGGAGGTTACACTTCGCATTTCCGCCATCGCTTCCTGCGACCGGCGCCACATCTCGTCGTCGTTCAAGGCGCCAGCGGCGATGATGAGGGCCTGGACGGCCAAGGGCCAATCCGGAGATTCCCACCGATTGATCCAACCCGGCTCCGACATGAAGCTCTGCAGCGTCTTGGCATGCTGGATGAGATACCGCCGCACATCAGAAGCGCCCGGAAAACGTCGCAGGTAGTTCTCGGCACCCAACACCGCACAGCCAATCCCCGGGGGAGCCATCACCGCGGCGTTTGGCACCAATCGGTTGAACAAGTTGTTGGCCGGTGCGGCAAGCGTCGAGATCCCGTAACTAACGAGATAACCGAGACCCCATATCGCCCTCCCGATCGATGCCGCAGGAGCAGGTCCCAAGGGCCTACGGGTGTAATCGAGTCCCTCCGCAACGCTGGCACCGTCGCCAATAAGCACATGCATCAATCCGAGGGACGTTTCGGAAAGGCGTGCTGCTTCCACCTCGCCAAAAATGTCACAGAATTTAGCGCTTGCCACCAGGACAGCCGCAGCATCTTCAAGCCGATAGCCGTAAGTCCAGTCCGGCATCGTGTGAACGGCGTGGTGCGCCGGACCCGTATCGTCTATCAGCCGCGCCACGTGATCGAGCTTGGGCAGGGGCAGGTTGCTGGGCGCGATCGGCCGGCGCAATGCCGACGCCGTTGGCACCATTTTAGGCGTGCGGGTCCGCACTTCGTTGAATAGCTCGAGATATGACTGCGCGACGGCAGGCCAGATCATTCTTCGGCAGTACGTATACGCCCTCTTGCGCGTGGCGTTGAGCTCCACCTCGTCATCGAGCAGGGCGCTGACCGTTTCCGAGAGAATTTTAGAATCTTCAACTGGCACGAGGCGACCGCGGCCGTCAGCAAGCAGCTCCGCGGCGTGCCAGTAGGGAGTCGACACCACCGCTTTACCCGCTCCCATCGCATAGGACAGCGCGCCGCTCGTGATCTGATCCAAGTTGAGATATGGGGTTACGCAGATGTCAGCCGCACCCAGATACTCCAGCAACTCATCCAGTTCGACGAAACGCGGATGAAAGAGTACATGGTCTTCCACACCGAGCTCTCTCGCACGGCGTTGGAGACTCAAGCGATATGCCTCGCCTTCGTCACGTACCACATGAGGGTGCGTGGCCCCGAGTATGAGATACGTTACTCGCGGGTGCCGCCCCACGATGGCAGGCAGCGCTTCGATCATATATTCAATACCTTTGTTCCGATGAAGGAGACCGAAGGTGAGCAGCACCTTGCGTCCCTCAACACCGAACTTGTCCTTGTAGTAGTTGGGATCGACAAAGGGCACATCGTGGATGCCGTGCGGAATCAGGACGATTTTCTCCGCCTCGATGCCGTATATTTCCCGGAGAAACTGAACGGCTCGCTCGCTCATTACTACGAGTCTGTGCGCCCTCGCCGCGATTTCCTGGAATACTTCTTTTTGCACCGGCTCCGGCTGCTTGAGAACGGTGTGGCATGTCACCACGACCGGCCGGTGAAGATCCCTGAGCAGCGTGAGCACGTTGGCTCCCCATTCGCCCCCAAAAATCCCGTACTCGTGCTGGAGGCTCACCACGTTGATTCTGCTGAAGTTCAGGAAGTCCGCAGCGCGCGAGTAATCGATTTGATAATCCTGCCGAATCTCGAATTTGACGCGGTTCGGGTAGAAGTAACCGTCCGAATTGTCATTCATTGCGGCCACGATCACCGGCTGATTGGCGCCTGCCCCCTTGGCAACGGCTTCAGCCAGATCGTACGTAAACGTGGCGATACCGCACACCCGCGGCAGGTAGTTCCCCACAAACGCGATCCCCTCGAAACTTTGTCCCAATCTGACGGTTTGGTTCATGAGTTGCTCGATTGACTAAATGTTCGATTGCGAATTAGCTACATCCCATTCGCAGCGAATGGCATCCTGGGCATCGCCGCCCGTGCTCTATGACGAAAGCTATATCCACGCCCACGGCTGAGGGATACGATGCTCCAAATATAGCACTTAAAAGGACTCTCGCGTAGGGAAACAATGCCGGTACCCAGATTTCTCGATCAACGAATCCGCCCGGACAGCGTGAATTCACGGAATAGTGGCCTATCTGTAATGGACATATCGAGCCGATCGCCTTCGAACGACACAAGCACCTTCCAGTGTGTGGGAGCTCCGATTTCGTGGAGATCCATGGAAAATGTGCCGTCTTCGAGCCAATTACCTCTTGCGGCCAGTCTGCTGCCTCCCTGCACGCGGCCAAAATCACGAACATCCGTTACCCGGTAAATCCCGTCGAGCCCAACGGCCAATTCGTATTTGGCATTGGGCGTTTCGAGCGTCATCACTCCGGTGTCTTCGTGCGGGAAGTCGAACGTCACGGCCTTGTACCTTGGATTCGGGTTGAGCCAGTATCTCTTACCGGCGATTTCAGCCGCGATGGCAGGCGGATTCGACGGCTGTTTGGGCGCGGGATGTTCGAGGTCGTTTATGATCTTTGTGAGTTCTTCATATGCTTCAGGATTTGCCGGATGGGCCTCGTCGCTGATCGTTGATTCGTCGAAATCACGAAACAGGATGTCTCCCGTCTCGTGAGTCGCGCTGGTTACGACCATGACAATGTTGGCTTCTCGATGATAGCTGATGCCCTGCCCTCCCCATCCAATTGCATCGACGAATCCATCGTCGTTTACATACCACCAGTATCCATACTGCTGATTCCCGCACGGAATCTGGACGCGGCCGGACGTCGACTCCTTAATCCACTCCGAAGGTACGATTTGCTCCCCGTTCCACTGTCCTTTGTTTAAAAACAGCGTCCCGAACCGCGCCAGATCCCGGGGTGTCATGAAAAGCTCCGCCCCCCCGAAATAGTAGCCTTTCGGGCCTCGCAACCATTGAACATCCGTTATACCGAGGGGATTGAAGAGATACGTGTTGCAGAGTTCGAGGAGGCCGCGCCCACTGGCCTCCGTAAGAATACCCGACATGAGGTGGGTGAGCCCTGTGCAATAGGTATACCGCGTACCGGGATCTTCGACCATGGGTCGGGCCAGCGTCGCCCCTATCCAATCGCTGCTGTTGAAAATCATGCGCATGATCGGCCCATTCTCATCGAGATCGAGGCCGGATGTCATCGTAAGCAAGTGACGCAGCGTGATCGATTTCTTGCGCGGATCCGTCTCATCGGTGAAATACTGCGGAAAGTGGTCATATACCGTCTCATCAAGGCTCTCGATGATTCCTTCGCGAAGGGAGATGCCAACCATTGCGGAGATGATGCTCTTGCTCACCGACTTGACATTGTGAAGAGAGGTTTCATCGTAGGGATGCACGTAACATTCGAGAATCACGCGACCGTTTCGAATCATAATCAAACTGTGCATGTCGAGTTCGAGTTCCTTCACCCGGGCGAGCATCAGAGCGAGCTCACGCGAATCCATCCCCTGCTCTTCGGGGGGGCACGGTTCCCAGTTGATGTCGGCGCATTCCGCGACGTCAGCACCCGCTAGGAGCAATATTGCGGGGAGCAGCAGAAGTGAGAAGATCGCGTGCTTTGGATTCACATCTTGTCTCCTGTATAACGCTTGACTGATATCGACTTAGTTACGTCAGATTGCCCTTGATAATATTTTCGCTGCCAATCAGGACGGTTTCGCTTTGTCCATAGCAAGCTATGACGCTATATACGAATGCGTAAGCAACTTGTTGTCCTTAAAAAGCGGCTTCTTCAGTGTCTTGCAAGTTTGAAACAGGCATCAGAGAAACAGAATAACGATAGAAATGCACGCCCCCAACGACATGCGACCCAGCCGTCAGGACAGATCGCAGAATGAGAACACCACCCGACACAACTTCATGCAAAATATTCAGTTACAAAATGGCTGGGCAAACGATACTTCGCTCGAACTCATCGGGGCTTCTCGAGCACCCTGCTTCACTATCATTGTTATTTTCCGGGAATAAGAATTTTGAGTCAGTCCACTGAACCTTTTCCATGCCCAGCGTCGTATCTCATTCAGTTGACCTGAGCGAATTCCTCCTCTATTATGGAAATTAGTGGTGAGGTTCCCATGATCGGCAAAACCATCTCACACTACAAAATTCTCGAAAAGCTCGGGGAAGGCGGGATGGGCGAGGTGTACCTGGCCGAAGACACCGAACTGAAACGTAAGGTCGCTCTCAAATTCCTCCCAACGCAGGCCGCCTCGGATCCCGATGCGCTGGCTCGTTTCAAGCGCGAAGCGCAGGCGGCGGCAGCGCTCAACCACCCCAACATCATCACCGTACACGAGGTCGGTCGTCACGAAGATCAGGCTTTCATCGCCATGGCCTATGTCCAAGGCGCACTGTTGAGCGATTTACTGCGTGAAGGCATCTCTGTAGAGCAGGCCCGGGACGTCGCGATCCAGGTATGTGAAGGGCTCGATAAAGCCCACCAAGCCGGCATCGTCCACCGCGACATCAAACCGGACAACCTGCTCATCGATTCCGACGGCCGCGTGAAGATACTCGACTTCGGGGTGGCCTTGTTCGAAGAGCCGGGCACGCCGTTGTCGGAAACGTCGACTGTGGGGACGGTGTATTACATGTCGCCCGAACAAGCGCGGGAGGATCAGATTGACGCTCGCACGGATGTGTTTTCCCTGGGAGCTATCCTGTATGAGATTCTCTCGGGTCAGCGCCCGTTCAAAGGCGACCATGCTGCGGCTGTTCACTACTCCATCCTGAACGAAGATCCCGAGCCGCTGTCCCGCATCAATCCCCAAGTGAGCCCCGAGCTGGAGCGAATCGTCGCGAAAGCCCTTGCAAAAGACACCGCCGCCCGATACCAGTCCGCCGCTGAACTGGCTGATGATCTCAAGGCGCTGCAAATCGGTGCCGCATCTTCCATCAGAGAAAAAATCTTTCAAAAGCGATTTGCAATTCCCGGCTCGCTGGTGCTGCTGGCGATCATCATGTTGTTCGTCTTGAATCCCTTCAATGTGAGGATCGCTCCCGATGAGGGAGCGGTCGCGGGCGAAAACATCCTGGCCATCATGTATTTCGAGAACCTGGCACAGGAGAGCGATCCGCGCCGTCTCGGCGAGATCATCACGAACCTGCTCATCACGAACCTGTCGCAATCACAAGACCTAAAGGTGGTTTCCAATCAACGACTCTACGACATCCTGAAAATGCAAGGCAAGGAAGGCGCCAAAGTCATTGATCGGACAACAGCGACACAAATCGCCCAAACGGCCGGTGCACGTTGGATGATGCTGGGCAGCATCCTCCAGGTCGAACCCCACCTGGTCATCACGTCTCAACTCATAGACATGGCCACGGGCAACATCGAGGCATCCCAGCAACTAACGGGCGCTCCCGGCGAAACGGTGTTCGACTTGGTGGACCGCATGACCGGCGATACCAGGACTGAACTGGCGATACCCGTAGCGTTGGATGTCGGGCAACCCGCATCTGTCGTGGACGTGACAACCAACTCGCTGGAAGCCTACCGCCACTACCTCGAAGGCCTCGAGTACCGTTACAAGTACTATTCAATAGAAGCCGGCGAGAGCTTCCGCAAAGCCATTGAGCTCGATTCGACGTTCGCCATGGCACACTTCTGGTACGCGTTCAATGCTTTGAATTTAAGGAACACACGTGAGGCACTTGCGGCCATCGACAAAGCAATGCAATACGCCGACAAGGCAAGTGAGAAGGAGCGGTTGTACATAGAAGCTCTCAAGGCAGCTACCGATTATCGCCTCGAGGATGCGATCGCCAGATGGACTCAGATCACGGAAAACTACCCCGACGAAAAAGAGGCCATCCTCTGGCTGGCCCGCGCCCACCGAAACCGCGACAATGAGAAGTCTCTTAATTACTACCAGAAGCTTGTGGCAATCGATCCTCTACATAAAATAACGTACAACGAGATGGCGTACCTTTACGCTGATATTAATGACCCTGAAAAGTCTATCCAGGCGATCAACCGGTATCTCGAGCTCGCACCCGACGAGGCCAATCCCCACGACTCACGCGGTGACCTTTACGCTTATAATGGAGAGATTGACAACGCATTGGCCTCCTACCAGAAAGCGGTAGAGATCAAACCCGACTACTATACGTCCGTGGGCAAACTTGGAAATATGTATCTATTCAAAGGCCAGTACGATAAGGCAAAAGCCCAGTACCAGAAACTGGTTGCCAGCGATCAGCCCATCATTCGAGCGATTGGCCGGTATTATCCCGCGTGCATTGATCTGTACCAGGGTAGGTTTCAAGAAGCACTGGCAGATCTCGATGTCGCCATCGCGGCCGATGAGATGGAGGATTACATCGGTGAACATTACGCAGAAAAGTTCATCCTGCGGTCTGCGATTTATGCGGATCTCGAACAGCCCGACCGTTCCATCGAAGCAGCCCAACGGGGATTGAGCATTTATAGAAAGATGTTCCCGATGCACTCGGCACTAGTCGATCTCAGCTTAGCACCGACATTTGCGCTCGGCGGCAGGGTCGAGCAAGCTGACAGCATGATTGTCCCCTTCGAATCGGTGTTGGATACGCTGGACCAATCTCTAGTTGCGGCCTTTCACGTTACAAAAGGCGTGATCGAACTCGAAAAGGATAATCTCGAAGCCGCCTGCCATCATCTGGAAACGGCGGACAGTCTCAGCCCGAACAATTACCTCCTGCGCTATTGGCTGGCGACGGCATATCTGAACAGCGATCGCTTCGCCGATGCGATCGCCTTGTTGGAAAGCATGCTCAAGCGCTACAACCAAAGCCGTCTCCAATACCCGCCGTATGCCCCTTTGGGATATTACTTGCTAGGAACAGCTTATCAAGAAGCCGGGCAAAAAGAGAAAGCGATTGCGAATCTTCAAACATTCCTCGAGATTTGGAAGAACGCCGATCCCGGGCTCGACGAAGTGTCCGATGCAAAGAAACGCCTGAAGGAGCTGCGAAGGGGCACCTGAAGAGGCTTTATGGATTAAATAAGGAACAGCTTTCTGACCTTTTCAGAATGTTCTTACTGGCAGTGAACTAACCTTAATCCGTCAAAATCCAACATTGCGCATGTCTCGTTTGCCGCGAGGCGATTTCCGCAGCGCGCTATAATTTTAGACGCGAGCGAGGACCATGAGCCGAGGGGTAAACGAAACATGCGAATTCATTTGAATATAATTATCGTCAAACACCTTACAAGATAGATCGCTGCGATTTTCCGACGGATTCAGGCTAAATCTGCTTACTTTTCCAGTTTTATTGTATTAATGCCGCCTCGATTGAATTAAATATTTGATTTGCATTCATATTGCTCTCGCCCAAGACGATTAATATCCAGCTCTGACATTTTTTGATCCAAAGTCTGCTGTTCTGATGATCGCTGATTTCGAAGTGGGTATTGTGGTCCAGAAAATCATTGAAGCGCTTACTCTGTTTTAAATGATTCTTTGCAAATTCATACCATTCTTCTGAATCCTCCTTACTTGTGTACTGAAATATGAAAATAGAGTAATCATCATACTTACCGATCACGCCTTCTTTCAGCCCAAAGATATCCTTGTTATCAAATCGATATCGGTTGACCAATGCTAAATTACCTTTGAGATAAGTGACGCCGTTGGGCTGCAGGTTTTCTTCGGGCAGATAGGAGACGATGTGAGGCTTTTTGGCCTTGAATTTTAATTTCGCATCGACTGCTTTGGCAAACTTTTTTATACCATCCAAAATGTCCGCATCCGTACCAAGACCTACGATGGTAATGAGAAAATTTCCTTCCCAAAAATTCAAATAATAGGATTCAAACCAACCTTCATGCCCCACCTCAATTGGATAACCATCCCCACCCGTCTTGAACGTATAAATACCGTACGCCGCCTCCTGGCTTTCCATTTCATAGATTTCAAGATTGATCGACTTGCCCTCCACCTTGCTATACGTCTGAAAAGCGACTTCTTTGAAGCCGTATTCATGATAGATCTCGGCACCGCCATTAATGAGCAAAAAAAGATCTTCCCCTTCAGCAAACTGCGCTTCTCCTTCAGGCATCCAACCATCCACATCTCCCGCTTGAAGCAGAAGATTCTTCAGCTCCAACTCTTCATTTTGATCTTCCGATCCTAAGGCTGGAGAGCAACAAAGACATGCTGAGATAAAGGCAATAACCGGCATGGACATCTTCATATATGAACCATCAGCGTCACATTCTTTTAAAAAGCGTGCACCGAATTTAGACTTCAACTTCTTTGATGTTCACCTTCTTTAAATTCTTCTCACCGAGCCCATGTTCGTGTGCTTTTTCTATTGCAAATATATTTTCAGACTTAAGCCCCCATAAAGTACAACAATAGGAGTCAAGGGCCACTGGATCCGTCCCGGCAACGACTTTTTGAGCCTTGTGTACTTCCCCTGGACCGAAAGGACCGTTCGTAGTAATAAATTCCGTGGAATCAATGATGCTCAAATCAGGTTTGATGATCGTATTCAAATCGGTGATACATTGTTCCAAATGCTTAATGCTATCTACATTCGTCGTCCAATCTTCTTTGTGAAACGTTCGATTGGACTTTGGCGAGTTGATGCCCATAAGATTTTTCATCGCCCCCGTATATTTATTGCCAGCGTGATCTTTGCTAATGGGCATATTGATGAAAACATCGTAGTCAAAAAATGAATTCATTATGCGAGCCTCCTTCAGGGATTTGCCTTTCGGAACGGGCATAGCCTTGAATAGTGACTCATCTTTTAAATTTGTAATCACCAATCGGGCACCTTCTTCGTCAACCACCTTTTTTAGACCGGTACTTTTCCAGTTTTCTTCCGGCAGCCAGCTGATGCAGCTGATTTCTTTTGCGCCTGCCTGCTTGCACATCTGAACAGCGGCCCGAACAATCTCCGGTTTTGTAAAGGCTCCAGGATTGTTCCGCTGCGGATTGGCTAGAATCGCGACCTTTGAATCTTTGGGAACAAATTTTTTCATGCCCCCCAGCAACTCCACCGCTTTTTTGGCGTTCTCGAAATAATTCTGACCTTTGGCCACACCAATATCGGCGGCTTCATCACCAAAGGCGATGTTTGGGATCAAGGTGTCGCCCAAAACCGAGCCTACTCCAATCGCGGCACTTGCTTTGATGAATTCGCGGCGATTCATTTTCTCCAACATGATCCTGTTCCTTTCTTTTTTAGAAGAGCAACGTCTCAAACCACACTCGTCCCATTACCGACAAGTTCCAGGAGGATCCCTCAACGGCCAACTATCTGCTCGATCTTGGTCCCTCCCTGTGAACAGCCAAGGACGGAGGTGCAAAGGGGTCATGATCGAAGCTACTGTCCCATCTTATCAGGCATCAAAACGGGATTCAAAGGAATAGAGGGCCAGCAGCTTGTGCCCGTGGGATGCATGCGTCTGTGCCGGCGGAGTGACGCTTTGGGTGGGTGAATTCGTTCTATGAAAGAAACGCCCTGCAACACAACTTGTTGTCGGGCATTATTTTGAATCAATGGAGGAGCAAATGATGCTTATATCAAGTTTCTCAAGTCTCCACCGCAGCACTCGAAGAGCTGTAATTCATTATAATTAAACGATTTGTCCTTTTTGTTGTCGATGAGCTGCCGCCCACACTCGAAGAATGCCTTCCTCAACGGGACGGCGCTCAAATCCCTCTGTTCGAGCTCGACGCCAGCATAGATCCCTGAAGCCAACGGCTCCGCGAAGCTAATCGCGCAGCGCCGCTGGAACGGGACGGTCGGGCGTTGGAATCTCGTTCACCACCGACACGATCCACCAACGGTTGTCTTTTCGAATCAGCTGAAAGCTGTCCACGCCTCGCTGCGGCTTGCGTTCCGAGCCGGGAATCATCGCTTCGTACAAAACAAGGACGTGAGCAATATCGCCGAACACCATGGTCTTCTTGCGGATGATCGTTTCGGCAAAACCTGTCTGATTTATGTTCGCTCTCTCGATGAACGCGATGAAATCAGCGACGAAGCCTTCCACATCGAATACACTCGTTTCGGTACGAGCCGTACGAATCACTATTATCGCGTTGTCGATAAAGAGCTTACGCACGCGGTCCCAGTCGGGAGTCGTGCCGGGGTCCATCGTCACCAGCTGGTATAGTTCCTCCACCACGGCCTCCGCAGAACCGAAGGGATCGCGCCCTGAGGACGCAGCCGGTGCGACGGACGGCGCTGACAGGATTACGATGAGCAAAAACGTGATGAGGGATATATGAGAGCTTGTGCGCATGACCTTCTCCTTTTTACTCGGCCGATTCGCGCAGGGATCTTGGCAAAACCCTGCCCCCTGCGCCATCTATCGTCGTGTCTCGTCTCCAGCGTTTGCCGGCGAGAACGATGGAGTTAAATTCGGAAATGTCGCTTTTTGTACTCTTTGCCGCATGGTCGCCCAAGAGGCATCTTGAAGAAGTCTTGCCCTGGCAAACAAGCGATTTTACTTGGATCTAGCAGATTGCGACAATTATTTTATATATCGCGTTGACGTCTTGCAAGCATGCTGCTTTCCTTTCTTTCCAGTCCTTGCAGCGGTGCTCATGTAGATTTGTAGGCGGGCTAGGAACAATATCTCGTGGCTAATCGCAGGACGCCTTTTGATATTAATGGCCCGGATTTGCCGGGCTATTTTGTTCTCACCGACATCACCTTAGCGATCGCTGCATTCCTGAGGGGGAACGAAATGAAAAAGCTGTCGTGTTTCTTGGCTATCATGTTGGTCTTGTTGATCGGCTCGGCACCACCGAGCGGGGCTCAGCAAATGACGGGCGCGGGATACGCGTCCGAGGAAGATCTGATCGAAGTTATGTTTGCAACCGACTCAAAGGTGCGTCTCCGCAATGGATCATTAATCGATATGATGACGAACGCCGTTACAGGCGTCGAACAGGTGCTCCAGACAGTTGCGTGACACAGCTGGAGCAGAATCAGTGACGTGAGTGAGGAGAAGCTGGATGAAATCCAGTCGCGAGGTGAAACAAACACCGGCAAGCCCGTATACAATCTGAACAACATATACCGCCTGCGGATACCAAAGGGAAACGATGTCTGGGCGATGAGTAGAGATTTGGAAGCACTCCCGGGGATCCTGCGTGCGCGCCCGGTGCCGAAGCCGGTGCTGCCTCCCTTGCCGGCTGACTATGAGCCGCAACAGAACTATTTGGATCCTGCGAGTTTTACGCCGACTGGAATCGACGCAGAATATGCATGGACGCAGCCCGGAGGCACGGGTGTTGGCGTCACGGTCTGTGACCTCGAGTATTTCTGGAACTACAATCACGCAGATGTCACCAAGGCCGTAGGTTCTCAGATCAATATAAACGTGGTCGATCCCGGTTACGGCCCCGATCATGGAACGGCCGTCATCGGAGAGATGGTTGCCGACAACAACGGCTGGGGAACCACCGGCATTTGCTACGGTGCCTCCTTGCTGACGTGCGGGACTTACTACGGGACGCCTTTTCCATCATGGAACATGCCGGGCGCCATGGCGCTAGCGATTGCCAATCTTCACCCGGGGGACGTGATCCTCTTGGAACAGCGGTGGGATTACACGGGCCTGGAAGACTACGTTCCGATCGAGTGGTGGACGGATTATTACCCCGCCCCCCAGTCGTTTAATGCCGTCTATGCCGCCATTGAAAACGCCGTGGCGAACGGGATCAACGTTGTTGAAACGGGCGGAAACGGTGGGGGTGACAGCGGCACGATTACATGGTTCGGTGATTCAGGAGCCATTATCGTGGGCGCCGGTGGTGCCTACCCGGGAGGGACGTGGATCGAGGGTGATCTACAGAAGTTGCCCTTTTCAACTTATGGTCCCCGCTTCGACCTCCAAGGCTGGGGCGAGGATGTTGTTACAACGGGATACGGCGATCTGTACAACGCGGAAGGCGAGAACTATTTTTACACAAGCCAATTTTCTGGTACGTCCTCCGCTGGGCCGATTGTCGCAGGCGCTGTTGCCAGCTGCGTCGGATATTGGAAAGCAACCATCTCTCCGACACCGCCGACTCCCTCTCAGGTTCGAAACATCCTGAAGATCACGGGCACGCCCCAAATCACACCCCCTCCGGGGAACATCGGCCCCCGACCGGACTTAATGGCCGCGTTCGAGGCTTTGGCACTCACCGGCGTTGCCGGTGAAACCGGTCCACGATTCCACGTGGTCCTCGAGCAAAACTACCCAAACCCATTCAACCCGGGGACCAGGATCACTTACTCGATACCGGCCCCAGGACAGGTAGCGCTGACGGTCTATGACATCCGCGGAAGCATCGTAAAACGGTTGGTCGAGGAACAACAAGACGGCGGAAAGCACACGGTCATCTGGCACGGGCGAAATGAGAGCGGTGCGCCGGTCGCGTCAGGGATTTATCTCGTGCGGCTCGAGGCAGCGGGGGAAACGCGAGTGGTAAAGGCCGTTTTGTTGAAATAGGAGTGGGGTCGATCAACACCTCGATCCAGCAGCAAGCGTCTGAGGCATTGTACCCGTCTGATCAAACATGAGCCCTCACGAATCAGATTTGACCCGGGATCCACACAAGAAGTACAGTTTATTGGACATGGATGAACCTTCAGCCAGCGGCTCGATTGCCGGCTTCGCTCCGGCCCCTGGGAGTGCGGGTTGATATGCGAAGGGAGTCAGTCATGAAAACGACGACCTTCGCCATGGCCTGCATCGTTCTGTTGGCAAACACTTGCAACGCCAGAGAGATCCGAGGGCATCTCGACACCGAGCATTTGCCCGCGTACCTCCGAGATCGGGGAGAAGGGGTGCCGATTTCCATGTTCGGAACCTACATCCAGAAGAGACAATTGATCATCTACCCGTACTTCGAGTACTACCAGGATTCCAACTTCGAATACGCGCCGAACGAACTCGGTTTCACCGAGGATCGCGACTACCGCGGAGACTATGAGGGATACGAGTGGCTGCTGTTCGTTGGTTACGGCCTGACCGACCGGCTTGCGCTCGAGTTCGAGGCCGCGGCGATTCAAGCAGAGCTCGAAACGGCCAGTGACGACCGCTCGGGACTCCCGCCCAGCATCGAGGAATCCGGCATCGGTGACGTAGAAGGCCAACTCCGTTACCGCTGGGTTACGGAGACTACCAACCGCCCCGAGGTGTTCAGCTACTTCGAGACCGTCCTGCCGACGCAGGACAAGGGATCACTCATAGGGACCACGGATTGGGAATTCCAGCTGGGAACTGGCGTCATTCGAGGATTTTCCTGGGGCACTTTGACCGGCCGCCTCGCCGTCGAGTACGATCGGGCCGAAGAGCTGTTCGAGATTGGTGAGTATGCCGTCGAGTATTTGAAGCGCCTCTCACTTACATGGCGCGTTTTTGGCAGCGTCGAAGGCAGCGGTGACGAAGTCGAACTGATCACCGAGGCACAGTGGCATCTGTCGCGCAACGCATTCCTGAAACTGAACAACGCCTTCGGCCTAACGTCAAAGGCCCCCGGATGGGCTCCGGAGGTGGGAGTGCTGCTCAGTTTCTAGCACACCGTTCCATTGAAAAACGGTACCGAAAGTAGACCATTATAAAATGGCGTCCCCAACGACACACAGTCAAAGCTCTGTCGAGCCTGTATGAAGTTGAAGCCCAAGCGATCGAACAACTTGGGTTTCTTGTCGAGGGAATTACTGCATGATTAGATCGTTACCGCAACTGGTCCTAGAGGTGCTTTGCAAACGAGCATTCGTGAGACCGCTCACCAGCAAGGTTTTCCCTACATCCAACCCATATATCGAAACACTCGAACATTTCGAGCTGTTACTTCACTCTTCCAAGGAGCTCTTTAATCCTCGAGGCAAGTGGGCTCGCTCCGCGATCGACATTGGAGAGAACAGCGACGGTGTATCCCCTATCGATAAAAATATCGAGGTTGCCGTTGATGCCTGGGAAACCGCCGCCGTGCCCGACAACTTTCCCGCTGGGTCCTTCCTCGATCCTGAAGCCATAGCCGTAGCCTTCGCCGGATTGGTCCTTCCACATTGCCTCGAGAGACTCTCTTGAGACGAGTTTGCCTTGCAGAAGGGCACGGGCAAATCTGTGTAAATCACCGACCGTTGAGAAGCCACCGCCGGCGGGTCCTCCTTTGACGACGTGTTTATAATAATTGTTCTGCCAACCGTATTCACTTTCCGGGTCAGGGCTGTAACCGATGGCAAGGTTCTCAACCGGGTAGTCCATTTCGTAACAATCTGTGTTTTTCATACCTGCAGGCTCATAGATATTCTTTCGGATGTAATCGAAATAATTCTGTCCGGTTACGCCCTCGATGACTACCCCAAGGAGAAACATCCCGGTGTTGCTGTACCGCCAGCGCTCGCCGGGCTCGAACTCGGGCTTTTCATCCTTTACAAGCGGCTTATAGTCCTCGAGATTGCGGTACAGCGCACGTGAGCCGTTCGAGAATGTTTCGTTGAAGTAACTCCCCAAACCCGACGTGTGTGTGAGGAGGTGGTGGACCTTTATTTTTGCAGTGATATCCCTGGGAAGCCAGGATTCATCGACGTACTTGCTTATCGGATCGTTAAAAGACAGCATTCCCTTCTCCACGAGCTGAACGATGGCCGTGGACGTGAACATTTTATTCATGGAGCCGAGGTTGAACTTCGTGTCGATGGTGTTCGGGACGTGGAATCGTTTGCTTGCTTCGCCGCCGGCCCGGACGAGCAAAACGTCATCGCCCTTGGCAACGAGCACCGCACCTGAGAAAACATCCCGCTCGATCAACCCTTTCATTAAGCTTTCAACCTGTTTGATGAGGAGACTTTCGGTGAGCTCGCTTTCATCGACATTCGAAGGAGGGCGGGCGGGAGTGAATTGAAGCCCGTCTACGAGATAATCTTTCTTATCCGCGAACACAATGATAAGCCCTCGCCAGGCTTCGTAGTTGCGGTCTTTCAGGATAACAACGGTCTCATCTTTTCTCTCTGGGACATACGTGCGGATACTGTGAAAATCGAGCCCTCCCGTCTCCATATACACGCTGCGCCAGACGGTGATGTGTCTGTCCATGGGCGCAAAGTCACGGAATTTCTCCGTGCATTCTTCGTTCATAAATCGGCGTATCCGCTCGGCATCGTTCGAATTGACGGTGCTGATGATCGATTGAATCCGCTCTCCCATCTTGCCCTTTGGCATGACCGATTCGTCATGGTAGCTGATCTCGCCAGGAGTCTGGGCTCGCCCGATCTGGAAAACTAATGCAAACAGAGTAATAGCGATCGCGCTCGTCTTCTTCACGTGAATCCTCCTTCTGATTGCAGTGATGTGTAGACCAGAACCATTCGTTTGGTCATCATGCTTTGGTTTTGCGGTGCCCATTCCTCAATATTATCACTTATACGGTAAAATCACATTGTGAGTTCCCATAGTGCTCGCCTTGAACACAGGTTTTTTCGAGTTCTATAAGAATCAAGACAGGATCAGACTGTTTGATCATTGGGAAGTGCAAATTTCGCGGATTTGAAAGCTGGAGCGGCTGGTTGTCTGGTTTCTCTTTGGAAGACTGACGCATGTAGCGCGCTATGTCCCGCGGAGCTCGATCGGGACGATCAGTCCCTTGTGAATGCGTTCCATGTGTCGTGCGAGCGATCGCGAAACATATGACTCCGTAAACAGTGAATTCTAACGGGACCTTCGAGAAACAATAATGTCAGATGTACGTCTTCTGATCACCCGGTTCGAAGCATAAAACTGCCCCGCAACGCAATTCGTTGCAGGGCATTAAATAAAACAATGGCGGCGCAGTCGAGACCTCATCCGAACTCTTGTGCAGGCTCCAGCAAATGGAGGCTTCTACATGCCTCCCCCCACTCGAACAGATATCTTTATACAGCGATTCGATCGCGCCTTGAATTTTCTCGGACCCGAAACACAGGTAAATACGAATTCCAGCGGCAAACACGTGTGCGCCAATGTGGCTACGTCCGCAGAAGGCAGGTTCCTGGTTGTCTGGGCTGCAAGAGATCCTGGCGCTACAGGAATAGGTGTATTCGGCCGCCAATATGACGAAGTGGGCACTCCACTCGGCCCGGAATTTCAAATCAACTCAATCGCTGCAGAACAGACTCCCATCGATCCGGCTATGGCTATGAACAAATCCGGAGCTTTTGTTGTGACGTGGCAAGCCAGCCATATGTTTCAGCCAGGATAGCTCTATGCAAGATTATACGATACGAATTCCGATCCGTTGGGACCTGAATTCGTTGTCACGCCTAAGCTACAGTATGCGGGATTCCAGCCATGCGCCGAAATGGATCCTGACGGAAACGCTCTCATAGTCTGGCGAGAATTCGAGGAAGCAGTGACCGCAGGAATATACGGCCAGAAGTACGATAATAACGGTAATCCCCTGGGAACGAAATTCCAGATCGACGCGTTGGGAGACAGCCTACATTCCGGCCCTGCTATAGCCATGGGAGCAGAAGGTGATTTTGTTGCTGTTTGGGCCGCCCGAGCGCATGGCGCAGGACATAAAGAAATCAAAGCACGCATGTTCGCGAGCACCGGTGCTCCAGCCAGCCCCGAGTCTCAGGTGAATACGAGTGAAGGGGGTGAGCAGATGGATCCCGCTGTAGCGATGAGCCAATCGGGAGATTTTGTAGTGTTTGGGAGTCGGACACTTCCGGCACGCACCATTGGGAAATATTTGGACAACGTTTCGATTCCGACGGCAGCCGGATCCTGGATGAATTTCAAGCAAACAGTTACGCAGATGGATATCAACTCTATCCCGCCGTTGCGTCGTCTGATTCACTTATATTCATAGCATGGCAAAGTGACGGCCAAGATGGTGGTGGATATGGTATATTTGGCAGAGGATTGTTGAGAGATTTAGCCTCACATGTCAATAGCCCAGAATTCGGTCAACTTCGATTATCTCAAAACTATCCCAATCCATTCAATCCCCGCACGACTATCGAACTTCATCTGCCCAAAGGCATGAGGGCAAAGTTGAGCATCTATGATGTCCAAGGAAAACTCATCACGCACCTCATAGACGAGATGTTGCCAAAAGGATTCATGAAATTCGAAATGGAACCGTCAAAACGAAGATGGAGGGACTGTGAGCTCGGGGATTTATTTTTATAGGCTTTCTGCAGGCGGTCGCTGTTTGACGAAAAAAATGATACTTCTTAAATAGAATCTTTTTCCCCCAAGTCAAATGATAAGCTTTGCATGGTTCGTCGGGGGATTATCAGAATCTGAAAAATGCGAGCGAAGAGTATGCCCCGCAACCTAACTCGTTGCAGGGTATTTTTTTAAAACAATGGCGGGGCCGACGAGACTCGAACTCGCGCCCTCCGGCGTGACAGGCCGATGGAAGAGAAAAATGAAAGTGATTGAAAATGCTATAGTTGCAGAAATGACAGCAAGTTACCGGGCTTTTAAGCTGTCCAATCAGTTCCTTTTTGTCGCATACGGGTACATGCAACCCGATCTGTAGTGGCACAAAAGTGGCACATATTCAGCTCAGGGAGGCCGAGGTGCCAAAACAATGCCGGGAGACATGCGCAGTCAATTCCGGCCGCGTGCGTCCCCCCGCACGCTCTAAATATTTTTTATTGGCAAATGTTGATCGCCGTTTCACGATTTGTTAGGATACGAAACGCGAGGGCTCTCGGTTCCCAAACGGATACGCTACTTGTTTCGCACCGAGAGGGAAACGGTGGGGGCGGTGCTTCGCTTCTTCATGCGTGCTCTCGAAACAACGCTTCGGCGAAAGAGCCCCGGCGCGCCACCGGTCTCGCGCTTTGGAGCGGTGGCGTTTGTGCACCACTTTGGATCTTCACTAAACGAGCATCTCCATTTCCATTGTATCGTAACGGACGGCGTTTTCTCCGAAGGCCCCGGTGGAGAGGCGCTCTTTCATGAGGCCACGGGTCTTGCAGAGGCGGATATCGAGTCGGTCGGGGAGAAGACCCGTCACCGATCGCTCAAATGGCTGGCCCGTCACGGCTATCTCGATCCCGAGGCGGCGGAGATGATGCGAAGTTGGCCGCACTCGGGCGGGTTTTCCGTGGACGGAAGGGTGCGTCTTCCCAACGGGGACCGGGGCGGCCTGGAGCGCTTGGCGCGCTATTGTGCCCGGCCTCCCTTTAGCGCCGAACGCCTGGAGCGGTGGGACCGGGATACCTGGGTCTATCGCCTGAAACGCCCGCTCGCTTCCGCGGAGACATCCCTCGTTCTCTCTGCGTTGGCACTCCTCTCGCGCCTGGCGGCCACGGTGCCGCCACCCCGGCGGCATGGCACGCACTATTACGGGGTACTCTCTGCACATGCGAAGCTACGCGAAAAGGTGATCGAATCGGCGGGCCCGAGCGCTGCGGTGGCGGCACGTCTTTGGGAGGCGGCCCGGCGGATGGACATCGTTGCGCTCACGCCGCTAGAGGACGGTGATACAGAGGAGGCCGGTGAGTCGTTCGAGCCCGAAGCGTTTCCTCGCACGTTTCCCTACGCGCGGGCGATGCTTCTTGCGAGGATCTATGAAGCGCTGCCGCTCGTATGTCCCCGGTGTGGAAGCTCGATGCGAATCATCGCGTTTATCACGAATGCCTCGGATGTCAAGAGGATCTTGGAGCACATCGGGGAGGCGAGCGAGCCGCCGGTTGTCTCACCATCGCGGGCCCCGCCGGAGGAGGAGTTCGCGTTCAATCAGGGATCACCTGGGGAGGATGAATTCGATTTTGATCAGGATCCCCCTCGGGATGCCACGTTTGATTTTGATCAGTGGATTGAATGTGACGATGATACCGTGGCGTGATCGGGATATTCCCGAATGTGTGAGTCGAGTCAGTGGGCGGTCCGGTGTTGGCCGGGAAATCCGGTGGCTTGAAACCGGGGGGGAGGTGTGTGCGGTTTGGCCTGTAGTGAGCCTGTTTAGGGGTTGGAAGAGATGGAAGTGACAGCTGGAATGGCGAGAGGAGGCTTTCCGAAGGGATTGAAGGTGCGGGGGAGGGGAATGAATCACTGGATTAACGGGGCCACAGTGGTAAAATGGAGGCTATAAAGGAAAAATCGTGTTCAAAATCTCTATCCTTGGAAGTTGCAGCGGTCTGCTCCACCGCCACCTCGCCCATAAATTGAAGTAGAGATCCTGAGCCAACCCTCGTGGGAACCGCCGTAATAATCTGCTTCTTCACCGTGTAATCCGAATTCGAACTCTGCGAGAATTGATTTATACCCTACTATGCCTGCAATCAATGCTCCCCAACCGCCGGGGATGGAAAAATCGGATTGGATCTCTGACAGTTGCTGTTCGATGTATTCATGTTTCTCGTCGCTCACTGACACCGCCCATCTCAAACCGCCCCCAATATGGCGTAACCAGCCGGAATCGGATTGCTCTGGGTTTTCACAATAACCGGGGCACGGATGTACAGCTCCACAACACAGCGAGATCAGAAACCACGCTGTTCTCGCCCCAAACCGATAAGACTTGAGCGCAGCAGAGCGGTTTCGTCGAAAGCTTGCGATCCCTTTAATCATCGAAATTGCTGATGTCGATCGTGTTTGTTATCCCTTGTCAGCGGAATGTCGCCGCTGCGTGGAAATAGCGAAATATCTCTGACGAGCTGGGGTTTTAGTGATTCGCGTCGTATACGTTGTTGTTCTCGTTCTTCTCGTCGACCATTCCCTTGGCATCTGCGCGAACGACGACGTTGGCTTCGGTAAGGGAACCAAGGTCAATTGTTGAGCCACGGCGGGGCGAAAACTTCGAGAAAGGAATCGGTCCCGAATCCCACGCTGTACCCACCGGGACGGAGGAGACGTTCGCGCTGTACTGCGTCTCCGGTTTCGCAGCGTCAGACGCGCTCACCCGGTTGATCTCGATGTACGTCAGGTGCTCGCCGGCATTCGCGTCTCCCACGTTGCCGACCCGGATTGTCACGGTGTTGGCGTCAAAGTCGACGTGCACGTCTTGTACGACGAGATCGGGCTTCTTGCAGCCGGCGGCCGTCAGGACGGCGACACATAACAGCAATACCAGATACTTCTTCATGACAAGCTCCCTCCATAGAATCACGGGGACAACGGGATCGTCATAGGCGACAATCGTTTATCCTCCGCCGCCCAAGGTGGTCCGACGCGGGCAAACCCGACAAATTTCGGCCTGCTCGTAACGCTGTTGAGAACTGTCTATGAGAGAAAAACCTCGCCCAACCCGTGGATTTCACATTCCCGGCACCACTACTGGTACCTGAAGCACAAGCCCTCGATGCGCAGCTCCTGGCCTCCGATCTCGAACTGTTCGATGTCACCCACGATCGACACCGCGCCCCGCCAGTCGCCGTCCACGATGGTCGAGATCGAGTTCAATTGCGCCCCGCCGATCACCTGGCCGTTGAGCGCGTTGATGTCGTCGGCCTCACGGTGTTCGCCGTTGACGCGGACGTTTATATTTCCGCCTGTTTCCAGATACTGGAACGTGACCTCATATACTGGGCACAGGATCTGGAAGTCGGCGCTCGCGTTGTTGGGGTTGAGGGTGTTTCCGTCGCTGCGCACGGATCCGCTGGTCGCCCACCGGCCGTCGGCCCACTGAAACGGCACTACGGCTACCTGCATCCCACGGGTCGTGAAGCCTTCGCCGAGGTTCCAGCGGCCGTCCGCCGGCAGCTCGTCGAAGTCGTAGCACGCCATCGTCGGGCCGTCGCACTCTGCGCGGCGGAGAATCGTGCCGGTGGTGCCCACGGCGTAGTACGCCTGATTGGCGTCTCCCCACAGGCCGTGCATCGTACTGATCGTGATCGGTTCCTGGGGCGACCAGGCGGCGCCGTCGTAGTGAAGGACGGTATGCATGCCTACCGCAGTCACGTCGGTCGCGGAGTGCCCGAAGACGGAATAAAGGGACGACGTCGTGCCGCTAGACTGCGGCGACCATGTCGCGCCGTCGTAGTGCAGGATCGTTCCGCCGGTACCAACCGCAAACACATCGGAGGGTCCGCTGCCCCATACGTCCCACAGCATACCGCTGACACCGGTGGTGTGGGTGCTCCACGTCGTGCCGTCGTAGTGGCCTATCAATCCGCTGCCACCCGAGACGAAAATGTCGTTCGGCCCGAACCCCCAGATACCGAGGAGTTCCGAACCCCACGGTGACGGAATGGTCGACCAACTGCTGCCGTCATAGCGCACGATTCTCGAATTCGGAAACCCTCCGACGGCGTACACGTTGGAGCCGTCGGTTCCCCACACGTCGTAGAGATTGTCGGTGACGCCGGTCGCCATGCTCGACCAGGCCGTGCCGTCGAAGTGGAGGGCGTCTCCGCTCATCCCGACGGCGAAGACATCGTTCGGCGAGGAGCCCCACACTCCCCAGGCCCTCGCGAGCGGGGGGACGGATTGCTCGACCCACACGCCTCCGGCGAGCCGTACGACACGTGCGTTCAGCCCACCGCCGACGGCAAAGACGTCGCCGGTGGGAAAACCCCAGATTCCGAAGAGGGACTCAGTCGTTCCGGTCGATTGGGTCGTCCACGCCGTGCCGTCGTAATGAAAGACCTGGCCTTCGTTTCCGACGGTGTACACGTCGCTGCCCGAACTCCCCCACACGCCGAGCAGCCACGACGTCCCTCCCGACTGCTGGGTCGTCCACGCCGTGCCGTCGTAGTGGCGGATGGCGCCGTCGGCGCCCACTCCGAACACGTCTTCCGGCGCACTGCCCCACAAGTCGTCGATGGGACGGGTATCGAACGTCTGCATCTGCGTCCAGGACGTGCCGTCGTAGTGAAAGACGTTTCCGTTGCTTCCCGACGCGAATACGTCGGTGGCGGAGAAGCCCCACAGCGAGGTGTAACCCTGGGCGGACGGCGCCGACGTGTCGTTCCAGTCGCTGCCGTCATAATGGAGAATCACCGAAGCGCCACCGGCAAAGACGTCGCTACCGGAGGAACCCCAAAGGCTGTAGAAGTTCTGCGGCGTTCCGCTGGGTTGTTGCGTCCAGCTGGTGCCGTCGTAGTGGAGAATCGTCCCGCCCTGTCCGACGGCGAACACGTCGTTCGACGAATTTCCCCACACTTCCCATAACATCGTCGTCACGCCGCTGTTCTGCTCGGCCCAGTCGGTGCCGTCGTAGTGGAGAATCGTCCCGCCCTGTCCGACGGCGAACACGTCGTTCGTGCCGACGGCCCACACGTCGTTGAACCTGTAACTCGTGCCGATGGATTCAACCGACCATTGCGTACCGTCGTAGTGGATCATCGCCCCGTGCACGCCGACGGCCCAGATGTCGCCGGCAGATACGCCGGAGATCGACTCGAGCCGCGCCCCCTGAGGCAGGGGGTTGCTCCATACCCAATCGAAGTCGGGTGGGACGACCGGCGTTTCACCGGGCCCGGCGCAGGCGGCAAGTATGATGAGGACTATGAGAAGAGTGGTGAAGTGTCGGTTTTTTGGTGTGGCTGGAAGCGGATTGATTGGCTGCTCTGTCCCCAAATGCTCCCTTAACCGTTCGGGGTCCATGTGAGCCCTCCTTCCTTGTTGGAATTTCTTCCAATACCGTGAAGGCTGCCAAGGCGAAGGTGCGGTCCACTCTCAGAATGAGATTATACCGGGCGCGCAGCGACAAACCAACGCATTTGGAGGGGAAGAACGATGGCTCGACCGTTGCCGACAAAAAGCCGCCGCCAGCCACGCCATCGTCAATGTTGACAACGACTTCACATCGGTTATAGTAACAACTAGCCGATGCCCGACCACACCAAAACACGGATTTCCACTGCGATCACACTGCTCGCCGCAGGCGCGGCGCTGCTGGCGACAGCTGCGCTAGCGCAACCGGACGCAGCGGCTAGCCAGCGGCCGACCCAGCCCCAGCCCGGCGACAGGCGGACGGTCGCGACCGGTCGCATCAACACACCTCCCGTCATCGACGGCGTGGTCGACGACGAGTGCTGCCCTTCGGCCGCGTCGACCGACAGCCTGATCCAGTACGAGCCCCGCCACGGCGAGCCCTCGCCCCACCGCACCATCATCTATATAGGCTTCGACGACCAGGCGCTGTACGCGGCGTTCGTGTGCTACGACCCCGACCCCGCCGGCATTGCCGCCGCGCTCACGCGGCGCGACAGCGACTTGACCAACGACGACGCGGTCGCCATCTTCCTGGATTCGCTCAACGACGGCTGCACGGCCACGGGTGTATTAGTCCATCGAATTCAGACCACTTGTTTGCAGTCGGAATGTGTCCATCCGCCAGCGTTTTATTTCAGGAACGGGGCGTTTCTCGAAGGTGACCCGCGGCGAGTACCGATGCACCCCACATCATTGGCTGAGGATGGTGCCTCCACCCAAACCTATTCGAGATCACGCCGCTTTGCGAAGCTCAACAACAGGTAGGTGTCGTCTGCCGTCCACATAGCCCACCACAAGTGTCATCTTGATTCCAGGCCTACCTCGGATCGCCGTCTGCGGCGAGGCACAAGAACCCCAGACAGGATAGTTCTTGCGTGGTTCAAATCTCGGCGAGGTGTTCGCCGGTCTAACGCCGGTGTAAACTTCCCGTGGCGTCCGTCCACCGATCGCTTGATTTGGGCGGTGCGTGTTGTACCAGATGACGTATGAGCCGAGCTCGCGCCGCATCGCATCAAGCCGCAACGGAACCAGAATGTGCCTTGTATACTCGTTCTTCATGGAACGTATGAATCGCTCGATTACGGCGACACTTCCGTACTTGCCGACAGCACCGAACCGAGGACGGATGGCTCTACAGTGACACCATTGCCGGAAGGAGCCGCACCAAAACTGCCGGCCTTTATCGGTGATGATGTACTTGGGCGAGCAATCGGCGCTACGGATCGCTCGATCCAAAAAGCTCTGAATGTCGCCTGACGTCGGATCGTCACGGAAGATTGCGAAACCAACCACGGCACGTGAGAAGTGATCGACCACGACGCCAACCCACCAACAAAACGGCCACGACTGGGGCAGGGCGAACGGGGCCCACGGAACCCAGAAGCCGGATCCGGTCGGTACGGTGGTAAGGTCGACGTGCCAGACTTCACCGGGAAGCCTGGCTGTGACGACTCGCGTCTCAATAACGTCGAGCGTTGCAGCGTCCTCCGGTATCGGGTCAGTTTCCTTCAAGATCCGTCCCACCATGGTCACACCGAGATGGAGACCTGCTCGCGCCAAGACTTGGGCGATGCGAGCTTTGCCCATCGTCGGCAGGAGCATCCTCAACTGTTTAACTAGATAGCGGACGAAGTCGGGGAACTTGTTCACCGGTTCGGAGATCCGAATCAAGGCACCCTCCCCTTCCTCGTCTACTCGCCGCAGCCACGAGCGCATTGTCTGCTCGTCGATCATGAAAGCCTGAGCTGCCTGTTCGCACGACCAGCCTCGGCCCGCCCTGACCTGCAGTATGCGCATGCGCTGTATAGGCGTGTAGTGAGGGCGTCGTCGAGAGGGCAGGCGACTCCAGCGAGCGTCCTTGATTTCCAGTTCTTCTTTTAGTAGAGCAATCTCGTTGTCAGCCCGATCGAGTTCTGCCTGGAGGCCGTTCCGGGTGCATCGACTGCGGGCCACGGTCAACGCCATCGCCGCAAGAGAGATGGCATGCAGCAGGCCGGACTTGATGTGGTTCGGCCAGCCCCTCGGCAGAGGAGTAGAACGTTGAGAAGGCATAATCGGACTCCATGAAATGCGGCTGGGACACGGGGCTGCTACATCATAACATATTTATCCCGGGGAGGTTCGGGGCTTAGGAAGGACAGAATAAAATCGGTGGACTAATACAGTGACACCTGACGAAATCTCAACAGAAACGGGCCCCAGAAGTGAAGCCCGTAAGATATTGAAAATGGGAATGTTAAATGGCGGGGCCGACGAGACTCGAACTCGCGACCTCCGGCGTGACAGGCCGGGCGAGGAGGAAAATGAAAGTGATTGAAACTGCTATAGTTGCAGAAACGATAACTGGTTACCGGACTTTCACATTGTCTGTTCTGTTCCCTTTTGTCTCATGAAAACCTAACCGACCCGGTCCGTAGTGGCACAGGAAGTGGCACACTTTAATGAGAACATTAATTGGCGGGGCAAACGACACTAAATCGAACTTATCAAGCCATTATCACCGCCATCTTGGGGTTGCAACTCTTTGCTAGTTAATGAGAAACCCGTTCTTTTCGCCGGCAGCTTGTTTTTCTCCGTCGAAGAATGGCATTACCAATTGAACGTTGCTCGGACCCAATTGAATACGACGGAACTTCGAGCCAAAGTGATCCTCAAACCATAGGTAGAGGAAGGCGCACGAAGAATTGAAAAGCCAGACGCGTCCACTTTAGGGCTTGACCGAAGTAAGATCCTCATATTAAAAAACCTTAATTACTCAAGGGATGCTCGAGTTTTTTCGGTTCATGATGCCCGTGAAGGGACGCGTTCACAACGAATTGTATTCCAACATGTTAAGCGTATGAACGGATACCGCAGCGGAAATATCACATGGCGAAAATACGAGTCTTGTTGATCGAGGACAACCGGCTTTTGCGAGAGGGAATCGCCGCCATGCTGACAGATGATGGCGATTTCGAGGTCGTCGCACGATCGGACGACGGCGATGCAGTACGCCAGCTCAAAGCTGCCGGCAAGGCGCCCAACGTCATACTTCTGGATCTTGGTCTGGAAAAAGCGAACAGCCTGAAGCTGATGGCACTGCTTCGGGATGAATTACCCGACGCAAAAGTGATTGCCATGGACATACTCCCTGAACAGGTTGACATGATCGAGTTCGTGCAGGCGGGGGGGGCCGGCTTCATTCTCAAGAGCGCCCCCTTTGACGATTACATCAAAACCATCAAATTGGTCGCAGCAGGGACAAACGTGCTTCCGCCGGTTTTAACCACGTCACTATTCACGCAGATTGTCGATTCTCTGCTCAAGAGCGGCGAGAGCATACCGGACGATTCAGTAAAACTGACACCACGTGAGAGAGAGATTGTCGACCTGATATCCGAGGGCTTGAGCAACAAAGAAATCGCGAAGCGTCTCCACATTGCGACATATACGGTAAAAAGCCACGTCCATAATATCCTGGAAAAGCTTGCCTTGAGTACCCGGCTGCAGATAGCGGCCTTCGCCCGAAAAGACCGCCCTAAATGACGGAATCGTGATCAATTTTTTTTTGATATGTTCTGGGGAACACACCATTCCGACCATACGTTCCTCGTTTCTCATTCTTAAGATCTACATCCCTTTTCATCCTTTCGCCCGATTGTAGCGAATTCCCCTACTCACTAAATTCTTATAATAAAGAGGAGACCCAACGTGCATATGAGCACGCATTACTATGTCATTTCCCTAAGCGAACACGAGAACGCGCTTTATGAGGCGTTCCGCGACGATGTAATCGATATCCGCAATGGAGGGTTTCCGGTTGAGGTGTCGTTACGAGCAAGCAGTGCGGCCGATTCCATCGATCGGGAGGAGCGATTGCGTGAAGCGTTACGAATCGTAGATCAACTCTTTGGAGACTGCTACCGGCATGACCCGCTGGGCGTTGTCGTAACCGGCAAAAAAGAATTGCTGGATTTATTTGCTTCGGTGACGGCGCATCGAAGCGTCATCGTTGGTCGTATCGAAGGCGATTACAGCACTACCTCTCTACACGATTTGGGCAAGATCGTCTGGCCCATCGTCAAGGAAGCCATATCGGGTCTGCTGGATGAGGCAATGCGCGACCTGGAAATTGCAGAGAAGGCGGGCCGGACAGCGTGCGGTCTTGATGCAGTGAGCCAGCTAGCCATAGCAGGAGTGAGTGCTACGCTAATCGTCGAGGATGATTACCATATGCGAGGGAGCATCACCAGAACGAGTCAATCGTTGGAAATATCTCAAGAAGTGGATGTGATGGAAGAGTTGGATGATGCTGTTGATGTGGTCATTGAGAAGGTACTCGAATCGGGAGGCAATGTGGTTTTTGCGCCGAGCGGTTCGTTGCATAGACAGGGGAGAATTGTGTTGCTTTTGCGCGAATCGGAAGGTTTGCAATAAACACGCAATGCATACAAAGATGATTACAGATATCGAATTACATCAAAGTGTAAGGAGGATGCATGCGTCTGCTCCTGATTAATCCCTGTAATCCGCTGGTAAATACCGGCTCGAAAAAAAACCGTTGGAACAAGTACCGTGCCTGGAAACCTCTGGGCCTCCTGGTGCTGGCCGGCTTGACACCCGCTGAATGGGAAATCACCATTGTTGATGAAAACACCGGTGTGCCCGACTACAAGCGGATGCCTCGTCCCGATCTGATGGGCGTGTCAGCCTTCACTTCACAGGCGCCCCGAGCGTATGAATTGGCCGCTGAGTTTCGTACCCGTGGAGTACCCGTCGTAATGGGTGGAATCCATGCAACGATGCGCCCGGCGGAAGCGTCGGAGCGAGTGGATGCAGTAGTGACGGGCGAGGCCGAGAGTGTCTGGACGCAGGTTCTGGAGGACGCCCGACGCGGTGCTTTGAAGCCGTTATATGAAGGCAGCCTGGAGGCTTTGGAGAAGACTCCGTTCCCTCGGCACGATCTGCTCCCGACCGGATATCATTTTGGGTCTATACAGACCACACGAGGGTGCCCGCTCAACTGCAGCTTCTGCAGCGTCAGCGCCTTTAACGGGAGGGAATACCGTCGCCGTTCGATCGAAGACGTTGTGGCGGAGTTCAAATTGATTCGCGAGAAAGAGGTCCTGATCGTGGACGACAACCTCATTGGCACTCGCGGTGATCATATTGCCCGTGCGAAGGAACTGTTCCTGGCGATGATCGAGGCCGATCTCGGCAAGAAGTGGGTCGCCCAGGCGACGATCAACATGGCTGATGACGAAGAGCTGCTTCGACTCGCAGAGCGCGCTGGCTGCACCGCTGTTTTCATCGGCTTCGAAACGACGGGGGACGAAGGGCTGATCGAAGTGCGCAAGAAGTACAACATTCAAAAGAGCCGCGATTTCAAGGCCTCGGTCCGCCGAATCCAGCGGCATCATATCCTCGTGGTCGGTTCGTTCATTATCGGCCTGGACGTCGATCGATCCGGCATCGGGCTGGATATCGCCGACACGGCCACTCGGTATGGTGTGGATGCCATCAACGTGATGTTTTTGACGCCGCTGCCGGGCACCGAACTTTGGAAGAAAATGGAGGAAGAAGATCGTATTGCCGCGGACAGCTTCCCCGAAGATTGGAAGTACTACACGCTCACACTGCCTGTGGGCCGCTACCGTCATCTCAGCCGTGCTGAGATCATAGAGGAAATGCATTCCTGCAATCGATCCTTTTATTCATGTGCTCGAATTCTGCGGCGGGTGGGGCGTAACTTCTGGAAGAGACACAAGGCCTTTCTCTCCCTAGTGTGTAATCTTTCATACCGAAAGAACACCCATCTAGGTCGGAAGGTTCATTGGGAATTCAAACGTTCACTCGATCAGTTTCAACTCAATCGCCGGTTGCCTACGACCGGGGATAATTTGCATGTTGGCACCCCCCCATCAGAGTGAGTTGAAAACGAATATCGACCGCACCTGTGCGGGTGAAAGTGAACACCGGTTAGCTAGAAATGGCACAGCATTGAGGCAAATACCATGAAGAACGATCCTGCAGACAGACCACATCACGCCGATCAGGGAATGCACGACAAGCGTTTCCGTTTCCGTGTCGTAGCGCCCGCTTACCCGGCGTTCAACATTTACTCCAATATTGCCAAGATAACGACGGCTCTGGGACCCGTTTGCATCGCTACCATTGCGAACAAGATGGAGGGCTGCGATGTCGAAGCAATTGATGAGAACAACTATCGACGATTCGGTCCCAAGGATACAGCCGGATTGCCGGATCACAGTACACTTCAGACCATCCGAAAGGCTGACGTAGTCGGTTTTTACGGCGGACTCTCCAGCACGATCCCACGGCTCCACGAACTTGCCCGCTTTTATCGGAGCCGTGGCGTTATCACGGTCGCTGGCGGCCAGCACTTCGTCGATGAAAACATCGAGCATGCCCTCCGCAATGGAGTGGACTATATAGTTATCGGTGAGGGTGACGAGACCATCAGAGACTTGCTTACAGCTATTCGCTTTAAGCGTGACCCTGGGCGTATCCCCGGTGTGGCCTTTCTTCGGAATGGCGAGGTGATTAAAACTTCCGAACGGCCGCCGCTGACCGACTTCGCCGGGCTGCCCCTGCCCGATTTCTCTCTGCTGCGGTATGCGAAGATCAAGTTGTACCCGATCAGCTGGACCCGCGGGTGCGGCATGGATTGCGAATTCTGTACAGTCAAGAGTAAGCCAAGGGCTGCTCCACCCGAGCGGGTGGTCGAACAGATCGCCACGCTGCTAGAGAAACACAACGCTCGGCATTTTTTTATGGTGGACGACCTGTTCGTCCAGAATCGAAAGGACACGCTTTGGTTGTGTGAGATGCTCGCCTCCTACCAGAGAGCGGTTGGAACACGACTCGACTTGACGGTGCAGATTCGCCTGGATCGAGCACGCGACCCTGAACTCCTGCGCGCGATGAGAAAGGCAGGCATCAATACAGTCGCCATCGGGTATGAGTCACCGATCGCTGAAGAGCTGGAAGCGATGAAAAAGAAAATCCGCCCGGAGAACATGTTAACCATGACGCGTGAATTCCACAAAGCGGGCTTCCTCGTTCATGGTATGTTCATTTTTGGCTACCCAATGGCTGAAGGCGTCACCTTCTCTATGGCCGCGAAGGAACGTGTGAAAAGATTCAGGGAATTCATACGCAACGCGCGAATCGATACCGTTCAGATCCTTCTACCGGTTCCTCTTCCAGGCACCGAGCTAACCCGCCGACTTGTTAGGAGCAACCGCATTTTTCCGATAGATTGCGTGGGATGGGAGTACTACGACGGCAACTTCCCGCTTTTCCAGCCGGATGCTCCTTTAACCCCCGAAGAGATGCAGACATCCATCCAGAAGATAATGGGCCACTTCTATCGTTTCCGGTACATGTTCTCGATTGCACTGAATGTACTCACTTTTCCAGCCATGATTTTCTCGCTCTGGAACATCAGATTCGGCTGGCGCAAGTGGTACCGGCATTGGCGCAACCACCTATTACGGTTTGGCGGGTGGATCGTCATACGGAAGTGGACATATCAGTTCAAGAAAGGAAATTTCTCAAAGAAACTGAGAGAAGCCAAGCGGAGTCTTGAGCACTCCTGAGAGGATGAGAGAATCCATTATCCGCATAGTCGCTTCAGCCAAGAGGCCAATTAGCTGTCGTCATTACAGTTGCAGGCGCGCCACAGACAGTCCCGAGGCTGGCAATACGCAGTGCCAAATCCGGGTGCCGGGAGTTGTCGAGAAATCGCCTTCCCACAGACGATTTACCTTGGACAAGGACTGAATTAGTGTTATAATTTTTTAACTCAGAGAATAGTCCCGCCACCTTCGTCTCCGCAGATTTCGCCCCCGCAGTTACGAGTGTTGGTTCCGGAGCATATTTTTCCGAGTTCATTGAAAGTGGGCACGAGGCTCACTTAAAGCAGATTGGTGTGGTTAGCAGCTGTCGTTTCAGCGGGTGACCGCACGAGTTCAAAAGGGGCGAAAGAAGGAGTTGTTCAATGTCCAAGAGACTATATGTCGGCAATCTTCCATTCGATGCGTCGACTGAGGACATCCGCGCTGCGTTTGAAGCGCATGGAACCGTTCACGATGTTTCACTCATGACCGACCGCGATACTGGTCGCTCCAGGGGATTCTGCTTCGTCGAAATGGATGAGGAAGGCGCCAGGGCCGCAATAGCGGGCCTTGACTCCAAGGATTTTGGAGGGCGCGACCTCAAAGTCAGCGAAGCGCGTGAACGGCAAGGTGGACGCGGACGTAGATAACATACGATTCGTTTTCCAACTAACGAAGGGGCTGCAAACGCGGCCCCTTTTATTTTGTATACTTTTGTATGCCGGAAGCGCTTAGGAAGTCAACATTGCGGTATTATCACAAGCACAACCGGATTATTCAAAGCATTCAAAATAGATGAAGCCTCCAAGCGACAACAACAAAACCGCCCCGCAACTCAACTCGTTGCAAGGCAATCTCTTATTTGGATTTTCGCAGCGCTGAAGACTGTCCGCTCGAAATCCCAATAAAAAACACGGCCCTAAGTCCTTGTTTTCTATAATGATAATGGCGGGGCCGACGAGACTCGAACTCGCGACCTCCGGCGTGACAGGCCGGCGTTCTAACCGAACTGAACTACGACCCCGCCTATTTCTCGCATCTTATGAGGAGAATTCCAGGATCTGACAGGAAGAAGCTAACACCCCGATGCCGCTTTGTCAATCCGGAAATGCTCCATTAGGTTCAATTCCAATATGTTAGGGGCCTTGCGGTCTTGAAGCATCGGGGGCTCGCAATCTCGCGGCCAAAGTGCTCGCATCCCACTTGCCGATCCACCCGTATCAAAACCACTCCGGCAGCGAACGAAGCGGCTCGAGCTCTCCCTTTAGCACCCGGGCTGCTGCCGATGCAACTTCACGCGATGCTCCGAACGTCAACAGACACCCCACGGACTCTGGAAGGCCTTCGAGGAGCGGCCATCCTGTGAACACCACGAGCGGCGGCAGGTGAGTTTCCAAGAATTCCTGAAAGCGCGCAAGATAATCCTCGGGCGGCACGCCTCTCGCAGACACGATGGGAATGAGCGTCACCCTTTCCGGGACCACAAAACCCTCTTCCTTTGCAGGGGCAAGTTCGATGTCCACTTCTCCCTTCCCCTTCTTGATGGCTCGAACTCGTCTTGCCTCTTCCCTGAACGATCGGGGCTGCATCCGCCCGTATACATCGGGCATGAAGTCCACGATCAAGCTGGTCCGATCCCAGGACGAAAAATGCCGGCGCAAAACAGTGAGAAATTCTCCGATGTTCTGTGGCTTCAGGCTCTGACCGGCAAAATGAACGACCGGCATCAACAGGCATTTGGCATTCGGCATAACCGGAACGAATCCCGCCGGATCCCTCTCGAGAACGATGCTTCTCTCCGCTACTTTTTTATAAATCGAGGGCGTCGATGCATAATCCTCGAGGCGTATGACTTTGTCTTTCGATGGTTCCCTCGGTACCTCCGCTTGCTTGATTTGCTTTCGCAAAGAGGTGACCCGCTGCTCCGATTTATCCAGTATCTCAAGAATCGCTCGAAGTCCTTCGTTCTCCGCCGCGGCTTCCTCTACCTTCTGGTCGATTCGATCCTTGTCGATGATCCGCTCGAGCGTGTGGATGATCATTTCCATCACCTTGAGCGAAGCCATCTTTTCGCCGCTCCTCTCCATGCGCATTTCAGATGGAATTGGCTCTGTATAGAGAAGAAGGTCCGCACCGGCGAGAAGCGGGCGCTCCGTTCCACCCGCTATACCTCCGAACTGAGCCTTTCCATACGCCCTCGATGCGGCCATGTCGAGAGAGTCCGTAATCACAACACCGCCAAATCCGAGCTCATCTCTCAAAAGCCCATCGATCAGCCTTCGGTCGTAGCTCGCCGGCATCTCGATATCCGTCTCCAGCGGAAACGCCACATGCGTAATCATCACCATTTCGACGCCGGCCTTTGCCGCGGCCACAAACGGAAGCAGATCCGTTCGGGCAAGCTCTTCCCGCGTTTTGCGCACGACCGGAAGGATTTCGTGCGAATCACCCGCAGTCGAGCCGTGACCGGGGAAATGTTTCGCGCAGCAGATGATCCCTGCATCTTTATAGCCCAGCACAGTTTCGTGGATGTATTCGGCCACGTGCACGGGATCGCGCCCGAATGTACGAAGCCCGGTAACCTGGCTCGACGGCTCGAACACACAATCGGCAACCGGTGCGAGAACCACGTTGACGCCCAGTTTCCGCATCTCCCGCCCGGTCTCGCGCGCCACTTCCCGCGCGAGACCTTCGTCCCTCGAAACGGCTATCGCCGCAGGAGAGGGTGGCACACCGATGAGTTTTCTCAGCTCGCTGACCGCATCCCCTTCATGATCGGCCATGATCAGCGGAGGAAGGCTGTTCTTAGCGAGTCTTTCCGTAACACTTCCGATGAGGTCGCCGACTTGTGTCAGGCTCTCCACATTTCTCTCGAAGAGAATCACGCCGGAGACATTATGGAATTCGAGATATTTTTCCTCGTGCGGAAAGAGCTGCATCTCGCCCAAACCGATAACCTTGTGCGATTCGATCTTTTTGACGAGGTGAAATTTCACACCGGGTGAAAGCGCGTATTCTTTTTTTTCGGTCAACTCAATATTCCTTCTTAACACGGCAGCCGGTGTAGTAGTGAGAAAGGATCATTTGATAGGTGTATCCTTGCTTCGCCATACCGATTGCACCACTCTGGCACATCCCAACGCCGTGGCCGTTTCCGCCGCCGGTGATGCTAACGAACGAAGCGGTGTTCCCCTCCATGGATTTGCTGATGTCGAACATCGTGCTCGGGAGAATCTGGTTGTTCTCGGGATCGATCATGAGCACCCACCGGATCCGGTCCCCTTGGACGCGGAAGAGGCCTTTGGACGTCTCTATTTCTATCGAGGTCACCCTTCCTGAAGCACTCCGCTCCAGAATGCGAACATCACGGAACGCACCGATATTGTCTTCGTTAATGCCCAGCTCGCGTGGGAGCGTCTCGCGAATGATCTGGCCCAGCTCCCGGCCGCTGAACGAATGCCGCCAGCGGAAACGCCTGTACTCGCGGCAGCACGTTTTCTTGGAAATACCGTCGATATCCCGTATCCCCGTGAGGTAGGCGGCCGGCTCCCGCTCGGGCCACACACGGCGGATATCGGATGTGTGCCCGCCGCAGCACGCGCTGTAATAGGCACGGACGAGTTCATCCTGGTATTCCAGGACCCGGCCGCGCGTGTCCCTTGCGGCTCCCGTAGCGAGCCGGTAAGCTCCCTCCGTACCGCGGTAAAGCTGGTCCATAACGGTTGCAACCACATCGAAACGCTCGTATCTTCTCTTTCTCATTTTTGCCAGGGCGTACGTGCGGGCGGCAATTGCCTGCGCCTGCAACGCCGCGTACCCGTGCGGTCCCGGATCGCCCATTTCATGGGGGAGGACGCCTTCGAGATACGTCTCTATGGGAAGGATGTTCACCAACGAAATCCTGCCCGCCGTGGCAGATACCACTATCCTTCCAGGGTAGGAAACACCTCGAATCGATAGCATCGATTGCTTCCCCGGATTGATGACAACCTCTCCATCCGTCGTGGACACGCTGCCGCTCGGCGCCTGCCGAAAGTAGAGTGATGACTGTTGAGCGCTGACATCAATGCTCCCCGCGCCCTCCGTATCGAACAACGGAAAGCCACCTTGAGCCGTTACCTGCACGGGACCGTTGAAATCAATTGTTACCTCATCCGCTTCTTCGAGGAGCAGCACCCGGATTTCGGGCTCTCGTTTGCCCGTCGGCCCGCGTCGTGTGGGCGGCACGCTCGTACACGCTATCAAACATAGAACCGGCAGAAGGGCGGCGACGATGAACAACCACTGTTTCCACGTGCGTAGAAGTGGGTTCTTGCCACGCGCTCCCTTAGGAAGTCGCATCCTTTCTTGAAGCGCCCCCTTGTGAAACGGCTTTCCTCCTTTTAGCGCCCACTTGCGACAAAGCGCCTTCGTTTCACGTCCACCGCTATGAAGCACAACCGTCATAGATCACTCCCCAGTGCGATGGTGCCCAGTATCGTTTCCTTCGACGCGCCTGTGGCGGAGCTGATCACGTTCTTTCTAACGAGCAGCGTTTCCCTTGCCAGCACCGCGAAGTCCACCGCCTCCTTGGCCTCGGCCGGAATGCCGAGATCATCGATGGGCCGGACCTGCACCGGCTCCAAAAGCGCTTCGAGCTCATTGGTGATCGCTTTATTCCTCGCCCCGCCACCGCTCAAGTACACCTCATCGACCTCACCCCGGGGTTGGACGAACTCTTCGATAGCGCCGGCGATGCTCCGCGCCGTCAGCGAAGCGGCTGAGGCAAGAATATCTTCCCTTTTGAGACCCCTTTCTTTTCCCTGTGACAGAAATTCCCAGGCAAAAGGCGTCCCGAACTCGCGGTGACCGGATGTCTTGGGCGGTGCATTTTCAAAGTAAGGGTGCGTCAAGAATTTATCGACGAGCTCCTTCGAGGGTTCTCCCCGGCGTGCGTTTTCGCCGGCCTGATCGTAGCTCCCCTTGGTGGGATACAACGCCCGGAAAAGCGCATCCAGAACCATGTTGCCGGGCCCCGTATCGAAGGCGATGACAGCCTCCCGCTTGCAGTTCCTTGGGAGGTACGTGAGGTTTGCAATGCCACCGATATTCAGTATGATCCGGTTTACGTTTTCGCTTCTTCTGAGCAGGTAATCGGCATAGGGGGACAACGGAGCCCCCTGTCCGCCCAGTGCAATGTCTCCCACACGAAAATCACCGACCGTCGTAATGCCTGTGAGGGCCGCAATCATCCCGGGAGGGCCGAGCTGCAGCGTGCCCGCAATCTCATGTCCCCGGCCGCTGGATGGAGGTGCATGGGCTACCGTTTGGCCGTGGGATCCAATAAAATCAACGTCTTCGCTGTCCATGCCGGCCGTTCTCATTAGTTCGAAAAAGCAGTTGGCGAAGCCAACGGCGACCGACGTTTGGAGTAGTGCGATATCCTCGGCGGTACACTCCTGACCGGTGGCGAGTTCCATCAAGTTGTCTTTCAATTCTTCGGGATACGGCCTGGTTTTGAATGCGACGAGTTCGATGTTCGACTGTTCGAGGCCGGCGTCCATTTGAACGAGGGCCGCGTCGATCCCGTCCATCGATGTCCCGGACATCAATCCGACGGCGAGGAACTCGTCTTTCGACAGCAGCCTCTGTAACCCGCTTGCCGGTTTCAAAACAACTCTCCATTCAGCTGATTGCCGAGGTCAGCGAAACGCACAGACATCGATTGCGACCGGGTCACGCAGATACCGCGTAATGGCTCGGACAATCTTCTGCTTATCGCGTCATCCCGGAAGTGAGCCCGCTGATGATCTGGCGCTGGAATATCAGGAACGCCACCACCACGGGAAGTGCGGAAATCACCGCGCCGGCCATCATATGGCCCCAGTCGATGCTGTGCTGGCCCTGCGACAACAGCGCGAGCCCCACGGGCAATGTCCGCATTGATGTGCTGTTCGTCAGTATAAATGGAAAGAGAAAAGAATTCCAGTTGATAAGGGACGTATGGATGGCCACTACGGCCAGAGCCGGTTTCAAAACGGGCATGACCACCCGGAAGAGAACCGTGAACTCGCCCGCACCTTCGAGCCTCGCGGCCTCTTCGCAGTCCGGAGGAATGGAAACGAGATACTGGCGGATGAGAAAAATGTTGAACGGGTCGGCAAGAAAAGGAAGTGTCAGCGCCGCATAGGTGTCCAGCAAGTGGAGCTTTTGCATCAAGATGTACATCGGAACGAGGATCACCTGCTTGGGCAGCATGATCGTCGAGATCACGAGGAAAAAGAGGATTTTCCCGGCGGGGATCCGGTACCTGGCAAACGCATAACCTGCCATCGAGCAGAACAGGATGTTGCCGATAAGAACGAGGGTGACGACGATCGTGCTGTTCAGGAAATACCTGTCGAACGGGCCTGCCTGCCAGACCTCCCGATAGAAACGAATCGTACTTTCCCCGCCGGTCCTCATCGAGAGATTGATCATCCACACGAGCGGGTACGCCATCACGACAAAGACGGCGAGAAGACCGGTAATCACGAGCAGACGCTTGATCGTGTTCGAACGGCTCAACTCATTTCCCTCATACCGCTTTTTTCGCGGCCGTATAAGATGGTTTCAAACGCCGGATCGCAAAAATCGAGAACACGCCGGACAGCAGAAACACCACATAGGCAATCACGCTTGCATAGCCGTAGTCGAGTTTTCGAAAGGCCGTTTCATACAAATAGAGGACCAATGTGTTCGTCGAACCCAGGGGTCCGCCCTGCGTCATCACGAACACCTCGATAAAAATCTGGAACGAGCGGATCGTGTTGATCACCACCACGAATCCAATCACCGGTTTCAGCATGGGAAACGTGACGTATCGGAATGTCGACCAGGTGCCCGAGCCTTCCAGTGAGGCCGCTTCGTACAGTTCATCGGGAATGCTGGTGAAGGCGGCAAAGAAAATGACGGCATAATATCCAACGGCCGCCCACACATCCATCAACATGATCGCAGGCAGCGCCGTTCGCGGATCGGTAAGCCAGGGGTGCCCGCCGAGCCCGATCGTTGTAAGTGCCCCGTTCAACGCGCCCGTCGGAGCGTAGAACAGCTTGAAGAGGAGCGATATCACCACCATCGACAGGATCGACGGTAGAAAGAAACCCGCTTTGAAAAGGTCCCTTCCCGGCACCCGCTCGCGCAGCAAGAGCGCCAAGCCGAGTGCGGCCGCCGTGGTCAGGGGCACCGTGACAATGACGAAGAGGAGCGTGTTCCTCAACGCTTGTTGGAAATCCGGATCTTCGAACAGCCGGGAGAAGTTCGAGATCCCCGTCCAGGAGGTTTCTTGAGTGCTCAAGGGATTGTACGAGAGAAAGCTCAGCAAAAACGAAAACACGAAGGGAAAAACGAAGAAGGCCGCATAAACAACGGCCCACGGGAGGAGAAACATCAGGGGGGGCGGAAGACCCCGGCGTTTCGTTTGTATTATTCGGGTGGGCTCCATTACGTCATTCACACTTCGCGACGCCTTCGATATTCTTTACTCATACTTCGTCACAATGGCCTTCACACCCGCGGCGGCTTTCTTCAGCGCACCGGCCGGCTCCTTCCTGCCGTATAGCACCTCTTCGAGCGACCGGTTGATGAGATCCTCCATTTCGATCCAGCCGGGGTGGGCCGGAGCGGAGCGGCTGGTGAAAGCCTGTTCGACGAAGACCCTGCGCTTTGCATCTCTCAAAAATGTTGAATCCGAAAGCGCGCGTTTGGCAGCGGGAAACACGCTCTGCTCCGAAACTGAAAGCGCCCTTGCCCGGGGATAATCATGGAGGAAACGGGCGAGTTCGAGCGCCGATTCTTTTTTCTTCGAGTTCTTGAAAACGATTAGGATCTCGGCTCCGGCGAAGCTTGCATGCACGCCTTTTTCTTCCGACGGCTTCGGCACCAGTGCCACACCGTACTCGAGACCGGGGGCTTCGATCGAATAGTTCCTAAGATTCCAGGCGCCGGATATCTGGATGCCCAGTTTACCGCTCTTGAAATAATGGTCGAGAACTTCCTGCTTCTCCTTGAGAGAATAATCGGCGAGTTCGAGATAGAACTCGAGCGCCTCGAGATTCTCCGGACTGTCGAACAGCACCGATCCATCATCGCCGAGAATGCGGCCGCCGTTACCCCACGCGAATGCCATAAACTTCTTGTAGAGCACGTACCGCTCGCCGAGGTTCAGCCCGAAACCGTGAATGTCGGTTCCCAGCGCATGGATCCGTTTTGCCGCGTCGAGGAGGTCCTTCCACGTGCGCGGCGGCTCTTCCGGATCCAGCCCGGCGCTCCTGAAAAGCGACTTGTTATAGAAGAGCACGCGCGATCCCTGGACCCATGGGAGCCCATACACGCGCCCTTTCCACATCGCACTTTCCCACATGAGAAAGCTGTCGGCGATTTCATTGTACACAGCGGTGAGATCTTCGAGGACGCCTTCGTAGCTGAAACGGGGGACCCAGGTTGAGCCGAGCTCGCACAGGTCGGGCTGGGTTCCCGAGGCGACGGCCGCCTGGATTTTTTCGAGCCCGCTCTTCCACGTGAGCTGCTCGATCTCGACGCGGACGCCGGGATGTTTCGCTTCGAACTCCCTCACGAGGGGCTCGACGAAAGCAACATCCCAGAACTGCCAGAAATGGATCACTTCCCCGTCGCGATCTTTTCCGGAGCACGAGAATACGAGGGCGACGCCGACTCCCAGGATAATTGCGCTCAAACGTTTGTTCATGTCGCAGCTCTCGCCATCGCCGGCAGGTGGATCTCGTTATCCAGGCGAGCCCTCACCGCTCTCCCAGAGCCCTGGCAAGAAAACCGTCTGCTTTTTTCAAGGCCGATTCTGCCTCTTTCCTGCCGAGTCCGAGCTTTTGCATCACAACGGCGACCTTGACGTTTCGGCCGGATGCTGCAAAAACTTCCGAAGCTCGCTCGTACTCCGCACCCGTTAGCATCATGATGATTCCCTTGGCCCGCTCGACGAGCTTCTCGCTTGCAGGTTTGAGGTCGACCATCAGGTTCTCATAGACCTTGCCCAGCTTGACCATGCTCGCCGTTGTGACCATGTTCAGAATCATCTTCTGGGCGGTGGCCGCTTTGAGACGTGTGGAGCCGGCGATCGCCTCCGGCCCCACAACGACGCAGATTTTGACGTCCACATCGATTTGGGCACCTTCGTTGCAGCAAAGGAAGATCGTTTTCGCCTTGCGGCGCTTCGCTTCTTCGAGCGCCCCGAGGACATAGGGAGTTCGGCGGCTTGCCGTAATCCCCATAACGGTGTCTTTCTCCAAAACGTCGTGCGCTTCGACGTCCCGCATTCCTCCCGGTTTGTCGTCCTCTATCCCTTCTCGCGAGAGAAACACAGTGTCCCTGCCGCCGGCGATCATGCCGACAACCATCCCGGGATCCACGCCGAATGTGGGCGGGCATTCGGCGGCGTCGATAACTCCGAGGCGCCCGCTCGTTCCGGCCCCTGCATACAAGAGCCGTCCACCGTGCTTGAAGGACTCGACAACGAGGTCCACGGCGCGGGCGATCATTGGGATGACGCGGCCGACGGCTTCGGCAACCGTCCGGTCTTCGGCGCTCATGAGTTCCAGAATCCGTCGCGTCGAGGCGAGATCGATCGCTTTCGTGCGGGGATTCCGCCGTTCCGTGGTGAGATCCTGGAGAAGGTCGAAAAGGTTTTCTCTTTCTTCGGGCATGCTGAATTCGTCTCCTTCATTCAGGGAAATGGCGCCACTTGGATTGCAGCGCCAGGCGAATCAGGGGACAGTCTAGCAGATTATCGCGTGAAATGAAAAGAAATTGGAGGGCGCTCGGTGTTTGCTGCTTCTCCCTTACTCGATCCGTGCCATTTTGCCGCGGATCGTGCTCGATTTTCCACGCTGCACCACCGTCACGACATAGAGGTAGACGCCGTTGGCGATATCATCTCCTGCGGCATCCCTGCCGTCCCAATGGACCGCGTTCTGGCCGGGCAGCCGTGCATTCGGCGGGATATGGAGCCGTGCGACTTTCTTGCCGCTCGTCGTGAAAATATCGATTCTCCCTTCGGCGATTTCCACCTCGTTCCGGTAGACGAAATACGTGTCCCTGGTAAATGGATTCGGGTAGTTGATCACCTCTCTTAGGCCGATCGTCGTGCTCACAAAGACGACAAACTCGGCCATTTCGCTTCCGTCCACAAAGACCTGCAGGAGGTGCTGGCCGAGGGAGAGATCTTGGCGGAAACTCACCAGCCACGTCGTCGTATCCTGGGGGCTGGGATGACTGAACTGGAGCCCCGGAACGGGCACGCTGTCGATCTCCACCTCGATACTCGACGGATCGATTTCGATCGGAAATCCAATCTCCAGGAGATAATCGGCTTTCGGCGGTACAGGATCTCCGCTTGAGACCGTGCGTCCGTTTACCCTCAATGCGACATCGGATTGAACGCGCAACAGGAACTCGCCCACCATGCTGTAGTCCAACCCCGTCGTATCTCGAGCCTGGGATGCGCGGAGAATGATATCGTACGATCTGGGGATGAGCCTGTGGCTGAACTGAGCCTTGTATTTTCTCGATGCAGAGAGCGTTTCGTCGATAAGCGGCGTTTTGGTCATTGAGTTGGTCGCATCCTCCCCGTCGATTTCGAGTTCGAGTTTCTCGATTGCCACTTCATCGGAGACGATCGCTTCGACGTGGATCGTATCGGTCCCGGCGGCTCCATAGACCAGATCCCCGGACTGCGCCGGCTCGCCGTTCACCGTCACATCGAACCGCGGCGGGCCCGCATCGATTCGAAGCAGGGGATCTCCCAATAAGTGATACCGCTTGATCGGCCCCGGGGATGCGTACCGGATCTCCGCCAGCGTCATGACCTCGCCGAAGATCCAGCGAACCTGGGCGCGGTTGGTGGACACCATTGTGTCCTGCGGCGGGGTGGTGAAGAAGGTTTCGTGAATAAGATTGGTAAAGATCCGGTTGGGTGAGAGGTATTCGAAGCCGCTGCTTCCATAGGTGGATACGGCTCCCCGCCTCGCGCGCGTAAACAAGAGCAGCTCATTGATACAATCACCGGTTGGTCCGTTGAAGCTTTTGTTGACATCGCTGAGTTCTTTGTGCAGTGCAAAGTCGCTCAAATGGCAGCCCATACCGAAGACAACAAACGGCCGATCCAGATTATCCAATTTGAGATGATCTCTACTTCCACCGGCGGGTGCGATATAGCTGGTAAACAGCACTTCGTGGCAAATCTGGTACCGATTGCTGTGCGCTTGTATGCTCACCAGCGTGGCACCCTTGTTCAACTCGCTGATGAATTGTGGCGTTGCTTGCAATCTCGTGGCGTCTATTGCAACTGTGCTGTTCATACATTGAGGAGGAGTAGGGTAAAGATGCTCCAAAAATGCGGATAAATAGAACCTGACGACATCGAACCCTCCTGCAGGGGATGACTCTATAATCAGCGCGGACCCCTCCTCGCCGAGTTCGAATCCTGTCTCCCCGGGATCGAAGCAATGATTCGACGGACCTAGAGAGGTATAAGACCATGCATCATCGGCCACCATGATCATCCGCCGACGCCAGAAGTCCGAGGCCTGGGGTTGTTCGCAATCGAAGATTTTGTTGAGCATGACCTGGAGCTCCGCTCCACTTCCCGAGGGAAGACGCCCGATGATGAGGTCCGGCAGGAAGTCGGTTTGTCCCGGAAGGTAGTCGTTGTCCATGAGGACGTACCATTTATCCGACGTGACGACCTCGTTGGTATGGAAAGGAGCACCCACATGTTCGGGAAACGACTCGGTGGGAACGAAGTTCGGGGGGGACTCAGGGGCGTGCACGTTTTTGTTGTCCTCGCTCGCATCCCCCACGAGCACGACGAAACTCGCATTTCCCCACTCGAAAAAGTGACGCACGAAATTCTTGACCGCCCTGGGATTGGGAACGCCGTTGTTGAACTCATCGTAGATATCATTGACATCCGCCATGAGGACTTTATAGCCCTGGGCCTTCCGGTAATCCACCCACGGCTGCATCTCATCCATAAAACCTGCGTGAGAAACAGCGAGGACATCCACGCCATTTTCCAGAGGATGTCCAATTAACGTATTCGGAGCACCAGGGGCGATATCGTTCGCGGATACCTCTGGGATCGCGTCGAGCGGCGCGAGCACGTAGCGTTTCCGGAATGAAATGGCATCCCGGAAAGAAAACACGTACCCATCCCCCACATCGAGAAACAAGCTGTCGGCAACTATACCCTGCACAGGTTGGTACGGATCTGTGACGTCGAATAGCAGCAGATCTCTTCTCGTGAGACCGGTAACGGCGATCGTCGTGTCGCCTGACAACGAGGCCGTATGGAACGACAGCGAGTTCCCCTTCGCCCGGTAGAGCGACTGATAGATCACCTCGAACCACATGAGATAGGCATGGAGGTAACCTCGATCTTGGCTTTCAGTGATCACGAGCCGATTCTCGCCCTCCACGACAGCCGTCGATGGTGCCGGCTGCGACGTGTTCTGCACCCGATACGCGCGGTGATTGATCTCCGGAACCAGCACACTATTGAGAAAGACGTTTCCGAGTGAATTCTGAATCTCGAGATCCACCTCGCGGTCCGGAGTTCCATTGGGACCGCCCAGGATCTCGGTATCGATCTGGAGCGTCGTTCCGGGTTTCATCGCATGGACGTCGAAGGGGAGCGATAACGAAGGGACGACATAGTCATTGAATCCATAAACGTCAATGCGAGTGGGAGCTTCGTAGAATCCCTCTTGATCTGGAGGGGTGTACTCGATAAACCAGTTGTCTTCCTCGTACCTGTCAACGCGCTCGAAAGATGCAGTCGCCGTGTCGGCCGATACGAAGCCCTTCCGCAGAGCCTGCTGGGCCATCGTCGGCCCGCCCGAGGTCCCTAGCCAGTAGCAGTTGTAATCGGAGAACTTCTCGACCGGATCCTCCTGAAGCGAGTCATCGCGGATCCTCAGCCCATAGAACATCACATAGTCCAGCCCGTCGAATACACCGTCGGTACCGCCGGGATCCTCGCTCACGGTGAAAGGGATATCAACGATCGCTTCCTGCAAGAGATTCTTATCGTACTGCCGCTTGAAAAGATGAAGGTTCGCGGTCGGTTCGCCCGGCGGAAATCCGGCAGCGATCACGGAAGCGGCCGAGACTTTGTGGATCCCCGTCTCGCGGACCTTGAGTTTTACGATTGGTCCGCTGATGACGGGCTTTGAAGGAGCCAATCCCGGTTGGTCCATTTTTGCAGAGAGGCGCCGTTTCACCCGCCATTTCGCCGCATGCTCGGGATTGATGAGCACTCTCGAGAGGATCCGCTCCCAGGCCGGCGACTCTATGACCGGCCGGGCGTCTTCGTCCAGGAGCGCTCCCCCGCGCCTTCCAGGAGGAAGGGAAAACGAGATGTCCACACGAATGTGAGTAGCGATCGAGGTTTCACCGGTCTGCGGATCATAGGAGACCGGATGAATCCACACCGGCAGGACCCGCTGGTGCCTGAGATGCGCAACGGGCTCGTGAGTGAGCAGAGGTTTCCTTTCATAGTCCGTATATGCCGGCTCTATGATCTCGAATCGCTCGGAAATGAACAGCTCGCCGGCATCATCCCGGATTGTTATGGGAGTCGGCGCCGGCTCCAGACGATGGCGCCCCAGGGGGGCGGCCCCGAGGACGCTCCATCGGACCGTAAAATCGACTTCCGGTGGGATGGCAACGAGGAATCTGCGGGAAGGCAACGCGGGCTCCCCGGGCTTCGACTGCGTCACATACCCAGGGATCACGAGCCTCTCGGTCCCCTCGAGAGCAACCGATGGAGACAAGCCGTATCCCTCGACTCTGACCTCGAAACTCACCCGATCGGCATCCGATCGCAGCAACTCGGTCTCCGGCGGAGCTGCGACTACTGCAGGGGCCATCAATACCACAGGGGTCAGAAAAACGAGCGCTTTTTTCAGGCAAGCTATCTTCTCGTAAATAGAAACATGCACGGTCCCCATGGCAGCGGCTCCTTTCGGTCGGGCTACCTCGATTGAATGTGTGAAGCTCGTGCTTGGACTTCAACTGGAATTTTACGGCAGGGGCGTATTCACAGGCTGGCTAACTATTTATAGTTTATTTCGTTAACAAAAAAAAGTCAAGCAAAAGCCAATTCCTTGTGCGAGTGCTCATTAACCGAGATTGGGTCTCCGATCGGACAATCCACCGGCATTCGTCGGTTCTCCCAACTCTCACTGGAGACAGGCCGCAAATATTAGCATAACGCCCGGTCTCCCTATTGGATAGAAGGCCGGGCGTCTGATAGTCAAACCGTGCGTTCAGGGGATGCCCATAATTATCCCTTAGGAGGCGCCGTGAGCGAAAAACTCACACCGGGCAACCGCTATCTGTACAACGACTTGATCTTGCCCCAAGATGTATCTTCAATCGGATCCGGCTGGGGACAAGGACAATTTCCATCGTCATTGATCCACGCATCCGATCCAGGAGCTACGAGCAGATTCGGGGGCATTTGGCAGTCGACAACCAAAATTTCGAGCGGGTCTGCCACAGGGTCCGGAGTAATAGTGAGTCTCGAGCAGGGCGGTGAACCACCCTCACACGCAAAGTAGCTGATCGTAAGGAGTTCGATCGGACCTAATGCGCCCAGGCACACTTGGTACGGAATGGCAATCCCGTCTTCAGGATTTCCAATGACAATGCTAAAAGGAGATTGAAACGCCAAATAGCTCATGCACGCGCCATCGACCTGCTCGACTCTGAACTGGGAACCCGTCGCCCCCCCTGTATTGATATGATAAATGTAAACGAAAACAATACCTGATCCGGGATCCGTGAAATTACAGCTCGTCAATCCTAAGTCTGAGAAAATCTGGATTTTGCCGGTTTGGGCAACTGCCATGCTCGCAACCAGCAACAGCCCAGCAACTATTAACAAAGTCCTTCGCATCTCGACTCCTTTCGAGTTGAATCCCCTGCTGAGGACCGCCCTCACCTCTAAACGCA
>WVZY01000073.1:49903-51739 GCA_011772205.1 Candidatus Latescibacterota bacterium
CGAATCCAGATTCTTCTACGTTGCACGGGACCGTGTCAAGCGATTTCAGGGAAAATTTCGGAGGTTGATATGAGCGGAATGGTTGGGTTAATTCGTTCCCGAACGGTATATTAACAAGAATAGAACAAGTCATGGCGCACACACTCATGATCTGCACCATCGAGATCGAATTATTTATAATGCAGCGCCTGAACGCCCAGGACGATCAGGCGCTACGGACTTCCCAACCTTCCCCCTCCTCCCCCAAAATCACGCCCGGCAGCATTCAATGCCACCGGGCGCAACGATCAAGCAGTTATCAAAACCACTTGCTGAATTACCGATAGAGCGATTTGATCCGGCCCCAATTGGTGTCTTGCACCGGGATATTGCACATACAGGTCTCATCCGGGTTGATCACCACATCGCCGCCCGTTGCCGGGATCAGGTTCGGCGGAATAACACAATCTGTGACCCAGATTCCCGGAGGAGGGTCTTCTGTGGTGGGATCTGCTACCACCTGGATGTAGCTGCATGGAGGCGTAAGTGCAGTGCCAGAATACATCAGTGTCAGAATCATATTCGGCCCAGCTATACACGACCCATATGCAATCGCGCAACCATCTCTACACTGTCCGATTTTGAGGTACGGAAGAGTAACCGTTTCAGCCAGGAAGACCATCGCATTGCCCCAGTCCGCATCATTCACCCTAAACTGTGATCCAGTGGCGCCAGGTGTAAGCACATGGATGACGTAAACATAGACCACTGCTGGTACATCGTAAACATCACAGCTTGCGCCGCCCGGGTCGGAAAACAGCCCAATGCTTCCTGCCTGGGCGAATGCCATAGTTGAGGCGAAGACTAAACAAACAGCGAGTATCAGTGCCCTTTTCATATTTCACTCCTTAGCAGAGTTGCTAATCCTAATCACACGGAACTCAAAAGAAGCGACCGGGCAAAAACAATCTAGTTTCGCTCCAGCACCTTTTGAGTGGGCCCGGTCACGAAATTCGGCATGCCCACTACAGGCGCTATTCCGCGCGAGCGAAACAACGTCTTTTCTGAACATCACCTCCTTTCGTGCCGGTTGGCTGGATGAACCTTCTCGCATGGTTGTTGGATGAACCTGGAACCGGTTCATCCAGCCCCATCTCAAAAGGCACTTATTATTTCTTATACAACGCTTTGATGTTCCCCCATGTCGTCTCTTCAATCGGGATCGTCGAGCAGATCAATGAAGTCATGCCGACGGCGCTCACTAACCCGTTATCCGGCCAGCGAACGGCCTGGAGAAATCCCGTGGCCGTGTTCGGTCCCACAGGGATAGGGATGTTCGTCTCAGGGCAGCCTTGACAGTTCCACAGGAACTTTACTTCGTTCACGATAAGAGGATCAAAGGCGTTCTGAGGAAGCGGCCAGGCTGTCGAAATGCCAACATCACTGCTCCCGATATTCAATCCGGTGGTATTGTCACTCAAGAAGATGATCTCCGGTGGATAAGATACGCCATACTCGATCGCGCTCATCCACATGCCGAAGTTGTTCGCAACAACGAACGCGGAGTCGAGGACAGTACCCGGAGGATCAGGAGGACAATCTGCGCTACCGCCACGATGCGAAAAGACGAATTCTACATAAGGTACTTGTGCACTAACGATCGAAGTCCCCAGACTCATAATCAGCAGTGCAGCAACAACAATGAGGACTCTTCTCATAAGACAACTCCTTGGTTAGCAATTACCCTAAAGGCGTCAAATCCATTTAGGAGTTTCCTGTAGTGCATCCACACCATCTAGCAGCTGTGCTGCCAGTGCTGCGCGAAGATCGAGAAGTCCACCAGGTTGACCACTCCAT
>WVZY01000073.1:51843-53635 GCA_011772205.1 Candidatus Latescibacterota bacterium
CACACGTCGGTCGCCAGAATTCCCTCGATCGGAATTCCGAGATTGTCCCTGGCTATGAGCGCGATACGGTTGGAGCCCGATTCCAGCGTGGTTCCATCACCCTGGGGACACACTATCAGACACCGCGTGCCTACCGCGTCATAGAACCAGGTGGATGAGCTACACGCATTTACGATCCCGCTGGAAGCCGTCGGTGTGTTCATCGGCAGAAACTGCCAGCAGAGAAGAGCGGCCGCCAAGAAGGAAAGTAGGACAAATTTACCTTTTACCATTCCTATACCTCCAAGAGTTGGAATGAACTAAGGTGTGAAGGATTTCGTCTAAGGATGCGGAATCCAAGAACTTGGGGCTTGTGAACACCTCCTTCCACCAGTTGGTATAATCCACCTTACTCGACAGGTAAGAATTTTATCATAAGAAGGCATTTTTTGTCAACAGGTAATAAGCAAGCATGAATCCTAAAAAAACTTCAAATTATGCCATATGACACAATTTATGATATATAGTAATACACCTTGATTTAATGGGATTAAGATAGCCGAATCATCTGCAGCAACCGACGCCTCGAAGCGCCATCCGCTCATTCGTATGGATGTTTACTCCACCACTAGAGATGCGCGCCAACATATGCCGGATATCGGATGCTCTTGGAAATGAATGAGAGAGGGGGATTGGATCAACGACGATCCCAATCCCCCTCTCTCGAGTCAGGCTTACAAACCTAGGAAGGAAAATACGACTCGCTCCTGAACCTTAATTGATATCCCTAAGAGATATCATTAAAGGCACACACAATCCTCTTGCCGTGCACTAGTGCAAGAAATCCAATACCCAGCAATGAAGTCGAATGGCTTCATTATCGATAGAGTGATTTTACTCTGCCCCAGTTGGTGTCTTGCACCGGGATATTGCACATACAGGTCTCATCCGGGTTGATCACCACATCGCCGCCCGTTGCCGGGATCAGGTTCGGCGGAATAACACAATCTGTGACCCAGATTCCCGGAGGAGGGTCTTCTGTGGTGGGATCTGCTACCACCTGGATGTAGCTGCATGGAGGCGTAAGTGCAGTGCCAGAATACATCAGTGTCAGAATCATATTCGGCGAAGGATAACAACCCCCATATGCAATCGCGCAACCAAATCTACACTGTCCGATTTTGAGGTACGGAAGAGTGACCGTTTCAGCCAGGAAGACCATCGCGTTGCCCCAGGACACATCATCCACCTTAAACTGTGATCCAGTGGCGCCAGGCGTCCACACATGGATGACGTAAACATAGACCACTGCTGGTACATCGTAAACATCACAGCTTGCGCCGCCCGGGTCGGCATACACCCCAATGCTTCCCGATTGGGCGAATGCTATCCCCGAGGCAAAGATCAAGCAGGCAGCGAGCATCAGTGCTTTTTTCATTCCCTACTCCTTTGAGTAAACGGTGAAACCTCACCTTTTGAAAAAGATCGGCTTGTGTCGAAATTTACTCGAGCGCCTCGCGGTGAATCCAGTCAGATGTCGCCAAGTGCTCTTGGCGCTCCTGCAGGAGCAACGCGAATATCACTCTTTTTTTGGACATCACCCCCTTTCCAAAGTCGCCCGACTGGAACAAACCTTCGCTGCATTTACTCGAGCAGACAGGTTTATTCAGCGGCCGACCAACAACGACCAACAAATAGAAACGGATGCCAACTTATATTATAATGGTGCAGCTTCCGGATTCTATTTGTTATACAGTGCCTTCACCCTTCCCCAAGAGGTCTCTTCAATCGGGATCGTCGGACAAATCAGCGC
>WVZY01000015.1 GCA_011772205.1 Candidatus Latescibacterota bacterium
AACGATTTCATCGATCACTCAAGGGAGAGTGTCTCAATAGAATGATTTTTTTCGGTGAGAAATCGCTACGAAAGGCGATTAAAATATTCCTCGAACATTTTCACACGGAACGGAATCATCAAGGGCTCGGGAATCGATTGATCGAACCTGGGGAAGATGTCGGTCTGCGTAGTGGCGATGTCTTATGTCGCGGGCGCCTCGGCGGCACGCTTCGGTACTACTATCGCAAAGCTGCATGAAGAGGGGTGCATTCGGGCTTTTTCACTTAGCGGTACGCATGGGCAGAGACGCTTGACGCATATCTATCCTGACCGGATGATCGTCTTAATATGTGCGACTTAATATTGTTTCCAGCCGAGATTCGGTCAACGTGTTAGATGTAACATTAACTCGCCAGCAACCTTGGAGGTTGGCTGAATATTTTTACCTTACGGGTCGAAATACTTGCACAAAGGACTGGAAACTCGTATCCGGGGCATTGCGCGCTTGCCGCTCTCCCGTTTTCCTGCCCATTTCCGCTGAGTACAGGTTGAGCAGCCGGATCACCTCGCTGTCTTCCAGCTCGCTGCGCAGTATTTTGATAAGATCGATTAGCGCACGATACCTCATTTCCGTTCGCTGCCTGGTGGAGATACTTATCTCCGACGTCTCGTCGAACTTATGGGCGCCTCGTGTCTTCGATTGCGGTGTCGAAGCGGCCAATGCCGGTGTCGTGCAGAGACCCAGACAGGCAATTGCACAGGCGGGCGCCACTTCTGTAAGAAGTGTGCGCCGCGTTAAAACTACAGGGATTCTTCCGGGCATGTTCTCTCCATTCGTGGGTTTCAGGGTCCAAGTATCGGTCTGATTCCCGCCCAGACCATGTTACACGCTTGATCGTTTCTGCTTATCCCCTTGATGCTTCATCGTGTACGCGAATGCTTCGGCCGCAGATGCTGTCGATCGCGAAGTGAGCCCATACAAAGGAATGTCGGTGAGCGTTGTGCCTGGCTCATATGTCAAGGACATTGACAGGTAACAGGTCTTGTCCGGGTCAGCAAAAACCCTTGCTGCTGTGCCATGCTCGTCGCGCGCACGACTCATTCATCCTCGATGCGCCTATCGCCGTTGTCGAGGATGTCGTCACCAACCTCAGTCAGGCGGGAGTCACCGCGAACGGCCATGGAACAGGTTCGATGGCAAATATACGCACGATTCGGCAACCGAGGCCTGATGACAATCTAAGGATTTTCGTGTAATATCTTTAGATGATTAGGGTGAGCCAATATCCGATATCACGGAAAGACGATGAAGAAGAGCGATTCAACTGTGAACAACCCCGGGGATCTGTCCCAACCGTTTCGGTTGGGAGTTTGGGATGTTCATCCCAACCTCAACCGGATATCGGAGGGCGACGTCACGATCCATCTTGAGCCCAAAGCGATGGACGTCCTGGTCTGTCTCGCGTCGAGGCCGGGGCACATGTTTTCGCGACGAGAACTCCTGGACACCGTGTGGGGCGACGTTGTGGTGGGAGAAGAGGTCTTGAGCCGTGTGATTTCGGTTCTCCGCAGCGCTCTCGGTGATAGTTCAAAGCACCCACGCTATGTGGAGACCATCCACGGGCGTGGGTATCGACTCATAGCCAGTGTCTCTGCCGCAAGCGAAGATGTGACGAGCGGCGTTTCCACAGATAAAGGCCGTCCACGGCGAGCGTCGTGGGTGTCATGGACGGTGGTTTCAGTGGCACTCGTGGCTCTGGTTTGGCTAGGTTTCGAGTTGTCGTCTCGTAACGTTCTCTTGCGCAGAGGCGATCCTCCTCCTTACGCAGTGGTTCCCTTTACAAGCTACGCCGGCTGCGAAGAAATGCCCGCGATATCACCCGATGGTACCATGGTTGCTTTTTCGTGGGATGGACTCACAGGTGACAATGTCGATATCTACGTAAAGCAGGCCAACGTGGAAAGTCCGTTGCGATTGACGACACAAGAGGGGGCGGATCGGTATCCCACGTGGTCCCCAGATGGCACTGAAGTAGCCTACGTTGGCACAAGTGCAAACGGCAGGCAGATATTTGTCGTACCCGCAATCGGCGGAGTTCCGCGCAGATTGATAGACTCCCGAAACGTAGTCCGTGGCATCAGCTGGTCGCCTGACGGCCAATACATTGCCTACTCCGGTAGGTCGGAGCCGGATCTCTCGACTCAGATTGTCACATGTAATATCGAGACGGGCGCTAACAGAGAGTTGACACCAACTGCCCCCCTCGGTCGAGACGACGTCGATCCTGTCTACTCACCGGATGGTAAGTCAATCGCGTTCGTCAGGAAGCTCGCGACGGGAATGGAAGACATCTATATCGTATCGGTTGAAGGGGGCGCTCCACGACGGATTACGGACTCTTTCCAGTCTGTGGACGGTTTTGACTGGCAGCCAGAAGGCCAGTTCCTTATTTGCTCTGCTTTCACGGGAAGCTCGCAGGCGCTGTGGCGGGTGAGCGTCGCCAATGGGGAGGTGACCTGGGTTCCCGGAATTGGTGATTGGGCTTTCAGTCCTTCTATCGCCAGGCAAACCGGGAGGATGGTGTATCAGCACCACCGAAAAGACAAGAATATCTGGCGAGTGAAGCGTTCAACGGACCCGGACGGGACCCCAGAGACGAGAGCTGTAATTATGTCTTCTTATGTTGATACTTATCCTCGATTGTCACCGAATGGCGGTGCCATTGCTTTCACGTCAACCCGTTCGGGATCGTTTCAAGTCTGGATCTGCGATGCCGATGGCCATCACGCAGTACAGTTGACCTCGTTTGCGGACTGTTATGTGGCTTTGCCATCATGGTCGCCGAGCGGGGATCGAATTGCATTCAGCGCGAACCCAGAGGGCATCATGGAAATGTTCCTCGTTGACGTCGAGGGCGGTTACCCCGCTCGATTGACCCATGGAGAGTCAAGTGTGCTTGCAACCGGTTGGTCTGGTGATGGTGAATGGGTGTATTTCCTCTCCGATCGAAGTGGAGATTGGGAACTGTGGAAGTTGAAAGCACAGGTGCCTGACTGGGACGCCGCGATTCAATTGACAGTTGGCGGCGCCGTGTATGGTGTGGAGTCGAGCGACGGCCGGCACCTTTACTATACAAAAACCGACCAGTCCGGGATTTGGCGACGTCCCCTCACGGGATTTCAGCATCCCAGCGACGCTGTTCGCGTGTTGGAGGACGTACCTCAAGTTGGAGAATGGTACAGCTGGACCCTTTGTGGCGGTGGAATAGTACTAGTCAGCGGAACTGAGGGAAAGCGTCAACTCCTGTACCACGACTTCGCATCGGGTGTACACGATACGGTCGCTCAAATGGACCATCTGGCCGTCTCCAGTGTCAGCGCCTCCGCTGACTGCAGTACGATACTCTACGTTCGAGATGATTCCGTGGTCGGTGACCTGATGCTGGTTGACGGATTCGAATAGCAGCGAGAGTGACGGGCAGGGGACGCAACTAGACGAAGCCTACTTTGGGTTGGCTACGATCACGCCACAGGTCAAGACGATCGTACTCATCCGTGGTGATCTCCGCTTCCACATTCCCGGTATGGGCTATTCCGGCCGGTTCAAACACGATCAGCTTGACATGAACCTCGAGGGCGCCGTCCAGCAGGTGGAACATCTCATCTTCGTTTCGTTGAAAGAGGCATCTGCGACGATCTCATCGCCTACCATTGGAACGTGGATCTCGTCGCGTGTCGCGCCCCAATTCAACGCCCAAGGGCGATATGCGTACCAAATGACGCAAATACCCGTCAACTGGTTGCAGGAATGCAAGGAATCCGGCGCACCTAAGAATAACATACGGAAATCCTAACATCACCGTCAGGCCTTGGGGGGCATATCCCAGCCATATTTAGTATGGTGGGCGACTGCCTGCCGTCGAAAGAGGAGGACCGGTTGCACGAATACAGAATATCGCGAGATGAAAGACCGCACTCACTGGGAGCTGATTCTCAAGATTCCAACACAAAATGCCCCGGCTTCGGAGGCGGTACTTGATCTCATAGCTGAACATTCACGAGGGACTGAATAAAGACCGGATAGGAGGAACCCCAGAGTCCCTGAGGAAGGAGACGATGTTATCGTGAGAACGTATCCAACAAAGATTGGTGTCATGGTAATTATTATTTTGTTGATGCTTGTAGTGATTGCCGCCGGCGCGGCGGGCACCGACACCACGGCAGACGCAGCGTCCGCCAATATGGTTCTTGTTAAAGGCGGATCATTTGATATGGGCGACGTGTTTGGTGAAGGTGAAGAGAATGAAAGGCCGGTCCACAAAGTCACGGTAAGTGATTTTTATATTTCAAAATACGAAGTGACGGTCGCCCAGTTCAGACGATTTGTCGAAAAGACAGGGTACAAGACATCGGCCGAGGGGCCGAATGACAGCGACGCCAGGCGGGAAATCATAGCACAGGCTGCATCGGGCGAACTCTCTCGCGAGGATATGCGGGAAGTGCGAGATCGCTTGCTTGAGCTTAGCGGCGCTGGGTACTGGGATGCAAAAGAGCGTGCATGGATCGGTTACGATCCGTTCACCAACTGGAAAAACCCGGGTATCGAACAGACAGACGCTGACCCTGTGCAGGCAATATCGATGGACGATGTTATGCAGTTTTGCAACTGGCTTAGTAAAGAAGAGGGTTTGCCAATAGCGTACGATCTTGAGACCGGGGAGATTCTGGATGAAAACGGCGACCCGACGCTCGATATAACCGCCGTGAGGGGATACCGGGTGCCAACCGAGGCCGAGTGGGAGTTTGCGGCCAGGGAGCGCGGCCTGGACGTGAGATTCGGAAATGGCAAAAACATTGCCAAATCGTCCGAGATCAACTTTCGAGGAGATGAAGGCGACTACGAGTATCTCCAGCTCGGGGAGTATCCAGGAAAAACGACGCCGGTCGGGAGCTATCCCCCAAACAGCCTGGGTCTGTGCGACATGAGCGGAAACGCATGGGAGTGGGTGGGCGACAAGTATTCAAAGTATACCAGCGAATCCCAGGTGAACCCCATCGTAACGGACGGCCGCAATTACATATTGCGCGGAGGGCGATGGGGTGGCGATGCGTCCGAAGCTCGAATCTTCCACCGGAGCCCCTGGCCGAGAAACGATCGATGCAACAACTCGGGCTTTCGAATTGCGAGATCCAAATTGAGCAAAAGCGAAAAGTAAAGTGTCCTGGTCAGCGCTTGGGTCAACCAGAACCTTAGCAAGGAAGTTTAAACCATGACGACCGACGCCGAGCTTACCAAAGCTAAACTCAATTTGCTAAAGAAACGAGCTTTATAGCGAAACTCGGTTCTCTCACGTGTGGACAGAGTGATGCGCCTGTGGCGAAGACGACGCCAGGTCAGGTCCGACAAGTCTCTCAGAATCGCGCACTGGGACACCAACCCGGGGAGCCATCTTCTTCTGTGCCCCCCTGCAACGGCTTACGGTGCAGGTGTTTTCGTGTGTCGAACCTTGCGCTCGACGACGGACCGTGGGGCCGGTTCTTTGGTCCTGTCCCCACCAGGTAATCCGTCCGCTGGATACCGCTCTCCGCAAAGATCCAATTGCCCGTTGTGGGCTCGCACGATCCGGAATCGGAACGGCGGCGCACAGGAGCACTACTCGCCCCTTCCCAGCCTCTCCAGGGCCGTCTCCAGCGCCGATTCCGCCGAGACCTCGATGTCCGGCGTTACGCCGACCCCGGCGAAGGTTCCGCCGCTCTTCCCGTAGCGTATTATCAGAAAAGGAACTGTCAGGTCGAAGCGTCCGGAGATCGTGAAGGTCCGCGACGGGTTGGCCATCCCGGCCGTTCGCTCGCCGACGACCACCGCGCGGCCCAAGTCCTGCAGGATGTAGGCAAAAGCCTCGGCGGCCGACAACGTGTGCTCACTCGTCAGGACGTACACTGGCATCGCCGTACCGAAGTGCTGCTCGCAAGCAGAGGACCTCACTTCCGTGGGGGCGTCATCGGAACGACCGGCGAAGGTGTACAGGAGTAGATCGGCATCAAGGAGGTGGTTGCAGAGCAGAACCACCATGTCGCCGGCCCCGCCATTGTTGTCGCGCAGGTCGAAGATGGCGGCCTGCATTTTGGGCTGTTCCTCAATCGCTTTGGCGACGGCCTTCAACGATGCCTCGTCACCCGGAAAGCCATCGAACTCGAAGTAAGCCGTTTGGCCCTCCAGCATTCGCGCGCTCCGCAGGCCGTGTTTGCTCCGTTTGCGATGGGACGACTGGTCCGAGTCGTCCTTGTCTGTGGAGCGGTCGGAGAAGTCGAAATGTCGGTCCGCCACCATGGAACGGATCACGCCCATCACGTTGGCAACCAGCGCTTTCGCATCGATCGAACAGTCGGCCCTACCCTGTTCTACGCGGGCCATAATCGTGTCGGCGATGGCCTGGCCGACCACCGGGTCGGCGTAGTGGTCCCGGATCACATCAGCTACCTCGACGAGCACTTGCCGGTGGGTTTCGGCATCCAACGAATCTGGAGACATCGCAGATATACTGGCGGCATGAATGCCGAGCACCAGCATCAGCCCGATTAATACAGTCCGTGCAATTGCGATTGGATTGCTCAATTAATCGACCTCCTGATCAAGTTTCCCCGGGCTGTCTGTGTGAATGATGAACAGTACTGTACGCGAAAGCGACCTCCCGTCAGAGCATGACAGCGTGACAGTGCAGGGCCAGTACCGTATGATATCTTACGAGAAGCATCGACGACGGATTACGGAATTTCCAGCTGTTCCCTGGACCTGAACGAGTGGGGGGGCAGATCAATTCACCACGTCCACGCGCTCGAGTATCCAATCTGATACGTACTGTAGAAACCCTGCTACAAACTCTTTTTCGAGTTGCATATACTCGGAAGGACTGCCGGTTAGGGCACGTTGGAACTGGTGATTCGCCTTGGGAATCGTTGTCAGCGTATAATCATCATTGCCGCCTTCCTTCAGTGCGTCCACCATTGCCACGCTGTGCATTTCCATCGGAACCTGCGTGTCGAGACCGCCGAACAGCAGCAATACAGGACAGTCAACCAGTTTCAGCGCGGGCTTGGGATCGTAATCGATGAAGTACCTAAACCAGGGGCTGTTGTACAAGGACACAACGCACTCGATGTGGCTGTTTACTGCTTCGTCGCTGGTGCTCAGTTGTTTTTCGCTTTTTGGGGACATTGATACGAGTTGATTCTTGAGCATCGTCGTTATTACAGGTCTGATCTCAGCTACATTTGTCCCCCCACGAATGAGGCTGATGATTCTCTTCAGATCTTCCACGAGTTCCTCGATCTCCCGCTCGGAAGCGCCATCGGCTCTGGCTATTGATGTCATTTGGACAATATGTGCTTCCTCGCCGCGCAGACCGAGACCGGCCAAGCAAATGAGGAACGCTACGTCCGCTGATCTGGACGCGGCCAGCGGTGCGACAGCGCCGCCCTGGCTTTGTCCGCATAGTCCTATCTGATGAGGATTGATGTCGTTTCGGGTTTTGAGGTACCGGATCGCTGCCAGAGCATCGTCGGAGACATCGGAGATTGTATACTGATAGGCAGCGCCACTCGAACCACCGACACCTCTCGAGTCGTAACGAAGAACCGCGACGCCTTTTCGAGTTAGATGGTCGGCGATGATCCAAAATGGTTTCATACCGAAAGCCTCTTGGTCACGATTCAGTGGTCCGGAGCCGTGTAACAGGACCACGGCGGGGTGCGGTCCGGGTGTCTGTGGCAGAGTCAAGGCTCCGGCCAAGGTCACTTCTTTGTTGGAGAATATGACTTCTTCTTGCGTATAGGGCAACGCTTCGTCCTCCTCTTTTCCACCAGTTTGGGCGTTTTCTATCAATGCGCTCAAAAGCAGAGTCGCTATCAATAACGCGCAACTGGTTCTCATCGTGTCGTGCGTGTTTCCAAGCATTTATGAGTTTTCGGTTGTTAACGATCAGAGACGCGGTCAGCATCTCGCCAGATATTCCTGGACAATATTTTCTTTATCTGTTTGTAGTACCCGGGAGTATTTAATCCATCTGCCAGGACCGATTGCACCTGCAGGCCTGTCACAAGCGCCATACAGAAACCCGCGAAGGCTTCTGGATCGATATCAAATTGAAACTCTCCATTGTTGATACCTCTCTTGATGATCTCGGTGATTTTTCCCAGGGTGTATTCGTTCTGGGACGCGTAGATTTTTCTGTAACTTTCTCTTTTCAATGCTTCCGCCCACAAGCCAACAGCCCCTCTCGCATTTTTCTGGCGATCCTCCACTGGCATGAGCTCAAAAGCGACGTCGAACAGCTCGGCGATGGCTTCCTTGACCGTGTTCTTCTGAGCTACCGTATCCAAGAGCTTGGTCGTATTTTCCCGACCACAATCCTGGACAGCTTCGAGTATCTGGTCCTTTCCTTCGAAATAGTTGTATACGACACCGGTACTAGCGCTCATCTTCTTCGCAATGTCGCGAATGGTCGTCTCACGGTATCCCTTTTCCGTAAAGCACTCCCAGGCAGCTTCCACAATCTGCTGTTTCCTGAAATCGGCGTACTCTTCCGGTAGTCTGGGTGACATTTACCTCTCCTCTTTCTAAATATAACAACGGTTCGTTAAAATGAACATATGTTATATTTTATGCCCCGTCAAGGGCCAAATGTTCCGGCGTTGTCGAGACACTGCCGATGTCACGCTTAATCACCTTTCATATAATTAGTTACGAAATTGGCCTGGCCGTCGATTCCGGCTTGGCGGGGCGTGGGCGCGGTCGTGATCTCTTTGCGAAGGGTGGTAGGGAGCCATTGCGCACGTACCTCTCGTGTTGTGTCCGCGGAGCCCGAGGAGTTTCCGCGCAGCTTCCCCTACACGTGGGCGATGCTTCTTGCGAGAATCTACGAATCACTTCCGCTCGTGTGTCCGAGGTGTGGGAGCGCGATGCGGATCATCGCGTTTATTACGAACGGCTCGGATGTGAAACGGATCCTGGATCACATCGGGGAAGCGAGCGAGCCGCCGCCGGTCTCACCTTCGCGGGCACCGCCGGAGGAGGCGTTTGCGTTCAATCCGGATCGATCTCGGGAGGAGGCATTTGACTTCGATCAGTGGACGGAATGGGACGATGAACCCGAGGTGTGATTCGGAGTTTCCGGCGCGAGTGAGACAGGTCGGCAGGCGGTCAGGCAATGGCCGGAAAATCCGGCGGTCTGGAACCGATGGGGGACGTTCGTGCGTGGTGGCCGGAAGGAGCTGGTTTGGGTAGCTTGAGAGAGCGAATTGATTGCCGGGATAGGGTTACGAGGCGATTCGGAGGATTCGGGAGCACAGGAAATGGAAATGATTGAGTGGGTCGGCGCGGGCCTCGGCGATAAAATGGAGACTGGGAGGCGAAAATAGTGTTCGTTTTCCCTATCCTTAAAGCTTATTTTATCTTGAAATATAAGGATGAAGAATACCTGGCCTGCTGTCCGTTGTGCAAATCTAAATTCGAGGAAGAACCAGAGAAGCACGCGAGGAAACAGAAAGACAAAAAGGATTAAGACATTTATGGCCGTGTGTCTGCCTGAAGGTTCGGTGAACCAGCCATGCACCACGATGCCGGTTGTCAGACGAGAATGAACGTTAACCGAGCATAGGACAAGGTTCATCGTGAGGGTGAGATCTATCGTCCTTGTTGCCGTGCGGGTCCGGCGAAGTTTGAAAAACATTCCGGAAAGTTTGTGGGAACAACAGGGCGCAAAAGAAAAGACCAACTCCACATAGGGCACAGTAATCTCAAATGGGTTGAACGGCGGTGAATTAGTACTTGATGATAAAAGCAAAGGAGAGGCTCGCTTGAGGAGAGAAGGTGGAAAAAAGTTGGGATGGGCAAATATACCGTAGCGGGGTACCGTATACCGGATGAAAGGAGGTTATTATGAACGGTTATTCGCCTAGTCACACGGAGGAATTAGAGCGGTTGAGAAAGATAGAAAGGCAGATCCAGGGAATCCAGAGCATGATCAAAGAAGGAAGGTACTGCGTTGACATTCTCACCCAACTCTCCGCCGTAATAGGGGCGATAATGAGAGTGGAAGAGAATATCCTCACCAGCCATCTTGAGGGCTGTGTCAGTCAGAGTCTGTCCAAATGAAGCCGCCGGGACAGAGAAAAGAAAATAAAAGAAATCATCGAATTGCTGAGAAAATTCAGAAAACGCTAAAAACGGAGGTGTAAGATGGCTAAAGATCCGGTCTGCGGGATGCAGGTGGACGAAAACAAGGCAGCAGCAAGTGTCGACTTCGAGGGCAAGACTTACCACTTTTGTTCTGCTGCCTGCAAAGAGAAGTTCGAGGAATCTCCTCACAGATACATTGAGGAGGAGAAACAAACCGGATGATGTGGATGAGGAGCTTGCCCGAGGCAGGGAACCTGAATTTCCCTGCCCGGGTACAGAAGCTAGGTCGGAGAAGAGGTGAATGTGAAGGACACTGATGGAACCAAGAGAGGTGATCACGATGATCGAAATAATAGTGGCCATAGCCATATTCGGACTCCTTATGCTCCTTATGAGAAAAGGAGGAATGGGCTGCTGTGGTGGTCACTCCCATGGTGACCGGTCCCGCAGCCCGGTCGACACCGGATGACCCACGTTCGGTCAAAGCCATACCACGCGATGACGCAAGGGAAAATCGGTGCGCCAGGAGAAGCCTGGTTGAACTAGTGGGTGTAATTC
>WVZY01000026.1 GCA_011772205.1 Candidatus Latescibacterota bacterium
CGATTTAAACCCTATCCGACTAGGGGGCTTGCTTCATAGTCTCAAAACGTCCAGACCGGGGACCCGGGCTGGACTCGAACACGCTACGCTGCCATCTCAAACACTTCTCTGAAAGTTCTTGATTTTGACCAGACTGGGGACGCGGTCTGTTCAATAGCCATAACTTCTGTGAAGAGCGCTTTGCCTCATAAGGGATGGAGTCAGTTTTGGGAGTGAGCTGTGACAAAGGGACGCCATCAGTCCTTAACGAGCGATGAGTACACCCAGCCAGTCTGACCATCTTTGGTCTGTACCTTGTACCACGCGCCCTGTCGGTCGAGCACTTTGAGCTTGTCTCCCTGATTGGCGGTGGTCACGACTTGAGAATTCGTAGTGGCCGATTCTCGAATGTTCGCCACGGATCGCTGCACTTCCACTGTGTTGAGAGACATATCAGGCCATCCCGGCAGGGGACGGGTGGTCGCTCCGCTTATGACAAGGATGAGGCCGAGGACCAATGCCGCCCGGTAGAGATCAATCGTGACATATCTCCTGAAATTCGACTTCTTGAGCAGATAATATGCAATAAATCCACCGGCGAGGGTGGTGCTCCAGAATAGTGGTCCGTTGCCCATGACTCGAAGAGCAGCGATTAGAACAAAGAAAAGAAGAAAAGCAGGCAGAACAATTTTCAGATCTTCGCGCATTCGAGGATCCGAGATAAAACCTTTGGCCCTTTCCCAAAATGAATGGGCCGCCGATTCTTCCTCATGACACTCCATATACCGATTGTGAAGTTCATGGAGCTCCACGGTGATCCCCTTGAGTTTTCCCAGCTCTTCCCGAATTTTTGCTGTATGGTCACCAATGTCTGAGCTGCAGTGAGGACACTTGTTCGCATTGATTTGAATGAGGGTGGCGCACTCAGGGCACGGCGTTTGGTTATGCTTTTTGACGTTCTTCTTTTTAAAGTCCAAAAGCCGTTTCGCCTCAGCGTTGAGACTGGTATACTCACGTATCGTCTCCTGACGTGTCGGGATTTGTGTTTCTACTACCATGGTACCTACCTCACCTGTAGTTGGCCGTGCTTGGTCCAGCTTCGAGTATCGATAATGACAATTTCGACTTACTGAGCATTTTGGTGACGGCGAACGCACCAACCAACTAGGTCGCAAAATCCGTTCCAAACAGTAGATGGTGTTCCCAGGGCGTGTCGTTGGGTTGTCACGTCCACGTCGAAAAATGGAAATGCCAGTCCTTGCACACCGTATGCGGTCACCGCGAGCAAGGCAAACCTCGACCAAGAAGGAACTCATGAAGCGTTGTGTTACCGTCTTCGCTGGAAACGTCTCTCCAGGTGCGTGGTTGCTCTATCTTCCGGCCGGTGAGCGTGGTGTGGCAAGTAAGAGGATTCTCCCTGGCAAGCAGCCGCTTCCTCGGTACTTCATTGGTGCCGACCGGGGCCTGCGGCGCCCGCGACGAGATTATGGCGCGCGGCAGTGTGCCGGTTGATAAAATAGTGTCTTATTGCCCGGAATCTGACACGAGCCCCGAGTACACCCACCCCACAGTGCCTTCCTCCGTTCGCACCTTGAACCAGGCTCCCTCTCGGTCGACGACCGTCAAGGTGGCACCTCGGCGTAGCGTGGTGACAATCGGCGAATCGGTAGTCGGGGTCTCCCTGATATTCGCTTCGATGCTTACAACGGTGATACTTGTAGCGAGATTTGATGGCCAAAACGGGATGGGGCGAACAATCGCCGTGGACATCGCAAAGAGCAGTCCAAGTACCAACGCAGCCCGATAGGCGTCGACCGTCACGCGCTTCCTGATGCGTGATTTTCGGAGCATCGAATAGCCGACGGCTCCGCCAGCCAGTGAGACCGACCAGAAGAGCGCTCCGTTTGACAGCACGCGTAGGGCCACCACGAGGGAGAAGTAGAGGATGAATGCGGGAAGAGCGACACTGAGATTCTCTCTGTCGCGACGACTCGGAAGTGCGGATTTCACTCTCTCCCAAAACGTGTGTTCCATCGACTTCGCCATATCGTTTTCCGGATGCGTCGCCTTCCTGAGCTTGTGCAACTCAGCTCCAATGGCATCGAGTTTCTGGAGCTCCTCCCTGATGGTAGCAACGTGGCCCGCGATATCGGCCCCGCAGTGCAAGCATTCGATGGAGTCGACGTGAACCAGCTGGCTGCACTTTGGGCATGGTGTCAGGTTGCCATCATGAACATGCTGTAATTTGAAATCCAGCAGTCGCTTGACCTCGTTTTCGAGAGTGGTCTGGTCACTGCCGTCGGGGAGCTGCTTGCGTGTTTCTGCGCCGGTTTCATGGTCCGTGTGGTTTTTTGCGGTCATGGTCATTCTCCCAGTGCATTTTGCGATCATCTTACCAAAGCTGTACCGGCGCGGTGGGATATCTCCCTCCGCGGCCGGCCGGTCGCTTAGCGCACTCGGTTGACAGCCCTCAAAATGCCTGGATAAAGCAAGAATCAAGCCACGGAACGTCAACGTTGCCAACGGATCAGCCACACCTGACTCGTTGCTGGGACTGCACGGTCAGCATCATCGTTACCGATACGATTTAAGGTTCGGTGGTGGGGACCGCGAGCCACTTGATGACCCCCGCAGCAGTGGGAATACGCGTGTCAAGCCGGATCGGACTCGAACCGCCTCCAGGCAAATAGTCGGCATCGAATTTGCACATTTATGCATGGTTTTCCTGCATCCGATTTCAGGAGGATTCCATGTTGAAATATATGAAGTTAGTGGCCATTCTTGCCGTATTTAGCGGATTGATTTGCGTGCCGCAGCTGTACGCCGACTGGACGGATAACGGGATCCCGGTCTGTACGGCGAGTGGCATGCAGGATTACCCCGTTATCACCTCGGATGGTTCGGGCGGAGCGATCATCGCATGGAGGGACTCTCGTCCTGCCGTCAATACTGATATCTATGCTCAAGGTATCAGCGCTGCAGGAAATATCCGTTGGTTCGAAACCGGAATGCCCGTCTGCACAGCTTCGAATTCACAGTCGACTCCGATAATCATTGCGGACAGCTCCGGTGGAGCAATCATCGCATGGCAAGACTCCCGCACCGGTGGCAGTCTGGATATATACGTTCAAAAACTCAATTCGGATGGTTACATCCAATGGACTGGCAATGGGGTGCCGATTTGTACGGGACAGACGAGTGTGGTGCTGGGGCACATGGTCTCGGACGGCGACGGCGGCGCTATCATTACGTGGCAGGACCGACGGAACTTCTACAATGATATCTTCGCACAGAGAGTCGGATCAGACGGTACGATCCAATGGGCTGCAAACGGCGTGGCCGTATGTACCGCGATCATGCATCAGGAAAATCCCTCGATCTCCTATGACGGGGCGGGCGGAGCTATCATCGCATGGCAGGATGATCGCAATAACATGGATGATATCTATGCCCAGAGATTAGACGCATCGGGAAGTGCTCAATGGACGCCGGATGGAATCGTGATCTACGAAAACGAGCAGCAGCAGAGATATCCCCAGCTCATCGAGGATGGTTCCGGAGGAGCGATCATCGCATGGGCGGATCGCCGCAATACGATAGATTTTGATATCTTCGCTCAGAGGGTCGATGCGAACGGCAACCTCCTCTGGGGAACAAGCGGTTCAGCCGTTTCCGCGAGGATGTATAACCAAATGGATTGCCGTCTCGTGCACATGGGATCGGGCGAAGCGATTGTGACATGGATCGATTACCGCAGCGTAAGTTCCTCTGATGTGTATGCCCAGAAAATCAATGCGAGCGGAGTGGCCCAGTGGACGCCAAACGGGGTGGCCGTATGCGGGGCGACCGGTGACCAGCTTAACGCTCAGATCATCTCGAATGGGTCCGGAGGAGCATTTATAACATGGGATGATCAACGAAACGGCACAGATAACGTCGATGTATTTGCTCAGAACATCAATGCAGACGGAACGGCAGCCTGGACGGCAAATGGGGAGGTTATCTGCGGAGCTGCAGGAAACCAGAGGACACCGCAGCTAACGACCGATGGATCCAATGGAACAGTCATAGCGTGGGCGGACAATCGCGGCGGAACTTACAAGGTTTATTGCCATAGAGTCAATGCCGCAGGAGATATTCCAACCCCAACCCTGCTGTCTCATTATTCCGTTGCTGCTAGCGGACCCGATATCAGGATTGACTGGACTCTATCCGACATAGACGACGGGATAGAGTTCCTGATTTTACGAGCGAGCGAGCCTTCGATGACTTTCGAGGAAATACCATCGAACGACCTAATCAGAGACGGCTTGTCCTTTTCGTTCATCGATAAGAGCGTCGAACCCGGTGTCATCTACTACTATCGCGTTGATATCCATGACGGTAGCGAGAGGAAAAATCTTTTTGAAACAGGCCCGATCAATACTTTATTTATCGATATTACTCTGTATCAGAATTATCCCAATCCGTTCAATCCAAGGACAATAATCAGGTACTTCCTTCCCGAGCCATGTTATGTGAAAATTGAAGTATTCGATATGGTGGGAAATCGAGTCACCGTTCTGATGGATAAAGCTCAGGCCAGCGGCAGCCATCGCGTCGACTGGAACGGCCACGATGCAAATGGGTATGCAGTAGCTTCTGGTGTGTACTTCTACCGTTTGACTGCGGGCAAGAAAACGCTTTCGAAGAAGATGATACTTTTAAAATGATATAGAAGCACCTGGTGTCGAGAACTCTTCTCTCAAAGATTTATAGAGCAGCGCTCCAATTAATACCGAGGCTCTCGCGAGTACAGACGCTCGACGAAGCGGCCGATTGTCAATCCTTGAACAACAATAGAGAAGATCACAATGATATAGGTCATCGCAACGAATAGCGATCGTTCCGGACCTTTGGGCAGCGAAAGCGCCAGTGCCACCGAGATCCCTCCGCGGAGGCCGCTCCAGGTGAGGATCTTGATGACGTGCGGGCTGAACGTTCGCCGCCTGCGAAGCACCAAAATCGGAACGCTCACGCTGATCCAGCGGGCAAATAGAACGAGTGGGATTGCGATCACGCCTGCAAGAAAAAAGTTCGCCGTATAGGTGATGACAATAATCTCAGCACCGATGATCACGAAGAGAACGGCATTGAGAAACTCGTCTGCGAGCTCCCAGAAAGCGTCCAACCGCTCTCGGGTTTTTTCCGACATCGCCAGGCTCCGCCCGCGGTTGCCGATGAGGAGTCCCGCTACGACCATCGCGAGGGGCCCGGATACATGGAGTTGCTGCGCCAACGCATAACCTCCCGTGACGATGGCCAGCGTCAGGAGAATCTCCACCTCGTAGCTATCGATCGACTTCAACATCAGGTAGACGACCCAACCCACCATTGCGCCGAAAGCCAGGCCGCCAATTATTTCTACAGCGAGCAATATGGCGATGCTGCCAGCCGAGACATGATGTCCCGCGGTTGCTTCGAGAAGAGTGAGAAAGACGACCACGCCGACTCCATCATTGAAAAGCGACTCGCCGCTTATTTTGGTTTCCAATGTCTTAGGGATTCCGGCCTTCCTGAGGATGGCGCCCACGGCAATTGGATCCGTCGGTGAAATCAGGGCGCCGAAGAGCAAACAGCACGTCATATCGATCGAGAAACCCAGTCCACGCAGAATCCCCCATGACGCGAACCCAACCACCAGGATCGAAATGATAACACCCGTCGTAGCGAGCAATCCTATGATGTATTTCCGGCCAAGGAGGTCGTTGATGTTGAGATGCAGCGCGCCCGCAAACAGCAAGGCTCCGAGCATGCCGTGGAGGAGGGTGCGGTCGAGATCCACATCCACAAGCATCCGTCTCAACGGATCCGCTGCGGCCGTGTACAACTTGCCCATGATAACGAGTGCGAGTGAAAAAACGAGAGATAGGACCATGAGCCCGATCGTATTGGGAAGCCTGATGAACCGATGGTTCAGCCAGCTGAAGAGAGCGGCGATGGTCGTCAATACGGCGAGTAAGCTGAATGTGTCCATGGTCCTAACGCAAATGTTTGATTGAGGACGCGAAGATATCGCTGAATGCCTGGGAGTGATGCGAGGTCAACGTTCTCGTGTTGTCCGGAATTATCCTCGCGATGAATCTATGTGATCCAATATCTTCTGAGTTCTTGACACAATGTCCGGGGGAACAAGTTTTTCTAAATCCGTTTGAAGCGAGTCGCCCTTACTTAGCTTCTCATCCTGTTCAACCTCGTTGCAACGCTTCTCTGATTCGCTCCGGGATCATTGGGAGCTGGAACAACCGCGCCCCGGTCGCATCGAAGATTGCGTTAGCCACTACTGCGCCCATGCAGATGATTGCTGGCTCCCCGCCTCCTTGTGGAGCGGAATCTGCTCCACCAATTAGTACAGTATCGATTTTTGGCGTCCCGGAAAATCGGGTGATTTCATAAGTATCAAAATTGAGGTCTAGGATTTCTCCACCTTTGAAATGAACCTCCTCAGTCAGAGCATAACCTATCCCCATAGTGATGCACCCTTCTATCTGGAGTTTTGCACCTTGTGGATTTACCGCCAAACCCATGTCCTGAGCACATACAACACGCTTTACTTGCACATGGCCACTTTGGTTGTTGACCTCGACTTCGGCCATGTGAGCCACATAGGTGCCTACATCAATGCCACAGGCTATGCCGTAACCTCGACCACTCCGCGTTTTTGCCGGAGTCCAGTTGAATTTCTCTGCGGCGGCTCTGAGAACTCCGATCATTTTCTTATCCTTTAGATTCTTCAGACGGAATTCCAGCGGATCCATCCCTGCCTTGACTGCCATGATATCGATCTGTGATTCTCTGGCGAAGGTATTGGTGTTGTTGGCAGGTGCACGCCATGGGCCGGTGTCAAAAGGATGCGATCCCGGGGGACCTACCCATCCCGATCCATGGACCATTGTTCGATGATGCGGTATATCATAAAAATGTTCCGAACCTCGTTGGCCTGCAAAATAGACCCCATAGTCCCACAGAGCAATGCGTCCGGAATTTGTAACTCCCGACGTTATTTTGACGACGGCTGCAGGCCGGAAGGCATCGTGAAAGAATTCTTCCGCTCGGCTCCAGGCAACATGGACCGGCTTTCCGGTTAGTTTGGCCAACCGAGCTGCCTCTACTCCTTGCTGATTTCTGGTCTTGCCGCCAAATCCTCCACCGACAAAGGGAGTGATGACTCGAACATTTTGAGTGGGAAATCCCAGTCTGTTAGCGACTTCCTCTTTGAGCCTGAAAGGCGTTTGTGTCGATGCCCAGATTGTGATTTTGCCACTCTCTATTTGAGCCGAGGCTGTGTGAGTTTCGATGGTGGCATGAGCGACATAGCTGTTAAAGTATTTATGCTCAAAGGTAATATGAGCCAATTTCCTCCCATCTAGCAGGTGTCCGCCGCTCGAGACTATTTCTCCTTTTGGTGCAACGCTCAGTAAGTGCTTGAATATCGTTTTGTCGTCCACATTCGATTCAGGCATGTCATATTGGGCTTTTACTCTTTTGATGGCTTTCTCGGCCACATCCGGATGCAAGTGAAGAACGGCAACAAAATCGCCGTCCTTTACTATTTGAACACCTTCTATCTTTTCTGCGGCGGACGTGTCTACGCTCTTTAATGTTGCGCCGTGTGCCGGTGGTCTCAGGATTGTTGCGTATAACATTCCAGGTAAGCGAACATCTCCGGCATACTCGGCTTTGCCAGAGACTTTATCTGGTGCATCTCGACGGAAAACAGGCGTGTTCATGATTTTGAATTCCGAGAAATCTTTCACCGGCGGCTTTTCCTCGAGAAGTCTTTCGATTTTCTTCCCTTTTGCCAACTGCGCGTAGGTCACCCGATTCTCGCTGTTCTCTTTGTCGTATATAATTCCCGCTTCCGTCTTCATCTGGCTGACCGGCAAATTGAGGTGCTCAGCCGCCAGCGTTATCAAGATGGCCCTGGCTTCAGCAGCAGCCGCTCTGAGAGGCGGCCCAAAGAAGCGTGTGCTCATGGATCCAAAAGTGCCCATATCCCAGGGACAAAGATCTGTATCGCCCATGACCATGTCAACGGCATCCAGAGGTACGTCAAGTTCGTCCGCTAACATCTGCGCTAGAGAAGTAATTATTCCCTGGCCCATCTCGATTTTACCTGTGAGACATGAAACACGACCATCTTCTCCGATCCGAAGATAAGCATTAAAATCCGAGGGATACTCGAAACGCCTTCTCCGCCGCTCCTGCGCTTGAAGTATTGAAGAATCGCCAAAAGTAAATAAGATGATGATTCCCGCCCCAAGACCTTGGAGGAACTTTCGGCGGCTAAAAGGGAAATTGATATCTAGATCAGAAAAATCCATTTCCAAAAATTTATCTTCCTTCATCGGTTCGTCCCTTCCCTCATTTCTTGCGCGGCGGTCTGGATGGCCAGGATTATTCTGCCGTAAGAGCCGCATCGACACAGATTATTGTCCATGCTTTCGATGATTTCTGCTCGACTAGGTTTGGGATTTTTTTGCAATAGACCGTACGCGTTCATGATGATTCCTGGTGTGCAGAATCCGCACTGCATAGCGTCATGGCTTACAAATGCTGTCTGTAGAGGATGTAGATTTCCATTTTTGGCTAAATCCTCAATGGTGATGATTTCTTTGTTATTAATATCTTTTATCGCCAATTGACATGACCTAACTGGTTCTTTATTGACAAGAACAGTGCAGGCGCCGCAGTGGCTTTCTCCGCACCCGAATTTGGTACCTGTCAGACCTAGATCTGCACGTAAAACCCATAGGAGCGTTCGATCTCCGTCCAACGTCAATTCCATGGGTTTATCATTGAGTTTAAATCGAACTATTTCTTTTATGTTCACCTCCGCTGTTTCGATTGTTCAGTGTAGTCTTCTATCGTGCTTATGTCCATAAGAATACTCGGAGCAGGCGCCTCAGCTTTGCATGAACAACCGTTTATGTCTACGTATGGTTGAATAAAACGCCGCTTGCCATCGAAACGCCTGAAGCGTTTTGGTCGAGTGTTGTGACGGCATGTCCTTCCGGCATTCCCGTTTACGAAAGGTTTGGATTCGCCAGGAGAGGGAAAACTTCCCGTCCGATCTGCTCGATGTTCTTGAGATAAGGTGTATCCTCGAGTCCGATGACGTATCTCCCATGTGTATAATGGAGGTAGTATGTATAATTAACAATACTCTATCCCGCCAAGTCGTCGATCTCTTCTATCTTTTCAAATCACTGCTGACCTGTAGCAACCATGCCTATCGGCCGGGTGTGGGATACGCTTTCAGCGAATACGCATCGGATGGAGGGATGTTGATGTTCGCCGATCCGGTGCTCCATTCGGGTCCTTGGTACATGAGGACGATCTATGAGACGGGCGATGCGGGGCGTTTTATTTCGCTGGCTTGGCTGCTAAATGGCCGCTTGGCTGGAACATTCTATCAGTACGATGCAGTATCGCTGGGGACCATCCTTTACATGGTTTTGTTAGAAGAATTCGAGGAGGAAATAGTGCGAGTCGTTGCTGACTCTATCGGGACATCGCAAATGATGGTGTTTATGTAGATCTGACAATCATGCCGGATTGGAGCTGGCATATTTCTTTTCTAAACACCGTCGAGGACGCCCTTTATTATGCGTATGGGGATTCCTCAGTGCTAACCGGAGTGGAGAATCCAGATAAGCCGATCCCTCGACCCCTCGTGTACAAACTTCACCAGAACTACCCGAATCCTTTCAATCCGCAGACTAAAATTATTTACTCCATACCGAAATCGGGTTTGGTGAAGCTCTCTATCTACGATGTACAAGGGCTATTTGTTAGAACGCTCGTAAATGAAAATAAACCGGCGGGAGAATACTTCGTAAGCTGGGATGCCAAGAACGATCACGGTCCACGAGTAGCTTCAGGCGTGTATTTTGTACGACTCGTGTTCGACGGTCGTATACAGGCGAAAAAAATGGTGCTTCTCCAGTGAGCGCCCAGCGAAGGGCGCGTTGTTCTAGTCGGCTTAAAGGTGCCGACGTGGGTGATTGCTTCTTGGGCAATGCCGACTTGCGATGCGTGGGCGGAGAGTTGGCATCTCAGGGTGCTGGTTCAAACCGCGCACGCAAAGTCTATTTCAAAATCTGGGATTCACGATATTGCTGTACTTGGATCCGAATCGATACGAGAAGCTAATGGAATATGAATAATAATACTGTGTCGCTAATTGCTTGCGTCTGAGGAGCACTTCATCTTCAGATAATCCTCTTCTTGGTAGTTCGATTTGATCACGAATTCTTGAATAGCTGCCGCCCAGCGTTAAATACAGGCCTTCAAAGAGTCGCAGATATACGGAATTATAGAACACGAGCCTGTTTCTTTCGAAGTCATGGAGATAGTGAGATCCCTCCAATGAAGCACTGAAAGAACCCCACGTTCGTTTCAAATCCATTGTTATTGATAAGCTCTCTAGGAATAAATCCTCTTCGGTCTCGTAGTAAATCGTTTCCTCGTCGTATTTGTTGTGTTTGTAACCGCCTTTATAGAGTATCCTGAGATTTCGGTATGTGGATTCGGAATAGGGAAATATATTGAACTCTACTGCCGGAGCGACATAGACTGACCAGTCCGTATTGTAGTATATCGATTTCGATGCTAATAGATATCCTCCAATGGACCAATGATCATTGATGCTTCTCACTGTTAATCCATGAAACTCGCTACTTCTCGAAATGCTGGTTATATTCAGATCGTCAGTATCAAATCGTTCTTCGCTATAATCCGTCCATAATCCGAAGTCAAGTTTCCAAGCCTCAGTGACGCGATCAGCGGTAATCGAGCCATTGAAATAAATGCTCTTTATCGACTCCTGTCCGGACATACCTTTGCCAATTGAAATGCTGAATACCCAGCTATCCCATCTATCGGCTACGGCGGCTGGTTCGGCTTTGCGCAAATAGTTGATATCGATGCCTTGCGCTTGTGGGGTTCTCGATACGTATCGAATCAATTCGAGTTTCATGATCCGTACGATCTCGGAACGAACGAAATCTGTTGTGTCGATATCTCTCGTCGTGCACGAGAGCGTATCATTGACACCGATAAATTCCTTTTGCCCGGTGAAAGTCACGGTACGTTCCGTTGCCCTAGATCCGGTTCTCTGAGAGGTATATAGGATGTGCACTTGCGCTTGCTTTCTGCCCCGAACGTAATTAATAAACGGAATATGCTCTTTGACATATTGCTGATGTGGGACGTTATCGAGGAACACTTTAAGTGCGTATTTCTGGGGAGGCACATATGTCTCAGTTGTTGCGAGTAAAGGAGAGTTGAAGCTTGCTGCGCAAGTCATAGCAATAATGACGAGCGCGCTATGAATAGCCAGGATTCTCATTATCTTCCAAACAGAACATCGATTAAAGCAGGCTGGGATGACAAGGTGAGCAAGAATAGTAAGAGTGATGACAGCCGCTTTTTTTCGATAAGTGCATCGGGATCAAAGGACTTTGTTTTTCATAATAAATTTATTGAATGCGATAAATGATTTTCAATTGCTAAATCGCAATCGATAGGATTTTCCGACATGAGCCAATGCACAGCGGCGCCGCCGGGCATGCAGCCTCTCAACCTTGGCACTGAAAGTACCATCTGCCAAGGCGACCGCCTGTAATGCCCGGAGAGCCTCGAAGATGAGTCCCGGTATTGCTGAGACTTTCGGTTTATTTTCGGGTTTCTCAATGGACCTGGCGAAGCCAAATAACAAAAGGAATGATGATCATGAGCGAAGAGAGAGTTATCGGGATGGTTCAAAAGAACGAGCTGATGCAAGTGAGAGTCACAAAAAAATCCTACTCTGGCCGGGACTACATTCATGTAAGGCAATTTGTCCGGCGAAAAGATGAAAGCGAATACAAGCCAACGGCAAAGGGCATTGCGATTGAGATACGCCAAGCTCCTGAGATATGCGCGGTTTTTGAAAAGCTGGCGGAAGAGCTGGAACGAAATAAGTAGACAACAAACCATAAGACAAGGGGATATAAATGGTTCCCATGAATAAATTTTCAGGACGACAGCTAAAGCTTATCGAGCTTTTAGCTAATCTAGATGATACACGGAGCAAAGACCAAAAAAGCGTTGCTGCGGGGTTTGCTCCCAAACAGGTTTACCGCCTGCAACGCGATCCGCACTTTGCAGCTGCGGTTTATCAGCGAATGAAATCACACCTAAGGGAAAACCTGGGTCGCATATATAAAAGCTTGCTGGAACGTGCCGCTAATGGAGGCATGAAAGCTTGCGAATTGTTACTGAGGGCAAGCGGCGAAATTGCTCCCGGGGTCAACGCGCAAACAAATGTTATGCAGCACGCATACCAGGAGAACCCGGAGGCTTTCCGAACCGCTTTCAGGGAAGCACAGCGACAGCGAGAACAGCGAACACTTGAAGCACGGCAGCGGGTAAGACTGGAGGACGACGGGCGGGAGGCGCAATGCAAATTGGACGAAATTGTGTGCTGGAGGACGAGTATAACATTTCAGATTACTAATCTGGCAGGTGAGCAATGGGCATTTTGAAAGGGCGGAAAATAGTAAAACCAAAAATCCCGAGCGCAATTCGGATTCCCAAAGTACCACCTGACCCGGGAGTGGTCGAGGGCGAGACTTATACGGAGTTTCGAAAACGACTGAGCTGGTTTAAGCACTGGCTTCGCCGGAAAAAGGCGGGCCTGGCAACGTCAAAACACCCATCTGATCCGAGAGTAATAAAGCGATATGAGGAACTCGAAGCACTCCAGCGTAAGGGCTACCCGGTCGATTAGCAATGGAGGTTTTTAACATGACCATTAAGAGCAAGAAAACGGCAACGCAGGCACTCAATCAGCAAATCCTCGACGAGCTTCGGGCCAAGGGCGGACTGCCCGACGCAGTAGACCTGTACCATGACCGCGAACAACGGTTGAAACTAGAAAAAGAATTACACGAACGGAAATGGACACTCGAAGAAGTGGAGCAAATCCTTCAGGAAACGAAAGACGATCCAAAAGCGCAAGCCGTTTGGCGCGAAGTGTTCCAGGAATCCAACGCCAGGGGTGATTTAAATATGTTCATCAAATGACACTACCCGAGTTTAAGGCATACCTTGAAGCAAAAGGCGTCAAGGGTCCGATATTCGATCATGTTTTTGCAAGGGAGGCCTTGAACGTGGATCACTACAGCGAGGTTGGGCGGAAAGAGTATGAAGCACTCCGACCAATAATCGAAAAAGCATACAGGCAAGGACGTGTTCGGTCAGCTTCCCTGTACGAAGGTATTGGCCCGGCTGAGGCACACTTTCCGGGCGAAACAGATCGGTAACGAGCGGCACGCATCCAAAAAACCAACGAACAGATAGACCAATATCTAAAAGCGCAAGAGATTATCGAGGAAATCAAGAGCGCACTGGATGAATTGGAAAAGAAGATCCCAAGCAAGCAAGAGCTTGACATCGACTTAGGCGATATTTCTTTTATGCTCAGCCGGAAGAAAAAAGAGATTGATTCTCTGGATTCTCCGGACTTCCCGGTGAATCAGCTTGAAGGATATAGCTACATTGCCGAGCAAGAAGCGGAAGCACGACGGTTGCACGAAAAGCACAGAGTAGATACCCGACCGTTCTACGTGCAGATGTTTGATAAGTAAAAGCGGCTGTTGATACCCGGTGAGTGATCTTCCCGCTACCGATACAGCAACTTGACACGGCCCCAGCTTGTTTCCTCCACCGGTACGTCGCAATAACAGGTCGCGTCCGGATTGATGACCGCATCGCCGCCTCTCGCCCTGAGCGTGCTCGGCGGAGTGCCGCAATCTCTGACCCAGATTCCCGGAACGTCATAATATGTGGTATCTGCAACGACCTGGATGTAGCTGCACGGAGGCGTCGTTCCTAGTGCGCAGAATTGGATCGCAAGGATCATATGCGGAGAAACAACGCAACTCCCATAAGCAATCGCAATGCCCGCATCGGAACTCCCGATACTTAAGTAAGGGGGAGTTACCGTCTCACACATATACATCATTGTGACGCCCCACGAAAGCCAATCGACCCTGAAGCAAGAGCCGGTTGCACCGGGTGACGACAGGTGGAGCACGTACACGGTTACCGTTCCGGGTTCATCATAGACATCGCACGTGGTTCCCCCCGGATCGGCAAACAACCCAATGCTACCTGGCTGTGCAGTCACGACGCTTCCAATGAGAATTGAGAAAACAGCTAATAGCAGTACCCTTTTCATAACGACCTCCCCATACTGCAAGTAGTTAAAGCGATAGTAAACGGTATTGTATCACAATTCACTTTGCCCGTCAAGGACATACTTGACAATAATGCTTACGACTATATTGTCGAACAGGAAGCGGAAGCACGACGGTTGCACGAAGAAACCAGAACGGATACCCGACCCTATTGGATTCAGATGATGAAACCGTGACCCCTCCTGGTAGGGCTTGCTGTACCCCTGCCGTGTTCGCTCCCCGGCACAGTGAGGCCAACTGCCTGGTTCTTTGGCTGAGAGCGTTTTTCGGATTGGAGTAAAGATGGTTTTACAGACGCCAAGGATCTCGTCCGACGCGTTCAACAACTTCGCCGGTTTGACAGTCCCTATAGATGAGGACGATGATATTACCGGCCTCTCCGGCTCCAGTTATCGTGTACCCTCTTGCAACCCCATCATTAATGCACAGCCGATAAGCCGTATCACCAGGGTTGGCAGCAACGCCGTCCACCGGTTCGGTGTGATACCTGCTAAATGGATTTTCGAGCCGATGGCCGCCTGGGAGCAAGTCAATAAGGGTATTACCATCAAGGTTCCTGTCGCAATCAACGTTACTTGGATAAATACCGTTATTCCGAGCAGCGAATTCCTCCGCTGCCGCCTGAACAAGTTTGCAATTGAACCAGACCTTCCAGAATTTTTTGTAGGCATATTTCCAAACGGCATCATCGGGCAATTCGGGGAATTGAGCAAGCGAGATAACCGGGCTGATGTCTTTCTCAAAATCTGCCGCAACCGGGCTGTGGTCTTGGCTGCATCCGTAAATGAACAGCAAAAATGTGAGCGTTAGAGCTATGAACTGTCTTCTCATGTTGTCCACCTCCCCTAAACCAAAACGGGCCACTGTACCTGTTGGGGAGGCTGAGCAATTAGCGGGCCAGTTAGTAGGAGCTATGGTAACTCATAGATTAACGTTGCTGATGGGGGCTTGTTGTCTCTTGGGATTCCGTTCGGGCGGGCGGGAGTTAGCAACCCGAAGGGCCAGAAACATTGTGAGCTGGACCCATTGCAGGAATAGAGGTGTAGCAGCTTAATTCTTTTAATTGTTGGATTCAGGCTTTTCCACGAAATAAGGGACAATCACATGATCCATAGGAGGACCATCTTCAATCTCTACTTCATCAGCCGGGAATTTTCCATCTTCCCCAAGGTGTTCTACTATAATAAGAATCATGCAGTGGTTAATGAATGTATTGAAATCACGAGACACGTCTACCAACTCTTTATACAGTTGTTGGTGTACCTTATATGGGTCTTTTGATTCCGTCAACTCACTTATGGCGTTTATCATTGACATTCCCGAAATCTCTGTTGCGATGTTATAAAGACTACTACCCCAAACCTCAGACAGATAAAGATAATAATCGTTCTTGGGATCAATAAGCTTCATATACTCTTTAATATCTTCCGTGTCATAATGAAATGCGAATTTATTGCGAACTCTTTCAATCATGCTTTCGTTCTTATCGAAATACTCCTTCAACGAGTCCAAGGGTTTGTTTGCTTCATGGTGGAGGATCAGCGCGTATTTCTTCGACATCTGTGTTCCAAAGAACGAGGCTCTAATAACATTCCAACTCTAAAAAGAACTCCACAATGAAGATATATAATCAAGGACCCCGTTGCTGTATAACTTTTTTGAATTATTTCGTTCGATGACTTCTTATGCGTATAATATAGCAACTTGTGAAGAATAGAAATGTGGTTACCCAGATTTGCTAGCTGTACAAAAAGTACCCTGTCGTTCTCTGGGATTGACTGAAGCTTTTGCCCGGTTATTGAATAAGAGATTAGTTTCATGGTTTTGAAGACACCCCCTTAATGCCTAATGGCAGGTTCTACATGAATGGCAGATGCTCATATTCAAGGTTTTCGGCAGAATCCTGCAAGAACAAGATACGCACCAAGAGGCGTGACGAGGCATCGCTTTTGCTGTATAAAATAAATGTAATGCCGAAAAAACCACGAGTATTCTTTTATCCGACAAAAGGCCGCCCGTTTCGGCGGATGGTTGTGGCCTGTTGGGAGAATAGGCTTCGCTCGTGGCGCCTTCGGCCCCCTGATGGGCCACTGTCTTTTGGAGGTTTATCATGAGACCGCGAAAGCGGACATATAAGAAAGTTGAGCGCGGCATTTTCTACTACCTGACAGCGGATAGAAAGCGCAAGTATGGGATTGATTACACGGTCAACGGTGGCGTGAAATCGTTGGGGATACGGTCGAGCTGGCCAGGCAAGCTCCAGCGATTAAAAAAGCGGAAATCGCTCAAGGCCGATATAAGATCAGGCCCAAGAGGAAGGCCATCAAATTTGAGAAGCTTGCTGCGGGGTATCTGGCAAAAATCCAACGTCACAAGTCCTACTGGCGTTCAGAGGGCATCATTAAACGGGCAGAGAAGCATTTTTTTAGGCAGAGCGATTGATACAATCTCAACGAAGGATATGGATGCTTACTTTATAAAAATGAGCAGCATGAAAATAATTCGCGGCAAGGAGCCTACAAACGCAACGCTTGCCCGTCACCAGGCTGTACTTCGCGGTTTATTTTCGCTAGCCGTCAAGTATGACTATATCGACAGCAATCCGCTTTCGGGAACGCAAACTTATAGGATTGATGAAAAGCCATTTCGTCCTTTGACCAAAGCAGAAGAGGGTCGTTTGCTGGCGGCATCTGAACTTCCACTACGGCGAATAATTACGGTTGCCTTGTATTGTGGGTTGCGCAAGTCAGAATTGTTAGATTTGACCTGGGAAAATATTGATTTTGAGGAAAACGTGATTAATATAGTGCAGCCGAAAACTGGTAAAACCAAGATTGTCCCGATGAATGAGCTAGTAGTTAGAACATTGCAGGAGTTTCCAGACAATCGTCAAGGCTATATATTCGATTGGGCACGCGGGGACAACAAGAAATTCGACCGAATATTCCATAGAGCGGTGAAGCGAGCCCGCATCCCTAAGATAACATTTCACTCCCTGCGCCATAATTTTTGCAGTCGTCTGGCACGATTGGGGGTTGACGTAAAAACCATCCAGAGCTTAGCAGGTCATAATGATGTCCGTACGACATTGAAATATATTCATTCATCCCCTGAAGTGAAACGGAGCGCCGTGAATGCGCTCCTCACGGGCAAACTCCACGGCGATTCTACGGCGATTGACCCCAGTCTGTCTGACAATTCTGTTGAATCTAAATGAGTTAACCCTCCCCATTCTGGCACCGCCTATGCTATACATGTCCCCGACAGCATGATAGGTATCCGTGCGGCTGTTGAGGCAGCCACACAATATTATATAGCATAAGGAGTTAGCGAAGATCGCTAGTCTTCCAATTGGCTTCGCAGCAACAGATCCAGCAACACGGGGAGGCTCATCTTGAAAATATTCATGGTCATTAGTGCGATCGTTCTGGTGATTGCCGGTTTCATTCGATATCTGATCCAGAAGTTCTCATATTTATTCAATCCGCCACTCCGAATTCATCTCGTTCCAGAGGCGGCCGGCAAGGGTCGCTCTAAGGTGTTTGAACAGCACCGGCGTGAACTCGACAGCAGGAGCTTCGATGAGATCGGCACATTCCGGATCCCCGAAATGTCTGGCCTCATGTTGACGGCGTTTACCCAACCGTACCAAAACGTCTGCGCGGTCGTTTACAATCACCCAATCGTCGGCTGTTTTATTGACATGTTTTCGGAGAACGAGGAAAGCCGAAGTCTCACCGTATCCAGTGCGCCTCTAGGCGAAGAGCTCGATCAACCGCCGGGACGGGAAAAGATCATCGACAAGACCCTGACAGTGTCCGATCTGTACGATCTCATTCTGAAGGATCGCCCCGCTGGTCCGCACAAGAGGATCGACGCGTCGAACTTCGTCGTAGAGTTTCAGGCGGCTTACGCGAAGGAGATGGACTGGCGAGTAAACCGCGGCGGCGTCACAGAGGAAGAAGTGAGACGATCGGCGCAGGTTATGGGGATTGCGTCGGATAAAACGGTCCGGAAGGCAACGGAAAAGTTGCGCGATCAATACGCGTCAAAGCAACGTATTCTCCCGTGCGAAAAGCATCCGGAAGGGGATTGCTCTTATGATTATGAGAAGAACCCGAGACGCGACATCGAGGGGATGCCGTTCGTCAACGGAGATCCGCGCAGCTGCCCGAAGTATGGGCATATTTGTCCGGAATTCATGGAAGACTTCGGACTCACCACGGAAGACCTGCACATTCGCGCTTCCATTCATTGCGGCGCCCTTATTGATGAACTCGTCAAGCAGGGCAAACTCACGAAGGAATCGCCGGAATACCGCGAGCAAAAGCACCGTTATGAGAACATGCGACGCCTATATCCGAAAGGGAAGTATCCGCAGTACTATTAGCTCCCAACAGCGACTAGGCTTTAGCAACAATCTCTCTGCTTTTCGGTCCGCAGTTCAACAGCATGTCCAGGGTTGAAAGATTGTAGATGAAATCTCCCCAAAGCTGCGGGTACACCGGCGGGTGGAAATCGAGAAAAACGAGCTCTATACCGTTCTTTTTCATCGAGACGGCGTCGATGTGCTTCTCCACCATCGGAAAGATCGAAAACCGCTTGGCTCCTACGCACTTGCAGATCTTGATGAGCAGGTCTGTTCCCTTACCGCTGATTCCCAGATCGGTTTGGAGGAGCAGCCGCGTCTTCAGTGAAAATACTTCCCAGAAAAATCGAATCAAATCAACATTGAGCTCTGCCAGCAGGGCTTGATTTTTCGCGTAGATGAATTCGATGGTTTTATGATATTCGCCGAAATAGGGTGCATTGGCGTAATTCTGTTGGATGCTCCTCAGATGCTTTTTCCGCCAGTCTCGTCCATTATATAGTTCAACTTCTCGTATAACTTGCAGGCCGCGCCCTTTCTTCCAGACGGGGACGGTCAGCCAAAGTTCTCCATCCTCGTTTTTCAACCGGTTTCGATTTAGCCAGCATCTTCCCCTGGGGAATTGGACGTCGTCCAGGAGGACCATACAATCTGATTGCGTGGCTTTGGAAAAGAAACCGGGCCAAGGTAGGAAGATTGGTTGATGCGTAGTAAGGATCATGTTTTCTCTGATGAACCTGACTGATGTGAACGTTAGGGAACCGCCTTCTTATGCTCCGGATCTATATAAATTCTACTACTCCCGGCTGTCCACTTCAACTCATTGCATCTTTGTGTGGCCGGTGCCCGGTCGCCGTAATACGACCACCGACCGAGTTCCAATGCCATTTGTGAGGGTATCCAGAGAAGTTAGGAAGGTACGTTTGCCGATGGTGAGTGTGGTGGCACTTCCGTTGTGTTTGTCTTGTCTTGCTTGGCGGAGTGCTGCGAAGCTGATGCGATTCCTCTGATCATGCCGGCAAATATGATTTGATGGATAGGATAAAGCGCGTACCAATAAATCAAACCGAACAGCCCAACAGGATCGAAGATGGCTGTTTGCCGCAAAGTGGTGTTTTCTCCGTTTTCCGACAACTCGAATTCCAACCAGGCGCGACCGGGGAGCTTCATTTCGGCTTCGAGGCGAAGCGACCGGTTGCTGGAAGCAGCTTCTACCCTCCAGCAATCCACGACATCACCGGGACGAAGCTGGGTGGGGTGACTTCGTCCGCGTCGCAAACCGACGCCACCCACTAGTAGATCGATGAATCCTCGCAGTTGCCACAACAAGTTGGCGTAATACCAGCCATTCTTGCCCCCAACTCTTTCAATCGTGGAAAATACTCTCCCCGGCTTGGCGCGCACTCGAATGGTCCTGGAGTCGACGAGCCGGTTTCCAAAGCGTACGCCTCCCCAATCCCGTTGCGTGTTCGAGGATGATAGAGCATCTGTCCAGCGTGTGGCTGCGAATTCACGATCTTCATTGTGCAGGGCGGACACGATCGCTTCCCGAACGCTCATCGGCACTACTTTGAACACATCACCTGCTCTAGAATCTCGAACCACGGTGGGATGCCTCATACCTTCAATGAGCTTCCGGCCTATTCGCAAATGCAGAGGCGTCACAAGGCGCAGCCAGAGACTGGACAGTCGGGGCGTGAGAACCGGCACTGGAATCAAGTATCTCCTGAGATTCCGCTGACGGGCATACTCACGAATCAAATCCCCATAGGAGACGACGTCGCGCCCGCCGATTTCATAAACCGCGCTACCTTCGGTATCGATTGTCATCGACTCCAGAAGATATTGAAGCAAGTCCTCGATTCCGATGGGCTGAGCGGGTACGGCGACCCAGCGTGGTGTTATCATGAGGGGAAGGCGTTCCGTCAGCGCCCGTATCAACTCGAAAGACAGGCTTTCAGATCCGATTACTATTGAAGCGCGCAGTTCAACGATGGGAACACCCGATGAACGCAGGATCTCTCCAACTTCTTGGCGGCTCCGCAAATGTGAGGATAGCTTGCTGCCGGGGTCTCCCAATCCGCCGAGGTAGATGATGCGCTGTATGCCACACTCTTTCGCGGCTTCGCCGAATTTTTGGGCGGCTTTCCGGTCTTCTTCTTCGAAATCCCCACTCGATCCCATTGAGTGAATCAGATAGAAGGCAATATGGACGCCCTGAAGCGCTCTCAACAAGGAGTGCTTGTCGCGGACATCACCGCGAACAACCTCGATGTCCGTGGCAATCCGGTCGAGAAGATACTCGGGTTTTCGGGCAAGACAGCGGACGTGATATTTGCTGCGGTCTATTTTGTGCAGCAATCGACCGCCAATATACCCCGTGGCACCAGTCACAAGGACGATTTGCTTTGCATCTGCAGTGTTCAATGTATTGTTCATGATCTTCTGTGTTTTCTCATTGCGTCATACGCATCGAGCGCCCTACGGCGAGCAGATGAATGATCGACGATTGGGCGAGGGTAGTCTTTTCCCAATCGAACACCCGATCTCGACAGGAGGGTTGGAGGTGCCTGCCAGGGTTTGTGCACCCACTGGTTGGGGATGCTCGCGATCTCAGGAATCCATTTGCGAACATATTTGCCGTCGGGATCGAATTTTTCGCCTTGAAGGACTGGATTGAAAACGCGAAAGTACGGCGCAGCATCGGCGCCACATCCCGCTACCCATTGCCAACCGAGTGTATTGCTTGCAAGATCCGCATCGACGAGGTTCTCCCAGAACCACTTGGCTCCCTCCTGCCATGGAATTAGCAGATGTTTGACGAGGAATGAAGCAACGATCATTCGAACTCGATTGTGTATCCATCCGGATTCCGCAAGCTGCCTCATGCCTGCATCTACAATAGGGTAGCCGGTTGAGCCATTCTTCCAAGATTTTAGAGCGCGTATGTCTCGGTGCCACGGGAAGTGATCGAACTCCGGACGCATAGGTTCGTCCACGGTGTTGGAGTAATGATGCAGCAAATAATATGCGAACTCACGCCAGCCAATTTGTCTGAGAAACGCCTCGGCCGAGATACGAGCCGATTTCGGACCGGCTTTTGATATGCGACTCTTCACAGCATGCCATATCTGGTGCGGGCTGATTTCGCCAAAATGCAGGTGCGGTGAGAGTCTCGAGGTCGTGTCGTGATCGGGGCGATCACGTTCTTGGCTATAATTGTGCATGAACCTGCTAATCCATCGATCCATCTGACGCTGTGCGGATAATGTTCCCGGATTCCACTCTTCGAAACGGCCTTTGTTGGAATTCAGCTGAAGGGAAATGCCGAGCTCATCGAGCGACTCGGAAGCAGGCCATTTTTCGGGATTCTGAATGCGACGCGGTGCAGGGAGCGGTCCAATGGGAGATGGAAGGGATAGGCAAGCGTTCCAGAATGGAGTGAAAACCTTGTATGGCTCATCTTTGCCGGTCTTTATCTCGTCCGGATCGAAGAGAAGGTTGCTATTGAAAACCTGGATCTCCATACCAGCACGGCGAATCAGCTTGTTTACTCGAGATTCAATCCTCTTCTCGCTGGGTTCGTACCTCCGGTTCCAAAAAACCGAGTTCACCTGGATTTCCTTCGTGAGCTGATCGAGTACCATGTGGGGCTCACCCTCACGAACAATCAGTCGCGAACTCAATTTAGCCAATTCGCTGGCAAGATTTTCTAGAGATTTGACGAGCCACCATCTACTTGCTGTCCCGGGCGCCCAGGATTTGCGTTTGCCCGCGTGCCAGATAAATAACGGGACGACTGGCCTGCCGCTTTCAACAGCCGCGACAAAAGCGGGATTATTAGCTACACGCAGATCTTGACGAAACCACATGATTGAAACAAGATTGGGCATCGTAACGCTGTCCAGTGAAATAGGCAAATAGCAGTGTAGCAATTCAAGGAGTTGAGTGCATTCGCGAAATCATAATACGCGTACCCCGGAAGATGGTTGCGGGGAGCCGATGTTGTTAGATCTTCTCCCGGGGACGCGTGCAAAATCGCTTATGCCCTGGAACGCGCGAAGCCCCAGCGGCGCTGGATACCTTTTACCTGTGCGGCTTGATAGAACGCGGACAGTCCAACCAGGCTGTAAATGATTCGGGCGATCAAATTGGAATGACCGCCGAACAGCCCGGCCACCAGGTCGAACTGGAACAGGCCGACGAGTCCCCAGTTGAGGCCGCCGACGATCAGTAAAACTGCTGCAAGAATGTCGAGTTTCTTCATCTCATCCGTCTCCTTTGTTTTTTGCGTGTCCGGTACAACTAAGAGCTGCGGGCCTCGTTATCTATTTTCTGTCATAGAAATTAATTGAACAAATTGATAATGTCAAGAATATTTTCAAAATTATATTGACATAATTTTGACGATGGTCTATTCTGTTAATATGGAAAAAGATAGGCAGCATACGATGCCGAGACATCCCATTGGAGTCGTCTCCATTCGGACAGGTATTTCCAAGGACGTCCTGCGGGTCTGGGAACGACGGTACGGGGCGGTAACTCCGGCGCGGACGCCAACCGGGCGGAGGCTTTACTCAGACCTGGACATCGAGCGCCTGAGGCTTCTTAGACAGGCAGTTGCAGGGGGACGGCGCATCAGCGACGTGGCGGCTCTCGAGCTGACCGAACTTCAGGCCTTGACCGGAGACGATCGGTCCAGGGCCGAGCCTGAGGTGGAATTCGAATCCCCGCAGGCGGAAGGGGTGAGCCGATACCTTCAGGAGAGTCTAGAGGCGCTATATCGTCTTGATAACCGTGAGCTGGAGAACATCTTGTCGAAAGCGGCCATTTCCCTCGGGAGCAAAAGCATGCGGAGGGACGTGATCGGACCATTGCTGACGATCGTAGGAGATCGCTGGCGCGACGGCACTGTCCGTATTATGCATGAACACCTCGTTAGCGCCATTATCCGTTCGATCTTGGGATCCGCGACGAATGGGGTTGGCGGTTCGCTTTCGGGACCGCGACTCATCGTGACGACCCCGTCCGGGGAACTACATGAACTCGGCGCGATTATGGCCGCCTCGGCCGCCAAAGAAACTGGATGGCATGTTGTTTATCTTGGTCCCAACCTCCCAGCCGAAGAGATTGTTCAGGCGGCTCGTGAGTTCCAAGCTCGTGCGGTTGGTCTGAGCATCGTGTGCAGCACCGGTGATCGACATTTAGCCGAAGAGTTGAGGAAGATCCGGCGGTTTCTGGATCCCAATGTAGCGTTGCTCATCGGTGGCAGGGGGGCCCGGCATATGGATTCACTCTTCCACGAGCTCGGGGCGACATATGTCGAGGACCTCGCAGCTTTCCAGGACGCATTAGACGCTATTACCATCTGATCGCGGCAGATCCCTACCACCCAATAAAGCGGTTTTCTAAATACTCACCAATGTGCTGTTCGCGTCCGCGGACGTCTTGACTAGCTATTTTCAGCAAGACTCAGTTAGCGCGTCGTGGTACAATCTCCGCCATCTATCCAGCTTGCAATTTACTCTGCCCAGGAGGAGTAAATGAAAGAAAGGACACCTTTTCCGCCGGTTTTTTGGGTTGCCAATGGTATCGAGATTCTCGAGCGCTTCGCCTACTACGGCATCTACTTCGGCTTCGGAATCTATATGGAGTATCTCGGTTACTCCCGGGCTCAGCTGGGGTTCGTCCAGAGCATTTTCCTTTTTCTCTCCTACGTGATCCCCGTGATCTCCGGCACCTTTGCCGATCGCTACGGATTCAAGAAGGTGCTCATTATCTCGTATCTCGCCTATCTGCCCTCGATTTTGCTGCTGATTTTTACCAAAACGTACTCTGGCATCGTTCTCACGATGCTCAGCATTGGACTGGCGGCAGGGATCTTCAAGCCGCTCATCGCGGGCACGGTCAGGGCGGTCAGCGACCCGACCAACAAGACGCTGGGATTTGGCATCTTCTACGCCATGGTGAATGTTGGCGCTTCCTTGGGCCCGATCATCGCAGGCAGGCTAAGGGCCATCTCCTGGAACTATGCCTTTCTCGCAGCGGCTATTGGTATCGGCCTCATGTTGCTCATTACTATCTTCTTCTATGAGGAGCCCAAGAGAGAGATCGAGGGAGCGACACTCAAGGGTAAATTCCGTGATATAGGGATTGCCCTGTCGGACGTGAAGTTCTCCGTGTTTTTAGTACTGCTCGGTCTCTTCTTCTGGCTTCCCTTCTGGGCATTCTTCAATCTGTGTGCGATCTTCGTCGATCGCAATGTCGATACCGCCCAACTCTATCTGAATCTCAAGAGCGTGTTCGGAACGTCATTTGCAAACTTCTTCTCTCACGAGGACGAGGAGGGAGTGAGACGCGTGCTGGGAGAGACGATCTCGCACACCGGTTACATCATCATAGTTCTGCAGGTCTTCATATCGAGAATCTTCGAAAAGTTCCCCGCACTCCCCTCGTTCCTCGTCGGCATCTTTGCGGCGGCAGTGGGATTGGTGATCCTTGGCCTTGCGCATGTCTCCGTGCCCGCCCTCATTTTTCTCGGAATCTTCTTCTTCGCGGTGGGGGAGATGATCTCTTCGCCCCGAATCCAGGAATACATCACCTGGATCGCTCCAAAGGAGAAGGCAGGCCTTTACATGGGTGCCAACTTCCTGGCGGTTGGCATCGGCGGCGCCACCAGCGGCGTGATCTACACGACTCTTTATGGGCACTTCCGGGACTTGAACCACCCCGACTATGTCTGGTACGTACTTGCGGCCCATTGCATCCTGGCGATCTTGGTGCTGCTGATTTTCAAGAAGGTTGCGGGAGAATTCAAGGAACAGGAGGAATAGTAACGCCGGCGGAGACGAACTGGGATCCTTGTGGCGATCGGCGTCTGCGGCAATAATTCGCTGAGGCCGTTCTTGTGAGCCGTATTCGAAGAGCTATTATTCTTGCCGGAGGCCGTGGCACTCGGCTCCTGCCGCTCACTCGAGCGGTTCCCAAGGAAATGCTGCCTCTGGGTACCAAGCCAATTTTGCAGCATATTGTCGAAGAGTTGAGAACGGCTGGGCTCGAGGAAATAATCATCGTTTCGAGAGAGGGGAAATCGGCGATAGCCAATCACTTTGCCGGCGAGAACGACATTCGGATTCTCATGAAAAAAGGAGCCAAGGGGCCCGGGCATTCCGTGATGTTCGCGCGCGAGTTCCTCGGAGACGAGAGTTTTCTTGTCGCATTCGGGGACGCCCCTTATCGGGGAGCGCGCGTGAACGAGTTCCTTTTACAATTGTTGAACGCTCATGAGTCACTCCAGGCCTCGGCAGTGCTCGCGGTGGCACGGGCTCCTCTGAACGAGATTCCTCTGAGAGCGGTCGTTAAGCCTGAAGGCTCGCTGAAGCCGGGTGTTGCAAGCCCCGTAGCTGATCTTGTGCAAAAGCCGGGCCCTTCTGAAGCTCCGAGTAATTGGGCGGTGGCCGGTCGCTATACGTTTAACCCTGCCGTATTGGATTCGCTGGCAGATATTGCTTCCCGAGCGACTGGTGAGATTCTCCTGGTGGATGCGATCAAGCACATGATGGCCCAAGGCCAGCGAATCTACGCTCTCCCGCTGGGTGAGAGCCAGCATCGTTTCGACACGGGAAGTCTAGAAGGATATTTGAGAGCGTTCAGGGCGTATGCGGATGAGTCTTCGCATGAGGACTGGCCTCATTGCAATTGATCACTGAGACTGCCTTGGGTGCCGCGAGGCGATTTCCGCAGCGCGCTGCAGCTTTAGACGCGCGCGAGGACCATGAGCCGGGGGGCACCCAAGGCGGTCCTGTTTTCGGAAATGCATACGGCGGGTGTCGCACTTGCACTCTGCTACGCGCCGAAAGCCTGCGTTGAATGAGTTATAGCACGCTGCAAAAATCGCCTCGCGTCAATCGAGGAATCGAGGCACGCTTTAGTCTTTGCGTTTCGCTGGAAACACCCCGTTCGGCTGGATCAATACCGCCTGCGTCACTTTGCCTTTTTCCATGACAAACTTCACGCTGTATCCTTTGAAGGTCTTCAGCTTGAACTCCGTTCCCAGATAGGGTTCCAGCTCATAAGTGGGCTGTCCCGGAACCGTCATCGTCAACGTGTTGTCGCTGCGCAGGCTCACCTCGAGCGTGAGTCCCATCATATCGTAGTCACCCGCAAACTGCTCGAGATAATCGGGCTCGTACATTTCCTCCGGAGGTTCGCGCTCGAACTCGATCGCATCAACCGTCTGTTCCAGGACCACGGACACGCGGTCGATGTCGCCGTTCAAATTGGTGAGGAAAGCGAGTTTCAACCCCTTCAGCGGCTCGGTCTTGGAGCGAAATACGTCGTAATGCCAGTGCTCGAGTTCAAATGTCATGCCGTTGTACTCGGCCTCGAGTGCTTTGTGCTTTTTTTCGATTTTTATGGGGCCGTAGGCAGGGTGGCTGTAAACGCCAGCATAATCTTCCATCGGGTGCGATGTTTTCGTGTTTTTCTTTTGATTGATGTCCTCGAGCTCTTCGGCTTGATCCTCCGCTTGTTCGAGCTGAGACCACATCAATTTGTAGCGGCCGTTCCAATCGATCTCTTCGAGGCCAAGGAGTCGATCGAAGACATTCAATGCGATGACATAAGGGAATGGAGTCCCGTTCAAGTTGGTGAGCACGACAAGCCCAATCTTGTCTTTGGGCATGAAGCCCACCTGTGCTGAGAATCCATCTATGTTTCCTCCATGGTGGATCATCTCGTGACCGCGATACGGCTGCACGAACCACCCTAGACCATACATCATATGCGGCATTTCGGGTTGCGTGAATAGCCTGGCGAGGAGACCTCCGTGCACGACAATGTGAGGGCGATGGAGCTCCTGTATCGTGAGCGGCGATACCACCTGTGTCTCATTCACCTTGCCTTCGTTGAGCTGAAATTTCACCCATTCTGCCATATCCGCCGCACTCGAATTGATCGAACCAGCGGGGCCCACGTTGTCGATATTGCGAAAGGGCATTTGCTTGATCTCTTTTTTCTTGCTCTCTTTATCTTTTTTTTCTTCGTAACCCAGAGCGAAGTCGGGCGTTCGCTCCATGTCTTTTACGGACAGATTGCTGTTGCGCATACGCAGGGGCTCGAAGATCCGTTCCGTCACGAGCTGTTCCCAACTGCTACCTGTTACCTGACCGGCCAAATAACCTGCGGTCATAAACATGAGATTCTGGTATTGGAATTCGGTCCGGAAGTCCTCGTTGGGCGCTAGGTAGCGCAGGCGCTCGTATATTTCTTCACGTGAAAACGAGGATCCGTACCACATGAAATCATGACGGGGAAGACCCGAACGGTGGCATACGAGATCTCGAGGGGTCATCCGCTCGGTTGCAAAATCATCGTCGAGCTCGAAGTTCGCCAGATAAGTCCGAACGGGTTTGTCCCATTCGATTGTTCCTTCCTCTACCAGCATTCCCAGGATCAATGTGGTGAAGGCTTTTGAAGATGAGCCGATTGCAAACTGTGTCTCTGCTGTCACAGGCAGTTCCTTTTCGATATCGCGATGGCCGTAGCCTTTGCACAGCATCACTTCATTGTCTTTTACAATCGCAATACCCGCTCCCGGCACATTCCATTCTTTCATGCTCGATTGGACGAATTCATCGAAATCCTTGAGCGCTTCTTCCGGCGATATCTTCTCCTCTTTCTCTACCGCTTCGCCGGTGCGTGTGAGTTCGAAGGGAAAGGTCTGACCGGCTTGCGTGAATTCACCTGCGATAGTCAAGCCTTCTTGTGAAAATATGCCGTCGAAAGTTGGATTTCCTGGAGGGCCTTCGATGGAAAAGATCACTTTGGACCCATCAAACGAGATGTCCTTGAGCGGCAAGTCTTCTGCGGCCTGCGGGGGGATATCGATCGAGCCGGTCCACATTCCATCCTCACCCTGCACGAAGTCGATAAGGACTTTGAGCTCCATCTGAGGAAGATTGATCGAGCCTTCCCAATGGCCGGCCAGCGTCGCCTCCAAAGCCAGTGTGGGCGCGTATATCGGACCGAATGCGATGCTCGCGAGAACGATTCCGATGATCAATAGCGTCAGACGTTTCATTGCATACTCCTCTGCGGATGGAGGTAGGGACCTCTCTCCGGCTTCGCTTTGGGGATTTTGGATCTTACATCTGGGTGTTGGGATTTGATGGAGCTATCAAAGCTATACCATTTTTCTCGCCGGTTTGGAAGCGCTCACTGGTGAGGAGAGAGGGGGATCCGCAGAACGGTCACAATTCGCAACGGGGGTGGAAACTGATCTTTTTACAATAAATTGTGCCATTGGGCTGCCCTTCCATGGCCGCACGCTTCCGAGCGCGGATACCGGAGGCCTGTGCTGATCATCCAGGCGGATGCTTTCAACCGCAGCAAGATTCGAGCGGTCATTGCAGTGGTCATCACCTCCAATATGCAGCTGTCAAAGGCTCCAGGAAATGTGTCCCTGACTCGCCGGCGGAGCGGCTTGCCCAAATCATCGGTCGTAAACGTGTCGCAAATCGTAACACTGGACAAATCCTACTTAGCGGATCGCGTGGGTAAATTGACCCGGGGAGAACTTCGGGCCGTCGAGGAAGGGATCCGGCTCGTTCTTTCGTTATAGTCTCTGAATAAGACTGGACGAGGTATCATCATCACGTACTTTTCATGTGAGATTTCTACTCCTCAATACCGCTCAAGGCCTGTCCATGACATGATCGAGCCCGCGACTGAATAAAAAAGGAGTGAGCCGCTCGAATCCTCACTTCTCAGTGAGCACCCGAATCGTATCACCCTTGATTTCGAGGACCTGCGGCTCACCGCCGTAATGGGCGGACATTCCCGCATCTATGCACCAAACTTTGCCGTGGCAATAAGAGGCGATGCCTTTCACATGATCGGTATGACCAACGATCATGCGCTTGGCGCCGAGTTCAATCAAGACCTCGGCAAGCATTTCGCAATCACTTTCATCCACATCCAATGAATAACGGCGGGTCCACACGGGACTATCCCTCTTCAGGATCCATTCCGGGCATGGGCCGTCCCCCGCCAGCCAGACCCTGACTTCCGCATTCAAACGTTCCAGCCCGTAATCCACGTGTTCGGGCAGCACTCCACCATGAACAAACACGTTCTGGCCGATGATGACAACGGTATTGCGCCGCGCCAGCACCTTTGCATAGATCCCACCGGGCCTGAACGCGGCCACACGCGCCCTCTGCCATTCCTCGTATCCGGCCAGCACGGAGTCGATCCCTGTAACCGTCACGGCGTCTTGAAAATCCTCGAAGCCGCCCGGCGTAACGTAGCGCAGGTCGAGCGCCACATTCATCAGCTCGTGATTTCCATTGAGAGCGTGTACCGTGCCCCCGGGCCGGGCTGCCTCTTCGGCCAAACGGGCGAAGAGATCGAGAACGGCCTGTTCGTCATCGCCGCGGTCCAGTTGGTCGCCGGTCTGCACCAGCACCAGTTTGCCGCCGATCCACTGATCTTCGTCATTGATAGCGCCGGCAAGCCTTAGGGCCCGCCGGGTCGCCTCGAGATCACCGTGCAGATCGCCGATCGCTACGATTCGGGGCGCCGGTGGGAAACGCAGCGGTATCTCATCCCCGGCCGGAGCCGCACCGATCAGTCCTCCGAAGCAGGCAAGAAGAAGGAAAATCCAGAGGAATCGCCGCATGGTGCACCTCGTTTCAACTATGCTAGGGTCCTCCGCAGGTACAAAACACTTGTATTGCTCTGGGCAGCTGGTCAAAATCATAACTGACTGGCGAACCCAAGCGCTATACATTTACATAATAATCAATCAGAAATCCGTTCCCATACACATATGAGTCCTTTCGACAAAGGAGTAGAACCCATGCAAAAAGTATCTCTCATTGTAGTCTTTCTCCTCTTGGTTTTTGGCCTCCTCGATCCTTCCTACGCGTTCCCGGCCCAGCAGAAAGAAACGGAGGAGAGCGATCCGGATGCCTGGGAAGAACGCTGGAACAGCCGTCAGCCAGCAGACAAAGTAATGGACGCGATTGGGATCGAGCCGGGTATGATGATCGGTGAGATCGGCGCCGGACGGGGCCGTTATGTGGTGCAGGTTGCCGAAAGGATTGGGCCGAAGGGCAGAGTATACGCCAACGATATCAATTCAACCAAGCTGGAGTATCTCAGATTCCGATGCGAGCGCGACAGCATCACCAACGTGGAAACGATTCTTGGAACGGTGACAGATCCCCGGCTGCCGGAAGGAAAGCTGGATTTCGTGTACTTCATCAACACCTATCACCACATTGAAAAACCGGTGGAACTGCTGGAAAACACGGTCCCGGCCCTGAAGTCCGACGGCCAGCTGGTCATCATCGAGCATGCCCCGGAGAAGATGTCATCGCCGGGACACAGCACGCCGGAAGAGACCGTGATTGAACAAGCAACGGAAGCCGGCTTTGAGCTGGTCAGGATGGAGAGATTTCTCGAGTTCGATAACATCTACATCTTTCGCGTGAAAGAATGAACTTATGCGCCGTATCTGCCAAAGGAGGGGGCGTTTCATCATGCGCGTTGTTTATTTGGTTACAATTGCAGCATGTGTTTCCGTGTTGGTTGGTTGTCTGCGTGAGGGGCCGGTGGAAGAGGAGGAGCCTCAGCCGTTGAAACCGCTGCTGGCCGTTATCCAGGACGCGGTCGCCAAGACAGATTCCGCATATGAACAGTTTTATGAAAGAGAATACCGTCCGGAGGAACCGCTGCGTTGGACGAAGATCGCGGGGTGGATGGTCGAGGATGCGATTGAGCGCCAGTACCCAAAGGCGAAACCGCTTGCCAAGATTTTGGATCTGGGGTGCGGCTTCGGGACGCTTCTGGCTTTTGCAACGACGATTTACGGCGTTGAAGGAGTCTGCGTGGATGTTGTTCCCTATATCGAGGGAAAGGATAATCTTCGAGAGCTGTACCATCTGTCATTCGTCGAAGGAAGCATCGAGCGGGATCCTCTGCCGGGTCCGGAAAAGTTTGGTGTGATCATTTTTACGGAGGTTCTGGAACATCTCAACTTCAAGCCGGTGCCGACATTGCTAAAAATCTGGAATTCGCTGGAGGAGGGAGGAACGCTTTTTCTCTCCACGCCCGATTCAGACGCCGGTTGGGGACGAAATTACAAGCACTATCAGAGACTCTCCGATATCCCCGCTGTCAATCCTGAGGCGGAGTGGCTCGACGATCACATCTGGCATTATAACAAGAGGGAATTAATCGGTGTCTTGACCGACGCAGGATTCAAAATCAAGCGTATCGATCATTCTTATAGTCCCGGGGGCGGGCATTTCAATGTGTGGGCGGTCAAGTAAATGCGGTGCTGGAGGTCAATCTACCGAGCACCGCCTGAATGCTTGAATCCACAACATTGCGTCATGCGGTCATTTGTTTCTATCGGATCAAAACCATCTTCCTCGTCTGCTGTTCGCCGTCCTGCCTGAGCACACAGAAATACAATCCAGATGCGACGTTGTGCCCTTTCTCATCAGTGCCGTTCCAGAGGACGCTGTGCGGGCCTTTTTTATACGATCTGTCCCTGATGACTTTAACGAGCTCACCTTTCACGTTGTAAATCTTTATGCTGGCCCTCCCATCCTTCGGCAGGTAAAAGGGGATCCAGGTAATTGGATTGAACGGATTTGGATAATTCTGATCGAGCAAGAGCTTCGGAGCCGTCCGGCCGTCCGCCAGGTCTTCGACTGCGGATGCAATGTTCACGGCTCCCAGGATCCTGAGCTTTCCGTGTCCCCAGGTATCGTTGTAAACGGTGCCCGTGAAAGCGTCCGTTGCGCCGTGCGAGGTCAGCAGATATTCCACCTGACCCATCGTCGCCATGGGAAATGCTTGTTGCACGATGGCCGCAGCCGCAGCAACGTGCGGCCCTGCGGCGCTGGTTCCGCTGAACTGTCTGTAGCTGCCGAGCGGGTAACCTGCATAGTCGGTATGGGAGCGCGTCGTGTAGACGTCGTAATTACCCGGCGAGCAGATGTCGAGGAGATGCCAACCGTCGATGCGTTCACCACGACCGCTGAACTTGCTGATCTCACCGATATCTATGGAACCTCCACCCACCCCATTGTAACTTTCGAATCCGCGGGTGGAATAGGAGCCGTTGACGAAACAACTGTCGGAGGTTGCAGGGAAGGTTACGTTCTTGGTGTCGGAGACATAATTGGTGAATTCCGCCCCACCGGCCCATGAGGACAGGTGATCGGCTATATTGCTGACGAACTCGATTACCGCATCGGAGTTATTGACCACTTTGAGTTGCCATGTTCCCAGAACGTTTGGGTTTGTATTTCTATCGATGTATAAATCGAACTTGTGAGTACCTCTCGAGCTGGAGCCATATTCGTACCAGAGATAGTAGTTGTCCACATACCAGACTCCGCCGTCGAGCGTGACTTCGGATCCTAAAGGAGTCTTCAGGCGAAAGATCAAATCGGACAGATTCGTTCTCCACAGAGTCGAGCCATAGATACGGAGAATAGGACTCCCGTAAACAGGAACATAGATGCCCAGCGTGAGGGAATCCCGGGCGGATAAAACGGCGAGCGCGTGCTTGTCCCCGCGCCCGAGGTTGCCCGAAGGAGTGATCTGAATGATCGTGGAGTTCTCGATGGTAATCAGCTCTTCGTCGAGCGAAGAACCGTCCAGGAATTCATATATGAATCCGCCGAACTCGTACAGCATCGCGTCAGCACCTCTCGCTCTCGCCCAAGGTATGAGATAGGAGATGGGAACGCCGGAGAAGAAATATCCGGCAAGGATCTCGGCATCCGGAGCAATACCTGTAAATATGTGGCGCCCCGTCGTTCCGCCGGCGAGAATGCCGCTCACCGCCGTGCCGTGCCCGTTGTTGTCATCGTCGGAATAAATGAGATCATCGCCTCGCACGCGCTCCACGTTATCGGCGTTCATCGTCGCGTATATTTTCGGCGTTCCGAGGGCAACGAGCTTTTCACCGACATCGAGTGCGCCGTTATCGTTATCGTCGAGTGCTATGAACAAGGGTTCGCCAAACGTCGGATCGCTCTCCGTGTATCCCGCAGATGGCCCGAAGTCGCGCTGGGCATTGCCGTTCTGGTCATTGTACAGCCAGTCCCAGTAGGTTTGATAGATGTTGTCATCATTGCCTCTGGCGTCGCCGCTCCATACTTGCGCAACATCGTAGATCCACCCATCTAAAAAGCGGAGTATCTCTCCCGATGTATATTGTCCGTTTCTGTCCAGGTCAACCGCGTCGTTGCCCGCATTGAAAATGCCGTTTTGGTTGAGATCGAGCCAGTCGAACGTATCCCCGTTTGCATAAAAGAAAGAGGGATGGAAGACATCGATCCCGGTATCGAAATCGGCGACCCGCATTCCCTTACCGGTCAAGGGGTAGCCAAGTGGATCTTGATAGCTCCAGGCCGAGTCGGCCTCGATTTCGTGCGCGCTGATGTCCAAGGTCGGATAAATGGCCGGTCTCCAGTTTGCTTCCATGCGGAGGACATCCGCCCTGCCGCTTACCTCATCGATCAACAACCAGGGGATGCGGAGCGGATAGATAGCCCTCGTTCTCGCAACCTGCCCATCGATATAATAGAAAGACACGCCCAGCCGTTCGTACTCTGCAATCTCGGCACCGGATAGAACATGGTTGAATTTCATCGTCACAACGACTTTTTCGGCTTCTACCACGCCGAGTATCTCTTCGGCCAGCCGTTCCGTCGCCGGAGGTTTTTCCTTTAGCTTCCGCAGGAATCTCAGCGAGGAGTTGAATTTTTCTTCTCCGGCCATCACTGAATTCGAAATAAGTAACAGGATGAAAAAACCCAGGATATGCACTCGAGATTGCTTCATGACGTGATCCTTTCGAGCATTGAGATGGTGCGCTGGCGCATTGAGAGGCTGTAAACGGTCATATGGAGAAAAGCAGAGCTGCAAAACTCCGGGTGGGGTGTTTTAGGGTCTTTGTTATTTATAATAATAATATAATTTTAGTTGAATAGTCAATGGGGAAAAAGAATAGGTTCATTACGTCAGTTGCTGTCATGCCAGCAGTTAAATTTCTATGGCTCCTGCCTGATCAAGTTATTATATTCCTTTTGATTTTAAATCCTCCTTTTTTGGCTGAATCTCTGGCCGCGTTAATCCGTACATTATTTGGGTGACCCAATGATAGGCAAGTCCATAGCGCATTATAAAATACTTGGACAGCTCGGCGGGGGCGGCATGGGCGTTGTGTATAAGGCCAAAGACACCAAGCTCGGGCGAACCGTCGCGCTCAAGGTGTTGTCCTCGGAACAGCACGTTTCCGAGAACGACAAGGAACGCTTACTTCGAGAAGCTCGGGCAGCAGCTGCGCTTAGACATCCCAACATATGCACGGTGTACGAGATTGGCGAGGACGACGGCATCTCCTATATCTCGATGGCTCATGTGCCAGGAAAGAGTCTAAAGACAGTTATCGAGGAAGGCCCGCTGGAAATCGAGCAGGCTTTGGATATCGCGATACAGGTCGCTGAGGGGCTTCAAGCGGCACACAAGAAAACCATTGTGCACCGGGATATCAAGAGCGCCAACATCTTGATCGATGAGATCGAACAGGTGACGATTCTGGATTTTGGTCTTGCAAAGCCGTCCACGCAAGCGGAGCTGGCCGAGGAAGGAGGTACGGCGGCCTATATGTCCCCGGAACAAGCCCGGGGAGCCGTTCTGGATCATCGGACCGATATCTGGTCACTGGGCGTTTGTTTGTACGAGATGATCGCCGGGCGGCTTCCATTCGAAGCAGAGCAAGGGTCCGCCATCATCTACCAGATCCTCAATCAAAGCCCTCCGCCTTTGTCTGAACTTCGATCGAATGTCCCCGAAAAAGTATTGCGGATCGTGGAAAAAGCCATGGCGAGTGATCCTTACAGCCGCTATCAGCATGTGAGTGAAATGCTCGCAGAGCTGAAGTTTACACGGGAAACACTTCGTGCCGAAGCCTCCGCGGTGCCCGGGAGCGAACCATCTGTTGCTGTTCTTCCATTTACGGATATGAGCTCCGATAAAGGACAGGAGTATTTCTGCGACGGAATGGCCGAGGAAATCATCAACAGCCTTGCACACATCGAAGGTCTGCGCGTCGTGTCACGCACGTCATCCTTTGCGTTCAAGAATAAAAATATGGATATTCGCGAAATCGGCGCAAGGCTCAGTGTCGATACAATACTCGAAGGAAGCGTTCGCAAAGCAGGCGATAGATTACGAATTACAGCACAGCTAGTCAGTGTTAAAAATGGTTACCATTTATGGTCCGACCGATATGATAGAGATTTACAAGATGTATTTAGCATTCAAGACGAGATCAGCGAGAATATCGCCGATGCGTTGAAAGTACGGCTGACGGAGAAAGAGAGGCGTGCTATTGAGAAAGTTCCAACGACAGACATAGAAGCATATGATTTTTATATTCGTGGCAGGCAGTACTTTCAAGGGCTCGGTGTTAAAGGTCTCGAATATGCGCGAAACATGTTCACCAGTGCCATAATCCGAGATCCGCGCTATGCACTCGCCTACTGCGGCCTCGCAGACTGCTATTCAATGATCTACATGTACTACGATAGCGACAAGACAAACATCGAGAATGGAGTGACGGCGAGCCAGAAAGCTCTGGAACTGGATAGTGAACTCGCTGAGGCGCATGCATCCTATGGTCTCGCTGTTTCACTGGACGGCCGCTACGAAGAGGCGGAAAGAGAATTGCAACGGGCCATCGAAATTTCTCCAAAGCTTTTTGAAGCCTACTACTTTTATGCTCGTACATGCAGGGTACAAGGCAAGCTCGAAGAGGCTATCGAAATGTTTGCAAAAGCAAGCGAGGTGCGGCCGGAAGATTATCAAGCACCTATCTTGATGGCGGATACTATTCGCGGGTTGAAACGGCCTGAAGAAATGCGAAACACGTTTCGACGTGGATTAGCCGTTGCCGAAAAGCATCTGGAATTCCATCCGAAAGATGCGAGGGCCTATTACCTTGGTGCTCACGCACAATTAGCTTTGGGTGCGAAGGAAAAGGCTCTCGAGTGGAATGAGCAGGCTATGAAGCTTTGCCCCGATGATCCGGCAACTCTCTACAACGCCGCCTGCCTCTTTAGTGTAATGGGGGAATACGACAAGTGCTTCGAATGCTTCGAAAAGGCAGTGGACAAAGGGTTTGCCCACCGCAAATGGCTCGAAAACGATCCCGACCTCGAAGCGATCCGCAGCGATCCCCGCTACGAAACCCTTCTGGAAAGACTCCGATGAATCGTTTATCCAACGCAGTTGTTACCGTCGTCCCAAACCATTAATGGGCCCCTGACGAGCTGTGCTGCCGCCTGGGATGCGCTGGGAACCTCTTAGGAAATTTGAACTTACAAATCCGCTCCATCGGTCATCTGCAACGCCGCTGCAGGTCGGCGTTGCATAATATATCTCGATTGTGCAATTATTGCTGGACTCGTTAGAAAAGGATATTAACCAGAAAGGGGGAAACGTCTTGGCAGATGAAGTCAAGATCGGCCATGTCAGTCACTACTTCGGGAAGATTCAAGTGGCCGCTGTCGAGCTGACCGATGGGGAGCTATCCGTGGGAGATACGATTCACATCAAGGGGCATACATCGGATTTCACCCAACAGGTCGAATCGATGCAAATAGATAAAGCGAATGTGGATCACGCATCAAAGGGACAGTCCATCGGGATCCGCGTTGCCGAGCATGCCCGTGTGGGGGATGAGGTTTATAAACTCACCGGGTAGCGGGTTCAAACCTGTTTCCAAATTCCAGCATGGGCCGGATTCGGCTTATCCTGATATTGCTTGGCATAAAGACAGAACATTCGTTCAGTCCAGCGGATCTTTGAGAAAACAACCTCTAGTGGCAAGAGGGGCCATTCTCTTGTCTTATCCTCTTTGACGCCCGCTTCCCGCCTTGGTAAAATATCAGTGCATCCAGGGATTCCATATTAGTTGATTCTATCTCACCCTCAATTTCAGGCTTCCGGAAGAGAACAGTATGATCGGCCGAACCATATCCCATTACAAGATCCTCAAGAAGCTGGGCGAAGGAGGAATGGGCGTCGTTTATAAGGCCGAAGACACCAAGCTCAAGCGGACCGTCGCCCTCAAATTTTTATCGCCCCATGCCGTCGGAAGCGAAGAGGAGAAAAATCGCTTTGTTTCCGAAGCTCAAGCCGCTGCTGCACTGCATCACCCCAATATCTGCACCATTTATGAAATCGAGGAGGCAGAAGACCAGATATTCATCGCTATGGCCTACATATCCGGTCAAAGCCTGAAGGAGAAACTAAAAAAGGGTCCTTTGGATCTCGATGAAGCTCTAAGTATCACAGTTCAGATCGCTAAAGGATTGCAAGAAGCGCACGATAATGGAATCGTTCATCGGGATATCAAAAGCGCAAATATAATCATCACCGATAAGGGGCAGGCGACCATTATGGATTTTGGACTGGCCAAGTGGGCCGGTCAGAGCGGGATAAGTAGAGGAGGGGCAATCATAGGCACGGCGGCTTATATGTCTCCTGAACAGACGCGTGGGGAAGTGGTCGATCAACGCGCGGACATCTGGGCGTTGGGTGTGTGTCTGTATGAAATGCTTACGGGACAGCTGCCCTTCAAGGGTGAATATGATGCGGCTATAGCCTATTCTGTTTTGAACGAGGATCCCATACCGTTATCCGCGCTTCAGCCCAATGTTCCGGCCGAGCTGAGGCGCGTTGTAGATGGAGCGCTCGCTAAGAACTTGGATAAGCGGCGTCAATCCGTCGATGAACTACTTACCCAGTTGGAGTCATTGAGAAAGAAGCTACTTATCCAACCGCCAGCTGAACCCACTTCTGTAAGCCCACCCCGACCTTCAGTCGCTGTGCTCCCGCTTGCGGACATGAGCCCGGAAAAGGACCAAGAATACTTTTGCGACGGGATAGCGGAAGAAATCATCAACGCTCTCGTAAAAGTAGAAGGCTTGCATGTTGTAGCCCGAACTTCGGCGTTCTCATTCAAGGGCAAGACGGAGGACATACGCGAGATTGGCAGGAGACTCAGTGCCAGCGCAGTGCTCGAAGGGAGCGTGCGGAAAGCGGGAAATAATTTACGAATTACAGCGCAGCTCGTTGACGTACAGGATGGTTTTCATATTTGGTCCGATCGTTACGATCGTCGGATGGAGGATATATTTGCCATCCAGGACCAAATCTCCCAAGCTGTTGTGGACGCGCTCAAGGTGAAGCTTATAGGTGCTGCCAGAGAGCCGCTTGTAAAGCGTTATACCGAGAATCTCGAGGCATACAATCTGTATTTGAAGGGCCGTTTCTACTTGAACAAGAGGACTGAGGAGGCATTCAATAAAGGTGTGGAGTGCTTCGAACAGGCCATATCGGAAGATCCGAATTACGCTTTGGCTTATGCCGGCTTGGCCGACTCTTATAATTTGCTAGGAAATTATAGCGTCCTTCCCCCTAAAGATACCTTCCCAAGAGCCAAGATCTTGGCGGCCAAGGCGCTGGAGTTGGATGATACTATCTCCGAGGCGCATACCGCATTGGCATACGTCCACATGTATCACGACTGGGATTGGAAAAAGGCAGGGCTAGGATTCAAGCGGGCATTGGAACTCAATCCCAGCTGCGCAACGGCCAATCATTGGTATGCCGAATATCTCATAATGACAGGGCGGATGGATGAGGCTCACGCCCAAGCACGAAAAGCTCTGGAGTTCGATCCTCTATCACTCATCCTATATACGTTACAGGGATGGACTTATCACTTCGAACGTGATTACGATCGAGCTATAGAACGATTCCAAAAAGGCCTAGAGATGGATCCTGGTTTCGCCGCGACACTTTTCTTCCTCGGCATGGCATGTGTGCAAGCATCTCAATTCGAAGACGCTCTTGAGAATATAAAAAAATCACAGTCCTCTTTTGAAGGCTCGACACTGACCGTGGCAGCCCAAGGGTACATTCATGCATTGTCGGGTAAAATAAGCGAAGCAAGGCAAGCACTCGATGAATTGAAAAAAATGTCCGCGAAAAGCTACGTTTCGTCATATTACAGAGCGGCAATATGTACAGGGCTTGGTGAGAAAGACCGGGCATTCGAATGGCTGGAGCAAGCTTATGAAGAGCGCGATCCATGGTTGTCCCTTCTTAAAGTCGATCCAATCTGGGATGTGCTGCGATCTGATCCAAGATTCTCCACGATGCTCGAGAAAGTGGGCTTGGACAAGTGATTGGCCGAACCATCTCGCATTACAGGATGCTAGAAAAACTCGGAGGTGGGGGGATAGGCGTGGTTTATAGAGCCAAGGATACGAAACTCGAACGCACTGCTCGAGGGCAGTGTACGGAAGCTTGGTGAAGACCTCCGGATCACTGCGCAGCTCATCGATGTGGAGAGAGATTCTCACCTATGGGCGCAAAAATACGATGGAGAACTTGAGGATGTTTTTGAAATGCAGGAACGTGTTTCCCAATCGATTGTGGATGCGCTGAAGCTCGAGCTCAGTCCGGAAGAAGAGCGCCGGATTACCGAGGGGCCAATCGATAACGTTCATGCGTACGAGAGCTACCTGAGGGCCGGGCAGAAAATCATGCTCTTTACAGAAGAGGGATTGAAGCGTGCGTTACAACACTTGCAGAGGGCAATGGATATCGTTGGCGAGAATGCCTTCTCTATGCAGGTATTGGTTATGCATATTGGAGCTATGTCAATCTCGGAATCAAAGCTCCCGAGGTACATCTTCCGGGGGCTGAGGCTTACGCAGAGAAGGTGTTCAAGCTGGAACCCGAATCCTCCCGCGGGCACATGCTGCAAGGGGTGATCAATATAACGAGGGGAATCCCAAGGAGGCAGTGAAGCACCTGAAGCGAACACTCGCCTCGGATCCGAACGACCCTGATGCTTTGTTCTGGCTACTTTTGACCTGCGCCAGCGCGGGGAGGACATCGATTGCCATGCAATATGCTGAAAAACTGCTGGAGGTCGATCCTCTGACGCCCATCAATCACGCTACTCCTGGTTATGCGCTGATCTGTGAGGGACGATTCGATCTCGCTCTCGAAAAGGAGAAGGGATGATATGAGCTGGAACCGGATACTGCCATTTCAAAATTCTGGTATGGGTGGGTTCTCGCACATAACGGCCGTTTCGAAGAAGCTTTCACACTTTTTGATAAGTCGAAGAAAGATGCATCCGAGGATTTATCAACTATCCACTGATTTCGAAGTTAGATCCTTTTCTCGAAAACATCCGCGGTGAGGATCGATTCGAGAAACTCGTCGAGAAAATCAAGTATAACTGGAAACGCTTTGAGGTATAACAATGATCGGCAAGACCATTTCCCATTACAAAATCCTCGAAAAAATCGGTGAGGGTGGGATTGGCTGGATAGGTATCTAAGACCCGTCGAGCATTGAGCCGCCATCGTAATGCCATCATAACCTCAAAGAACCGTTCCAGCTGCAATCTTCCTCTGGCTTTTATTGGACTTGCGATATATTTTATCCCAAGTATCGATAAGTAAAAAGATCCGAGATCAAACGAGAAAGCCAATAACACATGGAGAACACACAGGTTCTTATCTCTCATCCCTACGCACTTCTTGCCATAATGATGCTCGTTCCGGTTCTGTTTCTCAACTTGGAGCGGTGGACTCAATGGAAGCTGTTCGACTATTTCCCTCCGATTATATGGATATTTCTATTCCCAATTATGTTGAGTAGTATCCGGGTCATTCCAACCGAATCCCCCACTTACGATACATTCAAAGCCTTCGGGGTGCCGATGTTCATTATTCTTATGCTGTTGGATGTAGACCTTCGGTCGACGATGAAGGTTGCTTTGCGCAGCTTGGGAGTCTTATTGATGGGAGCCATTGGCGTCGTGATAGGGGGAATGGTTGCTTTCTTCTTACTTAAAGGGCAGCTGGATCCCGAGGCTTGGAGAGGTTTCGGTGCTCTGGCAGGGAGCTGGATTGGAGGCACGGGGAATCTGGCCGCCGTTGCCGAAGCCGTGGAGACACCGCCTACCATGATTGGCATTGTGGTGATCGCCGACACCTTCATTTTCATCCTGTATTTCCCGTTGCTTTTCGCGTGCAAGAGATGGGCGGAGCCGTTTGCAAGATTCACCAAAGTGAGCGAAGAAGAAGCACGCAAATTCGATGAAGCGGTAAACCAACTACAAGAAAAATCGAGTGAAATCCATTTCCCGGACGTGCTAGCGCTCTTTGGGATGGGATTCCTGCTGATCTGGATCGTCGGATATATCGCCCAGTATTTACCAGCCAAGGAAGGGGTAGTCACTGCAAAAACTTGGCAGATTTTGATTCTGACGACGGTGGCTCTCGCTCTGTCTACAACCCGGCTTCGGAGGATCCACGGCACAAAAACGCTCTCGATGGCTCTCGTCTACGTTTATCTGTCCATGATCGGTGCCCAGGCGGACATCCGCCAGGCAACCACCGCTCCTTATTTCCTCTTAGCAGGAATCATCTGTATTGTTCTCCACATAGCGTTCTGTATTTTGGGCGCAAAGTTGTTCCGAGTGAATGTGCAAATGACTGCGATCGCAAGCATCGCAAATATCGGAGGTGCTGCTTCATCGCCGGTGGTAGCCGCTTATCACCGCAAAGAATTGGTGCCCGTTGCGATCCTTTTAGCGCTCGTAGGCTATGCTCTAGGCAACTATCTCGGGTTGCTCGCCGCCTACGGCTGCCGGTGGATGATGTGAAAAGGTGTCCGGACAAAGCCTCTCGCTACCTGCCAAGCTGAAAAGGGTATCCAATTCAACTCGTTGCAGAACAATGAATCCGGGATATTACTAGTGCTTGACAGCCGCGGCGTCCTCATCTAGCCTATATCCGAGCTGATCATATAAAAGTGATTAAAGAGGTCCTATAATCGTTGGGATCTTTGAAAGGAGGGAGCATAATGCGAATGCTCGGTGTGGTTTCCCTTGTGTTGATCTTGGGCGTTCTGACCATGGGCTGTTCCAACAAGAAGCTCATCGCCCAAAAAGATCAAAATATCGCTTCGTTGCAAGAAGAGGTCGAATCACTGGAGAACCAGCTAGCGACACAGCGTCAGATGAACGAAGATTTGGAACAGATGCTGAGTGAGTACAAAAAGAAAGAACAGGTGTGGATGGAGGAGAAAGAGGGGATGATGCAGATCACGCTGGACGGTTCTGCAACCTTCGCAACGGCAAGCGCGGAATTGAGCACAGAGGGCAAACGTATTATCGACAGCATTTGGCAGGTGCTGGAAAGATATCCTGACCGCATGATTCTAATCGAAGGTCATGCTGACAGCAGGCCGATTGCACCAAGTTATCAATATAAATTCAAATCGAACTGGGAATTATCGTCGGCGCGTGCCCACTCGGTACTTCATTACGTGCGTGAGAAGTATGGGACAGATCCGTCAAAAATCATGGCCGTCGGATGTGGAGAGCATCAGCCGATTGCGGACAATATGACAGAAAAGGGGATGGCGACAAATCGGCGTGTGGTTATCACGGTCGCGCCGAAGGCGAGCAGGACGAAAAAAGTAAAGGGACCAGAGGCATAACGAGGCGAGGTCCTTGTTGTAGAGCTGGCTCGGGAAAATGTAACAGGAGGTAGAATTCTCTAATAGAAAGCTTGCCGCTTGAAGGTCTTAGGAACTCATTCTTCGGAATCCGGCGTTCCTCCGGAAGGATGCGGGCTTCGATATCTGCCGTTGAGATAGACGCTTATCTCCCATACGCCCGCATTGACGTCGTGCCGTAGTATGTAGATGCCCTCGTCATCTGCACGAGTCTTGAAATAGCGGTGGTTCGGATCCAGCCACCGGTCCAGTATCTCAACTACTTCCAGCTCGCGCTTTCCCCAGGTAAATCGCCGCGGCTCCTCTTCACCACGGTAGCCGGCGTAGCATTCAACGCGAACCACGAAATAGTGCTCGGCCATGTACGGCACCTCGATTGGTAGAATAAGAATAAGGAGGATCTTCTATCCTGCTCCCGATATTATCACTTATTTCCGTTTAATAAACAGCGTTTATCCTCTTCTGGTGGATGCTTTGTTTGAAGTGATATGCGCTTGGCGCTCTCCAACTGAGCCTAAGGACGTTTCTTATCCCAGGGGCTTGATGTCCTTGGGTGGCAATCCTGCAGCATGAACCCCTTTATAAAAACAAGAATTCACCGAAAGTGACTTATGGCAGGTGGCAAAAACGATTTTATCGTGGTATCCTAAAGATATGGAACTGACGGCTGAGACCAAATATCAACTCCTGTTACAGATCTCCCATAAGATCCGCGACACGTTGGACCTGGACGAGATACTGAACCATCTGCTGGACATGGTTCAGTCTGTTATAGACTATGATGCGGCCGGTATCTTCGTGCTCAACGAGGAGCTCGTACATCCGCCCTATGAACAGCCAAGAGACCTGATCGCCAGCGTTGTCTGGCGCGGCTTCGATCAACGGCCCCCGGGCGCTGATCCAATGCTGAGTTTGGGTAAAGGTATCATCGGTCATGTGATAAGAACCGGCGAAAGCGTTGTGATTACCGATGTTCGCCTTGATTCTCGCTACGTCGAAGGTCGCAAAGGGACGCTCTCGGAAATTACCGTACCTATTGTGCGGGGCGATCGGGCAACTGGTGCGCTGAATCTCGAAAGCGACAAAGCCGCAGCCTATAACGACAGAGACGTCGAAATTCTTCGTTTTTTCGCCGATGCGGCTGCTATCTCCATTGAGAAAGCTATGCTTCACCGGCAAATCTTGGAGAAAGAACGGGTGGAGGAGCAGCTTAGCGTCGCGCAAGATGTGCAGTCCCGGCTGCTCCCTGATAAATCTCCAAATGTGCCAGGGTACGACATTGATGGAACCTGCATCTCGACATATGAAGTTGGTGGAGACTACTTCGATTACATCCGACTGCCAAACGACAGAATAGGCATCATAGTAGCGGATGTCTCCGGGAAAGGCATCCCTGCTGCGTTGATGATGGCAGCATTTCGAGCGCTTCTGCGCACTCAAGCCCGCAGCGATGCAGGACCGGCACATATCGCCAATACGCTGAACCGGCTACTCCCGGATTTCACTGGAATGGAGGATTTTGTAACTTCTACTTACGGTGTTTTGAATCCCTTGGATGGCCGTTTTACATATGTTAATTGTGGCCACAATCCACCAATGCTTATTCGCGCCGACAGTAGCACGGAGAGCCTGAAGGTAGGTGGCCCTCTCTTGAGTATCCTTGAGGACGTGTCCTACGATGCCTTTGAGGTAACGCTCGCTCCGGGAGATATGTTGCTTCTTTATACTGATGGTGTTGTCGATGTTGCCGCCAAGGAGGGCGAGGAGTTTGGCGTCGAGAGATTGAAGGAGGTGGTATGCCGCTCTCTGGAATTACCGGTTAAGGAGATTATTGGTGAGATCGTACGGATAACTCAAGATTTTTGTGGTTCAAAAAGTTATCATGATGACTTCACTCTGGTGCTCATCAGGCGAAAACAACTGACTGCCGCCTGAAGCAGTCAGTTGCTTCCCCATATTTCCTCCTTATTGCTTTTCTTGAAGAATGTATCAGTCTTCCCTCAAATCTCGACGCGTAAAGAACTCTACTGTTGAGTTCCGTGTTGTCCTGCTGGAGTCTTCGACGCCGCTCTCGTTTGCATTCTTTTCTTCCAGAGGCGATGAATTTGATAAACCACGCTTACCCAGAATAGAAAGAAGAATAGCAACGTCAATTGCGCGGAAATATTCCAAAAGATGACGACCAAGCCAAATAATGCAAAGGGCATCATGTTGGATTGGGCATATCTCTTAATGATACTTTCATGCTTTTTAAGCCAGCCGGCAATTGTGTTCAATTTCTCGCCTGACCACCGAGCAATTCTCATCAGTCGTTTTCTATTCAGGTAAATGAATAATATGATCAATGCGCTGCTAATCCACTTGAGCAGGCTGATAATCCACAAGCGCGTATATATGACGCTAAAAGTGAGTGGATCATCCGTTTTTATGATAGTCTTTGCAAATCGATAAACCTGACCACTTGTCGGCACACGGATTTGAATGGGTAAGACGCCGGTCGAAACCGCTCCGCCAGAGATTGGCGCTTGGGGAACTTCATTACTGGAAAGTCCCTCCAAGCGGCCGCTGAATTCGAGCTCGGCGTCGACTTGGCTGGCTATCTGATCTTCTTCCATTGGAACATTTCTGAAGTAGCTCCTGTAATCCTTTCCTTTGTAGATCTTTTGCATCTCGGCTCGGCTTTTCTCGTCGCCTAACTGACTGAATTCCTTCATGGCATCTTCGTCATATTGTCTGCGAGCTCCAGCGAAAATGTTCAGTCCTCGTATGATTTCCTCTTTTTCGAGTGTGCTTCTAAAATAGACATAAGAGTAGTCATTGGGAAGGTAAACGGACCAGATAAGCTGGCTGGTCAACAAGTCAGCGGCCGGGAGTGCGGATACTTGTGAGCCAAACGGCGAGAATCTGTTTTGGACCGTGCAGTAAATGACTTCTACGGGAAACGTATCCAGTCGGTTGTCCACGGAGCGAGAGCGGATGAGCGGTACGAGTAGTTTCCCCTGTCCATTCATGGATGACTCAACAGGTTGGTTGCCCACAAATACGCTCCACACATCCGCATTCTCGGGAAGTTGAATTTCCAGAAATTGCTTGGCGCTGTTTCTTATCTGATACACCAAGCGGTTAACAATTTTGCCATCCTCTGTAAATAGTGTCACAACACTCGCGAAGTTTATAGACGCAACGGGCACGCCGATTTTTTCATGCTTTTGGATGTCGAATACGAGGCTATATGGATGTTTTAAATATTTGAATCCCATGATGAGCGGTCTGGCGGACTTATTGACGAGAGGTTGGGGTAGTTTTTGGACCACGACTTTTTCCAATCCCTCGCTTTCCCTTACGATTACTTCCGCGCTCGTGGCAAGCTCGATCCCGATAAATCCAGTTTCTCGAACGGTGCCCAGTGTTTTGATGCCGAAAAACGCATTCGATAACCCGGATTCAGAAAACGCCGTTTCCGTGGTCACGCGTACTGTGGCGGCTCCCTTTTTCCCATAAGTGAAGGGAATGAGGAGTAAGCGCTGGTTCCCTTTAGTGGCTTCCTGCCACTCTCCGACACCCTCGCCCGATACGGCGAGCACATTCACATTTTCCGGAATTACCAGTTGAACAGCGTCGACTTCGCTGTGAAGAATCGTGTAATTGATATCTGAACTGGTTTTGAGCGCATCATCTTGAATGGAGATAAGATGATGAACTTCACTATAGAGCTTGGGGGGGACTTTTTCAGCAACCGCGACTTTTTTCCTCCAGCGGACACTAACGTAGGTTCCTTGGCCAATCACAGCAGAAACAACGGTTGTGTTTCCTCTTGGACTTGTCAGCACCTGCTGTGCCTGGGGGATCTCCACGTCGATGTTCTTTAGCGGCAATTCGAGCTTCAAAAGCGTGATTGGGGTTTGCCGTATGGCCAGGTCAATCTTGTGCGGGCCTTTTTCTAGCGACGATTTCAGAGTGTACGAGGCGGTTACGACGAATTCACCTGGCTTGGGGAGCACGACGTGGTGATAACCGTTTTCGCAAATTACCAAGGCTTGCTCGCCGTCGACCTTCATGTCAGCGAGGGCTATGCTCTGAGGTAAAATCGGCACTTTTACATAGGCGTCTTTCTTCAGGACATGCACGTTGAAAACGGCTGTAAACGCAGTACTGTTCTCTTGCATCTTTCCCGCGTAGATCGCCTTTGTTATCAAGTGATCAAATGGAGGCGTCACGTCCGGGTACACAGGTGTTTTCATCTGGGCAACTAGTTTCTTGAACTCCGTACGAGTTAGCACCACATTGCCATTCATCATGGTATGAGGTGGCGTCGTCCGAGTCCCTGTCTGAGCCAACAGCTTCTGGAACGTCTCCAGGGAAATGACGATCTGATCCTCATCGAGGTTCAACAATTTCTTGAACTCGTTCCAGGGAACGGTCAACTTGCCTTCATCATCAGGATTGTCCTGTGGCTGGGCGACGGTGAACAATGCAGTAGTTGCTAGAAGCACAATCATGGTCGCACTCAATAAAATCCGTTTCATAGCGTCGGCCTCCTCTGCTGGCTGCTTACATCACGTCGGTTAATCGAAATAGATGTCTCGCACGCTGGTCCCAGCTAAGATGTATGAAAATGTAATTCGCTTTTTGTGCTTTGGGGTTGAGCACCGCATGCGCCTGAGTTGTCGTTTGATCTCCGATTCGCCTGGCGCACTTGCAAGTATCATCCCAATATGATGCATTTCTTGCCCTCGATCACAGGCGTGGAGAGCTGCGAATTTGCTGGGGCTCCCCTGCTTTTGAGATAGAATAGGATTGAAACAGGTGTCATAAGCCACTATTGGGTATCTCAATCCCTCATAAGACATCACTGGGAACCACCGTCCTTGTCCGAAAAAGTTATACAGCAGCTTCACCTGGTGAGTTCCGTCTCGCCATTGCTGGTGGGGTTTCAAATAAGCTCTTCTGTTCCTGCGGTGGAGGAGCTTTGTTGGAATGCCGCGTGATGGGGATTATTCACCTGTGCCCGCTTCGCTCGGCTTCCCGCCTGCGGCGGGCGATCCTCCCTCGCTCCGCTAGGTAATCGATGGAAATTGCATGCAGCAGGACAACGTCTCCAGTATGAGCATTTAGCGCTCGCATAAAAGGTGGATAGATGGAGAGCATCTCTTCTTCGTTTACTCTACAAGCAAAGTTTTGCTTAAACAAAGCCGTTATGGTAAACTCGTGGCGAGCAATTGCTGCTAAGTGGATGGGCTTTGATATCTTTACCCAGAGAGACCTTGACGTGAAAGTCCTTCTAATTTCTGCCAACACAGAGCGTATCAACATGCTTACCGTGCCGTGGGGATTGGCATGCGTGGCCGGGGCAACTCAGAGCGCAGGCCATGAAGTGTCCTTCTTGGATCTCCTCACAGAAGAAGATCCCCACGCCGCCATATCGAGAGCCATTTCGGGTGTGGCTCCTGATGTGATCGGTATTTCCGTGAGAAATATCGACGATCAGAACAGGGAGCGCCCTGCGTTCTTCTTGGAAACAGTCAAGCAAACCGTAGCTGAATGTCGCCGGTTGACCAAAGCGCCTATCGTTCTGGGAGGAGCTGGCTACAGCATTTTTCCAGATAGCGCTTTGGATTACCTGGGCGCGGATATGGGCATTCAAGGAGAAGGGGAAACGGCCTTTCTCGAATTGCTGGAGCGAATGGAGCAGGGCGCCGATCTGTCGGGATTGCCTGGCTTGTATCTGCGGGGTCGTGGTCTCCAGGGCAATAGGAGGTTTATTGAGAGGCTGGATACGATGCCCTTTCCAGAGGGCAGCATGCTGTCGCCTTACCAGGCGGCGGACCCGGAGCTGTGGCTACCCGTTCAGACGAGGCGTGGATGTTTCATGAAGTGCAGCTACTGCTCCACGGTGACCATCGAAGGCCAGGAGCTGCGGCAGCGTTCGCCCGAGCTGGTCGTCGGATGTGTCTCCCGGTACGTCGACGCAGGCTTTCGTCGAATCTTTTTCGTAGACAACAACTTCAACATTCCTAAATCCTATGCCCTTGAGGTCAGTCGAAGTATAGCCAATAGGGACCTGGATTTTATCTGGCGATGCATCTTGCATCCCTCGCACGTAGATGAAGAGCTTATCCGTGCCATGGCCAGTGCGGGATGCAGGGAGGTTAGCCTTGGTTTTGAAAGTGGTTGCGAGCAGATCTTGAAGAATATGAACAAAAAGTTTTCTGTGGAAGATATTCGACGAAGTGCCTGGCTGCTGGCCAGGTACGGCATGCGGCGGATGGGCTTCTTGCTCTTGGGGGGCCCGGGTGAGACGAAAGAGTCGGTCGAGGAAAGCCTCGCGTTTGCCGATTCGCTTGGACTGGAAGCGGTAAGAGTAACTGCGGGCATCCGAGTTTATCCCCATACCCAGTTGGCGAACATTGCCGTCGAAGAAGGCGTTGTTGCTCCGGAGGATGACCTTCTTTTCCCCCGCTTCTACCTGGCCAAGGGGCTCGAAAACTGGCTTGAAGAGATCCTGGCAAAGTGGAAGGCAGATCGGCCTCACTGGATCATTGGGTAGATTGTGAACCGCTCTGGGTCAGTAGCATGAAGGCAGCATCGATAGCTTTCAAATTCCTTCAACAACAATCATATTTGTAAGAGCGGTACGTTGACGTAGCGCTTTTGGCGCTTTGTATTCCTCGGATGCCCACCATTTCTTCGCTTGTTCCAAGCTCTCGAATTCGAGTATCACCACTCGTTTTGGAATCCATTCGCCCTCGAGCTTTTCCGCTCTCCCGCCTCGAGTCAAGTATTTTCCGCCATAGGCCGAGATTGTCGGCGGTACGACCTTTTTATACTCTTCGTAGGTCGTCGGATCTGTAATCTCCACATCGGCGATCAAGTATGCTGCCAATGTTTCACCCCCTGTGTTGGCTGTCCTCCAGCACTTGAGTCCGTCTTGCAATAAGTAAACTGAGAACTTCGGCTAGTAAGCTGCAACGGAGTTTGAATCTCCCTCCCTGTTCACTTTTTAACGATCTTGAGCAAGTCTTTTTCCAGCGTTTGGTCTGGAGCTTCAATAATGCGGCCGATTTCCTCACCGTTCCGCAAAAGGATAATGGTCGCAACGGCCTTGACATCGTACCATGCCTTGATCGTGTTCGACCATTCCAAGAACTTCGGCGGAATCGACATTTCACGAGTAAACCTGGAGCCGCCCACTGCAAATAACTCAACCTCGGAGACCGGATATCCGAGTTCGTCCAGTATCTTATAGAGCCTCGGAACCTCCCTCTTGGAATCGCCGCACCAGGTGCCGAGGACGCAGGTAATCTTCACGTCGTCGATATACTTGGCCAGCTCCGATAGCGTTTCACCATCCGGCGAGTAGTCGAAATAATCCGCGAACCAATCGTCGAGATGTTCTTCGATGTCTTGTCTCGAGACTTCGCCAAGAAGTACCACGCCGTACTTCTCCAGCTCGAAACGATAAACGCCTATTTCTTCCAGCTCCTCGGTCTTGTCTTCAATAATGGGGGGATACATGTCGTTCCACCATTCGGGCTCGTCCTTCAGCCAGCGGTCGAACCATGCGAGAATTGCATCAGACCAGGCGATTCGCTTCTTGTAGTCGAGGATAAAGTGGTTCTGCTCGGCGAAGCGAATATATTCCACTTCCTTTTCAAGAAGTTTGAGTGCCGCATACATTTGATCGCTCTCTCCGGGCGGCACGTTTGTGTCTGATGCCCCGTGAAGCAGAAGCAATGGCGTGTTGATTTTATCTGCCGAAAATAGGGGACTTTGGTCGACGTAGATGTCAGGCCGGTTCCACGGGAAGCTGTTGGCCGTAGCGACGGAGCTGTATCCATAGCCCCAGTATCCTTCTCCCCAGTAGCTCGAAATAGAACTGATGCCGGCATGCGAGACGGCAGCAGAGAACATGTTGGTCTTGGTGATGAGCAGCTGAGTCATGAATCCACCGAACGAAGCGCCGATACAGCCGATTCTTTCGGGATCGATGAAGGTGTGCGCTTCCAAGAATTTTTTCGTGCCTTCGATGATCTCATCGGCAACGATTTTTCCCCAATCGTTGACGTGGAGGGCGGAAAATTCCTGTCCGAAGCCCGTAGCTCCGCCCGGTTGGAGGACGTAAACGACGTATCCCATGGCGGCCCAAAGATTCTTCGGGTACCGGCCCCCAAAACTCCTGCTCACAGGCGACGTGCCGCCATAGTAATAAACGATGCAGGGCCATTTCTTGGAAGCATTGAAATCGGGCGGGTAATGGATCCGTCCTACGATTTCCCTCCCACTACTTGTCTTGAAGTTCCAGTCCTCGACTTTGCCCAGCTCGACGTTCGCGAATCGTTCGGTGCAGGGATCCAATAGCATTCGAACACGGCCGTTTTTTAAATCGATCGAATACAGGCGCCACGGATGATCCGCACTCGAACCCGTGACCACGGCCACCGGTTTGTCTCTCGCTACGTCCCGCCTGTGCACGATGTCGAATCCGAGTTCGATGTTTTTAAAAACCTTGTTCTTGACGTTATATTTATACAGCCTTACGTACTCTCCTTCCTCGACCACCAGATAGATGTCGGTTCCCGGTTTCGGCCAGTAAACGGATAGCACCGTTGGATCGAAATCCTTGGTCATCGGTTCGGCGGTTTTGCTCTTCGGATCGTATATATACGCCTGGGCGTCATAATCGTTCGCGATCGTTCCCTCGGGCACGTTCTGACCAGTCTTTCCGAAAGTCGACGGTCCGGCGGTAATCAGGATCTTCTTTCCATCAGGAGACCATTTCGCTCCGCGGAGCCAGTGTCCTTTCCACAGCGTTTCGGTGCTCTGGTCCTCGAGGTTCAGCAGGACCAGTTCCGTCATTGAGTAGGGTCTCTCGGACAGATATTCGTAAGATCTTCTGATCAGTGCCGAGCGCGAATCGGGATGAACGTCGTATACTTGGGTGCTGTGCTCGCCGGCCGTCAATCTCCGGGTAATCCCGGAAGGTACTGACGATAAATACAGGTAAGTTCTGTCGCGTTCGTGTCGCCTACGATCGCTGATCCCTCGCAGCCGTTTTACTCCTGATTCGTCTTTCTCAGCGCGGTTCCTGATCGAATACACAATGAAGGTACCGTCAGGGCTCCACTCATATCCGGAGAAGTCTTTGACGTCCTCGATAATCGACTCTACCTCGCCTATATCCATATCCAAAACGCGAACGGTCCCTTTTTCCTTCTCTACTACGGAGTAAGACAGACGGTTTCCGGTGGGAGACCATTGCCAGTTCGAAGCGCCGGACATGTCTTTGAGAGTCCTCAACAGCTTTCCGTCCTCGAACCTTCGGATCTCCAGCCATCTCTCGGACTCGCCTTCCGGGGGATTGCGCTTCGACATCGTCAACGCAAAGTACTTTCCAACCGGTGACAGATCGACATTGTTCATTACCGGAACATCGAGGATATCGCCGATGTTCATGGCCCGCAACGGCTCCAAAGACATTTGGGGATTACTATAAATATCTTTTTTCACGGATACTCTAACATCCAGACGCCAATCTGCCAGCGTATCGCTGGGAACGTATACGGCTTTGACGATAAGGAGGTGCTTCCCCTTTTGCAATTTGGCGCTGCCAGTTTGCTTGTCATCAGATGCATCCATTTTGCCGATCTTTTTTTGCGTCAATATCGATGACCCGTCTATCCTCAATTCGAAAAGGCCGCTCGAACGGCTTTCGATATCGATCTCCGTCCAGCGTGGTACTTCGACGTATGTCGCCAGATAGGCAATGTTCGGTAGTTCTCCATTTTCCGGAATCAGTACGCCCAGCGTATCCGCTGCAATCTCTCGCCAATCGGCGTGATCCCCGCCGATCAGATCGACTCTAGCTCCAGCGATGGGTTTCAGTTTCTCCCAACGTAGGTGTTCATACGCCAGGAGATCCGAGGCTTCTATTTTTGCTTTTCCCTCTTCGTTGAACGCTGGAAAAGGAGACGTCAAGGGACCGAGCATGAGCCAACGCCCGATAGGAACTTTTGCATTTGACGATTTTTCCGCATTCTCCTCTTTGCTATAGGCGGCTGCTGCGATGAGCGCAATGGCAAGGCTCCCAATGCTAAGTAGCATACACGCACGGAAGTAACGGCCAAGGCAGGTTTTCATAACGATCCTTTCAACGGGGGACAGCCAGAGGGTCGAACGAGTACTGCGTTTCACGAAAAAACGTACAGCTTCTCTTTTGAACATTACAATATCGGTTAGATACTATGATTTCAAGTGTTCAGTGAGGGCCGGGGGAGAGGATCGTCGACAAGATACACTTGATCTCACGAGATTGACAGCGGGAAGAGGCGATTTTTCTCGAACTCAGCTGGAGGCAACGTGTCGAAGCCAGCCCGTCGGCCGCCGCTCCGGCATGAAGCCGCCGGCTTGCTGATACGATACATTCGAAAGCTGCCGTGAACCGGTCTTGACATGCAGCTGTTGCTGCGCGACGCGTCTATTTTGTTTTCTTCTTTGTCACTTTGAACTTTTGCTTCCTGAGGCCCGGCGGCAGCTTCTTTTCACTGACAGGTTTCCACGGTCCCTTGATATGGACGCTGTATTGCCAATATCCTTTGTTCAGACGGTAATACCTGTCCTTGCAAAAGTAATGGTGGGAGTAACCTGTAACGATGTACACGCCGATCGACGATTGATACACCAGCTCGACACCATCGGGGTGCTTGTGCCGATAGCCGTGGGCGGGTGCATGCGGTGGAGGACCGGTGTGCTTTGCCTTGTACTTGGGAGTCGCGGTATGGGTGTACCGAACCGAGCTCCTGCAGGCGGAAAATGCAATACCGACCGAGGCGATAAGGATCAGAAAAAAGCCAACTTTTATTTTGTCCATTGCCAACCTCCCCTGTAACTGTTGCATTGGCTTTAGGTTCAGATGTTGTCCCCCGCTGCTCTGGTTGGGGACGCAGATCTTTGCTTGACACTTGCTAAGCATGTCGTTACCTCTGCAAAGATCGAGCCAGGGACGTGTGACTCCGGATCGGGCTGGAAGGGCAGTTTCCTGAGTGTGACTAGGGATTAGAATACCGGCACATTTTGGAATCCAAAATTGGGCACGAATCGTACCTTGCCTGGCATAAAAAGTGATATGGAAACTGGGGATAGATCAGAGCAAGTCATTCATTAATATGGTTGGTTTGCCAATACACAAATACCTCAGGATTGGAGGTAATGAATATGTCCAAGAAGTTTATTCTCAATTTCACACCGACAGGAATGATTCCCACTAAGGAAATGACAAAGGCAGTTCCTATCCAAACCGATGAGATCATAGAACAGGTGACTGAGGCCGCGGATATCGGAGTTAATATGGTGCATATCCATGCTCGTGATCCAAATACTGGCGAGCCCACGTATAAGAAGGAGATCTATGGAGAAATCATCGGCGGAATCAAAAAAAAACACAAAGATCTCGTTCTCTGTGTGTCCCTAAGTGGAAGGACATTTCCCGAATTGGAAAAGAGATCTGAACCCCTTGATTTGACCGGCGATGTGAAACCTGATTTCGGGAGCTTGACGTTGAGTTCCCTGAATTTCCCTAAGCAAGCCAGTATTAACAGTCCAGAAATGGTCCAGGCGCTGGCCAAAAAGATGCTGGATAAAGGCATCAGACCCGAGCTGGAGGCATTCGATCTCGGAATGGTTAACTATGCGCATTACCTGATCAACAAAAAGCTCGTCAAGCCCCCATATTATTTCAATCTCATTCTTGGAAATATTGCCAGCGCTCAATCGAACCTTATGACCTTTGGTCTCATGGTCAATGAGCTTCCAAAGGATTCCATCTGGTCCGGAGGTGGAATTGGGAAATTTCAATTGAGCATGAATGCAATGAGTATTATTGCCGGGGGAGGAGTTCGTATTGGATTAGAAGACAATATCTATTTTGATGAAGAGAAAACGCACTTGGCAACAAACAAGGAACTTATAGAACGTCTCCTCTTGATTGCCAAAGCGTTGGGACGCACTCCGTATTCCCACAAAGAAACCCGGGAAGTCTTAGGGTTGAATTAAAGTGCTACTCTTGCGGATTGCGATAAAATAATTATGAGGGTTCGGTCATAATATCTCGAAATGATAAGAGCGGCAAAAAAAATACGAGACAGATTCCTCTACGGGCTTGTGCTTCTTACCTTCCAGGACCGCTTTGAATCGATTGGAATTAACATTCGACCTTATTATTGGATGATGGAGGGATTAGGTGACATCGCTTTACCAGAATTCAAAGATAATCCTGATGATTATTCATTCGAATTTTTCGGGGCTGAAGAAATGAGAATGTTGGGAGCAACAGAGGAGCGAAGGGGCAAAGAAGAAGAATATAATTCATGGCTAAAAGAAGGGAAGAAATGCTTCGGGGTGAAACGTCGTGGGCAAATTATTGCGTATACTTGGATTGATTTCGATGAAATTCGTCACTTTGGCAACAATTATCGGTTGAAAGATAACGAAGCCTATTTATTTCATATGTATACAATGAAAGAGTATCGTGGGAAAGACATGGCGGCTTACCTGCGTTTTGAGTGCTATAGAGCTCTAAGGGAGATGGGGCGGTCCTCCTTCTACAGCATGAGCGAAGTGTTCAACACTCCAGCTATCAAATTCAAAAGGAAGTTGAATGCCAATTTTGTGAAACTGTGTGTATATATTCATCTATTCAAAAGATTTCATTGGAATTGGGTGATCAGGAAATATAAAACCTGAGTTGTGGATGGAAGTGGGCGAGAGATCCTTGGTTGGTTCGAATCCGCGGGGGTTCCTCACCACACGCCAGCTTCGCTCGGCTGGCCGGCTTTGGCGGAGGATCCTTTTATGAGTGCTGTGTGATGGGGGTTCTTCACCTGCGCCCGCTTCCGCCGGCTTCCCGCCTGCGGCGGGCGATCCTCCCTCGCTCCGCGCAATGGTTCATCACCCCCATCACACAGCACTCTTTGCTCGCTCCACGCGATGGTCCATCGCCCCCGCGGAGCTTTCCTTCTTGCTTCCGCGTAAAGGTTCGTCCCCCCCACGGAGTCTTCCTACTTGTTTCCGCGTAAAGATTCGTCAGCCGTACGACACGGCACTTCCATTCGTTTGCTCAGTGGAATTGCCGCCAGTGGCCCGCGCTGATTCATTTCAGAAGAACCATTTTCTTCGTCTGCGTCATCGCGGCTGTCTTAAGGCGGGATAGATATACGCCGCTCGCGACCAGGCGGCCGGCGTCATCACGGCCATTCCATTTGAACTCATGCACGCTTTCGTTGCGCGGCGCGTTCGCGAGCGTTCTCACACGCTGCCCGGCTGCATTATATATAGCCAGCTCCACATTGCTATGAACGTGGAGATCGACGATGATGGTCGTCGATGATTTGAACGGGTTGGGATAATTCTGGTATAGCGCTGTTGCCGCGGGAATGACCTCGTGCGATTCGTTGTAGAATGCAGCGTACTCGCATGGTAAGTCAACTTTTGCCATCACTTTCGTCCCGTCGCCTTGCCCACCGACGTAGGCCCAGTAGCTTCCCTGGCGCTGATAGATTCCAACTTTTCTACTATCGGAGCGTGACGATGGGGCATCCGGTATAGTTCCGCTGAGGTGCCGGATCGTGAGAGTCGGTTTGGCGACGAAATTCGAGCTAGTGGAGATGCCGAGCACATCGGAGACGGGCGTGAGCTGGGTTCCGTCGTCTAGCGTGGGCGTTGTTCGTGCCGAGTCGCGCACGACCAACAGCAAGCCGCTTGTTGTCACTGCGTTCCATGGTGCATGGAGGTGACCAACATAGTCGTTGGAGGCCCAATCTAGCGGCGAGTACTGATCAGTCCGGCAGATGTCATAGACAGCACACATCTCTCCGCAGTTGCCGTAAAGATCGGCCGCAGTAATCGACACCTCCAACCGGCCGTTGTCGTCTCTCCGGTAACGCGCATGGTAGATCCATCCTCCTTCAGGGCCTAGCGTCATCTCTTTTTGGACCTGGGACCCACCGCCTGTAGCTGCCTGGAAGCGAAACAGCGCCCTCGGTGAATCGAGTTTCTTGTTGCTGGATAGCGAAACGTCAATTGTGCGGAATTCTCCGGGTGCGAATGCGGTCGACATGTCTAATGCTAACGGAATGTCGGCGCCTTGAGTTACCACGAAGATTAATTCCGCTGTTGGCTCGTATGTGGTCCCATTGATCAAGAAGTGAGCCGTAGCGACCAGCGTATCGACTCCACCGTTAGGAGCGGCATACCAGATTTCGACCCTTCCTTGATTGTCGCTTTCTGTTGTATCTTCACCGGGATTCGCTCCACCAATATGACATGTCACGTTAACATCTCCCATTGGAGGAGTAATCCGAAAGTGCGCATAAACCTTTCCTTCAGGATCCGTGACTACTGTATCAATGCCGACGTGATGCTCGCTGTCGATGGTAAAAACGGGCGCGAAGGTGTCAAAAACGAGATATGCAGCCGATGTGTAGGTCGCTTCACCTCCTACTGCGGTTCCCGGCAGCGCAGAAGCCCCCACTGGAAATATCCCATAGACCATTCAGGATAGGGAAGTCCAGACTGGGCTTCTGGTTCCGCCACTGAGCATTGGGTGAGACAACGGAGTAGCCAGCTGCGGCATAGGGGATCGGGAGCACGAGAGAGGCTAGGGCGAGATTGATAACAAATCGGTTGGGTGACACAAACACCCTCCTGGAACAACGGGCGTCGACAGAGGTGGGGGGCTGACCCCCGTCGATAACCGGTCCCCAGGGATAGGATCGGCTTATTTATATCATTATATCGGATGCTGCTGCGCTGGTCAACACGAGCTTTTTCGCCGGCCTGTTCCGCTGGGCCTAGTGATCCTGCGTTCATCTGCCCGAAGACTATTTATATAACGCACCTATCTGCGGCTAGGATGTTCTTAAACGAGGACTGAAGGAATGGATTCGAATACTGCAGGCGAGCCAGATAAATGCTGCCTACGCCGGTGCTGACATGAACCTCCCCTTCATCGCCACTTCCAATGGTCCCACTGACCATTTGATCCGACACCAATCCATCTACAGGGAATTCAACAGCAATGGAGCCGACGCCGGTTTCCAGTTCTACTTGAATGTTTACGCCAGCGGGCAGTTGAAACATGATGGATCCAACGCCCAATTGGAAAAAATTGTTGCCCCCCGGCCGGCCCAGGTAATCAAAGCTGCCGACACCGGAGTATAGATCCATCCGAGCATCTGGAGGTGCAAAGATTTCGAAGTCGACTGAAGCATTCTGGAGACTGGAGGGTTTTCTGGTTACAATTCGCACGCCATTTTGCTGTGCGGTCATCTCAATCTCGATAAATCCCAGATCCTGCTGGCGGGGAGCCCATTTGGTTGCGCTCACCTGAATCGTATCAGGATCGCCAGAACGGATAATTATGCCGCCAACGAAGTTCTCAATCGTCAGAGTTGACTGCTCATTGACTTTGAAGCTGCTCTCTATGAGCTCTGAGTACTTTTTGGCAGAGACGGAGACTGGATCGTCACCGCAAGCTGAAATCAAAATCACGAGCACTAAGATAAAAACAGATCTGATGTACATCATGATTTGTTGAGTGTTCTTCACTTAGGCGAACTTTTCCGGGAGTTTCAAGCTTTGGCTGTGTTCTTCTCTTTCTTCGGCAGTTCCACACATAGATACTTTACAGCTTCATCAATGTTGTCGAATGTTTTAAAGAGAAGGTTTAGGTTCGTTATAACAAGAATATCTCCTATTCTGTCTATGACGTGGGCAAGTACCAACTCTCCTCCAGCTTTTTTGAGGCTTGTGTGAGCACCAATGAGCATGCCGATACCCCGACTATCGGCCCATGGTGTTTTGCGAAGATTGACAATAATTTTATTTTTGCCTTCACTCAACAGCGATTTAAAAAAGCTGTGAAACTTATCCGAGTTGTCAGGCCCACCGATAAGCTTGCCTTCCACCTCCACGATCACTGCGCAAGAAATTTCCTTTTTTTTTAGTTTCATTCTTCTCACCTCCTTGGGTTGGACAAACGTAACCCTTCTCGCCCTCTTAATGAAGTACAGTCTTGTGCGGTTAAAGTTGGTGACCCTCCCCCTCCAGGGCTAAGTGCTGAAAATATAACAGAATAACTTTGGCAAGCCAAACCCTCTCTTGTCAAGTTCCAGGGTATCTATTTGGCGTGTCTTCGGACCTGTCTGCAGCCAGCGGCTGCCTTCGGATGGAAGAGCAAATGATATTAATCGCCACATCAGCTGGCGTTCTTCAATAAGTTGCAGTGCAATTCTCCTGCTTTGCAGCTTCATATAATTTTGACAGGATCGCTGCGCTCCTTTAGAATGACGATGTTTAAAAGGCGAAATTCGCATTCAAAATTAATGGAGATCAATGGGGAACTCTCGATGCGTGCAAGATACTAGGTATCGTCGTTCTATTGCGCAAAGGTGAGAAGGGTTGCCTCCCGTAGTTATATCAGTCGAACAACTGACAAAATATTTCGGTCGCACCGTCGGGATCGAGCAAATTAGCTTCGATGTAAGAAAGGGGGAGATTTTTGGCTTTTTAGGTCTAAACGGAGCGGGCAAAACCACCACCATCCGGCTTCTGCTGGATCTGCTTCGCCCAACGAATGGACGCGCCGTTATCTTCGGTCTTGCAGTTCTCAAGCATTCATATGAAATTCGTCGGAGATGCGGTTATCTTCCTGGAAACTTCACTGGATACGGACATATGACAGGATCGGATTTTCTGAGCCTCGCGGCAGACATACGAGGTACGGTACCGCCACTTCAACATGGTCTATTGAATCGTTTTGAGATTTCCGAAGACACATTAATGCAAAAAATAAAGCATCTTTCTCACGGCACTCGCCAGAAGTTGGGAATCATCCAGGCTTTTTTTCACAAACCAGAACTGATTATTCTCGACGAGCCGACTATAGGGCTCGATCCGCTAATGCAGGAGAAGTTCTACGCTCTCTTGCGAGACTCAAAAAAAGAAGGATGCACGATCTTTTTCTCTTCTCACAATCTTGCAGAAGTCGAAAAAGTATGCGAGCGTGTAGCGATAATCCGCGATGGGGAGCTGGTGGCTCTGGAAACGCTAGATGGTCTGAAGCAGAAACGATACAGGCGGCTGTTCATATCATTGCGCGAGAGGGTTGACCATCTGGAGCTGCCTGGCGCCGAGCTGCTGAAGCACAAGGACTTGGATTACGAATTTCTGGTTAAGGGTGACATGAATGATTTGATCAGGCGCTTATCGCATCTTCCATTGGAAAACGTGATATTCCCGGAACCCGATCTCGAAGAAGTATTTATGGCATATTACAGGTCTGAGAGACATGAATAGCTTGGCATATCCTCTTTTCATCCTGAAGAACCACCGCGGATTCGCTTTATTCAGTGTGGTCGTCATAGCGGCGCTTCAGTATTTGATCATCGAGCTGATGACGACGTTGAATACGGATGCTTTTATTAATACAATTTTCAGCCAGCTTCCCGAGCGCTTTCGACTGCTCGTTAGCGAGAATTTTATTGCCCGAATGTCAGCCGAGGGGGCTGCGGCTTTCGGATTCAACCACCCTATCGTTCTAGCGCTACTGGTGATCAACGCGATCAACATACCCACTCGACACATTGCCGGAGAGATCGAGTCTGGAACGATGGAATGGCTGTTAGCCCATCCAATGAAACGTATGAGGATCCTCGGCTCTTTGTGGATCTCAGGTGGGTTTCTCATTTTTTTGATTATCTGCGGCGCTTGGACCGGATCATTTCTGGCTCTTGCCGCGACGCATCATTACACTTACGAGACCTTCGTGAAAATGCTCCAGATCGGTACAAATCTCTGGCTGCTTTCTGTTCTGGTATTGAGCTTTTCGATACTGATATCAGCTTTTGGGAAGGAGGGCAGCAGAGTGGGCATGCGCTGCGCAGCCGTGATACTTATATTTTACTTCCTTCATTTTTTAGGTACGCTGTGGAAATTTTTAGAAGCCATCAAACCGTTTAATATTTTCACTTACTACCAGCCCCAGAAACTAATGTTCGATGAACGAAGCTTCTGGCTTCATCTGTGTGTACTGTCGGTGTTGATTGGACTGTGTCTGATAATCAGTGTGAAACAATTTCAGAGAAGGGATATTCCTGGATAGTTGCAATATTATAGACAGTTTCATCGCCCTCGGAACGTTTCTGCAATTTCAAAAATTTGATGAGGCTCCAGGCGCTTCAAGTGTCTCTTCTGCCCAACGAGCACTTCGCCCATTTCTGATTTGAACTGCTTGAGTTCTTTCTTCTTGCTAAGATTTTTCCCATGTTTGGTAGAGTAAGCATAGTAATAGTGACCATCGGCTTCATTTAGTCTCCAGGCGTAAGCCGGGTCTGCTTCCAGAAATACACCCTTGCAGTCGGGATCGACAAAATGCTTGCCTTTTGTTAAATGCTCGAAGAACAGCTGTTCGCTTTCCGTGGCAATTTCCTTGAGAATCCGCTTTGACAGTCCCCAGAAGCCCGAGAGATCGTCTGCATCGGCCAACTCCTTTAACAAATGGCGGGTGAAGTCGTGTTGAACTATACCGCGGGGAACAACAACGAGAGCCTGGGTCGAATCAGCTGAGTATAGATCTTTGAATCCTTCCCGTTTGATGACTATGCCGATCTTCCGGATGATGTTCGGGAGCTGGTTGAGATGCTTTTCGAGCTTTAGCACAAAAGGTGTGCGTGGCTTCAGCGCCTTTTTAGCAGAGCGGTAGAGGGATCTTTTCGCCCGGCGTTTTCCAAAGAACCATCGGATGCGCGTGTATTTCATTAGATCATACAGAACGCTTGTGCCTTCCTCTTCCAACCATTTTTGGAACCATTCGCGGGACAGGAGTTGTTTTGTCACCTTGAATTCATCTTTTTTGAATTGAAGAGCGTTCATACAGTACAAGCCTCGAAGATTGTTGATTTCGACGAAAAGCAAAAAGACTTTAGCCGACTAAAATCCTAAGTAGCGAAGTAAACGACTGGCAAAATCGTGCAAGTCCTACGCCAATCTTGATGAAGCTGGCCAGTATTGATCATGGGAAGGCACGGCAGCCACATGCTGCTTCTGTTTTTTTAACATCCATCAACCACATGAGGGGTCTCCCCTAATATCCGATTGAGTAAAGCGGGTATGAAGACGATAGATCGAGGAAGCCCGCTCCCTGTGCTCAAATCCGCCATCCCCAGGAACCATCAGGTCCGCGAGGAAATGAATCCCCATTGTCTGGCAGCGCATGTATTGCATTCTGCGATCTCAAATCGTTGCAAGTTGAAGAGATTCCTGGTGTCAACTGGTCGTTCCAGCGTGAGCAGAATCTCATCTTTTCCGAAAGAGCTTAGAATGCGCGAATCTTCCGGTCGGTTGATCCGGTATACGTCAGTACAGGTAACTATAGGTAAGCATAAGGAGTTAGATGTGGCTGGTATCGATGACAGGCACAACGCTTGCTGCCGTCTTCTGAGTATCCGTATGGGTGCAGCTTGACGCTCGAGAGCGTCTGGCATTCCAAGATAGGCTAGGACATTTAACTGGAAGAGGGTGGCTATCGTGAACAGCGATTCCAGGCATTTTCGCGCCCCCTTTGCGCTTTATTTCTTGGGCATATTTTTCGTGATCACATTGTTCATGACGAGCGCAGCGGCCGCCTATACGCAACTGCAGGTTCTGCTACCTGGGGAGTCTCCAGCACCGGGCACAACCACGGGAAAACTCGGCACGCCGCTCGCGCAAACCGTCGGGATACCTTTCATTGTTACGGTCAGAGCATGCGATGATTCGTGGTACACCGATACATCCATAACAAACGTCATTCAGATTTCGTCCTCTGATGCCAGCGCCACGCTGCCAGGCCCCGCCGCTATGGTCGATGGGGAAGTGAACCTTACTGTCACGTTCAATGCGGCAGGCTCATTCACGATCTCGGCCGATGATCAATCGGATCCGACAATTCCGGAAGCTACTTCGGCTTTTGCGACGGCTTATATTTTTTATGGCTTCGAATTTTCACGGATCAACCAAAAGAATCAATATGCAGGGCAGCCGATGTCCATAACGCTGTGGGCCGTAAATCCTGTGGGCGAGATTGTGAGCGGCTTCTCCGGCCAGGTGCGTTTGAGAGAGATTACCAGCTACGGTGAAGGACGAATTACACCGGATCTTGTAACGCTTTCCAATGGCACGTGGTCGGGATCGGTAACGATGTACCGCGCTGATGAAACGAGCATCAACCGCGGCAATGTCAACATTTATGCTCTGCTCGATGCCGATCCTACTAAGAACGGCACAAGCGATCCGTTTACCGTGCACCCCAGTCCCTTCGAGCGCCTTCAAATTATTGTGCCGGGAGAAGATCCTTTGCCGGGCAGTGTGAGCGGTATTACGGGCGCGCCTGCCAGCCAAAGTGCCGGCCAGACTTTCGTAGTCGACATTTATTCCACGGACGCTTATTGGAATCCTCTTCCGAGCACTGATCTTGTACGCATCACATCGAGCGATCCGGGAGCGAGTACTCCTGTGTCCGGAAACCTTTCGAACGGTTTCAGGCAGTTCACCGTTGCGCTGGCGACCATCGGCACTCAAACACTGACAGTAAACGACATCACAAATGGCGCTATACAAGGGATGACGAGCAACGGCATTCAGGTGATTCCAAGTGCACCGGATCATTTTGAGATCGATCCAATTGCTTCCCCTGTCGTCGCCGGGGAAACCACCTTGGTTACGATTCGAGCGACCGATGTCGGGGGGAACACCATTCCCGACTACAGTGGTGATGCGATTCTAATGGCAAACACGGGACAGGGTAGCATGTATCCTGAAGCCATCACGTTTGCCAATGGCGTCTGGAGCGGTGATATGGTCTTTCGGGGCGCGGGGGGAGCTGTTGCGTTTACATGCTCGGATTTCTCCACGCCACCCCATATTGGAGTGAGCAACAACTTCGAAGTGTTGCCGGCGGGGTACTCGGGGCTCCAGGTTCTCCTGCCCGGTCAAACACCTCAGGGAGGGACTGCCTCGGGTTACGTCGGAAAGCCGTTGGATCAGAATGCTGGTTCGAGTTTCAATATCACGATTCGTGCAGTTGACCAGTTCTGGAATCGCGTTCCGGGCATCACGAACCGCGTGGGCCTGAGTTCCAGCGATTCGTTTGCGACGATGTCAAGCGATACCAATCTTGTGAACGGGGAGATAGTAGTGCCGGTGGTCGTATTCAAGGCAGGCAGCCAGACGATAACTGCAATCGACATGGATTCTACCGGAATCAATCCGCACACATCATTGCCGGTAAACATTATCTCCGGACCGTACGCGCGTATTCTCATTTTAGCACCGGGCGAGCAGCTCGCGCCGGGAACCGCAGAGGGACGCACGGGAGCAGCGACGGATCAATCCATAAACTTCTCATTCAATGTCAAAGTGTATGCGACAGATGCCTGGTTCAATCCAGTGACCGGTATTAGCGATGTGATTCGCATCACATCAGGGGACCCAATGGCCGAGTTACCACCCGATACGCCACTCGTAGATGGTCGGGTCGAGCTGAGTGTCCGATTATCGACGGGTGGATATCAATGGATTATGGCCAGCAATGTCACTCAACCATTGATGCCGACCAGTATGACGCAGGTCCGGGCCATTTCGAGTGGATTTCATCTCGAGGCGGAAGTCAGTCCGACGAACATCCAGGCCGGCGAGCCTTTCAATCTGACGGTCAAAGTGACGAACGATGCCGGGAGCGTGATCCAGGAAATCAACTCTTTCATTTCGGTCGAGGTTCAAAACGCATCCACGCAGCAACCCGGAAGGGGCACGCTTCTCACAACCCAGTTCCAACTCCTTCAGGGACAACGAACGGTAGCGGAGACGTATACCTACGCTGAAGCGATTGTCCTCGTGATAACCGATGATGCCGGCAATGATCCCGCCATCACCGAAGTGATTACGGTAACACCGGGAGCACCCGATGTCATTCAATTGACCAGCAATCCATCGTGGATTGGTGGTAACAAACACGCCGCGATACGCGCAATCGTTCTGGACGCATATGACAATGGCGTACCCGATCAACCTGTGGTATTCGAACTGATAAGCGGGACAGGCACATTGACCCCTATCGATTCCTTAACGGATTCGGGCGGGCTCGCCAGGGCGGATTTTCTCAGCCCGCGCGAGCCTGGGATCAGCCGCATTCGGGCCACATCGAACGCACTGATCGCGGAGTACGATATTGAAACTGCATTAGTAGATCCAAATAAACCAGCAGGCACGATCACAAACTATCCCAATCCATTCCATCCCGGGGAAGCCCCGACGACAATTGCTTACAAGCTATCCGATGACGCAAGAGTCACCCTGAAAATCTACACTCTGACTGGTGGACTTGTATTCCGCGAGGAGTATCCACCCGGTGTGATGGGGGGCCTTGGCGGCCTTAACGAGGTTCAGTGGGACGGGCGCAACGGAGAGGGCGAATTTGTTTCGAGTGGTGGATACATTCTGGTCGTCGAGGCAGTACGTAACGGTGAAACCATTCATGTCATGCGCCGCAAGATTGCTTTGGTGCGGTAACCAGGAGGACCCATGTTTCGTTTCTCAACATGCAGCTTTCGCGGGGTCGCCTTGGCCATAATCCTGAACATCGGGTTGGTCGTTTGCAGCGGAGGTACCGTGCGAGCAGAGGATCAAGACGGAGGCGTTCCAGGAGATTGGCTATCTACATATTTGGGCGCGCGAACCGCGGGAATTGGTGGCGCTTTTGTCGCGGCGGCCGCGGAGCCCATCAGCGTCGTGTGGAACCCAGCCGGACTCTCTTTGCTGTCACAAAATCAGGTCTACGTCGAAACAGCGCGTTTGTTTGAAAGCACCTCGATCAACGGGGTCAGTTTTGCTTTCCCAGCGCGTAGATTCCCAAGCTTTGGATTAACGATACTTAATCTGAGATCCGGGGAGTTCGAAAGAACCAATGAGCTCAACGAGTCGATGGGAGAGTTCAGTGAAGGGGACATCGCATTCGTATTGTCCGCTTGCAAAAGCGTGAACCGCAGATTTTCGCTTGGAGCAAATGTCAAAGTTGTGAGGCAGTCGATAGAGGAGTTCGACGCTGCAGGGGTGGGTTTTGATCTGGGATTGCTCTACAACATCACCCGTTCGCTCCGGTTTGGTGCCTCTGTGCTGAACGTGGGAGGACCGACGTTGACGCTTCGAGCTATAGATGAGAGCTATCCAGCTGAGTTTCGAGGTGGTTTTTCCTTTGAATTCTTTTCGGGCCGCGCGCTCATCACGGGTGAAATCAATCACCGTTCCGGCCCCGGCGCAAGCTTTCACGGCGGCACCGAGTTCTGGGTTCATCGGAACATGGCGCTGCGCTTTGGTTATACGGAATCATCTCCCTCGGGTGGATTCAGCTATCGCATTATGCCAGGTATGCGGTTCGATTATGCTGCAACCGACCACGAGCTGGGTGTGACTCATCGCTTTGGCATGTCCTATCAATTCGGAGGATTCTTCGCATCTTCCGAAGCCGTGCCACCCATTTTCTCCCCGCTGGGGCAGCAGTCTGTAACCAAGTTCTACCTGAAGGCCAAGACCAAAGCGGATGCTGAAAGGTGGAGTCTCGACATCGAAGACAAGTCCGGGCACATTGTGCGCAGGTTCGGTGGTAAGGGCACGCCGCCTGCTCACGTGATGTGGGATGGCAAAGACGAGAGCGGTTTGTCGCTTCCCGACGGCATCTATAAATATCGGCTCGTCGTGATCGATCTGGAAGGCCGCGAATTCGTGGGTCATGAGAGAAAAGTGGAAATTACGACGGAAGGTCCCCGGGGCGCGGTGCCTGTCTTCACAAAGGATGACTAATAAGGAGTTGTGGGCATGTTTCGTCTGAGCTTGAATCCTTCGTATAAGCTTCTTGCGTTAGCCTGCGCGGCGCTCATCATGCCTTCCGCTTTGAGTTTCGCACTCCCAAGCAGCGCGACGGGCGATGATGAGTCAGTGGACGGTAGCTCAATGGTGACGCTCACCAAAATCGGTATGGAGTTGGATTGGACGAGACTTCTTCCGACTTCGGAACGCAGGGATAGCCTCGGGAGCTTGGAACGGGCGATCGAGGAGCTGTTGGATGCGGGAGTCCCATCTGAACAACGAACGGCTGCGTATTATCTCTCTGCAGAGATTCACTACGCGCTCAAAGATTTTCGTGAAGCGTTGGAGCTATTCAAGAAAGCAGAGAATGAAGATGACAAAGGCCCTTTCGCAGACGATGCTGGATTTCTAAGGATTGTTTCTATGGAAGCGGATGGCCGCGATAACGATGCAGCAAAGGAATGGGATAGATGGATCAAAAGGTATAGAAAAAGTCCCTTGTTATCCGAAGTTTTGCTTGCGAAATCTTGGAATGCGATTCGGCGCGACACGCTGCGAGAGGCGTCGATAGTACTGGCCGACCTCGAAGCACGTTTCCCATTTATGCGTGAAGATCAGCGCGTTCTGTTGGCCAAGTCAACGATCGCTTATCTCAACGGCCTGCCCTCGGAAGCTGATTCTATATTGGGCAGCGAGTCGAACACGGCGGCGGCCTTTTATCTGCGTGCGCTGTGTTTCGAAACTCGCGGAGAAATGTTGGAAGCTGCGTCTCTTTACCAGAGAGTCTACGAACGCTTTCCCGAGTCGACGCTTCGTGATTATGCGATGCTGGCGAAGGCCAATATATTTCTGATCAGCAAGGCCTACAAAAGCGCAGTGGAAGAGTTTGCTCGTGTGATCGACAGTGCGACAAACGAGGATGTCCGTGCCGAAGCCGAACTGCGCAGGGCGACGTGCATGTTTCTGGACGGAGATGCCGAAAGCGGAACCGCTTTTCTTCGCGAGGTAACTGAGCGATATAGGGGTAAGAGTTACGCTGCCCGCGCTCAACTGCTTCTTGGCGAGGTCCTTGTTTTCCGTTCGATGCATGAGGAAGCGATTCTCGAATTCAACCGCGTTCTCACGGATTACTTTGAACACGAACTGGCAGCAAGCGCTCAGTACCGAGTAGGGCGGTGTCTGGATGAGCTGGGCAGGCATAATGAAGCAACCAGTGCGTACCAGCTAGTCGTCTCGGGATATCCTTTGGCTCCTCAGGCACCAGCTGCAGCCTATCTTGCTGGGGCAGGCTTGCTCGAACAAGCTCGTCCCAAAGCTGCAATCCCCTATTTCCAACTGGTTCTTGACCGTTACGCTCAGGATCAGGGGGACAGCACGATCGTATTTGCCTCGCTTGAACATCAGGAACTGGTGGAAGCATCACTGTGCCTGCTCGAGCTGTCTTATCATAAACTGGGAAATATGGGGCAACTATCAGGCGTTCCCCATCTGATGCTGCTGAAAATGCCTCCAAGCAATTCCCAGTGGCGTGCATACTCTCTGCTCATAGACGCCGACGCTCTTGCAGCTCAAGCCCGTTTCGATGAAGCGCAAGATGTTCTTGAAACGCTCATCGATGAGTTCCCAGAACATGAGATCGGCATATCGGCCAACCGGCTGCTTGCTTGGACGTACGCCCAGCAGGGAAGGGATGACATGGCGATTCAGATAGAGGAGCGCATGCTGGCGCGGTATGCATCTCATGGTTCCACCGAACACCTGAGCACGGCCTATCTTCATAAAGCACATATTTTGTTCAACAAGAAGGCGTACGAAGATGCGGCGGCAACCTACGATGATTTCATTCGGCGCTATCCCTCTCACCCGGATCACCTGCTCGCGCTCTACCAATCGGGGCTCTGCTATTACCGCTTGGAGCAGAACGGGGATGCGGTGGACAGATGGGAAAGGGTGGTCGCTGTGGACCCTTCTGCGGAGATTGCAGAGAGGGCATGGGTAAGGGCCGGGGATTTGTATTTCCATGCGGAATATTATGATGACGCAAAGAGATGCTATCAGGGTCTCCTGGATAATTTTTCGGGCAGCCGTGCTGCAGCGCTTGGCGTGCTGCGCCTTGCGCAGTGTGAATTCAATGCGGGACGGGACCGCGAAGCGTTGGAATTGTATTCAGAAGTGGCCAACCGCTTTCCAGGAACGGGCGTGGCCCGGGAGGCCGAACGCGGGATGGAGATGTCGCTGTATCGGTTGGGTCAGCAAGAAGACGGCAGCAAAGTTCTGGGAGAACTCGTAGAGAAGTATCCCAAAAGCGCTTTTGCCGCCGATGCTCAGTTCGAGATCGCGATGCGTCATTATCAGGCAGACGAATTTCTCGAGGCGGCTGAAGAGTTTCGAAGGGTTGTGAGCCAGTTTCCTTCATATTCCGCAGCTGACCGGGCGCACTTTTTAATGGCAGAATCCTATAACAAAGGCAATTCGATAGATGATGCGAAAGTCGCGTATGAGCAGTTTTTGATTTTCTTTCCCAAGAGCGAGCTGCGCTCCACGGTGCATTTTCGCCTTGGCAGTATTCGATTCGGAGATGGGGAATACATGGGGGCCGCCATTGATTTCACTGCGGTGATCGACGAAGGCGGATCGGATGAGATGGCGCTGGCCTCACTGTTCAATCTCGCCCTCTGCAAGAAATTGCTGGGGGAGATCGATGAGGCGCAAGCGGCTCTGGAAAAATACCGCGAACAACACCCAGAAGATGATAAACGCGCGGCTGAAGTTGCTTATCAGCTCGGAGACCTGCATGAGACGGCAGGCAGAATGGATATGGCCGTAAAAGAGTACAAGCTGGCCCTCTCTTCGAAACCATCGAGCGATCTTAAGATTGAGCTTTATTATCGCCTCGGTGTCTGTTACGAGCAACTGGAGGATATAAATAGCGCGATCAACGCCTACAATAAAGCCATGGCTTCAAAAAATAAGGAAGATGCATTTCGACTTTCGGCGGTAGCCCGTTGTGCCGCTCTGTATGAAAAGAAAGAAGACTATAAAAAGGCAATTCTCGCTTATAAGGACTTGGTCCGGAATGCAAAGGATCCCGAGCTGGTCGTAGCAGCGCAGGAGCGTGTGTCACAGCTCGAAGCATTTGCCAAGTAACGCACACGTCGAAAAGGAGTGTCACAATGTTATCTGAGTTCAATTGGATGGAGGCGACCGGCAGTAGCTGGATTTTCTTGGTCCTTGTAGGTTGCAGTATCATCACCCTAGGTATCGCACTCGAGCGAGCCTATTATTTCTGGAAGCGGACGGGAAAGCCAGATGAGACTCTCGCTCAATGCTTGAAGAAGATCAAGAGCGGAGATATCAAAGCGGCAGCTTGGGCTTGCGAATCGAGCGAACATCCAATGGGATCTGTTGCCAGGGAATTGTTCCAAAAAGTTGGAGAGCATCTGGCGTCATTGGAAGAGCGCATGCAGATCGCGCTGAGCCAGCAAAAGCTCTTACTGGAGAAAAATCTGAACATTCTAGGAACCATGGCCGCTATTGCGCCTTTGATTGGATTATTGGGCACAGTATGGGGGATCATGCGTGCCTTTCACGATATGGCTCAGACCGGTTCAGCGGCGCCTACCGTTGTTGCGGCTGGTGTAGCTGAAGCGCTTGTTACGACAGCAGCCGGTTTGGTGGTAGCCGTACCGGCGTTAATACTGTACAACAATTTTTCCCGGCGCATGAACGTGATGCTCACAATAGCGGAGAACCATACACGCACGATCAAAGGTGCCTTGCAGAGTGTGGAGGCGAGCGCTGGAGCTGAGGATCGCCGTCGCAGTGAATCGGATGGGACTTCCAAAAGCTACGAGTCACGGGAGAGTTCAAAAACCACCGAAACCCCGGAGCTCGTTAGATAGAGGTAAGAGGCATGATCTTTCATGGAAAATCAAGACAATCGGAAAATGGCGTGCACGAAGTCAACATGACTCCGTTGATCGATGTCTCGCTGGTTTTGGTCGTCATGCTGCTGATCGCCACTCCACTGGCTTTCGAGTCGAGTATCGCTGTGCGCAAAGCCCGGACGAGCGCCAAAGCCGCAGAAAAGAAGAAAGTTGAGGAACGGATCGAGCTCTATGTGGTGTCGGAGGATAGCGTCAAAGTGAACCGGCAGCTGGTGGCGAGGAGCGAATTGACACGAACGCTCCAACCGCTGCTCGCAACGAATGCAAGTCGAATCGTCGTGATCAATTGCAGCGACGGAGTGTCTCACGGTTCCTTCGTTGATGTACTCGATCAGGCTAAAATTTCAGGGGCAGCGGAAATCGCTGTTATAGGTAAATAATATGAAGCGCCGTTTCATGGAAGAAGCTCCTCTTGTGGCCGGCATCAATGTGACGCCAATCATAGATGTAGCATTGGTGCTCGTGATAATCTTGTTGATAACGGCACCGATTATCACCGCCATAAAAATGGATATCAATCTTCCGCAGGCAAAGACGAGAAGCGTCGAAGATGAGATTCGCTTGAGCATTACGTTGGGAAAGAACGGGGATCTGGCCGTTGATGATGTGAAGATCTCTCAATACGATTTGATTCCTATGCTGAACAAGCGAATTTCCGAAGCATCGAAGGACGATATTTTGGTGGTCGTGCGTGCCGACTCTGAAATCCCTTACATAAGGATTCGAGAAGTCATAAAAGATGCAAAATCTGCTGGCGCGAAGCGCATAGCGATCGCAACGCGCCATCGGGGCAAGGAGAAGCCGTGAAAGCTGCGCATTTGAGCTTGGAAATGGCTACCATTAAAATCCGAACTCAACGGCTAATAGCAGTTAGCTTCGGGCTCCATTTGTTGTTGTTCCTGTGGTTCACGCTTATCCCAAAAATAACTCAAGAGGAATTGACATTAACAGAGATCACATGGATTGAACCAGTGCAATCAGCTCCTCCATCTCTCCCTGTCTTGATTGCCAAAACCGAATTAGCGGAGATAGAAAATGTTCCCTTGGAAAAACCATCTGTTCACGAAAAGCGCGAGCATTTCAAGCGCGAACACCCACTTGCCGATGTTGTACTGGAGCCCCAATCACAAGAAGTGGTGGAGGACAAGCTCAAGGAGCGTCTGGCCGTGCTGCAGCGCAAAAAAACTGATAAGCCCTCAAAGGTCGTGGCTCTGACGCCTTCCAGCCCTGTTGGGAGGCCGACACTGGCAGGATTTGCAAACGAAGCACGTTCGAAGGATCGCCCAAAAGATCTGACTCGTCATAAGCCGACTGGATCTGCGCCGGTCGAGCTGAAGCGTTCGCCCGAGAAAATTCAGCGATCGACGATGCTGGCAACACCGATACCGGAGAAAACGGTCAAACCGGTCGAATCAGATAAACCCGATACGCAAGCTCAGCGAACCATAGCCGGAGCATCCCTCACGGGACCGGTTGCCGACCGACCGCTCATTTCTTTCACCAAGCCCGAGTATCCGGATTGGGCGAAGCAGGAGGCTGTCGAAGGGTCGGTTACCATATATTTCGTCGTCCTGCCAGATGGACGGGTCAAAGAGAATGTAATGGTACAGAAAACTTCAGGATTCGGTGATTTCGATGAGAACGCCATCAATGCACTTCTTGCTTGGCGCTTTGAACCTATGAAGAAAGGTACAGTAGGTGAGCAGTGGGGTACGATTACATTTCATTACCGCCTGAGCGATTCTTATTAGCAACTGGAGAAGATATGATGGAGCGTAGATACATGAGCGCATTTCGACCTCGGCGTCTCGGAACGTCCATAGCGACAGCGTTGTTTATCATTGCAGCGATCTCAGGTGGATTAGCTGCAGAAGAGCAAGCAAAAAAAGCAAAGACCGAAGCACAAGCCGCACAAGATTCGACCATGAAACTGCGTGGTGGCGAGGAGGGGACCGTATTCAAGAGCTTGAAAATCGAAGGTGAAGATCGCATCAGGATCAAGTTCGAACGCCCTGAATTGATCCTTAGCTTGGAACCTGGAACGGCACCTGGTTTGGAATGGAAGAGCATTCATGCTGTGCTTGATCGCGATATGTTGGATTTTTTCACCCCATTCCTTGCCAGGTCAGCGGGTGTGCGGCGGCAGTGCTTTGCAAGACCGTGGCTAGATCATTTGTCGACCAATGGCGTCGCTCGTTTTCGACCTGCGCTCGAGGGCGTTGACCGATGGCGGTTACTGGTGGCCAATTCGAAAGGAGAAACCGTAGCTAGTTTCGAGGGCAAAGGCAAACCGCCCAAGGAAATTGTCTGGGATGGACGCTCTCTCGAGGGGAAGCCTGTTCCACCTGGATTGGTGTATTCCTATGTCCTCGAGGCGTACGATCGCGCAGGTAATAAGAGGAATTTTGTCGGGGATGGATTCGAACTACCTTCATACATGGTCAACTTGCCCGAGGGTTTGATGATGTTGTTCTCTGGTGAAGAGCTTTCGAGGTCGCAGAGAGGCCCTTACGGGGCAGCCGCACCTCCGCCGGAGATCTTGCTCGAGGTGGCGAATTACTTGAACCAGGAGCAGGGCATAGACGCCTCTGTTCGCATCGAAGTATCCGCACGGACGTTCGATGATGCGAATCGTCTAGCCAAAGAAATCATCGAGCAGTTGACACCCATCCTTCTTGGTGATGTCCTTCGGGTTCAGCCGGTAACAAACATTCAGCCGGACGCTCCGGAACAAGGTACTATCGCAGTGGTTGTTACTCGGTAGCCCGCGAAACTGAGAACATTCAACCTTGATGCGTCAAAAATGAACGGTAGGCGTGTCTCGTTCACCCCTCGGCTCATGGTCCTCGCGCGCATCTAAAGTTATAGCGCGCTGCGGAAATCGCCTCGGGGTGAACGAGACACGCCTAACACCTTGAATTATGTTAAGGATAAAGCAGCTTACGAGATAAGTCGCAGCAATTCTTAGACGGATCAAGGCTAATACGCTTCGTCTCCAAGCTGGCTGGAGAGATATTGCCGGTCCTCTTCGGTGCGGACGAAAACGCCGATGTTGCCCAATCTCACGTTCTCCAGTCCCAGTGATTTGATCCTTTTATATGCCTCTACCATTTTCTCAATGGTAGGTGTCTGGTAATCGCGCATTCGATACTCCGGGAAAAACGCCAGAACGGTAAACGGGATAGTGCGATCAACTTTTTCGATCAGGCGGGCGATGTTGACTAATTCGTCTCCCTCGACAAGATTCGGGATATAGAGGGAGAGGACTTCGAGCACGAATCCGCGTTTGACCATTTCTTCCGGCAGGTGCAGAATACTTTCGTTCGTGCATCCGGTGAGCCACTTGTGCGTCCGGGGATCGAAGGCCTTGATATCCAACCAGAAGGCATCCACGCCTGACTCCTGCAGATAATCGAGATTCCGCGATGTGAGGCCGTACCCATTGGTCTCGATCAACACCCATAGTTTCGTTCGATCCTTGATGAGCCGGGTACATTCTCCATAGAACTCGGGAAGACAAGTCAAGTCTCCACCCGTGAACGCCACGATATTTCGTGCCGGGCCAAAGCCCTGTGGGCTCAGAACAACCGATTCCGGCGGGGTGACGCCGGGGCACGAGTCGGATCTCTTGTCGTTCACAATGCAGCTTCCACAGCACCTGCAGCTCTCGGATGCGTGCCATGCGGTTGCTCTTTCTCTGGGTTCGTGCAATGTTACCTGCTTATCGTAGGCGATGGCTTGCTCCAGAATCTGTTCCGGCGACTGCCATTGGCCTTTCGCCTCCTGGCTGAAATACCAGGAGTGGCATTTTCTGCACGACAAGTTGCAGCCGGACTGATAGATGGACAGGTAGTTTTCAGGTCTGGAAAGGTGAACGGCGCTTATGAGGCGCTGAAGGCTGCCTTCATGCTTTCTCAAAGTTGCAACGCAAGCCACGCTTCTTTTCCCGTTGACTTCTACGGCACAGCTTCCCGGCTTGAAGCCCTGGGCAACGAGTTTGCAATCAACTTTAGTCATGGCTCAATAGCATGTGCGGGGAATGTACCTTTTTAGAGTGCAGTTGTCATTGGTGGGGCAGCTGCTACAATTCCGCGGGTGCGTTTCGCATCTTTGCTCCTGTGCATACGCAGCCGCTACCCTCGCACCGGCCCTATTGTAGCTGGATTCTGGTGTGCCGCCAACGCTGCGGATTCGCCCGGGTAGATCCGTAACGCCTGACCATGTCGCGTTCCTCAGCCGGGCTTTAGAGGCCAGTTCAATGCACCTCATCATGAGCGTCCGGGAGGCTCCCGGATGATCATCCAGGATGTAGTTGGGCCGGAAAGCCAGAAAGCAGACGGGGAGATTCTCCGATATGTTTGCCAAAAACCGGCAGAGGAACTCAATGTCCTCTTCATTCACTCCTGGTATGACGAGGATCCGGTATTCCCACAATTTTTCCGGCGCTCTCCTGGCCACCGTTTCGGCATTGCGCAGAACAGGATCAACAGGTGATCCAGTGAGGGCCCGGTGAGTTTCGTCATAATAGGCCTTGATGTCGAAAGTGATGGAAGTCGTTAAATCGAGGACTCTCTCGAGCGAAGCTTCCGTCATGAAACCGTTCGTGTCGAAATTCACTTTACAAGAGGGATCGAGCTTCCTGGCTTCGGCGACGACTTTCTCGATGTATGGCAAATGGATCGTGGATTCACCCCCGGAGAAAAAGATCCTGTCTGCACCCATGGCTTTTCCGGCGAGGGAGCGGATCATACGAATGGCTTCCGCAGCAAGTCGTTCGGGTGCGACATACCCGTCAATGCGCATTCCGTTGTCGGGATATTGTGAAATGGACCAGTTCTGACAGTTGAGGCATTTGAAGTTGCAGCCGGACATGAAGATTGTGTAGCTCTCGGGAGGGGCCGGATGCAGTGTTCGTGAGGCGACTTCCGGTATTAGCACGCGGCAGACGCCCTTTTCGCCTGCCAGGCGGTCTACCTTGCATCGGTGTTCACAGAGCTCGCAGGAGGTAAGTTCATGGAGATAATCCATGTTGTAGCTTGCGTGCGTTTGAAAGACGCAGCTTATTGTCGGCTCCCGGATGAAGGTGCTGCCGAAGGCACGGTAGATTCCTCATCTTCGGCAAGCTGGCCTTTGAACATTCTAAAAGCGAGCGATTTGATGTCCTCCAGTATCAAATAAGCCGTGGGTACGATCATGAGTGTGATGAACGTTGAAAAGACAACTCCAAATCCTAGTGAAACGGCCATCGGCACGAGAAACTTCGCTTGCACGCTCCTCTCCAGATACAGCGGAAGCAATCCGGCAAACGTCGTGAGAGAGGTGAGCAAGATTGGCCTGAAGCGTATCATGCCGGCCTGGCACACCGCATCGTAAACAGGTAAACCTTCGCGCCGTTTCTGGTTCACGAAATGAACCAAGACGATGCTGTCGTTCACAACTACTCCCGTCAGCGCTACCAAGCCAAACATCGACAGTATGGTCAAGTCCAACCGCATAATGATATGACCCCACACCGCTCCTACGAACCCAAATGGAATCACGCATATGACGATGAGCGGTTGAATATAGGATTTGAAAGGGATCGCCATTAAAGCAAAGATAATAATCAACGCAAATATGAATCCGCGTATCAAACCACCCATGCTTTCAGCCCGCTCACGCTGTTCGCCCTCGAAAGAGTAGGAGACGCCGGGATAATCGGCGAGAATCAGCGGCAGCACGCTCGCCCTTAATTCCGCCAGAACCTCGCCGGCGTTCGTTTTGGTGGGGTCGACGTCAGCGGTAACATTGATGGCGCGTCGGCGGTCCACCCGCTGAATCGAAGCATACCCGCGGCCGAACTCGGCTTCGGCCACAACGGAAAACGGTACTTCACCGCCGGATGAAGTGCGGATGCGCATGTTTTCGAGATCTCCTATGGATCGGCGCTGCTCTTCCGGGTAACGAACCATGATTCGCACATCGTCTCGTCCCCGCTGAATCCGCTGCGCCTCCTCTCCATAGAACGCCTGTCTGACCTGGCGCGCTAGATCGGACAGGGTCAAACCAAACGTTTCGGCTGCTGGTCTCAGGGATAATTTGACTTCTTGTTTGCCCGCGCGGAACGAGTCGGTGATGTCTAAGACGCCCGCGAATTCGGTGAGTTCGAGCTTCAACCGGTTGGCTGCGGCTTGGAGGTTCTCCATGTTCAGCCCGGTTAGTTGAACGTTGATTGGCTCACCCGGGGTGAAAATCGACGAGGCGAACGCGAGCTCCACCACGTCGGGAATGGGTTCGGTCATCTCGCGCCACCGCCGGGAGATTTCCGGGCTGGAGATCCTGCGATTTTCGGAAGGTGTGAGTTCGATGGCGATCTCCCCGACGTTGCTCGCCGCCAGGCTGCTGGCATTCCCATGGCCGCCCCTTCTCATGCCGCGCAGCGGCTGATCGCCGACCGCAGTGAAGATATGCTTGATCGGATTCGGTATGTTTTCGTCCACTTCCTGGGAGAGTTGGTCGCGGAGACGCAGCGCGCTTTCCTCGAGAGTTTCCATTGCCATTGCGGTGGTTTCGACCGATGTGCCGGGAGGAAGTGTAAGGGCTGCGGAAACGTAGTCGGATTCGACCTTTGGGAAAAAGACAAATTTGATCCATCCGGCTCCAACAATGCCCACCGTTATCAGGAGCGTCAACGTGGCGAACGCCACTGTCGCGTAGCGAAATCGGAGTCCGAGATCGAGGGAAGGCTTGTAAACGTGCTCGATAAACCAGGCAAGCCGGTTTGCAAAACGGCCCTGAAATCTTCCCCACAGCCCGTTGACCCCTCTCTTGCTCTTCCTTTCTCGGACATGGGAGAGATGGGCCGGAAGGATAAAAAGTGATTCAATGAGTGAGAAAAGAAGCGTTGTGATAACAATAAGTGGAACCACTTTCATGACCTTCCCCATGACACCGGACACGTAGAGCAAGGGAAGGAAGGCGGCAACTGTCGTGAGAACGCCAAAAATTACAGGGACGGCGACTTCCTTCGCCCCTGATGCGGAACCCTTGTGACCCCTGTCACCGCGTTCGTGGTGCTTGAATATGTTCTCGCCGACAATGATGGCGTCATCCACGACGATTCCCAGCACAACGATGAATGCGAAGAGCGAAATCAAATTGATCGTCACACCTAGAACCGGCAGCAACCAGAACGCACCCAAGAACGAGATGGGTATGCCGAGGCTGACCCACCAGGCCAGTCGGAATTTCAAGAACAGCGCGAGGCAGATGAATACCAGGATGTAACCATTCCGAGCGTTACGAAGCATCAAGTCCAAACGGCTCTGGAGAATTCGTGAAAAATCATTCCACGGTGTGAGTGTAACCCCTGCGGGCATTCGTTGTTGGGCTTCTTCGACGTAGGCTTTGACTTTCCTTGCGATTTCGAGCGCGTTTTGGTCGCCAACACGGTAGATGCGAATACCTACGGCCGGCTCGCCCGAAAACCTCGCCGACTGATCCGTTTCCGCAAAACCATCCACTACGCGGGCTACATCACCCAGCAGCAGTCGCGTGCCGTCCGGTCGTGTGAGGAGCACGAGATTCTCGAACTCGCGGCCCCGGTACGCCTGCCCTTTCGTTCGAAGCAATATCTCCCCGCCTTGGGTTCGGATGGATCCCCCGGGCATGTCCAGCGACGAGCGCCGTACGGCGTTGGCCACCGCGCTGAAGGTCAAATTATGACAGCGGAGCGCTTCTTCGGAAATTTCGATGGATACTTCGTATGGGCGAGCGGAGACCATCTCGACCTGGGTGATTCCTTCGATGGCCGTGATCTCGCCCCTTACGCGTTCACCGAGTGTTTTGAGCGTGGCCTCGTCCGCATTTCCGGATATGGCAACGTCGATCACCTGACGCCGGTTGCTCAGTTCGGAAATCACCGGCTTTTCAGTTTCCTCGGGGAAAGTTTCGATTGCGTCTACTCGTGCTTTGATGTCATTCAATAACTCTTGCGAATCAGTACCTGGTTCGAGCTCGACCATCACCGTACCGACACCTTCCGAAGAGGTGGAAGTGATCTGCTTGATCCCTTCAAGATCCTGAATTGCTTCTTCGATTTTGACGCATACACCCTCTTCAACTTCTTCGGGTGCCGCACCGAGATAGCGAACCGAAACGTTGATCATGTCGAGCGAAAATTCGGGGAATACTTCTTTTGTGATTGCGGGGATGGTGATCACCCCACCGGCGATGATGACCGCCATCAGCAGATTGGCTACGACGTGATTTTCTGCAAACCATTCGATGGCGCGATTCATGTCTCATCCCCCACTTCGTCGGCTTCTTTTGTTGGTGTTCCGCTCACTCCGGACGTACGCACTTTCATTCCATCGGTGACCGCTTGGAGGTTAGAGATGCACACGCGCTCACCACGGTCGAGGCCGGAACCGATGATCACAGACTCGCGGTCGATCCGGAGAACGTCCACACTCCGGAATCGGAGCCTGTCGTTGTCATCCACAACAAGCACCGTGTTGTTGGCACGCAAAGCGTTTCTGGGGAGCAGCACTGCATTATCCACTTCCCGACCGATGATCTCCGCTTCGACAAAAAGCCCCACCGCTAGCGGCTGCTGCTTATCTGAGTGGTCCCTTCCATAAGGATCGTCTATCTGTGCCACTGCGTGAACCATTCGGCTCACTGGATCGATCTCACCTTCGACACGGACGATTTGCCCCTGCCACATTCGGCGTTCACCGGCAAAATCGGCATAGAGACGAACTTGTGGGCCTGCACTGCTGCTCGACGAGTTATGATAGTCGACGGGAAGGTCGAGAAAGGCGAGTTCAGCATCTGGAATCGGAAGACGGACTTCTGCGAAGTCGACCGCGTAAATTGTAGCGACGGGAATTCCAGGCAATACGTACTGGCCGACGTCGACGTTTTTCTCGCGGACGCGTCCGGCAAACGGGGCGCGAATGCGGGTTCGCTTGAGGTTCCGTTGGGCCCGTTCAAGTGCGGCCTCGGCGGCGGCCAGCGCAGCGCGCGCCTCCTGTACCTGCAACTCGCGAGTGGCCAAGGGGGAATTCTCTCCGTTGCCCAGTTCTTTCCATTCTTCCCGTGCAACGCGGGCCTGTGCCTCTTCGGTTTCCAGGCGAACCCTCGCCTGGGCCACCTGACCTCGTGCCGTAATTACAGCCAGTTCGTAATCGCGCGGATCGATCTTGAGCAGCACGTCACCCTTTTCAAAAAATCCGCCGGAAGCGAAACTCGGTGCAATGTCCACAACCTGACCGGACACTTCGGAGACGAGGGAGGATTCCGTGCGAGGGGTCACCGTGCCGTGTGTTCTTACAACGAGCTGGTGCGTACCCGGCTGCGTTTCGACGACGCGCACGAGCGGTGCGTACTCCGAGGAAGGGCGGGTCTTTACCGGAGCGCGTGATTTGATCATCACCACAGCAATCAGTGCACCTACCAACAGAATTCCAATCGGTAAAATGATTTTTAGTGTTCTTTCACTCAACGGATGCCTCCGTTTCTGTACTGCTCATTGATTTCAGAAACTGATTCCATTCTTCTGCTAATTCGAAACCGCCGCCCAGCGCGAGATGCAGATTGATCCGAGCATTCAGCCGCTCACGCCTTACGGTGATGTACTCGCTTTGCGAGGTCAGCGACCTTCGCTGTGTCTCGAGGACGGTAATGTAGTCGACAAGCCCTGCGTTGTACTGTCGCTCGGCCAATTGGCGTGCAGCATCCGACTGCTTGGTCGCTTCGGCGAGGAAGGATTCCTGACGTGCGAGTGTTTGTTCGGAGAACAGTGCAGATTCTACTTCACCGAAAGCGTTCAAGATCGCCGTTGCGTACTGGGCAAGCGCTTGGTCGGACGCGGCATGGGACTGCGCGAGATTAGCCCGGAGCCGGCCGCCCTGAAAGATCGGCTGAACGATCCCCGCAGCGATGTTCCAGACTCCGAAATCACCGTCGATGAGATCTTCCAGTTCCTCCGTTAGTGTTCCGCCGCTGGCGGTCAGGGTGAGGCGTGGGAAGAACGCACGGCGAGCCTCGGACACGCGTGCCTCCGCCGCTGCGAAGCGCCGCTCCGCAGCCAAAAGGTCCGGTCTGCGGACGAGGAGCTCGCTTGGGAGCCCGGAAGGAATCTCCTCCGGTATGCCCGGCAGGTCGGTGTCCCCCTCGAGCACTCCCGCCGGATAGCGGCCGAGCAGTATGTCCATCTGTCGTTTGGATCGATCCAGCTGCTCTCGTCGCCGTTCGAGAAGGGCTTGCGCGCCGGCCAGGTTGGCAAGCGATAACCGCACATCCAGAGATGTCCGCACTCCCTCTTCATACCGGCTGCGCACCTGTTCCGCAGAGGCCTGATAACTCTCTACCGTTTGCTCGGCAAGTTCTACCTGGAGACGGGCCTCGATGAGTGAGAACCATGCCTTGACGGTTTGCGATGCAATAGATAGGCGCAGCGCAGCCAGATCGGCCCAACTTGCTTCCAAGTCTGCAAGCGCTGCGGATTTTCCCTTACGGATCCGGCCCCAAAGATCCAGCTCCCAGCTGGTGTCGAGCGATACTCCGAACGAGGTGGATCGGGTCGTAATGATACCTACTCGGCCGGGAATCGGGATTCCGATGAGATTCTGCCTTCGCCGAGAGGCCTGGAAACCGAGCGAAGCCTGGGGAGCAAGATCGGCACCGGCGATCCGGGCGATTGCCGCAGCCTGTTCGACGCGGGCTGCTGCACCCAGGAGGTCGTAGTTGTTGTTCAGTGCCTCTTGAACGAGCCCGTTCAATTCCTCGTCGTTGAAGCCGCGCCACCATTCCGCGTCCCCAAGCCGCAGGCCGGCTCCTTCTGGTCCACCGGTGCTCCACGCCGCAGGAACATCGACTCGAATATCGGGGGGATGATGCTCAGGGGCCGATGCACATCCGGCCAGATAGCTTACGATCAAAACTGTAATGAAAGCAGTGATTGCAATGTGTTTCACCGACGGTCCTTTCGAATTTTCCTGGGGAAAAGGCCTGGATACCAGCAACGGAAAACCACCGGGACCCGCCGGCCATTCGTCCCTTTTGCGTCCGGTCACTTCCCCCTAATATCGCCAACCATTTGTGGCATCGCCAGTACAAAGGCTATCGCCAGGCTCATGAGCAATCTCAGCGGCTACGGAGGGAAAGAAGCGTCATATGTCGATTATTATAGCCCACTTCGGCGGCTTTGGGTAGAGGTTCCGTGCATCGAAGCCGAATCGCTAAAAAGGTCGAAGTAAGGGGGGAACCGATGTGCCCGCATCGACTATAAATTCTTACGGTCTTACCTGAAAAATCCACCTGTAGGAGAGACGTTCGGGACGCAAAGGATGCCCGGAGGATCGCTTGAAGACTCTCTAATTGTGGCGTTCAAAAAGAGACGCGACCAGGCAAAAGGAGACGATGATGCGCGCGATATTATGTTCATTCGTTTTGGTTATGCTGCTTTCCGGGGATGCTGCTCAATCCACAAAGCGTGCGAAAGTCGCCTTGTATAACGGCGGTCCGCAGCATACAGGTGTTTACGATACGAAACCCCTGATGGAATTGAAAGGGCTCAAATGGAAATTCGAGACAGAGGGGGATGTGACCTCTCCGCCTCTCGTTCATGATGGCATCGTGTACTTCGGGGACTGGGAGGGTTATGCCTATGCTGTCGATGTGGAGGGTGGAAAGGAAAAATGGCGGTTCATGGCCGGAAAGGCCGTGCCCGGCCCCCCTACCATTTATAGAGAGCACGCTTACTTCGGGAGCAGGGAAGGATATTTCTATGCATTGGACCTGGAAACGGGAAAAGTAAAATGGCGGTTCGAGACGGACGGGGTGAAGCTGGAGAAAGATGGATCGGTGTGCTTCCCGCCGCTCATCAAAGACGGAATCGCTTATTTTACCAGTCATGACAAGCACTTGTATGCGGTGGATATTGTTTCTTCCGAATTGAAATATAAGTATGAAGCTGAAAACGGAATGTGCTGCAGTCCCTCTATGATGGATGAAACGCTGTTTATATCTGACTGGAATGGGAATGTGTATGCAATGGATATCGAAACAGGACAGAAAAAATGGCGATTCAAAGCCGGCAAAAAAATCTATCATGCGCCTGCCATTTCGGATGGCGTTGCCTATTGTTGCAGCTATGATCATTTTGCCTATGCGATCGATGCAGCAACCGGAAAGGAAGTATGGAAATTCGAAGCCGACGATAAGATAAGTGCTGATCCAGCGGTTTATGATGGCATGGTCTACTTCAACACCTCGAACAGTCATTTGTTTGCGTTGGATGCAAAAACCGGAAAAAGAATATGGGACGTCAAGAAAGACGGGAAAGTCTGGGCCAAGCCAGCGATCTCCGGCGGTGTCGTGTATTTCGGCAGTGGTGATTGCCATCTGTATGCGCTGGATGCCAAAACCGGCGTGGAAAAGTGGAGGTTCGAAGCCGACGACATGGTTTGCAATCCGACTGTTTATGATGGCATGGTCTTTTTCGGAAGCGGAAAAAGCTTATATGCACTGGAATAATCACCCTATCGAGTCGATTGTCCAGTTGATTGCGCACAACCTCACCCTTCGATGTGAGTGCACAGGAATGATGAGAAAGAGCAATCTGTTGATATCAATCCCCTCCTTTGTTCTATAATCCCTTGATTGTTGATAGCATATAGACGGCGAAGGAAGCCAGCCAGTGTTCGCCTTCGTAACTGCCGCTCGCGATATGGGCCAGTGCATCCTTTGCATGCTGCGCCGCAGAGCCGATTAGGATTTCCCTGGAGGAATCATCATCAGGCAGCGCGGAAGCGATGCCCACCATGCACCACGCACGGCTGAGGTTCAATCCGTCGAGATGCACGATCTTGGGATCGGTCCGGTCCGTTACGACGGCCGGCTCCAATATGCTTCTGGGTTCTCCACGAATCAGTTCGGGCAAAAAGCGATGAAACCACTCGCGGAATTGTTCGGGCTCCATCACCCGCCGCATGAGGTCTGCTTCCATCAAACAAGGCGAGAAAAAATCCTCTCCGCCGGGTTCCCAGGCTGCGGGGTAGTTCTCATCTTTGCCGTAATAAATGAAACTGCGTTCTTTGAGCAGGTTTTCCAATCCGGCATTCCCACTGGCCCGGGCGTAATCCAAAGCGAATGCAATGCCGAATGCAGTGTTTGGATGCACCCCGGTGCGGATGGGGTAAGTTTGCCGCGGTAAGAAGTCCAAATATCGGCCAGCGATTTCCTCCACGAGCGGCTCTAGATTGCTGGACCATCGCCTGCCATCGGGATCATTCCAGCCGTGAAGTTCCTCGGCGAGTTTCAGCAGCCATGCCCATCCATACGTGCGCTCGAATGACTTTCGGTTTGGCTGCTGCAGATACTTTACTTCTGCCAAGATGTTCTCCGCGGCCATGTTCTTGTCCAACGCGCTGCGGATTTCCTCGGCCTCCGGTAGATCAGGAAAGAGTCTCAGGAGACGTACCAACATCCAGTGCCCATGAACGGCCGAGTGCCAGTCGAAGCAGCCGTAAAATGTAGGGTGCAACGCTCCGGGGCTTTGCACTTCGCTCTTGTCGTTCATTACATGAGCCGGCTTGTTGGGATACTCTTTTTGGATACACCTAAGAGCCAGGCGTGAGAGTCCGGAAGCAGTTTCTCGAGTTAGCTTTAACTCCCGTATCGAATCGCCAGCCGTGACTCTGTCACTGTTGACGTCTTGAGTTCTGTTGCTGCAGGAGACCGAAGACAGTACTGAAAGAATCAAAAAAGCCGTCTTTATGAGAGAATATCTTGGCATGGCTCCTCCTAATTCAATTGAATCCAAACGGGCAAAGGATAGAAATCGCGCATCGAACAAAGTTTATGACAAGATGCTGCCATGCCGCCACAGTTTTAACTCACATGCTGGGCAACGGTAATCGGCGGGCCGCACGGGGGCTATATTCTTGAGCTTGCAACCTTTTTGGATGATCGAATAAACTTGGGCTTCACTTGGATGTCAATCCAGAGAGAGTGCAGGAGATGAAAAAAGTTGTCGTCCTCGGAGCAGGAATGGTGGGAGGCGCCATCGCCGCTGACCTTTGTCAGGAAACCCGCGTTACCGCGGTTGATGTGAGTGAGAAACGTCTCGCATTTTTAAAGGCCAAATATCCTATCGCGACGTCCAGTGTAGACGTTTCGGATCCGAAAGCGGTCGCCGGGATTGTCAAAAATTGCGATCTGGTGATCGGTGCAGTCCCTGGATTCATAGGTTTTCAAACACTGAAAACGATCATCGAATCCGGCAAAAATGTCGTCGACATTTCCTTTTTCAACGAGGATCCATTCGAATTGGACGCGTTGGCCAAGAAACGAAAAGTAACCGCCATAGTCGATTGCGGTGTTGCGCCGGGATTGTGCAATATGACGTTGGGTTATCACAACAGGCAAATGAAAGTGGCTTATTATGAATGCCTGGTAGGCGGCCTCCCCGTTAAACGAAGCTGGCCGTATCAATATAAGGCGCCTTTTTCGCCCATCGATGTCATTGAGGAGTACAACCGTCCTGCGCGTTTCGTGGAGAATGGGGAGATCGTAATCAAGCCCGCCCTTTCAGATGCGGAATATGTCGAATTCGATCCCATTGGGACGCTCGAAGCCTTCAACACGGATGGGCTCCGGACATTATTGAAAACTATCAAAGTCCCCAACATGAAAGAAAAAACTCTCCGGTATCCTGGACACATCGAATATATGCGTGTGATAAGAGAGACGGGTTTATTCAGCAAAGATCCGATCGATGTGGGCGGTATCCGTATTCGCCCCATTGATGTTACAGCTAAGTTACTCTTCCCGAAATGGCGGCTGGAGCCGGACGAGCCGGAGTTCACCGTGATGCGCGTCACCATACGAGGCCGAGAAGGTAACGGCAGCAAAGAATACACCTACCACTTGTTCGATCGATCTGATGAAGAGGCGAAAATTTCATCGATGGCCAGGACGACGGGATATACCTGTACGGCGGCCGCCCGCTTGATATTGAGCGGAGTGTTCAAGAAAACGGGCCTATGCCCGCCGGAGTTCCTGGGAGCAGCGAAGGGATGTTTTCAGAAAATCATGAGCGACTTGAAAGCGCGGGATGTGCACTATGCTTGTGAAGAAAAATCAATAGAAGGAATATAAACGGGCGTTTTCAATTCAAGAATTCTCCTTCGAGACCGCGGATAAGAAACGTGAGCTTGCCCGAATGAAAATGGGTACTGAAGGATTGTGTTGGGAAAACTTGCAAGAGCTTATTAAAATGTTGAGATCGAAGGATCCTTCATTTTCAACAATTTCAGCCAGCTGGCAAGGCCGTTTTTCTCCGCGTAGCGCTTGACCCGGCGGAAACCTTCTCCATAAATTGGGTCTTTATCATTGAGCATGTTCTCTATGATGAATTCGCCCTCCCTTCCTCCAATTTTCCTGAGCACCAGGTAAGAAGCAAAGTTACAGCTCCCTTCCGACAGTGCTTGTTCTTGCTTCAACTGCCCGTTGATGAATTGCCAAACATGCGTGAGCTCGTGAGCGAGCGTGCTAATCATCTGCACCTTGGGCATTCCGTAGAGCACGTATACTTTTATGCTCTGATACTTGACATGACCGAACAAATTCTTATTGATCGCGTAGTCCGTGAATCCTGTTGTATCACCTGAGCGATCGGAAGAGAGTTCCCGGAGCTTGTCCTGCCCGACAAGGTGAAGTTCAATCTCTCTGGGATCGACATGAAGCCCGAATTTGCCGAGCTGCTTGGCCACGTCGAACATCAGTGAACTGGCAATCTCGAGTTCCGTAACCGCCGATACGCTGCATTTCCCGCAGAGATGCCGTCCATCTGGATAGCGCACCATCCCCTTTATTAGGTTTCCGACAATGAAGCGATTGCAAAAATCGCAACGAATGATCTTTTCCTCATGATGCTTGTGGTATGCATTTCCCCAATGATCCAGGAAATATTCACCTTTGATGATCTCGTTGCAGACGGAGCACCGGATGGCGACGTGTTTCTCGAAGCAGGCGCGGTGGTAGTTCTTCCCCTTATAAACGACATAAGATTCTTCGATGGGTTCTGTGCAATACTCACAGGTGAAGCAGTGAGGGTGATAGTAGTTTCTGCCCGTCTCGAAATACGAGCCAGTGATCTGCTCGCCGCACGCCTTGCACGTTCTCGCTTCTTGGGTTTGTGCCGTCGGAGCGGTGAAGGATAGCAATATGCAGGAGGCCAGCAGTAAGACCCAGAAGCGGCTCAATTCCATTTCTCCTGTAAGGTATTCAATGGATTTAGGTTATCCCATGACTCTATTCTTCGAGCAGGAGCAAAAAATGGTCCAGAAGCCCATTTTTAACTCCATAGCTCTTATTGAAGAATGACGGCTCGAGATTGAGAACCGGCGTTCTGTCGAGATGCATATTCCTGGTTGCGGGAGGCTCTGAGGAGATTCCTTACCACGCTCCCGCTTCCATAGAAAGCGCCTGTCAAGTATGTACTCCTGCTGTGATCGCTGCAGCG